>CAVOHV010000016.1:0-15481 GCA_963695805.1 uncultured Solirubrobacterales bacterium | reverse complement strand
CAAAGCAGCTACTTCGACGTGGACTCCCAGCGCTCCGCTCAGAGATTCTTCTTCAGCTTCACCTTGACCGACTGGGTGCTCGGATCGCCGCTGGTGGGGGTGTAGGTGACGGCGACGTTCAGCTTCACCTTGCCGGTCTTGTTCAGCTTCTTCTTCTTCTTACCCTTCGCCTTGATCAGCAACTGTGCTGTGCCCGCCGTGACCGCCTTGCTGATCCTTGCCCCGGCTGCCGCCACCTTGGCGCCGTTGCCCGAGCCGATCAGCTCGCCGGGGTTTGGCAGGTTGTTGACGGTGAGGGTCGCGGTGCCCTTCCTCTTATTGCGGGAGATCGAGCCCGGGGTAAAGGCGTTGGCCGGCTCGACCACGGCGGAGAGATTCATCCTGCCCTGAGGGAAGGTGCCGAAGTCGCCGGCCTGACCGTCCGGCAAACTGCCAGTCCTGAATCGATATGACTCACCCGGAACGCTGAACAGGCACGCGCTCGCCACGGCGCTGCCATCGTTGTAGTTCAGTCCAAGGAAATCCCCGGCCTTCACCGGGATGCTGGCCGCGAACGTGTTGGCGATCCCAGGGGTCAGGACGCGGGGGCCACTGTGGGCGACGGCCAAGTATGTCTGCGGGTCGGCAACCTTGCGGAAGATCTTCATCGTGTAGCTCGGCGGGCTCCCCGTCGCCGCATTGGTGCTCCACGAAGTGACAGTGCCCTGTGTGATCGTTGCGGGCACCACATAGGGGTTCCCCGAGGTCACGGTGGGCTGAGCGACATCGTTACTCGTGGCGTTGCTGCAGAAAGCTGGGGGCGCAGGGGGGGCTAGTTGACCAATCGTCACCGACGCACTAGCGAGCGGGGCGCTCGCCGCCAGCGACAGTGCCGCGAGTGTGGCGGCGAGCGTGAAGCGCCTCAAGCCAACAGCCCGGACGCGCATCCTTTGTGCGTGGATTATCCGGTTGGACACCGTGGGGGAACCTATTCGGTGGCTCGACTCGTTTGCATCCGTAATTTCCCGTGCGTCGAGACCGCTGCTTTCCATGCAAAGCGGCTATTCGGGGAGCCCCTGTCAGCAGCGAGACCTCCGCTTTCGCCGGAGCGACCAACCAAGATGGTGCCGCACAAGACAAGGGTTGCGGCAACCGGCCCCGAGGGGCGTCCATCAGCCCCTCAGCTCGAGCAGCTCGACCCTGTAGCCGTCGGGATCCCTGACGAAGCAGAGGCGCGAACCGCCCTCGTGGATTCGATAAGGGGGCCTCTCCGGCTCGATCTTCATCTCCTTGAGATGCTGGAGTGTGACGTCCAAGTCATCGACCGTGAGTGCCACGTGACCGTAGGCGGTGTCCAACTCGTAGTCATCGACGCCGTAGTTATGGGTCAGCTCGAGCTCGGGGAGCTCCTCACCCGGTACGCCCATGAAGATGTTGATTGCCTCGTCGCGGATCGGCATCTCGCGGCGTTTCTCGAGCCCCAGGGCCTCGTAGAAGGCCACCGATCTGTGGGGATCGGTGATCCGGTAGCAGGTGTGGATCAGCCGCACGGCACGAACTCTATCCGCGCCGGTCAGCGCCGCCCGAGGCGCTTCTTTCCATGCAACGGTAAGAAACGCACCTCTAAGCGGTGATGCGGGGCGCGGCTATTCCGACGGAACGTCGGTCGGCATCTTCATCTGCCGCGCGGCGAGCTTCGAGAAGGTCCGGTCGGGCAGCGTGCCCTTGAGGCGGGCTCCGATCTTCGCGTCGGTGCCGACGAGGTAGCGGTGCTTCGGTTTGTCGGAGGCGATCGCCTTGTGGACCACCTCGGCGACCTTCTCGGCCGGGATGCCGCGGCTGGCGGTCTCGTTCAGAACCTCGCCGAAGCGTGTCATCTGGCGGCCGTAGAGGCGCCGGGCGTCCTCCGGCATCTCGTCCAGCCTCTCGCGGATCTGCTCGTTTCCCTTGTTCCAGATCTCGGTGTCGATCGAGCCCGGCTCGACGACGGTCACATCGATCTCCCAGGGGCGTAGCTCGTGTCGCAGCGATTCGCCGAGCGCCTCGATCGCGAACTTCGAGGTGTTGTACGGCGACATGAAGGGGCTCGCCACCCGGCCACCGATCGAGGCGATGAAGACGATCGTCCCCTTTGCCCTCCGGAGCAGAGGGATGCAGGCCTGGGTGACGGCGACCTGACCGATCAGATTGATCTCGATCGTTCTCCGCAGCTCGTCGAGCGGCATGAACTCGATCGGGCCACCACCCCCCACGCCGGCGTTGTTGACTAGCCCGACCAGCCCCTCGTCGCCGACCGCCTCGGCGAGCTGCTCCCTCGCCGATTCGATATGGCCGGCGTCGGTGACGTCGATAGTGACCGGCGTCAGCCGATCCGAGCAGGCCTGGGAAAGCTCCCTCCCGTCGGCCTCCTTGCGCACGCCGGCGAAGACGCGGTAGCCCTCCGCATCGAGCAGGAGGGCGGTGGCGCGGCCGATGCCGGACGAGGTACCGGTGACCAGAACAGCGCCGCTTGCGTTGCCGGCCATGACAGGAAGACCCTACCCGGAGGCCGTTCGAACCGCTGCCCCCGATAGCTTGCCGCGCTGTGACTGCCTCAGTGCTCGCGGTCGTGGGGGCGCGACCGAACTTCGTCAAGGCGGCTCCGGTGATCGGCGCGTTGGAGGGATCCGAGGGGATCTCCGTCCGCGTCGTGCACACGGGCCAGCACTACGACCGCGCGCTCTCAGGCGGCTTCATCGAGCGCCTCGGCATGCGCGAGCCGGACGCGAACCTCGAGGTCGGCTCCGGCTCCCACGCCGAGCAGACGGCCGGTGTGCTCATCGGGATCGAGCGTGACCTGCTCGACCACCCCGCCGACATGGTCCTGGTGCCGGGCGACGTCAACTCGACGATGGCCGCGGCACTCGCCGCGACCAAGCTGCACGTGGCGGTCGCCCACATCGAGTCCGGGCTCCGCTCGCGCGACTGGGGAATGCCCGAAGAGGTGAACCGCGTGGTCACCGACCGGATCTCTGACCTTCTGCTCTGCACCTCGGAGGACGCAATCGAGAACCTGGCTGCCGAGGGGATCACCGGCGACGGCGTCCAGCTGGTCGGCAACACGATGATCGACAGCCTCTACCGGCTGCTCGAAGGAGTCGATCGGCCGGCATTGCTGGAGAGGAACGGGCTCGAGGCGCGGCACTTCGTGCTCGTCACCCTGCACCGCCCGGCGCTGGTCGACGACCCGGAGCTCCTCGGGCAGACGATGGACGTGCTCGGCGAGCTCGGCGAGTCCCTGCCCGTGACCTTCCCGGTCCATCCGCGGACGCGGGCGCGGCTGGAGGAAATGGGATTCCCCGCGTCGGGAAAGGTCACGCTGGCCGAGCCGATGGACTACACCGACTTCATCGGCCTCGAGGCCGAGGCCCGGCTTGTGGTCACCGACTCAGGTGGGGTCCAGGAGGAGACCAGCGTCCTCGGCACTCCCTGCCTGACCTACCGGACCACCACCGAGCGGCCGGTTACCACCGAGCTCGGCACCAACGAGCTGATCGGCGTCGATCCCAAGGCGCTCCGCGAGGCCGCCGAGCGGGTGCTCGGCACCGATCCCCCGGCCGAACCGCCGCAGATCCCGCTCTGGGACGGCAACGCGGGGCTGCGCGCCTCGGCGGCGATCGAGGGATATCTCGCCCAAAACCGATAAGCGGCAGGAGCGCGTCTGGGTGGCGCGAAAGGGCGGGGCATGCAGAGCGCAAGCAGAACGCTGGTCATGTCGCCGCCCGAGCTCTGGGAGCTGATCGACCAGCCCGACCGCATGCAGGGGCTGATGTGCGCCCTGGTCGGCCGCGCGACCGAGGTGACGGTCAATAAGAGAAGTCCCGAGTCTGTCCTGCGCTGGGAGGCGTCCGACGACGGTGCAGATGCCTGGATCGAGGTCGAGCTGGCCGAGAAGGGCTGGGGAACGAACGTGAAGCTGAAGGCCGAGAACGGCACAGAGCAGACCAAGCTCGAGGGCTGGCTCGACGCCGTCCTCGAAGAGCTCGCAACGCCGCAGAAACGCCCCTTCGCCGACCTGGGCCAACCCACCGAGCCGAAACCGCCGCCCGAGCTCGCCGCCATCGAGCCGCCGGTGGAAGAGACGCCGGTAGTCGAGGCCACCCCGGCCGAGACGCCGCCGGTCGAGACGCCCGCGGCCGAGACCGCGCCGCCTCCACCGCCGAAGAAGAAACGTCGCCGCTTCTTCGGCTTCTGACCCGGTCGGCCAGTCTGCGAGTGGGCTAGGACCGTGCCCTCCCGCGTATATGTGATCGAGCTCGAGCGAGCCGCCGGGCGGCGGCGCGATCCGCGCATCCCCTGGATCTATGTCGGTTCGAGCGCGCGCAGCCCCGAGGAACGGCTGCGGCAACACCGGCGCGGTTACAAATCCTCGGGATTGGTCAAGCGCTTCGCCCTGCGGCTGCGGCCCGACCTCTACGAGGACCTGGGGCCGTTCAAAGGCTCAAAGACTGCGCGTCGTGCCGAGACGGCACGGGCCAAGGAGCTTGCGGCGTGCGGCTTCGTCGCCCACAGCGACGGCACCTCGTACGGGCGGGGCGAAGGCGATTGGGAGGAGTGGGGCCCCCAGCGGCTCTCGGAGGTGGCCGCGCGGGTCGACGCCGCGACCGCCGAGCTCGCCGAGTCGTCGTTCAGGCCGCTGTCGGCGCTGCAGTGCGCTCAGCTGCTCCGGGGAGAGCTCGGGTTCTGGGTTGCTGACTACATCGATCAGCTCGACCCTCCTCCCTCCTATGGGCTCTTCGCGCACGTACAGCTCGATGCATTGAGGGAGTGGATCGAGTCCCAGCCACCGGATGCTCGAGTGCAATGATTTTTGGCGATGAGGGGATTCGTCCTGGAGGACTTCGAATCTGAGCCGAGGCTTCGCGACGATCTGCCGGAGCCCGAGCCGGGCGAGGGCGAGCTGACGGTCCGGGTCCACTCCTCGTCCGTCAACCCCATCGACAACGTGATCGCCGGCGGCATGATGCGCGACTACGCCGACTACCGGTTCCCGGTCATCCTCGGCCGAGACTTCGCGGGGGTCGTCGAGCGGGTCGGTACTGGCATGGACTCCCTCGCGGCCGGGCAAGAAGTCTTCGGCTTTGCTCCGGCGGTCGACCCTGATGTCCACGGCGGCTCCTGGACCGAGCTTTCCCTGGGCTCGGCCGGCCAAGTCGGCCGCAAGCCGGACGGCGTGGACTTCGCCGCCGCCGGGGCCGCACCCGTCACCGGCCTCACGGCCATGGCGGGGATCGCCGCCCTCGATCTGCAGGACGGCGAGAGCATCCTGATCATCGGCGCCACTGGCGGCGTCGGCAGCTTCGCGGTGCAACTCGCCAGGCGAGCCGGTGCCCACATCATCGCTCCCGGCTTTCCGGAGGACGAGGGATTCCTGGTGGATCTGGGCGTCGACCATGTGATCCCGCGCGACGGCGACGTGGTCGCCCAGACCCGTGAGCTCGAGGATGGCGGCGTGGCCGCCCTGTTCGACACGGTCTCCAGCTCGCCGGAGGAGTTCGAGGTCTACGCGGCTGCGCTCGCCGACGGCGGGCGAGCCGCCTCTCCGGTTAGGGCCGCCGGCGAGGGGCCCGGCCGGCACAACGTCGGTGGATCCGCCGAGGGTGGGGCCTTGGAGGAACTCGCCCAGCTCCTCGAGGAAGGCGTGCTGAGCGTGCCGATCCAGCGCACCTATGGCCTCGAGGATGCCGGAGCCGCGCTCGCCGATCTGCCCGGGAAGCACACGCAGGGCAAGCTGGGCATCGCAATCGCTGCGTAGCGCGAGCCCGTTCGCCCGCCGGCAGCGCGACCCTATCTATCCTGTCGCCATGGCCACCCGGCCAAAGGACGAGGCCAAGAAGGAGGGGACGAACGGCGCGGCTACCGATGGCGCTCCAGACCCCGACCGCCAGCAAGCTGCGCTCGAGGAGGACCTGCACCGCTACATCGCGCCGGTGATCGGCCCCGACGAGGAGCGGCGGATCACCGACTCCGGGATCGAGATCAAGCGCCTTTACGAGGAGGACGACGTCGCGCCCGGCCTGCAGGAGCGGCTCGGCGAGCCCGGCGAGTACCCCTACACGCGCGGCATCCATCCGGGCATGTACCGCGACCGGCTCTGGACGATGCGGCAGTACGCCGGTTTCGCGAGCCCCGAGGACACCAACGAGCGCTACCGCTACCTGACCGAGCACGGCTCGACGGGCCTCTCGATGGCCTTCGACCTGCCCACCCAGCTGGGGCGCGACTCGGACGATCCGCTCTGCGCCGGCGAGGTCGGCCGCACCGGCGTGCCCATCGACACCCTCGAGGACATGCGGATCTGCTTCGACCAGATCGACCTCGGCGAGGTCTCGACCTCGATGACGATCAACGCACCCGCCGCGATCCTGCTGCTGCTCTACGAGCTCGTCGGCGAGGAGCAGGACGTGCCGGCCGAGGAGCTCCGCGGGACGGTCCAGAACGACGTCCTCAAGGAGTACGTGTCGCGCGGCAACTACATCTACCCGCCCGAGCCGACGATGCGGCTGACCACCGACATCTTCGCCTACTGCAACGAGAACGTCCCGAAGTGGAACACGATCTCGATCTCCGGCTACCACATGCGCGAGAAGGGCAGCTCGGCCGTCCAGGAGGTCGCCTTCACTCTCGCCAACGCGATCGCCTACGTGCAGGCCGGGATCGACGCGGGCCTCGACGTGAACAAGTTCGGACAGCGACTCGCCTTCTTCTTCAACGGCCACAACAACGTCTTCCAGGAGATCGCCAAGTTCCGGGCGGTCCGCCGGATGTGGGCAAAGATCATGCGCGACCGGTTCGGCGCCACGGACGAGAAGGCGCAGATGATCCGCTTCCACACGCAGACCGGTGGGGTGACCCTGCAGGCCCAGCAGCCCGAGGTGAACATCATCCGGGTCGCGCTGCAGGGCTTTGCCGCGGTCGCCGGCGGCACCCAGTCACTCCACACCAACGGCTTCGACGAGGCGCTCGCCCTGCCGACCGAGCGCTCCGCCCGCATCGCCCTGCGCACCCAGCAGGTGCTCGCCCACGAGTCCGGCGTCGCCGACACCGTCGATCCCTTCGCCGGCTCCTACTTCATCGAGTCGCTCACCGACGAGGTCGAGGAGCGCTCCTGGGAGCTGATGAAGAAGGTGGAAGACCTCGGCGGCTCGGTGAACGCGCTCGAGTTCATCCAGAAGGAGATCGAGGAGTCGGCGATCTCCTACCAGGAGCGCTACCGGACCGGCCAGGACATCATCGTCGGCGTCAACAAGTACGTCACCGACCAGATCGACGATGTCGACATCCTCAAGGTCGACCCGGAGGCGGAGAAGCGCCAGCTCGCACGCCTGGCGAAGTGGAAGGACAACCGCGACCAGGCGGCGGTGGAGAAGCGGCTCGAGGAGCTCCGCGAGGCCGCCCGCGGCGACGCCAACCTGCTGCCACCGATCAAGGAAGCGCTCCGCGCCGGAGGCTCGATCGGCGAGGTCTGCAACGCGATGCGCGACGTCTTCGGCGAGTACCGCGGCGGCGCGTTCTTCTAGGGCTCGGCCGGGAGCGCCCACTGCGCCCGCTGCTCGGGCGCCTCGAACGGCTCGGCGTAGTAGCGGGTCTCGCGCCTGATCCTGCCGTCCTCGAACTCGAGGATCAGGCAGACGTTGAAGGTCCCGCCACGCTCCTCGCCGTATTCCGACTCGAGCTCGGCCACCCAGGCATTTCCCTCGCCGGCGAGCCGCTTCAGGTTCATCTCCGGAGCGCCGCCGGGGAAGTTGCGCTGCAGCTCCCGCATCCCGTCGCGGTCGAACCGCTCCCCGGACTGCGGGATGTCGATCAGGCAGTCTGCCTGACGTAGCTCGTACTCCCGCTCGGGATCCGGGTCGGCAGTGATTTCGTCGAGGAGCCTTCGAACCTCGTCCTCGGTCATAGCGCCACTCTGACACGACTCGCTCGCACCGTGCAAAGGCGCCGAACCATCGACATCGGGCGGGTCCTTCAACCGGCCCCCCTAGACTCCGGCGCCGATGAGAGAGAAGAACCCGGTAACCCATGACGAGAAGCTCGCCTATCTGCGGGAGCTGCGCGAGGAGGCGATGCACGCCGGCTCGGAGGAGGCGGTCGAGAAGCAGCACGAGAAGGGCAAGCTCACCGCGCGCGAGCGCATAGAGAAGCTGCTCGACCCCGGGTCCTTCGAGGAGCTGGACACCTTCGTCCGCCATCGCACCTACGAGTTCGAGATGCAGAAGCGCCGCCCCTACGGCGACGCGGTGGTAACTGGCTACGGCACGATCGACGGCCGCACCGTCTTCGTCTTCTCCCAGGACTTCACGGTCTTCGGCGGCTCACTCGGCGAGGTGATGGCCGAGAAGATGGTCAAGGTCATGGATCTCGCGGCCAAGGTCGGTGCGCCGGTGATCGGCATCAACGACTCGGGCGGCGCGCGGATCCAGGAGGGCGTCGTCTCGCTGGGCGCCTACGGCGACGTCTTCGTCCGCAACGTGCAGTGCTCGGGAGTGATCCCGCAGATCAGCCTGATCATGGGCCCGTGCGCCGGCGGCGCCGTCTACTCACCCGCCATGACCGACTTCATCTTCATGGTCAAGGGGACCTCCCACATGTTCATCACCGGCCCCGAGGTGATCAAGACGGTGACCGGCGAGGAGGTCGAGTTCGAGGAGCTCGGCGGCGCGATGACCCACAACAGCAAGTCGGGAGTCGCCCACTTCGCCTCCGAGAACGAGGAGCAGTGCCTGGAGGACGCCCGCTACCTGATGAGCTTCCTGCCGCTCAACAACCTGGAGCTTCCGCCGCGGGTGGAGCCGACCGACGACCCCGACCGCGAGGACCCCGAGCTCGACAGCCTCGTCCCCGATGACCCCCAGAAGCCCTACGACATGCGCGACGTGATCGCGCGGATCGTGGACGACGGGGAGTTCTTCGAGGTCCAGGAGCACTTCGCGCAGAACATCGTGATCGGTTTCTCCCGCCTCGACGGGCACCCGATCGGCGTGGTCGGCAACCAGCCCAATCACCTGGCCGGCGTGCTCGACATCAACTCCTCGGAGAAGGCGGCCCGCTTCGTGCGGTTCTGCGACGCCTTCAACGTCCCCCTGCTCACCTTCACGGACGTGCCCGGGTTCCTGCCTGGCACCTCCCAGGAGTGGGGCGGGATCATCCGCCACGGCGCGAAGCTGCTCTACGCGTTCACCGAGGCGACCGTCCCGAAGCTCACCGTCGTCACCCGCAAGGCCTACGGCGGCGCCTACGACGTCATGAACTCCAAGCACATGCTGGCCGACTTCAACTTCGCCTGGCCGACGGCGGAGGTCGCGGTGATGGGGCCGGAGGGCGCGGTCAACATCATCTACCGCCGCGACCTCGCCAAGTCCCCCACCCCCGACGAGCGGCGGGCGAAGCTGATCGACGACTACAAGGCTCATTTCGCCAACCCCTATTCCGCGGCCGAGCGCGGCTACATCGACGACGTGATCGAGCCACACCAGACCCGCCCGAAGCTGATCCGCGCGCTGCGCACGCTGCAGACGAAGCGGGTCGAGGGACCGAAGCGAAAGCACGGGAACATCCCGCTCTAGGGCTCCGCCATGCCCGGACGAAACGGCAAGCAGAGCCCTCCGCGGCCACGGATTCAGATTGAGAGCGTAGCCGGACCCGATGAGACGGCTGCGATCGCCGCAGCCCTCGAGCTCTTCCTCCGAGAGACGGCGCCGGCCCCCAGGCTGCTCGGCGCAGCCGCTGGCAGGAGGCGGCGCTTCGAGAGGGCGTCTCGGTCCATTCTCAGCTCGCAGGCGGTTGGGGTCCCGGCTGATACGCATTTGCGGACTTGCCCTCAGGCGCTCGTTCGAATAGAACACCGGCCACGAATTCATCGCGCCGAGAGGAGAAACAGGGCTCGTGGCCGTCGTCAAGATCATCGAGCTGGTCGGAAGCTCCAAGAAGTCTTCGGATGACGCAGCGCAGCAGGCGCTCAAGCAGGCGCAGAGCTCGTTGCGGAACATCCGGGCGGTCGACGTGGTGTCCACGGGGCTGCGCGGCGAGAACCTCGACGAGTGGCGCGCCCACGTGCGGGTCGCGTTCCTGGTCGAGGGAACCGACGTCGACTAGAAGCTTGGGAGGAGAGGTGGCGGCGGGCGGGCGCCTGTGAGGCAACGCCCGCCGCCGCTTGACTCAGAGCGTGACCACTGGCGCGTCGACCTCGCCGCTGCGCCAGCGCTCATAGACGGCGCGGCAGATCGCCAGGTCCTGGATCGCCAGGCCGGTCGAGTCGAAGAGCGTGATCTCATCGTCCGTGCGACGGCCCTCGGCGCCGGTGGTCATGACGTCCCCGAGCTGGGTGACGTCCTCGCGCTTCACCAGCCCGGCGTCGACCGCGTTGGCGAGCTCGCCGCCGGCGCTCGCCTGCTCCCACTCGTCGCAGAAGAGACGGCAGCGCTCGATGGCCGCCAGGTCGACCTCCTGCTTGCTGTGGGCGTCTGCGCCAAGCACAGCGAGGTGCTGGCCTGGGCGCAGGTCGGACTCGAGGATCACCAGCTCCTCGCCCGGCGTCACCGTGACCACGACGTCCTGGCCGGCGGCCTCGCCACGGTCGCCGGCCCGCCAGCCGAGCTCGTCGGCCAGCGCCTCGGCCGGATCGACCCGCGGATCGGCGCAGACTCCCGGCCCGTAGCCGGCTGCCACCAGGCAGCGCGCCGCCCAGGCGCCGTTCACCCCGCAGCCGATGATCCCGACCGACTTCGCACTCTCTGCGGCAAGGGCCTGGGCCGAGACCGCGGCCGCAGCCCCCGTCCGCAGCGAGGTCACCGACGAACACTCGATCACCGCCAGCTCTTCGCCCGTTTCGGCGCTGGAGAGCAGCACCTCACCTCGGACCACGGGCAGGCCCCTGCGCTGTTGCCGGGGAACGAGGTAACCCACTTGAGCAGTGCGACACCGTCGCCGAGCGCCGGCATCGCCCGGAAGTCACCGTGCGGCGGGCTGTCCAGGTAGACCTTCGCCGGCATCGTCCACTCGCCCCGGCCGTAGCGCTCGAATGCGTCGCGGGTCCTCTCGATCGCGGTTTCGGCGTCGATCGCGCCAAAGACCGCCTCGCCGGAGACCACCGGGATCTCTGTCACCCGCCGATCTATACAGGCGATGAATTTCCGGCGGTTTCCGGGTCGACATAGGTGAACCAGACAAAGAGAGGAAACGACATGCTCGACGCAAGCAAGGCCTACACCGGATTTGCGGTCGACGACCCGAAGAAGGCGAAGGAGTTCTATGGAGAGACGCTCGGCCTGGAAATCTCGGACCTCGACGTAGGCGCCGACCAGCCGCTGCTTCAGCTCCAGCTCGGCGGCCGTGAGGTCCTCATCTATCCGAAACCGGACCTCGCACCGGCGAACACACGATCCTCAACTTCCCGGTCGGCGACGTGGACGCCGCGGTCGACGACCTGGCGGCGAAGGGCGTCACTTTCGAGCGCTACGACGGCTTCGACCAGGACGAGAAGGGAATCGACCGCAACGGACCAGCCGGCGGGATCGCCTGGTTCAAGGACCCCTCGGGGAACATCCTCGCGGTGCACGGCGAGATGTAGGTGGCTGGGCGGCCGGTCAGGCTAACCTCGACGGCCACGCCCGCCTATAAACACCTGAAACTCGATCAGGTTTGCTAGATTGGGCGGCCGGTAAACGCCGGGCAAGGCACGTCGTCGTCGACAGGAAGGGCCGGTTTTCAGTGAGCCTGTCTCCGCACCCGAGACAGAGAAGAAGGGCGCCTCGACCAACGGAAGCCGGAAGGCGAAGGAGCCGGTCGACCCTGCCTCCCTCAAGCAGGACCCGGCCAAGAGGCAGCACGGCAAGGGCAAGCTCGGCTCACTCGAGAACCCGGAGGTCTACGAGAACGTCCCCGGCCATGTGATCCCGATCCTCGAGCGCGAGTTCGACGACTTCGACACCGAGGCGGCCCGCTTCCTGCGCGGCGAGCAGACCGAGGAGCAGTTCATCGGCTTCCGGCTCAAGCAGGGTGTCTATGGCCAGCGCCAGCCCGACGTGCAGATGATCCGGGTGAAGCTTCCCTATGGCGGCGTCAGCCCAGAGCAGATGGAGGCCTTCGCGGACGCGATCGAGGAGCTCGCGCCGCTCAACAAGGGCCACATCACGACCCGCCAGAACATCCAGATTCACCACATCCCCCTGGCGGACGCCGCCGAGTTCATCCGCCAGATCAGCCAGGCCGGCCTCTCGTCGCGCGAGGGATGTGGCAACACGATCCGGAACGTGACCGGCGACCCCTGGGCCGGCATCGCCGAGGACGAGCCCTTCGACGTCACTCCGTATGCCGCCGCCTACGCGCGTTACTTCGTCCGCCACCCCACCACGCAGCTCATGCCCCGCAAGGTGAAGACGGCCTTCAGCGCCAGCGAAGACGACAGGGCCATCACCGGCATCCACGACGTCGGCTTCATCCCGAAGGTGAAGGAGGTCGACGGCAAGCAGGTGAAGGGCGTCGAAGTCCGGATTGGGGGCGGTACCTCGATCCAGCCGCGGATCGCACCCACCCTCTATGACTTCGTCGAGCTCGACAACGGCGACTACCTGAAGGTGACCGAGGCTGCCCTACGGATCTTCGACCGCCAGGACTGGCTGCGCGAGAACCGGATGCGCGCCCGCATCAAGGTGCTGGTCGACAAGATCGGCATGGACGCCTTCCGCGAGCTCGTCGACGAAGAGCTGAAGGGCGACTGGGTCAACGAGCGCGACTTCACCATCGATCACCTTCTCTTCGTCCATGACGAGGAGGCCGACGCCCCCGCGGTCCCGGAGACCCACGGCTCGCCGAACGGCGACAGGAACGAGTTCGACGCATGGGTGGACGCCAACGTCGCCCCCCAGCGGCAGAACGGGTTCGTCACCGCCACCGTCAAGGTGACGCGCGGCGACCTCACGCCGGAGCAGTTCCGCGGACTCGCCGCGATCATGCGGGACTTCACCGGCGGCTACGCCCGCACCACGGTCCAGCAGAACCTCGTGCTGCGCTGGATCCGTCCCGAGTCCCTCTACGACCTCTGGGTCCGCCTGAAGAATCTCAACCTCGGGGATTCGGGCGCGTTCGGCATCACCGACGTGGTCAGCTGCCCGGGCACCGACAGCTGCAAGCTCGGCATCACCGCCTCGATGGGCCTGAACGCCGAGCTCCAGAAGCGGCTCGAGGAAATGGAGATCACCGACCCGCTCACCAAGCAGATCCACATCAAGATGAGCGGCTGTCCCAACGGGTGCTCCCAGCACCACATCGCCACGATCGGCTTCTACGGGGCCTCGATCAAAGTGGGCGAGCACACGATCCCCGCCTACATCCCGCACATCGCCGGCAACTTCGAGGGCGGGGACGTCGTCTTCGGCCATCGGCTGAAGGCGCGGCTGCCGGCAAAGCGCGTCCCCGAGGCGGTGGAGCGCTGGATCCGCAACTACGAGGAGAAGCGCAACGACGGAGAGAACTTCAACGCCTTCGTCGACCGCACCGGCTTTGACCAGTTCGAGGAGCTGATCTCGGACCTGAAGCTGCCGGTCGAGTTCAACTCGGACAACCTCCTCTTCTTCATCGACTGGAACCGCTCGGAGCCCTACAAGGTCGAGCGGGGCGAAGGGGAGTGCGCGGACTAGATGGAGCCTACGACGACGCAGGGAATCCCCGGCACCACGGTGAACGGGAACGGCCGCAAGGGCATCCTTCACGAGGCTTCGGCCACGGAGCACGCCGCGGTGCCCGAGGCTCAGCTCGACGGACTCGGGTTCGACCCGGAGGAGAAGGCCGCGGAGCTCGAGGATGCGAGCGCCGAGGAGGCGCTCGGCTCGGCGCTGAAGACCTTCAATCCCCGGATGTACATCGCCTGCTCGTTCCAGAAGACGAGCTCGGTGACGGTCCACATGGCGCAGAGCCTCGACGCGGAGGCGCGTTTCTTCGACCTCGACACCGACGTCCTGCTCGGCACCAGACCTACGAGACGAAGGGCCGCCTCGAGAAGCGCTACGGCATCAACTTCCACCGCTACAGCTCGATCACCCTCGAGCAGCAGAAGGACCTCTACGGCGACGAGCTCTGGAGCCGTGACCCGGACTCCTGCTGCGGGATCCGCAAGGTCGAGCCGATGCGCTCGGCGCTCGCCGCCGTCGATCTCTGGGTCTCCGGAATCCGCCGCTCGGACTCGCAAACCCGCGCCAAGGCCCCGAAATTCACCTGGGACAAGCGCTTTGGGCTCTGGAAGCTCAACCCGCTCGCGAACTGGTCCGAGGACCAGGTCTGGGATTACATCCGCCAGCACGACATTCCCTACAACTCGCTCCACGATCAGGGCTACCCCTCGATCGGCTGCACCCACTGCACGCGTAAGCCGGCGGCCGGCGAGGACGACCGCGCGGGCCGCTGGGCGGGCCTCGAGAAGACCGAGTGCGGGCTGCACGGTTAGATGCGAGGGCGCGCCGTAAGGCGCTGATGCGAGGGCGCGCGTAAGCGCGACCCGTTTCATGAGAATGGCGAAGTCGCTACCCTTCCCCGCTTCTTGACCATCACGATCCACTTTCCGGCCTCCCTGAACCAATGACCCAGACCGCACTCAAGCTGCAGCTGACCGATCGCCAGACCGCCGACTTCGAGATGATCGGGAACGGCGGCTTCGCTCCCCTCCAGGGCCCCCAGGGCCACGAGGAGTGGAAGAGCGTCGTCGAGAACATGACGCTCCCGGATGGCCAGTACTGGCCGATCCCGATCACGCTGGCGACCGATCTCGATGTCTCCGAGGGCGACACCGTGGAGGTCTCGAGCGACGAGGGCAAGCCGCTCGGCCGCCTCAACGTCACGGAGGTCTTCGAGCGCGACCTCGAGGCGGAGGCCGAGAACGTCTACCGCACGACCGACAAGGAGCACCCAGGCGTCGCAGCCATCTACGAGGAGGGTCCGCGCTGCATCGCGGGACCTACGAGGTCGACAACCTGCCCGACCACGAGGAAGCCTTCATGAAGCGCTACTTCACCGCCGAGGAGTCCCGCAAGGCCTTCGAGGAGCGCGGCTGGAAGCGCGTCGTCGCCTTCCAGACCCGCAATCCGATCCATCGCGCGCACGAGTACCTGACCAAATGCGCGCTCGAGATCACGGACGGGCTCTTCATCCACCCGCTGATCGGCAAGACCAAGGCCGGCGACATCCCTGCCGACGTGCGGATGCGCTGCTACGAGGTCCTGATGGAGGACTACTACCCGAACGACCGGGTGATCCTCGGCGTCTTCCCGTCGAAGATGCACTACGCGGGGCCGCGGGAGGCTGTCCTCCACGCAATCGCGCGCCGGAACTACGGTTGCACCCACTTCATCGTCGGGCGAGACCACGCCGGCGTCGGGGACTACTACGGGACCTACGACGCCCAGCAGATCTTCGACGAGATCGACATCGACAAGCTCGGCATCCAGCCGCTCTTCTTCGAGCACTCCTTCTG
>CAVOHV010000015.1:0-425783 GCA_963695805.1 uncultured Solirubrobacterales bacterium | reverse complement strand
GGAGTGGAAGGCGGAGCGCGAGGAGCTGATCAAGAAGGAGAAGGAACTCACCCACCGTGGAGACGAGCTCACCAAGCGACGCCAGGAGCTCCCGTGGGTGCGCGGTCGAGAAGGACTACGAGTTCGAGACCACCGACGGGACCAAGTCGCTTGCCGAGCTCTTCGACGGGCGCTCGCAGCTGATGATCTACCACTTCATGTTCGGTCCGCCCTACGAAGCGGGCTGCACCGTCTGCTCCTCGATCGCAGACAACATCAATGCGAACGCCCCGCACCTCATCAACGGCGGAGATGTGACCGTCCTGCTGGCCTCGCGCGCCCCGCTGGACAGGCTTCAGGAATACAAGGAGCGGATGGGTTGGGACAACCTCGACTGGGTCTCAACGGTCGGGGACGACTTCAACCGCGACCTCGGCTTCCTCCATACCGAGGAGGAGCTGAAGCCCTTCCTGGAAAGCGGCGAGATCCCGGTCACGGTCGAGAAGATGGCGGAGCTCTCCGGCACCGACGCAAAGGGATACGTCACCGAGGGCCCCGGCCTCAGCGTCTATGCGCTCTCCGACGGGACGGTCTACCGGACCTACGTGACTACGGCGCGGGGACTCGAGGGACCGGCCATGGGCTACTACGGCCTGCTCGACCGAACCCCGAAGGGTCGCCAGGAGGGCGGCGACGAACCCATCTGGATCCGCCGGCACGACGAGTACGAGGCGGCCTAGCCGCCGGGCGCGGCGGCTCTGTCCGCCAGGATCAGCGAGTCGCCGCCAGATTCGACGCAGCCCGAGGGGGTCGACGGATCCTGGTCGATCAGCTTGCGCAAGGCGTCGACCTTCTCCTCCCCGGTGACGACCCAGAGCAGCCTGCGGGTGCGATGGAGCTCCGGATAGGTGAGGGTCATGCGGCGGACTCCCTGGTACTCGCCGGACGTCACGGCGACCCTCTTGTCCGTCACCTCGAGAACGGAGTCTCCGGGCACCAGCGACGCGGTGTGGCCGTCGGGGCCGAGGCCCAGATGCGCGAGGTCGAGGGCATCCGGCAGGGACGCCGCGTAGCGATCGGCGGCCGCTTCGAGGTCGTCGTCGGTAACCGGCATCGGGCGGATGCTGCCCTGGGCGCCGATCGAGAGGCTCTCCACCAAGTGGGTCAGGTTGCGCTCGGGAGAGCCGGCGGGGGCCACGCGCTCGTCCACCTGGAAGATCTCGATTTCCCGCCAGTCGAGCTCGAATTCCTCGAGTCGCGAGAACATCGGCCAGGGATCGCGCCCACCACTCACGGCCAGGGCGCAGTGGCCCCGCTCCGAGAGGTCTGTCTTGACGGCCTCGGCGATGATCTCCGCGCCCCGGCGGTGAACGGCGTCGGCGTCGTCCAGCACCTCGAGCCGGTGTTCAGCCACCTACTCCGGCTTCTCCTGGTGGCCGCCGAACTGCTTGCGCATTGCCGAGAGGACCCGGTCCGCGAAGTCTGAGAGGTCGCGAGAGTCGAAGCGCTCGTACAGGGCCGTCGTCAGGACTCCCGCGGGCACGCCCTCCTCGATCGCCGCGATCGAGGTCCAGCGGCCCTCCCCTGAGTCCGAGACCCGGCCCCCGAAGTCGGAGAGGTCAGGCGATTCGACGAGCGACGCGGCCGTCAGATCGAGTAGCCAGGAGCTGATCACGCTGCCGCGCCGCCACACCTCGGCGACCTCGGGGATGTCGAGATCGAACTGGTAGTACTCCGGGTGCTCGAGCGGCGCTGTCTCGGCATCCATCTCGCGCTTGACCTTGCCGGCGTTGGCGTTCTTGAGGATGTTGAGCCCCTCGGCGTAGGCGGCCATCACGCCATACTCGATCCCGTTGTGGACCATCTTCACGAAGTGGCCGGCGCCGCTCGGCCCGCAATGCAGATAGCCGTTCTCGGCCGGCCCCGCGTCGCCGCTGCGCCCCGGCGTTCGCTCGGCAGTCTCCACCCCGGGCGCCAGGGTCTTGAAGATCGGGTCGAGGCGCTCGACCGCGGCGTCCGGGCCGCCGATCATCAGGCAGAAGCCGCGCTCGAGCCCGAAGACGCCGCCGCTGGTCCCGCAGTCGATGTAGTCGATCCCCTTTTCGGCGAACTCCTGGGAGCGGCGCATGTCATCGCGGTAGTAGGAGTTGCCGCCGTCGATGATCACATCCCCGGACTCGAGCTGATCGGCGATGTCGTGGACCACCTGCTCGGTGATGTCGCCCGCCGGGACCATCGCCCAGACGGCCCGGGGCGGCTCCAGCTTGGAGGCGAGGTCCGCGAGCGAATCGCTGCCCTCGGCCCCCTCATCGACGAGGGTCTTGACATGTGCCGGCGTATGGTCGTAGACGACGCAGTCGTGGCCGTCGCGCATCAGCCGCCGGACGATGTTCGCTCCCATCCTGCCGAGACCGACCATTCCGAGCTGCGCCATTGCAGAGATCCTATGCGGGTCCGCTAGGTTCCGGTCGTGGCGCAGACGAACTCAGGTCCGCCGAACGGTCCTCGCGGCGACGCCCTGGTCGTCTTCGGGATCACGGGCGATCTCGCGAAGAAGATGACCCTGAAGGCGCTCTATGACCTGACCGAGAACGGCACGCTCACGGTGCCCGTGATCGGGGTCGGGCGCAGCGAATGGAGTGACGACGATCTCCGCCAGCACGCGCGTGAGGCGGTCGAGGCTCGGGCCGAGGCCCGCGGGCAGCAGATCGACGACGAGGTCTTCAAGAAGTACGCCGATTCCCTCAGCTACGTGCAGGGGGACTACAACGACTTCGACACCTTCCGGCGGCTGAAGGACAAGCTCTCGGACGCCAGGCACCCGGTCTTCTACCTCGAGATCCCCCCATCGCTCTTCGCCGGGGTGATCCAGCGCCTCGGCAGCGCGGGGCTTGCGAAGGATGCACGGGTGGTGATCGAGAAGCCCTTCGGTCACGACCTGAACTCGGCGATCGAGCTGAACGACCAGATCCACGAGATCCTGGACGAGAGCCAGATCTACCGGATCGACCACTTCCTCGGCAAGGAGCCGGTCCAGGACATCACCTACCTGCGCTTCGCGAATTCCATGTTCGAGCCGATCTGGAACCGCCGCTACGTCGAGTCCGTGCAGATCACGATGGCCGAGAACTTCGGGGTCGAGGACCGCGGCAGCTTCTACGACCCGGTCGGGTGCCTGCGGGACGTCGTCCAGAACCACATCCTGCAGACGCTGGCCCTGGTGGCCATGGAGCCCCCGTCCGCCGGCGCCGATTTCGATTCGATCCGCGACGCAAAGCTCGACCTGTTCAAGGCGATTCCCGGCGCGGACCCGAACCGCTACGTGCGAGGGCAGTACGAGGGTTACCGGGACATCGAGGGAGTCGACCCCAAATCCACGACGGAGACCTTCGTCGCCCTGCGGCTCGACATCATGAACTGGCGCTGGTCCGGAGTCCCGTTCTTCATCCGCGCCGGCAAGCAGCTCGCCGAGAAGGTCACCGAGGTGAGGGTCGTGCTCCAGAGCCCTCCGCGGGTCGGGATCGGCGGGGGCCCGATCCCGGCGACCGACGAGATCGTCCTGCGCATCGACCCCGATCCCGGTGCGTGCATACTGCTCGAGGCCAAGCAGACGGGGGAGGAGAAGCTGCGCCGGGTGCACCTCGATCTGCTCTTCAAGCAGCAGTTCGGTGACCAGCCGGGACCGTATGAACGCCTGCTGGCCGACGCCCTCGCCGGAAACCAGGAACGCTTCGCCCGCGAGGACAGCATCCTCGAGACGTGGAGGATCGTCCAGCCGCTGCTCGACAACCCCTGCGCACTCGAGGACTACCGGGTCGGCGGCTGGGGGCCGGAGGGCGCCTCCAACCTGTTGCACGGCTGGGGCGGCTGGCGCCGGCCATGGCTCCCGGAGAGGGCGCAGGAGCCAGCCGCCGCCGTTAGCTAGGGTCATAGGTAGTGTCTGAGGCGACTCTCCACACGAATGCCGGCCCGATCACCGTCAGCTTCTTCGATGACGACGCCCCCAAGACGGTCGAGAACTTCCGCAAGCTGGCGGCCGATGGCTTCTACGACGGGCTGATCTTCCACCGCGTCATCAAGGACTTCATGATCCAGGGCGGCGATCCGGAGGGGACCGGCACGGGTGGCCCGGGCTACACGTTCGAGGACGAGTTCAACGACCACAAGGTGGTCCGCGGCGCGCTGGCGATGGCGAACGCCGGCCCCAACACCAACGGCTCGCAGTTCTTCATCGTCACCACCGACGCAGCTCCCTGGCTGGACGGCAAGCACACGGTCTTCGGCGAGGTCACGAACGGAATGGACGCGGTCGACGCGATCGAGGGAACCGACACCGGCCCGGGCGATCAGCCGAGCTGAGCCACAGGTGATCGAGCGCGTCGAACTGAGCGAATAGGCGTGCCGCGCAGGGAAGGCAGCTGACGTGGCCGACCAGCGGACGATCGTGATCACCGGGGCTACCGACGGCCTCGGCAAGGGACTGGCGACTGGAGCTCGCACCCACCGGTGCCCGCCTCATCCTCCACGGCCGCAACGAGGAGAAGGGCCAGGCGCTGCTCGAGGAGCTGGACCAACATAAGACGGGTCGCGCCGGCGCGCGCCCTCGCACTAACGGCGAGCTCGAGTGGCTGGCGCGCCGATTTCGACTCGCTGGACGAGGTGCGCGAGCTGGCCGACTCGCTGAGCGGCGAGGAGCGCATCGACGTCCTCGTCAACAACGCCGGAATCGGGACCGCCCGGCCCCGTGAGGAGAGCGAGGACGGCTACGAGCTCACCTTCCAGGTGAACTATCTCGCCCCGTTCCTGCTCACCAGGCGCCTGCTGCCCCTGATCGAGCGCTCTGCTCCCGCCCGGATCGTCAACGTGAGCTCGGCCGGCCAGGCACCGATCGACTTCGACGACGTGATGCTCGAGCGCCACTACTCCGGTGTCCAGGCCTACTGCCAGAGCAAGCTCGCGCTGGTCATGTTCACCTTCGACCTCGCCGAGGAGCTCGAGGGCACGGCGTCACCGCGAACTGCCTGCATCCCGGCACCTACATGCCGACCCAGATGGTCCGCGACGCGGGTGTCGACCCGGTGACGCCGCTGGAGGACGGGATCGCCGCGACCATGCGGCTGATCACCTCACCCGAGGTCGAGGGGATCAACGGCCATTACTTCGACGGCACCAGCGAGTCGGCGCCGCATCCGCAGGCCGAGGATCCCGAGGCCCGCCGGCAGCTCCGCGAGATCTCGGCGGAGCTCACCGGGATCCAGGCCGCGGCCTAGCAATGGGCATCAGCGACAAGTTCCGCCAGCTGTTCGGCGTCGGCGACGATTCGCTGCATCCCGACGGTCTCGACGAACTACACGTCGGCGACGCGAGCTACGACGACTGGGACGTGGTACGGGACTTCGGGGAGCTGGAGACAGCCCGCGCCTGGCGCCAGCAGCTCACCGATGCGGGGGTGGACGCCGTGATCACCTCGGACTACCCGCCCGATGAATACGGTCGCGCCGATATCGCGCTGCGGGTGCCGCCCGGCCGCTGGAGCGAGGCGAACGAGCTGCTCGACGAGCCGGTCTAGACGAGGTCCTTGTCGAGCTCCGTATCCGCGTAGCAGACGACCGTGTGGGCGCGGCGGTCGGGCCAGCCGCGGCGCTCGGGCTCGAAGAGGACTCCCCAGAACCCGAGCAGCAGCGGCAGGGCCGAGATCCCCAGCCAGATCACACGGCGGAAGGCCTGGCCCGGCCTGACCGGCCGCGCCGTCCTCGGAGAGCATTCGGATCGCGACGAAGGACATCCCCGGCGTGCGGCCGGCGCCGGACCAGAAGATCACCAGGTATGCGATCGCGATCAGCGACCAGGCGGTGAACCCGAGTGCGATCACCGCGGTTCCCGCCTGCTGGTCGCCGCTCGAGAAGAGGTTGATCAGCGCCGCGATCGCCGCCGTGATCAGAAGCAGAGACCCGTAGACGACGCCCGCGTCGATCGCCAGCGCGAGCAGCCGGCTGAACGAACCGGCATAGATCGGGCGGCGCTCCCGCTGGGGCCTGCGGAGAACCCTGCGGGCCACTCGCTCGATCGCGGTGTCGACCTGCCGAGCCGCGCTGCGCACCCCACGCCGCAGGTCCTCGAGCAGGCCGACCCCCTGCTTGGTGATCGCCGCGCGCACCTCCGGCGCGTCGGCGACCCGCTCGACGAGCTTCTGCGCCTCGTCGCTCTCCAGGACCTTGCCCCAGACGCGCTTCGTCGTCTCGTTGTCCAGGAACCTCTCGGTGGCTTTCGCCGCGGTCTCGCTGTCGAGCGCGCGATCGACGCCGCGATCCACGGCACGATCGAGGCCCAATCGCCTCGCCACGCCGCGAGCGCCGCTGAAGCCGGCGCGGGCCGCCGACTCGAGCAGCGAGCCGACGGTGCCGTTGGAGGGCGGATCCACCCGCGGTGAGGGGTCCGGACGCTCCTCCGGGGTATCCGACTCCGATGCGGGGGGTCGTGCCTCCATGCCTGTGAACAAACCTCAGAGTAGTGTCCGCTCCGTGGCGTCGAGGGAGAAGGATCTCAGCGAGCGCTTGATGCTCCGGCGCGGTCGCTTCATCGGCCGGCCTGCCCCGGATCACAAGATCCCGGAGGACCCGATGGATCCGATGGACGCCAAGTACCTGATCGAGGAGGAGCTCTTCCTGGATGGCGACCCCGAACGGAACCTCGCCACCTTCGTCACCACCTGGATGGGCCCGGACGTCACCCAGCTGATCGGTCAGAACCTCCACCGGAACTTCATCGACCACGCCGAGTACCCGCAGACCGCGGAGATCGAGCAGCGGTGCATCCGGATGCTCGCCGACCTCTTCCACGCGCCCGGCGAGACCATCGGCGCACGAACGCAGGGCTCCTCCGAGGCGATCATGCTCGGCGCTCTCGCCATGAAATGGAAGTGGCGGGCGCGCCGGGAGGAGGCGAAGGAGGACACCGACAAGCCCAACCTGATCTTCGGCGGGGACGTCCACGTCGTCTGGGAGAAGTTCTGTCGCTACTTCGACGTCGAGCCGCGGATCGTGCCGCTGCAGGAGGACAAGCTCGTGATCGGCCCGGAGGACGTCGAGCCGCACATCGACGAGAGCACCATCGGTGTGGCGGCCGTCCTCGGCACGACGTTCACGGGCCACGCGGATGACATCGTCGGGATCAATGACCTGCTGGTGAAGGTCAAGAACGACAAGGGCATGGACATCCCGCTGCACGTGGACGGTGCCAGCGGCGCCTTCGTCTGGCCCTTCCTCTACCCGCACTCGGAATGGGACTTCCGGCTCGAGCAGGTCGCCTCGATCAATGCATCGGGGCACAAGTTCGGCCTCGTCTACCCCGGCATCGGCTGGCTGATCTTCCGCAGCCCCGACTCCCTCCCCGAGGACCTGATCTTCTACGAGGACTACCTGGGCAAGCGCGACGCGACCTTCACGCTCAACTTCTCCACCGGATCGGCGATGGTCCTCGCCCAGTACTACAACTTCATCCGCTTCGGGCGCTCGGGCTACGAGAACCTGATGAAGCTGATGCAGAAGAACGCCGCGGAGCTGGCCAAGGGAATCGCCGACGTCGGCCCCTTCGAGCTGATCGGGGAGGGGGAGCAGCTGCCGCTCGTGGCCTGGCGACTCAGCGGAGACCAGCGCTACGACGAGTTCGACGTCGCCTCACAGCTGGCCGCCGAGCGCGGCTGGCTGGTTCCCGCCTACCACCTGCCGCCCAACGCGCAGGAGGTGAAGCTGATGCGCGCGCTGGTGAAGCTGACGCTGGGCTATTCGCTGGCCGAGAAGCTTGTCGAGGACCTGAAGACCGCGTGCGACGTGCTCCAGAAGAAGGGCGGCCTCGACGAGCACGCGCGAAAGCGCGTCCACACCTCGACCGGATTCTGAGCCGAAACTACGCCGGCAGCCAGGTGAAGCGGATGCTCTGCCCGCCCTGGGTGCAGGTGACGAAGCGGGCATCCGAGTGGATGTCGCGCTTCGCAGTGCAGGTGAAGCCCTCGACCGAGCAGGTGCGCTGTGGCCCGATCGGTGACTCGGGGTTGTCGACGGTGTTGCAGATCTTGCCGTTCCGGTCCCAGGTGGTCGCCACGGCGAGGGCGGCCGAGCAGTCGATGCCGGTGTACTTGAAGTCCTGGTAGGCCACGGGGACCGAGCACGGCGGCGCCGAGCCGCCCGTGGTGTTCGTCGTCTCCGCGGGCTTCTTCTTGCCGCCCCCGCCGCCGTTGGCCGTGCTGGTCGTCGTGGTGGTGGTCGGCAGCGGCGAGGTGGGGGAGGGAATCGAGACCTCCGTCGGGGTGGTGGCGCTGTCCTGCCCGCTCGAGTCCGAGCCACAGCCGGCGAGCACTGCAAGCAGCGCTGCGGCGGCCAGCGCCACGAGGAGTCTTGTTGCCCGAGTCCGGTTCATGTCGGCGGGATTTGTAGCGAGTCGGAGCTGATCAGTCAGTTTCGGAGGTGCTGAGACGCTCGGCAAGGCGCGTCAGCGCCTTGCCGTTGACCCGCTTCACGTAGGCGCGCTGCAGCGGGCCCATCAGCCTCTCGCCGGTCGGGAGCGAGAGGAACTCGAGTGTGAAGTCGATGCGAGTGCCGCCACCTGGCAGGTCTTCGAGCCTGTAGCTGCCACGCGTCCGTCGCCTGCCGCGTGACCCGCCCGTTCCCTCCTCGACGATACGACGCCCGGCGTCCGCCTCGACCACCTCGATCTCCGTCCGGTCCTTCTCCCCCGCGGCCTTCACTCTGACGTTCGCCTTTGCCCCGACGCCGCGCTCCGGCCCCGAGAGCTCCCAGTCGACCATGAAGTGGTCGGTGAACTGCTCGTGGTTACCGAGCACATCGAGGAACTCGTAGACCTCGGGGCGCGGGTTGGGCACGTCGACCGAGACCCTGACCGGCTTCATCGCCAGGGGAGCGGCTCGAGGCCGTCGTCGAGCTCGACCCCGAAGGTGTTCAGTGCGAAGGCGAGCATGTGGTAGTGGCCCACCACCATGGTCGCCTCGATCAGCCGCTCGGTGTCGTAGGCCTCGGCGAGAGCCGCCCAGGTCTCCGTCCGACATGCGCGACTCCGCATGGAGCTCGTCGGCGGCACGCAGGAGAGTCGACTCGTGCGCCGACCATCCGTCCGCGTCCGGCCCATCGAGGACCCGGTCGATCATCTCGCGGTCGATCCCGCCGGCGAGCGAGATCCGCACGTGCTGACCCCACTCGTAGTCGGAGCGGCAGTTGACGGCGGTGCGGAGGATGAGCAGCTCGCGGTCGGGGCCCGAGCAGCTTGCCCGAGGTCAGCAGGTAGCCGCCGAACCGCAGCCAGGCCAGGAAGAGATCGGGATGGCGTGCGAAGGTCGGGAATATGTTGTTGTCGCCGAGGCGGCCCTCGATCCCGGCCGGGACCGTGTCGAGAATCCGCTTGATTTCTCCCTCCCACTCATCGGGGGGAAGCGGCGGAATGCGCGGCTCGTCGCTCATCGGGTCGTCCTCGGGGCGACCGTCAGCCCGCCGTCCACGATCAGGCTCTGGCCGGTGACGTAGCTCGACTCGCCCGAGAGCAGGAAGACGGCGGCGTACGCGACCTCCCACGCCGTCCCCTGACGTCCGGCGGGGATCGGGACCTCGTCGCGCAGCGGGCTGATCTGAGACGCGAGCCGGCCGAGCGAGGTGTCGATCAGGCCCGGCATCAGCAGATTGGTCCGGATGCGGGGTGCGCCTTCCACCGCGGACTGGCGACAGAGCGCCTCGAGCGCCGCCTTGGAGGCGGCATAGACCGGAAAGGGCATCACCTCGCGCGAGGCGATCGAGCCGACCAGCACGACCGAGCCGCCGTCATCCATCGACCCGATGGCGAGCTTGCAGCCCAGGAACTGGGATCGGGCGTTGACCGCCATCACCCGGTCCCAGTCCTCGACGCTGGTGCCCGCCAGGCCGAGCCCCGCCCCGACCCCGGCGTTCATCACCAGGCCGTCGATGCCGCCGAACTGCGCGGCCGTCCTCTCGAAGGCATCCGTCATCGCCGCCTCACTGCTCGCGTCGGCCCCGATTACGAGCGCGTCCGCGCCCTCGGCGCGCACCAGCTCGGCGGATTCCTCCGCGCTCTGCTCGTTGAGATCCAGCAGGGCGACCGACGCGCCTTCCCGCGCGAAGAGAATCGACATCGCGCGCCCGTTGCCGATCGGCGGGTCGTCGAGGCCGTGGTCGTCCTGTCCCGCGCCGACTACGAGGATGCGCCTGCCCTCGAGCCGGCGGCGACCCGGCGCCTCGCCCAGCGCCTCCTCGACGGTCGCCTGGACCGAGCGCTCAGCCACGGCTACTGCCTCCGTTCGGCGCGCGCCGCGGACGACGGTATCCAGTTGGTCTCCTCACAGCAGCTCGACTCACGCCTCACGGAGCTGACCCTATCCACCCCGGCGCTGCGGCAGCCGACTCATGTCCGGGTGCTCCTGCGCTGGCAGCGGGACCTTCGCGAGGCCCTGCCATCCATCCTGGCGACTTTGAGCCAGGCGTCCATCCGGTCCGGCCAGCCCTAAACAGCGGTAGGCAATCGGCCGATGAATGAATCCAGGACGGGTGGGGTACCCCTGCCCTTTGGCCATGAATGGAAACTGGCTGACCAGCCAGTTAGTCTGCTCAATGCTGAAATCGCCTGACGAACAAACCACCGATTCCGCGGCCCCGGCCGACGGCCCCAACGGCCTCGATCTGAGCGACCTGGACGCGATCGACGTCCCCGATCGCCCGCATTGGGAGAACGGCCCGCCCCACGAGCTCTTCAAGGAGCTGCGGGGCCGTTGTCCCGTCCACTGGTCCGAGATCCCCGAGTATCCGGAGGAGGAGGGCTTCTGGTCGGTGAGCAAGGCAGAGAACGTCCGCGAGGTCAGCCTCGACTGGGAGACCTACTCGTCGGAGCTCGGCGGCGTCACCGGCCTCACCCACGCGATCCCGCTCGAGCTCACCCGCAGCATGTTCATCGCGCAGGATCCCCCGAAGCACGACCGCCTCAAGATGCTGTTCCAGCGCGGCTTCACCCCGAAGAGGATCGCCGAGCACGAGGACCGGATCCGGGCGATCGTCGAGAAGGTGCTCGACGGCGTCGCGCCGCGCGGCGAGTGCGACCTGGTCACGGACGTCGCCCAGCCCGTGGTCGGGCGCGTGATCGGCAGCTTCATGGGCATCCCGGAGGAGGACGACATCGTCTGGGCTCGCCTCATGAACTCAGCGCTCGGCCTGGGCGACGACGACCTCAACCCCGGCGGACTCGACCAGATCCTGCAGGAGGACATCCCCGAGATCTTCGAGCGCTGCCGCAAGATGATCGAGGAGCGCCGTGAGAACCCGACCGACGACCTGACCAGCGTTCTGGTCCACGCGGAGGTCGACGGCGAGACGCTCCAGGAGCATGAGATCGTGATGGGCTTCTTCCTGCTGGTCGCCGCCGGCAACGACTCGACCAAGGCGACCTACACGAGCGGAATGCGCGCCTTGATCGAGCACCCCGATCAGATGAGGATGCTGGCTGAGAACCCCTCACTGATCCCCGGCGCTGTCGAGGAGTGCCTGCGGATGTACCCCGCCTTCGCCCACTTCCGCCGCACCGCGACTCGCGACACCGAGATCGCCGGCCAGCCGGTCAAGGAGGGCGAGAAGGTGGTCATGTGGTACGTCTCCACGAACCGGGACGAAGACGTCTACGACGATCCCGACCGCTTCGACGTCCATCGCAATCCCGAGCACCAGGCCTTCGGCGCCGGGGGCCGGCACTTCTGTTTGGGCGCAGCGCTGGCGCGGCTGGAGCTCCGGATCCTCTTCGAGGAGACCGTGCGCCGCTTCCCGGACATGGAGCTGGCCGGAGAGCCGCAGCCGGCCGTCTCTGCCTTCCTCAACCAGCTGAAGACACTGCCCGTCCGCTGGGCGACCGACTAGCCGAACGTCCAGCGGTACCCGCTGGAAGACACACTCCGGGACCCTCAGGCCGGATAGCGTTAGGTATGTCTCAAATGGGAGCGACGAGACAGCACGGCCGTCCTGCCGGCGCCACCCGCGAGGACGTCATCGAGGCGGGCCTCTACCGCTACCTGCGCGGGCAGCGGATCGAAGTCCAGGCGATCGCGGCGGACATCGGGATCGGCAGGGCCACGGTCTATCGCTGGTTCGGGTCGCGCGACAACCTGATCGGCGAGGTGGTCACTCGGGCGACTGAGCCCGTGCTGGTCGAGGCCCGAGCCGGGCTCGAGGGACAGGGCGGCCCCGGCCTGCTGGACACCTTCGACCGCTTCAACCGCGCGCTCGCGGACGCTCCCGCCCTCCGCGCCTTCGTCGACCAGGAGCGGGACGCAGCTCTGCGGCTGGTCGCCTCGGGCGCCGGGATTGTTCAGCCCCGGATCGTGGAGCTGATCACTGCGCAGATCACCGAGGAGGTCGAGGCCGGCACGTACGAGCCGCCGGTCGAGCCGGCGATCCTCGGCTACGCGATCGTCAAGCTCGCCCAGGCGTTCCTCTTCAACGACGCCGTCGCCGGCATCCGCGGCGATGTCGACCGCCTCCGCGAGGTCGAGGCCGCGCTTCTCGGCGTTCCGCCCGCCGTCTCGCACTAGCCTGCGGGGCGTGCCGCGCCCCCTGCTCGCCGTCGACGCCCCCTCGATGCTCTTCCGGGCGTTCTACGCACTCCCCAAGTCGATCAAGGGCCCGGACGGCAATCCGGTCAACGCACTTCTCGGTACCGCGAACCTCATCCTCCGGGAGGTCGAGACCCACGATCCGCGAGCCGTGGTGCTCTGCTTCGGTCCCGACGCCGCCACCTACCGCCTCGAGCTATTTCCCGCCTACCACGCCGATCGCGAGGCGGCTTTCCCTGACGCACTGCGGCCGCAGTGGGATGACTCGGCCGACTTCTTCGGGGCGTTCGGCTGGAAGATCGCCGGCAGCGACTCCTTCGAGGCCGACGATCTGCTGGGCACCCTGGCCCAGAAGGAGAGCAAGGCAGGCGGCCGCAGCCTGCTCATGACCGGGGACCGCGACATGTTCCAGTGCGCCGACGCGAAGACGAAGGTTCTCTATGTCAGCACTGGGAAACAGGGCGGGCAGCCGATGGGGCCCGCCGAGGTGAAGGAGCGCTACGGCATTCCGCCCAAGCTGGTCCCGGACCTGATCGCCCTGCGGGGCGACCCCTCCGACGGCATCCCCGGAGCCAAGGGCGTGGGCGAGAAGACCGCCGTCGAGCTGCTTCGCAAGCACGGCTCCCTCGAGAAGGTGCTCGCTGCGGCGATCCGCGAGCCGCGGCCAGCGCTTCGCACCGCGCTGACCGGCGACCGCGATCAGCTGCTCGCGTTCAAGGACGTGGCGAGCCTGCGGACCGCGAAGGTGAGCCGTCCGCGCAACAAGCGAACCGACTACCGCGGCGCCGCGAAGGCCGCCCGCGAGCGCGGCATGAACCGGCTCGCGGATCGGCTCCTCGAGAAGGCGGGATAGGCCTAGGAACTCGAAGCGCCCCGCCGGGGCGGGGCGCTAACGGTGCTACTGGGAGGAGAGGTACTTATATGTGTAGGTCGGATCAAAAGGGGCCGCTGGAACTCACCTAGATCGCGGCCGATACCGCACCGACCTGAGATCACCTTAGGTCGGTCGCCTCCAGCGGCCAAGGAGATCGGCCCGATTGGTGGGGCTGATCGGTTATGGCACTCATAACTGCCGGTTATGACCGAGCGCGGTCAACGGCCGTCCTGAGTCCGGCGCCGGCGGATGAAGTCCAGGAAGTCGCGGTCCTGACGCGGGAGCGAGGCGAGCGAGCGGCAGACGACCACGAAACGGCGCGGAAAGCTGAGGCCGGCGACCGGGCGCCGGTAGAGGCGGTCGCGCGCCTCGTCCAGGGAGATCGCCGAGAGCAGCACGGGTGCGGACCGCTGCAACGCCTCCCGCTTCGCCACCGCCGTGCTCGCCGCCTCGATCAGGGGATCGGCGAGGGTGAGTCCGCGGTCCGCAAGCTCGGCCTCGACGGCCCGGCGCACGTGGGCGTCGTTGTCGCGCATGACCATCGGTGTGGCCAGGAAGAGCTCCTGCGGGATCTCCTTCCGCCGGTACCACCCGTGGTCCTGGGGCACCGCCACAACCACCTCGTCGTCCAGCAGCTCGAGCTCCTCGAGCTCCTCGGCGCCATCCTGCCCGTCCCCGGGCCCGGTGGCCGCTACCCCGATCGATGCCCGGCCCTCCGCCACCATCCGGCGCACGGCGCTCGAGTTGGCGATCGTGAGCTGGACGGCGGGACGCCTGCCGTCGGCCTGGTAGGCGACGAGCTCGGGCGGCAGGAAGAACTCCGCGATCGTGTGGCTCACCGCGAGCTCGATCGGCGCCTGCTCACGCGGCGCGGACTCGAGCAGCCGTTCGACGACATCGGCCTGGTGGAGCAGACGGCGGGCTTCCGGATAGAGGCGCCGACCCGCCGTGGTCGGTACCACGCCCTTGCTGGAGCGCTCGAGGAGCTTGGTGCCCGCGGCGGCCTCGAGCGCGCGCAGCCGTTTCGAGAGCGCCGGCTGGCTGATCTTGAGCGAAACCGCGGCTTTCCCGAGCGTCCCGAGATCGACCGCGGAGCAGAAAGCACGGAGCTCGGCGATCTCAGGTCCGCGAATCGACTTGCGACCGGGGGTGGTTACGTCCTGGCGGCGGCGGGTACTCATCTCTCGTTTCGACTACCGCAAGGAGGAGAAATGGCCACACCAGAGCGTCGTACGGTATTGGGGGGATCTCGCTCGGAGGCATCATTGTCATCATCGGGATCATCCTGCTGTTCGTGACCAAGGTCTGGATCGGCATAGTCGTGATCCTGATCGGGTTGATCGCGTTTGGCGGCTTCGCGCGCGGTCGCTGGTACTGACGAAGCGCACCGGATAGCTCGACCCCTGATCTCAGACGCAGGTGGGCTGTGAGGAGGGGTCGAGCTTCCGCACCCCGGTAGGTGTGATTCGGTAGCCGAGCGGCTCCGCGGCCTGCGGAATCCGAGCCGGCTCGCCGTCCACTGTCATCTCGACCGAGCCGTTCCCGAGGGTAACGTCGAACCCGCCGGCGCTGAACGGCCCGCGCGCCTCGTCGGCGCTCAGCGTCTCGCTGTCGACCAGAGGGGTGCCGCCGTCGTCCACCAGGCAGACCCAGACGCGGGCCGTCGCGCGCAGCTCGACCGAGACCTCGCCGGCGGGCGCGGTGCTCGTCGTGGTCGGAGTGGACGGGCGGGCCGCCTTGCTCCCCTGGTCTCTCGCCTTCCCGCCCTTGTCGCTGCCGTCACTGTCGTCCGACCCGCCGATCGACCCGACGATCACGAGACCGACGACGGCGACGACGATCAGTCCCGCCAGGACCTTGGCGACCGGCACCCAGTTGATCGAGCGGGTGCGTCCGACCGGGCGAGTCTGCCTGAGGGTGCCCGGCTTGATGACCGATTGCGGAATCGGCTCCTGCTGCTCGGCCTCCACCGTCCGCCGGTACTCGTCGAGCAGCGCCTGCTGGTCGAGGCCGAGATAGCGCGCGTAGATGTCGAGGAAGCCGCGGGCGTAGACGGGGGCGGGCAGGGCCCCCCAGCGATCCTCCTCCATCGCCTCGAGGAACTTGGCGCGGATCTTGGTGGCCTGCTCGACTTCGCTCAGGTCGACGCCGCGCTCCGTCCGGGCCTTCCGCAGGGTCTCGCCGATCGTGGGTGCCATGTCGACACTCAATTGTCCCCCACCAAGGAGGGACGATCAGGCCGAGGGCTTCGCGGTCAACCCGGCCACCGCCTCCTCGAAGGCCTCGGTGTGGCTGTCGATGTCCGATTCGGTGGTCGCGGGGCACATCAGGGCCATGTTGTGGAAGGGCGTCAGCAGGATCCCCCGGTTCAGCGCGTGCAGGTGCATGTAACGGACGAGCATCCGGTCGGCGCCCGCCACCGCCTCGGATCCGTTGCGCGGCGGGGACGGCTGGAAGTGGTACTCGACCCGGCAGCCGAGGCGGACCGAGTTCCAGGGCACGGCTTGCGAGGCGACCACCTCATTCACACCGGCCTCGAAGCGCTCCGCCATCTCGGTCATGTGGCCGAACGCCTCGTCGGTGAGGACCTCCTCGAGGGTCGCGCGGGCCGCGGCCAGCGACAGCGCGTTGCCCGCAAGCGTCCCGCCGATCCCGCCGACATCTGTGGTCTCGAGCATTCGCATGTGCTCCGCGATCCGCTCGGCCACCTCCTCCGTCATCCCGTAGGCCGCCGCCGGGATGCCGCCCGCGATCGCCTTGCCGATCGTGAGTAGATCCGGATCGAGCCCCGCGGCGGCCGTGTAGCCGCCGGGGCCCGCGCAGAAGGTGTGGGTCTCGTCGATGATCAGCAGGGTCCCGTGCGCGCGGGTGAGCTCTCGCAGCGCCTCGTGGTAGCCGGGGTCGGGGAGCACGATCCCGGCGTTGGTCATCGCCGGCTCGGCCAGCACGCAGGCGACGTCGCCGGGCTCGAGGGCCTGCTCGAGGGCTGCGAGATCGTTCCACTCGACCGCCCGGGTGGTCACCGCCGGGTCGACGGGCGGCCCGATGTTGTCCGGCCGCGAGCGGGTCTCCCCCTCGACCTCGATCGCGAAGCTCTCGTCGACGGTGCCGTGGTAGCACCAGGCATAGACCAGGACCTTCGGCCGGTCCGTGATCGCCCTCGCCAGGCGAAGCGCGAAACGGTTCGCGTCGGTTGCCGTGAGAGCGAACTGCCAGCGGGGCAGGCCGAATCGCCGCCCGAGCTCGGCCGCCACCCAGCTCGCGTCCTCGGTCGGCAGCATCAGGGTGATCCCGCGAGCTGCGCGGTCGGCGACGGCCTTCACCGTCGGCTCCGGCGAATGACCGGTCATTGCCCCCGTATCCCCGAGGCAGAGATCGACGTACTCGTTGCCGTCGACATCCTCGAACCGGGCGCCCTCGGCATCCGCCGCGAAAACGGGGAACGGACTCGCCCACTCGGTCATCCACGGCATTGGGACGCCGCCGAGCAGAGCCTTCTCCCCGCGCTCGAAGAGCCGCTGCGAGCCTGGGTGGTCTTCGACGAACCGCCCCTCCTCCTGCTCGAGCAGATCGGCGAGTCGGTCCCGGTCGAGCTGCCATTCCCTCGGCATGCGCGGCAGGCTAACTGGCGGGCGCGTGCCTCAACTCGGGAACTGCGACACGATTCGCCGCGCTGTGCTTAGGTGACCCGCCTGTACCGAAAAATGGGGAGCCTGATTGTCGCGGCAGTCCTCGCGCTCGTCTTCGCGAGACGGCTGCTGCTGCCGGTCATCCCGGGAGTGAACGCGCCCACCGGGCTGCCACCTGCCCGGGCCTGAGGGCCGAGCCCTGCCGCGACTACCAGCCCTTCGAGAACCAAGCGGCGGACGTGACGCCGCCGACCATAGGGACGCCCGGCAGCGGGGACCGTAGGTCCTCGGGTCCGGCGTTGACACGTCGACGGCGAGGGAGTGCAAGAAGCGCAAGCACGGCAAATCCGCGGACACCGCCCGCAAGAAGTGCCGGAAGAAGCACGCCCACCGCTGACTCAGCCGGCGGTCAGGGAGCGGCTCTCCACCTGGCCCGCCACTCGGGCGCGGCGAATCCCTCGGTAACGTAGATCGTCTCGCGGGCGATCCTGCCGTCGCGGATCTCGAGGATGCTGACGCCGTAGTTAGCCGGGCCGTCGTCGTAGCGGACCGTCAGCTCCGCCACCCAGACGTCACCCTCTCCCCTCACCTCGCGGAACTCGAAGCTGGTGTTCGCCGGGTAGCTGCTCCGCCACTCCCTGAAGTTGTCCACTCCCTCGAACCGCTCGCCGGACTGCGGGAACTCGAGCACCGCGTCCTCGGTGTACATCGCGTGGGCGAGGTCCGGATCGGTGCCGGAATTGTCGAAGTGCTGCCGGAGCATCGACTGGACGTTCTCGGCGTCCATGCGCGCTGAGCGCTAGGCGGCTTCGGCGTCGGCGTCGGAGCGGCCCAGCAGCCTCGGCCGCAGCTTCCAGCCGAGCCAGTGCAGGAAGAGCGATGGCAGGACCGTGAGTACCAGCAGGAGCACGTGCGGATCGGGCAGGTCCACTTGGGCCTCGTCCTCCCCGCCGAGCTCGAAGCCGAGCAGGATGAATGCTCCAAAGAGCGCGCCCGCGACGAGACCGCGAAGAAGCGCGTCTCTGCGGCGCGCGTACTGGGCGCCGCCGCCGACCCCGCCGAACAGGGAGAGCACGACGCCGACCAGGTAGAGGGGCGCCGAGAGTCCGAGGGCCAGCCCACAGAGCAACCCGAACACGGACGGGAGCACGGGTACCTCGAAGAACCGCCGCGCAGGCGACATCTCGCTCCACTGAGGGATCACGTACCTCACGGCACCACGTCTCCGGTTCTCATCCGGAGCGGACCCTACTGCCCCTGCTCCCACTCACCCTTCATATCCCTAATCTCCCTCTCCCTTGAAGGCTGGGCCAGCGTCAACCCCTATCGCTGTGGTGAGCGACGTCGCAGACCACTTCGGGCTGTGGTCCGGTGCGGCGCGTTGGAAGCGTTGCTCCTGTCCGCCCGTTGGTCTTCCGCAATGAATTGCAGGACGAACCCTGCCGGGTGGGTAGCACTCGGAGTCACCGCGATCGCGCTGGCTACGGCTGGGAGCGCCGCAGCGCATGACGTCTCGACGCCCGGTGGCCACGCGGAAGAGGATTTCGTCATCCATGATCGGGCCACCGAGGCGCGGCTCAACCAGCACACGAGGATGAGCTCAGCGGCGGCATCGCGTGCCGCGGCTGAGGTGACTGGCACTGAGGACGAGATCGGGCGGTGGGGCCCGGTGGTCGACTGGCCGGTCGTTGCGATCAACGCGGCGCTGCTGCCGAACGGCAAGGTCCTCGCCTATGACTCGGTCGGGGACGCGGCCACCGAGACGCTTTCCGGACCAGACCTTCACCCGCGCGACGGTGTGGGATCCCGCAACCGGCAGCCAGACCGATGTGCGGCTGAACACGGGCTACAACATCTTCTGCAGCGGACTGGCGCACTTGCTGGACGGCTCGTTGTTCATCGCCGGCGGCAACAAGGACCAGGCGCTCAACGGGATCGTCCAGACCCACCTCTTCAACCCGGCCACCAACACCTGGAGCCTCGGTCCCAACATGGCGGCGGGGCGTTGGTACCCGTCGGTGACGCCGCTGTCGAACGGTGAAATGGTGATCACCGAGGGCGGACCCGATATCCCCGAGGTGCGCCAGACCGACGGCACGCTACGCAGCTTGAGCTCCGCTTCGCTCAATCTGCCGCTCTACCCCTGGATGGACGTGGCGCCCAACGGGCGCACCTTCGTGTCAGGGCCCGCCCCGACCATGCGCAGCCTGGACACGGCCGGAACCGGCAGCTGGACGACCCTCGCCCAGCGCGACGACATCACGCGCACCTACGGCAGTCACGCGTTCTACGACATTGGCAAGATCCTCGTCTCGGGCGGCGGGGCGTCGGAGGCCGATTCGCGCGTGATCGACGTCAACGGTTCGACGCCCCAGGTCTCGGCGACCTCGCCGATGGCCTTCGGCCGGCGCCAGCACAACCTGACCATGCTCGCCGACGGCAGCGTCCTGGCCACGGGCGGCAACTCGTCCGGCGCCTCGCTGGTCGACATGAACGCGGGCGTCTATCCCGCCGAGCTCTGGGACCCTGCGACCGGTAGCTGGAAGACGCTCGCTTCGATGGCCGTGACGCGTCAATACCACTCCACGGCGCTGCTTCTGCCCGACGGCCGCGTGTTGTCGGCAGGTGGAGGCATCTGCGGGACTTGCGACCAGGTCGGCTACCTCGCCAAGAACGCCGAAGTCTTCACGCCGCCGTACCTGTTCAAGAAGGACGGCTCGGGCCAGCTCGCTCCGCGGCCGACGATCAGCTCGGCGCCGAGCTCGGCCGGCTACGGCTCGCAGATCCAGATCGCGACTCCCGATGCCGCCTCGATTCAGAAGGTCGCGCTCGTGCGGCTCGGCGCGGTGACACATTCGGTCAACATGGAACAGCGCTACGTGCCGCTCGGCTTCACAGCGGGAAGCGGTTCGCTCGCGGCGACGGTCCCAGTGAACGTCAACGTTGCGCCGCCGGGGTTTTACATGCTCTTCATCGTCAACGGGGCCGGAGTCCCCTCCGTGGCGAAGATGGTTCAGCTCGACCCGACCGCGCCGCCTTCACCCCCGCCCTCGAACCAGCCGCCGTCCTACACGAGCGCGCCCACGGGCGAGCGCGCCGCGGCGCTCAAGAAGTGCAAGAAGAAGCAAGGCCACAAGCGCAAGAGGTGCAAGAAGAAAGCGAACCGGCTGCCGGTCTGAGCGCCCGGCACTCGCGATTCTCCCAGCGCAGTCGTTTCCGAGAGGATTCGACCTGCGACCTTCGGGTTCGTAGACCGCGCAAGGTGTTCGGTGGGGCTCGTCGGGGCTCAGGAGTGGGCTTGATGCCGCGACCGGTGCTCGCCTGGGTTCGGCTGGGCTACGTCCCCTCCCTTGCCCTTTTTGTTGCCCGGGTCCAGTCCGCGAACGTCGATCCGAGATCCGCCGAGTAGCCTGGTTGCGCATGCTCACACCTCGCCCTGATGGCCGCCACCCTCCGCCGGGACGAGCTCGCCGATCAGCACTTCTCGGCCGCCTGCGAGCTCCAGGCGGATAGGGGAATGTCGCTCTGGGCTGCGCGCCCCCACCTCGGTTGGGCGGAGGCGCTGGAAGGCCGTGGGGACAGCGGTCGGGCCCGCGAAGAGGCCGAAACCGCGCTTGCGCTCTCACGGGACCACCGCTACCGCGAGATCGAGCGACGCGCCGCGAGCCTGGCGGGATGCGGCTTGCCAACGGCCTCATGATTCTCGATGATGGTCCTGAGGGTGAGATAGGCCGCATGCAAGACATCGCGGAGTTTCTGAGGACGCACGACCTGTTCAGCGGGCTCGACGAGGACGCCTTGGAGCGGCTTGTCGAGCGAGTGGAGGTGGAGGACTTCGAGGCGGGGGCCACCATCTTCAAACAGGGCGAGCGGTCCCAAGGCAGGGTGCTGGTGGTGCGACGAGGGGCGGTCGAGTTGGTCGATGGAGATGGCGACAGGGTCCTCGACGTGCTCGGGGAGGGTGAGTTGCTTGGACACCCGTCGATGCTGTCGGGTCTGCCGTTCGGATTCGAGGCGCGCGCCCAGGAGGACAGCCGCTGCTACTCGATGACGGCTTCCGATGTGATCCCGCTGCTGGCGCGGCGATCGAGCCTGTCATATCTGACGCGCTCGTTGCTGCAGCCACGCGGGCCCGGGGGCGCGGCCGCCGAGGCAGATGTCGCCAGCGCCGAAATGACACAGCAGCCGGCCAGGGCGCTGATACGTCGCGAGCCGGTCGCCTGCACGGCGGATCGCCCCCTTCGCGAGGTGGCCCAGCTGATGTCTGACGAGAACGTCAACTCGATGATCGTGCGGGGGGAGAACGGAGAGCTGGGAATCGTCACGGACAGCGACATCCGCTCCCGGGTTGTGGCCGAGGGGATGTCGGTAGACGCGCCAGTGGGCGAGGTCGTGTCGGGACCCCTGACCACCGTCGGTGCGGACGCTGCCGGCGCCGACGTGATGCTGGAGATGCTCGACCAGGACGTCCGCCACGTTGGCGTTCTCTCTCCCAGGGGCGAGTTGCTCGGAGTGCTCGGCGGCATCGATTTGGTGGCCGCCGAGGCACGCACGCCCTTTGCGCTTCGGCGCGAGATCGCGGGGGCGCGAGACAAGGAGGAGCTGAGTGAGGCGGCGCAGCGGCTGCGCTCCACGGTGGTCGCGCTGCACGCCACCAAGCTCCCTCCCCAGCAGATCGGCCGGGTGATCTCAGTCGTCGCCGACGCGCTGGTCCGGCGCATGATCGAGCTGGCGATCGAGTCCAAGGGCACGGCGCCGGCGGAGTTCGCCTGGCTTGCGCTGGGCAGCCACGGCAGACGTGAGACGGTGCCCTCTTCCGACGTCGACTCGGGGATGGCCTGGGTGGACGAGTCCGAGAAGGAGTCCAGCGGATCAGACCCGCGACGCGTGATCGCTTCCGAGGAGGTTGTGGGCTACATGCGGACGATCGCGGGCGACGTGGAGGACTGCATCCGGGTCGTCGGCTGGCGTCTCGACCCACACGGCGTGACGGCGTCCAGTGAGTTCTCTGCCAGCTCGATGGCCACGTGGCGCCGGTCGATCGGGAATTGGCTGCAGAACCCGGGCGACGAGAAGGTCCTGATCGCGACCTCGATCCTGCTCGACGGCCGCACGGTTTACGGGTCGGCGGAACTCGACCCGCGGGCGATCCTGCTGGAGCCCGAAAATCGTGCCACGCTGCTGCCATCGATGCTCCGCCTTGCGCTGGCGCAGAAGCTACCGACCGGATTCCGGGGCAACATCGTGGTCGAGAGCTCCGGCGAGCACAGCGGGACCTTCGACATCAAGCACGGTGGACTGCTCTCGGTCGTCGATATCGCCCGCTTCGGCGCACTGAAGGCCGGCGCCAAGGTCACGGCGACGATCGAGCGACTGCGGGCAGCGTCCGAGCTCGGGGCCATCGAGCCCGCACATGCCCGGACGCTCGAGGAGGCCTACGACCTCTTCAGTGCGCTCCGGCTCGAGCACCAGATTCGGCAGCTCGAGCAGGGAAACGAGCCAGATGACAATGTCGACCCGACGGAGCTTTCAGAGCTCACGCGCCGGTATCTGCGCGATGCATTCCGCGAGGTCGCCGCCGTGCAGAAGTCGCTGTCGAGCGGCTAGCTCAGATCGCCTTCTCGACTTCGCACTTGGCGGAGTCCTTCCCCGTGCCGCCTTTGCAGATGTCCTTAGCCGCGCCTCCTATGAGGGTGTCACTGCCCTGCTGGCCGAGGACCTTCGGTTCCGCAGTCACGCTCCGCCGCTTTGCGTGGAAGCAGCCGCCTTGAGCAATCGCGTACCGCGTCCTTCCGATGGCCCGGGCGTCGGGACCACCCTGACGGGCGCTTAACGCGAGTAGTGGTGCAAGAGCTGTAGCTCGACCCGCTCGGGTGGGCTTGCCAGCAGCGGCTCGATCCGGTCGTTGTACGACGCGAACTCGGGGTCGCTGTTGACCTCGTCCGCCGCCTCGCGGTCCTTGTACACCCCGATGCCACGCACCACACCGCTCCCCTCGTCGCCGACGACCATCACCGTCTGGAGCGCGGGATGGTCGCTGAGGAAGTCGGCCGCGAACTCGGAGTGAATCTCCGCGAGCTGCTCGAAGTGGCCGGGCTTGGCGCGCAGGGTGAACTCCGTGACGTACATGATTGTGACCTCCTTCGGCGTGCCCCTCGTGCCTCCAAGGTGAAGGCGGAGCGGCCATCGTATTTGCCCCATCGCCATCCGGTGCGTGAGGTGCAAGAGGAAGGGGATCAGGTCAAGGCTCACCGCGGGCCAAGTCCGCGAGGGGAAACGGCTCGGGACACGCGCAGTCTGGTGCAGGTGCGTAGGATGGCCCAGGGGTTACGGGGAGATGGCTGAGTGAACCTGTGGCTGATGGCCCTGATAGTGGCGGCCGCCGCCGGCATCGCGGTCGGGCTGATGTACCTGGTCAGACGGCGGTCGAGGGTTGATCACTTCTTCGTTGAGGTCGAGCGCGGAGCCGGGATCTTCACCTTCCTCGGCACGGCCTTCGCGGTGCTGCTCGCGTTCGTGGTCCTCGAGGCCTTTGGAAGCTTCAACGACGCGAAGACCGGCGCCGAGGAGGAGGCGATCTCCGTGGTCCAGCTCTCGCGCACGGCGGCGTTCTTCACTCCGGCAGAGCGTGATCCGCTCGAGGGCACCCTGATCTGTTACGGCCGCGCGGTGATTCATGACGAGTGGCCGGCGATGAAGCACGGGGACAGAAGCTCGGTGGTGCAGGGCTGGGTGAACCGTCTGGAGAGCGGACTCCGCGACATCCGGCCGGCCGGGCCTGCCCAGGAGGCCGCCTTCCTGCAGCTGCTCCAGCAGGAGGACAAGCGCACCGACGCCCGCCGCGCGCGGCTCAGCGAGGCCAACCGCTCATTGCCGGCGCCGGCCTGGTTCATCCTCGGCCTCGGGGCGATCGTGACGGTCGGGTTCGCGCTGTTCTTCGCCGACCGGCGCGAGAACTTCGTCGTGCAGGGAAGCCTGATCGGCGCAATCGCGGCGCTTGTCGTGTCGGGCCTGCTGCTGGTGTGGTTCCTCGACCATCCGTACGAGAACCGCAGCGGAAGCATCAAGCCGGACGAGATGGAGCGCCAGCTGGTGATCGTCGAATCAGAGCAGGTGGACGCCCCGCAGCTGTGCGACTCAGAGGGCCACCCGCTGTGATGCGGAGCGAGTTGATCAAGCTCCGGGGATCCGACCTACGACGAGCACCGCAAGGTCTGGAACGAGACTTGATTGGGGTAGCTACCAGCCGCCCTCGGCTCGCCGGTCGTACTTGAGCTCCGCATCGCCGAGCTCGAAGACGAGCAGCTTTCGCTCAGTGAAGGATTCGAGGAACCATTCGGAGAGCTCACGGCCGACTCCGCTCTTTCCGGCTCCACCGAACGGCGCCAGCTGGTCCCAGTAGTTGCTTGTCTCGTTGATGTTGACCGAGCCGTGCGGCAGCGCCTCGCCCACCCGCCAAGCAGTCGCGAGGTCCCTCGTCCAAAGCGAGGCGATCAAGCCGAGCTCACTGCGATTTGCGATCTCGACCGCCTCCTGCGCCGAGGAGACTCTTGGCGATCGGCGCCACCGGACCGAAGGTCTCATCCTGCATGACCCGCATCTCCTGGGTCACGTTCGTGAGAATCGTGGCCGGGTAGTAGAGATCCTCCTCAGGTCCGAACTGCACGATCTCGGCACCCTTGCTGCGGGCGTCCTCGACGTGCTCCACCACGCGCGCCAGGGTGGCCTCGGTGCAGAGCGGACCCATCTCCGTCTCCTCCTCGGCCGGGTCGCCGATCCTGAGCGCCCGTGCGCGCTCGGTGAGCTTCTCCACGAACTCGTCATAGACCGCCTCGTGGACGAGCAGGCGTTCGGCCGAGGTGCAGACCTGACCGGTGTAGTAGAAGCAGCCGTTCATCGCTCCGTCGACTGCAGCGTCGACGTCGGCGTCGGCCAGGATGATGAATGGGCCGTCGCCGCCGAGCTCGAGCAGATGAGGCTTGAGCGGCGCGGAGCGAGCGATCAGCTCACCGGTCGCGGTGGAGCCGGTGAAGAAAATCCCGTCGACGCCCTCGTGCTCGACGATCGCGGCGCCGACGTCGCCGTAGCCCTGAACCAGGTTGACCACTCCGGGCGGCAGACCGGCCTCCTCGAAGAGCTCGACCACCATTGCGCAGCTCGTGGCCGCGAACTCGGACGGCTTCCAAACCGCCGTGTTGCCCGCGGCGATGATGTGGGCCATCGCGATCGAGCCGATGTCGGTCGGGAAGTTGTACGGAGTGATCGATCCGATCACGCCGAGTGGGCGATGTCCCAGCACCAGCCGCTTGTTGTTGGTCTGCTCTTGTGTCGAGGGCAGCGACAGGCCTCGATGGCGAAGGACCTCGGCGGCGGCCTTGTCATAAGAGGGGGCCGCGTACTCGTAGACCTCCTCACGGCTGTCGGTGATCGTCTTGCCGATCTCCGCGCACACCATCCGGGCGATCGACTCGGCGTTGTCGCGGAAGACCTCGGTGATCCTGCGGAGAATCTTGGCTCGGTCGATCAGCGGCATCCCTGCCCAGTCCGGTTGCGCGCGCCGAGCCGCCGCGACGGCCCGATCGACGTCAGAGGAATCGCATCGGGCGACGTTGTTGATCACTTCGCGTGAATGCGGCGAGCGGACCTCGAAGGTGCCGGCGCTCCCTTCAACCCAGTCACCACCGATAAGTGCACGGTCGGGCGCTTTGCTCATCAAGGCCATGGAGACTCCTTAGGTTCGATTCGCCTACCGCTGACGCGGCGTGGGCCTGACCGGGAGCTTCGTGCGCACACGATTTGCCTGACGCCGTGCGAAGTACCTAAGCAGATGCGTGGCGTCTCTGCCGGCTGTCTGCAAATGGAGTTCCGCACTCGCTGTCGGCTCAGGTCCGAATGCTTGTAGTGGCCGGGAAGGTTGCAGATCATCCCGTACTTGCCCGGAGTGAGCTTCTAAGGCCGCCGACTTTGTCTCGCCGGGGCCTACGTCCTCGATCTCACCTGGGCTCTCCACGCCACTGGCCTCAAGCCCTTCCTCATCAACCTCCCCGTTGCTCAAGGTGGGGAGTGAGCTGGGGGACTGCTTGGTCTTGAACAGGACCAACTCGTGTGGGAGCTGGCCTTGGTTCGGAGCGCTAGGAACCGCGGCTCCCAGGCGATCCGACGTAGCCGCTTTGGGCGAAGAGTACCTCTGCGCCGCGGCTTGTCTCGCGCTGCCGTCTTGGACGACCTGAGCGCCGAGCTCATCGAGCGTGCGCCGCGGACGGCTCCGGACCGCGGCTGCGTCAGCCGGCGTCCGACGGAGTCTCGGGACCAGGCGCGCCGGACTCGGAATGCCACTCCGTCGATAGGGAGATCTCGACGTCCAGCGGTCGCAGCGGGAGCACGGACTCGATCCGGGGATCCTCCCCGCCCAGCCACGGAGCGAGGTAGCGGCCGCTGATCTTGTGCGGCGGCCACCACAGGTAATCGAGCGAGACGATTCCGTCGCCCTCCTCGCTCCCAAGCCTCTGTCGCATGCTGATCGACTCCTCGCCAACGAGCAGCTTCCCGCGCAGCACCGGACGGAATGGCTGCGGCTCGACGTCCGCGCCGGCGCGCGCGGCGAGGTGCTCGGCGGCGGCGTCTGCCTGCTGGGTCGCGATGCCACCCTGCTTCACCGGGAAGTTCGTCCCGTCGCCAGCCGCGTAGACACCGTCCGTGCCAATCACGCGTGCGTGCTCGTCGATTGGGATGAAGCCTGCCTCGTCGGACGGGAGGCCTTCGACCCTGGGGCCCTCGATCAGCGGAAGCGCAACAGCTACGTCCGCGTCGAGCGGATCCTCGGCCGGGGCGGTGTACAGGGTCCCCTCTCGCTCGGTGACGTAGTTGCCGCCGTGGAATCCGATGCGGCGGGCGGCGAGCAGGCGGGCGACGTGCTCACTGGGCGCGGTCCCGAAGACAGCAAGGGGCGAGTCCTCCGGCGAGTGGAGACTCAGAGCGACGTCCGCCAGGCCGAGCCGCTCGGCGCGACCGCGCGTCATCAGTGCGAGCTCGTAGGCCGGCAACGACCAGGTGACTCCGGGCGGGACAATGAAGGCGACGTGTCGCGTTGGCTCGCCGTCGCCGCGTAGCAACTCGTCGATTGCGAGCTGCTCCTCCTTGCCGGTGAAGGTGATGGCGCTGTCGTACGGGGGCTTGGTGCGGCCGCCGACGCAGACGATCAATGCGTCGTAGAAAAGCGAGCTTCCGTTGCCAAGCAGGGCCTCGTGCCGATTGGCGTCGACTGCCGCCAGGGGCTGTGCTATCAGCTTGGCTTCGAACTCCCGCGCGACGGGCTCCAGCACCCGACGCTCAGCCGGCTGGTGATAGAACGGTTCCTCGACGGCGAACGGCCGGTAGACGAAGTCCGGCTCAGGCGCAACAAGGGTCAGCTCGACACGGTCTCCAGCCAGGTCGCGAATGGCAATCAGCGCCTCAAGCCCGGCGACTCCCCCGCCCGCGATCACCGCCCGCACGTGATTCCTCTGCGTTTGCGCATCGAGCTCACCATCCCAGTTCTATCCCAGTCGGGTGCCAAGCGCGTTGGCTTCGAGCACCTTTGCAACCGAGATCCTCGCGCTGCGCAGCGGCCGAGGGCGCCCGGCGGCTTGACAAGGCCGATGAAGTCCGCCAGCGACATGGCACCCACTTCACCTAAGGCCCACGGGTCCGGATCGCGACCTGGCAGAGTCGGGACTGCCAGCGGCTGAGCAGTCGGTGAGCAAGGCAGCCTCCGCCAGGATTCCCTGGACGAGCGGGTCGAGTTTGCCCACGATCGCCGGCTCTGCGCAGAGGCCGAAGTAAAGCTCGTCGCCCATCGAGATGACCGCTACACGCAGGCCATGCCGCTGATCGACGTCCGCGATCGAATACAAGGCGCGCACGGGCGCGCCCAGCACCGACGGCCTGTTCCTCGGTCCGATCAGGTTCGACACGTTGAGCGCAAAGGCGCGGGGGTGCACAGTGAGCCGGTCCAGCATGTGCCTGAGCGGTGGCGCCACGCGAGCGAGGTCTCCCAACAGGGTGTCGAGCACAAGCGCGTCACCCGCCCCCTTGCGCAGGGTCGTCTCCTCATTAATGCGGCGCAAGCGCACGACCGGGTCCGGCTCCGAGAGCGGCAGCCCCACGCAGAAGAAGGAGTAGCGGTTGGCTGTCTCGGGGTGTTCAGCATGGTGATGGAGGCTGACCGGGACCTTCACCCGCCAGCTCCCGAGCGCGGCGCCCCGGAATTCAGCCCAATTGCGCAGCCCGGCGCCTACGAGCGCCAGCAGGACGTCGTTGACGGTGGCTCCGGGGACGAGCGCCTTCGTCGCTCGCCTGAGCTCGCCGAGCGGTACAGAGGCGAACATCACGGTGCGGCGGGTGCCGACGACACCGTTGAACGGTGAGGAATTGCGGGTTCTGCTGAGCTCCCGTCGTAACGTCCCCGGTAGACGTCCCGGCCGTCGGGCCGTGAGCGCCTCACGGAGGTCTGCGAGCGGGTTCAACTGCCCGCCGCCGGCGTTTGCGCGCGACGGGACGTCGCCCGAGTCCCAGAGCACCTCTTCGGCGAGCCGCATAGCCATCACGCCGTCAGCCAGGCTGTGGTGGAGCCTCCACACGACGGCGATGTCACCGTTCTCGAGCGGGTCGAGCAGATCGATCGTCCACAGCGGATGCGAGCGATCGAGCCGCTCCTCCATCATGCGAGCGCAGATGCCCCGCAGGTCCTCATCCGAGAGGCTCCCCGAGATTGGGACGGCGCGCACGTGGTCGCGCCCGTCGAATCCCGGGTCGTCGACCCAGGCCGCCCGGCGCTTGGAGCCCATCTGCAGCCTGCTCCGCAGTCGCGGGGCCCGCTCGATCCTCGCGGCGATGCGCGCGCGAAGCGCCTGGACATCTGGCCTGGGCTGATTGGGGGGCGGATTGAGGATCGCGACCTTGAGGGTGTGGCCGGCGACGGTCTCGGACTCCATCCGCAGGATGGCGAGGTCGTCGTAACTAAGCGGCTCCGACACCGCAGACGGTGCCTGGCGCGTGGCCACTGCTCGACGGTAGCGCCTTCAGGCTATGCGAGCGAGTATCCGCGTGGGGCGCCGAGATTTCGAACTCGGAGTTCGCTGCAACCAGCCCGAAACGGGTGGGCTTCCTCCAATCCCGAAGCGGATCCGTCGTATGCGGCGAACGCGTGGCGAAGGAGCACCACGGTCAACTCGCTTACGGACCGGAACGAGGAGCGGCAGCTTCGCCTGGGACTCGGCCAACTGCTCAGATACCGATTATGGATTGCGGCGGGACCGTGTGGAGGTCCATGCCTACCTCGTCTGTGAGCGCAAACCACGTGACTCGGCTTGGGAGACTCGTTCCGAAGGGTGATCGGGCCTACCAAGCTCCCCGCTTCATCTCTGCCCTGAGTCGCCGCCGCGCGATCCTCGCCCGCTCTCGCCCCTCTACCAAGGGCCGGAGAAGGGCTGGGCACGAAGAGCTGACACAGCCCTGCTCCGGGGAAATCCACAGCTAGCAGGGGCTTCGCTAGCGCGCCCGACAGGATTCGAACCTGTGACCCTTCGGTTTCGTAGACCGCGGCGGGAGTTCGGTGGAGCTCGTCTGGGCTCGGGATTCGGCTCTATACCGAGACTCGAGTTCGCCTGGGTTCGGCTGGACCCCGTCCCGTCTGTTGCCCTTTTGTTGCCCTCGCCGAGGCATCGGCGGTCAAGTGTGCATGAGCCGTGTTGCTCCTCGCCTGAGGATTTGACAGTCGCGGATCAAGAGACCAGACTCTGCCCGGAGTCGTCGCTCGGCAACGACGGGCGTCAGTGAAGGAGACTGGCATGGCTCATGCTCCTAGGCCGATCCGTGGCCCCCAGCGCAGGGGCAGGCGATCGGATGGAGGTCAGGCGGCGCCCGGTGCTTGGCTGCGGCTGGCCGCCCTCGGGGCCGCCGGCGTCACGGCCCTGGTGGTCATGAGCGGCGCACTGCACCTGGGCCTCCCCCACCATCTGCTCGCAATCCTGGCCGCGCCGCTGCTCACCGCAGTCGTGATCGCCGCGGCCACCACGCATCGGCGACTGCTTTGGATCTCGTTCGCGGCGCTGGCCCTGTTCGCAGCCGAGAGCGCGCTCGGCGCCGCCGTGGCGCTCGCCGGTCGGCCCCAGTGGGCAGTCGTCTTGCACCTTCTGTTCGCGGCGTTCGCCCTGGCGGCGGCGCTGCTCAGCGCCGCCGCGTCCTTCCGCGGAGCTCGCGTGCCCATGGGCGCCTGGCGGGACTACCTGGCCCTGACCAAGCCGCGGATCATGGTCCTCCTGCTGATCACGGCCGCCGCCGGGATGTTCGTGGGGGCCGGCGGCACTCCGGGCCTCCCGGCGCTCGCGGTCGTCCTCGTGGGCGGGGCGCTCGCCTGCGGCGGGGCGAGCGCACTCAATCACTACCTCGACCGCGACATCGATGCCCTGATGGGCGGGCGGACCTCAGACAGGCCGATCGTCGCAGGGCGCCTGATCCCTTCGCGGGCGCTCGAGTTCGGGCTCGTGCTCTCGGCCTTCTCCTTCGTCCTCCTGGGCAGCCTGGTGAACGTGCTGGCGGCCAGCTTGGCACTAATCGGGGGCCTGTTCTACGTGCTCGTGTACACGCACTGGCTGAAGCGCTGGACCGTCGAGAACATCGTCATCGGCGGCGCCGCCGGAGCCGTGCCGCCGCTTGTCGGCTGGGCCGCAGCAACCGGAAATCTGACCCTGCCGGCGATCTTCCTTTTCCTGATCATCTTCTTCTGGACGCCACCCCACTTCTGGTCGCTCGCCCTGCTGATCAAGCGGGAGTATGCGGCCGCCCGCATCCCGATGCTGCCCGTCGTCCGTGGCGATCGTGAGACGTCACGCCGGATAGTCGGCTACTCGCTCGTCCTCGCCGGGACGACGCTGCTGCCATTCCTCTGGCACTCGGTCGGCGACATGTATCTGGGCACGGCGCTGGCTCTGGACGCGGTCTTCATCGGGCTCGCGCTCAGCCTTGCTCACAAGACCAATCCCGCCCACGCCGGGCGGCTGTTTCACTTCTCGCTGCTCTACCTGGCGCTTCTCTTCTCCGCGATGGCGATCGACACGGCCGTGATCTCCTGACCGTGCCGCCGCCTGATCGCAGATGCGCCTATCGGGAGTAGCTGGGCTCCGGCACTCCACGCTCGCCGCGCGTGCGGGAAGCGGCCGGCGCTGCCGCTCGCCGCCTGGCGCCTTCCGGGCGCCTGGCGGTGCCGGCCCGAGGGGCGGTCGGCATGTGGTACGGCAACCGCATCGTCGCCGCCAACAGCGCCAGCAGGCCCACGGCGGCCACAACGTTCAGGATCACGGCTGTTGCAATCGACACTTTGCTCTGCCTCCTTTCGCCTAGGGTCTCTCGCGTTTGGCATCTCTTGCCCGATGTCTGGGTTCCGACACCTTGCCGCCGGAAGCTGGGAGACCCCTGAGGGCCCGATGACAATTCCCTAAGAATTCGTCCTCGTCTGGCTGCTCAGGTGCAGCGCGCGCAGCAGGGAGTCGGCGGTCTGCGGCCCCCGCAGGACGTCGGTGATCCTCCCCTGGGGGTCGAGGATGAAGGTGGTGGGAAGACCGTTCAGGCCGAACTTGCTGCCGGTCGCGCCATCGGCGTCGATCAGGTTGGGGTAGGTCAGCTCGTACTGCTTCACATAGGAGCGTGCGGCGCCGGCGCCGTCGGTCCAGTCGATGCCGACGAGGCGGGCACGCCCCCGCAGCTCGCGCGCCACCTGCTCCAGCTCGGGCGCCTCCTTGTGGCAGGGGCTGCACCAGCTCGCCCAGAAGTTGATCGCGGCCGGCTTGCCGCGCAGCGAGGCGAGAGTCACCTTGGGGGGGACTAGGACCTCCCTCGGAAGCGCCGGCGCATTGCGGCCCGGCTCGAACCGGTTCGACGTGCCGCTCAGGAGCACCGCCCCGGTCAGGGCCGCCACAATCCCGAGTGCCATCAGGCCGATTCTGAGCGGGTGGCGGATGTGCGCCCCTTACTGCGATGCCAGGATAGGCACGTCGTGCACGATCTGTTCCGGCTGGAAGTCGTGCTGGTAGAGCGTGGTGATCCGCCCACTGGCGCTGATTCCGTAGACCAGGGCCGAGTGCTCGACCAAGTCGGGGTCGCGCTTCGTCGGCGTCGCCTTGGAGAGGATGCTCCAGTCGTGCCAGGCCCTCTCGAGCTGGGGGCGGGACCCGATCAGGTACTCCATGCGACCGGTCATCCGATGCGCTCGCAAAAAGGGCGCCACGGTCCGTGGCGTATCCCCACGTGGGTCAACCGATACCGCGATGATCTGAAGCTTGTCGGCCTCGGGCCCCAGCTGCGCTTGAGCGTTATGGAGATTGCCGACCATCAGCGGGCAGATGTCCGGGCAGTGGTCGTAGATGAAGGTGACCAGCACCGCCTTGCCCCGGTACTGGTCGATGTTGACCGAATGGCCGAGCGAGTCTGTGAGGGCGAGCCGCGGGGCAGGCTTCGACGGCAGGGCGCGAACCCCGGCGTACTTGGGGCTGGAGCTCGACGACGCGCCGCCACCGCTCCCACCACAGCCCGCCAGAAGCCCGATCGCGACAGCCAGCCCCAGCAGGCAAGCAAAGAGGCGGGCGCCTCGGCCTCGAGACCCGCAAGCGACGTGGCTGAACACGGCGTTGACAAGTATTGCGCCCGCGTCTCAAGACGCGAGCTGGCCTCGCGTTCCGTCATCCCCGTCGAGAGAGAATGCGAAGATCGCCGGCGGGCCAGCCGGGGGGGAAGGGATAGAGGAGGCCCGCGCGCTCGAAGCCGTTTCGGTCGATCAGGTACACGGGAGTCTTGTTGGCTGCGGGTCTCTCGGTCCGCCCGGCGCCGATTCTGTAAGCGGTCCAAACGGAGGCGAGCTGCTCCCTCGTGCCCAGCAGCCAATGCCAGTCGGCAGCAGAGGCGAGGCCCCAGCGCGCGACAGCGGCCCGAGCCGATTCGGGCCTCTCAGCCGGATCCAGGCTCACGATGACCAGCGCGGGCCGAGCCGCCGATGGCAGCAGCCCGAGCGCGATGCGAAGCGTCTGCACCTTCCGGGCGCAGCCCAGGCGGCATCGCGAGCTGAGGAAGGCGAGCATCACGGGGCTGCCGCGCAACGAAGCCAGCGAGACGGGTCGCCCGCCCTGGTCCGCCAATTGGAAATCGGGGGCGGGCCTCTCCCTGGGCTCCCAGGTCGCCTGGCCGTGGAGGCCCGGCGGGTTGGTGCGTGCGCTCGCTGCGTGGCCAGCCTGCTGAGAATGGATCAGGACCCCCGCCCCGATCCCGAGGCCCAGCGCTGCGACGATGACCAGCGCGGCGCCGCGGCGCGGGATCCGCCGCTGCCTCATCGATCCACTGCGAATTGATGGCTGCTCCTCACTCTGGGAAGCGGCGGATCAGCTGGACCATGTACCAGAACAGGACCGCGAGGAAGATTCCGAGCGGAATCGCCCAGGTCAGCGCGCCTTGCCCTGCGACGGTGATGGCGACGGTGGTTGTCGGGAGCGGCATCCTTTTCCTCCTAGATCAAGGGTTTCCGGCCAGTGCGCGAGCGCGGTCGGCAGGGTCGGGTGGGCGCTTGGGCTCCAGCCAGCGGTAGACGGCAAACATGATCGCGATCGCGAACGGGATCGAGCCGGGAACCCACATCACCCCGGCGGCGAGCTGCTGGTCCGCGAGCGCGGTAATGCCGCCGGGCCGGCTCGCCTCCGCGGCGTAGGGCGCGTAAAGGGGGGAGGTAGAGAGGGCAAGGAAGATCGCCAGCAGCCAGCCGACGACCATGGCCGACGCGAGGTAGACGGCGCGGGCGCTGTCGGCGAGCGGCGATCGCCAAGGCGGCGAATCGATCACGCGCGTCCAGAACAACAGCCCCGTGCCGAAGAAGAGCGCGTGCTCTGTGGCGTGAAGCAGCGGCGAGCGCAGGGTCGCGTCGTACGCGAAGGGCACGTGCCAGATGACCAGGGTCACCGAGAAGAGGAGCCAGGAGGGGAGCGGATCGCCAAGGAACCGCGCCGTCCGGCGGAGCCCCGCGGACCAGCGGCCCCGGGTGACCTCGCGCACCACCCCGCGGCGAAGCCCGAGCGGGAGACCGCGCCACATCCTGTTCCATGGCCGGGCCAGCGCCAGCAACGGGGGGGCGACCAGCAGCAGGAGCACGTGCTGGACCATGTGCGCCCACTGAAGCTGGTCGGCCCACCCGTCGAGCGGTGAAGCGATCGCCAGCACGATCGCGGCCAGCCCGGCGACGAAGCTCGCCGTCCGCCAGTTTCGAGCTGCGGATCGCCGTCGCCCGACAGCCCGGCCGCCCAGCCAGTAGAGCGCCGCGGCGAGGATCACCCAGAGAAGGGCCGGGTCGGTGGTCCAGCTGAAGGGCAGCGTCGCCTGGGGCACGGCTCAGAACAGGTAGAGGATCGCCCAGGTGAGCACTCCGATGCTCGCCAGGAGGCCCCAGTAGAAGGCTGCATCCGACAGCCCTGCCGGCACCGCCGCCCCCTTCACACGTCGCTTGCGCAGCCCCTCGGCGAACAGAATCTCCACCCAGTACATCGTCAGGAGAACGAAGACGACGAAGAGGACGGTCCAGCCGATGAACACGCTCGCATAACCGCCGTCGGTCGGGCTGAAGTGGATGTTCGCGTACTCGAAGACCTGGACCACGCACCCGGCGAGCCCGAGCACCAGCGCCACACCCGCCGCGGGCAGCCAGCCACGGGCCTCGCGCGCCGCCCATGAGGCGTAGGCCAGCAGGCCCGCGCTCGTCACGAACAGCAGGACGACCGCCAGGCCGTATCTCTGGGGAGGGTCGACACCCGATGGCCGCCATAGGTCGCTGTTGTTGAGCGAGTGCAGATAGAAGTAGGCGAACACAAACGCCGCGAAGAAGAGGATCGTGGTGCCGGCGATCACGCGAGCGCCGATCCATAGGTTCCGCTCGTTGACCTCCGGCGGCTCGTCGAGCGGGCCCGCAGCGCCGGGCTGGCTTGCTCCTCTCGTGGGAATCCTGACCATGGCTATCCGGGCGCGGTGGCTGGCGCCTCCGCGGGTTTCGGTGGCGGCGGTGGGGTCCCGTAGTCGTACGGATCAGAATCGATCACGGGGATGGTGTCGAAGTCGTGGACGGGCACCGGCGTCGGCAGCTGCCACTCCAGCGACTTGGAGCGCCACGGATTCTCTTCCGCCGGCTTGCGGACGATGACCATCGAGTAGAGGACATTGGCGATGAAGACGAGCATCGAGGCGCCGAGCACGAACGCCGACACCGACACCCAGATGTTGAGTGGCTGCAGATCGGACGCGTAGGTGGCCACCCGCCGCGGCATCCCCAGTAGGCCGGCCGCGAAGAGCGGGCCGAAGGTTGAGTTGAAGGCGATGAACATCGACCAAAAGTGAATCTTCGAGAGCGCCTCGTTGAACTGGAGGCCCGTCATCTTCGGCACCCAGTAGTAGATCGCGGCGAAGAACGTGAAGATCAGCCCGCCCATGATCGTGTAGTGGAAGTGGGCCATGACGAAGAAGCTGCCGTGCGTGCTGACGTCGCTAGGGGTGTCCGACAGGAACACCCCCGAGATGCCGCCGATGAAGAAGTTGAAGAACCAGGCGAGGCAGAAGAGCATCGGCACCGTGTAGCGGATGCTCGCTCGCCAGAGCGTCGCCATGCCGCAGAGGAAGATGAATCCGGTGGGGATCGAGATCACCTCCGTGGAGAGCATGTAGAAGGGCCGCAGCGCCGAGTTGATGCCGCTGACGAACAGGTGGTGCTGCCAGACGAAGAAGCTCAGCAGCGCCACCCCGAGCATCCCCGCGACCGCGAGGCGATACCCCCAGAGCGGCTTGCGAGCGAACACCGGCAGGATCTCGAGGAGGATCCCGAAGCCGGGCAGGGCCAGGACGTAGACCTCCGGATGGCCGAAGAACCAGAAGAGGTTCTCGAACAGGTAGGGGCTGCCGCCCGAGCTCGCAAGGAAAAACGACGTCTGCGCGGTTCGGTCGAGCCCCACCATGAGCAAGACGGCCGCCAGGACCGGCGCCGCCAGGACCATCAGGCCGCAGGTCGACAGCACTCCCCAGCAGAAGATCGGCAGCCGTCCCCAGGTCAGCCCCGGTGCTCGCATGGTGACGATCGTCGCGATCAGGTTGACCCCGAGGAGCGTCATCGAGATCCCCACAAGGACGAAGAAGAAGATGTACGAGTCGTAGCCGAGGTTCGCCTGATCGTTGAGCGGCCCGTAGCCGGTCCACCCGGTCGGGAAGCCGCCGAAGAAGACGCCGCTGACCAGGATCGTCCCGGCCGCCATCAGCAGCCAGAAGGTGAGCGCCTCGATCCGTGGGAAGGCCATCCGCTTCGCGCCGATCATCAGCGGGACGAAGTAGTTGGCGAACGGGCCGAGGATGCCCGACGTCATGATCCCCATCATCATCGCGCCGTGCAGGCCGACGATCGTCAGGTAGTTGCCGGCGCCGAAGAGCTGGGGCGAGGGGCGCAGCAGCTCGGCCCGGATCAGCATCGCGTTCAGCCCCCCGATGAAGAAGAAAAGCCCGATCCCGATCAGGTACTGCAGACCGATCACCTTGTGGTCGGTGCAAAGCCCGAAGTAGCGGCGGATGCCGCCGCCCTCCTTCTCGTGGAAAGAGGGCTCGCGGCCCAGCATTCTGGCCAGCGGGTACTTGGGGAAGCCCAGCCCGGCCACGAAACCGATCACGAAGAACAGGTAGCCGAGCAGCAGGGCGATGTCGTTCTGGCCGGTGTCGGCGACGTACTCGTAGTTGGTGAAGTGGATCCGGTGGCCCAGCCACCAGCCGAAGTAGAAGCCGACGATGCCGAGCAGGATCCCCGTGAGCAGGTTGAAGCCGATCAGGCCGCGCCACGCCGGGCGCTCCGCTCGTTCCGCGTTCATCCGGCCCTCCTGTGGGGAGCGGGGTTGTAGTCGGGCTTGTACGGGGGAAGAGCACCGGTCGCAGGGCCGAAGGCGGCCTGCTGCGCGTGGATCCAGGCGAGGAAGGCGGGCCCGCTGACCACTTCACCGGTGTCGAACATGTGCCCGTGGAATAGCCCGCAGAGCTCGGCGCAGCGGATTGAGAAGCTCCGGATCTCGCTCGGGCGAACGTAGGCCACGTTGTCGGCTCCCGGATTGGCGTCGGCCTTGACCCCCAGGTCGTGGGCCCAGAAGGAGTGGATCACGTCCAGCGAGGTCACGTGCAGGGCGATGTTCCGGTCGACCGGCAGCACCAGGTGAGGTGTCTCGACGCCGCCGAAGCTCGGGTAGCGATAGGTGAACGCCCACTGCTGGCCGATCACCTGCACCAGGAGCTGGTCCCCGGACGGCTTGGCGATCGGGTCCGCCCCCTGCCCGCCGCCGGAGCCCTCGTCGAACAGCCGGATGGTTCCGTAGGTCGCAAGGAAGAGCACGACCACCGAGGTGACGGCCAGCCAGGTCGTCTGGACGGTTGGGTTCCCAGTGATGGCAACCCCCTCCTCGGGCCCGTCGTCCCGCCGGCGGAAGAAGATCAGCGCATAGGCAAAGTAAACGATCAGCAGCGCCGCGATCGGGGTCTGTATGGCGAGCAGGACGGTGTTGTCCGTCACCTGTCCCGACGCCGCGCTGGCGCCGTCGCCCGGCGGCAGGTTGGGCGCAAATACGAAGACCACGATGGGTGTGGCGATGATGCTGAGCGCGGCCCACAGGATCAGGATTCGTCTGAAGTGAGGGGGCCCCGGCATCGCCGTCGCTCACACCACGTGCAGGAAGCCGTCCATGTAGCCGATCGTCTGCATCGGGCCGCCGAAGCCGTCGATGAAGCCGGCCGCGCAGGGCACGAAGCACTGCCATCGAATCCAGCCCCCCTTGCCCGTGCGGATCATGAAGGTGACGGTCTCGTGGGCCTGATCGAGGGAGCAGGGCATCTCCGGGCACTGGTTGGGGGCGTCATCCGCGACGCCCTCAATCGGGACGACGATCCCCATCTGCGGCACGGTGAAGGTGTGCGAGGCGTCGTCCGGGGAGATGGTCTTCACCGTCTTCCCGTCCAGCTCCATGGTTCCCCCGACCGTCCCCTGGACCTGGGAGAGGAATGGGTTGCGGAGGCCGCTGGCGCCGTCGAAGTTGAGGACGGTGATCTTCACCAGGGAGTGGGCGGGTACCTCGAAGGTCGTGGTGTGCTTCCACTGATCGCCCTCACGGACCAGATAGGAGACCCAGGTCGGGTTTTGCCCGAGCTTTCCGACCGCGGGCGTGGTGCCCAGTGTCAACTCCGCCTGGGCGGGACCCGTCTGCGCTGCTGAGATCGGGGTGGGCGAGCGGACGAGCTTGTTGACGTAAAGCCCGATTGCGAGCGCGACAACGAGTACCCCAAGGACGATTGCAATCCATCGCGCAGCAAGGGAGCTCACCGTGAAAACTCTCCTTCCCGTTGCCTCTCGCCATCGGGCGACAGCGCGACGCAGCGCGACTGGAAAATCTATACCCCGCCTACGACAACGTCAAGGAACTGCTGCCTTCTTTTTCCGCTCAGCGGCAGGAACCCGTCGGCTTGCTCGAATCTCTCCCAGCGGAGGGTCCGTCACGGCGAGCGGGCCCGGGCGATCCGGACCGGGCCGATGGCCGCTTCCACCTCCGCCGCCTTCATCTCCCCCGGTTTCGTTCTCGGCGTCGAAGCGCCGAACACAGAGGAGGAGGCCGGTGAACACCGCACTGCCGACGACGGACAGCAGGAGGATCGGGAGAGTTTCCTGCACCGAGACGGCAGCCAGCATGCTCACACGCCGAGAGTAGCGCTCGGCGAGCGACCGGCTCGAGCTGTGCGGCCTGACGTTGAATTCTCAGACCGCTAGTGGAAGCCGGGGCCGCCGCCCTGCCAGGCGGAGATCGCGCTCGAGAGCGCAACTGCCAGAACGACGCCGGCGCCAAGCGACGACGCGACCAGCATCGAGCGGATGCCCGCCCCGGGCAGGCGCGGCCGCTCGTGCCGGGCGCCTCGCAGGGTGCGGAGCGTACGGAGCCCATATGCCAACAGGTGGATCCCGAAGACAACCGCGAACACGATCACGGATGCCTGATGAACGAAGAGCACCTGATCGGACTGGTGTCCGAGCGCCAGCAGCCAGACGCCCGTGACAAAGATGGTGACCGCCGAGACGACCAGGACCGGCGCGAGGAGCCGGAGCGGCAGGAGAGGCGGGCCCTCCTGCCGGTAGGCGGGAGATCGGGTGTAGTAGCGGACCATGCGATATCCGGTGCTCCCCAGCTTGAGCAGAACCGGTGGGATCAGGACGAGCCCGAGGATCATGTGGACGCTGAGCAGGTCACTCAGGTCGAGCAAGGTAAGGAACTCGGCGGCGAGCAGAACGACCAGGATCGCCGCGACCGACATCGTCAGGAGCTCGTTGCCCGCGACACCACCGAGCGCGTGGCGCCGTCGCACCCGGATGCCGATTTGTGTGGCGGGATGAGTATCCACTGCTCCTCAAGCCTGGCTCGTCGCCCTCAAGACTGCTGGATGAGAGTCGACTTAGATGTCCCAGTATCCGGCGGGCCGCAGCCCAGCGCCATACCACTGCGCCCGAGATGACCCTCCGGCTAACCCGAAGCCGGCGCGCAGTGATCGCACGCGATCCTTGATCACACCACGACCGCTTTCCGTGCAAAGCAGCGGTTTGACTCCACTTAGCGATTGCCTGACCAACGGTTGAGCCGGAGAATCTCCGTGCGCGACCGTCTGGCTACCGCCGTGGCCCGCAAGGCTTCAGTTCTGGAAACCGCTCCATAGGCGCGCGATGGTCCTGTCACGCACGGGAGCTGAATTCTCTGATTCTGCACCCAAGTGACGGAAATGACCGAACGTCCCCTCTTCCGCACGGTTATGCGGTTTTCTGGCTATTCGTGAGCGCGCCCGACAGGATTCGAACCTGTGACCTTCGGTTTCGTAGACCGCGCCGGGTGTTCGCTGGAGCTCGTCTGGGATCGGGATTCGGCTCTATATCGGGATTGGAGCTCGTCAGGGTTCGTCTGGGCTTCGTCCCGTCCGTTGCCCTTTTGTTGCCCATCGGGCATCCCCACCGGCCCACCGTGGGGGGCGCACTGAGATCCGGACTGCTGGGTTAGTAAGTTGACTCCCGGCTCAGACGGCAATGGCGGCCTGGGTCGCGACCACGCCATCCTCATGCAGACGGCCGATCTCAGCATCGCTGAGGCCGAGCACCTCCGCGAGCACTTCCTCGGTGTGCTCGCCGAGCAGTGGGGCGCGGCGCACCGGCACGCGCTCCACCTGACCGAACTCGAGCGGCGAGCCCGCCATCAGGTGGGAGCCGATCCCCGGCTGGTCGACCTCGTCGAACATCGGGTTGTCGGTCGAACAGCGGGGATCTCCATCGACGAGCTCCATGAACGTCTGGTAGGGACCCCAGCAGACCCCATGCGCGTCGAAGATTTCCCGGATCTCGTCCAGCGAGCGGGCTGTGGTCCAAGGCTTCAGCGTCGCGCCGATCACCTCGCGTGCCACGAACCGCTCCCCTTCCTTGTCTAGGTCAACATCGAGCATCCGCTCCAGGGCCTCGAAGGCCTCGCCGAGACCCGTCGCCTCGACCAGGCTCCGCCACTGGCGCAGGGTCAATGCGACGATCATGATGCGCCGCCCCTCCTTGGTCAGGAAATCGCGGCCGAAGGCACCGTAGAGGTAGTTGCCATCCTTGGGCCGCTCCCGGCGGCAGATCTGCGCCTCGGCGATCTTGCCCAAGTTGCCGACCATCGCGAAGGCGACGTCGGAGAGCGCCACCCTTACCAACTGGCCCTCGCCGGTCCGGGTCCGGTGCCGCTCGGCCGCCAGCATCCCGCCCGCGGCCAGCGTGCCCGTGATCGCATCCCAGGCCGGCAACAGGTGGTTGAAGGGAACCGAGAGGTGCCGCGGGCCGGTGGCCCACGGAAAGCCGGTGGCGGGGTTGACGGTGTAGTCCACCGCGGAACTGCCGTCGTAATTGCCGTTGATGCTGACCATGATCAGATCCTCGCGACCCTCCCGCAGGGCCTCGTAGTTGAGCCACCCACGGGCCGGGAAGTTGGTCAGGAAGAGACCGGCCTCGTCACCGGGAGCGGTGATCAGGGCAGTCGCGAGCTCCTGGCCGGCGGACGAGCGGAGGTCCACCTGGATCGAGCGCTTGCCCTTGTTCATGCCCGTCCAGAAGAGGCTCTTGCCGTCCTCGGTCACCGGCCAGCGGTTTCGATCGAGGCCCCCGCCGATCGGGTCAAAGCGGATCACATCGGCGCCGAGCTGCGCCAACGTCATGCCTCCCAGGGGCGCCGCCACGAAGGCGGAGCCCTCCACAACTCGCATGCCGTCCAGAATTCCCATCGTCGCGAACCCCTTCCTCCTCCCTAGGCCATCAATCCCACGAAGCTCCAGTCGAGAACCTCGGCGATCTCACCGCTCCCGGAGCGGTCCGCCTGCACCCGAGCCCGCAGGTCGACCAGGCCTCCGCCGCCCTCGAGCGGTTGCGCCCCCTCGACGCTGAGCTCGGTCGCCAGGACGTCGCCCTCGAACACCGGAGCGAGGTGGTCGCAACCATGCCAGGCGACAATCGTGACCAGATTGGGAATCGCTCGCGTGGCCTGCGCTGCCGCGACCGCGATCGCGTGGCCGCCGTAAACCAGCCGGCGCCCATGCGCGCTCGCCCCCGGATCGGTGTGCGCCTTGGCAATGTTGAGGGTGAGTCGGGCCAACTCCGGCGCCGAGCTCACCGTATCGCGGCCGGCGACCTCGAACGTGGTTCCGACATCGAGGTCGGCGAAGTGGGTCCCAGGGACACGCTCTCGGAAGCGATCGAGCCTCCACTTGCCGGGGATGGCGGCGGCGACGCGCTCCGGGTCGAGCTCGTCTGGAATCTCCCCGAAGCGGTCGGCGTGTCCGGTCTCGGCCGCCGGGTCTCGCAGCGGGATCATCGGGCAGCGCCAGAAGTCGAGCACAATCTCGCCGCGCTGGTTCTCCGTGCGGATCCGCAGGGCGACCAGTCCGCTCACCGTGCCGTCCACCCGAGCGCGGTTCTGCTTCAACCCGACGACTTCGGTACGAGTTCGCAGCGTGTCGCCGACGTGAGCTGGCTGCAGCAGCGCCAAGCCGCGGTAGAAGAGGTTGCCGAGGACACGCTGGGTCGGCCCGGTCGACTGACCGATCGCGACGTCACAGACCAGGTTGGGATGCGCCAGGGCCTGGTCCCGCCCGGTGACCGCCGCGCTCAGCTCGGCGTCTAGCGGCAGCCTCAACCTGTCTCCGAGCAGCGCCTGATGGAGGGCGGCATGGCCGGAGGTGAGCGTGAGCGAGGGTGCTTCGTCGAAGACGTCGCCAACTTCGAAGTCCTCGAAATGGGGACCGTCGGCGACGATCCGCTGGGTCGCTTCCAAATTCTCCTCCTCGACGTGACCACGCCGGCCGTTCGGCCCGAGGCTTGTGGCAGGAGGCACGTGAGGCTAGCTGATTCCGAGACTATGCTCGCGAGGCTGTGAGATCTCGCCGCTCCTGCCTCTCCGTTCCTGGTTCCTCGGCGAAGATGCTCACCAAGGCGCGATCGCTGCCCGCGGACGAGATCGTGATCGATCTCGAGGATTCCGTCACGCCTGACGCCAAGGAGGGGGCGCGATCCGCAGCGTGTGCAGTGATCACCGAGGACTGGGACGGCCGCGCCGTGGCGGTTCGCGTCAACGGAACGGACACCGAGTGGTGGGAGCGGGACGTGACCATGCTGGCCGAGGCGAACCGCGGTGCGCTCGGCAGCCTGGTGATCCCGAAGTGCGAAACCGCCGCCCAGATCGACGCCGTCGAGCGCCTGCTCGAGGTGGCGGAGGACGGCGCCGGCTTCGATGGGCCTCGTGTCGGTCTGCAGGCGCTGATCGAGACCGCCGCCGGACTCGTCCGGGTGGGGGAGATAGCCGGCGCGGGTCTTCGGCTCGAGACGATGATCGTCGGCTACGCCGACCTGGAGGCCTCACTCGGCCGCCCGTCTGAGGGGCTGTATCCGGGCGACCGCTGGCATTGGGTGCGCGAGACCGTGCTCGTCAATGCCCGCGCCGCCGGCTTGGCGGCGATCGACGGGCCCCACCTGGACGTCTCAGATGAGGAGGGGCTGCAGTCCTCCGCCTTGAGCGCTCGCGCCCTCGGCTACGACGGAAAGTGGGCGATCCACCCGAGCCAGCTCGACCCGCTCAACGAGATCTTTTCCCCGACGCCGGAGGAGTTCGAGCGCGCCCACGCCGTGCTGGAGGCACTGGAGGCCGCCGGGGATCGAGGCGCCGTGCAGCTGGATGGCGAGATGATCGACGAGGCCAGCCGGAAGCAGGCCGACCAACTCATCGCGCGGGGCAAGGCGGCGGGAATGGGCGCGCCCGAGGCCTAGGCCAAGGGATCGGCTCATGGCCGCTGCCGCGGGGTAAACGCCGATCAGCAGGGCGCGGATCGGCGAGGCGGGCTGGTTGGAGCGGGCACAGCGCCCTCGTCTAGTCAATCCGCACCTGTCACCAGGGCGGTCTCAGCTCCGCGGGAGGCTATATCGGCCGCCTCGGGCAGGACGGAGCCGCCACTAGAATCGCCGCGGAGGTCGCAAACGAGCACGGCAGCCGCCATCAGGTACGTCTACGAGTTCGACCAGGGCTCGCGGGAGATGCGCGACCTGCTTGGCGGCAAGGGCGCCAACCTCGCAGAGATGACCCGGGTGCTCGGCGCCGACCGCGTCCCCGCCGGTTTCACGATCACCACCGAGGCCTGCGTCGCATACATGGGCTCTGGAGGGAAGCTGCCGGAGGGGCTCGACGCTCAGGTCGATGAGGCCCTGGCACGGCTGGAGCGGAGCGCGGGACGCGCATTCGGGGATCCAGACAATCCCCTGCTGGTCTCGGTGCGCTCGGGGGCGAGGACCTCGATGCCAGGCATGCTCGACACGATCCTCAACCTCGGACTGAATGACCGCTCGGTCGAGGGCCTCGCTGCCCGCACCGGCAACGAGCGTTTCGCCCGCGACTCGCACCGGCGCCTGGTACAGATGTTCGGAAACGTGGTTAGGGGCATCCCCGGTGAGCGCTTCGAGGACGCGATCGCCGAGGCGAAGAGCGAGGCCGGGGTGGAGTTGGACACCGATCTCCACGCCGAGCGGCTGCGCGCGCTGAAGGATCGCTTTGCGCAGATCTATCGCGAGGAGACCGGCGAGGATTTCCCCGAGGATCCGCGGGCGCAGCTCTCCGACGCGATCCGGGCCGTGTTCGATTCCTGGAAGGGCAGGCGGGCGGTCGAGTACCGGCGGCTGAACCGCATTCCCGACAGTTGGGGGACCGCCGTCAACGTGCAGCAGATGGTGTTCGGCAACAAGGGCGCGGACTCGGGGTCGGGCGTCGCCTTCAGCCGCGACGAGATCACCGGCGCGCCCGAGCCCTCCGGCGACTACCTCGTCAACGCCCAGGGGGAGGACGTCGTCTCGGGCGTCCGCAACACCCAGACCCTCGACGAGATGGCCCGGCTGCTCCCGGGCGCCCACGCCGAGCTGAGCGAAGCGCTGCGGACGCTGGAGTCCCATTACCGCGACATGCAGGACGTCGAGTTCACAGTCGAGGAGGGCCGGCTCTACCTGCTGCAGACCCGCAACGCGAAGCGGCCCGCCCAGGCGGCGGTTCGCTTTGCGGTGGACGCCGTCGCCGAGGGGCTGCTCGACTGGGCGGGCGCGCTCGGGACGATCGACGCCGGCAAGCTCGACGCGCTCTTGCATCCTACCTTCGACCCCGGGAGGGAGTACGACGTCCTCACCCGCGGCGTGGCCGCCTCGCCGGGCGCGGCGCGCGGCGCGATCGTGTTCACCGCCGCCGAGGCCGTCGAGCGGGGCGGCTCGGGCGAGGACGTGATCCTGGTGCGCCCCTTCACGGAGGCCGAGGACGTCGCGGGGTTCGCCGCCGCCCGGGGGATCCTCACCTCCGAGGGCGGCAAGGCCTCGCACGCGGCGCTCGTGGCGCGCGGCATGGGGAGGCCGTGCGTGTGCGGCGCATCCGAGTTCAATGTCGACGTCGACCAGGGCCTGGTGCACGTCAACGGCCGGGAACTGCGCGGTGGTCAGATGATCGCCATCGACGGCTCCACTGGGGCGATCACGCTCGACGACGTGCCGCTGATCACCCCGGAGATCTCGGAGGAGTTCCGCACCGTGCTCGACTGGGCGGACGAGCTACGCCAGCTGCAGGTGAGGGCCAACGCGGACACGCCAGAGGACTCGGCGCGAGCCCGGAGCTTCGGCGCCGAGGGGATCGGCCTTTGCCGCACCGAGCACATGTTCTTCGGGGCCGACCGCGACCGCCTGGTGAAGGAGATGTTCGTTGCGGCCGAGGAGTGGCGGCGCGCCGGGCAAAGGGCCGGGGAGGCCGAGGGCCGCTTCCGCGCCAGCCTCGGCGAGTTGCAGCGGATGCAGCGCTCGGACTTCGAGGGGATCTTCCGGGCGATGCGGGGATTGCCGGTGACGATCAGGCTGCTCGACCCGCCACTGCACGAGTTCCTCCCCGCGGAGCACTTTGAGGCAGAGCTTGCAGCGATCCAGCGGAGGGGCGCCGACCGCGACGAGATCGAGCGGGTCCAGCACACCGTGGCGCTGGTCCGCGAGCTGCACGAGGCGAACCCGATGCTGGGCACGCGCGGGGTGCGGCTGGCGATCCTCTACCCGCCGGTGTACGAGATGCAGGTCAGGGCGATCATCGAGGCGGCTGCGGCGGCGGCGGCTGAGGGCGAGGGGGCTCGCGTGGAGATCATGCTGCCGCTAATCGCCTACGAGACCGAGCTCGAGCAAGTCCGCGAGCTGGTGGTGAAGGCGGCCGAGGAGGCCAAGCGAGAGCTCGGTGCCGATGTGACCTACCACGTGGGCACGATGCTCGAGCTGCCGAGGGCCTGCCTGGTGGCAGGGTTGATCGCGCGCCACGCCGACTTCTTCAGCTTCGGCACAAACGACCTGACCCAGACGGCAATCGGCCTCTCGCGCGACGACGTCGAGGGCCGCTTCCTCGGCCCCTACATCGACCGGGGCATCCTCGACGGCAGCCCATTCGAGACGCTCGACGAGCCAGGAGTCGGTGAGCTCGTCAGGATGGGCGTAGAGCGCGGCAGGGCGGCCAACCCGGAACTGACGATGGGCATCTGCGGCGAGCACGGCGGTGACCCGGAGAGCATCCGCTTCTTCCACCGGGCGGGGCTGGACTACGTGAGCTGCTCGCCCTACCGGGTACCTATCGCGCGGGTAGCAGCCGCCCAGGCTGCCGCGGCTGAAGACATCGAAGGGTGACCAACAGCACCACAGGCTTCGAGGAGCGGGTCCGCTCCTGGGAGGTGGGGTGGTGATGGCCCAGGGCGGCCCGACCGGGCATGGCGAGCGCGCCCGACAGGATTCGAACCCGTGACCTTCGGTTTCGTAGACCGCGGCGGGAGTTCGGTGGAGCTCGTCTGGGCTCGGGATTCGGCTCTATACCGAGACTCGAGTTCGCCTGGGTTCGGCTGGACCCCGTCCCGTCTGTTGCCCTTTTGTAGCCCTAAGTGCTTCCTCACGCATCTCGTTGGTAGGGGAGGGCCAAATCGACAACGCTCGCTCTTGGTGGCCCGCGAGATAGCCGCTTTGCATGGTGGTCTCAAACCTCCGCCGCACCACCCGAGAGAGTCAGCGACTCGCTGACCAACGATGGAGGTGCGGAGATGCCAAAGGGCCACTACCTGACCGAGGCCGTCAAGGACGCGATCTGGGAGCTGCGAGCGGAGGGGCTGAGCGATCGCGAGATCGGGCGCCGGCTCGGCCTTGCCCGGGGGACCGTGAGCCACCACCTGGCGAGAGCGGGAGGGATCCGACCGAGGGCACGGCGACGCCCCGAGCGCTGCCTGAGCCTGGAAGAGCGCGAGGAGATCGCGCGCGCGATCGCCCGTGGGCACTCGGCCCGCGCGATCGCCCGCACCCTCGGGCGCTCCCACACGACGATCGGCCGTGAGATCGACCGCCGCGGAGGGCGGGGGCACTACCGCGCCCACGCCGCAGAGCGCGAGGCCTCAAGGAGGGCGCGGCGGCCGCGGCCGACCAAGCTCGAGCTTCACCCGGAGCTTCGCCGGCTCGTCGCCGAGCGCCTCAAGGAGGACAACTCCCCCGAGCAGATCGCCGGCTGGCTCAGGCTCGAATACCCCGACAATGAGGCCATGCGGGTCTCCCACGAGACGATCTACCGCGCCCTCTACGTGCAGGCGCGGGGGACGCTCAAGCGAGAGCTCACCCACCACCTCAGAAGGGGCCGCTCGAGGCGCTTTGCCCGCTCGCAGTCGTCAAAGCGCCGGGGCCAGGGCAAGCTCGCCGGGATGGTGATGATCTCCGAGCGCCCGCCGGAGGTCGCAGACCGCGCCGTCCCCGGCCACTGGGAGGGCGACCTCCTGATCGGGACGCGAACCAACGCGATCGCGACCCTGGTCGAGCGCTCCACGCGCTACTGCCAGCTCGTCGCCCTGCCCGAGGGGACCGGCGCCGAAGAGGTCGCGGATGCGCTCAAGGCGAGCATCGCCACCCTGCCGGTCCAGCTTCGCCGCTCGCTCACCTGGGACCAGGGCTCGGAGATGGCGGAGCACCGGCGCTTCTCTCTCGAGGCCGGCCTGCCGGTCTACTTCTGCGATCCCCGAAGCCCCTGGCAGCGGGGCTCGAACGAGAACACCAACGGCCTCCTTCGCCAGTACTTCCCGAAGGGCGAGAGCCTCGCCGGGGTGAGCCAGGAGCGCCTCGACGAGGTCGCCGGAAAGCTCAACCGCCGGCCGCGAGAGACGCTCGGCTTTCGGACCCCGGCCGAGAAGCTCGCCGAGCTGATCGACGGGCTCGAGGAGGCCGGCGCCGAGCGCTGACTCGCTTCGGCCTACGGCCTTCGCTCGACAGCGCTCGGACCAGATGGGAGGATGCGAGACGTCAGGGGTGGTGCGTTGACCGGTTGAGGTCAATATGGAAAGCGGCGGTTTCGAACTGGCGCTCGCTTCTCGCGCAACGAAGTAGAAATCGGACCCACTTGCTTGCGTCCGCCGACGGAGAGTCCCTGGCGGCCCCGGCGCCCTGAGCTACGTACCCGGGACGCAGTAGAAAGTGGCCGCGCTGCTGCTCGTCATCGTTCGCGCCTAATCGCGCGGTTGACCCGGCTGCACCGGACCAATCCGGTAAGGCCGCATCATCTCGTTGTCCTCGTGCTCGACGATGTGGCAGTGCCAGACGAACTGGCCGGGTGTGTCGAACAGCGCTCTGACCCGGGTGACCTGGCTGGGGTAGGCGATCACCGTGTCCTTGAGGCCGTTCTCCCACGGCTCCGGGAGGGTGATGTTGCCGTCGAGCTGGATCGGCTGGACTACCTCTCCATCTTCCCCCGTCGTCACGAGGCCCTCGCGGTTGACGACCTCGAAGGCGATCTCGTGGATGTGCATGGGGTGGGCGTCGGCGGTCGTGTTGTACATCTCCCAGACCTCGGTCGCGCCCACGGCGGGGTTCTCGGTCACCGGCTCCTCCCACATACGCTCCATCCACACGCCGTCGGCCACCACTCCGAGGAGGGCCTCGAGCGGCCCCTCAACTGGCTCGTCCGCTGCGTCGAAGCCCACGCCCGCCATCTCGATCAACGCCACCTGCCGGGTGACCGTCTCCGCCGGCAGCGGGGTGATCCCGGGCAGCTGGAGGAACTGCGGCGGGGTCGTGGCGTCGACGCCGACGGCGGGCACGACGCGGAACTGCATGATCTGGCCGGTCGTGTCGGGATCGGCGACCTCCTCGACCGGCTCGCCGCCGAAGGGCTCGTCGGGGCCGACGTTTCCGAGCACGTGGTTACCCACGGGCACGTTGGTGAAGTCGACGATCACGTCGGCCCGCTCGGCGAGGCCCATGAGCAGCTGGTTGTCATTGGCGGCGGTGAGGTTCACCGGGGCGGCGAGGAACCCGCCTTCGTTGCCGATCTGCCATGCCTCGACCCCGGGGATGTTGCTGAAGTCGAGGATCAGGAAGCGCGACTGGCAGCCGTTGAGGAAGCGGAGGCGGTAGCGGCGCTGCTCGACAGTCTGGAACGGCCATGTGTTGCCGTTGACCATGATCATGTTCCCGAAGAACTCGGGATTCCAGATCGGCGAGAACTCCCCGTCAGGGATGTAATCGCGCACGATCTCGTCGAAGAACACCCGGGTGTCCGGATAGAACAGCGACCCATCCTCGTTGAAAGAGCGGTCCTGGATCGCGATCGGGATCTCGTAGTAGGTCTTGTCGGGCGGGAACGGGTCGTTCTCCCGTGGCGCCGGGCCCGGGAGCACAGCGCGGGTACCGTCCCGACTGTCGAGCACGGCCCCGTCACCGGCCGGGCCTCCCCGGATCAGGTAGAAGCCCGCCGGGCCCGCGTAGACGTTAAGGCGGGTCATGCCCAGCGCGTGGTCGTGGTACCAGATCGTCGCCGCCCGGTTCTCGTTCGGGTACTGGAAGACGGCGAAGCCCGGTCCCCACCCGACGCCGTGGGAGCGGGCGGCCTTGGCTTCGAAGAAGCGGTACCAGGTGCCGTTCCTGGCATATGCCGGGGGGATCTTCCTGGCCTTCGGCAGGTACCAGGCCTCCGCGTAGCCGTCGCTCTCGTCGCCGACGCCGACGGCGCCGTGCACGTGCGTCACGATCGGGACCGGACCCGTGTAGGGGCCTGGGGTGGAAGCGAACGTGGGACGCGTGTCACGGTCCCTGTTGCCGCCCGGTGGGTTGGCCCAGTGGAGCGTCTGGTCGACCGGGAGCAGGTGGGGCAGGTACTTCCCGTCCGCGTCCTTGAGGTCGTTGATCCACTTCACCCGGACGGGCCGGTTCACCTGCGCCTCGATCGTCAGCGACGGCGCGTGGTGGAGGAGCAAGCCCGTCGGACTCGCCGACTTCACGGCCCCGTAGCCCCACACCGTCGTTGCCGGGAGGCCCGCCGGAAGGATCTGCTGCTGCTCGATCTGCTTCATCGAGATCTCGTAGTAGTCGACGCCGCCCGGCTTCGTGCCGGCCCTCGGCATCACCGGAGGGATCAGCATCGGCGTCTGGTACTTCGAAACCGAACCCGGGTCGAGCGTGCCGCCCGGAATCGCGGCTAGCGCGACCGGTGCGCTTCTGCCGGGCAGCCGTCCGAACAGGTAATAGCCAGCGCTTGCGCCCCCAACCCAGGCAACAAACGTACGTCGCGAGAACCGCTGAGACCCGACCATCAGCTCCCTCAAAGAGTCCTTGTCGAGCCTCATAAACCTAATCGATCTGCGCCTGTGCGGAAAGGGTCGATCTGAAGGCGGTCAACTGGTGATTTCCAGTCCGATCTCGACGCTCAGGGGTTCGGGAGAGTGCCGCTTCGGACGAAAAGCAGGACCCAAGCCTGACCGCGCTGAGCAGCATCTCACGGCCCGTAGATCCCTCCGCCAGGGGCGGCAACGCCAGACCTGAGCAAAGGACCAGACACCTGTGGGTGGTCCGGCTAGCAGCCGCTCGGGACACATCCGGGACACGCTTTCGGTCCGGCCAACAGAAAACCCCGCCGTAGCGGGGCTTTCTTACGCGCCCGACAGGATTCGAACCTGTGACCTTCGGTTTCGTAGACCGACGCTCTATCCGACTGAGCTACGGGCGCGGAGGCGAAAGCGTAGCGGTGCCTCGTCGACCAGACGACCGCTCAGATGTGGGTCCTGAGACACCGATGCATGAGTTGCGTCGCCATCGATCCCTCGCCGACGGCGGAGGCAACGCGTTTGATCGATCCGTGGCGCGCGTCGCCGGCGACCAGGACATTCGGGATCGATGACTCGAGCGGGTAGGGGTCCCGCTGCAGCGGCCACTCCGCCCGATGATCGCCCAGGTCCGGGCCGGTCAGCAGGAAGCCGCGCTCGTCGGCGGGAAGCGTGCCGCGAAAGTTCTCGGTATGTGGCACCGCCCCGATGTAGATGAACACGGCGTCGGCCGGCATTGGATCGGTCAGCTCTCCGCCCCGCTTCAAGGTGATCGACTCGAGGCGCTCCGAGCCATGTGCCTCCACAAGCTCCGCGTGCGTGAGCACCTCGATGTTCGCCGTCCCCTCGATCCGATCGACGACGTACTGGCTCATCCCCTTCGCCAGCGAGTAGCCCCGGATCAGCATCGTGACCCTGTCGGCATAGTCGGCGAAGCTGAGCGCCGCCTGCCCGGCTGAATTCGCCCCGCCGACGATGAAGACGTGCTTGCCGACGTGCTCGTGCGGGTCCCGGGCTGACCCCCCGTAGTGGATCCCGCGCCCGATCAGCTCCGGAACCCCGGGCGCCGTGAGCTGCCGGTAGGAAGCCCCCGTCGAGATCAGGACCCCGTTCGCCGTGATCGTCGTGTCGTCGGCGAAGTGGACGACGAGATCCTCGCTGGGCAGGGGCTCGATTCGGTCGACCTGGAGCGGTCGCACGATCTCCGCGCCGAAGCGCCGCGCCTGGATGATCGCGCGGCGGCTCAACTCGGCGCCGCTCAGGCCCGCGTGGAAACCGAGGTAGTTCTCGATCCGCGAGCTCTGGGCCGCCTGCCCACCCGGCGCCTCGCGCTCGAGGATGATCGTGTTCAACCCTTCCGACGAGCCATAGACCGCAGCGGCCAGCCCGGCGGGACCGCCCCCGATGATCGCGAGCTCGTAGTGATCCTGAGCTGGGCTCGTGGCGAGCCCGAGCCCGGTGGCGAGTTGCAGGTTCGTCGGATCACCGATTGCGGCGCCGTTGGGAAAGATGGCCACTGGCGGGTTTTCGCGCTCGGGTTCGGGCACCTCACGGAGCAGCTCCGCACCGGCCTCGCTCGTCGGGCTGAGGCGGTCGTGATGGACCCCGTTCCGGTCCAGGAACCGCCGGATCTCGTGCACCCGCGGGGAGTGCCGTTCGCCGACGACTCGGACCCCTGCCGCGTCACGATCACGCACACCCTGCCAGCCCTCGAGCAGGTCCGAGACGATGGGCAGCAGATCCCGCTCGCCGTCGAAGGGCTTGATCAGGAAGTGATCGAGCAGTCCGACGTTGACGGCGTCCGTAGCGACCGCAAGGTCGGAGTGGGCGCAGAGCAACACCGTCCTGATCTCCGGGTGAAGCCTCCTCGCCGTGCGCAGCAGTTCCAGGCCGCTCATCCCGGGAGCGCTCTGGTCGGCGATCGCGATCGCGACGGGGGCCTCGCGCTTCCTGAGGTCCTGGAGTACATCGACCGCGGGCGTCGCCTGGTCGAAGCAGGCCACCTGATAGCCCGCGGCGGCGAAGCCACGGTGGAGATTGCGCTCGAGCGCCCTCGCCATGCGTGAATCACTCTCCACCCCTAGCAAGACAGGGCGCATCGCCTATTTATAAGCGCATCTACAGCAACTCGGGGAGATGACGCTCGATGTGCAGGTCGATCGTCTCACGCACCCACTGCTGCTCGCTCGTATCGGCCATCCGATAACGGCCGATAAGCATCTTCTGGTCGTCGAGCGGCAGGCCGGAGATCTCCCAGCTCACGGCCAGGTACTCGAAGAGCATCTCGTTGCGGCGCGCCCAGACGTCCTCTGCGGAGGCGGCATCCTTGCGGTGCGGCTTGTTGAGCTTCCTGATCGTCCTTGGGCTGAGCGACCGCCGCAGGGTCAGCACGTTGCCATCGGGATCGGTGTAGTCGACCGTCTCGACGGCCTCGGACTCTCGTTTCCTTCGCCTGGGCACTCCCAAAGCATGGCAACTAGGGTTCGCGCGTCACTGAGCCGGTCAACATCGCCGATTTCGAGCGGCTGGCGGCCGAGAAGCTCGAGCCTGGAGCACACGGCTACTTTGCCGGCGGCGCGGGAGACGAGCGCACGCTCCGGCGCAATACCGAGGCCTTCGCGGGCTGGGAGCTCCGGCCTCGCGTGCTGGTCGACGTCTCAGAGATCTCGACCCGGGCGACGGTTCTCGGCACGGAGCTCGAGATGCCGATTCTCGTGGCGCCCGTCGCCTTCCAGCTCCTCGCGCATCCCGACGGCGAGGCGGGCATGGCGCGGGCCGCCGCAGCCGCCGGGACCGTCCTCTGCGTCTCAAGCCTGACCAGCACGCGGCCGGCCGAGGTTGCCGAGGCGGCGCCGGATGGCAAGCGCTGGATGCAGCTCTATCTCTTCCGCGACCGGGGGGTGACGCGGGCCATGGTCGACGAGGCGGCCGGATCGGGCTATGAGGCGCTGTTGCTAACGGTCGACGCTCCCTATGCCGGCCGCCGGGAGCGCGACCTCCGCAGCGGCTTCCAGGTCCCCGCTGAGATCAGCGCGCCGGCGATCGAGAGTGCCGTCGGCCATCGGAGCCTGACGACGTCGGAGGTCTTCGAGCTCGTCGATCCCTCCATCACCTGGAAGGACCTCGAACGCCTCTGCGGGGATTTGGATCTGCCGATCCTGGTCAAGGGCCTGATCACCGGAGAGGACGCCGTGCTGGCCGTTGAACACGGAGCCGCGGGTGTCGTCGTCTCGAACCACGGGGGGCGCCAGCTAGACAATGCGCCGGCGACGATCGACGCGCTGCCCGAGGTCGTCGAGGCCGTGGAAGGCCGGATCCCTGTTCTGCTCGACGGCGGGGTTCGGCGTGGGACCGACGTCGCGGTCGCGCTCGCGATCGGCGCTGAGGCCGTACTGGTGGGGCGCCCGGCGCTGTGGGGTCTCGCCGCTGACGGAGAGGCGGGGGCGCGGCGCGCCCTTGAAATCCTCACCGAGGAGCTGCGACTCGCGCTGGCCCTGCTCGGCGCCCCAGATCCGTCTGCCCTCGGCCCAGACCACGTCCAGCGACGGCCCTAGATGGACCGGTCCATATAGGGGCCCCATATGGACCCTGAGGTGGAGCGGTCCAACCAGCACCCTGGGCGCGGCGCGGGCGCCTTTCGAATCATGGAGCGGAGAGGGAGGGATTCGAACCCTCGAGAGAGCTATTAGCCCCCTACTCGCTTAGCAGGCGAGTGCCTTCAGCCGCTCGGCCACCTCTCCGGGGGTGGCGGTCGCTCGGCGACCACGCGGCCCGATTGTAGGCTGGATCGACATGACTACCCACGACGACAGCCCGACGACCGAGGCGCCCGGCGCCGAGGCCGAGGCGAACGGCCACCCGCAGCCCACGGGGCCTCTCTCAGCGTTCGACACCCCCACCCCCCTGCCCCTGCCGACTCCGCTTGAGGCCTACGAGCGCTTTGAGACGATCTTCTCCGAGGTCCAGGCGCCCTTCGCGTTCGTCGACCTGGACGCGGTCTGGGCGAACGCGGCTGACATGCTGCGCCGTTCGCGCGGCAAGCCGATTCGGATCGCGAGCAAGTCCGTCCGCTCGCGCCCGGTCCTCGAGCGCCTGCTCGACCTCGATCCGGGCTTCCAGGGGATCCTCGGCTTCACGCTTCCCGAGGCCATCTGGCTGTGGGACCAGGGGTTCCGCGACCTGGTGGTCGCCTACCCCACGACCGACCACGCCTGCCTCACCCGTCTCGCCCGGATCACCGCCGAGGACCCGGATGAGGCGCCCGTGGTGATGGTCGACAGCACCGAGCATCTGGACCTGATCGAGGAGGCGGCGGGCTCTTTCGTCGCTCCGGTTCGGGTGGCGATGGACATCGACCTCTCCTGGTGGCCGCTCGGTGGACGGCTCAAGGTCGGCCCCAAGCGCTCGCCGATCAGGACCGCCGCGCAGGCCGTGGCTCTCGCCCAGGAGATCGACCGGCGCGACCGCACCAGGCTGGTCGGCCTGATGGCCTACGAGGGACAGATCGCCGGCGTCGGAGACAACGTGCCGCGCAAGGCGATCACGAACGTCCTGATCCGGGCCATGCAGTCCGCCTCGGCGAAGGACGTGGAGGAGCGCCGGGCCGAGATCGTCACGGCCCTCTCCGAGGTCGCCCACCTAGAGTTCGTGAACGGTGGCGGCACCGGCTCCATCGAGCTGACCGCCGCGGAGTGGGCGGTCACGGAGATCGCCGCAGGCTCCGGATTCTTCGCCCCGATCCTCTTCGACCACTACCGAGCCTTCAACCTCCGACCGGCGGCGATGTTCGCCCTGCCCGTCGTCAGGCGCCCGGGTCGCGGCGTGGCGACCACCCTCGGCGGCGGCTACTTGGCATCTGGCGTCGGCGCGAAGGACCGGATGCCAGTCCCCTATCTGCCGGACGGGCTGCGACTCGATCCCCACGAGGGGGCCGGCGAGGTCCAGACGCCCGTGCGCGGCTCCGTCGCCGACCGGCTTCGGGTCGGCGACCGCGTCTATTTCAGGCACGTCAAAGCCGGTGAGCTCTGTGAGCGGTTCAACCGCCTCTACCTGATTACCGGGATGACCATCCGCGACGAGGTCCCCACATACCGCGGTGAAGGCAAGAGCTTTCTGTAGCAATACGTCCAATACTGAATAACGGTCTTACCTAGGGCCTCGGGTGACCCCTACCTTCAACCTCCCGCCAGGGCGGGCCGGGCCGCAATTTGGGGGTAATACAGGGGGGGAAAGAGGAGCCGATTGCGCAGGGTCCGTGCCGCTGCCCGCGAGAACCCCGGTCGGGGGTGGTCTCGTTCGCTCGCCCCTGACATCGAACGGGGGCGGTTCTTCGAGGGGGTGGACGTCAACAGGCGCACAACGCCGTTCGTGCTGGGGGCGATCCTGCCCTTCGTTCTGCTGCCGTTCGCGGCCACCTCAGTCACGGACCCGCGGGTACTGGTCGCGGCCGCGCTGACCGCGATCCTGATCGTCCTCGTCCTCGAGCTTCCCTGGGCCCGGCTTCCAGCCTGGACTCAGGCGGTGCCGCTGCTCGCCTACTTCGTCGTCGTCGGACTCCTGCGGGACGCAAGCGAGGGCTCTTCGAGCATCTTCGACCCGCTGGTTGCTCTGCCGGTCGTCTGGTTCGCCGTCTTCGGAACCGGCCGCGAGCTGGGTGTGTCGATCGTCGCCATGGCGCTGACTCTGACCGTGCCCGTCGTGATCGGAGAACCGCTCACCGACACCGGCCAGCAGTTCCTGCGGGCGGCGGTCGCGGTGGGGCTCGCCTCCACCGTCGGCCTCGCCGTCCACCTCGTCATCCTCGCCCTGCGACAGACCACTCGCCAGTCGAGGTCCATCCTCCAGACCTCCCAGGAGGCCTTCATCTCGATCGACCAGGAAGGCCTGATCCGCGAGTGGAACCCGCAGGCGGAGCGGCTCTTCGGCTGGGGCCGGGATGAGATCGTCGGGCGGCCCGTCCATCAGACGATCATCCCCCGCCACCACCGAGATGCCCACCTCAGGGGGCTGGCGAGCTTCCTCGCGAGCGATGAGGTGCCGATGATGGCGAGGCGGCTCGAGGTCGAGGGCCTGCGCCGCGACGGCACCGAGGTGCCCATCGAGCTCTCCATCTCCGCCCTTCACGAGAGGGGCGAGTGGCGCTTCCACGCCTTCGTGCGCGACATCAGCGAGCGGCAGGCGACGGAGACCGCCTTGCGCGAGGCCGAGGAGCGCTTCCGCAAAGCCTTCGACGACAGCCGCGTCGGCATGGCGCTCGTGGCGCTCGATGGCAGCTTCCAGCGCGTCAACCGAGCCGTCTCCGAGATCTGCGGCCGCACCGAGCACAGCCTGCTCGGCCAGCGGTTCGGCGAGATCATCTACTCGGATGACCGCGCGCGCGAGGTCGACGCGCTCCGCAATGTCGCCGACGGCGAGAGCTACGGCCACCGCGGCGAGACGCGCTGTCAGCACGCCAGGGGGCATCCGGTCTGGATCTCCCTGACTGTCTCGCCCGTCTACGACAGCCGGGGGGTCCTCAGCTATCTGATCGCGCAAATGGAGGACATTTCCGAGCGCAAGGAGTCCGAGGAGCGGCTCACCAGGCAGGCACTCCACGACTCGCTCACCGGCCTGCCGAACCGGACCCTGTTCGCGGACCGGGTCAGGATGGCGACAGCCCGCCGCACATCCCTGGGCTTCGCGATCATCTACCTCGACCTCGACGGCTTCAAGCTCGTGAACGACACACTCGGGCACGGCGCCGGCGACCAGGTGCTGATCGAGGTCGCCCGGCGCCTGGAGCTGCTGCTGCGAGCCGGCGACACGCTCGCCCGTCTCGGCGGCGATGAGTTCGCCCTGCTCTGCGAAGGCGTCGGTGAGGCTGACGCGAAGAGGATTGCCGATCGCGTCATCCAGGCGCTGACGCGGCCAGTCGTGATCCAGGACCGGGAGATCGTTCAGGCGGCGAGCATCGGGATCTCGCTCTATGGACCGGGCGTCAGTGTGGAGGAACCGGACGAGATGCTCGGAGAGGCGGACATGGCTATGTACCGGGCGAAGGCCGCCGGCAAGTCCCGTTACGCCCTGTTCGAGAGCTGGATGCGCCAGGGCGATACCGACCGGGCAAGTCTTGAGCGCGAGCTCCGCGAGGCGCTCGCCGGTGACGAGATCGTCGTCCACTACCAGCCGGAGGTCGACCTGATCACCGGAGCGATCACCGGTGCCGAGGCGCTGGTGCGCTGGCGGCACCCCGAGCGCGGGCTGCTCGAGCCCGCCCAGTTCCTCTTCGTAGCGGAGACGAGCGACCTGATCGCCGACCTCGACGACCTCGTGCTGCGCCAGGCCTGCCACCAGGCGGCGATCTGGAGGGCCGAGATGCCCCAGGGCGAGCGCTTCACGGTCTCGGTGAACATCAGCGAGCGCCGCCTTGCGGACCCCGATCTGAGCCGGAAGGTCGCCCAGGCGATCGCCGACGTCCGGCTGCCCGCCTCCTGCATCTGCCTGGAGATCAACGAGCGGGCGATGATGGATCGGCGCGCGGCCGCCCTCAGCGCGCTCCCCGACCTCCGCGAGCTCGGCATCCGCCTGTTGATCGACGACTTCGGAGTCGCGATCTCCTCCTTCGGCAGCCTGAAGCGGCTGCCACGCATCAACGCGATCAAAATCGACGCCTCCTTCATCGCCGGCCTGGGCCGCTCCCCCGAGGACTCGGCCGGGGTGGCGGCGATCATCGGGCTCGCCCACGGGCTCAAGTTGACCGCGACCGCGGAGGGGGTCGAGCGCGATGAGCAGTTGCGCGAGCTCCAGGCGCTCCACTGCGACCGGGGACAGGGCTACTACTTCGCCCGCCCGCAGCCCCCGGAAGCGCTCGCCGAGGCGTTCAGGTCCGCGCGGCTTGGAGAGCTGATCTCGTAGGACCCAGCACCCGGTCCAGGTACTGGTTCCGGAAGGTGCCCTCGGGGTCGAGGCGGGCGCGGGCGGCGAGAAAATCCTCCCAGCGCGGATAGCGCTCGGCCAGCGTCGTGGCCGTCTGGAAGTGGCGCTTGCCCCAATGCGGGCGGCCGCCGTAGGAGTCCATGATCGCCTCGACCGAGCGGAAGTAGCTCTCCCAGGCCATCCCCTGGTACTGGTGGACCGCGATGTAGCAGGTGTCCCGATCGTGGGCCGGGCTGAGCATCGAGTCGTCGCCGGCGACGAACCGCACCTCGATGGGGAAGCCGACCGGCGGGTCCGCCCGCTCGGCCGCCTCGAGCACCCTCGGGATTGCCTCGGCTGCGTGGCGGCGCGGGATCGCGTACTCCATCTCGGTGAAGCGGACCATCCGCCTGCTGGCGAAGACGCGGTAGCTGCGATCCGTCTTGACGCTCTTGGCGAGCTGCGAGGAGACGAAGCGCGAGAGCCTCGGGATCCTGGACGGCAGCAGGCGCCCGGCGCGCGCAATCGCCCCCAGAACCCAGTTCTCGAGGATCACCTCTTGGCCGAACTCGAGCGCGGCGTTGCGCGGGTTCGGCGGCTCGTCGGTGCGATTGCTCTGGCGGAGCAAGGCCACCTCGGTGTGGGGGAAGACATAGAACTCGAAATGGTCCGAGCCGTCGGCCAGGTCCTGGAGCCGCTCGAGCGTCTCGCTCAGCGGCAGCGGCGAGTCGGTGCGGCGGATGGTGAACGCCGGTACGGTCTGGAGCGTCAGGCTTGCGATCACACCGAGCGCCCCGAGGCCAATCCGTGCGGCCGGCAGCAACTCAGGCTCAGAGGCCGGGGAGACGTCGAGCAGGGTCCCGTCGGGCAGAACCAGCTCCATCGCCTCGATCACCGAGGAGAGGTTGCGAAAACGGGACCCGGTGCCATGCGTGCCTGTGGCGACCGCGCCGGAGATCGTCTGCCGGTCGATGTCGCCGAGGTTCTCGAGGGCCATGCCATGGCCCCAGATCAGCTCGCTCAGCGCTCGCAGGCCGATGCCCGCCTCCACCTTGACCAGGCCCGAGTCGCGCTGGACGTCCAGCACGCGGTCCAGGCCGTCCATCTCGAACAGAACCCCGCCCGTGCACGCCACATCGGTGAAGGAATGGCCCGAACCGACGGCGCGGACGGTTAGGCCCTGGTCGGTGGCCCGCTTCACCGCCTCGATCAGGTCGCCCCGATCCCGAGGCCGCTCGATCCTTGCTGGGACGCAGCGCTGATCCCCCGTCCAATTGCGCCATTCAGGCATGGCTGCAGCGTAGATAGCCTTGCCTCACCCGGAGGGGTGGCAGAGTCTGGTTGATTGCGGCAGCCTTGAAAGCTGTTGACCGGGTCCTCCCGGTCCGGGGGTTCGAATCCCTCCCCCTCCGCTAGCGCAGCTTGACGCCGGTGAGGTCGATCGTGCCGATCCCGTCGCCCTCGACGAAATCGTCGCCTGGGTTCCCCGACTGAGTCGGGAAGAACTCATTCAGCGTCAGGGCGGCTGGAAAGCTGAGCCCGACGGTCGCGTTGGTGACGGACAGAGTGTTTGTGCTCGGGTCGAACGACCGGGAGCCCGTCGAGAAATCGATGTCCGCGAGCGGGGCCCTGAGGCTCGTCCCGGTCGGCAGCGCCGCCGTTGAGTTGAGGAGGTTGTTGGCGAAGTTCACGCCGATCTCCGTGCTCACCAGTTTGGTTCCGACCGGAGGGGCAGTACCCGTGCAGGATCCCGGGGTGAGGAGTCCATTGTCCTTGGTCAGCGCCTGACCACCGGCGGTCAGTACCTCGCCGGCGCTGAAGTCGGGGGCGGCAGAACCACCCGACACAGGGAATGAGAAGGCGCCTGGAGGAACCAGCAGCATCTCGCCCGGTGGGATCGCGGTGACGCCCAGCAGGGAGATGCAGTGCTGCGGAAGCTTGCTGGCGAAGGCCCCGCCAAGGTCGGTGTGGAGGGTGAGGGTGCCGGTTCCGGGCACGACCTCGACCGCGAGGGGATCGGTGGTGATCGAGACGATCGTCCCGAGCGGCTGCCCCGCCTTGACCCGGCCGCCGGCGGACTTCTTGGCTCCTTTGCCCTTGGTCGGCGAAAAGGCACGACTGAGCGCCTGCGCGCCCTTGCCGGCGATCTTGGCGGTGATGTTCGAGATGGTCGCGCCGAAGCCGTTTCTAGCGACCGTTCCGCCGGAGAGCGTGGCGAACGAGCCGACATTGCTCTTGCCCACCTTCGCCGCAATATTGCCCGGCCCGCCGTTGGCCCCAAGGCTCAGGCGGGTGATCTTCACCTTGGCCTTGCCCTTGCCACGCTTCGCCCGGAAGGCGCCGTTGACCTGCACCGTCCCGGCGCCGGAGATGGGGTCGACCGACCCGCTGGCGATCCGCAGGTTGAGGTTCTTCGGCTTCAGCTTCAGGCCGCGCGCGTTCTGCAGCTGGATCACCACGGACCCGCCCTTTAGCTGGTCCGGTCCGGCCGTCGCGATCCCCGACAGGCCGAGCGTGCAGGCGAGCGTCGCCAGGCCAGCGGCGATCAAGCCGCGACGACCCTGCCTGCGCTTGTCCATGACTCTCCGCATCCGCTCCCCGGGATCCCTACCGCGGGCAGTCTCGCACGGTGTAAATCGTTATGCGCCGCTAGCGCTCCGCCACCAGCAGGGTCTGGACCGCCCTGCCGATCTGGCCGCGCTCATCCAGCAGCTGGGTGTCCGCCATCCCGACGCCGCTCGCCTCCGGGAAGGTCTCGGCGTCGAGGCAGACCCACTCCCCGGCGGGCATCCGGTGGAGGTGCACGGTGAGGTCCACGTTGATGAAGAGGTGGCGCCGCCAGTCCAGGGTGACGCTTACCCCGTTGCCTGAATCGGCCGCGACCAGCACCCGCTGCAGCGGGCTCGGGTCCTCGCCGGGGAGCAGGGGGACGCCCATGCGCAGCCAGACCGTCGCCGGCCCGAGCTCGGCGAAGGAGCCCCGCGCGAACCGGTGTTCCACCACCGAGTGGTAGCCGGTCTCGAACCCGACGTCCGGGAATCTCTCCGGCGTCGCTTGGTCGGGTCCCGGCGGCGGATCCTCGCTCCGTGCCGGCGGCTCGAAGTTGACCCGATCGGTGCGCAGGCGCCAGCCCCGAGCGCGGACCAGGGGCTCACCGTCCTCGTCGGCCAGTGTGGCCTCGACCAGCTCGACGCGGCGACCGGGGCGGACAACCTCGGCCTCGACGCGAAGGCGCGCGATCGGGACCGACCGGAGGATTTCGTAGGTGACCCGCGCCACCTGCGCGGGAGGGCCGTCGCCGCCGCCCATCCTGCCTCCGCCGAGACGCTCGATCTCCCGGCCGATCAGGGCGGCGGGCGGCCCGGCGTGCTGTGCACCGGGATCCCAGGGCCCGCGGGTGAGCTCGGTGGCGACGTAGTGATCCCCGTCGGGCTCGTAGAACGATTCGGGCACCGGCGGCATCCTAATTTCCGTAACGAAGCGGCCGCCCGGTGGACTGTGTAATCGACCGGGTTAACCTGGTCAGTACCCCCAAGGAAGCGAGGTAAAGACTTTGGAGAAGGTCAAGAAGAGCGAGCAGGAGTGGCGCCAGGAGCTCACCCCCGAGCAGTACGAGGTGGTGCGCAACAAGGGCACCGAGGCGCCGTTCACCAGCGAGCTCAACGACGTCAAGGAGCCGGGAGAGTTCGTTTGTGTGGCCTGCGGGCAGCCGGTGTTCAGCTCGGACAACAAGTTCGATTCCGGCACCGGCTGGCCAAGCTTCGACAGGCCGATGGGCGATGAGTTCGTCGAGACCGAGGCGGACAACAGCTTCCTGATGCGGCGGACCGAGGTCCTCTGCTCACGCTGTGACGCCCACCTGGGCCACGTCTTCAACGACGGCCCGGCTGACACGACCGGCCAGCGCTACTGCATCAACGGGTGCGCCCTCGAGTTCAAGCCCGAGGACGACTCCTAACTCAACTCAGAGCTCAGACCTTGCCGCCGGCGCCCAGATAACTGAAGCGCACGGCTAGGGCAACCGCCTCGGTCCGCGTGTCGACCTCCATCCGGGCGATGGCATTCCGGACGTGGGTGTGGACCGTGGCGGGGCTGAGCGAGAGACGATCGGCGATCTGCTTGACGCGCAGGCCCTCCGCGAGCAGCTCGAGGATCTCACGCTCGCGGGGGGTCAGCTCGAGCAGCTTCTCGACCTCTCCCGCGCCCTGACCGAGCTCGGTGCCGACGAAGGTGCCCCCGCCCGCGACCACCTCGATCGCGCGAGCGATGTCCTCGCTCGGGGCCGACTTCAGCACATAGCCGGAGGCGCCTGCCCGGAGCGCCAGCGTCAGGAGGTCGGGCTGGGCGTGGGCAGTGAAGATGATCACCCTGGTCTCGGGGCGGGCCTTGAGGATGTCCTTGGTGGCGTCGATGCCGTCCTTGCCCGGCAGCTCGACGTCGACGATGCAGACGTCGGGCTCGAGGTCCTTGACGACATCGACGACCTCCTCGCCGGTCTCGGCCTCGCCGACGATCTCGACTCCTTCGACGTCGGCCATCCGCGCCTTGATCGCTTCGCGCACGATCTCGTGGTCGTCGCAGAGGACCACTCGTTTGGGGGAGGAGGCGGGCGTCATTAGGTGGGAATCCTTTCCGGAGTGCCAAATTCCTGCAATGCGGTCGGAAGATCCACCGTTCCGTCCTCCCTCTGTCCGTTCTCCAGCAGCGCGATCAGGGTTCGACCCACAGCGACTGCGGTTCCGTTCAGAGTGTGCACAGGTTCCGGGGATTCTCCTTGCGCGGGACGGTACCGACTGGACAGGCGTCGTGCCTGATAGTCGGTGGTGTTCGAGCAGCTTGTCAACTCGCGGTAGCGCGCCTGGCTCGGAATCCAGGCCTCGCAATCGAACTTGCGGGCGGCGGGAGCGCCGAGGTCACCCACCGCGATGTCCACCACCCGGTAGGGAATCTCAAGAGCGCTGAGGATGCGCTCTTGGATCGCGAGGATCCTCTCGTGCTCCTCGCGGGAGGCGTCCGGTTCGACGAAGCTGAACATCTCGACCTTGTCGAACTGATGGACGCGGAAGATCCCCCGCGTGTCACGGCCAGCGGCGCCGGCCTCTCTCCGGAAGCACGTCGAAATACCGCCGTAGCGCTTGGGCAGCTCGTCCGCGTCCATGATCTGGTCCGCATGCAGGGAGGCAAGTGAGACCTCGGAGGTGCCGACCAGGAAGAGCTCGTCCTTCGGCACCTCGTAGATCATCTCGCGGTCGCCCGGGAATACGCCAGTTCCGTAGAGGGCGCGCTCGCGGACGAGCACTGGCGGGACGGTCGGCTGGAAGCCCTCCGCGCGGATCAGCTCAACGGCGAAGCGGATCAGCGCCAGCTCGACCATGACCAGATCGCCGAGCAGGTAGGCGAAGCGCGAGCCGGAGAGGTTCGCCGCCGCCTCCATCTCGATCCAGCCGTGTCGTTGGCCGAGGTCGAGGTGGTCGAGCGGCTCGAAGTCGAAGTCAGGGCGCTCCCCCACCTCGCGCAGCGTGACGTTGTCCTCCTCGGTATCGCCGTCGGGCGCCTCGGGCTCCGCCAGGTTGGGAAGCGAGACGAGCAGCTCCTCCCGCCGCCGGTCGAGCTCGTCGAGCTGCGGCTCGAGCTCTTTGAGCTCCGACTTGAGCGCGCTCGACTTCTGGCGCAACTCGGCGAACTCCGGCTCGTTGACCTTGCCCGCCCTGGCGGCCTCCTCGATCTCCGAGGAGAGCTTGTTCTGCTCGGCTCTGATTGCGTCGATCCGCGTGTTGAGCTCGCGCCGCCGCTCATCCGCCTCGATCAGCTCGTCAAGTTCCTCCGCCGCGCCCCGTCTGCTGAGCGCTAAGCGGACCCCCTCCGGGTCGCTGCGGATCTGCTTCAGATCGAGCGTGGCTCGGTCCCCCGAGCGCTCAAGGAGCGGGGGTTGGGCTGGTCGTCGTCTGGGCGGGCGCGGGCTGCTCGGTGACGTCCTCGCCCGCGTACTTCGAGACGAAGGCGGCGACCTTCTGCGCGTCTGCGCCGACCACGATGTTCTGGGGCATGATCGCCCCGGAGAAACCGCCGTTCCGGATCGCGTAGATGACGTCGGCCATCGTCTCGTGGCGCTGATCGAGGTTCGGGCCCTGCACGCGCTCACTGCGATTGGCGGTCCCCTCCGTGCCGGCCGGGGTGAGGGTGTGGCAGCCGGAGCAGCGCTGGGCGAAGATCTCGGCGCCCTCGTGGGTGGGGTCATCGCTGGAGACCTGGATCCCCTGGGTTCCACAACCCGTGGCCGCGGCGACCGCGGCTACAGCGATCAGTAGGAGAGCCCCTCGCACGCGGCGGGATCATATGCGAGTGGTTCGAGCCCAGATCCGCCGGGGACCCAGGGCACGTAGCTTTCAGGCATGGCCGGCGACGGGGTCAGCCCGGAGGAGTTTCGGGGCGCGCTCAGCGTCTACGCGACGGGCGTGACCGTGGTCACGGCGGTCGGGCAGCAGGGCCCCTCGGGCGCGACCGCGAACGCGGTCACGTCGCTCTCCCTCGATCCGCCGATGATGCTCGCCTGTCTCGATCGGGGATCGCGGACGCTCACCTCCGTGCGGGCCCAGGGACAGTTCGGCGTCAACGCCCTCGCCGCCGGACAGGCCGAGCTGGCGCGCCGCTTCTCCGCCAAGGACCCGGAGTCGGCCAAGTGGGAGGGGGTCGAATGGACCGAGCGGCAGGGGTTGCCGTGGCTCGAGGGAGCGCTCGTCTGGGTCGCCTGCGAGCTCCGCGACCTGATCGACGGCGGGGACCACCTGATCCTTACCGGCAAGGTGCTGGAGGCCGAGGCGAGCGAGGGTCAGCCGCTCCTCTTCCACCACGGCGACTACAGGGACCTGCTGGCGGAGTCCTAGTGGCGCAGAACCTGCGCCTGGCCTTAGTGCCCGGTCACCGGCTTCGGAGCTGGTTCCGCAGACCGACGGCCGCGACGGCGCAATCCGAACCCACTCACCGAACGGCGAACCTTCCTGATCAGTAGGACAGGCAGCGCGATCACGCCTACCACCAGGCCCACCGCCAGCAGCGGCACGATCAGAGGCAGCACCGCAACGAGGGTCAGGATCAAAATCGGCAATGAGAGCGGCGCGAGTGCGGTCACGAGGATCCCGGCGCCGACTCCCCACTTCGAGGCCTCGTCCACGATCTCAGCGCGGGTGGGCGGCGGTTTCGCTTTCCATGGGCGGCTCCTTTCGTCGTTCTGTTTGGGAGACGAGAGGGCCGGGCCGGTTGTGACGGGAAGGTCGAAAAATCGGCAATGAAGGAGGGCGGGCTCAGCCAAGTCGGTGCGATTTGGCGGTTCAGCTGAGCGCGCGGAAGAGGGCGTTGGCGGCCCGGCGGCTGCCCTCGATCGCGACTTCTCCGGAATCCACCGCCTTGCCCAGCCGGCTTCCGCCGAAGACGACACCCGCGATGGTGCCGGGGTCGGCCTCAATCACCGCGTCGGCGCTCTCGGCCTCGCCACGAGCCGCTCGGAACTTCCCCTCTTTCACTGAGATGTTGAAAGGCACGTCCCCCAGCCGGAGCTCGTACACGGCCTCGAGCCCGTCGGCCTTCTCGGGCTGGAACGTCGACTTCAACGCCAGGACCAGCGAGTCCGGACCCATCTCGACGCCGCGAGGGAAGGAGGGGGACTGGCTGGCCCAGCGGCCGAGCGCCAGGACCCCGGGCTCAAGCTCGTTCCCCCACTCGGTGAGCTCGTAGACCTGGACGGCGGCCGGAGGCGCGAGCTTGCGGCGCCTGACGATCCCGGATTCCTCGAGCTCGCGCAGGCGCTGGCCGAGCACGTTCGGGCTGATGTCGGGAATCCCGGCGCGCAGGTCGGTGAAGCGTTTCGGCCCGAGCAGCAACTCCCGGACGACGAGCAGCGCCCAGCGCTGCCCGAGCAGGTCGGAAGCGTGGGCTATCCCGCAGCCGTCGTCATGGGTCCTCGCCCGCGCCATCGCAAGTGGGAGTCTATCGGCTGATAGTCCTGGAATCCAACTATCTAGTTGTCTTTTAGGACTATGTGGTACGGTGCGCGCTCGATATGGAGAAGCCGCACGACGAATACGAGGAGGACCCCCGATGAGCGAGCGCGACAACTACGAGCACGGCGTCCCCTGCTTCGTCTCGGGCGTCTTCCCGGATCCCGACGCCGCGGCGTCCTTCTACTCGGAGCTGATGGGCTGGGAGACCGAGAACCTGATGCCGCCCGAGCATCCGGGCGACTATCTCGTCTGCCGCCTGCGCGACCGGGACGTCGCAGCGATCGTCTCCCAGCACGGCGCGCCGGCGCCGCCGCAGGCCGTCTGGACGACGCTCGTCTCGGTGGAGAGCGTGGACGAGGCCGCGTCGAGAGCAGCGAGCGCGGACGGCAAGGTGATCGGCGAGCCCTTCGACTCGCCCGGTGGCGGCCGCCAGGCGGTCCTGGCCGACCCCGCCGGGGCGGTCTTCTCGGTCTGGGAGCCGCGCGAGCGCCACGGCGCCCAGCTCGTCAACGAGCCGAGCGCCTGGTCGATGAGCGCGCTCAACACGGACGACCCGGACGCGGCGAAGCGCTTCTACACCCAGGTCTTCGGCTGGGACACGAAGACCTTCGACATGGGCGGCGCCGAGCTGGTCATGTGGACCGTCCCGGGCTACGTCGGGGGGGAGCCCGAGCAGCCGGTCCCGCGCGACGTCGTCGCGGTCATGCTGCCGCCGGACGCGGCCGGCGAGGCCCCTCCCCACTGGAGCGTGGACTTCTGGGTCGCGAACGTCGATGCAGCGGCGGCCATGGTGACCGAGCTCGGGGGCAAGGTGGTGGTCCCGCCCTACGACGTGCCGAACACGGGACTGCGGCAGGCCGTGGTCACCGACCCGCAGGGCGCGACGCTGTCGCTGACCCAGCCGCCCGGCGCCGCCTAGAAGGCTGAGCTCGTCCCGGCCGCCCGCAGCGCCAGCAGGAAGATCACCAGGCAGGCGGTGGCCATGATCCCGGTGTCCCGCCGGACGATCGCCATCGCGATCTGCGTCTGCCGCTCCGGGGACAGCGCGTGGACGTCGAGGTCGCCGAGCTCCTGGGCGGCGGAGCCCAGCCGGACCACCTCGGCCAGCAGTGAGACGACGAGCGGCAGCACCCCGTAGAGGATGTGCAGGTCGCTGGCGTGGTGCCCGCTGAACACCAGCAGGAGCCCGAGCAGGGTCTGGAGGATCACGGTCGCCTGGGCGATCCGCAGCGCGTACCAGAAGCCGGCCGACGGCCGGCGCTCGAACCACGAGTACCCGCCCCAGACGCCGGCGACCAGGTTGGCGGCGATCAGACAGACCCCGACGACGAGATGGACTTCCGGCACGGGCGCGGGAGCTTAGATGCGAGGCTAATGCGAGGGCGCGCCGTCAGGCGCGACCCGTTTGATCGGGCCGAAGCTGAGGACCAACCCGTTTCACGCTCGGGCGTCAAAGCCGCCAAAAAGGGTCGGAATTTGGCTTGCTGATGCGGAAAAGCACTATGTAACACCTTGCTACAAAGTCGCGGGTGCGGTGGTATAAGACGGGCGGATCGTGCTTCAGAGCTATCTCCCCGTCCTCGTGTTTGCCGGCCTAGGGATCATCGTGGGAGGCACGTTCGCACTGCTGAACGGGGTGATCGGGACACGGCGTCCGAACCCGATCAAGACCCAGGCCTACGAGTGCGGGCTCCCCTCCCACATCACCCGCACGTTCCGGTTCGGGGTGAGCTTCTACATGATCGCGATGCTCTTCATCCTCTTCGACATCGAGGTGGTCTTCCTCTACCCGGTCGGCGTCCTCGTGCATGCGACCAAGAGCGTCTTCGTCCTGGTGGAGATCCTGATCTTCGTCGCGCTGTTGCTCGTCGCCCTGGTCTTCGTCTGGCGTCGAGGAGCGCTCGATTGGAAGTAGAGCGGGAGACCCTTCGAGCACACCAGCTGCGAGCCCGCGATCTCCTGCGGGGAGACCTCGAGGGCAAGGACCTCGAGGAATACGTCGAGGAGCGGCTCCTGACCACGACCCTCGAGAAGGCGCTCAATTGGGGGCGGGCCAACGCCGTGTTTCCCATGACCTTCGGCCTGGCCTGCTGCGCGATCGAGCAGATCTCCCTGGTCACGTCGCGATACGACATCGCCCGGTTCGGGGCCGAGGCGTTCCGGGCCACGCCACGGCAGGCGGATCTGTTGATCCTCTCCGGCAGGGTCTCGATCAAGATGGCTCCGGTCGTCCGCCGGGTCTACGACCAGATGCTCGAACCGAAGTGGGTGATGGCGATGGGCGCCTGCTCCTCGTCGGGGGGCATGTTCGCCAATTACGCCGTCGTCCAGGGCGCCGACAAGTTCATGCCGGTCGACATCCATGTACCCGGCTGCCCGCCCCGGCCGGAGGCCGTGCTGCACGGCTTCAACAAACTGCAGCGGCTGGTCCGTGGCCAGCCCGACCTCGGCTGGCGCCAGCGCTACAACGCGGAAGGGACCGAGGAGTGGGCGCGCTTCGAGTCGGGCAAGCCGACAGAGGAGGCAATCGAGCGGGCGGCCGAGGCGGTCAAGGAGCCTGCCTGACGCCCCCGGCCTCGAGCTCATCGCCCAGGGACTCGAGAAAGGGCGAGAGGGAACCGTGATCGAGACGTCGGTCGAGCACGGCAAGGCGACGCTCATCGTCCGACCCGACGGCGTCCTGCACGCCCTCTCCTGGCTGCGGGACACCCCCGAGCAGGGCTACCGCTTCCTCTCCAGCCTGCACGCAGCGGACTACCTGCCGGCCACCCCTCGTTTCGCCGTCCACTACGAACTGCTCTGCCGGGAGCGGGTGGAGCGCATCAACGTCAAGGCGCTCTTGGAGGATCCCGCTGCCGGAGACGGCTCGAACGGCGCCGACCCGGCAGAGAAGCTCCCCGAGCTGGATTCCTGCGTCCCGCTCTATCCGACCGCCGAGTTCCAGGAGCGCGAGGCCTATGACTTCTTCGGAATCGTCTTCCGCGGCCACCCCGATCTGCGCCGGATCGCGATGCCCGAGGACTACGTCGGCTGGCCGCAGCGCCGCGACTTCCCGATCGGCGGCGAGGCCGTGCTCTACACGCACAACGAGATCGAAGCTCCGCGCTGGTACGAGTGATGACCGACGAGCTGCTCAGAGACGAGGCGGACGTCACCGAACGCGGGGTCGACCGGGTCACCGAGGACCCGTCTGCGCCGCTGATGGATGCGACCACCGAGATCGCCGAGCGCGAGCTCGAGGGGCCGGGCCTCGAGCCTGAGCAGGAGGTCCTGACGATCAACATGGGGCCGCACCACCCGGCCACTCACGGGGTGCTGCGGCTGATCGTGACCCTTCAGGGCGAGCGGGTGATCGAGCTGAAGCCGGTCATGGGCTACCTCCACACCGGGATCGAGAAGTCGTGCGAGGACAAGAGCTACTGGAAGGTCATCCCCTTCGTGGAGCGGATGGACTACCTCTCCTACTACTTCCAGATGGAGGCATTCTGCGGCTGCGTCGAGAGGATGGTCGAGCTCGAGATCCCGCCGCGCGCCAAGTACCTCCGTGTACTCCACATGGAACTGGACCGGATCATGTCCCACCTGGTCTGGTTGGGTACGACGGCGCTCGACATCGGTGCGATCTCGATGCTCTGGTACTGCTTCCGCGAGCGCGACACGATCCTTGACCTCTTCGAGATGTCGTCGGGGCAGCGGATGCACACTCGCTACTTCCAGGTCGGCGGGGTCTTCGAGGACATCCCCGCCGGCTTCGAGAAAAAGGTGCGGGAGTTCTGCGCGCTGATGCCGGCCCGCATCGACCAGTACCAGGCCCTGCTCGACCGGAACGAGATCTTCCTCCGCCGGACGCGAGACGTCGGGATCGTCTCCAGAGAGCGCCTGCTGGAGCTGGGGGTCACCGGTCCTCTGCTGCGCGCTGCGGGCGAGCCCTGGGACCTGCGCAAGGTCGACCCCTACCTGGCGTACGGCGACTTCGACTTCCAGATCCCTGTCGGGACCGTCGGCGACGGCTACGACCGCTATCGCGTTCGGCTGCAGGAGATGCGCGAGTCGTTGAGGATCATCGAGCAGGCGCTCGACGGTCTTCCCGAGGGCCCGTGGATCTCCGACGATCGCAAGTACGTACTGCCGCCTCGCGAGGAGCTCGCCACCTCGATGGAGGCGCTGATCCATCACTTCAAGCTGGTCACCGAGGGCTACCGGGTGCCGCCGGGAGAGCTCTACTACTCGATCGAGAGCCCTCGAGGTGAGCTGGGCTGCTTCGTCCTGGCCGACGGCTCCTCGAAGCCCGCACGCGTCCACTTCCGCGACCCCTCGTTCGTGAACCTGCAGTCCCTCCGCGACATGTCCGTGGGTGGGCTGATCGCCGACCTGATCCAGAACCTGGGGATGCTCGACCCGATCATCGGGGGGGTGGACCGGTGAGCCCGCTCATCCCGAAGGGCAAGCGCCCCTGGACCGTCGATCCGGGCCACATCCTCGACGCCCCGGAGCCGCCGCCTATGCCTGACGAGCAGGGGCAAGTCGGGGTCGACATCCCGCCCGAGGAGATCGAGGTTCTCCAGGCGGTCGAGGAGGAGCGGGAGCCGCATGGCGAGCCCGCCCCGGTCCCCGAGCCCTCGGAGGTCGAGGTCCCGAAGGAACTGGCGGACGAGATCCGCCGCGCGATGGGGCGCTACCCGCAGAAGCGCTCGGCGGCGATGCCGGCCCTGTGGGCCGTCCAACGCCGCTACGGCTGGTGCACGCCCGACGGCATCCGCCAGGCGGCCGCGGTGATGGGCGTGACGCCCGGCTACCTGGAGGGGGTGGCCACCTTCTACGACCTCTTCCGGCTCGAGCCCGGAGGCGAGCACCAGGTGCTCGTCTGCACCAACATCAGCTGCTGGCTGCGCGGCGCCGATCGCGTGCTCGAATCGTTCCTCGAGGCCGGCGGGATCGACAGTCCCGGCTCCTCCGAGGACGGCAAGCTCTCCATTCGCGGCTTCGAGTGCATGGGCGCCTGCGACCTGGCCCCGATGGCCTCGATCGACGAGCGCTACTACGGCCCGCTCAACGAGGACGACGCAGCCGCCGCGGCCGAGCAGCTCCGCTCCGGCCAGGAGGTGCTGCCCGACAAGCGCCTGGAGGACCGCAAGCTCGCCGGGGGCCCCGACGCCAGGGAGGTCGAGGGCTGATGGCCTCAGAGGAGACCCGGCTCCTCTTCCGCAACATCGACGAGCCGGGGTTGGCCTCGATCGACACCTACCGCAAGCTCGGCGGCTACCGGTCGATCGACAAGGCGTACAAGGAGATGACGCCGGAGGAGGTCCTGAAGGAGCTCGAGGACTCCGGCCTGCGGGGACGCGGCGGCGCCGGCTTCTCGATGGGCAAAAAGGCGTCGTTCCTGCCCCGCGGGGACATGGACAAGTACCTCTGCTGCAACGCCGACGAGTCCGAGCCGGGCGCGTTCAAGGACCGCGAGCTGATGCAGAAGAACCCGCACCAGCTGATCGAGGGATTGATCATCGCCGCCCGGGCGGCCGGAGCGAATCGCTGCTTCGTCTACATCCGCGGGGAGTACGACCTCCAGGGGGACATCCTCGAGCAGGCGGTCGAAGAGGCATACGAGGCCGGCTTGCTCGGCGAGGACGTGATCGGCACCGGGGAGCAGGTGGAGGCAGTGGTCCACCGCGGCGCCGGCGCCTACATCTGCGGCGAGGAGACCGCCCTGCTCGACTCGCTCGAGGGAAAGCGGGGGAACCCGCGCCTCAAGCCTCCCTTCCCGGCCGTCCAGGGCCTCTACGACGGGCCGACTCTGATCAACAACGTCGAGACGCTCTCCAACGTCCCGCACATCGTCGCCTCGGGGGCGGAGTGGTGGAAGAGCTTCGGCACCGAGCAGTCGCCCGGGACCAAGGTCGTCTCCGTCTCGGGCGACGTCAAGAGGCCCGGGAACTACGAGGTCGAGTTCGGGATCCCGACCCGGGACCTGATCGAGGGCCTGGCGGGCGGGCCGCTGGACGGTCACGAGACCAAGGGCTTCTTCCCCGGCGGCTCCTCGTCAGCGGTGCTGACCGCCGAGGAGGGGCTCGATGTCCCTTACAGCTTCGAGGCGATGGCGGACGCCGGCTCGATGGCGGGCTCAGGCACGATCATCGTGTTCGACGAGACCACCAACGTCGTCGAGCTGGCGCTTCGGACGGCGCGCTTCTACCACCACGAGTCCTGCGGCAAGTGCACTCCCTGCCGTGAGGGCACCAACTGGACGGTGAAGATGCTCGAGCGGATGATCCGCGGCGAGGCGACGCCGATCGACCTCGAGACCGTCACCTCCGTGCAGACCAACATCATCGGCAACTGCCTCTGCGTGCTCGGCGACTCGATGGCGATTCCGGTCGGGTCGATGGTGCAGAAGTTCCACCACGAGTTCATGGAGGCGATCGAGCGCGGCGTGCCGGAGGCGCTGGCGGCGTGACCCGGCCGATCCGCAACCACGTTTCGCTGGTCGTCGACGGCCGCGAGGTGACCGCGCCCGAGGGGACGATGCTCGTCGACGCCGCCAAGCAGGGCGACGTCGAGATCCCGGTCTTCTGTTACGAGCCGAAGCTCGGGGAGCCGGTGGGCGCCTGCCGGATGTGCCTGGTCGAGATCGAGGGCATGCCGAAGCTGCAGACCGCCTGCTCGACCCCGGTCCGCGACGGGATGGTCGTCTACACGCAGACCGATCGCGTCAACGAGGCCCAGAACGCGGTCGTCGAGTTCCTGCTCATCAACCATCCGCTCGACTGCCCCGTGTGCGACAAGGGCGGCGAGTGCCCGCTCCAGGACGTCGCGATGGGCTGGGGGCCCGGTAAGAGCCGCTTCACCGACCCGAAGCGGCACTTCCAGAAGCCGCTCGAGCTCTCACCGCTGGTGGCGATCGACCGCGAGCGCTGCATCCTCTGCTACCGCTGCGTCCGCTTCAGCCAGGAGGTCGCCGAGGACGAGCAGCTCCAGCTGCTCGAGCGCGGCGACAACACGTTCGTCGGCACCTTCGACGAGCGGCCCTACATCGCCCCGTTCCACGGCAACATCATCGAGCTCTGCCCCGTCGGGGCGCTGACCTCCTACACCTACCGCTTCCGCGCCCGGCCCTGGGACATCGAGCAGGCAGGCTCGGTCTGCACGCTCTGCCCGAGCCAGTGCAACGTCGGCTTCACGGTCCGCGACGAGCGGGTCCTGCGCGTGAACGCCCGCGACAACGCCGAGGTCGACGACGGCTGGCTCTGCGACAAGGGCCGCTTCGCCTTCCAGATGTTCAACTCGACTGACCGGATCACCCGGCCGATGGTCCGCGCCGGCGACGGCAGCCTCAGCCCGATCTCCTGGGACGAGGCGGTCAGACGGGTCGCGGACGGGTTCCGGAATGCCGGCGACCACACCGCGGCCCTGGTCGGCGGCGGGACCTCGAACGAGGAGGGCTGGCTGGTGCAGCGGATCCTCCGCGCGGGGGGCTCATCGAACATCGACTGCTCGCCCAACCCGGTGGAGCCGGCCCTGCTCGGCGAGCTCTCGCGACCGGACCACGGCACTCGCATGGCCGACCTCGATCACGCCGACGCGATCCTGGTGGTCGGGGTCGATCCGCTGCACGAGATGCCGATCCTCGACCTGCGCATTCGGAAGGCCGTCCGGCGCAGCCGCGCGAAGCTGATGGTCGCCTCCGAGCGTCCCACCGCGCTCGACGGCGGCGCCGAGGAGGCCGTCCGGTACGCACCGGGCGACGCGGCCTCCTTCCTCGGCGCCCTGGCCGGGGCGCTCGGCGCGGAGGGTTTCGACGCCGGGGGGCCCTTCGAGAACGAGGCCCGCGCGAGCGCGAGAACGCTGCGCGACGCTCCCGACCAGACGATCGTCTGGGGCGAGCGGCTCTGGCGCAGCCCCGGCGCGGTCGAGGCCCTACACGCCTGCATGCACTCACTCGACATGCACAAGCGGATCGGCCCCGGCCTTCTCGAGGTCCCCGAGGAGTCGAACACACGCGGGCTGCGCGAGGTCGGCTGCCTGCCGAACGCCGGGCCCGGGCTCGAGCCGGCGGACGCCGGACGCGGCAGCACCCGGATCAAGGAGGGTCTGGCTGCCCACGAGCTCGGCGCAATCCTGCTCGTCAACGCGGACCCGGTCCGCACCCACCCGGACTCCGACGGGTGGCGCAAGGCGCTGGCGGGCAGCTTCGTCGTCTCGATCGCGTCCTTCGATGACGAGTCGACGCGGCTCGCCGACCTGGTCATCCCTGCCGAGAACCACGCCGAGAAGGAGGGCACGGTCACCCACCCCGACGGCCGCCTCCAGCGCCTGCGGCGCAACGTCCCGCTGCCCGAGGGCATGATCCCCGGCTGGCGCTTCCTGGATGCGGTCGCGACAGAGCTCGGCGCCGGCCTCGATGCCGAGGCGCCCGCGGACGTGTTCGCGGCGCTCACCGACGAGGTTGCGTTCTACAAGGGGCTGACCTACGAGGAGATCGGCGGCACGGGTCTTCGCTGGGGCGATCGTGCTCCGGGCCAATCGTGGACCCCAACCGGCGCGTCGGCGGAGGGGCCGGCCGCGGGAACTCCGACTGAGCCGCGGAACGAATCTCGGACGGCCGAGCCTGTGATCGGCGACAGGTCGCCCGCGGACGGCCCCTCCGGCGGCGCGCTCGTCCTGGGCACGTACCGAGACCTCTGGGCCGCCGATGTCACCAAGCGGAATCCCGCCCTGCGCTTCCTGATGCCGAAGCAGAAGCTCGAGCTCGCCGCCAAGGACGCCGAGGGCCTCGACCTGTCAAACGGCGACGAGGTAACGGTCTCCGTCAACGGCCACAGCCTCGAGGCCACCGTCGCGATCCGCGAGCGCATGCGCGAGGGCGCGGCTTTCCTGATCGAGGGGACCGACGAGGCCAACGGCAACCTGCTCACCAACGGCGTCCCGTCCCGGATCCAGGTGGCGAAGCGATGAGCCTCCCTCTCGCGGAGGTCAACTTCGTTGAGGCGACCTGGGTGATGGTCGTCAAATCCATCGTCATCTTCCTGGGCGTCTTCTTGATCGTCCCGGTACTGACCGTCGTCGAGCGGAAGCTCATCGGCCGGTTCCAGAACCGCTACGGCCCGAACCGCGTCGGCCCGGTCGGACTCGTCCAGCCGCTCGCGGACATCGTCAAGCTCGCCGGCAAGGAGATGTTCCGGCCCGATGCGGCCGTCCCCTTCCTCTATGCAATCGCGCCCGCGATCGTGATCTTCTCCGGGATCATCACGCTGGCGATCCTGCCCTTCGGCAACGTCCAGAACGGCCTCGGGCTCTACGGGATCGACGTCTCGATCGGCGTCCTCTACTTCTTCGCCTTCAGCTCGATCTCGTTCTACGGGCTGCTGCTAGCCGGCTGGTCGTCTGGGCTCCAAGTACAGCTTCCTCGGCGCGATGCGCTCCGCGGCGCAGCTGATTTCGTACGAGGTCTCGATGGGCCTGGCGCTGCTCGGTGTCGTGCTGATGACCGGCTCGCTGTCGCTCACCAGCGTGGTCGATGCGCAGGGGTCGATCTGGAACATCGTTCCCCAGATCATCGGCTTCCTGATCTTCATGGTCGCGGGCTTCGCCGAGACCAACCGGGCGCCCTTCGACCTGCCCGAGGCCGACGCCGAGCTGGTGCAGGGCTACATGACCGAGTACGGCGGCATGCGCTTCGGCTCCTACCTGCTCGCCGAGTACCTCGAGATGTTCGTCGTCTCGGGGATCGCGGTCACCTTCTTCCTCGGCGGCTGGATGGGACCGGGACCGGGTTGGCTCGACCCGGTCTGGATGGTGGTGAAGACCCTCAGCCTGGTCGCGTTCTTCATCTGGATCCGGGCGACCCTGCCTCGCCTGCGCTACGACCAGCTCATGTCTCTGGGCTGGAAGGTGATGCTGCCGCTGGCGACGCTGAACATCCTGGCCACTGCGGTGATCGTGACGGTGAGCTGATGGAGGCGAAGCTCAACATGGAGAAGACCGACTGGACCGAGTTCCCCTACCTGGAGGGGGAGAGCGACGTGATCTCCGTGCAGCGCGGCCCCAGGCCGGGCGGCGTCGGCGGCGCCTACCGCGCCTTCGGCGAGACACTCCGGGGCCTGCGCACCACATTCGGCCGGGTGCTCGAGGGGCCGGTGACGATTCAGTACCCGGAGGAGAAGACCCCGGTCTACCCGCGCTTCCGCGGCCGTCACAAGCTGCATCGCTTCGAGGACACGGGCCTGGAGAAGTGCGTCGGGTGCTCGCTCTGCGCCGCCGCCTGCCCAGCCGACTGCATCAGGGTGGTCGCCGCCGAGAACGACCCCGACCACCGGATCTCCGCAGGTGAGCGCTACGCCGAGGTCTACGAGATCAACCTATCCCGCTGCATCTTCTGCGGCTACTGCGAGGTTGCCTGCCCGTTCGACGCGATCACGATGGGCCACGACTACGAGATGTCCGACTACAACCGCTCGGACCTGATCTTCACCAAGGAGATGCTGCTCGCGGAGCCGATCGACCGGACGCCGCTTCGAAGGGAAGGCGAGTGAAGGAGGTCGCGTTCTTCGCCGGAGCGATCGGCGCACTCGGCGGCGCGATCGCGGTGATCGCGCTCCGCAACGCCTTCTACAGCGTCCTCGCCCTGATCGTCCACCTCATCTCCCTGTCCGGGCTCTTCCTGCTGCTGCAGGGCGAGTTCATCGCGGCCGCCCAGATCGTGGTCTACGCCGGGGCGGTGATGGTCCTCTACGTCTTCGTCGCCGCCTACGTCGGCAACGTCGATGAGCCGCTCTGGGAGCCGATCCCGGGACAGCGCTTCATCGCGCCTCTGATCGGCCTAGCGCTCTTCGTCGAGCTGGCGATCGCGATCACTGGCTCGAGCCTCCAGGCGATCGACACCGGCGGCCCGACGGTCGACCTCGGCTTCGGCTCCCCCTCGGCGATCGGCAAGCTCCTGCTGGAGCGCTTCCTGATCGGCTTCGAGGCCGCGTCACTTCTCCTCCTGGTTGCCGCCGTCGGCGCAGTCGTCCTCGCTGGCCGCCACCGCAGCGGGGAGGCCAACGCCCCCCAGGAGCCCGCCTGATGGACATCACCTGGTATCTGGTGTTGTCCGCGCTGCTGTTCGCCGTCGGGGTGACGGGCGTCCTTCTCCGCCGCAGCCCCCTGGTGATCCTGCTCTGCCTCGAGTTGATGCTGAACGCGGGCAACCTGGCCCTGCTCTCCTTCTCGCGCTCGCTCGGCAATCAGGACGGGCAGGTCTTCGCGCTGATCGTGATGGTGATCGCCGCCTGCGAGGTGGTGGTCGGGCTGGGGATCATCGTCGCGGCCTACCGACGGCGAATCCCGCTCAACGTCGACGACCTGCGCAGCCTGCGCGGCTAGATGGCGCAGCCCGGGACCCCGCACGCCTGGATGACGCGCATGGCCGTCGCATCTCGGCGTCCTCGGGCTTGCCCTTGCCACCAGCAAGGGCTGCGCCCTGCGTCCACCGACCTGCTCGGCCACGCGCGCCCCCAGGCGCACTTGGCCCCGGGCTCCGCCATCCGATGAGCGCGACCGCGTACGGCTGGCTGGTGCTCGCCTTCCCGCTCGCTGGAACGCTGATCATCAGCCTCGGATGGCGCCGGCTCGCCGGCCGGAGCGCCGGCTGGATCGCGACGGCGATGATCGGCCTCTCCTTCGCCGCCTCGATCGGCGCCCTGGTCCAGCTCCTCGGCGACCCCGTCGACGCGCGCCAGCACACCTCCTCCCTCTACGACTACGCCAGCGCGGCGGGTCTGAACATCCAGCTCAACGTCCTGGTCGACCCGCTCTCGGTCTTCATGTGCCTGGTGGTCAGCGGGGTATCGACGCTGATCCACCTCTACTCGATCAGCTACATGACCTCGGACCGGGGCTTCAACCGGTTCTTCGCCTACCTGAACTTCTTCGTCTTCTCGATGCTGCTGCTGGTCCTGGCGGGCAACCTGGTGCTGCTGATCGTCGGCTGGGCCTTCGTCGGTTTCGCCTCCTACGCGCTGATCAGCTTCTGGTACCGGCGCACCACGGCGACCAGGGCCGGGATGAAGGCCTTCGTCATCAACGTGGTCGGCGACATCGGGATGGTGCTGGCGGCCTTCTTCATCTTCCGAGAGCTGGGGACCTTCGATCTGCTGTCGATCTTCAGCCAGGCGCCCGGCTCCTTCCACACCAACCAGGGGGTGGTCGTCGCGATCTGCCTGCTGCTCCTGGTCGGCGCGATCGCCAAGTCCGCGCAGGTCCCCCTCCATACCTGGCTGCCCGACGCGATGGAGGGACCGACCCCGGTCTCGGCCCTGATCCACGCCGCGACGATGGTCACCGCCGGCGTCTACCTGATCGCGCGATTCCACCCGCTCTTCGAGATCGGGCTGACCGCCGCCGACATCGCGGCCTTCATCGGTCTCGCCACGCTCCTGATCGCGGCGACGATCGCGCTGGTCGTCACGGACCTGAAAAAGATCATCGCCTACTCGACGATGAGCCAGATCGGCTACATGTTCGTCGGGGTCGGGATCGGGGCCTACTCGGAAGGTCTCTTCCACCTGATGACCCACGCCTTCTTCAAGGCGCTCCTGTTCATGGCGGCCGGATCGGTGATCGGCGCGATGGCCAACCGCCAGAACATCGACCGGATGGGCGGCTTCCGCAGGGCGATGCCGTTCACCTCGGCGATGCTCCTGATCGGCGCCCTGGCGCTCGCTGCCTTCCCGCTCACCTCGGGCTGGTTCTCGAAGGACGAGATCCTCGACTTCGCCGCCTACCGGGGCGGCTTCTACGTGATCTTCACCATCGGCGGCTACATCGGGGCGCTGCTGACGGCCTTCTACGCGTTCCGGATCGGCTTCCGCGTCGTCTTCGGCGAACCCGTCGAGGAAGCCCGCGAACTGGAGCAAGGGCACATCCACCACGCTGAGCCCGAGAACCCCGCGACTGGCGAGAAGGAGGACACCGACGTCGGCTTCCCCGGCCCGAGCCACCAGATCGCCGAGCGCGAGTGGCCGATGAAGATCGCGATGAGCGTCCTGGCCTTCGGGGCGCTGTTCGCCGGCTTCGTGCAGATCCCGGGCGTCGATGACGTCGTCCACAGATTCCTGCACGGGTCCTTCCTCGACTCGAAGTTCTACGAGCAGGGACCGACCACAACCGCCGCGTATCGAGGCCTGCTGATCGGTGGGCTGATCTCGGTGCTCGGGATCGCAATCGCCTACTACGCCTACATCCGCAACGTCGGCTGGACGGCGGCGCTGCAGAAGCGCTTCGGATGGGCCCACGACTTCCTCGAGAACAAGTGGTACTTCGACGAGGCGATCGACCTGCTCATCGTCCGGCCGGCCCTCGCCGTCGGCCGCTGGGCCAACTCGGTCTTCGAGCGCTACGTCATCCAGGGGCTGGTCGTCGCGGCGACCGACCTGGTCCGCGGTGCCAGCGCCGGCGTCCGCGGGGCCCAGTCCGGCTACGTGCGCTCCTACGCCCTGCTCCTGGTCAGCGGCTTCGCCGGCCTCGGCCTCTACTTCCTACTCCAGTCATGAGGGGGTCGACCGAAATCGGGTTTTGGTCACTTTGGGGCGCTACAGCGATGCGAACTGACCAAAAGGGGTCGGCGTCGTGATCGAGACCCTCCTCTGGGCACCCCTCACGCTGGCGCTGGTCGCTGCTCTCTTCCCCACCCGTGTTGGTGGTTGGGTGGCTGCCGTCGGGCCGCTCGTCTCCCTCGTGATGGCGATCGTGGTCGTGGCCGGGTTCGACCCGTCCGGCGGCCTCCAGCACACGGTCGATGCGAGCTGGATCCCCACGCTCGGCGTGCGATACCAGCTCGGCGTGGACGGGATCAGCCTCTTCCTCGTCTTGCTGACTGCTGTCATCTGGCTCGCCGCGACGATCTGGTCGGCGCTCAACCCGCCCGAGCGGCCGCGGCTCTACTTCCTGATGTTTGGGCTGGCAGAGACGGCCGTCCTGGGCGCCTTCCTCGCCCAGGACCTGATCCTGTTCGTCCTCTTCTTCGACCTGATGCTGATCCCGTTCTACTTCCTCTTCGGGAGCTGGGGGACGGAGCACGAGGGGCGTCCCGAGGAGGGCGAGGGACCGATCCGGCCCCAGGCCGCGACCCTGAAGATGTTCATCTACACCCTGGTCGGCTCGCTGCTGATGCTCGCGGGGGCGATCGCCACTGGGGTCCTGGCGGCAGACGGCGGTACCCCCGATTTCAACATCCAGCACCTGGCCGCCGATCCGCTCGGCACCGGCAGCCAGTACTGGATCTTCTGGTTCTTCGCCGCGGCCTTCCTGGTGAAGATGCCGGCCTTCCCGCTGCACGCCTGGATGCCGGACGCCTACCGGGTGGCGCCCCTCCCGGCCCTCGCCCTCTTCTCCGGGGTCCTCTCCAAGGTCGGCGCCTACGGCTTCCTGCGCATCGTGCTGCCGATCTTCCCGGCCGCGACCAACCACTTCCAGGAGGTGATCCTGGTGATCGCGGTGGCCTCGATCCTCTACGGGTCGGTGATGGCGTTCACCCAGACGAGCGCCAGGCTGATCCTCGGCTACTCCTCGATGGCGCAGCTCGGTTTCATCACGCTCGGCATCTTCAGCCTGCGGCCCGACGGGGCTGACGGCGCCGTCCTCCAGATGGTCAACCACGGCTTGGTCGTGGCCCCGCTGCTCCTCATCGCGGTGCTCCTGGTCGAGCGGGCCGGGACCGACGACATCCGCCGGATGGGCGGTCTGGCGACGCGGGCCCCCGTCCTCGCGGCCCTGTTCCTGATCGCGACGCTCGCGCTGTTGGCGATGCCCGGCTCCGCCAACTTCATCGGCGAGTTCTACATCCTCAACGGGATCTTCCAGGAGAAGATCGTGTACGCCTTCGTGGCCGCGATCGGCATCGCGCTGGCGGCCTATTACGCGCTTCGCCTCTACCAGCACGCGATGCACAACCGTAAGCCCGACGGGATCGAGTCGCGGGATGTGGGGATCGTCCGCGGCGGGATCCTCGGAGGCCTGATCGCCTGCATCGTCGGACTCGCGCTCTGGCCCGGGTTGATCCTGCACCGTGCCGATCACTCCGTCAGCGGCCAACTCAGCCCCACCGCAGATGCGCCGACCCAGGTGGCCGAGCGGTGACCTTCCACGCTCCCCATATCGACTACGCCGGGCTCTCGCCCGTGATCGCGCTGACGGCGGGGCTGGTCCTCGTCCTGATGGTCGGGCTGATTCCGCGGCTGGGCCGCTTCGGGATGGCCTACCTGACGATCGCGGTCCTGGGGGCGACGGCCGGCCTCTCGATCTGGCAATGGGGGTCGAACCAGGACCTGGTCGCCGGGGCGCTGCGGCTCGACGCCTTTGGCCTCGCGGCCACCCTGATCGCCTGCCTGGCTGCGGCGATCGCGGTCGTCCTCGCCATCCGCGAGCCCGCAGCCGAGGAAGCGGGTTTCGGCGCCTTCTACTCGCTCCTGCTCGGCTCGGTTCTCGGCATGACGCTGATCGCGCAGGCCCAGAACCTGATCGCGTTCTTCGTCGCGCTCGAGCTGCTCTCCATCCCGCTCTACGTCCTCTGCGCCTCGGCCAGGCGCACGGAGCGCTCGCTGGAGTCGGGCCTCAAGTACCTGGTGATCGGCTCGATCGGCTCGGCGACCGTCCTCTACGGCTTCGCGCTCCTCTACGGCGGGTCGGGCTCGACCGACTTCGCCGGGATCGCGAAGGGCCTGGCGGGAGACAACGGCAACGACACCATCGTGCTGATCGGCACGGCGATGGTCGCCACCGGGCTGGCCTTCAAGACCTCCGTGGCCCCGTTCCACCAGTGGACGCCGGACGTGTACCAGGGTGCGCCGACCCCGATCACCGCCTTCATGGCGGTGGCGACCAAGGCCGCAGCCTTCATCGCTCTGGCGCGGCTCTTCGAGGTGGCCCTCGGCCCGATCGCCGACGACTGGAAGCCAGCGCTGGCGGCCCTCGCGGTCATCTCGATCGCCGTCGGCAACATCGGTGCACTCGGCCAGGACTCCCTGAAGCGGCTGCTGGGCTACTCGGGCATCGCCCAGGCCGGCTACATGCTCGCCGGTGTGGTGGTGGCGACCGAGAAGGGCCTGGAGGCGCTCGTCTTCTACCTCGCGGCCTACACGCTGATGAACCTGGCCGTCTTCGCCGTGGTGGTCGCCCGGGAACGCGAGACCGACCGTGGCGACGACATCGGGGCGCTCGCCGGCATCGGCCGCTCGCGCCCGCTGCTGGCCTGGCCGCTGACGATCGCGATGCTCGCCCTCGCCGGGCTGCCGGGCACCTCGGGGTTCATGGGCAAGCTGTTCCTGATCGAGGCGACTGTCGACGGCGACTACACCTGGCTCGGGGTCGCCATCGTGATCGGCACGATGGTCTCGCTCGCCTATTACCTGCGGGTGCTCGCCGCCGTCTGGATGTGGCCGGAGCCGAGCGCCGCACCGCCCCCCGCCCAGGCCGGGGCGATGCCCGCCATCGCGGGCGGGTCCCCTGAAGCGGATGCGGTGCCGCGGGGGGCCAGCCGCTGCGCCTTGATCGTCGGCTCCGCCCTGATCTGCGGTGCGGCCACGATCGTCTTCGGCGTCGCCCCCTCGCCGCTGATCGATTGGGCCTCGCACGCGGCCGGCTCGCTGACGACGACGATCTAGCTGCCGTCAGCTCAGGAGCTGCTGTTCAGAAAGCCGCCAAGGCCTGGGCAGTCCGCTTCCGCGAGGATGGCGGCGCTTGGGCGTCCTGCTGACCATCGTCGCCATCGCGGTCTCCGGCAGCGCGGGGGTGGCCGCCGAGCGCCGCTGGCCGGCCGTCGCGGTTGGCTGGGCGCGACGGGCTCTGGTGATCTCGCTCTACACGCTGATCCCGTTCGTCGTCTTCTTCAACCTCGCCCGCACCCACATCAACACCGACGAGGCCGGAGGCCTGGTGATCGGGTGGGTGGCCCTCCTGTCCGCGTCCGGTATCGCCTGGCTCGTCGGCACCCGGCTGCTGCGGCTGGAGCGCCCCGCGGCCGGATCGTTGATCACGGCGACGCTGATCGCGAACTCGGGCTACCTCGGCTATCCGCTCGTCGCCTCGCTGCTCGGATTCGACGCGCTCGGCGAGGCCGTCGTCTACGACGTCGTCGTCTCGTCACCGGCGCTGCTCCTGCTCGGTTTCGGCACCGGTGCGGCCTTCGGGACCAAGGTCGGAGAGGGATTCCGCGAGCGGCTGATCGCCTACTTCACGCGGAATCCGCTCGCTCTACGCCGCGGTCGCCGGGCTGCTCGTCCCCAACTCCCTGGCGCCCGATGTCCTGGTGGACATCTCGCGCGGCTTCGTGATCGCGCTGCTGCCGATCGGCTTCTTCGCGGTTGGGGCGGTGCTGGCAGAGGAGACCGAGGCGCGGCGGGTCTCGATCGGCTCGCCCTTCCATCCACCGATCGGCGCGGCGATCCTGCTCCGGCTCGTGGTCGCGCCCGGGCTGCTGCTCCTGCTCTCGCTCCCCTTCATCGACCTCCCCGGGCCCTACCTGCTGCTGGCGGCGATGCCCTGCGGCATCAACACGCTCCTGGTCGCCCACGTCTACGGCCTCGACTCGAAGCTCGCGGCGCAGGCCGTGGCGTGGACCACCGCGATCGCCGTGGTGGCCGTCCTGATCGCCCAATCGATCTGGGGATAGAGCTAGGCTGGCCAGCCCGTGCGCTACCCCGTCGAGGAATTCACAGAGGAGGAACGCAGACTCCTCTCGCCCCATTTCACCAACCTCGATCGTCCCGTCTTCGCGCTGGTCAACCTGCCCGAGACGATCAAGGGAGCGCTCTTCGCCCGCTACTCGCGCTACTCCGGGACAGCCCGCCGCCTCTACCTGGAGGAGTTCGCCGCCGACGTCCCGGAGGGCGGTCGGCCGTTCGAGGGCGAGGAGGGCGAGCGCGCCGCGGGCCTCTACGAGCGGGTGTTCATGGGATACGGGGACGATTCGATCGCCCAGGTCGGTGGCGCCCACGTCGCCTGCGAGTGGGTCTCGAACATCCTCACCAAGGTGCTCCAGCGCGGCCGCCTCGCCGCCTATCTCGAGCAGTCCACCCGCTACATCCCCTACGACCGGCCTCTGCCCGAGTCGGCGGGCGGCGGCTACCGCTTCTACCGCGACGACGAGCTCGGACCCGAATATGGGCGGGCGATGGAGGAGCTGTTCGGGATCTACGCGCGCTCCCTCGTCCAGGTGCAGGAGTGGGCCGCCGAGCGCTGGCCGCGAGGCGATGAGCCCGAGGCGGCCTGGCAGCGGTCGATCAAGGCCAAGGCGCTCGACCTGCTGCGCGGACTGCTGCCCGCCTCGACCCTGAGCCACGTCGGCATCTTCGCCTCGGGCCAGGCCTACGAGCAGATGCTGCTGCGCATGCTGGCTTCGCCCCTGCCCGAGGCTCGCCACTTCGCCGCGATGATCCTGGAGGAGCTCAAGAAGGTGATGCCGAGCTTCGTCGCCCGGGTCGACCGGCCGGACCGCGGTGGTGAGTGGATCTCCTACCTGGAGGGACGCCGGGAGGCGGCCGAGCGCTGGGTCGCGCGGATGGGTCTCGACCGCTCAGTGGGCGACGAGATGGCGCCGTCGGTCGAGCTGATCGACGTCGAGGGCTCCGAGGACGAGCTGATCGCGGCCTCGCTCTTCGAGTCGGCCGGCACCTCCGAGCGGGCCATCCTCGACCGCGTGCGCACCCTGCCGCCAGACGAGCAGGCCGAGATCATCGCCGACCTCGTCGGTGAGAGGCCGAACCGCCGCCACCGCCCGGGCCGCGGCTGGGAGGCGGTCCGCTACCGCTTCGAGATCGTCTCTGACTACGGCGGCTTTCGCGACCTGCAGCGTCACCGGATGCTGACCTGCCAGTGGCAGCGCCTCAGCCCCGACCTCGGCGCCGGAATCCCCGACGAGGTCCGCGAGGCAGGAGCGGGGTCGGAGTACGAGCGGGCACTGGAGATCTCGCGCACCGAGCACGACCGGTTGGCGGAGGCCGGCCTTGGCGATGCGGCGCCCTACGCGCTCTGCCTCGGCTACCGGATCCGCTACCTGCTGGACCTGAACGCCCGCGAGGCGATGCACCTGATCGAGCTGCGCTCCGGGCGCGAGGGCCATCCCACCTACCGGGCGGTCGCCCAGGCGATGCAGGAACGGATCGCCTCCGTCCATCCGGCAATCGCCGCGGCGATGACGCACGTCGACGCCTCGACCGAGCCACGGCTCGAGCGGATCATGAGCGAGATCCGCACCCACCGGAAGAGGGTCGCCGCCGAGGCGGAGCCGGCCCCCTCCGACGCCCCGCCGGGCGTCAGCGCCCTGGGCTGAGCAATCCAAGAACCTCGACACTTCGTAGTTGACCATGAGTCAATGCTGCGTACGATGCGGAGGATGAAGGGAGCAAGAGCTCTGGCGAGCGGGACACTCGTCCTGGCGTTGAGTTGCGCCATCCCCGCGATCTCAGTCGCGCAGGACGCCGGCACGACCACGGACGCCACGACGACGACAACGGCGACAACGCCCACACCGGTTCCGCCACCACCGGCGGGCCCGCCAAACAACCAGCCGAAGCAGAATCCGCCCGAGGCGCCGCCGCCGGAGCCAGCCCCGGGAATTCCGAGCGAGGCCGCCAGCAGCTCCGGAGAGCCGTCCACGCGACTTGGCCGAGGGTCGCCCGCGGACGGCTCCGGCGGCGGCGCCCGCAAGTCAGCCTCGGCGAGCGTCACGATGGGCGATCTCTTCTTCTCCCCGACATCCGTGTCCATCGCCGTCGGTGACACGGTCACCTGGCACAACACCGGTCAGGCGCCGCACAACGCCACGGCCGACGACGGGAGCTTCAAGACGCCCGATCTGAACAACGGGCAGAGCGCCTCCCACACCTTCAATCAGGCCGGGACGTTCAGCTACATCTGCACGATCCACCCGGTTATGCAGGCGACGATCCGAGTGCTGAGCTCGAGCAGCGGCGGCGGAGGGGGCGGGGGCGGCGCTTCCTCGTCGGGCTCGAGCGGCTCGGCGAACTCCGAGTCATCCGCGGTCGCCTCCCCGGATGCGGCAGGCAGCGCCAACACGCTCCCGATGACCGGCATGGCGGTCGGCGGGCTCGCCCTCGTCGGCTTCGGGCTGCTGGCCCTCGGCCTGATCGCGCGGCAGGCGGATCGGGAGCGATCCCGCCGACGCTGGCTCTCGATCTTCTAGCTCCCGCGGTCTGAGATGCTGGCGCCGTGCTCCATCACGTCTCGCTGGAGATCCCGCCGGATGAGGCCGATCGCTCGATCGAGTTCTGGAGCCTGCTCGGCTTCGAGGAGGTCCCCGCGGCCGACGTGCTCGGCAACTCCGTCCGCTGGCTAGAGCACGACGGCACTCAGATCCACCTGATCCTCACAGAGGGCCACACCGCGCCGGCGCTCGGGCACGCCGCGGTCGTCGTCGCCGACCACGCCAAGGCCAAGCAGCGCCTGCGGGACGCCGGCTTCCAGGTCGAGGACACCCGCCAGCTATGGGGCGCCGATCGCGCCTTCGCCATCGCCCCCGGCGGCCACCGGGTCGAGCTGATGGCGGCGCCTCCGCCGCCCAAGTTCTAGCCCCGGCGCTTGCGCTTCTTGCGGCGCTGCCCCTGAGTCTCGCCGTAGGGCGGCTCGGGCGGCTGATCCGGCTGTCCGTTCTCGGGCAACGGCTGCTGCGAGACCTCCCGGCCGGTGCCCTCGACCGTGCCCGCTTCGCCGCGTTCTTCCGGGGTCGGGCCGATGGCGTCGCGACCCGGCCAGGGGATCGCCTCGCCCGCGTCCCAGGCCGGCGGTAAGGGGGCCGGCCACCAGCGAGCCAGCATCAGTCCCACGGCCGCGAACCAGAGCACCAGGCCGAAGATCCCGACCGGAACCAGGAACAGGGACACGCCGAGGGCCTGCCCGAGAATCGCCCAGAACCGTGTGAGCAAGCCCGTTCGCATGCACCAGAGGGGGATGTAGAACAGGGCGAAGACCAGGGAGAACAGGCCGATGAAGCGGATCAACGATCCAGCCTGGAGCAGGCTGGAGTTGTCGAGCAGGTCGCTGGCGAGGTCATCGCGCGCCTTGCTCGCGGCCTGCTCGGGCGTCCTAGGCGTGGTGGTCGTCGACTGCGGCGTCGTGGTCGTCGACTCAGCGGTGGTCGTGCCTGAGGCCTTGCTCGGCTGCGTCGTCGTCGCCTTGGGAGCGGCGACCGCCTGCGCGCGCGCCTGCCTTTCCTTGGCCGGAGCCTGCTCGACGAACTTGTCAGCGACGTCACTCAGGCCGATCGCCACGAGCAGGCCCGAGAGCGAGAACAGCACGGGTCCGACGAAAGCCAGCGCAACCATCCGACGCCGCACGCGCTCCGTCCGGCCCACGACCGAGCGGATCAGCACGTAGAGCAACGGGATGAAGAGCAGGATGCCGAGCCCGATCAGGATTCCCTGGCCGACGATCAGCTCGGTGGACTGGTCGTGGAACGTGGTGAGCCGCTCGGCGTCGCTGTCGCCCCCGGTGGAGGGCTGCAGCGGCAGCGAGACGGCGATGATCAGGGCGCCGAGGATCGCGCAGATCCCTGCCGGGCGCATCCAGCGAGCCTGGAAGGCGAGCAGCTCATCTTTGCTTGGCAGCGAGCTCTGGGGGGTCGAGGCCTCCAACCAGCGGGACTGTATCTTGGCCGCGATGCCGCTTAACTCCGGTCAGCAGGGGCCGATCGCCGTCTACGGAGCCACCGGGTACACCGGCCGTCTCGTGATTGCCGAGCTCGCGAACGCCGGGGCCGACCTAGTGCTCTCCGGGCGCAACCGCCGCAAACTCGATGCGCTCGCGTCGGAGCTCGAGGGTGAGGTCGCCGTCAAGGAAGCGACCCTCGACGACCCGGCCTCGCTACGCGCGCTGCTCGCCGATTGCGCGGTCGTCGCCGACTGCGCGGGGCCCTTCGTCCGTTACGGCGAGCCGGTCCTGGCCGCCGCGGTCGAGACCCGAACTCATTACCTCGACACGACCGGCGAGCAGCCCTACATGAAGCTGGCCTTCGAGCGATACGGCCCCGGCGCCTCCGAGGCAAAGGTTGCGGTGATCCCCGCGATGGGCTTCGACTTCGTACCCGGGGACATGATCGCCTCGCTCACGGCCGACAGCCTGGGTGAGCTCGACGAGCTCTCGATCAACTACTGCTGGCGGGGATTCACCCCGAGCCAGGGGACCGCCCGGACCACGCTCGAGATCATCAGCGAGCGCGGCGTGGAATGGCGAGAGGGGACCTGGGTGGGGGCGGGCGGCCAGGCGCAGGCAGGCACCTTCGAGTTCCCGGCGCCGGTGGGTCGCCGGCGCATGATCCGGTACCCGTCTGGAGAACAGATCACCGTGCCCCGCCACATCCACACCCGAAACGTCCGGACGACCCTGAACGCCTCGGCGTTCGGAAGCGAGCGGCTCGCCCCACTCACCGCTGCCATGGTGCGGCCGGCCGGCCTGGCCATGAGGACGCCCCTGAAGCGCCTGGCTCGCGCTGTGGTCTCTCGTCTTCCCGAGGGGCCCACGGCGGGGCAGCGCGAGGGGATGGGCTGGATGATCGTCTGCGAGGCCAAGTGTGGCGAGGTCGAGCGGAGGGGAGTGATCAGCGGCAAGGACGTCTATGGGCTCACCGCCGCGGCGATCGCAGACGGAGCGATCATTGCGGCGGGACGCGGCTTTGAAGGACGCGGCGCACTGGCGCCCTCCCAGGCCTTCGATCCTAAGGACTTCCTCGGCGGCCTCGACCGCTTCGAGGTGCGCTGGAACGTCGAGGGCGTCGAATCGCCGCTTCGGGTCGAGGCCTGAGCCCGATGCCGATCGGACTGGGAGCACGGCGGCGGCGCGCCGTCAGCCTCGAGGACGCGGCTAGCCCGGCGACGCCGCGCTGCCCCGCCTGCGGCGAGCCCCTCTTCGTCTGGATCGAGACCCAGGGCTACGGCACACGCGAGGACCAGGTGATCGACCGTTGCGAGAACTGCGGTCTGGTCCTCACGCGCGGAGCGGTCCCCACCCCGGACGCCGCAGCCGAGAGGCTGCTCGCCAAGGCCGAGCGGCGGAATGGCCGGGTCGCCTTCCGGGCCGCAAACGCGGCCAGCCTGCAGGCCTGGCTGGGGGCCGAGAACTGGGCGGCCCTCCGACCGGGCGGTCATGGCATCGAGCCGACTCGCAGGGCCGCATCCCTGCTGCTCGCCCGCCGCGGGCTCGAGCTCCGCCGCGTGCGCCACCTCGCCGGCCCCGGAATGGCGTCGATGTGGCAGACGCTGCTCAACCTGCTCACCTTCCACCGCGATTTCGCCTCCGAGGCCGCCTCTGGGCGCCTTCGCCCAGGCACCGGGCGTGGGCGAGCCGCGTTCTGGACCGATGCCGTGGTGACCGTGCTGGCGGCGATCCCGACGGCGATCATCGCGGTCCTGCTGGAGAGCGGCGCGGTGCTGGCCCGCCGCGGGGGCGTGATCGAGATCGAGGCGGAGCCGCTCCCGGCTACGGAGTGAGCTCGAGCGCCAGCGCGGCCACGTCGTCCGGCGCGCCGACGTGCGGCGCAGCCTGACCCGAGTCCAGCTCCCTGGCGGAGCTGCGGGCGAGTCGAGAGGCGAGCGCGGCGGAAGCGTCCCGAAGGAGCGGCGGCGTAGAGAGAGCGGTGACGATCGTGCTTGGGCGCTCGGCGGAGCCGAGGCTCGGCAGCGGCACCCTCCACCCGGTGGCGATCCCCATCTCGGCGACCACGCTCGCTGGCCGCTCGCGGGCGGCCGCGATGAGCTCAGCCGGGAGCCGGCTGACGCCCCCTCCGAGCGCCTGCAGGCCACCCGACAGGTAGAGGTCGATCACGTCCTCGCCCGCGCCGGCAGCCACCTCCAGGCGCCCCCGGTCGCCGGAGAGCGCCTCGGTGGCCATCGGGAGGAGCTGCAGGACGGGTGGCTCGACCAGCAGCGTCCCCGCGACGAGGTCGGGGCGGCGGAGCAGGAGATCGAGCGCCACGATCGCTCCGATGCCGGCACCGACGACGACCGCCGGCGCCGCCTTCGCGGACTCGAGCAGGACCGCGGCGTCCTCACTCTGCTCCTCCACCGTGGTCCGCCGGTAGCCCTCGGGCACGGTGGAGGCTCCCCAGCCGCGCCGGTCATAGCTGATCGCGCGGGCCCGCGGAGCGAGCGCCTCGCCGACGGCGTCCCAGACCGCGCCGTTGGCGGCGGTCTCGTGGACGAGCAGGATTGGCGGGCCCTCTCCTCGCTCGCTCCACACGATCTCGATGCCGCGAGCCTCGAGGGTGGGCATGCGTTCCCTAGAGGTTGCGCCAGACCCGGCTGATCAGGGGGAGCGCGACAGCCCTGGGGCTGTGCTGGCCCACGATTGCGCTGGCGCGGTTCAGCATGCCGGGCACGACGACTCGCTTGTCCCGCCTTGCGCCATCCACCGCTTGGCGCGCGATCTCCTCCACGCTCGTCCAGACGGCGCCCGGAGTCCGCTGTTCGACTCCACCGACGCCGGCGACCTCGGTGAACTCGGTCTTGGCCGGTCCCGGGCACACCGCGGTGACGGTGACGCCCGTGCCGCGCAGCTCCGTCCGGATCGCCTCACTGAAGGAGAGCACGAAGGACTTGCTCGCCGCGTAGACCGCCGAGCCGGGTAGTGGCTGGAACGCGGCGGTCGAGGCGATGTTGATGACGCTCCCCCTGCCTCGCTCCACCATCGGTCCGATGAAGCGGCTGGTCAGGTCGACCACGGCCTCGACGTTAACCCGGACCATCTCCACCATCCGCTCCCGCGGGCTCCGCGCGAAGTCGGCTTGGTGCCCGAAGCCGGCGTTGTTGACCAGCACCTCGACGGCCCGACCGCGGCCGCCGAGCTCCTGCTGCAGACGGTCACGCTCCCCCTCGTCGGCGAGGTCGGCGGCGATCACCTCTACGTCGATGCCGTGCTCCGATGAGAGCTCCGTCGCCAGGCTGAGCAGCCGCTCCTCGCGGCGCGCCACCAGGATCAGCGAGAAGCCGCGAGAGGCGAGTTCGGCCGCTATCGCCGCCCCGATCCCGGATGACGCGCCCGTGACCAAGGCCGTATTGCTGACGGAGGGTTCCGGCAGGCCCACTGGATCAGGCTGGCTAGTCCTGAAGGCCCTCCCGGGCCTCCCGCACCAGAGTGACGGCCTCCGGGAAGACGATCCGGATCGCGTCGCGTACCTGAACGGCCTGCTCGTCGCTGGACCCGGTCAGGTCGAGCGAGCTGATCGCCGCCACCGTCATCTCGACGGCGAGCTTGATCGCGTTGTCGGCCCACGCCACCTTCTGGGCTCCCGCCATCTGCTCCTGGAGTTCCTCCATGCGGCGCCGCATCTCCTCCGGATCTCCGAACAGTCCGCCAAAGCCTTCCATGCGTCGATCATAGACCGGGTTACTCCTTGGCCGGGGATTCGGCACGGCCCGCGCGACATGCGGCACGCCGGACGGGAGAGCGTGCGCCGGTGCCGGACATCCCCACAGCCGGACGCCGGGGCGGCGCCTCGGTCGAGTACCTCGCTCTGGGCGGGATGATCGGCCTGCTGATCGTGATCGCGATCGCCGCCCTGGTGGCCTCACCGCCACGGCGGGCCGACCGCGAGCTCGGCGAGATGCTCGCGCGCCGGATCGCCTGCGCCCCGCGCTACCCGGTGCCCTGCGGCCGCAATCCGCTGGCCCTCGCCTACGGCTTCTCACTGGCGAAGGTGGTCCGCTACCTGGCGCCCGAGCCGGCGGCCGTCGCCGGCGAGCTGCCGGTCGACTTCCGCTACTGCAGGCAGGCGAGCTGTGCCGCGCCCGGTGACGAACCCGGCCTCACCGCGTCGGGCCGCAGGGTCACGGAGTTCACCTCGGTGGTGGATCAACGCTCGGCCGGGGGCGCGGTCCGGATCACGTACTGGCTCTATCGACCTGGGATTCGCTGGGATCGAATCGTCCGCACCGGCGGACCGGCGGAGGTCGCCGCGGCCTCGAGCATCCGGCTGAACCTCGAGGACGATCCTGCCCTGGTCCCGCTGGAGACGCTGCCGGGCCGGGACCACTACGAGTTCCCGCCGGGCGAGGAACCTCCTGGCGCTGGTGGATTCCCTCACGACCCAGCGGACGCCCCCTTCGGTTAGCTGCGATGCGAGATAGCCGCTTTGCATGGAAAGCAGCGGTTCTCAATCGGCGCTGAAGCTGACGCTTTCCGCTCGCCGGCAGTCCTTACGGACAGCCCTGGGGGGACCCTCGCCCCCAGATTGCAACGCTATGGCCGGAATGGATTTCGGCGTCCACCTGCCATTGATGGACTTCGGCGACCAAGGTCTCTCGTGGGAGCGCCTTGAGCGAACCGTGGACGCCGCTCGGGAGTGCGGGTTTGCGGCGGTCTCGGCGAATGACCATTTCGTCTATTCGACGCCTTGGCTTGACGGTCCCACCGCCCTCGCCGCGATGGTCGAGCGCTCAGGCGACATGGTCCTGGCGACGACACTCTCGTTGGCTGTCCTGCGCGGACCGGTGCCGCTCGCCAAAGCGCTCTCCGCACTCGATGTCCTCTCCGATGGGCGCGTCGTCGCCGGCGTCGGACCGGGCTCTTCAAGGCGTGACTATGACGCGCTGGGGGTGCCCTTCGAGGACCGGTGGAAACGCCTCGACGAGGCGATCGCAATGCTCAGGGCGCTGCTGCGCGGCGACGCATGGACGGACCCTGGAAGGTATTTCGCCCCACCCCAAGCTCGGCTCTCGCCGCCACCGCGGCAAGCCGGTGGTATTCCCCTATGGATAGGGAGCTGGGGCTCGGAAGCAGGTCTGCGCCGAGTTGCGCGCGCCGGCGACGGCTGGCTTGCCTCCGCCTACAACACTACGCCCGAGCGGTTTGACGCCGCCACGCAGTTCCTCCGGCGTGAGCTGGGGACGCAAGGAAGGCCCATGGATGACTTCCCCAATGCGTTGGTCACGATGTGGACCTGGGTGACCGAGAGCCAGTCAGAGGAGGAAAGAATGCTGAACGAGGTCCTCGCACCGCTTCTGAAGCGGGACGCGGCAGAACTCCGCGGGCAGGTCTGCGTCGGTTCGTCCGAGAAGTGCGCGGAGCTCCTGTCCCGCTACGCGAAGGCGGGATGCCGGCGAGTGCATTTCTGGCCCCTTGGCGACGAGCGGCGCCAGATCGAGTTGCTGGCGGCCCATGTCACTCCGCAGGTCACTCTCTGAGGTTGCCAAGCTGCGGCGGAGTGCTGCTTTGGACGAGAAGCGGCGCTTTGCATGGAAAGCGGAACTTTCGGCGAGATACCTCGCCCGGTTAACCCGGAGACGTTCCGCGTGCTTACCAGCGTGATTTTGCGCACACCTCCGAATCCCGCTGCAAGTGGTTCCCGTATCCCGATCAGACAGCGCAGCAAGGACGAGCAAGGAATGAGCAATGAAGGGACCAGCGGTAACACTCACGAACGGCCACTACGAGTTTCGAATCCCAACCGGAGGGCGGCTCGTTCTCGCCGATCCGCCTGAGGCCGGGTGGCGTCGCGAACGCAGTCGCAGGAGCGTTCCGCGAGTTCAGCGGGAGCGGGTCCGCAGACCGCATGGCTCGACCTAATCGCCTCTCCCCGCGCCTGACTCCCGATCCCGCCGTTCCGTTTGGTCGGATCACCGGGTTTGGACGAAAAACACTCCCGGCAACAACAGACTCGAATCAGGAGGACGGAATGAGCACTGGGACCACACCCTCAAGCACCGCACGTGAAGAGCTGGGCCGATTCACCGGAACGCTGATCGGGCCCGAGGATGGTGAGTACGCCGAAGCGCGCAAGGTCTTCAAAGCCATAATCGACAGACGGCCGGCGCTGATCGCCCGCTGTGCGAACCCCGACGACGTGGCCGCAGCTGTGGGGTTCGCTCGCGACCACGAGTTGCGGTCCGCGGCGGCTCCCACAACGGCGCTGGGCTGGGAACCTGCGACGACGGTGTCGTGATCGATCTCTCGTTGCTGCGTGACGTCGAGGTCGATCCGGAGGCGCGCACGGTTCGGGTCGGCGGCGGCGGCACCTGGGGCGACGTCGACCGAGCAACGAACGAGCACTGGCTCGCGACGCCGAGCGGAATCATCTCGACGACGGGGGTCGGTGGCCTCACCCTGGGCGGCGGCCTCGGCCATCTGACCCGCAAGTGCGGGCTCGCGATCGACAACCTGCTCGAGGCCGACCTCGTTCTGGCGAGCGGCGAGCAAGTGCGCGCCAGCGCGGACGAGAATCCCGACCTTTTCTGGGCCATCCGCGGTGGCGGAGGCAACTTCGGCGTCGTCACCTCCTTCCTGTTCCGCCTTCATGAGGTTGAAACGGTTGTCGCCGGACCGACGTTCTGGCCGGTCGAGCAGGGAGCGGAGGTCCTTTCGGCCTACCGCGATTTCCTCCCCAAGGCGCCGCGCGAGCTGAACGGCTTCTTCCTCTTCGGCTCGGTCCCGCCGGGCCCGCCCTTCCCCGAGGAGATCCACCTGCGCAAGGTCTGCGGGGTCGTGTGGTGCTACGCGGGCGCCGACGAGGAGGCGGCCGCCGCGGCGATGGCACCGCTGCTGGATGCCCTTCCGGAGCCGCTGTTGCACGGCCCGGCGCCGATGCCGCGCCCGGCGATCCAGAGCGCGTTCGACGAGGTCTACGGCGCCGGCGACCAGTGGCACTGGCGCGCCGACTTCGTCAAGGAGATCCCCGACGAGGCGGTGGAGATCCACGCGAAGTTCGGGGCCGGTCCGCGGGATCGACGTACTCACGGTGCGTGATGGCAGTGTGAGCGTCGTGCGGACCCTTTTTGGATCCTGAAGGGATGCGTGATCCGTGCGCGGCGTAGGGAAAGCGCCCGCATCGACCGTCGCAACGCCTGGCCCTCGCTTTTGGACGAAAAGCGGCTATGCCGCTTTCCATGGGAAGCAGCTGTTCGCAAGTCGCCGCGAGATACTGCGTGGCGATGTCGGAGGAGAACGTGGACGCCTCGCTGGCCCCCGCGGGCGAATTCCCCTCACTCGACGAGATCTGTTACATGAACACGGCCTCGATCGGTCTAATGTCGCGGAGCGCCCTGGCCGAGGAGGAGAAGTTCCAGCGCCAGCTCGGCCTGTATGGCACCACTTGGTTCGATGAGCCGACCGAGGTGGGCGTCCTCGAGCAGGCGCGCCGTGAGGGTGCCGCGCTGCTCGGCGCACCGGCCGAACAGGTCGCGGTGACGACAAGCGTCACTGAGGCGCTCTCGCAGGTCGCCTGGTCGCTGCGTCCAGAGAGCGGCAGCAATGTGGTCTCGATCGACCTCGAGTTCCCCACCGTCACCTATCCCTGGATGAGGGTCGCGCGAGACACCGGGGCGGAGGTCCGCCTGGTTTCAGCGGCCGGGGACCCGGCCAAGCTCTCGTTCGAGGGGCTCGCTGAGGCCGTCGACCAGCGAACCGCAGCAATCAGCGTCAGCCACGTCCAGTACTCGACCGGCTTTCGCTACCAGCTCGAGGAGCTCTCGGAGTTGGCCGAGACCAACGGCGCCCTGCTGATCGTCGATGCCTCGCAATCGCTGGGGGCGGTTCCGATTGATCTCTCCAGCGTGAGAATCGACGCGCTGCTGTGCGCGGGCTACAAGTGGCTCTGCGGACCCTTTGGCGCGGCGCTCTGCTACGTCGGCGAGCGGCTGCTCGAGCGGCTCGACCCTCCCTTCGTCGGATGGAAGAGTGCGGTCGACCCCTGGTTGCTGCACGCCTCTTCGCTCAGACTGGACTCGTCGGTGGTCGAGAGACTCCACTACGCGACCATGTCCTACTCCGCCGGCGTTGCGCTGGCGGCCGCGATCAGGCAGATCTCGATGATCGGCGCCGATCGGATCCTCGAGCACAACCTAAAACTGGCTTCGACGCTCACCGAGGGGCTCGAACACCTGGGAGCCGAGGTGATCACGCCACGCGAGGATGAGCGGCGAAGTGGCATCGTCACCGCACGTTTCCCCGAGCGCGACGGCGAGCAGGTGGCTGCGTGGATGAATCAATCGGGAGTGATCGTCTCCCCGCGCTTCGGATCGACGAGGTTCTCGATTCACTTCTTTAACAGTTCGGACGATGTCTCGTTCGCCCTCGACACGCTCGAACGCGTGCTCGCCACGGGCCGGCCGGTGGCGAGGGACCGCCACGCCAGGTGAAGGCGAGGCCGATTCGGTTCGCCTGGCTGCGCCGGGCCGACGTGCGCGCCTGCACTCCCGGGCGTCGGGTGCTTGGCGCTTTACCGGCATAGACGGTCGGTTTTGCGCCACGCGGGACAGCAGCTAAGGGCTACGCCTGCTGCCCAGCCTCGCGGCTCGCGCTGCGGATCAGACGGCGCCAGTCGGTGGTGCGGAAGACGACGATCAGGGCGACGGCTCCGAGCACCACGGTCCAGGCGGCGATCGCGATCTGCTGGCCCACCGAGTAGGTGAGCACCGCGATCGGCCCCGGCCCCACCAGTGTCGCGACCAGCAGCGCCTGCTGCGCGCCCGCGCCGCCGGGGGTCAATGGCAGGAGGTTGGAGATCGTCTGCACGCTCATAACCAGCAGCACGTTCTGGAACGAGCCGCCGATGTGGAAGGCCTCGAGGAAGAACCAGTAGGAGGCGAAGCGCATCACCCAGCCCACGCCCTGCCACGAGGCAACTGTGCGCAGGTAGGCGGTCGGAGTCGCCAGCACGATCGCGCCCTGCTTGATGTGGTCCCAGAACTCCTCCACCCGGCGGGCAAGAACTGCGAAGAGGACCACGACCAGGATCCCGAGGGCCGTCAGCGTAAACAGGAGCAGGCTCGGGTGCTGGGCCCAGAACGCGATGTCGAAGGCGGGGAGGTCGGGCAGCTCGGGCGGATTGGGCAAAAGTCCCTGGGTGAGCGCGTAGACGAAGACCAGGATCCCCACCGTCGTGTCGAAGACGGAGCCGACGAAGAAGGAGGAGACCACGGTCGTGTAGGTCGATCGCCGGATTGAGCGCTTGGCGAGGAAGATCTTCACGGCGTCGCCGACGCGCGCGGGCACGACGCTGTTCATCCCGGCGCCCACGAGGTAGGCGGCCGTGATCCGCCAGTACGGCACCGACCGGTCGGGGTAAGCGGCCCCAAGGGTGTTCTGCCAGGCGCGGCTGCGCGCCAGGAGGTGGGCGAGGTAGAAGGCCAGCGCGATCACCATCGATGGCCAGCCGATATCGCCCAGGCGATGGAAGAACTCCTCGGCTCCGTGCCGGAAGCTCTCGAGGCTGTTGCCGAGGTCGACTCCCAGCGGAAGCGTCATGAATCCTGGCCCCTGATCCGCTGCGTCTCGGCGTTGAACAACGCACCCAGCAGGAACGCCAGGTTGCCGAGCCAGAGCCAGATCAGGAGGGAGATCAGGGCGCCGAGCGTGCCGTACGTCTTGTCATAGGAGCCGAAATGCGAGACGTACGCCGTGAAGAGCAAAGAAACGGCAAACCAGAGCGCCGTGCCGATCACCGCGCCGGGAAGTACCGAGCGCAGCGAGCGGTCCCCCGGGGTCGGGGTGCGCCGTGGGGCGAGCGCGTAGACGACCGCGAAGGCAGTGAGCAGCGCCGCTGCGCCAACCGGCCAGCGCAGATAGCCGACCAGCCCGGCGACGAGGCCGGACATGCCGGCCGCGTCGGCGATGCTGCCGAAAAGCGGCCCGGCCACGACGACGGCGAGAAACGCGATCAGGATGAGCACGGCGAGCAGCGCCGTCAGTCCCAGCCGCACTCCGAGGTTGGGCAGGAACTTCCGCGACCCCTTGACCCGGTTGATCGCCTCGAGGGAGCGCATCGCGGCCCCGATCGCGCCCGAGGCCGAATAGAAGGCAAGAAGCAGGCCGACCACAAGCAGGAAGCCGGCGTTTCCACGGTTGGAGACCGCGTTGCGCAGCGCGCTGTCGATGGCGTCCACGCCGGCGCCGGGGGCCGCATCGCGGAGCGTGTCGACGATGCTCTGGTAGGTCTCCGGGTACTGGCCGAGCAGGGCAATCAGCGCTACGACCACGAGCAGCGCCGGGAACAGCGAGAGGATCCCGTAGTAGGTCAGCGCGGCGGCGCGATCGGTGAGCTGCACCTCCCCGAAACGGCTGTAGATCGCCTTGGCCACGGCGATCCACTCGTCCTTACCAGACGGCATCGTGCGCCTCCATCACGCCGAGCGCCGAGTCGAGGGGCAGCCCGTTCAGTGAGCCGGTGAAGGTGCCGAAGGGCGCCTCGTAGTCGGATCGGGCCAGCAGCGGAATGCCCTCGTGATGGGTGCGCTTGGTCTCGGCGGAGAAATTGAGCCGCGACTCGTCCTCGAAGAGGATCGACCCGAGTCCCTGAAAGTCGACCGGCCCAGGCTCGGTGGGCAGGCCGGCGACCCAGATCGCCCGCTCGCTGTCCACCGGCGGGTCGTTGATCCCCGTGACCAGATTCCAGGCGACCTTGCGACCGTCGCGGGCCGCGCCCACCCCCGCGGACCACTTCCAGGACGTGTAGCGCCGGTGGTACCCAGCCGAATCGTCCATCACGCCAAGGCCGTCGAGCGCGCTGGTCCTCCTGCCGATCCGCACCTCGCCGTGGACGGGCATCCCGGCCTCCTTGCGAGTCCAGGTGTAGCCACCCTCGCCGTTCGGGCACATGGACTCGATCGGGAATCCCTGATCGAACTCCAGGTCGAACTCGATGCTTCCCGCGCGAACGCGAGCCGAACGACCCGGCATCGAGACCTGACGGCGCCGACCCGGGAAGTCCCTGCGGGTGCCCTCCCAGAGTCGCCGGCGCTCGCGGTCCCAGATCCCCCAGAACGTCATCGCGGCGGGGCCGACCTGGACGTTCGCGGCGAAGACGATCAGATTGTCCGCGAAGGCCCCCACCCAGCGCCAGCGCTTGCGGAACCGGCGCCTGAGCAGGAGCGGCATGGGGTCGGGCGGGACGGCAAGCGAGGGCCGCTCCTCCGCCTCACCGCGCCAGGGGAGCAGTGCCACCTGCTCGGAGATCTGCGCGGCCTTCAATCCAGGAAGCGGAGGATCTCGCCCGCGATCTGCTCTCCGCGATCCTCCTGCAGGAAGTGGGCCGCCCCCTCGATCTTCACCTGCTCGGTGACGGTCGGGATCCACTCGATAAAGCGTCCGCCTGCCCGCGGGAAGGGGAAGACCGGGTCGGTGTCGGAGAACGCGACCAGCGCCGGCTTCTCCCAGCGCCGCAGGGCGTCGGCGACCTCCCTCATCTCCGGCGCGCCCGGGGAGTCCTCCTCCGTCGGCACGAGCAGCGGGAACTGCGCGGCGCCCGCCTTCGACTCGGCGGTTGGGAAGGGCGCCTCGTATCCCGCGACCACGTCTTCCGGGAGTTCGGTCGTGGTCCCACCCTGGATCACGACGCCGACAGGGAGGTCCGGGTTCTTCTCCGCGAAGTCGCGCCAGGCCATGAACCCCTTGGAGACCCGGCCCGTGAAGATGCCGGTGTTGAGGATCACCAGGGCGCCGACCCTGTCGGCGTTCTCAACCGCCCAGCGCAGGCCGATCGGCCCTCCCCAGTCCTGGACCACCACCACGGCATCGCTCAGCTCGAGGCCCTCGAGCAGGGCGCCCACCAGCTCGAGGTGGCGGTCGTACGTGTACCAGCCGCGATCGGTGGGCTTGTCGGAGCGCCCAAAGCCCGCGTAGTCGGGGCAGATCACCCGGTTTCCTCCCTCGACCAGCGGCCCGAGCATCGCGCGGTAGAGATAGGCCCAAGTCGGCTCGCCGTGGAAGCAGACGATTTGACGCCCCGTCATGCGAGGGGGCTCCGCAGGCGAAGCCGAGGAGCCACCCGTTTCATGTGGGCCCTCGTCCACGTAGTGCAGCCGCAGGCCATCGACCTCCGTGTAATGAGGCTCGAAGTCGTAGCCGGGTAGGTCCTCGAAGCGCTCGTCCGGGGTGCGGAAGACGTCCATGGGCGTCCGAGGATATGCGGCCCGCACGCCGCTAACATGCCCGCCTCCGTGGCTGCCGTATCAACTCCAGCCATGCCTCCGCCGACGCACGACCCCTCCGACGAGGCGATGTGCCGGCGGGCGCGTGAGCGCTTCACCGCCGACCGGAAGCGCGGCGGACGCGTGCCCAGGCGGCGCCGCCGCCACGCCGCCCTGCCGAACCTGATCATCATCGGCGGGCTGAAGTGCGGGACGACGAGCATCCACCACTATCTCGGGCTTCATCCCGAGATCAACATGTCGAAGCCGAAGGAGCTCAACTTCTTCGTCGAGGAGCTCAATTGGGATCTCGGCCTCGACTGGTATCGGGGCCGCTTCGACGAGCGCTTCCCTGCCCGCGGGGAATCCTCCCCCCACTACACGAACCTCCCCTACTTCGAGGGCGTCCCAGAACGCATCCACGAGCACATCCCGGACGCAAAGCTGATCTACATGGTCCGCGACCCGATCTCGCGGATTCTCTCCCACTGGCGCCACGCCGTCGGGGCGGAGTATGAGACCCGGCCGATGGAGGATGCCCTCGCCCGCCCGGATCAGACCTACGTGACGCGCTCCCGCTACTGGATGCAACTCCAGCCCTACCTCGAGCGCTTCGACCGCTCGCGGATCGATGTGATCACCCAGGAGGAGCTCCAGTCCGACCGCGAGGGGACGATGCGCCGGGCCTTCCGCTTCGCCGGGGTCGACGAGAACTTCCAGTCGGAGCAGTTCTCACGGGAGTGGGAGAAGTCGACGGCCAAGGAATCCGAGCGCTATCAGTTCATGGAGAGGCTGATCAAGCTGCCGGGCTTTCGCTCCTTCGACCGGAACTTCGATCGCTTCCCGGAACGGCTTCGCTGGATGGTCGAGAAGGTAGTCCACGATCCCGAGGCGCCGGCCGCGCCCAAACCTGAGCTGCCTGACTCGGTGCGGGAGTCGCTGGCAGCGCAGTTCAGCGAGGACGTCGCTGCGCTGCAGGAGTTCGCCGGCCGGGAATTCACCGGCTGGAAGCAGTACTAATCCCCGGCATGAAGGTCGCTGTCGCCGCCGACGAGCGGGTGGGCGTCGCCGAGGCTGTCGTCGAGGAGCTCCGCAGGCGCGGCCACGAGCCGATCCCGCACGGCGCCCTCGCCGAGGACGAGCGGGACGACTGGGCCTGGGCAAGCGAGGCCGCTGCCCGCGACGTCGCAGAGGGACGCGCCGAGCAGGCGATCGTCTGCTGCTGGACCGGGACGGGGGCCTCCATCGCGGCGAACAAGGTGGACGGCATTCGCGCCGCCCTCTGCCTCGACGCCCAGACCGCCGACGGGGCGCGTAGGTGGAACGATGCCAACGCCCTGGCGATCAGCCTCCGGGCGACCTCCGAGGCGGAGCTCACCGAGATCCTCGACGCCTGGTTCGGCGGCGAGGCGAGCGGCGACGAGGAGGATGCCGCCAACGTCGGGCACATCGCCGAGATCGAGGGTCGATGACCAACTCCCGCATTCCGGGCGAGACGCATTCGGTGCGGCAGTTGCTCCCGGATGAGGTCGAGACCACGGTCGCCGAGCAATTGGCCGGGCTCGACTTCGAGTCCGCGGCGCGTAGCTATCGGCCCTACCTGGTCCTCAACTTCGCCACCACTCTCGACGGTCGCGCCGCGATCGAGGGCAAGTCGGGCCCGATCGGCAGCGCCACCGACGCCGAAATGCTCCAGCGCCTCCGTACCCGCGTCGACGCGGTAATGATCGGGGCGGGCACGATGCGCGCCGAGCGCTACGGTCGCATCGTCTCCGACCCGCACCTACGGGCCTACCGCGAGCGGACCGGGCTTGCCCACGATCCCCTCGCGGTGATCGTCTCCAACCGGCTCGAGCTGCCCTGGGACGCCCGGCTATTCACCGATGGCGGCGGCCGCGTGGTCATCTTCACCGCGTCGGAGCACGAACCGCCGGAAACAGCGACCCCGGTAAAGATCGTGCGCCATCCCGACGGCGTGGATCTGGACCGAGCGCTGGAATGGCTGCGCGAGGAGCGCGGCATCCGCTCCGTCCTCTGCGAAGGAGGGCCCACTCTGCACGGCCGGCTGCGCGAGGCCCGGCTGACCGACGAGCTCTTCCTGACGATCGCGCCGAAGATCGCGGGCGGCGAGGGTCCGCGGATTCTGGAGGGCGCGCTGCCCGACATCGACCAGGTCGAGCTCACCTGGCTGCTCGAGTCGGAGGGGGAGCTCTTCGCCCGCTATCGCGGGATGGCGTAGCTTTCAGCCGTGGACTTCAAGCCTTCGCCCGAGGTCGAGTCCCTCCTCGAGCGCATCCAGGCGTTCATGGATGAGCATGTCTTCCCGGTCGAAGCCGAGGCGATGAAGGCGATCGATGACGAGGTACGGCCCGGGAAACCGTACCCCGAGATCCTGGTCGGCATCCGGCAGACCGCCAGGGAGCAGGGCCTCTGGAACCTCTTCCTGCCAGACTCGGAGTACGGCGCCGGTCTCAGCAACTGGGAGTACGGGATCCTCTGCGAGCAGATGGGCCGCAGCCCGGTGGTGGCGCCGATGGCCTTCAACTGCTCGGCGCCCGACACCGGGAACATGGAGATCCTGGTCGACCATGGGACGGACGAGCAGAAGCAGCGCTTCCTCCAGCCCCTGCTCGACGGCGAGATCCGCAGCTGCTTCTCGATGACCGAGCCCGAGGTCTCGGGCTCCGACCCAACCACCCTCCAGACCCGTGCGGAGCTCACCGACAGCGGCGAGTGGGTGATCAACGGGCACAAGTGGTTCACCTCGGGAGCGAACGGCGCCGACTTCGCGATTGCGATGGTGGTGACGGACCCCGACGCGCCTCCCTACACGCGCGCGAGCATGATCCTCGTCCCCGTCGAGACGCCGGGCTTCGAGCTGATCCGGAATGTCTCGGTCATGGGCCACGACCAGGGCCCGGGCCACTGCGAGATCCGCTACACAGACTGCCGGGTGCCGGAGGGGAATCTGCTCGGCGAGCGAGGCGCCGGCTTCGTGGTCGCCCAGGACCGGCTGGGCCCCGGCCGGATCCACCACTGCATGCGAGCCATCGGGACCGCCGAGCGCGCCATCGAAATGATGTGCGACCGCGCCAACTCCCGCGACTCCTTCGGCGGGCCGCTGGCCGACAAGCAGTTCGTCCAGGACTTCATCGCCAAGTCCCGGATGGAGGTCGACCAGGCCCGGCTGCTGACCCTCTACGCCGCCTGGCAGATGGACACCGAGGGCAAGCGACGCGCCCGCCAGGCGATCTCGATGATCAAGGTGGTCGCGGCGAACGTCGTCATGGACGTCCTCGACCGCGCCATCCAGGTGCACGGCTCCCTGGGAATGTCCGATGACACACCCCTGGCCGGCATGTGGCGCTTCATGCGAATGCTGCGCGTCGCCGACGGCCCCGACGAGGTCCACAAGATGGTGATCGCCCGCCGCGAGCTGAACCGGGCGGCGAAGCGGACCGAATCCTCGGATTCCAGCGAGGCGCCGCGTCACGCCCAGGTGACCGGCAGCGACGGCTCCGCCGAGCCGGCCAAGGCCGCCAGCTAGTCAGCTAATCCGGGCGCTCAGCGAGCCGCCCGATGATGGCCGTGGCGCGCGCCAGGACCGCCTGGTCGCGTGCAGGCAGCTCGTCGATCGCCGAGACGAGCCAGCCGACCCGCCGGCCGCGGTCGTCCTCGAGGGTGTCGCGCCCGGCGAGGGTGAGCTCGACCAGGGCCCGGCGCCGGTCGTCCGGGTCGGGGCGCCGCTTACGGCAGACGGTCGGCGGTGTCCTTCGCCGCATCCGCCAGGCGCTCGACGATCCTCGCGAACTCCTGGAAGCCCTCATCCGTCTTGCCGTACTGGCCGGAGGCGTAGCGCGCGTAGACGCCCTCGAGGATGATCGCCAGCTTCCAGTAGCCGAGGGCGACGAAGAAGTCGATCTGGCTGAGGTCGCGGCCCGAGCGCTCGGCGTAGCGCCGCCGTACGTCGTCTCGCTTCGGGAAGCCCGGCGCGATGGTTGCGGGCGCGAAGAGGGGCATGAAGTCATCGCCAGCCTCGGACCAGTAGACGAGCAGCATCCCGACGTCGGCGAGCGGATCGCCGAGCGTGCACAGCTCCCAATCGACCACCGCCGCCACCTCTCCGCCGGGCGAGAGGATCATGTTGTCGAGCCGATAGTCGCCGTGGACGATGGTCGCGGGCCCCTGCTCTGGGACCCGGGCGGAGAGGCGCTCATGGACTTCGTCGACGGCCGGTAGCTCGCGAGTCTTCGACTTCTCCCACTGGCCCTGCCACCGCCGGAGTTGCCGCTCGACGTAGGCCTCCTTACGGCCCAGGTCGCCCAGCCCGACCTTGTCGGGATCGACCTCGTGGATCGCCACCAGGGTGTCGACAACGCGCTCGCCAATTGCCCTGCGCTCGTCCTCGTTGAACCGCTCGGCCTCCTCGGCGGAGCGCAGAATCGGCCCCTCCACGAACCCCATGACGTAGAAGGGCGCGCCGTTCACCGATTCGTCCTCGCAGAGGCCGACGACGGGCGGCACGGGGACGGGCGTGTCCTGCAGCGCCGCGATCACCCGATGCTCGCGTCCCATGTCGTGGGCTGAGCCGAGGCGCTTGCCGAGCGGCGGGCGGCGGAGCGCCCACGCGTGCCCGGCCGGATCGCGGACCCCGAAGGTGAGGTTGGAGCGGCCGCCCGAAATCCGATCGAAGCTCAGCGGTGGCTGGGCCTCGGGGACGTTGTTCTCGAACCAGGCCTCGACGCCGGCTCGGTCGATCCCCTCTGGTGCCTCGGTAGCCTGCTGCCCCATGTCGCCGGGAGCATATGCGGCTGTCCTTTTTGACTTCGGCGGGGTCCTGACCACCTCGGTCTGGGACAGCTTCGCCGACTTCCTGCGCGGCGAGGGGCTCGATCCGGACGCGATCAAGAACCTCTTCCGCCACGATCCGGAGGCCCTGGCCGACCTTCGGGGGCTCGAGACCGGAGCTCTCACCGAGGGCGAGTTCGAGACCAAGTTCGGCCGTCGTCTGGGCCTGAAGGACCCTGAGGGGCTGATCGACAGCATGTTCGCCGGGATGGAGCCCGACGAGCGGATGGTCGCCGCCTGTAAGGAGATCCGGGCGGCCGGCCTGCTCACCGGCCTGATCACGAATTCCTGGAGCACCGCCCACTACGACCGCAAGCTGCTCGCCGAGCTCTTCAATACGGCGGTTATCTCCGCCGAGGTCCACATGCACAAGCCCGAGCCTGAGATCTACCGACTGGCCGCGGAGCGACTGAACGTGGCCCCGGAGAAATGCATCTTCGTCGACGACCTGCGCGAGAACTGCGAGGGCGCAGAGGCCGTCGGCATGACCGCGGTGCGCCATCGCAACGCCGCGGAAACGATCGCCCGTCTCACTGAACTGACAGGTGTCGCTCTGGCGCCGGCCTAGCGCGAGGGGTGTAGTCGAGCTCCTCGCAGAGCCGTGTGATCACGGCGTCCAGCTCGAGTCCTCGGGCTCCCAGTCGGAAACCAGGTACCCGAGACTGCGCGGAGGACGGTCAGCTGCCTGCAGCGATCATCGCGACACCCCCGAGCGCGAGGACCACGCCGGTCCACTGCAGCGTCGCCAGGCGCTCGCCGAGGACCGCATGGGCGAGGGCCACGGTGAACGCCGGGTACATCGAGCTGATGACCGCCACCACCGGAAGGACGCCCTTGGTCGACGCGATCGCGAAGAGCGCGTTGGCCAGCACGTCGAACACGCCGATCACGATCAACACGGGCCAGGCGGCCCTGACCCCTTCGAGCCGCGGGCGAGCCATCAGCAGGGCCACCAGGACGGTCGCCACACCCCCGACCTTGACGGCCAGGATCGCCCATCCCGGTCGGTCGGCTGCCGCGGCGTCGAGGCAGGTGAAGAAGATCCCGAACCCCAGACCCGCGACGATCGCGAGTGCGATCGAGAGACGGGCGGTCCTGGCCCTCTCGGCCTCCTCGGGGCGCTCCTCATAACTCAGGACCACCACGCCGGCGATCGCCGGGACCAGCCCGGCGAGCTGGAGAGCATCGGGTGACTCCCCCTCCGCGAGACCGAAGACGACCGGCACCACCACCCCCAGCGCCGCAATAGGCGCGACCACGCTGACGGTTCCCATGGCCATCGCCGAGTAGAAGGCGGCGAGGCCTCCCAGGGAGGCCGCGCCCGCCATGAACGCGATCGCGAGCTTGCCGGCCGAGATCGAGTCCGCACCCGCGAACGCGATGAACACCGCGATCAAGATCAGCCCGGCGGGCTGGGAGACGGCCAGCACGCCGAGCACCGGCAGGCGCCTGGTCTGCAGTCCTCCGAGGAAGTCGGAGACTCCCCAGGAGGCCGCCGAAGCGAGGCTGTAGATGAGAGGGGCCACCGCTAGGTGGCACCCGTTTTATCGGGCAGCAACCCGCTGGAGCCTGACGGCGGTTAGTTGCCGAGCAGGCCGTTGAGGGTGTTGTTGACGCCGCCGACCACGTCGTTCACGGTGCCGGTGACGCCATCCGTCACCCCGCCGGTGCTGCCGCCGCCGGGCAGCTGGACGTTCGGAAGACTTGGCGTTCGAATCGTCGGGACCTGCGGTGCGCTCGTCCCGCCACCGCCCCCACCGGAGCCGCCGGAACCGCCGCCCGTGCCGGTGCCGGTGTCGGATCCACCGCCGGTGTCGATGGAGCCACCGCCGCCGCCGCTACCGCCGCCTGCTCCTCCCCCGGAGGAGCCGCCGGAACCGCCGCCCGAGACCCCGCCCGGCGAGCTCGCCCTGCTGGCGAGGGCCACGACTGCGTGGTTCAGGTTGCTATTCGGCCCGCTGGGTTGCGAAGCCGGAACCGCGCTCGGCCCGCTGGCGACGGCCGAGAGGCCGCCTGCCACGCCCGAAAGGCTGGTCCCGAAGCCAATCGCAGCGGCAACGGCAACCGGAACAGCCAAGAGCGCCGCTCCCGCAATGCCACGCGCCACGATCCGCCGGCGCCAGGATGCAAGCAATCCGTTACCCATGACAATCCCGTCGCGGGCGTAGTCTACGGGCTCCAACGGGACTCCGCAAAATAGATGAGATTCAACCCATCTTTGACCTCGCGCTTGCGAATCGGCTTTCTCGTGCTGTTCGCGCTGCTTCTGCTCGTCTCGCTCGTGGGCGTCGGGCGGCTCTTCCAGGTCCGCGTCAACTATGAGGACGACATCACGCGCTCTTTCCAGATCGAGCTGGAGAGCGAGCGGCTTCGTTCCGCCTTCATCCTCGAGCAGGCGGCCGTGCGCCCCGCCGCCGGACAGCAGCTGCCCAGCCAGGCTGAGCTCAACCGCGCAGCGGCCAATTTCGCGGACGCGGTCGACCGGACCCAGGACCTGACCGGCGACGACGCTGACCTCAACTCCGACCTCTCCCGGCTAGTGGCCAGCGAAACGGCCTGGCGGCAATCGGTTGCGCAACCGCTGATTCAGGGAAAGATCCCCAAGCCCGCGGTCGAGCAGCGACTGACTCGCGCGGTGACCAACAGCGGCGACGGGCTGGCGACCGCGACGCGCAGCGCTCGTGACGACTCCCGCGACCACGCTCGCAGCGAGACGCGCAACACCACGCTGCTGGTGGCGGCGGGCCTCGCGGGAGCCCTGCTCGCCGCGCTCATTCTCTTCTCTGGACTGATCAACTCGATGCGAGCCCCCCTGGGCCGCCTCGTCGAGGGAGCCCGGCGGCTCGCGGGGGGCGATTTGAGGACCCGCGTGGAGGTGGGGGGCCCCGTCGAGATCGCGACGCTCGGCAGGGCCTTCAACGAGATGGCGAACTCTCTGGAGCGGGACGCCAGGGAACGCGACCGGGTCGAGCAGATGAAGGACGACTTCGTGCTCACCGTGTCGCACGAGCTGCGCACACCCGTGACCGTCGTGAAGGGATTCGCGGAGATGCTCACCGCCCAGCGGAACTCGCTGAACCCGCGGCAGTACGAGGCGGCGGAGGTGATCGCGGAGAGCTCGGCACAGCTACAGAAGATGATCAACGACCTGCTCGACCTCGCCCGCAGCGACGCTGGAAAGCTCCGCATCGAGCCGCAGCCGACCCCGGTGCGCCCGCTCGTCCAACGCGTCGGCCGGCAGATGGGCCCCCACTTCGAGGAGCGCGACCAACGCTTCACCGTCAGCGTCGAGAAGGAGGTTCCCGACGTCGAAGCCGATCCCGACCGCATTGCCCAGGTGCTCGCCAACCTCCTCACGAACGCCAACAAGTACGCATCCGAGGGCGCCCAGGTTGGACTCGCGGCCACGCGGGTCGGCGACGAGGTCGAATTCGCCGTCTCCGACAACGGCCCCGGCCTCGGCGAGGAAGAGCTCGACCATGTCTTCGATCGTTTCTGGAGGGCCCAGAGCGGCGAGACTCAGGAAGTGGGCGGAACCGGTCTGGGACTCGCAATCGCGAAATCGCTCGTCGAGCTGCACGGCGGGGCGATCTCCGCAAACTCCACTCAGGGCGAGGGCGCTACCTTTCGCTTCGTGCTGCCGATTGCCAAGGATGGCCAACCGACGCGGACGGAACCCGCGAGCAGGACGACAGCGGGAGCGCCGGGTTGACGCGCCTGCTGGTCGCCGACGACTCCGAGACGGTGCTGCTGATGCTCGAGCGGCGGCTGGAGATGGAGGGGTATGACGTGGTCACGGCAACCGACGGCGTCGAGGCCCTGCAGCGGCTCCGGGAGGCCGGCTCGCAGGTGCCCGACGTGATCCTGCTCGACGCGATGATGCCGAACATGTCCGGCACCGAGGTGCTCGAGCAGCTGCGCGATCAGGGTTCGAAGATCCCCGTGCTGATGATCTCCGCCCACCTCGACGCCCAGGAGCCGGACCGGATGCGTTCCCTCGGCGCCTCCGACTGCATCCCGAAGCCGTTCGAGTGGGAGGACCTGATCGGCAAGATCGAGGAACTCGCCGGCGACTCCGGCACCGACGGGGATTCGAACTCCGACGCGGCCTAGCTGCGCGCGATCTCCATCCGGATCTGCTTGCCCTTCAGCTTCGTCCCGTCGAGGTACTCGACCGTCCGCTCCGCCTGATCGGCGGCGACCTCGACAAAGGAGAAGCGGTCCAGCACCCTGATTGAGCGGATCGCGTCCTTCGGCACCACAGCGCCCTCGGTCAGCGCCCAGTTCAGGTCCTCTTCGCTGATCCCCCCGCGGCTACCGCGGTTGACGAACAGCTTGACCGTCCCGTTGGCGGGCACGGGGGGCCGTTCCTCGCGGTGGCGGGGTGGCGGAGCGTGCTCGAGTCGTTCCTCGGGCGGCTCCCACTCGCCGATCGGAGCCTTCACAACGCGCTCGATCTCCTTCAGCTCGCCCGCCTGCTTCGAGGTGACGAAGGTGATCGCCCTGCCGGTTCGGCCGACACGCCCGGTGCGGCCGATGCGGTGCACGTAGATCTCGGGGTTGTTCGGCATGTCGTAGTTGATGACATGAGTGACGTGCTCGATGTCGAGGCCGCGCGCCGCGATGTCGGTCGCCACCAGGAGCGGCGTCTTGTGCTCCTTGAAAGAGATCATCACGCCGTCTCGTTGGCCCTGGCTGAGGTCGCCGTGCAGGGCCTTGACCCGCAGCCCCGCGTCCGCGAGCTGCTTACCGAGGCGGGCCGCCCCGATCTTCGTGCGGACGAAGATGATCGCCTGCTCGGGCTCCTCCTCCCTGAGCACCTCCTCGAGGCGCTCGAGCTTCTTGCGCGGCTCGACCATCACGTAGGCCTGCTCGACCGAGTCGACGGTGAGCTTCCGCGGAGTCACGCGGATCGTCACCGGGTCGTACATGTAGGTCTCCGCGAGCCTGGCAACCGGGGCGGGCATGGTCGCCGAGAAGAGCAGCGTCTGGCGCCCGTTCGGGCACATCCGGAGGATCTTCTCGACGTCCTCTATGAAGCCGAGGTCGAGCATCTCGTCGGCCTCGTCGAGGACCACGTAGCGGGCGGCGGTGAGCACGAGGGACTTCCGCGCGATCAGGTCCATCATTCGGCCGACCGTGGCGACGACCACCTGGGCACCGTGACGGAGCCTCGACTGCTGCTCGCGGATCGGCGCCCCGCCGAAGATCGCGACCACGTTGACGTTCTCCAGGTGCTCGGCGTACGCCCGCAGCGCCTGGGTCACCTGGATACAGAGCTCGCGGGTCGGCGTCAGCACGATCGCCTGCGTCTCCTCGTTCCCCGGGTCGATGTACTCGAGCATCGGCAGGCCGAAGGCCGCGGTCTTGCCGCTGCCGGTCTGCGCCTGGCCGATGACGTCGTGGCCGCTGAGCAGCTCCGGGATCGCCTGCGCCTGGATCGGGGTCGGCTCCGCGTAGCCGAGCTCGCTGAGCGTCTGCAGCAGGCCCTCGGACAGCCCGAGATCCTTGAAGGAGGTGGCCTCCCCCTGTGCGGTGGTGGTCTCGCTCATCACGCCGATGGATCGAGGAGCAGCTTGCCAGTGGTGCGGCGCTCCTGCATCTCGGTGTGCGCGCTGGACACCTCACTGAGCGGGTAGATGCCTCCGATTACGACCTCGAGCTCGCCGGCCGCCACGGCGCCCAGCAGGTCGGCGATCATCGAACCGAGCAACTCCCGGCGCCGCGCGATCAGCGGCACCAGCCAGAACCCGATCACCGACTTCGAAGTCTGCAGCAGGTAGTTGGTCGCGACATGGTTGGGATGGCGGGCCGCGTTCCCGAAGACCACGATCCGCCCGAGGGGGGCGAGCGCCCCCAGCTCATCCTCGAAGCCGGTGCCGCTCATGTGCAGAACCACGTCGACGCGCTCGCCGCCGTTTGCCTCGAGGATCGCCTCCTTCAGGTCATCGGCTCGAGAGTCGGCGGTCGCATCCGCGCCGAGGCGCTCACAGAGAGCGTGCTTCTCTTCGCTGGAGGCGAGCGCGATGACCTTGGCGCCAGCTCGCTTGGCCAGCTGCACGGCCAGGCTGCCCGTGCCGCCGGCGGCCGCCTCGATCGCGACAGTCTCCCCCTCCTCGACGTGGGCGCAGAAGTTGAGGAGGGCGTAGGCGGTGAGCCCCTGCAACAGCAACCCGGCGGCCTGCTCGTCGCTCACCTCGTCGGGAAGCGGGACCAGCCAGGCCTCCGGAACGGCGACCTTCTGCGCGTAGCCGCCACCGGCCATGATCGCGGCGACCCGGCGCCCGTCGGGCGTCGTTCCGCTGATCTCCCCACCGGGAATCATCGGCAGGCTCTGCTCGGCCAGATAGTCGTTGCGGATCTGGTGGGTGTCCGCGAAGTTCATTCCGGCGCGAGCGACATCCACGACCACCTGCCCGTCGGTGGCCTCTGGGTCCGGCAGCTCGACGACCTCGAGCACCTCAGGCCCGCCGAACTCCTCGATCTGAATAGCCTTCACACCTCAAGCGTATGTCACTGACCGTAGTGGGAAGCATCGCGTTCGATTCCGTCCGCACCCCGTTCGGGGAGCGCGACCGGATGCTCGGCGGGTCCACCGTCCACTTCAGCCTGGCCGCGAGGTTCTTCACCGAGGTGCGTGTGGTCGGGCCGGTCGGCGATGACTTCGGGGACGACGACCTCAAGGTCCTCGAGGACCGAGGGGTGATCACCGACGACATCGAGCGGGTGGAGGGCGGTCAGACCTTCTTCTGGCGGGCCCACTACGAGTACGACATGAACGTCGCCCATACCGACGACACCCAGCTCAACGTCTTCGCCGACTTCGATCCGAAGCTCTCCGAGGCAGCCAAGCAGTCGGAGCTGCTCTTCCTCGGGAACATCGATCCCAAGCTCCAGCACAGCGTCCGGGCGTCGAGCCAGGCGCAGTTCGCCGCCCTCGACTCGATGAACTTCTGGCTCGCGAGCGCGCGGGAGTCGCTGGAGGCCGCGATCGCCGAGGTCGATTGCCTGATGCTCAACGACGCTGAGATCCGCGAGCTGACCGGCGAGCCGAACCTGGCGCGCGCGGCCCGCGCCGCCATGGAGACGGGACCGGGCGTGATCGTCGCCAAACGCGGCGAGTACGGCGCCGCCCTCTTCTCCCGAGATGACTTCTTCGCGATCCCGGGCTACCTGCTCGAGGACGTCCGAGACCCGACCGGCGCCGGGGACTGCTTCGCGGGCGGCTTCCTGGGCTACCTCGACAGCCGCCGGGCCGCGGGCGACTCGGTGCTCGATCCCGCGATCCTGCGCCAGGCGATGGCGTACGGGTCGGTGCTCGCCTCATTCAATGTCGAGGACTTCGGCACCGATCGGATCCAGACACTGACGCGCAACGAGATCGACGAACGCCTCCGCGACTTCCGGCGGATCACAAACTTCCAGATCGATCCGGCTCCGGCGAACTAGCCTCCGGACTCACCTCCGGATGCATGACGGAACTCACGCCCCCACTCTCGGCCGAGGATCACGTCGACGGCCCCGAGCGCGCCCAGCTGGAGCTGGTCATGTTCGGGGACTTCCAGTGCCCGTACTGCACGGCGGCGTACCCGATCATCCGCCGCATCCGCGACCAGATGGCGGGCAGGCTGCTGTTCGCCTTTCGCCACTTTCCACTCCGCGAGACCCACCCCGACGCCGAGCGCGCTGCCGAGGCTGCCGAAGCGGCTGCCGCCCAGGGCGCGTTCTGGCAGATGCACAACCGGATGCACGAGTCGGCCGGTGCGCTCTCTCGTGAGGACCTGATCGGCTACGCGTCCGAGCTCGGCCTTGGACTCGGAGCGGCTCGGGGCCGAGCTCGACTCGGAGGTGCACCGGCCGCGCGTGCAGCGCGACGTCGACAGCGGCATCGCAAGCGGCGTCACCGGCACGCCCGGATTCTTCGTCGGCGGGAGCCTCTATGGCGGGTCGTTCGACGCGCAGTCGCTGACCGCGGCGCTCGAGACTTCGGCCTAGGTTGTCGCTCCCGATGTCTTCGCGAGCACCTCGTGAAGGGCCGCGAGGTCACGGTGGCCGTAGCCGAGCTCGCCGGCCTTTGTCAAGACCTCGTCAGCGGCCCCAGCCGAGAGCACCGGCACGTGAAGCTCGTCGGCCGTCTCCAGTGCTAAGCGGATGTCCTTGTGCATCAGATCGACGTCGAACCACGCCTCCTCGGGCAGGTCGAGGATCAGCGGGGCGCGCGCCTTCAGCATCGGCGAGCCGATCGGACTCTCGGTCATCACCTTGAGGGCGAACTCGCGGTCGACGCCGTCTCGCTCCGCCATCACGAGCCCCTCTGAGAGGGCCAGCATCTGTACGGCGAGGCTGATGTTGATCGCGAGCTTGAGGATCAGGCCCTGCCCGTTCTGGCCGATGTAGGTCGGAGTCCCGAGCACGCGGAGCGGGTGCTCGACACCTTCGTAGGCGCGCTCGTCCCCACCGACCATGATCGTCAGCGTTCCCGACTGCACCTGGGGGACGCTCCCTGACACCGGCGCATCGAGCATCTCGGCTCCGCTCGCCCGCACCTGCTCCGCCACCTTGCGGCTAACGCGGGGGCTGACGGTGCTGACGTCCACCCAGGTCTTCCCTTCCGCGAGGCCGGCCACGATCCCGTCCGGGCCGGAGGCGACCTCCTCGAGCACATCGTCGTTCGGAATGGACGTGAAGACGACGTCAACGGACTCGGCTACCTCGCGCGGCGTCTCGCGCCAGGTGAGTCCCTCTTCCAGGAGCTTCTCGGCATCCGCCCTGCCTCTCGCCTCCCCGTACACCGGATAGCCGGCGGCGAGGTAGCGAGCGGCCATGTTTCCGCCCATATGGCCGAGCCCGACGAAGCCGATCGTCTCGTGCACGGCGCTCATTCGGGCATCATCTCAGGGTGCGGGCACCGAGCGCCATCGCGACGGAGCCAGCCGTGATGCGGTCGATCTGCTCGAGATCGGCCTCGCTCAGGTCGAGCTCCGCCGCCGCGACGCTGTGCTTGATCGCGAGCCCTGTTTCCGGCCGGCTCGGAGGATGATCAGAGACCCCGAACGGACCGACGGCCGCGCCTACGGGGTCATCGGCCTGCCGACGATGGTGATCCTCGACTGTCGCGGGCCGGATCACGGTGCTGCTCACAGGGCCCCAGACGGTCGACAGCATCCGGGGGGCCTTCAACACGACGCGCTGACGCGCCTTCGCCTCAGGAATCTCAGCATCCCCCACCTCTAAGTGCTCATGATCCGCGTTGAACGCCACGAGGGGAGTCAGGTTGTGAGGAAGGTGCGAAGTGGGAAGCACGCGGCCAGAATCTCACTGCCGCCGCCCGACCGCCATACCCAAGGGCCCGAAATCGGGGTGTGAGATGCCGGAGATGCCTAGGTCGGGATAGCCCTACCTCGATCCAGCCCGCCTAGTACCGGATCACGACCAGGCCGATCGCCAGAGCGACGACCGCCCAGGAGAGGTTGCGGAGCGACCCGTCGAGCGGCCCGGCGATCTCTCGGGCGTTGAGCTCGATCACCGTGCCGTCATCGAGCCGCTGCTCCCCGCTCACCGAGACCGTGCTGCGCCGCAGCCGCCGGACCGGAGTGGAGAGGCGGCGCTGGACGGTGGTGAGCCCGAAACAGCCGACCGTCACCAGGGCGCCCGCCACGACTGCCCTCGCAGAGCCGAACGACAGGGTGTTCACCCACCATGAGGTGAGCGCTGGAAAGGCGCCCCAGGAGGCGGCCAGCCAGAAATCCGTGTGGAAGCGGCCCCCGAAGAGCTCCAGGTTGTAGGCCACCACGAGGAAGCCGCCGACCACCACGAACGGGATCAGCGTCGCAGAGACGATGAAGCAGCCGGCAATCCCGATCCCGATCGCCCCGGCCAGCGAGACGACCGCGATACCGATCAGCGCACGGTCGGAGAGCTGAGTCTTCAGCGGGCGGCCGTTGAGCTCGTCCAGGGTGTGCGCGCCGATCCCCACCGCGAGGAAGAAAGCCACGAGCGTCGCAATGAATCGGTCGCTGTGGATCTCGGTCGCCGCGGCTGCCCCGAACGCGACGTTGGCAAGGTGCCAGGCCGTGTACGGCGGGTGCAGGACCGTGACCAGGTCGCGCCAGCCCCCGGGGCGCAGGGCGTAGAAGGCGGGGCGTTCCAGCTGGGGTTGGTCAGCCAAGCGTGCCCCAGATCACGACCCCGCCGCCGAAGCTCATCACGCGGGCACGGACGTCCTCAATCCCGGCCGCACGCCAGAGCTCGAGCTGCCGGTCGAGCGGCAGGCGCGCGTAGAGATCGCTGATGCTGGGGCCGAGGAATCGGCCGACCTCGTACCAGTCGCGCGAAATCATCCGTCCGAGAACGGGCATGAACGCCCGCGTGTAGACACGCCACAGGGCGCGAGTCAGGGGGTTGGGAGGGAGCATGAACTCGAGCGAGGCGATGCGGCCACCGGGCTTCACGACCCGGGCCAGTTCGCGCAGGGTGGCCCCGGGATCCTCGACATAGCGGAGCAGGTAGGTGAACGTGAGGTGGTCGAAATCGCCGTCGTCGAAAGGCAGGGACTCGGCTTCGCCGCGAACCAGCGTGACGTGCTCTGCTAGCCGGGGGTCCGCATCGAGCTTTGCCCGAGCCCCCGCGAGCATCTGCGGGCTCTGGTCAAGGCCCACCACCGAGCAGTCGTAGCGGCGCACGAGAGCAGTGGCCACCATGCCCGTGCCAGTCGCAACGTCGAGCACCCGGTCGCCCGGGGTGGCACGAATTTGACGCACCATCGCACGACGCCAGCGGGGGTCCTGGCCGAAGCTGAGGAGAGCGCCGGCTAGGTCGTAGCGTCGCGGCAAGCCCTCGAACAGCTGGAGGGCGTGCTGCTTGCGCGGGGTAGTGGCATTCATCGGTGGGCCAGGCCGGCCGCGAAAAGCTCGAGGCTCTCGACGTAGGCGTCGGGATGCGTGACCTGCGGGTCATGGGCAGTCCCGGGAATCAGCCTGCCGCGGGCGCCGGGCATCGCCTCGACGACCAGGTCAGCGATCCGCCTGAACATGGGCGGCCTGCGATCGCCGAACGTGACGAGCGCGGGATTGGTGAAAGCCGCGAGGCTCTCGAACTCGATGCCGAGGGCGTCGGCATCGCGGCACTGGTCCAGGTAGGTCCCGGCGTTCGCCAGCAGCATCGCGCGCCGCCACGGCTCGAATCCGGCCCAGCCATGCGGGGCACGGGCGACCTGGTCGAAGTACAGAGCTGCCGCACCCTCGTGATCGCCGGTATCGAGGAGCTCCGCGACAGCAGCGAGTACGGAGCGGAGCTCGGCCAGCTCCGGAAATTCCCGGTTGTCGAGGAGGTCGAACAGGGGCGGCTCGTGAACCGAAACGGTGCGGACCAAGTCCGGGCGAGTGGCGGCGAGGCGCAGGGCGATCGATCCGCCCCCCGATGCCCCGGCCACGTGCGCCGGCTGCAGACTCAGCGCCTCGATGAGCCCAGAAAGGTCGGCGACGTCGTCGTGGATGGTGCCCGACGCCGGCGACAGGACGCTGCGGCTGTGGCCGCGTCGGTCGTAGGTGACGACTTCGAACGACCGCGCCAGCGCGGTCCCGACGGCGTCCCAGGTGCGTCCATCGACCCATGAACCGTGCACGAGGACCAGCGCCTCGCCTGCGCCGCTGCGCTCGTAGTACAGGCCGGTTTCGTGGAAGGGCGATAAGGGCATCGTGCGATACTGGGCCAGGTTGAACGTGTCTGCTGTGAGCAGGCTATTCCGGACGCACAAGGAGGGGTGATGCCGACCAAGCAAGAGGAAAAGGCAGCAGAGCAGTCCAAGGCCGACAGCGACGGCGCCTCCCCCGGCGGCGACACGCTGAGCGTCACCGACAACCGCACCGGCAAGAACTACGAGCTCGAGATCAGCGACGGGACCATCAGGACGATGGACCTGCGCCAGATCAAGGCCTCGGACGACGACTTTGGCCTGATGGGCTACGACCCGGCGTTCACGAACACGGCGTCCTGCCGCTCGGCGATCACCTACATCGACGGCGAGGCGGGGATCCTCCAGCACCGCGGCATCCCGATCGAGCAGCTCTCCGAGCACTCGACCTACCTCGAGCTCGCCTATCTCCTGATCTTCGGCGAGCTCCCCACCCCCGCCCAGTTCGAGCGCTGGACCTACGACGTCACCCACCACACCTTCGCCCACGAGGACATCAAGAAGTTCAACGAAGGCTTCCGCCACGACGCCCACCCGATGGGGATGCTGCTCGCCAACGTCGGCGCGCTCTCCACGTTCTATCCCGACGCCAAGCACATCGACGATCCGGAGGAGCGCTACATGGCGGCGATCCGGCTGATCGCCAAGATGCCGACCCTGGCCGCCTGGGCGTACCGCCACAGCATGGGGCTCCCCTACGTCTATCCCGACAACGAGCTCTCCTACTCCGAGAACTTCCTCTCGATGCTGTTCAAGATGGAGACCACGTTCAAGGCGGATCCGCGCTTGGCGAAGGCGCTGGACATTCTCTTCATCCTGCACGCCGACCACGAGCAGAACTGCTCGACCAACGCGGTCCGGTCAGTCGGCTCCTCCGGTGTCGATCCCTACTCCGCCGTCGCGGCCGGAGTGGCGGCCCTCTACGGACCGCTCCACGGCGGCGCCAACGAGGCGGTCCTGCGCATGCTCCGCAGGATCGAGACGGTGGAGAACATCCCGGCCTTCCTCGAGGGCGTCAAGAACCGCGAGGAGAAGCTGATGGGCTTCGGCCATCGGGTCTACAAGAACTACGACCCGCGTGCCCGGATCATCAAGAAGCACGTCGACGAGGTGCTCGAGGCGACGGGCGACAACCCGCTGCTCGACATCGCCACCGAGCTCGAGAAGCGGGCGCTCGACGACGAGTACTTCACCTCGCGCAAGCTCTACCCGAACGTCGATTACTACTCGGGGCTCATCTACGAGGCGATGGGTATCCCCACCGACATGTTCACGGTGATCTTCGCGATCCCGAGGACCTCGGGCTGGGCCGCCCAGTGGATGGAGCAGAACGAGGACCCGGAGCTGAAGATCGCGCGGCCGCGCCAGATCTACACCGGCCGGCGCGACGTCGACTACACCCCTCCCGAGAAGCGCGAGGGCCCCGAGAAGATCACGGGCCCGCCGGCGAAGCGTCCGAAGCGCCCGCGCCGCGGCGCCTAGGCGGCGGAAGCCGCCTCGACCGCGCCGTCCCGGCTGGCGAAGACCTCGATCCGGGTGATTCGGCGATTTCGCAAGGTGAAAAGGACCGAGTGGGTCTCATTGACCTCGATCTCGCCCATGCGGCCGATGTTGCGCTGGATGACGACCACCTGTTCCTCGGCTTCGTGGAACTCCAGCGGGGCGATCAGGAACTCGTCGAACGTCGCGAGCAGGTCGCTCCAGTTGCGAACGACGCCCTCATAGCCACGCTGAATGCTGCCGCCGACCGCGCCCTCCGGCGGGTGGATCTCCACCTCGGGATCGAAGAGCTCCGCGGCGGCCGTCGTGTCTCCCTCGAACACCTCCCGCTGTCGGGCGAGGTCGATCGGCTCGAGCCCACCGTCCGGATCCAGGCCCCAAAGCCGGAAGGCCTCGCGAACGACCTCCACGTTCTCCCCGGACATCGGCGCAGTATCCCAGGCTAGTCTGCGCGCGCGTGGGCAAGTGGAAGGTCACGGTTCGGGATGGGTCCGATGTCGACAGCGAGAAGTTCGACTCGCTCGGCGAGGCGTTGGATGACGCCCGCCGTCGGGTCGAGGAGGTCAGGCGCGAGGGTGGACTGCCGGCGATCAGCGTCTTTCGGACCCACGCTCCCGATCAGCGTGTCCACGCCCGCATCGAGATCTCCGGCCCCGGCCTGATCCGTACGCCGGAGGGCGGCATCGATGTGATGGGCGATGGCAGTGCGATCCCGTACACCGGCGCGATCCGCAAGGAGACGATCGAGGCGGACTCATTGGATGACGCTTTCGAGCGATTGAAGAGCGCGCTTGGCGAATGAGCGCGCGGGAATAAGGTCCGGTCGATGACCGAGAGCGTGGAAGTCGGACGTCGCGTCCGCCTGCCGAACGGGGCGGAGCGCCCGATCCAGGTGTTCATCAACGGCACCCAACAGCGCGAGGGAGTTGACTACTTCATCCATGGGCGCGAGGTCGTCTTCTCTCGGCCTCTGGTCAAGGAGAAGGTGAGCGGCGCACGCTGGGCGGCGATGGTCCTCGGCCTGTTCGGCAGCTACGGCAAGAATGAGACCGTGGACGTCCACTTCCGGCACGGCGGCAAGATGCAGGTGATTTCCGACGCGAAGGTCCAGCACTGATGCGCGTCTGCCTGATGATCGAGGGGCAGGAGTCGGTCAGCTGGGAGGACTGGCTCGCCCTCGCCAAGGCCTGCGAGAAGAGCCCGATCGAGGCGCTCTTCCGCTCCGACCACTACCTCTCGGTGATGGGCAGGACCAATCGCGGTTCTCTCGACGCCTGGGCGACGATCGCCGGCCTGGCGGCGATCACCACCGACCTCCGTCTGGGAACACTCGTCTCGCCCGCCACCTTCAGGCACCCCTCGGTGCTGGCGAAGAACGTCGTCACGGCTGACCACATCTCGGGCGGCGGCCGGATTGAGCTCGGCATGGGGGCTGGCTGGCTCGAGGCGGAACACGCCGCCTATGGCTTCCCCTTCCCGCCGACGGGAGAGCGATTCGAGCTGCTCCAGGAGCAGATCGAGATCGTCAGGCGCCAGTGGGAGGAGGGGCGGCTCGACTTTGAGGGCGAGCACTACGAGCTCAGCGGCGACGCCCTGCCCAAGCCGCTCTCAACTCCGAACCTGATCGTGGGAGGCAGGGCGAAGCCCCGCAGCCTGCGATTGGCCGCCAGCTGGGCCGACGAGTACAACCTGGTGATGATGACGGCCGAGGAGTGCGCCGCGGCGGTCCCGGAGGTGCGGCGCGCATGGCAAGAGGCGGAGAGACCCGGGCCGGTGATCTCGCTGATGACGAGCTGCATCATCGGCTCGGACGAGGTCGACCTGCTCGAGCGCGCCCATGCGGTGGCGGAGATTCGCGGGGACCAGGCGATCGACCCTGAGGCCTATCTCGAGGCGGAACGGCCGAACTCCCTGGTCGGAACCGTCGCGGAGATCCGCCAACAGCTCACTGAGCTCGAGGAGCTCGGCGTCGAGCGGGTCATGCTCCAGTACCTGCCGCACCGCGACCTCGACGGCGTCGACTACATCGCGGAGGTCGCCGAGAGCTAGACGGCGGCCGGTTCGCCGGCCCCGAGCCCGGAGAGGTCGGCCACCCGCTCGTGGTGATCCCGTGGGGTGCCGAGCATGCGGCCGGCGACGCGGCCGCGCTTCAGCCAGAACTGGAGGTCGTGCTCCCAGGTAAAGCCGATGCCGCCGAAGACCTGAAGTGCGGAGGCCGGGACCTCCCAGCCCGCCTCGGCTGACCGGGCGCCCGCCATCGCGGCGGCCATCGGTAGGGATTCGGGCTCGGCGTCGGCGGTCCAGGCCGCGTAGTAGGTGAGCGACCGGGACTCCTCGGTTGCGAGCAGCATGGCCGCGATGCGATGGCTGACCCCCTGGTAGGCGCCGATGGGGCGGCCGAACTGCTGGCGCTCGCGCGCGTAGTCGGTGGCCATCTCGAGAGTGCGCTGCGCGATCCCGGTGAGCTCGGCCGCGATCGCGACCGCCAGCCGGTCCCGCCCGGGGCCGACGTCACCCGGAAGCCGCTCCCCGGTGGCCTCGGAGACGAGACCGTAGGAACGGGTCGCGTCGAACGCCTCGAAGGGCTCGAAGTCCACGTCGCTCGCCGGTGCGAGCAGCGCCCCCTCCCCGTCGAGGGTGACCACCACGTCCGCGATGGGGAGGTCGCAGAAGAGCGTGCTCTGGCCCTCGGCGAAACCACCGAAGGCGCCGGTCGCCTCTCCTGAAGCCAGCTTCGGAAGCCACTCCGAGCGCTGCTCATCCGAGCCCGCGGCCGAGATCACAAGCGCGGCGCCGGCCGTGCCGAGCAGCGGGCTGGGCGCACAGGCATACCCGGACTCCTCGAGCAGCACCACGAGCTCGACCATCCCCAATCCCTGGCCACCGTCGTCCTCCGAGATGGCGATCCCCGGCCAGCCGAGGTCGGAGATCTCCTTCCAGAGGCCGTCGTCGTACGAACGAGCCTCGGCGAGCTCGCGCACCTTCGAAGGCGCAAAGCGGGAGGCGAGGAACTCGTGAGCCGTGCGCTGGATCTCCTGCTGCTCCTCATCGAGGTCGAAGTTCATCCGTTACCTCAGCCTCGGGAGCCCGAGCACGCGCTCGGCGATGATGTTCTTCAGGACCTCCGTGGTGCCGCCCTCGATCGAGTTGGCCCGAGAGCGCAGGAAGCGGTAGCTCCAATCGGTTCCGTTCCGCATCCCCTCGGGGCCGAGGACCTCGTTGCCCAGCTCGGTGAGAGCCTGGTTGTAATCGGCCCATTCCCACTTCGAGAGGGAGCCCTCGGGGCCAGGGACCCCGGTCTTCATCGTCTTGGTCAGGGCGCGCAGCGAGCCGAGCCGCATCGCCTCGATCCCGATCTGAAGCTCGGCGATCCGCTGACGGATGAGCGGATCCTCGTCGAGGCCCCGCTCGCGCACAATCGCGATCAGATCCTCGATGCTCCGCTTCAGCCCCAGCACCGCGGCCGCGCCGAGTCCGGCTCGCTCGAACATCAGGGTCGTGATTGCAACCTGCCAGCCGCCACCGACCTCGCCGATGATGTTCTCGTCGGGGATCTCGGCCTCCTCGAGAAAGATCTCGTTGAATTCGGCCTCGCCGGTGATCTGCCGAAGCGGCCGAATGTCGACGTTCGGCTGCTCCATGTCGAGGATGAAGTAGGTGATCCCCTTGTGCTTGGGGGCGTCCTGGTCCGTGCGGGCGAGGAGCATGCACCACTTCGCCTCGTGCGCGTAGGTGGTCCAGACCTTCTGCCCGGTGACCTTCCAGGTGCCATTGGCCTTCACGGCGCGGGTCTTGAGCGAGGCCAGATCGGAACCGGACTCGGGCTCCGAGAAGCCCTGACACCAGATCTCCTCCCCGGAGAGGATCGGCTCGAGGTAGCGCTCCTTCTGTTCCTCGTTGCCTCGGGCAATCACCACGGGGCCGCCCATCACCAGGCCGAGCACATTGGCCGGGGCCGGGACACGCTGGCGGGCGAGCTCCTCGTTGAACATCGACTGCTCTATCAGGGTGGCGCCCTTGCCGCCGTACTCCTCGGGCCAGGAGATCCCGGCCCAGCCCGCCTCGTGCATCTTCTTCTGCCAGGCTCGGCGAAACTCGAACTCGGCGGTGTCGTCCCCCTCGGGCGCGGGCCCCGGGTGGTTCTCCTCCAGCCAACTCCGCACCTCGTCGCGGAAGGCCGCCTCAGAGTCGGTGAGGCTCAGGTCCACTGGCGGAGCCTATCTGACTGGCCGACTGGCCAGTCAGCGCTCAGCCCACGACGAACGTGTAGTCGCGTCGAACCCGGCCGTCCTCGGCGAGGACCAGGAAGCTGAGCCCGACTGCGAAGGCCTCACCGTCCTTGGCAATCGCCTCCCAGTGAAACTTGACGACGTCGTGGAGTCGCTCGGCGTCGGGGCGCCGCCGGAAACTGAGCTCCTGGGACCCCACCCACTCCTCATAGGCCGTTGCCGCCCGAGCCTCGATCTCCGCGTATCCCCGCGCCTCCAGGACCGCCGTCATGCCGATCCCGGGACGCGCGGCGACCTCGCGGATCTCCTCTGGCGGCTGGAGGATGTGCGTCCCGTCCTCCGTCCAGAGCCCGGCGATCATGCGGCGGCGCCGGTCGGGGTCTGCCTCGTTCCAAAGCGCGACGTAGCGGTCCGCCAGCTCCCCCGCCTGGCTGGATGCGGTGTCCACGAAAGCCTGTGTCTCGGTCATTGGTTTCCTCCGTTGCTCGCGGTTTGGGGGTGAACAATCCCGAGAGAATGGCTCCGCGTCGATTACCTCTCGTGTAACGCCCAGCCCTTTACCTGCCCGGTAATGGAGCCGGATTGGACGCCGCGCTACCTTCACGCGAGTGGTCGTTCAGAGCGAGCGGGAGCCGCAGACGGCCGGTGAGCTGATCCGGTTCTGGCGGACGCAGCGCCGGCTGACCCAACTCGAGCTGGCGCTCGACGCCAACGTCTCGACCAAGCACCTCAGCTTCGTGGAGACCGGCCGCTCGCAGCCGAGCCGTCAGCTCCTAGTCCACCTCGCTCAGCATCTCAATCTGCCGATCGGCGAGCGCAATCGGCTGCTCCTCTCGGGCGGCTTCGCACCGCCCTATCTCGAACAGCCCTACGACGGCGAGGTGATGCAGCCCCTGCGCCAGTCCCTGGGGCGGCTGCTCGAGGCCCACGAACCAAATCCGGCGCTGATCGTCGACGGCCTTTGGAACCTGATCGAGGCGAATCGCGCCGCCGAGCTCCTCTGGGAGGGCGTCGATCCCGAGCTGCTCGAACCTCCGATCAACATCCTGCGCCTCGGCGTGCACCCGGGAGGTCTGCCGAGGATCTCCTCGATGACCGCGGCGTGCAGCGCACCGTTGATTGAGCGGCTCAAGCGCAGGAGCCGGGAGGATGGCGACGCTGCCCTCGGTGAACTGATCGACGAGGTCGACGACTATCTGCCCGATGAGCCGCCCGGTGGAACCGCCACCCAACCCGTGGTCTCCCTCGATCTGCGCACCCCCTTGGGCGACGTCCGCCTCTTCACGGTGATTGCAACGCTCGGCGCGCCGCTCGAGGTGACGGCGGCGAACCTCGCGATCGAGACATTCCTGCCGATGGACGACGAAAGCGCAGAACGCCTGGCGGAGCTCAGTGGTAGATAGCGAGCAGGATGATCACGCTCGCGACCCAGGTAACCGCGGCGCCGATCATCCCGTAGTCCTCGAGCAGGATCGCGTCGGTCGAGCGCGTGTCCTTGCGGTCGTAGATCAGGTAGAGGTAGCGGAAGATTCCGTAGAGGACCGGCGGCAGGGTGGCGAGCATCTTCGATCCGATCAGGGGCGAGTTGACCGCGTAGATCGCGTAGCTCATCACCGTTGCGGCGGTGACCAGGGCGACCATCTGGTCGAGGAAGGGGATGGAGTAGTGCTCGAGAACCGGCCGGCTCTTGGTCCCCGCGTGGAGCTCGGACGTCGCCTCCTGGCGACGCTTCGTGAAGCCGAGGAAGAGGGCGACCATCCCGGTGCAGAGGAGCAGGAACGCCGACGCATCGGCGCCCACGGCTACGGCGCCGGCGAGCACCCGCAGCACGAACAGCCCGGAGATCGTCATCACGTCGAGAATCACCTCGTGCTTGAGCACGTAGGAGTAGAGAGTGGTGCCCACCCCGTAGGCCAGGACAAGCCCGCCCACCTCGAGGCCCTCGAGCAGGGCTGAACCGGCGAGCGCAACGACGGCGAGCACGACCGCCAGGCCGATCGCGGTCGGGATGGCGAGCTCGCCCGAGGCGATCGGGCGGAAGCGCTTGGTCGGATGCTGGCGGTCCTCGTTCACGTCGTGGGCGTCATTGACGAGGTAGCCGGCCGAGGCGACCATGCAGAAGGCGGCGAACGTGATGGTCGCGTCCACGACGGCGTCGAAGTCCCTGTATTTCGCCGAGAAGAGCAGCCCGGCGAAGACGAGCAGGTTCTTGACCCACTCCTGCGGGCGCAGGGCGACGATCACCGCGCGCACGGGACCGCGGCGTGGCTTGGAGGTCCGGCCGCCGGTGGCTACGTCGGCCACCTGCTGCTCGGGCCTCTCCCTGGTCAGGGGGCTGGCCATGGACCGCGAAGGGTAGTGGGCGTCAACCCGGCTTCGCCACAAGATCGCGACCGCGAGCGGCCGCGCCCCACCAGTCGCGTCCGCAAGCCGCCGCTCCAAGGAGGGCGGTCGCTAGCGATCCGGGTCGATCAACACGCCCGGGTTCAGGACGGCCTTCGGGTCGAGCTCGCGCTTGGCGGCACGCAGGGCGTCCGCGAAGCGGTCCGGGCGCTGCTGGTCGTACCAGGGGCGGTGGTCTCGTCCGACGGCGTGGTGATGGGTGATCGTCCCTCCCGCGTCGATCAGGGTGTCGGAGACCGCGGCCTTGATCTCGTCCCACTGCGCCACCTCGTCGCCGCGCCTCGCCTTCGCCACCACCGTGTAGTAGGGCGCGGGCCCGTCGGGATAGACATGCGTGAAGCGGCAGCTGATCCGCGGTGAGCCGGGGCCCTCCGCGGGTCCCCCGCTCGCCTCTGCCACCGCGAGCCTCGCCGTCTCCATCACCTCGGCGTGGAAGTCCGGGAAGCGGTCCCAGGTGATCGCAGTCTCGAAGGTGTCGGAGAGCACGCCGCAGGCGACCAGCGAGTCGCGCAGGTAGGGGGCGAAGAGGAAGGCCTGGCGCCAGGCGTTGACCGGGTCGTCGCCGGGCGTCCCCATCTGACGGGTCGCTCCTTCGGCTCCGCCTGCGGAGCGCCCTCGCATCTGAGCCTCCCGACGCGCGCTCGGTCCCGGCTGCTCCGCCGTCTGCCGCGTCACCTCGCCCGGCTCGCCGCCGTGTGCCATCGCGGCGTCGATCGCCATCGCCAGCGAGTCCTCAACCGGGTGATGGGCGGACTCGAAGCCGAGGACCAGCAGCGCCTTGCCGGGCGGCCCCGCCGAGGAGGTCTCGGACTCGACCGCGTCGAGCAGGCGGCAGTTCGACGGATAGAGGCCGGCCTGCGAGATCTCCCGGACCGCCTCGGCCCCCGAGGCGAAGTCGTCGAAGGCGACCGCCGCGGAGACCTTCTCCTTGGGCCGCTCGCGCACGCGCACCCAGGCGTCGACGATCACGGCGAGGATTCCCTCCGAGCCGAGCAGCATGCGATCCGGGCTCGGCCCCGCTCCCGACGCCGGCAGCCTGCGACTCTCCCACTCGCCGTCGAGCGTCACCGCTCGGACCGACTCGACCAGGTCGTCGATGTGGGTGTAGAGCGTCGCGAAGTGGCCGCCGGCGCGGGTGGCGATCCAGCCGCCCAGGGTCGAGTACTCGAACGACTGCGGGAAGTGGCGCAGCGTGAGCCCGTGCTCCCGCAGCTGCTCCTCGAGGCCCGGCCCGGTCGCGCCGGCCTGGATGCGGGCCGCCATCGAGACCGGGTCCACCTCGAGCACCCGGTCCATCCGCCGCATGTCGACGGTCACAACGCCTCGGTATTCCTCCAGCCCCCGGGGCTCGACTCCGCCGACGACGCTCGTGCCTCCGCCGAAGGGAATCGCCGCCGCCTTCTCGTCGGCGCAGAAGTTGAGAACGACGTCGACGTCCTCAGGGGACTCCGGGTAGGCGACGAGGTCAGGCGGATTCGGGAACTGGCCGCGGAAGCCGCGGACCACGTCCCGGTAGGCCTTGCCGAGCGAGTGGGCGATCCGGTCGTAGGGATCGGCCGAGAAGATCTCGCCGAATCGCTTCGGGGGCTTCAGGCTTGGCCGCGCCAGCTCAACTGAATCGAGCGGAACCGGCTCCTCGATCTCGTCGACCTCGAACCCGAGCCGGTCGGTGACGGCTCGGGCGATCCCCTCGACTTCGTTCCTGGAGGGCTGCTGGTCGTCGTACCCCCAACCCCAGTGCTTCAGCCGGCGCGTCGCCGTCGACACCGTCGACTACCAATGCACGCCGCGCATCAGGTAGGCGAAGGCGACCCCTTCGGTCGACAGCTCCTCCTCCTTGGCGGGCGGCTTGCCGTCCTCCTTGCCCTTCGCCGCACTCGAGTCGGGGAAGAGCTTGTAGGCGGTGTTGAGGAGCGCGTCTGAGGCCTTCGGCGCGACGTTGTAGAGCAACTCGCCGAAGGTGCCGAGCCGCGTCGCCACCTTCTTCGGCTTGGTGATCATCGCGTTGGTGATCATCTCGGCGGCCTCGTCCGGGGTGCTGGTGGGGAACGCGTCGTACATCTTGGTGGGGGCGATCATCGGCGTGCGCACGAGGGGCATGTAGATGGTGGTGATGTGGACGCCGTCATCCAGCACCTCGGAGGCGACGCAACGCGACCAGGCGTCGAGGGCGGCCTTGGAGGCGACATAGGCGGAGAAGCGGGGCGTATGGGTCTGCACGCCGATCGAGCTGATGTTGATGATGTGGCCGCCCTTGCGCCCCTTGCTGCGCTTCCGCATGGCGGGCAGGAGGCTGAGGATCAGCCGCAGGGCACCGAAGTAGTTGAGCTGCATCGTCCGCTCGAAGTCGTGGAAGCGGTCGTAGGAGAGCTCCACCGAGCGCCGGATGGAGCGGCCCGCGTTGTTGACCAGGATGTCGACGCGCTCGTGCTGGTCTAGAACCTCCCTCGCCATCCGCTCGACGTCGTCGAGGTCGGAGAGGTCGCACTGGTGGATGTGGGCCGTGCCGCCAGCCTCCTCGATCTCCACCCTCGTCTCCTCGAGCTTCTCGGGAGTCCGGGCGACGAGCAGCACCTCGGCGCCCGCTTCCCCGCACTTGATCGCGGTCGACCTGCCGATCCCGGAGGACGCGCCGGTGATCAGCACCACCTTGCCGCTGATCGCACCGGACAGCGAGCGGTCCTTGAAGAGGTCCGGGTCGAGATTGCGCTCCCAGTAGTCCCAGAGCCTGTTGGCGTAGCTCGCAAGCGGCGGTACCGAGATGCCGGTCCCCTCGAGCGCCGTCTGCGTCTTGGTCGAGTCGAAGTCGGTCGGGTAGTTGATGTAAACGAGCACCGAGCGCGGGATGCCGAAGTCGGCGAGCACCTGGTCGGTGATCCGCTTCACCGGGGGCAGCATCGTCAGGCCGTTCCGGACCTGCTTGGGGATGAAGTCGAACATCTTCGAGTCGATGCGCATGGTCGCCTCCGGCGCATGGGCCGCCTTCGCGAAGACGTTGATCACCTGGCCGGCGCTCAGTGGCTTCGGGTCGGTGAGGTGGAAGGCCTGGCCGTCAAACCCGTCGATGTGGGCGATGTGGTCCATCGCCCTGGCGACGAAGTCGACCGGGACGATGTTGATCTTCCGGCCCTCGATTCCGACTCCGGGGAACCACTGCGGGAGAGCGTTGCGCGCTCGTTGGAGGAGCTTGAAGAAGTAGTAGGGACCATCGATCTTGTCCATCTCGCCGGTCTCGGAGTGGCCGACGACGATTCCGGGCCTGTACACGCGCCACGGGACCTTCGACTCCTCCCGGACGACCGCCTCGGACTCGTGCTTGGTCTGGAAGTAGGGGTGGTTGTCGACCTTCTCGGCCTCCTCGAACATGTCCTCGGTGAAGGTGCCCTTGTAGAGGCCCGCCGCGGCGATCGAGCTGACCATGTGGAAGCGCTTCGCGTCGAGCTCCTCGGCCAGCTTCACCGCCTCCCGGGTTCCCTCGACGTTGGCCACCCGCTGGCTCTCGGCGTCCGCGGTCATGTCGTAGATCGCCGCCAGGTGGAAGAAGTGGTCGATCTTGCCCCGGAGCTCCTCGATCTGGTCCTCGCACCCCAGCTTCTCCTGGGAGAGGTCGCCGATCACCGGGACGATGCGGCCCTCCGGAGCGCCCCAGCGATTCTTCAGCTCCTCGAGCCGCCCGCGCGAGCCCTCCCGCACGAGCACGTAGATCGTGCCCTCGCGCTCGAGCAGCTGCTCGACCAGGTTGCGGCCGATGAAACCGGTTGCGCCGGTGACGAAATAGCTCATCTCATCTCACCTCCCCCTCCATTCGCGATCACAGCGGAACTTACACCGCGCGCGGTCTCCGCTGCTCGGGGGTTCGGCCCATGGGGCCCGAGCGCAATAATCAGAGAGTGGGGTTGTTCTACGACCCAGCCAGCTCTCCTGACCCCGAACGGGACGACCGCCTGCGTGCGGCTGCCGGCCGCGTGGAGCTCCGGCCGGCGGAGCGTGCGGCCTGGCTCGGGACGCGCTCCCTCGCCTGTCCCAACTGCGACGTGCCGATCGCGCTCTCCGGTCCCGTCGGCTTCTCCGACGAGATCGCCTGCGCCTTCTGCGAGACGACCGCGCCGACCCGCGAGTTCATCCGCGAGCACGGCTGGCCGGGGGTCGACCTGATCGCACGTATCGGTTAGCAGCATTCCTGCGAAGCGGGTTCGGGGAAGCGCATACAGTTAGTAGGGGGAATGGCCACTAAGCAGAAGGTGCAGCTTTTGATGCCCGAGATGGGCGAGTCGGTGACTGAGGGCACCGTGCTCGAGTGGCATGTCTCGGAGGGGGATTCGGTCGAGGAGGGCCAGACGATGGTCGAGGTCTCGACCGACAAGGTCGACGCCGAGGTCCCCGCGCCCACCTCGGGCACCGTCACCAAGATCCTGGTCCAGCCGGATGACGAGATCGAGGTCGGCAAGCCGATGGCCGAGATCGATTCCAACGGCGGCGCCCCGGAGAAGACAGCGGAGTCGTCCGATCAGGACGCGGAGTCGAACGGCGCGGGTGCAGCGGCAGCCGAGGAGCCGCAGCCCGACACCGGCGGTGAGAAAGCGACCACCGACGACGCTTCGGTCTCGGCCGGCAAGTCGCTGGAGGGCGGTGGGCTCGAGATCGTGATGCCGGAGATGGGCGAGTCCGTGACCGAGGGGACCGTGCTCGAATGGCATGTCTCGGAGGGAGACCAGATCGCGGAGGGCGACACCGTCGTCGAGGTCTCCACCGACAAGGTCGACGCCGAGGTCCCGTCCCCCGCCTCGGGGACGATCACGAAGATCCTGATTGGCCCCGACGAGACGGTCGAGGTCGGCAAGCCGCTCGCCGAGATGACGAAGGGGGAGGCTCCCTCGGGCGACGGCCCGGCAAGCAAGGTTGCCAAGCCAGAGGCGCCCTCGGCCGGCACGCCCGGAAGCGAAGCTGAGGACGTGCCGGTTGGTGGCGAAGCCGACGGGCAGAGGGCCACACCCGTAGCCCGCCGGGCCGCTCAGGCGAACGGCGTCGACCTGAAGGGCCTCAAGGGCAGCGGCGCCGGCGGCAAGATCACCAAGTCCGACGTGCTCTCGGCTGAGGGCAACGGCGCCGCCGCGCCCGGCGCGATCGAGGGTCAGGCAAGGCCGCTCCGCGGCCCCGCAGCGTCCCTCGCCCGGGCGATGAACGAGAGCCGTTCGATCCCGACGGCCACCTCCTTCCGCGAGCTCGCTGTCGACACCCTCGACGCCAAGCGCAAGGCGCTCAATGAGGTGCTCAAGGAGCGCGGCATGAAGGTGAGCTTCACTCACCTGATCGCCTGGGCGATCGTCAAGGCCGCCGAGGAGTGGCCCGTGATGGCGCGCCACTACGAGGAGACCGACGGCAAGCCGACCGTCGTTGAGGCAGGCAGCGTCAACCTAGGGATCGCGGTCGACGTCGAGCGCAAGGGGCAGCGCTCGCTGCTGGTGCCCTGCATCAAGGGCTCGGACCGCCTCGACTTCGCGGGCTTCCACTCCTACTACGAGGAGCTGATCACCAAGACGCGCGAGAACAGCCTCACCGCTGACGACTTCCAGGGCACCAACATCAGCCTCACCAACCCAGGCGGCCTGGGGACAGTGGCATCTGTCCCGCGCCTGATGTCGGGCCAGGGGACGATCATCGCCTGCGGCTCGCTCGCCTACCCCGTCGAGTGGCGTCACGCGCCGCCCGAGAAGATCAAGGCGCTCGGGGTCTCCAAGGTCATGACCATGACCTCGACCTATGACCACCGTGTGATCCAGGGGGCGGAGTCAGGGTCGTTCCTCCGCCGGATCGAGGAGCTGCTCCAGGGCGAGGACGACTTTTACGAGTCGGTCGCCGGCGACCTCGGGATCGATACAGCGCCGATCGCCGCCGCCCATCCGGTCTCGGCCTCGGCGCCACCGCTGCCGGCGCCGGGCGCCTCCGGCGTCCAGGGCCCTGCGGTTGCTGGAAAGCCGGACACGGAGCTGCTCCAGGCGGTCCAGGCCGCGACCTCGCTGCTCAAGGCCTACCGCACGCATGGGCACCTCGCCGCGCGGCTCGACCCGCTCGGGTCTGAGCCGAAGGGCGACCCGGCGCTACAGCCCGAGAGCTTGAACCTGACGCCCGAGCTGATGTCGCAGGTCCCGGCCGAGATCCTCCGGATCGGAGTGGAGGGGGAGACTCTGCTGGAGGCGCTGCCGCGTATGCGCGCGGCCTACTGCGGGACGATCGCCTACCAGATCGAGCACCTCTCATCGCACCAGCAGCGGATGTGGCTGCGGGACATGATCGAGACCGGCTGGCATCGCAAGCCGCTCGAGCCCGAGGAGAAGCAGGAGCTCCTCGATCGCCTGATCCAGGTCTTCGGCTTCGAGCGCTACCTGGAGAAGGCGTACCTCGGACAGAAGATGTTCTCGGTCGAGGGGCTCGACGCGGTGGTGCCGATGCTCGACGAGGTCTTCGAGATGGCCCACACGGAGGGCGCCCACGACGTTGTGATCGGCATGGCCCATCGCGGACGCCTCAGCGTGCTCGCCCACAACATCAGGCGGCCGGTTGAGTCGATCCTCGCCGAGTTCGAGGGGGCGAAGGCGATCGAGGCGGTCAAGTCGCTGGCCGCCATCCCGACCGGCGGTACAGGCGACGTCAAGTACCACTACGGCCACAAGGGCGTCTACAAGGCGAGGGACGGCTCCGAGATCGGGGTGCGCCTCTACCCGAACCCGAGCCACCTCGAATACGTCGACCCGGTGGTGACCGGCGCCGCGCGCGCCTCGCAGACCACCAGGCGGGACGGGCGCCTGGAGCACGACCCGATGGCCGCCGTACCGGTTCTGCTCCACGGCGATGCGGCCTTCCCCGCCCAGGGCGTGGTCGCCGAGACCCTCAACCTCCAGTCGCTGAAGGGCTACGCGACCGGCGGCACGGTGCACATCATCCAGAACAACCAGATCGGCTTCACCACCGATCCGGAGGAGGGGCGCTCGACTCCCTACGCCGCCGACATGGCGAAGGGCTTCAACGTCCCGATCATCCATGTGAACGCCGACGATCCCGAGGCGTGCCTGGCAGGAGTCCGGCTGGCGATGGCCTACCGCGAGCGGTGGGGCCGCGACGTCGTCATCGACCTGATCGGCTACCGGCGCTTCGGTCACAACGAGACAGATGAGGCGGCCTACACCCAGCCGCTGATGGCGGCCAAGATCAAGGAGCACGCGCCGGTCAGCCAGCTCTACGCCGAGGAGCTCGTCAAGGAGGGGATCGTCACCCCGGACGAGGTGGAGGAGCGGAACAACGAGCGCCAGCGCTCACTGAAGGCCGCGCACGACCAGCTGCGCAGCAATATCGAGTCGGGCGACTACGCGGACCCCACCGCGACCGGCACCGGCGAGCTCGACCGCACCCGCAGCCCGAGCGTCGACACCGCCGTCCCCGAGGAGCGGCTGCGAAAGCTGAATGAGGAGCTGCTGCGGGTTCCGGACAGCTTCACGATCCACCGCAAGCTGCGCAAGCCGCTCTCCAGGCGCCTCGAGGCGATGGACGAAGGCGGGATCGAGTTCGGCCACGCCGAGGCGCTCGCCCTCGGTTCGCTGCTCACCGATGGGGTCCACGTCCGCTTCACCGGGCAGGACACCGAGCGCGGCACCTTCTCCCACCGGCACCTCGTCCTCCACGACGAGAAGACGGGCCTGCGCTACGCGCCGGTCCAGAACCTGCCGGAGGCCACTGCTCCGCTCGAGCTGCACAACAGCCCACTGTCGGAGTCGGCCTGCCTCGGCTTCGAGTACGGCTACTCGGCGCACTCGCCGGACAGCCTGGTCCTCTGGGAGGCGCAGTTCGGCGACTTCGGCAACGCGGCGCAGGTGATCATCGACAGCTTCATCGTCTCGGCCGAGGCGAAGTGGGGCCAGACCTCCCGCCTCACCCTGCTGCTGCCGCACGGCTATGAGGGCGCCGGTCCCGAGCACTCCAGCGCCCGGATCGAGCGGTTCATCCAGCTGGCGGCCGAGGGCAACATCCGCATCGCCAACCCATCCACCGCCGCGCAGTACTTCCACCTGCTCCGCCGCCAGGCGCACATCGCCAAGGCGCGTCCGATGGTCGTCTTCACCCCCAAGGGACTGCTCCGACTGCCGCGGGCGACCTCGACGCTCGAGGAGCTCACCTCGGGCTCATTCGAGTTCGTCCTCGACGACCCGCGCGCCGAGGACAGCAAGAAGAAGGTCGAGCGCCTGGTGCTCTGCAGCGGCAAGATCTACTACGACATCGATGCCGCGCCGAAGCGCGAGGAGATCGAGAACGTGGCCATCGCGAGGGTGGAGCTGCTGTACCCCTTCGCCAAGGAGCAGCTGACGCAGCTGATCGCGAGCTACCCGAAGCTCAAGGAGATCGTCTGGGCCCAGGAGGAGCCGCGCAACATGGGCGCCTGGTCAGTCATGCAGCGCCGCATGCCGGAACTCCTGCCGGAGGGCGTCGAGCTCGGCTACGTCGGGCGGCCGCCGCGCGCCAGCCCCGGGGAGGGCTACGCCGTCGCCCACACCAAGGAGCAAGAGCGCATCGTGCTCACGGCCCTGATGGGCCGAGCGGATCCTGCGTAGTCCTTCGCTTCGTCGAGATTCCTGAGGCTTGTCCGGACTTTGGGGTCCGTATGACCCACAAGTCCGGACAGCTCCTCCCGATCGGACCAAGCCAAGCGTGCGGCCGAGTGGCTAGCCCAGGGGATCCCGCGAGCCGCGATGAGTCCTGCGGCGTCCGGCGGTCGTAACTGTCGAACCCGTCACCGAGGAGGACTTCTGATGCGCAGCGTGACCTATTCGATGGGCGTCTCACTTGACGGCTACATCGTCGGGCCGGACGGCGACTTCGACTGGACTCCGCCCGACGAGGAGGTCTTTAGCTTCGTCACCGACGAGATACGAGAGGTCGGCGTCCACCTGTTGGGACGACGGCTGTACGAGACGATGCTGTACTGGGAGACCGCCGACCAGGATCCATCGCTCGACGACTCAAAGCTCGAGTGGGCCGCGATCTGGAACGCGCTCCCCAAGGTGGTGTTCTCCACCACGCTGTCGGCGGTGCAGGGCAATGCCCGCCTGGCCTCCGGCGGCCTGAAGGAGGAGATCGAGCGGTTGAGAGCCGAGCCGGGGGAGGGCGACATCGCGGTCGGCGGCGCGACTCTCGCCGGCGAGGCGGCCGCGTTGGGTCTGATCGACGAGTACCGGGCCAGGGTCTACCCGGTGCTGGTTGGCGGTGGCATTCCGTTCTTTCCCCAGCGCGAGCGCCGGGTGGATCTCGAACTCGTCGAGACCCGCACCTTCAGCTCGAGAGTCGTCTACCTCCGCTACCGCGTGGCGCGCTAGCCGGCTCGTCCGCCGAGCCCTACGGCCGACTCACGAAACGGGCTGCGCCTGACGGCGCACCCTCGCGTCTAGACCGGAGTGAGCGCTGCCCGTCTGATCACGGCCATCGAGAGGGAATGGCCGCAGTCCGGGCAGGAGCTGAGTCGAGCCCAGGAGTGGTGTTCCGCGGCGCAGCTCGCGCACCGATACGAGCGCTGCAGCCGCACGAGCCTTCTCATGCCCACACTGGAGTTCCGTTCTCCGTTGAATTGGTCCATGGCGGCATTCTGCGCGCCCGAATGGAACGAAACCATGGACCGGCGGTCGAAAGATCGACCGCCGCCACTTGGACCTTCGGTCGAGGTCACGCACGCGCTAGCTTGGGCCCGTGGCCACGGCCGAACATGCGCACCCCCTCCCGAAACCCGTCCCGGGCACCCTCTTCAGGTGGGTGAAGATCGGCTCCTGGTTCGAGTCAGCCCTGTTCGCGGCGCTGCTCTTCTTCTGGATCGCGACCGGGTACCACTCCCAGACATCGCTGTTCGGGCTCCTGCACGGCCTCGGCTACCTCGGTCTCCTTGGACTGATCTTCTGGGCCGTGATGCGACGTGAGGCGCCCTGGCCCCTGCTTGCCGCAACGCTGACCCCCATTGGGCCGTTCGGAACCGTGATCGGAATCGAGCTGATCGAGCGCCGCGGCTGGGGAATCGCCACGGGTGGGGTTGTTCACAAAAATGGTTGACACCGCCGGACGAATCGAGAGATAATCGGCCTGGAGGCGGGAGGAGGTACTACCTTCATAAGCTCGTCCCGGGGCCAGTCCCGCCTCCCGGGACGATCGCGTCGGAAATCCCTCCCTGGCTACCGACGCGCAGGCGTGGCGCGGGCCGTGTGGACCCCCTGCCTCCCGCGGCCCCGCCACGCCGCTCTTCTTCGGCTTCAAATAGGGGAAATGGGGGTCACCGCTTTGGCTAGTCCGCGAGGAAAGCCTCTGTCTTCTCGATCACGTCGGGACGGTCGAGCCAGGGCCAATGTCCCGCGCGCTCGATCATCTCGAGAGTGGCGTTCTCGCCGATGGCCTCTGCGTGGCGCGGCCCCCATTCGCGCCCCAGATAGGGATCCTCGGTCGGCCAGAGGATGAGCGTGGGGCAGCTCAGATCGCCGAGGTGCTCACCGGCGCCGGCCAGGACTTTGGACGGCGATGCTCGGTAGAGACGGAGAATCGCGCGGCGGCTACCGCGGTCGAAGTTACTCCAGATGCGATCGGTGAACGAATCGGGCAGGGGACCGGGACTGACGTTCGAGAGGCGCGTCAGCTGCCGGAAGGCCCCCTTGCTCGAGGTCGCCATGAACAGCTCGCCGAGCCCCGGCGTTCGCCAGACGCGCGCGACCCAGTGCCAGCGGTAGCCGGGAAGAAGCGGAACCGAGGTATGGATGACGAGCCGCTCGAGTCGGTCCGGGATGCGCTGCGCCAGAGCGAGGCCGAGACCACCGCCCCAGTCGTTGACGACGAGTGAGAACCGGTCGAGGCCGACCGAGTCGATGAACGCCTCGAGCCACGGCTGATAGCCCTCGATCGAATAGTCGAAGTCCTCGGGCTTCGCCGAGCGGCCGAAGCCGGGTAGATCGGGAGCGACCCCGCCGATTCGCTCCAGGAATGGGAGCCACTCCCAGGACGCCGTCGGCACGCCGTGGAGGTAGAGGATGGGCGGGCGGCCCTCGCCAGGAGCCTCGCGCCAATGGGTCGTGAGCCCGGCGACCTCCCCGGTTCGCTCGACCACGTCTTAGCCGCGCGAGCGCAGGTCCCGCAGCACTCGGTGCAGGATGCCGCCGTTCTGGAAGTAGCTCACCTCGTTGGGCGTGTCTATGCGCACGGTGGCCTCGAAGGTGACGTCGGCGGCGCCGTCGCGGGAGGCGGTCACCTCGACTGTCTTCGCCTCGCCGTTCTGCAGGTCGCCGACGGCGAACGTCTCCTCTCCGGTCAATCCGAGCGAGTCGATCGACTCACCCTCGGGGAACTGCAGAGGCAGCACCCCCATCCCGATCAGGTTGGAGCGATGGATGCGCTCGAAACTCTCGGTGACCACGGCGCGCACGCCGAGCAGCGAGGTCCCCTTGGCCGCCCAGTCGCGTGAGGAGCCGGAGCCGTACTCCTTGCCGGCCAGCACGACCAGCGGGACGCCCTCGTCCGCGTAGCTCATCGCCGCCTCGTAGATCGTCGTCTCCTCGCCGTCTGGGAAGTGGCAGGTGAACCCGCCCTCCCTCTCGACCAACCGGTTGCGCAGGCGGACATTGGCGAAGGTGCCGCGGATCATCACCTCGTGGTTGCCGCGGCGCGAGCCGTACGAGTTGAAATCGCGAACCTCGACACCCTGCTCGATCAGCCAGCTTCCGGCCGGGCTGTGGCGCTTGATCGCGCCCGCGGGGGAGATGTGGTCGGTGGTGACCGAATCGCCCAGCATGGCGAGCACACGAGCGCCCTGGATCGGCTCGACTGGCTTCGGTTCCGACTCCATTCCGTCGAAGAAGGAAGGCTTGCGGACGTAGGTGGATTCGGGCCAGGTGTAGCGGTCCTCCTCCGGCACCTGGATCCCGCGCCAGCGCTCGTCGCCGGTGAAGACGTCGGCGTAGCTCTTGGTGAACATCTCGGCCCTGACGGCGTCGCCCACGACCTGCTTGATCTCCACGCCGCTGGGCCAGACATCGGAGAGATATACGGGCTCGCCGTCGAAGCCGCTCCCGAGCGGTTCACTGGTGAGGTCGACGTCCATCCGCCCGACCAGGGCGTAGGCAACCACGAGCGGCGGCGAGGCCAGGAAGTTCGCGCGTGTATCCGGGTTGATCCGGCCCTCGAAGTTGCGGTTCCCGGAGAGCACCGAGCAGACGACGAGGTCGTTGTCGCTGACAGCCTTCGAGATCTCCTTCGGCAGGGGCCCGGAATTCCCGATGCAGGTCGTGCAGCCGTAGCCGACCAGGTTGAACTGGAGCTGGTTGAGATATTCGTCGAGCCCGGAGCGCTCCAGGTACTCGGTGACCACCATCGAACCGGGCGCCAGCGAGGTTTTCACCCAGGGCTGACGACGCAGGCCGCGCTCGACCGCCTTCCTGGCGAGCAGCCCCGCCGCGAGCATCACGGAGGGGTTGGAGGTGTTCGTGCAGCTGGTGATCGCCGCGATCACCACTCGGCCGTGGTCGAGCTCCACCGTCTCGCCGCTCTCGAGCTGGACCGCCACCGCGTCGCTGGTCTCGACGTGCACAGCGACGTCGCCCTTGTCCACATAGATGCGGGGTTTGCCGCCGTCGCCGTCGTGCTCCTCCGCAGGCGGGTCGGAGGCCGGGAACGATTCGTCGATCGCCTCGTCGCGGCTGTTGCCGAGCTCCTTTCCGGCCTCCGGATCCCACTCGCGCATCGCGTCGAGGAAAGCGTCCTTGGCGTCGGAGAGCGCGATTCGGTCCTGCGGGCGCTTCGGGCCGGCGATGCTCGGCTCGACGTCGCCGAGGTCGAGCTCGAGGGTGTCCGAGTAGGTCGGCTCCTCGGAGTCGGGCTCGTGGAAGAGGCCCTGCTCGCGCGTGTAGGCGTCGACCAGCTCGATCTGGTCGGTGGGCCGGCCGGTGAACTCCAGGTAGCGGAGCGTCTCGGCGTCGACGGGGAAGATCGCGCAGGTGGAGCCGAACTCCGGGGACATGTTGCCGATCGTGGCGCGGTCGGCCAGGCCGAGCCCGGAGATGCCCGGGCCGAAGAACTCGACGAACTTGGAGACGACTCCCTTCTCGCGGAGCATCTCGGTGACGGTCAGCACGAGGTCGGTGGCGGTCGCTCCCTCGCGGAGCTCACCGGTCAGCCTGAAGCCGACCACCTGGGGCAGCAGCATCGAGATCGGCTGGCCCAGCATCGCGGCTTCCGCCTCGATCCCGCCCACCCCCCAGCCGAGGACGCCGAGGCCGTTGATCATCGTCGTGTGGGAGTCCGTGCCGACGAGTGTGTCGGGGTAGGCCTGCGTGGTCCCGTCGGCCTCCCGCGTCCAAACGCAGCGGCCCAGGTACTCGAGGTTGACCTGGTGACAGATGCCCGTGGCGGGCGGCACGACCCTGAAGTTGTCGAACGCCCTCTGCCCCCAGCGCAGGAAGGCGTAGCGCTCTCCGTTGCGCTCGTAGTCCCGCTCCGCGTTCACCTCGAAGGCGCGCTGGTTGCCGAAAGCGTCCACCTGAACCGAGTGGTCGATGATCAGGTCGACGTCGACCAGGGGGTTGATCGCGCTCGGGTTCCCGCCCAGCTCCTCCATCGCGTCGCGCATCGCGGCCAGGTCGACGACTGCGGGGACGCCCGTGAAGTCCTGCATCAGCACGCGCGCGGGCTGGAATGGGATCTCGACGGATGGGTCGGCCTTCGCGTCCCAGGTCGCGATCGCCTCGACGTCCTCCGAGGTGACCGAGGTGCCGTCCTCGAGGCGGAGAGCGTTCTCGAGCAGGACCTTGAGCGAGTAGGGCAGCCGAGCGACGTCGAAGCGCTGCTGCAGGGCGTCGAGCCGGTGGATCTCGAACTCGCGTCCACCGACTTCCAGGTTCGCCCGCGCTCCGAAGCTGTCCTTTGCGCTCACAAACTCAGTCTATTCCCGGCCCTCCGCCGGCTGGAAACCCCGCGGTTGCGCTGGAGCAGGACGTCGCTAGCGCTTGTGCTTCTTGTTCTTCGCCTTCTTGCCGCCGACCGTCGCCTGGCCGTTGTTCACCGTGTTCCCGGTCGAGTCGACCGTGGTGACCTCGACCCTGACCTTCTTGCCCAAGCTCCGGCTGCCGTTCTTGGTGAGTTTCACCTTCACGGTCCCGCTCTGTCCGGCCGCGATGGTCCCGGTGCCCTTGCCGAGGACCTTCTTGTTCTTCTTCTTGGCCGAATCCGCAGAGTGCTTGTGCTTCTTCTGCTTCGGCTTCTTGCTGAGCAGCCTGACCTGAACCTTGCAGGCGTCCCCGCTCGGGGCCGCGTCGACAGGCACCTTGACGCTCTTCCCCTTCCGCTTCAGTTTGCCCGTGCCGAGCGTGGCGCGGACATAGTCCGTGGACGAGTACTGAGTGGCGATCGCCCTGCCGCAAGGCAGCGGCAGTGCGGGCGCTGCGACGACCTGTCCTCCTGCCGCGCCCGGGCCCTCGAGCACGGGCAGGCGGAGGTCGAGATTCGAGACCGTGATGTCGCCCTGGCCGTTCGCTGGGCGGCCATAGCTGTTCAGCGCGCCGCCGCCTGCGTCCTTCGGGAGCAGCTCGAGCTTGGCGACGTGGCCCGCGGCGAACAGGTGACCGGACGGATGGAGCTGGAAGACCTGCCGCGCGGTCCCGACCTGCGGCCGGTAGAGCTGGCGATCAACGAGGGTCTCAGTACCGTCGGGCGCAACATCGAGCAGCCTGGCGGCGAGCTCGGAATTGGCGACGGGCGAGTTGATCGTCGCGAGCACGGTGGGCGATCCCATCAGCGTGTAGCCGCTGCCTGCGGCCGCCGGAAGGCGGTAGGTCGCCACGCCGGGGAGGTCGCTCCCCGAGGCAGTGGCGCAGGCGCCGTCCCCGCTGACAGGATCGAACGTGGTGTCGACACTTGCCGATCCGCCACCGGCCGAGATCGTCTTCGTGCCCGAGTCGCGGAAGCGCACCACACCCTTCTCGAGACCCGCCCAGCTGCCAGCCTGGAACGGTCCTCCCGATGGCGTCGAATCGGGGCACGTCAGCGCGAACGTGGTCGCGCCCTGGAAGGGCTGTGAGCCCGTGCCCTTGACGTAGAAGTCGAGCCAGGCGTCAGTCGCCGCCGTGAGCGCGGCGATGTCCTCGGCCTTGTTGTTCGCCCGCATGTGGCCGAAGTCGCCGAACAACAGCGAGATCGGGGCGTTCGGGTGCTGCGAACGGATCCGGTTGTAGTAGGCGATCGCCTCGTCGGCCGGGAAGAGGTCGTCAGTGAAGCCGTTGGAGATCAAAAGCGGCGCGGGCGACGTCGAGTGGTCGATGTAGTACGCAGAGTGATGCGCCTTGATCTCGTCGAGGAGGTTCGTCATGAGGGGATCGCCGTCGTAGGGCTCGCCCTGGTCGATCCGGTTCTTCCATTGAGTGATGTCGGACTGGAAATCGGCGCAAGGCGCCGGATAGAGCGGAGTCTGTCCGCAGTAGGCTCCGCCGATCTGACCGCTCAGGTAGAGGCCGGTCTGGAAGGACTCCTTCTCGATCCCCGACCGTCCCGCGTAGGGGGCATCGGCGACGTAGTCGAGCTTGCCGCCGTTCGGTGCGAGCGAGTAGGCGAGGTCGCTCCACGGCACGTTCGGGGCCGCGCCGGCGATCCGCATCGGATGGTGGTCCACCGGGCTCGTCCACGGGACCAGGCTGCCGTCGGGCAGCATCGTCCGGTCGTTCAGAGTGGCCAACTGGAGGGAGAGACCGCCTCCGTAGGAGCTACCCATGGCACCGACGCGCTGGCCGTCGACGAGACCCTCGTCGGCGAGCTCGCCGGCGAAGAACTGGGCATCTCGGATCTCATAGCGGTCGTCCATCAGATGGATCCAACCCGCGTCGTCGCAGGCACCGCCGGCGTCCGTGATCGCATTCTGCTTCCCGCAGGACTGATGGAAGCCGCGCGCGGTCATGCCGAAGACTGCATAGCCGCGGTCGGTGAAGCGGCTCATGTCGTCGAAGGAGATGTCGTTCTTCGACCCGCCGTAGCCGTGGCCCCAGATGATCAGCGGGTAGTCGCCGTCGGTGGCCGGGCTGGGGTCGGCCGGGAATGCGACCTTGACGTCGATCGGAGTCCCGTCCCAGCTGGCAGCTGTGCTCCGGGCACCGGTCGCGTCGTTGCTCGTATCGGTGCCGCATTGGCGCTGCTGGCCCACCGTGCTGCAGGTGAGATCACCGTTAAAGACACCCGTGATCGCCGCGTTGGCGCTCGGCGCGAGCAGCAGCGATCCGGCAACCACCGACAACAGCAACAGCTTCCGCATGTTCCTCTCCTGGTTCGTCCCGCGATGCGTCCCTAGTCGCACCGACGCCAGTCCTTGACGCGCGAAGGATCCTATCGCTTGTCCGACTGGCCGGCCGCCAAGTCCTCGGCGATCTGCTCGGCACCGCCGCGGCGCTGCACCCCTGCCGCGAACCCGGGATGGCGGTAGCCGAACTCGACGACGAGGCGCTGTCGCATCGGCGCCACCGTGATCTCGTTGCGGTTGCTGCGGATGGCGCGCACGACCGCCTCGGCCACCTTCTTCGGGGTCGTGGTGCCCAGGCCGGGCGGAGGCTTCGACCGGGCGTCATGGAACATCCCCGCCTCGCGAACGAACCCCGGTGAGACGACCGACACGCCGACCCCATGGGGGTGCAGGTCCTCGCGCAGGCCGAAGGCGAAGCCTCGCAGCCCGAACTTGGTCGCGTTGTAGAGGGACGACCGCGGCGATCCCACCTTCCCGGCCAGCGACGCGATGAAGACGATGTGGCCCTCCCCCTTCTCGGCCAGTTTCGGGCTGAGGGCGCGTGCCATCAGGATCGGGGACTCGAAGTTGACCCGCAGCGCCCGCTGCACCTCCTCCGAGCTGAAGCTCTCCAGCCGGCCGCTGGCGGGCAGGGCGGCGTTGGCGACGAGGCCGTCGAGCTCGCCGGCCCGCTCCACCAGCTCCTCCGCGGCCCCCGGCTCCGCGAGGTCGGCGACGACCGCCAGGTGCCTCTTGGCCCCTCCGGGAAGGGACTCTGCGAGCTGGTCGAGATGATCGCCCTTCCGGGAGCTGAGCACGAGCACGGCGCCCTGCCCGGCCAGCTCGTCGGCGATGGCACGCCCCAGTCCTCCCGTTGCTCCGCTGAGCAGCAACCTCTTCCCCTCGAGATCCACGGATTCCAACCTATCCGACCGGAGGTTTGTTAAGGCTCGCTCATAGAAAACCCCTGCTCTGATAGGTTCTTCCGCTCAAGGAGGAGCCCAGTTCCAACCGATGAGGAAGGGACCGGAGGAGGGATTCATCTGCTGTCTCGCCCATCACACCAGGGCCGCCGGCTTGGGCTGGCAGGAGCGCTTCTCGCCGGCGCGCTGATCGCCGCCGGCCCGGCAGCGGGCCAGACGACCACCGGCGCGACCACCACGACTCCCGTCCCGGGCGCACCGGTGGGCGCGCCGCCGGCACCGACCAACGTCGCGACGATCCTCCCCGGTGGCAAAGCGAGCATCCCGGCCGGCGCTCCATACCCCGTGGTGCGCGCGATCAAGGCCGCCAACAAGATCCACCGCAGGACCTACATCTGGGGCGGGGGGCATCGCAGCTTCAAGGCGAAGGGCTACGACTGCTCGGGCGCGGTCAGCTATGTGCTGCACGCCGCCGGGGTGCTCGGCTCACCGCTGGTCTCCGGCCAGCTCGCCGCCTGGGGCTCGCCCGGGCCGGGCAGCTGGATCACCGTCTACGCCAACCGGACCCACACCTACATGGTCATCGCCGGCCTCCGCTACGACACCTCACCGCGCGGCGAGTGGATCGACCAGGGCCGCGGCCCGCGGTGGCGCTTCACCCTGCGGACCCCGACGGCGTTCGCGATCCGCCACTGGGACGCCCTCTAAGCGCATCTTCCGGGGATTCTTGTGAGCAGCTGCTCACAGCTCCGGATCGTTTGCTAGCGTTCCGCGCGTTCAAACGCCGAATCTCGTCCCCACCAGTGCGGGACGAGAACGGGGGAACCAAAGCAGTTGGGGCGAATCCACCGGAGTGGTGGAAGCGCAGGCTCTTTCAGCGCCAGCCCGTCAGCTAACCCCGTAGGCCTACGAAGGAGAACGGTTTGCGGTCAGACACACACAGCAGAAGCAGTAGTAGGTGCGAGGGCGCGCCGCGAGGCGCGACCCGTCGCATGTTGGTGGCAGGGCTGCTGTTGGTCGCTTCGCTCGCGGGCGCAGTGCCGGCGATGGCCCAGACCGGTGGGGCGGCGCCCCCCGGCGGGACGACCACAACCACCCCAGCTACGACTCCGACTGTCCCGGGCACCACCGCCCAGCTGCAGCCGGACGGCACGGCGCTGCCGCCGGCGGACGCGCCGCGTCAGGTTCGCAAGGCGATCAAGGCCGGCAACAGGATCCACACCAGGCCCTACACCTGGGGTGGCGGCCATCGCCGCTTCAAGTCGAAGGGCTACGACTGCTCCGGCGCCGTCAGCTACGTGCTGCACGCCGCCGGACTGCTCAGGAGCCCCCTCCCCTCCGGTCCGCTGATGGCCTGGGGAGCACCGGGCACCGGATCATGGATCACCGTCTACGCCAACCGCAGTCACGCCTGGATGACGGTCGCGGGCCTGCGGTTCGACACCTCCGCGGTCGGCGAGTCCCTCAACCAGGGCTCCGGTCCGCGGTGGCGGGCGAGCATGCGGACGGGTACCGGCTACTCCGTCCGCTTCTTCCCCGGCTTCTAGCCGCCTGAGGGCGGTTGGGAGGCCTCTCTCCTCCCATACCAGTGCGCGACGCGGCCCGCTCTCCCCGGGCCGCGTCGCCACGCCTGGGTGGAAGGGGGCGCGGGGCGGGCGTCGAATCCCGAGTTCGTGCGGGTAATCACTAACAAACGGTTGTCGATCGCAATGGTTCTTTCACGTTTGGTAAGGTCCCGCGCCAGTTACGCCGAGTCCCATCACCACGTGGCGATGGGAGCGGGGGAACCAAATACTGGGGCGAACCCACCGGAACCGAGGGTGGGGGCGCAGGCTCCTTCAGCGCTAGCCCGACAGCTAACCCCGCAGGCCGACAAAGGAGAACTGTTGGATGCGAGACACACTTAGCTGTAGGCGTCGCCTCGCAGTGGCGGGGATCACAACTCTGTTCGTACTTGCGATCGCCGTTCCGGCGTCTGCACAGACCGGCGGGTCCGGCCCGCCCGGCAGCACCACGACGACCACGCCTACCACGACCACTCCCGCCCCTGTTGGGCCCCCAGGGAAGGCGACGATCCGCAAGGACGGCACTGCCGTCGCCCCCGCGGACGCGCCGGCGCAGATCCAGACCGCCATCGCCGCGGCCAACGCGATTCACACCCTCCCCTATGTCTGGGGCGGTGGCCACAGAAGCTTCTTCGCCTCCGGCTACGACTGCTCAGGCGCCGTGAGCTATGTCCTGCACGCTGCAGGGCTGCTGGCGAGCCCGATGACATCCGGCGGCCTGGCGACGAGCTGGGGCGCTGCCGGAAAGGGCCGCTGGATCACGGTGTACGGCAATGCCAGCCATGCCTACATGGTGATCGCGGGCAAGCGCTTCGACACCTCCACCGGCGGCGACCGCTGGAACCAGGGCTCAGGCCCCCGCTGGCGGAAGCAGAAGCGCAAGCCGCTCGGCTTCACCGGCAAGTACTACCCGGGCTTCTAGGCCCAAGCGGCGCAGTCGGGAAGTACAAGCCGCGCGGCAAAGATTGGCCATGCTGGCCTAGCGAGGCAGGGCAACGCTCGGATATACCTAGGGTCGCACCGGTGGGCGTTGTACGGTGCGCACACCTGACGCCCTGATCGACCGAGGAGAAGGAGGCGGCGTAGCCGCTACGCCCGCAAGCAGTGAGACAGAGCCCGGCCCGGGATCTAGCGCCGAGCAAGCGGACGTGCGCCTCGTCGGGGTGAGCAAGCGCTACGGCGACGTCGTCGCCGTCGACTCGCTCGACCTCGAGGTGAAACGGGGGGAGTTCTTCACGCTGCTCGGACCCTCCGGGTCGGGCAAGACCACCACGCTGCGGATGATCGCCGGGTTTGAGGAACCCGACACCGGGACCGTCGAGCTGGCGGGCCGGGATGTGACCGGCGAGCCGCCCTACGACCGCTCCGTCAACACGGTCTTCCAGGACTACGCCCTCTTCCCACACATGACCGTCGGCGAGAACGTCGAGTACGGGCTGCGTGTGAAGCGGGTGGGCAAGGAGGAGCGCCGTCGTCGGGCCTCCGAGGCGCTCGCCACGGTGCGTCTGGCGGGCTATGAGCAACGCAAGCCAAACCAGCTCTCCGGCGGACAGCAGCAGCGCGTCGCGCTGGCGCGGGCGATCGTCAACGAGCCGAGGGTGCTGCTGCTCGACGAGCCACTCGGCGCACTCGACCTGAAGCTGCGCGAGCAGATGCAGGTCGAGCTCAACTCGATCCAGGCGGAGGTCGGGATCACGTTCATCTACGTGACCCACGACCAGGAGGAGGCCCTGACTATGTCCGACCGGATCGCGGTCTTCAACGACGGCGGCATCGAGCAGGTGGGTCCGCCGACGGAGATCTACGAGCGGCCGCAGAACGCGTTCGTGGCGGGATTCGTCGGGGTGTCGAACCTCCTTGAGCGTGACGGGCGGCGGTTCACGGTGCGCCCGGAGAAGATCTTCATCGTCGAGAACGGACAGGTGCCGAGCGGCATGCACGTCGAGGAGGGGACCATCAAGGACGTCTCCTACGCGGGCATGGTGACTCGGTATCTGGTCGATCTCGAATCAGGGGGGGAGCTTCAAGTCGTCCGCCAGAACCTGGAGACAACCTCAGCCGAGGTCCAGGACCAGCGCGGCCGGAAAATCAAAATCGGATGGCGAGCGGATCAGACCGTCGCCGTAAAGGGAGAGGAGAAGGAAATTGAGCCGAATTAGAGCTCATCCAACCTGGGTTCCTGCGGCGATAGTCGCTGGGCTCGCCGCCGTGATGTTGGTGATCGCAGGCTGTGGCGGTAGTGATGACAACGGAGGTAGTAGCACTGGTAAGGAGCTGACCAGCGTCGGTGCAGGCGAGGGTGAGCTGAACATCATCTGCTGGGCCAGCTACTGCGAGGACGGCACGGTCACCAAGGGCGTCGACTGGGTGACGCCGTTCGAGCAGGAGACCGGCTGTCAGACGAACGTCAAGATCGGCGATACGTCGGACCAGATGGTCGATCTGATGCGGACCGGTCAATACGACGGCGTGTCCGCCTCGGGCAACGCAACCGCCCGCCTCGTGGATGGTGGCGATGTCTCGCCAGTCAATGTCGATCTCGTCCCGAACTACAAGACGATCTTCGACGACCTCAAGGACCAGCCCTACAACACGTTCGACGGGACCAACTACGGGATTCCGCACGGGCGTGGGGCGAACCTGCTGATGTGGAGGACGGACGACGTGCAGCCCGACCCGACGTCCTGGTCGGTGATTCTCGATCCGAACCAGGCGAAGAAGTACGCGGGTCACATCAGCGTCTACGACGACCCGATCTACATAGCCGATGCGGCTGTGTACCTGAAGGCACACCAGCCGGATCTCGGGATCGACAATCCCTATGAGCTGGACGAAGACCAGTTCAACGCCGCCGTGGATCTGCTCAAGCAGCAGCATCCGTACGTCGGCGACTACTGGTCCTCGTACCTGAAGCAGATCAACCTGTTCACGAGCGGTGACGACCAGGTCGGCACGACGTGGCAGTACCAGTACTTCACGTTGCTCGCCGACGACCAGCCGGTGAAGGCGCCTGGCGCCGACACGGGCTTCGTTCCCACAGAGGGTGCAACCGGGTGGTCGGACACCTGGATGATCTCGTCCGAGGCCAAGCACCCGAATTGCATGTACAAGTGGATGAACTACATCACCAGCGCACCGGTACAGGCGCAGGTCATGCAGTGGTTCGGTGAGGCACCCGCGCAGAGCACGGCGTGCGAGCCAAACGAAATCGCCACTGCCGACAAGGCGCTGGGCCTGCCACCGGATCCGAAGTTCTGCGACAACTACCACGCAGCGGATCCGGAGTTCTGGAAGCGCGTGTACTACTGGAACACCCCCCTTGCGGCCTGCGGTGACGACCGCGGGGACGTCTGCAAGGACTACAACGACTGGGTCTCGGCGTGGACCGAGATCAAGGGTTGATGTCGCTGGCCGTCATCGACTCATGACTAACGGGCCGTGGAAGCCGCCGGCGTAAGCGCCGGCGCCGAGAAGAGGTCGGTGGGCCGCAGGCTCGCCGACCTCTTCCACGGCCGCCCTGGCCTCCAGGTCGGGTCGCTGCTGAGCGGACCGATCGCGTGGCTGGTGATCGGCTATCTCGGGTCCCTCGCCGTCCTGCTGATCGCCTCCTTCTGGGGGGTCAGTGCGATCAGCGGCGAACTCCAGAAGAGCTTCACCCTCGACAACTACAAGGAGCTGCTCGACCAGTCGGTCTACAAGGACGTCGCCGTACGGACCGTTGGGATCGCCGCGGCGGCGACGCTGACCGATGCGCTCCTCGCCTTCCCGGTCGCCTTCTACATGGCGAAGGTGGCGAGCCCACGGGCTAAGGGCCTGCTGGTGGTGGCGATCCTGATGCCGCTCTGGTCCTTCTACCTGGTCAAGGTCTATGCGTGGCAAACCATGCTCGCCTCAGGCGGGGTGATCGACTGGGCTCTCGACCCGATCGGTGTGAGCGGTCCGGGATACGGGTCCACGGCGGTCTGGCTCGTGGAGAGCTACCTGTGGCTGCCGTACATGATCCTGCCCATCTACGCGGGCCTGGAGCGAATCCCGAACTCGATGATCTCCGCCTCGGAGGACCTGGGGGCGAACCCGTGGCGGACCTTCCGCAGCGTGGTCCTCCCGCTCGCCTTCCCGGCGATCGTCGCCGGGTCGATCTTCACCTTCTCGCTGACCCTCGGCGACTACATCACGCCAACGTTGGTCTCGCCGGACACGCAGTTCATCGGCAACGTCATCTTCTCGCAGCACACCAACAACCTGCCGCTGGCATCGGCGTTCGCCGTGGTGCCGATCATCGTGATGGTGATCTACCTGGCGATCGCGAGGCGACTCGGAGCGTTCGAGCACCTATGAGGCTCTCGCCCGCGACCAGGAACCTCCTGAGGGGCGGCGTCGCGATCACGCTCGCCTTCATCTACATCCCGTTGATCGTGATCGCGATCTATGCCTTCAACGGCGGCAACTCCCTGGCGTGGCCGCCACCGGACCTGACGACCAAGTGGTTCGGGGAGGCGGTCGGCAATCAGGGGGCGCGCGACGCGCTGTGGACGTCGGTCAGGGTGGGCGCGGTCGCAACCGGGATCGCACTCCTGCTCGGCAGCCTCGCCTCGTTCGCGGTGGCGCGCTTCCGGTTCTTCGGCCGCGAGACGATCTCCTTCCTCGTCGTTCTGCCGATCGCGCTACCCGGAGTGGTAACCGGACTCGCACTCAGCAACACCTTCACGCAGGTGCTCGGCGTGGACCTCAGCCTGCTGACTGTGATCGCGGGGCACGCCACCTTCTGCATCGTCGTCGTCTACAACAACGTGATCGCGCGGCTGCGGAGGGTCTCCGGCAACCTCGAGGAGGCCTCGGCCGATCTCGGGGCTCACACCTGGCAGACGCTGAGATTCGTGACCCTCCCGAGCATCCAGACGGCGCTGGTGGCGGGCGGCCTGCTCGCCTTCGCTCTCTCCTTCGACGAGATCATCGTCACCAACTTCACGATCGGCGCGGGCGAGCAGACCCTGCCGATCTGGATCTTCAGCAACCTGTTCAGGCCGGCCCAGCTGCCGATCGTGAACGTCGTCGCCGTGATCGTCGTCCTGCTCTCGATCATTCCCGTCTACCTGGCGCACCGGCTGACGCGCGAGGAGTCGATCAGCTCTCGAGGGGGAGGCGCTGTCGGTCCGGCTGAAAGCGCCGTGGTGGTGAACTAGCCGCGCCTTCGTTCATGACCGCTTGCGTCATCCCGGTCGACGGCCATGAGTCGCTGCCCGCGCTCGGCAAGGCGCCGCGCTGAGCTCAGCTGGCGGCGACAGTCTCCGGATCCGGCTCCTCACCCTTGAGGGAGGGCGCATCGCCGATGCCCGAAGGGAGGACGCGCAGCGCGTCCACGGGTAGGTGGAGCTGCACCGGGGTGCCCTGCTCGTAGGCGATTCCGCCGCCCGTGTTCTGAACGAGCGCCTGGAGCGCTTCCCCGGTGGCGGCCCGGACGATCACCTGGATCGCCGGGCCCACGTAGACGACGCGCTCCACCATGGCCGGGATGCGGTTCGGCCCGGACGCAGACCCGTGCTCTTCGAGCTCGATGCGCTCCGGTCGGATGACGATCTTCGCCTCCCCCGTGACGTTGCGGTCCGTTCCGCGCGTCTGGAGCTCGTAGCCGTCCAGCGCGACGCGGCAGGCGCTCGTGCCCGAACTGACGATGGTGGCCTGCATGAGGTTCGACACGCCGAGGAAGTCGGCGACGTAGAGCGTCTCGGGATCCTCGTAGACATCCTGAGGCCCCCCGATCTGCTCGATGTGCCCGTCTTTCATGACCGCAAGGCGGTCGCTCATCGTGAGCGCCTCCTCCTGGTCGTGGGTGACGTAGAGGAACGTGATGCCGACCTCCTGCTGGAGCGACTTGAGCTCGATCTGGAGGGCCTTGCGGAGCTTCGCATCGAGGGCGCCGAGCGGCTCGTCCAGAAGGAGCACGGCCGGGTTGAGGATGAGAGCGCGCGCTAAGGCAACGCGCTGCTGCTGCCCGCCCGAGAGCTGGGAGGACTTGCGCCTCTCGTAACCCGGAAGCTGGACGAGCTCAAGCGCCTTGCCGACGCGCTCGCGGATCTCGGCTTTCGGCCGCTTCGCCCGCTTCAGTCCGAACGCGATGTTGTCGTAGACGTTCAGGTGCGGGAAGAGCGCGTAGTTCTGGAACACCGTGTTGACGTTGCGCAGGTGAGCCGGTGTGTAGGCAACGTCTGTGCCGTCCAAGAGGATCTCACCGGAAGTCGGTTGCTCGAAGCCGGCGATCATTCGCAGAGTGGTCGTCTTTCCGCAGCCAGAAGGCCCGAGGAGCGAGAAGAACTCACCATCCGGGATGTGGAGATCGATGCCGTCCACCGCGGTGATCTCGGTGAACCGCTTGATCAGCTTGCTCAATTCGATTTCGCCGCGTGCCATTGGTCTCCCGAAACTAAGTGAGGTTGAAGGCGCCGCCGATGTCCTCCGCCGCCTTGCCCGCCCGGCGCTCTCCGCGCGTGAAGAAGCGCCAGGTGAGGAAGCCGGCCGTGACTATGAGGAGGGTTGACACCATCATGATCGTTGCGATCGCGTTCACAGACGGTAACGGCGCGGCGCGCGTCGCTGCGTAGATCTGGATCGGGACGGTGTCCGTGGGTCCGCCGCTTGACAGCCACTGACTGATGACGAAGTCGTCGGCCGAGATCGCGAACACCACGGCGGCCGAGGCGACGATCGCCGGGGTGAGCAAGGGCAGGAGGACGCGCGTCAACGCGACGAACGGCGAGGCCCCGAGGTCGGCGGCGGCCTCCTCGTACTGGCTGCCGATCGAGAACAGACGACCGCGCACGATCACGACCACGAAGGAGATCGAGAAGGTCACGTGGCCGAGGATCTGGGCGAAGGTTCCAAATTGAACGAAGGTGAAGATGTGGCTGAAGACGAGAAGGAGCGACACACCCATGACGATCTCGGGCGTGACCAACGGAAAAAGCATGATGAAGTTGGAGGTGCCGGCGCCGCGACCGCGCCAGCGGGCGAGACCGATGGCGAGCAAAACCCCGATGGGGACAGCGATGAGAACGTCCGCTCCCGCCAGCTTGAAGCTCTGAACAAGAGAATGCCGAAGGGTCGGGTCGTGCCAGACCGAGTCCACTGGATCCCCCCAGTACCAGCGTGTCGAGAAGCCCTCCCAGACCGTGCGCGAGCGGGTCGCATTGAAGGAGAACAGCACCGCGATCGCCACCGGCACGATCGACCACAGGATGTAGGCCCAGGTGAAGACGACCAGGAAGCGCGGCTTTCCCCATGGGTTGCGGAACCAGCCGCGCAACCGGGCCAAGGTCGAGGGCTGCGGCCTCGCTCGCGGCCGTTGCGGCCTCGCTCGCGGCTCGGCAACGGTCGCTCACAGCGCCCCCACCGTCGCGCCCTCGCTTTGGGCGCGATGGATGCTCCGCAGGTAGTAGAGCATGAGGATCGTCAGGAAGGCGGCAAGCACGATCGTGAGCGCGGCGCCGATCGTCGGCTGCGGGCCGCCGTGGAAGTAGAGGTCGATCTGGTTGCCGATCAGCGACGTCTTCGGCGAGCCCGAGACGATGTTCGGCGTGAAGTAGTCGCCGAACATCGGTAGCGTGATGAGGACGGCGCCCCCCAGGATGCCGGTTTTCGAGAGCGGGAGGGTGACCCTGCGAAACGCGTACCAGCGGCTCGCACCGAGGTCACGGGCCGCCTCCAGGTGGCTGCGGTCGATGCGATCGAGCGCGGCGAAGAGTGGCAGGATGAGGTACGGGATGTAGCCGTAGACGAGCGCGAGGATGACCGTCGAGGCGCTCCCGCCGAGCCAGTCCCGCGGCTGGCTGAGCACGTGGGTGGCCGTCAGGAAGTCGTTCACCCAGCCGTCCTGCTGCAGGAGGTTCACCCAGGCGAGCATTCGCATCATGTAGCTGATCCAGAGGGGAAGGATGATCAGGATCAGGACGACGCCCTTCCACCTCCCCGCGTGCCGGGCCGTGTAGTAGGCGACCGGATACCCGATCAGCAGGCAGAGGGCCAGCGAGATGAGGACGTAAAGGAGCGTCCTGACCTCGACGTCGAACCAGATTCCTCCCGGGGCGAGCCGACCGAGGACCTCGTTGATCCAACCCACGTTCCATTCGAGCGGATTCCAGATGGGAACCGGTTGGAAGAGGACCGGGTCGACCGTTCCAAACGCGACCCCAAGGACCGCATAGAACGGAACGATGAAGAGGAGAACGAGCCAGACAACGCCCGGGAGCGCGAGAGCGGGCCACAACCAGCGCCGGTACACGACGCCCTAACGCTCCCGCCCAGGACCCGTCAACTCCCTCCTCCCGCGAGGAAGTTCGAGTAGCCGTCTTCCCACAGCTGCTGTCCCTGAGACGTGAGCGTCCCGTACTGCAGCGAGTCGGGCCCGAGATTATCGTTCGTCAGAACGCTGTCCGCCAGGTTCTCGGGCACGACTCCCTTCTGCACCAGGGTGCTCGGGTCGATCTCGTTCAGCGGGGGCTGATACCCGTTGAAGGCGACGAAGTTCTCATAGGCGACGCCGTTGTCGATGAGGTAGTTGAGGAAGAGATGCGAGAGCACCGGCTTCTTCGTGGTCGAGCAAATCGCGAAGCAGTCGTTCTGGATCGGCCCCTTGCCGTGGGGTGGCTTCCAGAAGGCGAGGGCGCTCGCCGGCGTTCCCTTCGGGAGGTAGTAGATGTAGCCCGCGATCATGTCTCCCGACCACGCCTGGTTGAGCCAACTCGACCCCTCCGGAACCGTCTGGTACTGGAGGTCGCCCACCTTGATGTTGGCGATGTCGTAGAGCTCCTTGAGGTCGGACACTGCCGGGTTCACGAGCGCGGAATCCTCGGTGTTGATGTCCATGTTCCCCTTGCGCAGGAGCGCCATGCCGATCGTCTCCCGGTTCTCGGAGAGAAGCGCCACCTTGCCCTTGTACGCCTGAGACTCCCAGAAGATGTCCCACGGCTGGTTCATGCCGGCGATGTCCTCTTTAATTCTGTCCGTCCGCCATGCGATGCCGGTGGCGTAGACGGTGTAGGGAACGGTGTAGCGCGACTCGCCGTCGTAGAACGGGTCGACGAGCTCGGGCCAGATGTTCTTCTGGAGGTTCGGGATGTAGTCGAGGTTCAGGGGCTTGATCAGCTTGCCGGCGACGCCGATATCGAGCGTGTCCGGCGTGATCTCCATTACGTCGGGCGTGACCGCTCCGGAGGCGAGCCGCTGGAGTCCGGAGTTGACGTTGTCGAACGGCGTGTACTGGACGTCGACGCCGTACTTGGCCCCGAACTCGGTGAGGAGCTTCTTGTAGAGATAGGAGGGATAGTTGAAGACGGTGAACGTCCCGCCTGTCTCCGGCTGGAGCCCCGACGCGATGGGATCCTCCCAACGCGGCAGGGTCACGCGCCTGTCGGGCCTCGCGAGCGGCAGGCCTCCCGGCCCGAGGAGTTCGCCGCCCGCGCCGGTGCTCTCGGGGACACTCGTCGAGTTGCCGCAGGCGGCGAGCAGGGGGCCAGCAGCGGAGAAGGCCACGGCGGCACCTGCGCTTTTCAGCAGGAAATTGCGCCTGCTCAGGGAGTTCGGCCGTTCCTTCGGGTGGTGCATCATTCGAGTTCCCTCCTGAGTTTGGTGTCCGCGAGGTGGGGCACGGTCTCAGGGACAGCGTATTTTGCTGCCTCGCCGAGCCGGCCCTCGGTCATGATGCCGCCTTCAGCGCGGGGCGGGCCGAGAGGTCGGCGTGAAGCAGCGTCTCCGCGGTGGAGACGCAGATCGCGAGCATGCGCTCGCGGCTGACGGCAGGGTCCTCGATCGTGACCTGGACCGCCAGGCCGTCGATCATCGCCCCTACCGCGAGAGCGGCGTTTTCGGCGGAGTCCGTGGTGAACTCGCCCGTGCTTCGCCCCGCCTCGATCACCTCGGTCAAGAGGGCGCGCCAGCGGCCCTCGACCTGCCGCTCCGCTTCTCGCATCGGCTCGTCGTGCAGCGACCTCGTCCAGAGCTCGAGCCAGAGCGTCCAGTTGGCGTCCTCGGCGCAGATCTCGAAGAGCTCGCGGAGCTTGGCGGAGGGGCTATCGAGGCTCTCGAGCCGCTCGGCGACGAGCTCGTCGAACAGGCGCTCGTCCTCATGGAGCGCCGCCGTCAGCAGCTTGTTCTTGGTGCCGAACCAGTAGAGGACGGCGGGGGAGCTCGTCTCGGCGCGCTCGGCGACGTCGGCGATCCGGGTCTTGGCGAGGCCGCGCTCCGCGATCACCTCGGCCGCAGCGGCGAGGATCTGGGGTCGCCTGACATGATCGATCTGGGGTCGAGGGCTCACCTGGCCAGCGCTCTCCTCCTTGAAAGCTGAACCGTCGTTCAGCTTACGCAGCGAGAGACGCCGGGTCAACCCCCAGTTCCGCGCCCAGGCGCTCCGCCGCGATCCGTCGGGCGCGGTCGAGGCTCATGGCGGGATCCCGAATCAGGGCACGAACCCCCAGCCCGTCGAAGAGCGCCATCGCCAGGTCGGCGATCTCGTCCGGGTCCACCTCGCGGAACTCGCCGCTCTGTACGCCGCGGCGGATAACGCGGGCCACCCACTCCCTGTAGCTCTCGTACATCCGCCCGGCGACCGGGCGCAGATCCGGCTCCCGGGTCGCGCGCAGCCAGAGCTCGACCCAGAGAACCCACTCGCGCTCCCCCTCCCCCGGGGTCGGCAGGCACTCGTCGATCGCGATCGCGAGCCCCTCCGTGGCCGAGCCGGCCGCCGCGGGGCCCGCCCCGAAGCGCTCGTCCGCCGCGAGCTCGAACGACTGGAGCAGCGCCTGCGCGAGCAGCTCCTCCCGGGTCGAGAAGTAGTGGTGGACGAGCGCGGTCGAGGCGCGAGCCCGGTTCGCCACCCGGGCGATCCTCACCTCGTCGATCCCGTCGGAGGCGATCAGGTCGGAGGCGGCTCGGAGGATCCGCTCCCGGGCGTCGGGCTCATCCGACCGCGGGGCGCTCGCCTCCTCCATGGATCCAGACTACGGCGCGGCTCAGGCGGCCACGGCCGCCAGACAGGTTTCGGCTGCCCGCCTGCCCGAGCGGATCGCACCCTCCATGTGAATGTGGCCGACACCGGCGATGTCACTGCAGGCCCAGTCGATAGGTCCCACGGGCCGGCGCAGGTCGGCACCGAAGCGGGTGAGGCCCCCCAGGCCGAAGCTGGTTCCGTACGCGCCCCGAGTCCACTCCTGACCGGACCAGTCGGTCTCGATGTAGCCGACCGGCTCGAGCGCTCGCGACCCGACGTACTTCGCCATCCCTTCCAGCACCTCGCGGCGTCGGTCCTCGTCGTCCAGCCGCCCGGCCCGCTCGGCGTTCTCACCTGCCAGGAAGGTCAGGAGGACGCCGGCGGAGGCGGAGGGCGGCGAATTGTCGTAGAGCTCGCGCACGAGCTCGTAGGGCGCGAAGCCCTGGCCCGAGAGTCCTTCTTCCCGCCAGAAGGGAGTCTCGTAGACCGCCAGCACCTTGTTGATCGATCCCTGCGACAGCGACTGCGCCATCCGCATGCGCCAAGCCGGCAAGGCCGGGCGGAAGCGGATCGAGGTGGTGAGATTCGGCGGCACGGCGACTATCGCCCTGCGACCCTCGGCGATCAGGCCCTCTGCCTCGACCACGACCGAATCGTCGTCCCACCAGATCTCACGCACCGGGGCGCTCAGCGAAACGCGATCGCCCAACCGCTCGGCCAGCCGCAACGAGATCAACTGCGAGCCGCCAACGACGCGCTTAGCCAGGCACTGTTCAGGCTCGAACAACTCGTAGGTGCCGCCCGCCCCCGCGATCATCCATAGCCCTTGGAGCAGGGAGAAGGTGTGTGCGGGCTTCGCCAGGAAGCCCCCGGCGAGCCACGAGCGCATCAGGTCGCGCGCCATCTCGTCGGAGATCTCCTCCTGCAGCCAAGACTCGAAGGTGATGCGGTCGAGCCGCTCGGCGTCGGGGTGCTCCCAGGGGACCTCGGGGTCCATCTCCTTCGCGAGCGAATCGAGCTTGGTTTCAGCCGCCTCGAACGCCTTCTCGGCGCTTTCCCCCAGCGGCGCGTCATGCCCCTCGTAGCGGTGGCTCCTTCCCTTCTGATCCACGAAAACGTGCTGCCCGGTGCGGAAGGTGTCAAAGAGCTCGATCTCCAGATCTACCAGCACCTCGTGCATTGCCGACTGGTAGGGCGCCACCCACTGCCCTCCGAGCTCGTTAGCCTCGCCGCCGATCTCGGTGTTCCAGGTGCGGCCGCCGACGCGATCCCGCGCTTCGAGCACGAGGACCTCGCTGCCCGCGGCGACCAACTCGGTGGCCGCGGTCAGCCCCGCGATACCTCCTCCGATAACAATGACCTCGGTTTCGATCCTGCGTGCTGCCGGACCGACCTCGCCGAGACTCTCCGCGATCCCGCTCACGCCGAGACCGGCTCGCGATCGCGCAGTGCCTCCATGTAGCGCTCGGCGACCATCCGGTCGAAGGCGTGTGTGTCGGTCTCCTCCAACGAGTAGCGCCCCGAGCTGTAGCCCCTGGAGCCCGCGCCCATCTGGGCGAGCTGGCAGACGTTCCAATCCTGGCGGTTGGTGGTGTCCCAGAACTCGATCGCGTCTGAGGGGTCGAAGCCGGGCGCCTCGATGGTGGCGGGCTCGAAGAAGAACTCGCAGACGACGTCGGTCCGGTCGGCCGCGCGCGGGTAGAGGGTGTGCAGCATCACGTAGTCGGGGTGGAACGAGACCAGGGCGTTCGGGAAGAGCGCGACGTAGATGATCGAGCCCAGCTCGTCCTTCGAGAGGCCGGCGATGGGCGGCCGCTCGGTTGCGTGGCCCCCGCCGCTCCCCATGGTCGCGGCACCTTCGCCCGTCAGGGTCATGGACCCGCCGCACCAGGCGCCGTCTCCCTCCATCTCCTCGCCGCTCATGTAGTTGCTGAGCGCGTTCAGCTCCGGGTGCACGCCGGGGCAGTGCAGGCACTCGTTGTAGTTCTCGACGATCCCTTTCCAGTTGGCGGCCACCGTGTAGTCGACCTTGCCCGCGCTCCGAAGCTCTGCGGTCCGGTAGCGATCGAGGTGCTCGAGTAGATCACCGATGTGCTCGCCCGGATCCGGTGCCTCGCCGCCGAGGTCGATCAGGAGCAGGCCCCCGATCGTCGAGAGGCGCACCGGCGCCAGCCCGTTGCAGGTCGGGTCGAAGCCCTCGACCCCGTCCATGTGCGGGGAGGCGCGCAGCGAGCCGTCCAGGTCGTAGGACCAGGCGTGGTACGGACACCGCAGGCGCCGTTTGACGCTGCCCTCGACCTCGGTGATCAGGCGGGAGCCGCGGTGCCGGCAGACGTTGTGGAAGGCGCGCGGCCGGCCGTCCTGGCCCCCGATCACGATGACGCTGTCGCGACCGATCTCGCGCATCAGGAAGCAACCGGGCTCGCTCACCTGGGACACATGCCCGACGCAGATCCAGCCAGCAGCGAAGATCTCCTCCAGCTCCCAGTCGAGGACGGCCGGGTCGGTGAACGCGGCGGGCGGCAACATCGTTGCCTGCTCCAGGGGCCGCAGCGTCTCCGAGACCTGTGCGGAGTCCAGAGGCAGGGCGGGCGTCATCGCGCCCCATCGTATGGAGTCTTGACTTTGTAGTCAAGCAGCATTAACGTGCCCCACGATGCCGGCCACGGCGCCCGTCGGCGACCTTTCGAACCCGATTCCGGGCCTGGACGACCGGGCCAGGGAGATCCAGGCCCGCGCCCGCGCGTTCGTCGAGGAGGTGCTGATGCCGCTCGAGGAGGAGGCGGAGGCGAGAGGCGGCCGCCTTGCCGAAGAGACCATCGCCCGGGTCAAGGCGGAGGCCATCGAGGCCGGCCTGGCGGGCGGCCTCCACTCCCCCGAGGCCGGCGGCCAAGGCTGGACGCGAACCGAGTGGGTCCTCGTCGAGGAGCAGTACGGGCGCAGCACCAACGCGATCAACTGGCACGTCCCGAACGCCTACAACGTCTGGGAGCACGGCAGCGAGGCCCAGATCGAGCGCTACCTCCGCCCGGCGCTGCGCGGCGAGGCAAAGGATGCATACGCCGTCACCGAGCGCGACGCCGGATCGGACCCCTCGCGGATCGAGGCGACCGCGACGCGAACGGACGGCGGCTTCCTGATCAACGCGGAGAAGTGGTTCGTCACCTCTGGCGACGTCGCGACGGTGCTCGTCGTGATGGCCAACCTCGTCGACGGAGCCGACCGGCTGCCGACGCTGTTCGTCGTCGATCGAGGCCGCCCGGGCGTCGAGGTCGTCGACGATCCGGACTTCACGCACAGCTATCCGGACCGCCACCCGACCATCCGCTTCACCGACGTCGAGGTCGGTCCCGAGGACTTCATCGGCGAGATCGGCGCCGGCGACGAACTGCAGCGATCCTGGTTCAGCGAGGAGCGGCTCGGGATCGCCGCGAGGGGCGTCGGGTCGATGTGGAGGCTGCTGGAGGAGACGGTCGACTGGGCCACCGCCCGCGAGCAGGGCGGCGAGCGGATCTACGACTATCAGGGCGTCTCATTCCCGCTGGCCGACTCGGCCGCTGACGCTGCCGCGGGGCGGCTGCTCGCCCTCCAGGTCGCCGCGATGATCGATGCCGGCGCCGATCCCAAGCTCGCCCACCACAAGGCCTCGATGGCGAAGCTGTTCGTAAGCGAAGCCGCCTGGCGCTGCGCTGACCGCTGCGTGCAGGTCTTCGGCGGCCGCGGATACGTGCGCTCCAACGTCGCGGAGCGATTCCTGCGCGAGCTCAGAGTCGACAGGATCTGGGAGGGCACCAGCGAGATCCAGCGGCTCATCATCGCCAGGGGCCTCGAGCGGCGAGGGGTCGAGCGCATCCTCCACTAGTGCCCGAGGGAGCCCCGCACCGGCCCGATCCGGCGCCTCTGTTGGAGCCGCGCTCGGTGGCCGTCGTTGGCGCAAGCGACCGGCCGGGCTCCTACGGCGACACGGTCATGCGCAACCTAGAGCGGGCCGGATTCGCCGGCCCGGTCTGGGGCGTCCACCCGACCAGGGACACGGTGCACGGGCGGGATTGCGTGCCATCCCCGTCGGATCTGCCGGAGCCGGTCGACGCGGTCGTCTTCGCCATACCCGCGGCCAAGGTCGCAGCTTCCCTCGCCGAGGCGGCCGAGCGCGGTTGCCGGGGTGCGATCGTCATCGCCGCTGGCTTCGGCGAGGCGCCGGGCGGGGGATCGCTTGAGCGCGAGCTGGCGGAGGTCGCCGGGAGGGCGGGGATCCCGCTCTGCGGCCCCAACGGCAACGGGATCATCTCCGTGGGAGCCCGCGCCCCCCTCTGGGGGGACTCGGTTCCGGAGCTCCGCCCCGGGCCCGTGGGGATGATCACCCAGAGCGGCAATCTCGCCGTCAACGCGATCGGCTCGCGCCGGGGGATCGACTTCCACACCCTGGTCTCCGCCGGCAACCAGACCGTTCTCGATGCTGGCGACTGGCTTGCGGCCCTTGCTCGAAGGGAGGGGATCCGCTCCATCGCACTATTCCTCGAGGAGGACGGCGACGGCGCCAGGCTGGCCGAGTCGCTCGCGCTTTGCGCCGAGCGCAGAGTCGGCGTCGCGGTGCTCAAGGTGGGTGAATCCCGCGCCGGCGCGGAGGCGGCGGCCGCGCACACCGGCGCCGTGGCCGGGGACCAGCGGGCCTTCCGGGCGCTCGTCGAGGAGGCAGGCGCGACCTGGGTCCGCGACCCCCACGGGCTCCTCGAGGCCGCTCGTGTCCTGGCCGAGCCGCGCGCGCGGCCGAGCCGAGGGGAACCTGGGGGTCTCGCCGTCCTCACCTGCTCGGGCGGAGACTCGGGCATTGCCGCCGACCTCGCCGAAGAGGAGGGGATCGAGCTGCCCCCCTTGGCCGACGAGACCACGCAGAGGCTCGCCGAGCTCCTTCCGTCCGCGGCGACGCCGGGGAATCCGCTCGACTACACGTCCCTGATCTGGGGCGAGCGCGAGCTGCTCGCCTCGATCGTGGAGGCGGTGGGCGACGATCCCGGAATCGACCAGCTGCTCCTGCTCTACGACCACCCGGCCGGCCTCCGCCCGGAGCACGAGGCGGAGTGGCGCGCTGTTCGAGCCGGTCTGGTCGACGGCGCGGAGCGTTGCGATGCGGCTGCGCTGATCGCCTCGACGTTGCCGGACCTGCTGGACGAGGCCGCCGCGCGCGAGCTCTCCGCCCGCGAGATCCCGGTGGTGGCGGGCCTCGCCACCGCGCTGGCGTGTGTCCGCGCACTGGCGGGCGAACCGGGCGATCCAGCCCGCCTTCGGGCGATCGCCGCCGCGGCCTCCAGGGCCCGCCAGGGGACGAACGGAGCCCCCGGCGAGTGGCTGGGCGAGGCGGAGTCGAAGCGACTGCTTCGCGACCACGGCCTTCCCGTTCCTGAGGGCGTCGAGCTCGAGGTGGCGGACGAGGACGGCTGCGTCGCCAGCGCGAAAGAACTCGGCTGGCCTGTGGCGCTTAAGCTCTCCGGCCCGGCATTGCGACACAAGAGCGACTCGGGCGCGCTCACCCTCCACATCGCCGGCGAGGCCGACCTGCGCCGGGCCCGTGAGCGCCTGCTGGGATTGCCGGAGGCGGACGGCGCGGCGCTGATCGTCGAGCGCATGGCTGAGCCGGGCGTCGAGCTGCTGATCTCCGCCCGCGCCGACGCGGTGGTCCCAGTGGTCACCGTCGCGCTCGGCGGTATCTGGACCGAGTCACTGGGCGATGCAGCCGTCGTCCCACTGCCGGCCGACGCCACGCGGGTCGCCGATGCGATCCGGTCCCTGAGGGGCGCCCGCGTGCTGACCGGCGGACGAGGCGGCGATCCCTTCGACCTCGACGCGGCGGCGGATCTCGCCGCGCGGCTCGGTGACCTGCTGCTCGAGCGGGGGCTGCGGCTCGTCGAGCTCAACCCGGTTGTCGTGCACCGCCGGGGTTGCGTGGCGGTCGACGCGCTCGCCTGTTTGTGAAATTGACTACAAGGTCAACACTCTGCTAGGGTGCCGCCATCGAGGCGGCGACCAGCACCCCCGCTCCCAGCGCACCGGCACCGGCCATCCCGGGGCCACCGCCCGCGAGCTACGACGCGATCGTCGTGGGCGGGGGACACAACGGTCTCACCACCGCGGCCTATCTCGCTCGCACCGGGCTCGACGTAGTCGTCCTGGAGCGGCGGCATGTGCTCGGCGGCGCGTGCGTGACGGAGGAGGTCTGGCCGGGAGCCCGGGTCTCGCGGGCCTCCTACGTCGTCTCGATGCTCCAGCCGAAGATCGTCTCGGACCTGCGGCTGCACGAGTTCGGATACCGGGCGATCCCCCTCGACCCGGCCTATGCCGCCATGACCTCCGACGGGCCGATCTTCTTCTTCAACGAGCCCGATCAGACCGCCGCCTCCATCGCGGCGCACTCCCGCCGAGACGGCGAGGTCTATGCCGACTTCGAGGAGCTGTTCGAGCGGACGGCGGAGTTCCTGCGTCCGATGCTCCTTCGCGAGCCGCCCTCGCCGGGCTCACGCAGCCCGCTCGACATCGCCTCGCTCGTGCGCGAGGCTGCCCGCGCCGCGGGTCTCTCCAAGCGCGACGTCCACGACCTGGTCCGGATCTTCACGATGTCCGTGGGAGACCTGCTCGACGACTGGTTCGAGCACGACGCGGTGAAGGGCTCGATCGCCTCGAGCGGCGTGGTCGGCGTGTGGGCGGGCCCACGCACACCGGGGACCGCGTACAACCTCCTGCACCATGCGCTCGGGGAGCTCGACGGCATGCCGGGCGTCTGGGGACAGGTGATCGGCGGAATGGGGGCGATCAGCCAGGCGATCGCACGCTCGGCCGAGGCAGCGGGCGCGACCATCCGCACGGATGCCGAGGTGGCATCGATCGATGTCCGCGACGGCAGGGTCGTCGGGGTGACACTCGCCAGCGGCGAGGAGATCCTTGCACCGGTGGTGGCCTCCGGCGCCCACCCGAAAACCACGATCCTCGACCTTGCGGGTGCCGAGAACTTCCCCTCCGAGATCGCCGAGGACATGCGCCGCTACCGGACCCGCGGTGGCTCGGTGAAGATCAACATGGTGCTCTCCGAGCCGCCCCGCTATGAGGGCGTGACCGAGGAGCAGCACCGGATGCTCCACACCACAGGGGTCAACCTCTGCCCGTCGATCGACTACCTCGAACGCGCCTGGCAGGACTGCCTCATGGGCCGGCCCGCAGCCGAGCCATATGTGGAGGCCGAGCTGCCCTCCGCGATCGATTCGGGGCTGACCGACGACGGACGCTGGGTGATGACAATGTTCACCCAGTACGGGCCGCCGGAGGAAGAGGCCTGGGCGGGCGATGCGCGCGAACGCTACGCGGACGCCTGCATCCAGCACCTGGCGCGCTACGCCCCCAACGTCCCCGGAGCGATCCTCGAACGCGAGGTGCTGGCGCCCCCCGACCTCGAGCGGATCTTCGGGCTGCAGGGCGGCAACATCTTCCAGGGCGAGCAGGGCCTCGACCAGATGGCGTTCATGCGCCCGACGCCGGATCTCTCGCATTACGCGACGCCGGTGCATGGCCTCTACCTCTGCGGCGCCGGGACCCACCCGGGCGGCGGAGTGATGGCCGCAGCCGGCCACAACGCCGCCCGGCGGATCGTCCGCGACCGGCGAGTCGGGCGTCTGCGCGGCCGCTTAAGGCGCGCCACCGCTCCCTAGACTGGCGCAATGGCCAGGAAGCGGGATGCGGTCTTGGCCGCGGTCGGCACGTCGCTGCTCGCGGTCGGGATCCTCGCCGGGGCGCTCCTGAGCGCACCGCGCAGCAGTGCGGCCGGGGAGCCGGCCTTCGGCTGCAAGGGAATCCATCGCGGCGACGCGGAGGTCGACCCGAACCCGAAGGGGCTGGCACCCGTCGCGATCGGCGACTCGACGATGATCCTGCCGATCCCCAACCTGAACGCGGTGGGATATTCGGTGAACGCCCGCGGCTGCCGGGGATTTCGCGAGTCGATCAACATCGCCGCCCGGCTGAAGCGGAAGCATCGCCTCCCCCATCTGGTCCTGGTGAACGCCTACGGAAACGGGGGGGTGAACCCAGGCCTGATCACCGAGGCGCTCAAGGTCCTCGGGAAGAAGCGCGTCCTCGGACTGGTCACCGCCTACAACGCGGATACCGGACACCCTCCCGCTCCGGACACCGACATCCTCTTCAAGTCCGCCCGGCAGTACCCGCACCGGATCTTCGTACTCGACTGGGTCAGCTACAGCCGCCCCCACCACAAGGCCGAGCCCAAGCCGGGCGCCTGGTTCCTCCCGGACCTCTTCCACCCGAACTTCACCGGCGCCGATGCCTACGCTCAGTTCCTCGCCGGCGCCCTGCCGCTCGCCCGCAGCGGCCGGTTTCCCTAGATCTTCGGTTTCTGCTTCTTCGGATTCGACGCCGCCAATGGGATCAGCTTCTTCAGGAGGCGCGCGAGTGCCTTCGCGCCGCTGAAGGTGAGGTGCAGCCCATCGGGCTGGAACCAGCTCGAGTGGCCGGCGCTGTAGTGGACCCAGTCGAGCACCTTGATGTGCACGGGATCACGCCGACCCGCGTTTCGAATCACCTCCGCGTCCTTCGATTCCCCGCCGCCCGTCTCGCGAGGCGTCACCAGGCCGAGCTTCCGCTTCGGTCCCATGATCTTCCTGGCCTGGGCGATCTGGCCGGCGGAGATCGAAGCGTCGGCCCCAAGCGCCAGCACGGCGAGGCGGGGCAGCCGGTGATGGCGGCGCGCGTCCCGTAGTACGCCCAGCCCCTCGGCGAACTGCCGACAGCCGCGAGCGTTCGCCCTGTAGCCGACACGCGCCAGCGCCGGGAGGGCGAGCAGCATCGACGAGTCGCCGATCGCGAGGGGAGGCCGCGACGCCACCTTGCGCTTCGGAGCCGCCGTCTCCACGCCGCCACAGCCCGCCTGCGCGGCGGGAGCGGCCAGCAGCAGCGCGATCAGGGCGAGCGCGGCGAGAACCACACCGGCTTTGGCGGCGCCTCCGTTCATACCGGCTGATTCTCTAGCATCGCCGCTCCTCGGGCATGCGCCCGAAGATTTCCCAGGACTCCTGGCAGGTGCTCTTCCCGACAGTCGAATTCGCGATCTTCTTCCCGATCGTCCTCGCCATCTCCTGGGCGTTGATGTCGAGGCAGCCCCTCTGGAAGCCCTTCATCGTCGTCGCGAGCTACGTCTTCTACGCGGCGGCGGACCCCCGCTTCTGCCTGCTGCTCGCCGCGATCACGCTGGTCAGCCAGCTCGCCGCGGTCGGGATCCACCGCACCGAGGACGAGCGCCTCCGCAAGTGGATCTGCGCCGGGGGCGTGGTCTTCGACCTCGGCATCCTCGCGGTCTTCAAGTACTACGGCTTCTTCGTCACGGACGTCTCGGACGTCCTCGACACGATCGGACTGGGCATGCCGCTGCCGCTGGCGACCATCGCCCTCCCGGTCGGGGTCAGCTTCTTCAGCTTCCAGGCGGTCACCTACGTGGTGGACGTGAAGCGCCGCCAGACGGAGCCGGCCTCGCTGCTCGACGCAGCGATCTACCTGAGCTTCTTCCCCCACCTGGTCGCCGGCCCGATCGTCCGCGCCAGCGAGTTCCTTCCCCAGCTGCGCGAGCCCCGCAATCCGAACCGGGTGGCAGTGAGCGCAGGGTTGACCCTGGTTGCGCTCGGCCTGATCAAGAAGGTGATGATCGCCGACTACCTCGCCCGCGAGGTGGTCGACCCGGTGTTCGCGGTACCGCAGGCCTACAGCGCGCCGGACGCGATCCTCGCCGCATATGGCTACGCGGCCCAGATCTTCTGCGACTTCTCCGGCTACACCGACCTGGCGATCGGCCTCGCGCTGCTGATGGGCTTCGTCTTCCCCCAGAATTTCAACAGCCCCTACCGCGCGACCGGCTTCCGCGACTTCTGGCGGCGCTGGCACATGACTCTCTCCCGGTTCCTGCGTGACTACCTCTACATCCCGCTGGGCGGCAACCGCAAGGGCAAGGTCCGGACCTACATCAACCTGATGGCGACGATGACCCTGGGCGGACTCTGGCACGGGGCCGCCTGGAACTTCGTCGCCTGGGGCGCCTACCAGGGGACCGGCCTGTCCGCGGAGCATGCGATCAAGGGGAGGCTGGGCCGGATCTTCCCCGGCTGGCTGCGCTGGTTCGTCACCTTCAACCTGATCGTCGTCGGCTGGATCCTCTTCCGCTCGACCGACTTGAGCCTGTTCGGCGACTACATGTCCGCCCTGGTCCGCTCGGGCCCCGCCACCCTCTACTCGGTGCCGGTGGTCGGGGCGATCGCATTGGTGATCGGCCTGCAGCTTCTGCCCGAGCGGCCGATGGAGGGGATCGAGTTGCGAATCGGGCGGCTGCAGCCCCTGCTCCTCGGCGCCGCCCTTGCCGTCGTCGTCCTGGTCGTCGGCGCCACCGTGCCGAGCCAGGGTGTCCCCCCGTTCATCTACTTCCGCTTCTGATGGCGAAATCACGAAGTCGCGATCCGCTGGAACGCCTCGTGCCGGAGGACTTCGAGTCGATCGCCGAGATGGAGGCCGAGTCGCGCCCCGGCCGCGAGGGCGAGCCGCACGGGGACGACAGCCTGATGGAGCGCTTCGACCGCTGGGACCTGCGCCGGTTCACAGCCTGGGACGCGGTCAGGGCGGTGATGCTGACCACGCTCCTGCTCTTGATCTTCGCCGGTGGCGCGGTGCGCAAGGCAGCCGACCAGCTCGACCCCGGGCTCGGGAGCGACATCATCAAGGCGGTCGGGGGGCCGGCCGGGTGGGTTTCGGACAACCTCCCGTTCGCCGAGACCCGGCGTGACCTGACCTCCTGGCTCTCGCCCGACCAGCAGCTCTCCGGCAGCGGGTTTCAGGCCGGTGGCGTCAGTCCCGGACGCGCCGCGCCCGTGACACCCCCGCCGCCGAGCACACCTCAGCCGCTGGATCGCCTGCTCGTCACCGGAGATTCGCTCTCGACCCCACTCGACATCGAGATCGCCCGCAAGCTCGCCGATCAGGGGGCGGGAGTGCAGGTGACGCCCGACCCACACCTGGCGACCGGGATCTCCAATTCGGGCCTGGTCGACTGGGCTCAGCTGTCCTCGACCCAGGCGGCGAACGACGATCCCGACGCAGTCGTGCTCTTCATCGGCGCGAACGAGGGCTATCCGATGCCCGGTGCAAACGGCGCTCAGGTGAGCTGCTGCGGGCCGCAGTGGGAGGCGATTTTCCGCTCGCGGGTCGGCCAGATGATGGACAACTACCTGCGGGGCGGCGTTCAGCGCATCTACTGGCTGACGATCCCCACGCAGCGCGACCCCGCCCGCAAGCCGATCGCCGATGCGGTCAACCTCGCCATCCAACAGGCGGCGGCGGAGCGCGGCGCCGCGGTCCGGGTGGTCGACCTGCGTCCGACCTTCACGCCCGGCGACTCCTATCGGGATGCGATCACGATCGACGGCAAGCAGACCATCGTCCGGGAGCCCGATGGCATCCATCTGAACGAAGAGGGGTCGTCCGTCGCCGCCGACCTGGTCCTGCAGGCCGTCGACAGGGACTTCGACTACTGAGCCCTTGTGTGCATCCGGCACGTTTGTGCCGATGATCACGGTCCCGCGATGACCCCCGCCGTAGGGTCGAGGCCACGGTCAACTGAGGGGAGAGGAACATGGATTCCGGCCTCAACCAGCGTCACGCACAGGATCACTCGGCCGAGCTGAATCGCCGCGCGGAGCTCCACCGCCTCGCGGCCCAGGCTCGTGACCCCAGGCAGCCGAAGATGCGAATCGTGCGAATCCCGCATCCGGGCGCCGCGGTCGTCGCGCTACTCAGCCGCCCCCGCCAGACTGCTCGTCGCGTCTAGTGGGCTAGGTGTTCTGCGTGTAGCGGCTCTTCACCCGCTTGGACGGGTTCGAGACCTTGTGGCACTTGGCCGTCGCGTTGTACTGCACGTTCGGCACACCCGTGCGCTTTCCGTCCTTGCACTTGAAGCCGAGCAGCGTGGCGCCGCAGGTGCCCGCCGCCCCGCCGCCCTGGTGGCGGCACTGGTGGTAGGACTTGATCACCTTCTCGGCCTTGGCGCAGCTCACCCCCTGGACCGTCAGCGAGGTCACGTAGGACGCCCCCAGCTGCTGCTGCTTGCCGCTGATGTTGCAGGGGGTGAAGCTGGCAGCGTGTGCGTTCGGCGACGCGCCGCTCGTCTGGGCGAGCAGCCCGGTCCCCAGGACCGCCAGGACGATGCCTCCTGAAATCACCCTGCGCAAAGTGAGCGAAGAATAGACTGGCGCCCCGTTGAAGCGAGTCCTCCTCCTCCTGTTCGCAATCCCGCTCGCAGTGGCCCTGCTCGGCTGCGGGGGCGGCGGCGATGACTCGTCGGGGAGCACGAGTACCGCGACCCTGAGCAGCTGCGACATCAACGGCAAGCAACAGAACCTCGGGGCCTCGTACGTGACGACGATCGACGTGGCGAAGGTGAGCTGCTCGCAGGCGGAGAAGGTCGTGTTGGCCTACCACCAGTGCCGAGCCGAGAACGGCGGCGCCGGAGGGACCTGCGACACCCCCGTCCAGGGATTCACCTGCACGGAAGGCCCACGCCAAGCCGTGCCCGGCGTCCAGTTCAACGCCACGGCGGACTGCCGCAAGGGCGACGCGGAGATCAAGAGCTCCTATACGCAGAACTTCTAGATCTGAGGCAAGTGGCGTGATGATCAAGGCGGGGATTGTTGGAGTCGCGCTTGCGCTCGCAGTGCTCTGCCAGGCCCCGTCGGCGTTCGGCGCGGGCGAGCCGGCCTTCGGCTGCGGACACGTCCACACCGCGGAGGCCCAGCGAAACCCGTACGGCCCGAATGACGGGCCGCCGCCGATCGCGATCGGCGATTCCACGATGCTGCTGCCCATCCCGGACCTGACCCGGGTGGGCTTCGACGTCAACGCCAAGGGCTGCCGCGGCTTCAAGCAGAGCATCTGGGTCGCGCGAGACCTGCGCAACCAGGACAAGCTCCCAAAGCTGATCCTGATCAACGCCTACGGCAACGGCGGTGTCAACGACGAGCTGATCAACTTCGCCCTCAAGGTGATCGGACCGAAGCGGACGCTCGTCCTGGTCACCGCCTACGACGCCGACACCGGCGCGCCGCCCGCGCCCGACACCGACGTGCTGGTGAAGGCGGCGAAGGACCATCCCGACCAGATCAAGCTGCTCGACTGGGTCAAATACAGCCTGCCCCACCACAAGGTGGAGCCGGCGCCAGGCGCCTGGTTCCTCCCCGACCTCTTCCATCCGAACTTCACGGGCGCCCCCGCCTACGCGAACTTCCTCGCGCAGGTGCTGCCCGGCGGGGCGCCGAGTGCTGCGAAGGAAGGGTCCGGCGACGGCGGCGGTACCGCTTGGTGGCCCTTCGCACTTGGCGGGGCGGCGCTGATCCTGGTGGCGCTCTTTCTCGTTCGGAGGCGTGTTAGATCGTGACCGTGCGCAGGATCCCGTCTCGACTCGTCCTGGCGGTCGCCATGTTGGTGCTCGCCCTCGCCTGCTCGCCGGCGGCTCTCGGCCGCGGTGGCGCCGGGCACAACGATCCCACCAAGAAGCTCGAGGACGCTTTCAAGATCGCGCTCTATGTGCGCTCGGTGAGCAGCGACGGCTGCTACCCGGCCGCGAACCAGCTGGCCACGAAGATCGCTGAGACGAAGCGCGGCCTCAAGGTCAGGGTCGCGAACGGGCTGGGTGGTGTGCGCCGCTCCAACGTCGTCTTCGTCCTCAAGCAGGGCTCCAACTGCAACAAGGTGATGATGGCCCTGCGGGCCTCGTCCGGTCTCTACGTCCTCAACTCCGCTAAGGGCACGATCCGGGTGCAGGGCCGCCGTGGCCCCAGGGTGGTGCCTGGCATCCCCGGTCCGCCCCGCAGCCTGGTGCTGATCACCAGGACCTTCAGGATGTCCGCCCCGGACCAGCTCACCCGGCTCGAGCTCTTCTGCCCGGGGGGGCGGTACCCGATCGGCGGTGGGATGACCGTCAACCTGCCGCCCGGTCCCGACGGCGAGGGGGTCTATCCGCATTCATACGAGCGGCTCGGCGCCCAGCGCGGCTTCCACATCTCGGAGGTGCTCTACGACCCCAATTGGAGCTCGACGACGCCGCGGAACATCACCCTCCAGGCGGTCTGCGCCCGTGGCCAGATCCCGCAGAACCCCACGCCACACAAGACGGTGTTCATCCTGCCCGGCCAGACGAAGTCGGCGATCGCCCGCTGCCCAAGGGGCCAGCAGCTGATCACAGGCGGCTTCCAGCGCACCAACTTCGGCAGCGACGGCGGCAACTACATCACCGAGTCTCGGGCCATCGGGAGCAACGCCTGGAAGGTGACGGGCAGCGCCTTCATCGGCAGCGGCACCACTGGCGGCGGTGAGCTCACGGCGATCGCCTACTGCGCCAAGAGCAAGAAGCGAATCCTCACCGAGGTGTCGTCGGCGCCTGTGCCGGTCGCCGCAGGGGGCGAACGCCTCCGCGACCACGCCGGACTGCCCCGGCAACCTGCGCCTCACCACCACCGGCTTCGCCCTCGACTCACGGAACGGGTTCTACGCGGGCAGCTCGATCGACAACGACGACACGACCACCGCGAACGCGTTCGGCTACTTCGGCCCGGCGAACCTGACCGCGTACGGCTACTGCCAGCGCGGCAAGTAGACGACCGCGCGGGGCGCTTTAGCGGTCTATATCAACCGTAAAGCGCCCCACGGGGCGGAAGTCAGGCGTGGTTCAGCATCACGTGCTTGATGTTCGTGTAGTCCTCGCACGCGTAGACCGAGAGGTCCTTGCCGTAACCGGACTGCTTGTAGCCGCCGTGCGGCATCTCGGCCACGATCGGAATGTGGTCGTTGACCCAGACGCAGCCGAACTTCAGTGCCTTTGAGACGCGCATCGCGCGACCGATGTCCTTGGTCCAGACCGATGACGCGAGCCCGTAGCGCACCCCGTTCGCCCACTCGATCGCCTTCGCCTCGTCCTCGACGGACTGCACCGTGATCACCGGGCCGAAGATCTCATCCTGGATCATCCGGTCGTCCTGGTTCGGACCCGCAACGACCGTCGCCTCGAGGAAGTAGCCCGGCAGGTCCGGGCGGTTCCCTCCGGTGACGATCTCGGCGCCGTTCGTGTCCTTGAGGAAGCTCTCGACGCGGTCGCGCTGGCGCTCGGAGATGACCGGGCCCAGCACCGTGTGGGGATCGAACGTGTCGCCCGTCTTGTAGTCCTTCGCCTGCTCCGCGAGGCTCGAGACGACGTCGTCGTAGACGCCCTTCGAGGCCAGCACCCGGGTCCCCGCCGTGCAGTCCTGGCCGGCGTTGAAGTAGCCGGTCCCGGCGATGGTCTCCATCGCCAGCTCCATGTCGGCATCATCGAAGACGATCACCGGCGCCTTGCCGCCGAGCTCGAGGTGGACCTTCTTCAGGGTGTCCGCCGCGTGCTCTGCGATCCACTTGCCGGTCGCCGGCGAGCCCGTCAGCGAGACCATGTCGACTTCGGGGTGCGTCACCAGGCTCGCGCCCGCGGGCTCGCCATGGCCGCCGATGAAGTTCATGACACCGGGCGGGTAGATCTCAGCCGCCAACTCGGCCAGGATCTTGAGGGTCGTCACCGGGGTGATCTCGGCCGGCTTCAGGACGAGGGTGCATCCGGTGGCCAACGCGGGGCCGATCTTCCAGACGGCCATCATCAGCGGGTAGTTCCAGGGTGTGATCTGGCCCACCACGCCGGCCGGCTCGCGACGGATGTAGGAGGTGTGGTCCTCCATGTACTCGCCGGCGGCGCGCCCTTCCATCGTCCGCGCGGCGCCCGCGAAGAAGCGGAGCTGATCCACCATCGGCGGGATCTCCTCGTCGAACGTCGTCTGGCGCGGCTTGCCGGCGTCCCTGGTCTCCCAGTCGGTGATCTCCTCGGCCCGCTCCTGGAATGCGTCGGCGAGCTTGAGCAGCAGCTGCTGCCGCTCCGACGGCGTCGTGTACTGCCAGGTTTCGAACGCCTTGCGCGCCGCCTTCACGGCCCGGTCGACGTCCGCCTCGGTGGAGAGGGGTGAGTGGGCGATCACCTCGCCGGTCGCGGGGTTGACCACGTCCTCGGTCTTGCCCTCCGCCGGATCGACGAACTCGCCGCCGATCATGTTCTTGAGGTCGAGGACCTCGGTCGCGTCCTTCTTCTGCTGCTCCGCGGTGGCGGATTCCATTGCTCCTCCTTGGTCAGACTTTCTGTTTGCTGCCGAGCACATCCTCGACGGGCGTGTGCTCGACGCCGACGGCTTCGGCGACGGCGGGGTGCGTGACCCTGCCGTCCGCGACGTTGATACCGAGTCTCAGCCCGGGATCCCGCCGCGCGGCCTCGGCCACTCCGTGATCGGCCAGCGCCAGCACATACGGCAGCGTGGCGTTGGTAAGTGCGTAGGTCGACGTGATCGGCACCGCGCCGGGCATGTTCGCGACGCAGTAGTGGGTGATCCCATCGACCTCGAAGACCGGATCGCGGTGCGTGGTGGGGTGGGAGGTCTCGAAGCAGCCACCCTGGTCGATCGCGACGTCCACCAGCACAGCATTGCGCTTCATCAGCTTGAGCTGCTCGCGGCGCACGACGTACGGCGCCTTGGCGCCGTGGACCAGCACGGCCCCGATCACCAGATCGGCCCGGGGGAGCATCTCCTCGATCGCCAGGGTCGAGGAGTACACGGTCGAGGCCCGGCCACCGAAGGCGACGTCGAGCTCACGGAGCTTGTCGATGCTCACGTCGAAGACGAAGACGTCGGCCTCCATCCCGATCGCTATGAAGGCAGCGTTCATGCCGACAGCGCCGCCGCCGATCACCATCACGTTCGCGGGCGCCACGCCCGGGACCCCGCCGAGCAGAATGCCGCGGCCGCCCAGCGGCTTCTCCAGGAAGAAGGCGCCCGCCTGCGTCGAGATCTTGCCCGCCACCTCGCTCATCGGGGCGAGCAACGGCAGGCGGCCCTGTGCATCTTCGACGGTCTCGTAGGCGACGCAGGTCGCGCCGCTCGCCTGGAGCCCCCTGGTCAGCTCGGGCGCCGGTGCGAGGTGCAGGTAGGTGAACAGGGTGTGATCCGGGCGCAGCATCTCGACCTCGCTGGGCTGGGGCTCCTTCACGCCGAGGACCATCTCCGACTGCTCGAAGACCGCGGATGCGTCGGGCAGGATCTGCGCTCCTTGTGCCGCATAGGCGTCGTCGGCGATCGCGCTGCCCTCGCCGGCCCCGGCCTCGAGGAGCACCTCGTGGCCGTGCTCCCGCAGCTCGCGCGCACCGGCGGGTGTGAGGGCGACTCGGTACTCGTCGTCCTTGATCTCAGTAGGGACGCCGACTCTCATCTCGCCACCTTGTTCGCGAGCGCCTCGCGCTCCGCGGGCCCGCTTGTGAAGTCGAAGCGCACGCCGCGTCCCTCGAGCTCAGCGAACATCTGCTCGGGGTCGATGCAGCTCTCGGCCGGCAGCGCGCCGCGTCGCTCGATGGCGCCCCGGGCCAGCAGCCTGACCGCAGCGGCTGCCGGCGTCGCGGTCGAGACGATCCCGCCGCCGAGGCCCCAGGCCGCGTTCGGTGGGGTGACGCTCCGGGCGCGCACCACGGTGTCATCGCCGGTGACCTCCACGATGTGGATGGAGACGGTCTTTGCTGAGGGGGGCGATGCGGAGCGAGCAACTTCGGCAATCCGCTCCTCGCTCGCCCCCCGCAGCTTCTCCAGGCTCTCGAGCACCTTGGGTGACAGCGAGAGCGCAAAGGTCACGTTCGGCACGCCGAAGCTGACGCCGAAGGTGAGGACCTCCGAGTGGAGGGTGAAGATCGTTTCGCCCTCGCCGATCGGCTCGCCGAAGTCGACGGTCGGGCCGGGCTGCAGGGGTTCCAGCTCGCGGGCCCTGCCATCGATCACCGCCATCGGGGGCATCGTGATCTCGTCGAGCAGTGTTCTGACCGCGTAGGGGAAGCTGATGCCGTCGGGGGGATCGAGGTCCCGCCCCCCGGCGAGAACCGAGATCGACGTCGGGCTGCCGGGAAGCTCGCGAACGGCCCGGGCGGCGAGCAGGTTGGTCTTCCCCGGAGCCGAGCCGATCCCGAGCAGTGCCAGCAGCCCACGCTGCTCGAACTTCCCGGAGAGCTCGAGCTGCTCGGCCGTGACGTGGTAGAGGCCGCCGAGGTCCATGTAGTGGCAGCCGGCGTCCAGGCAGGCGCCCATCGCCGCCAGGTTGATCCGGTAGGCGGCCGAGTTGACCAGCACGTCCACCCCCGCCAGCTGCTCGGCGAGATCGGAGGTCGCGTCGGCCTGGCGCGCCTGCGCCTTGCCGCCGCCGTGCTCGATGGCCACCCCCTCGGCCCGGCGCAGGTCGAGATCCAGGAGCCGCATCGCGCTCACCTCATCCGAGTCCGCCAGGTCGCGGACGATCGCGGGGGCGATCGTCCCACCGGCTCCGAGGACCGCCACCCTCAAGCGATCAGCTCCTTGGCGCGAAGGGCGAGCCAGAGCTCGACTCGGTCGTTGGCCCGGCTCAGGTCCCGGCCGGTGAGCTCCTCGATGCGCTTGATCCGGTAGCGGAGGGTGTGCCGGTGGCAGTAGCAGTCGCCAGCGGCCCGCTCCCAGTGCCCGTTGCGATCGATGTAGGCCTCCAGGGAGCGCAGGAGCTCCCCGGCGTAGCGCTCGTCGGAGTCCTCGATCGGCCCGAGGACGCTCTCGCAGTACAGGCGCAGCGCCTCCGTGTCCTGCACGGAGAGGAGCAGCGTGAATGCCCCCAGGTCGCGATGGGATGCGACCTCGGGGGCCGCTCCATTGGAGAACGCGGTCGCCTCCAGCGCGCAGCGCGCCTCGTGAAAGGAATGGCGGACCCGCTCCGTCGGCAGCGAGCGGCTGGTGGAAGCACGGGTTGGCCCGTGTGCCGACTCCAGCGTCGAGCGGGCCTGGGTGGCGAGGTCGAGAGGGTCCCCCTTGCCGCCGTCGACGACCGCGCAGAGCAGCTCGCGGCGCCCGGCCGGGTGGGGCGCCACCACGGCGGAGCGATTCTGGCTGGAGAGGAACTCGGCGAGCGTCGGCTCGGCGGCCGAGGCATCGCCGAGCTCGAAGGCGAGGACGAGGGCGCGCTCGCCGATCCCGAAGGGGGCGAGGCGGTCCCGGACGTCGTCCGCGGCGAGACGGCCGGAGAGGGTCGCCGCGAGCACCTCACCGGAAAGCCGGCGCTCGGTCTCCCGCGCGACACGCTCCCGCATCAACTCGAGGGCGACCACGATCGCGGCCTGCTGGACGCAGAGCCGCTCGAAGTCGCCCAGCTCGCCCGAGCGCCGCACCACGACCAGCCAGGCCTCGGCGGATCCCGCGCGCGGCGAGACCGGATGTGCGAGCGCCCTACCTCGCAGATCGGTCTGGTTCGGCACGAATGGCGCCGCGGCCGTGCCGCGCGGCTGCACCTCCTCGCGGATCGCGTCGAGCAGATACTCGGGGAGCTTGCGGCCGCCGCTCGCCAGGACCTCGCTGCGCGAGTCGAGCACCACCGAGCTGCCCCCGATGGCGGCAGCGATCTCTCGCGCGATCTCGTCGAGGCCGCCGCCCTGGAGGACGAGCCGCTCAAGCCGCTCGTTCACCGCTATGCCGCGGGAGAGCACGTCGTACTGGTCGTTCACCAGTCGGCTGAAGGCCGCCTCGGTGATCGCGATGAACGGGGTCTCGTAGGGAACCTCGAACACCGGGAAGCCGCACTCGTTGGCCTCGCTGAGCAGTGACTTCGGGATCTTGGTGTGATCGAAGCCGGTGCCGAAACCGAGTCCGGCGACGCCGGAGTCGGCGAGGAGCCGAATGAACTTTCGCTGCTTGTCGGCGTTCTCCAGCGGGATCCCGGTGCTGAGCAGGAGCTCGCCGCCCGAAAGCCAGGGGGTCGGGTCGAGCAGCTCGGTGATGTGCACCCAGCGGATCTCGCACTCGCCCGCAGCCTGCTCCCCGGCCGAGACCTTGAGGCCGAGCTCGGAGGTGAGGCTCTCGATGGTGAGCATCAGTGTCCTATGCGTCGCGATGCTTCCTCGAGGGTGGGACGAATGACGTCCACGATCTCCTCGAACTGCTCCGTATCGGCGATCAGCGGTGGCGAGAACTGGACGACTGGGTCACCGCGGTCGTCCACCCGGCAGATTAGGCCGCGCCTGTAGAGCTCGCCGGAGAGGAACCCCCGCAGCAGGGTCTCGGACTCCTCATGGTTGAAAGACTCTTTCGTCTCCTGGTCCTTGACCAGTTCGATCGCGTAGAAGTAGCCGTCGCCGCGCACGTCGCCGACGATCGGGATGTCGTAGAGCGACTCGAGGGCCGCCCGGAACTCTCCCTCCTTGGCACGGACGTGCCCGCAGAGGTCCTCGCGCTCGAAGATGTCGAGGTTCGCCAGGGCCACGGCCGCCGCGACCGGGTGCCCGGCGAAGGTCGATCCGTGGGCGAACATCGCCGTGTCGTGGGCGAAGGGCTCGTAGACCTTGTCCGAGGCGATCATCCCGCCCATCGGCACGTAGGCCGAGGTGAGGGCCTTGGCGACGGTCATGATGTCGGGCTGGAACCCGTAGCGCTGGCAGCCGAACCAATGGCCGAGGCGGCCCCAGGCGCAGATCACCTCGTCGGAGATCAGCAGCACGTCGTGCTTGTCGCAGATCTCCCGCACCCGCTGGAAGTAGCCGTCCTGAGGCGGAATGCAGCCGCCGGCGTTCTGCAGCGGCTCCAGGATCACTGCGGCGACGGTCTCCGGCCCCTCGAACTCGATGGCCTTCTCGATCTGGTCCGCCGCCCAGAGCGGGTCTCGGTCAGCCGGCCAGCGGTAGCTGTCGGTATTGGGGACGTGGATGCCGCCGGGGACGAGCGGCTCGAAGACGCTTCGCAGCGCAGGTATGCCGGTGGCCGCGAGGGCGCCCAGGGTGGTGCCGTGGTAGGCGATATCCCGCGCGATCAGCTTGATCTTCTGGCCATCGCCCTTGGCGCGGTGGTACGCACGGGCCAGCTTGAAGGCGGACTCGACCGCCTCCGAGCCGCTGTTGGTGAAGAAGACGTGGTTCAGGTCGCCGGGAGCGAGCGAGGCGATTCGGGTCGCGAGCTCGATCGCCCTCGGGTGCGCGTAGCTCCAGATGGTGATGAAGTCGAGCTCGCGGACCTGGGCGGCCATCGCGTCGCCGAGCTCTCCCCGTCCGTGCCCGGAGTTGACGCAGAAGAGCGCCGAGAGGCCGTCGAGATGGCGGTTGCCGTGGTCATCCCAGACGTAACAGCCCTCGCCGCGGACGATGATCGGAACCTCGTGGTCGGGCCCGAACGAACCCATTCGCGTGAAATGCATCCACAGATGTCGCCGCGCTTGCTCCTGGAGTGCGGTCTCCTCAGCCTGGGCCGTGCCCGGGGCGCTGGTCGGTGCTGCCATCCGTCTCCTCCTGTCTCTCTAGCCTCCCCGTACAAAGCTACCCCGAGGCCCTCGGGGCTACAAGCGGAATTGTGTGAAATCAGCCCGCTGGTGCTTATACAACATGTACAACCTGAGGCTCGACTTTTAGGGCTTTCGCCCCTTGCGACGATTCGTCGTGGTTCTTAGGCTCGGGCCTCCGCGACGGCCAATCCGGGCCGACGTGGCCAGGCGAGACCCCACACGAGTCACGGCTGGTTTGCGGGAAGGAGAGAATTTGGAGAGCGCGGCGGTCCCGATTCCGGCAAGCGACCCGGAGGGGGCGGGGGCGGGTGAGAAGGGCCTGAAGACCGGCGCCCTTGGGTACCTCTCGAATCTCGTCATCGGCGTGGCGTCGACCGCGCCCGGGTACAGCCTCGCCGCGACCCTCGGGTTCGTAGTCGCGGTCGGGGGGATGGGGTTCCACGCGCCCGCGGTGATGATCGTCGCCTTCATCCCGATGCTGCTGATCGCCGCCGCCTACTACTACATGAACAAGGCCGACCCGGACTGCGGCACCAGCTTCACCTGGGTGACGAGAGCGATGGGGCCGCGGCTCGGCTGGCTGACGGGCTGGGCGATCGTCGTCACCGATGTCATCGTGATGGCGGCGCTCGCCTACATCGCCGGTGTCTACACGTTCCTGCTCTTCGGCCTCGATGCGGCCGCAACCAACCTTCTCGACGTCAGCATCGTCGCCGCGATCTGGATCATCGTGATGACCTGGATCTGCTGGGTCGGCATCGAACTGTCGGCTCGCACCCAGTACTTCCTGCTCGCCGCCGAGATCGCGGCACTCGCTCTGTTCGCCGCGGTCGCGCTGGCCAAGGTCTACTTCGGCGACCCGGGCGGCTTCCATGTCCAGGCGGACTGGTTCAACCCGTTCACGCTCCACGGCGGCACAACGGCGCTGGTGGACGGCGTCCTCCTGGGAGTGTTCATCTATTGGGGCTGGGACAGCGGCGTCTGCGTCAATGAGGAATCCAGGGACAGCGCCAACGGGCCAGGGCGAGCCGCAGTCATGAGCACGATCCTGCTCGTCTTAATCTACGTGGTGGTGGCCACAGCGGCCCAGGCCTACGCCGGCACGACGTTCCTGAAGCACCACGGCGATGACGTCCTCAGCGCCCTCGGCGGACCGGTGCTGGGCTCGCCGCTCGACAAGATCCTAATCATCGCCGTGCTCACCTCGGCCTCGGCATCGACGCAAACGACCATCCTGCCGACCGCCAGGACCACGCTGTCGATGGCCCGCTTCGGCTCGATCCCCAAGATCTTCGGGCGGATCCATCCGCGGTATCTGACGCCCGACGTCTCGACGCTCGTGATGGGGGCCGTGTCGCTGATCTGGACGCTGGTCATCATCAACGTCAGCCAGAACGTGCTCAGCGACTCGATCACCGGGATCGGATTCGGGATCGCCTTCTACTACGGCCTGACCGGCTTCGCCTGCGTCGTCTACTACCGCAAGGAGCTCTTCAAGAGCCTGAAGAACTTCATCATGGTCGGAGTGGCGCCCTTCCTGGGCGGGGCGATGCTCACCTTCATCTTCGTCAAGGCCTTCCTCGACTACAAGACCACGAGCACCGACGTCAACTACTCGGGTGGCTTCCTGGGAGTGGGAACTCCGGTCGCGATCGGGGTAGGGGGGCTGCTCCTCGGCGTCGTCTTATTGGTGTTCGCCAACTTCGCCTATCCGAAGTTCTTCAAGCGCAAGTGGGAGACGGCCGACCCCGGCGTGCTCGAGGGAACTGTCAAGGGCGAAGCGTCCGTGATGTCGGACTGAGGAGGAGGCGACGATGAGCGAGATCGTGATCGGCTACGACGGCTCCGACGCCTCGAGGTCGGCCCTGAACCAGGCCTTCGACTTCGCGAAGGCGCTCGGAGACAGCATCGTGATCGTCTTCGCCTACGCCCCCGGCGGCTACGGCGGTGGCGAGGTGCCCGAGCAGCGCAGGGCCGTCGAGGAGTTCGGGGAGAAAATGATTGGCGAGGCGGTGGAGGCCGCAAAGGCCGCCGAGGTCGACTCCAAGGTCGAGTTCATCAACGAGCATCCGCACGACGCTCTCATCACGGCCGCCGAGAAGCACGATGCGCGAATGATCGTCGTCGGAAGCCACGGTGAGTCCCCGCTCCGGGGGGCGATCATCGGGGCCACCCCGTACAAGCTCGTCCAGCTCTCCGAGACGCCCGTGCTGGTCGTCAGGCCGTGACGGAGGACGCCACGACGCAGCACCACCCCTGCGTCGTCCTCGACTCCGTCACCAAGCGTTTCGGCGAGCTGACGGCTGTCGACGCGATCGACCTCGACATCGCGGAAGGGGAGTTCTTCACCATGCTCGGGCCGAGCGGCTGCGGCAAGACGACGACCCTGCGGATGATCGCCGGCTTCGAGGAGGTCACCGAGGGCCGCCTGGCGATCGACGATGAGGACATGCTGGGGATTCCGCCGCACAGGCGCCCCACCAACACCGTCTTCCAGAGCTACGCGCTCTTCCCACACCTCTCCGTCAAGGAGAACGTCGCCTTTGGGCTGCGCCGGAAGGGGGTCGAGAAGGGGGAAATCGACCGCCGAGTGCAAGCGGAGCTCGAGCGGGTCGGGCTCGCGGCGGAGGGCAACCGCCGCCCGGCGCAGCTCTCAGGCGGCATGCAGCAGCGGGTGGCCCTCGCGCGCGCCCTGGTCAACCTGCCCCGCGTTCTGCTCCTCGACGAGCCCCTCGGTGCGCTCGACCTGAAGCTCCGAAAGGGCCTCCAAGTAGAGCTCAAGAAGATCCAGCGCGAGGTGGGGATCACCTTCGTCTACGTCACCCACGATCAGGAGGAGGCGCTGACGATGTCCGACCGGATCGCGGTGATGAACAGCGGCCGGATCGAGCAGATCGGCGACCCGGAGGAGGTCTATGACCGCCCGACGACGACGTTCGTCGCGGGCTTCATCGGGGTCTCCAACCTGATGCCCGCCACGGTGCGCAAGAGTGGCGCCCAAGGCGAAGTGGAGCTCGACAGCGGGGTCGAGGTGAGCACGGACGTCGACGGCTTCAAGCCCGGCGAGCGTTGCCACGCCGTGGTGCGCCCCGAGAAGCTCGCGATCGACTCTGTAGATGTCGGGGAGCCCAGCGTCGAGGGCCTGGTTGAGAGCTCCATCTATCTGGGGACCTCGACTCAGCTGATCGTACAGCTGCCGGGCGACGTGCGGATGACCGTTCTGGTGCCGAACGCCGACGAGGCTGAGCGACAAAGACTTCCGGGAGGCGGCGCAAATGTGAAGCTTTCCTGGGCTCCGGAGCACATGCACGTGGTCCGGGAGTCCGAATCAAATGGCGCAGTCCCGACCCAGAGGACGGCGGAAACGGCTTGAACGAGCCAGACATGGAGGGAAACGTGGGGAGCAAGACGAGATTGCGCTCAATCGTCGCAGCCGGCGGGGCGCTGGCGACCGCGGTCGTCCTCGCCGCCTGCGGGGGCGGCGGCGACAATGTCGGCGGCGGCAATTCGGGCGACATAACCGTCGCCAAGGGCGGGACCGCGAGCGGCTCGGTTCTGATCTCGAACTGGCCCGGCTACGTCGACCCGGGCCCGGACGGGACCGTCGCCCAATTCGACCAGCAGTCCGGCCTAAATACCACCTACAAGGAGGACGTCAACGACAACAACACCTTCTTCAACAAGCTGAAGCCCCAGCTGGATCAGGGCAGCTCGGGCGGTCGCAGCCTCTTCGTCGTCACCGATTGGATGGCGAAGCGGATGTACGACCTCGGCTACCTGCAGCAGATCGACCACGCCACACTGCCCACCGTGTTCCAGAACATCCTGCCCCAGTTCGAGAAATCAACGGAGGACCCTGGGCGCAAGTACTCGATTCCCTGGCAGGGCGGCCAGACCGGCATCTGGGTCGACACGTCCAAGGCACCGGAGATCCATTCTGTCGCCGACCTGTTCAACCCGAAGTACAAGGGCAAGGTCACGATGCTGACCGAGATGACGGACACGGTTCCACTCGTTCTCCAGAGCGAGGGGATCAATGTCGATGACGCGACCAAGGACGACTGGCTCGCGGCGATCGACAAGCTCCGCCAGGCGCGGGATTCGGGACAGATCCGCCAGTTCACAGGCAACGAGTACACCGAGGACCTGACCAGCGGGAACATCGTCGCGGCGATCGGCTGGTCCGGGGACGGCTCCCTGATCGGGAACAAGAACGCCGAGTGGCGCAGGCCGACCGACGGCTGCGACCTGTTCTTCGACCAGGCGGTGATCCCGGTCGGGGCCCCGAATACACCGGCGGCGCTCGCGTTCCTGAATTTCGCGTACACGCCCCAGAACGCGGCCAAGATCACGGATTACGTCCAGTACGTGACGCCGGTCAACGGCGTGCGGCCAATTCTCCAAAAGGAGGATCCGGAGGTCGCGAACGACCCGAAGATCTTCCCGACCGAGCAGGAGATCGCCCCATGCTCCGCGGACCCACTCCCGCCGGGTAGTCCGGAGGACATCGCCGAGGTCGAGGCTGCCTTCCAGGAGGTGGTCTCCGGCTGATGACGAAGCGGGTCGCGCTGGCACGCGCCCTCGCATATGCGCCGGCGGAGGAACAAACGAGATGAGCGATAAGGGACGCTCTACCAAGACCCTCCGCCGGCGCCTGCTCCCCTACGGCCTGCTCGCGCCCGGGGTGCTCTGGCTGGTCGTCTTCTTCGTCGTCCCCATGTACTTCATGGGGGAGATGTCGCTGCGCTCCGGTATCCCCAACACGCCGGAGGGCTTCACCTTCAGCTGGGATTTCTCCAACTACACGGAGGCGCTCGCGGGCCGCGGTGAGCAGATCGTGCGCACCTTCTTCTATGCGGGAGCGGCGACGATCATCGCCCTGTTGATCGCCTACCCGCTCGCGTACGCGATCGCGCTCAAGGTCAACCCCCGCTGGCGCCTGCCGCTGCTCTTCGCGGTGATCGCCCCCTTCTTCACGACCTACCTGATCAGGACGGTCGCCTGGGAGACGATCCTCGCCGACGACAGCCCGATCGTGAACATCATGAAGTCGCTTCAGATCATCCCGGAAGACGGTCGCCTGCTGGCCACCTCCGGGGCAGTCATCGCAGGACTCACCTACAACTTCCTGCCCTTCATGATCCTGCCGATCTACGCCAGCCTGGAGCGGATCGACACGAGCCTGATCGAGGCGGGCAAGGACCTCTACGCCTCGGCCAGACAGGCCTTTCTTCGAGTCACCTTACCCTTGACCATGCCCGGCGTCATCGCGGGTGTATTGCTGACCTTCATTCCGGCATCCGGGGATTACATCAACGCGGAGTTCCTCGGCGGCGCCAACAACACGATGATCGGCAACAAGATCCAGTCCACCTATCTGGAGCAGAGCGACTATCCCCATGCGGCAGCGCTCTCCTTCCTGATGATGGCGGCGGTCCTCACCATCGTGTTCATCTACATCCGGATGGCGGGGACCGAGGCGTTCACCGGCAGCGAGGAAGAGGCGAGATAGATGGAGTCCGCGACGGCCACAGCGAGGCCGGCAATTTCCGCAGGCCCGATCCGGGCCATCCGGGCGGCGTGGGCGTGGGTGAGGCGGAACGGGTTCAAGATCTACACGGGCTTCGCGCTTGCCTACATGCTGATCCCGATCGCGGTGATCGCGGTCTTCTCGTTCGCCGACGCCTCCGAGAACAGGGACCACCTCTCCTTTGCGATCAACAACGGATTCACGCTCAAGTACTGGGAGCACGCTTTCTCGATACCAGACCTGAACACCGCTCTCTTTACGTCCTTCCGGCTTGCGGCGCTGGCGACGCTCATTTCAACGATTATCGGGACGCTGATGGCGATCGCGCTCGTCCGATATCGGTTCCGTGGGCGAGGTGCATCGAATCTGCTCCTCGTCCTCCCGATGGCCACACCCGAGATCGTGATGGGGGCATCGCTGCTCTCGCTGTTCCTGATCTACGGCGTGGCGCTCGGCTTCACCAGCCTGCTGATCGCCCACATCATGTTCTGCATCAGCTTCGTCGTGGTGGTCGTTCGTTCGCGGCTGATCGGCTTCGACCGCAGCATCGAGGACGCAGCCGCGGACCTCGGCGCGACGCCCATAGAGACCTTCAGGTACATCACTCTGCCGCTGCTCCGTCCCGGAATCCTGGGCGCGGCACTACTCGCCTTCGCCCTCTCGGTTGACGACTTCATCGTCTCCGACTTCAACAAGGGCACAACCGAGACCTTTCCGATCTACGTCTTCGGGGCACACCTGAGGGGCATCCCGGTGCAGGTCAACGTTCTCGCGACGATGCTGTTCGCGCTCGTGGTCACCGCAATCTGCTTCGTGCTCTGGCAGCAGCGTCGCGCCGAGCGGATGGCATCTGTCCGTCCTGAGCAGGAGGTTTGAGTGACCCCCGATCGAGGTATTTCGCCTCGTGTGCGGACGGGGGAGATCGCACTCGAGCGAAACGATTCAGGAGTCGCAGTGCTTACGATCTCAGGCGAGCATGACCTCAGCACAGCCCCGAATCTCAGGCGTCGCCTCGATGGGCTACTGGATGAGGGCGTTGCGACGGTCCTGGACCTCTCACCCGCCACGTTCATCGACTCCTCCATCCTCGGCGTGATCCTGGATGGTCGCCGGCGAGCGGCCGATGCGAAGATCGGGTTCGCCGTCGCCCGCTCGAACGGCTCGGACGCGGTCGACCGCGTCCTCGAGGTGACCGGTCTGCGAGCAGAGCTTCCCGTTCACGCCCGACTGGAGGAGGCCGTCATGGCAGCCTCGGGCGACGGCGGGGAGACGCCACCGTGACCTCCCGCGAGCTCCGGCTGACTCTCCCCGCGACAGCGGAGAACGTGATCGTCGTGCGCCAGGCCGTGGCCGGTGTCGGGGAGGCGCTCGAGCTCTCGGGATCGAGGATCGCCGACCTGAAGACGGTCGTTTCGGAGGCCTGCAACAACGTCGTGCTGCACGCTTACGAGGGAGAGCCCGGCCCGCTGGAGGTGGTCGCCGAGCCCCGCGCGGGTGAGCTCGAGGTCCAGGTGTCCGACCAGGGCAAGGGCTTCCGGCCGCGCGCCAACGAAGGGGACCCCTCACTCGGCCTCGGGCTTCCGCTGATCGCGGCTCTCTCGGAGAGCTTCGAGATCAGCGGCGGCGCGGGCCACGGCAGCCGGACCACGATTCGCTTCGGCTACACCGCACCCGAGTTCGGCAACAACGGCAACTCGGCCGAGGCCCCCGAGGGTCTCGAGATCGCGATCACTCCGGGCGAGATGGTGAAGCCGGTGCTCGCCAGGGTGATCGGGGCGCTCGCCGCCCGGGCCGAGCTCTCGGTCGATCGGCTCGCCGACACCGTCCTGCTCGGGGACGCGGTCTCCGCCTCGGAGGGCGTGGACTTCGCCGAGGGTCATCTTGGGATCTCGATCAAGGACGGCGACGGCAAGCTGGATGTGCGAGTCGGCCCGCTCGTCGAGGGTGGCGGGCAGAAGCTGCTGGACGAGATGGAGCTTCCGGGTGCCGGCTCGCTCCGCTCCCTGGCCTCCAAGATGGAGGTCATCAAGGGCGAAACCGCCGAGGGCGAGAGCGCCGAGTTCCTCGTCTTCGAGGTCGCCTAGGGCGCTGTCCTATTCCTCGTCCGGGATCCGCTGCCTGAGCTTCTCGATCGTGGCGCGCAGGATGCGCGAGACATGCATCTGGGAGACTCCGACCCGCTCGGCGATCTCGCTCTGCGTCATGTCCTCGACGAAGCGCAGGTGGAGAATCTTCCGGTCACGCTCGGAGATCTCGTCGAGAACGGGCCCGATCGCCTCGCCGTACTCAACGGTGTCGAAGGCGAGATCCTCAGAGCCGATCCGGTCGCGCAGCGGCCCCGGCTCGTCCCCATCGCTGGTCGTGGAGGTCGCGTCGAGGGAGACCGCGTGGTGGCCCTGGGCCGCGTGCATCGCCTCCAGAACCTCTTCGTCGGTGGCCTGGATGCGCTCACCGATCTCGTGCACCGTGGGTGTGTGGCCGAGCTTTGCCGGCAACTCCGCCATCGCCCGCTCGACCTTGAGGATGCGCTCCTGCACGTCACGGGGGACGTGCACGGACCAGCCGCGGTCGCGGAAGTGGCGCTTCAGCTCACCCAGGATGGTGGGGACGGCGAAGGTGGAGAAGGCGGTTCCCCGGGCGGGGTCGAATCGGTCGATCGCCTTCACGAGGCCCACGCTCGCCACCTGGACGAGGTCGTCGAACGGCTCTGCGCCACCGGCGTACCGCCCGGCCAATCGCCTGGCGAGGGGCATGAAGCGATCCACCAGCTCCTCACGGACGGTGGGGGAGCGGTCGCTCGCGTACTGCTCGAGCAAACGCCGCTCACCCGCGAGCTGCTCGCCCGGACCCGGGGAGGGCGTCGGATTCATCTGGCTTTCCGCCAAGGCAAGTTCCGTCATTGACCGGAGACCTCGATGCCCGTGGCTGCATCGCCCCTGGGGGACCTCGAGGTCTGGCCGCCAACCTACCGTAGCTACCCGGATCCGCCCGTGTCGCAAACAGCGGTTTCGCAGCGGGAGGGGCGGGTACAGGGCCAGCTGCAACGACCGGTGGCGGCAAAAAGCCGCTCATAGCGGCCTCTTCCGGTACGTGCGTTTAGCCGGCTCGGCGCAGGGGTACCATGTTTTCTGAGTCGAGGCAGCGGGCGGGCGTTCGGAGACCCCCTACTCCGGCGCCCGCCCACATATTCAGATGCCTCGCCTCCGCCGGGTTTTTAGCCTCGGCGCAGGCGGGCGGATAGGGCGGCCGGTTTCCTTCTCCCCCTGGCCGTCCTTCCCCGCCTTGTCCGCATACGATCGGGCCGTGGCTGAATACGAGACCCGGCTCCTCATCGACGGCGAGCAGGTAGCCGGAACCGGCGAGTCGCTCGAGGTCGAGAACCCCTACACCGAGGAGACGTTCGCGTCCGTGGGCGCGGCGAGCGGCGAGCAGGTCGACGCCGCGATCGTCGCAGCCCGAGAGGCCGCCCGGGACTGGGCGGGGACGCCTGCGGTCGACCGTGGCGAGATGCTGCACGAGGTCGCGACGCGCCTGCGGGCTCAAGCCGACGGGCTCGGCGAGGTGATGACGCTCGAGGGCGGCAAGCCGCTGGTGGAGAACTCGGACGAGGTCGGCTGGACTGCCGCCTGTTTCGACTACTACGCCGAGATCGGCCGCGACTCCGCGGGGCGGGTGATCCCCTCGATCGAGTCGAGCCAGCTCAGCCTGGTGATCAAGGAGCCGCTCGGCGTGGTCGGCTGCATCGTTCCCTGGAACTACCCGCTGCTCCTGCTCGGGTGGAAGCTGGCGCCGGCGCTGGCGGGGGGCAACACCGTCGTCGGCAAGCCCTCCGAGCTCACGCCACTCTCGACCCTGCTGCTGGCCTCGTGCTTCGACCACCTCCCTTCAGGGGTGCTCAACCTGCTCGCCGGCGGGCCCGAGGTGGGCGCCGCGATCGTCTCGGACGCACGCGTCGATGGCGTCGCCTTCACCGGCTCGGTCGCGACCGGCAAGAAGGTCGCGCAGGCCTGCGTCGATCGCATGGCTCGCGTCAACCTCGAGATGGGCGGCAAGGACCCCTTCATCGTCTGCTCGGACGTCGCCGACCGCATCGACGTCGCGGCCAAGGGAGGGGCCTGGGCGGCATTCCTCAACTCGGGGCAGGTATGTACGTCCGCTGAGCGGTTCTACGTACTCGACGACGTCTACGACGACTACCTGTCCGCCTTCGTCGACTACACGAAGAGCCTCGTGATCGGCGACCCGATGAAGAGCGACACCGACATCGGTCCCATGGTCTCGGAGAGCCAGCGGCAGAAGGTCGTGAGCCAGCTCGACGCCGCCATCGGCGCCGGCGCGGAGGTGGTCATCGGCGGCGACGCGGGCGGACAGGAACGGGGCCACTTCTTCGCCCCGGCCGTGGTCACCGGCGCGCCCGCGGAGACGGACCTGCTCCGTGAGGAGACCTTCGGCCCAGTCGCGCCCATCGTTCGGGTCGGAGGCCTCGACGAGGCGATCGAGCTCGCCAACTCGACCCCCTACGGCCTCGGGGCCAACATCTACACGCAGGACTTCAAGACCATCCTCCGCTGCATGCGCGAGGTGAAGGCCGGCACGGTCTGGTTCAACGACCCCCTGACCGACAACGACGCCGGCCCGTTCGGCGGCTTCAAGCAGTCGGGGCTGGGACGAGAGCTGGGCCGCGAGGGACTCGAGGCCTTCCAGGAGACCAAGCACGTCCACATCGAGAGCGAGGTCGCTCCGAAGGAGTGGTGGTACCCCTACTCGCGGTACACCGGCGGAGAGCCACCTCACGGCGCGTAAATAGACTCGGCGCGGATGGCCGATCAGACCGAAGCCCCCTACCTCGACGCACTCGTCGCCTTCGTCGCTCGCAACCCGGGGCGTTTCCACATCCCGGGCCACAAAGGGACCCGTGCCGATCCCGGCTTGACCGCCGCTCTTGGGGAGGCCGCCATCCTCCATGACGTCCCACCTAGCATCGATGGGATCGACGTCGGGCCCGAGCCGACGCCCTTCCAGCGCGCCCAGCGCCTCGCCGCCGACGCCTGGGGCGCCGAGCGCAGCTGGTTCCTGGTCAACGGCGCCTCGGGCGGGAATCACGCGATCTGCATGGCATTGGCCCACGCGAGCGGAAAGCTGAGAACCGGGCCGCCCGACCGGGGGCCGGTGATCGTCCAGCGCAACGTCCACTCCTCGATCATCGATGGACTGGTGCTCTCGGGCCTGCGGCCCACCTTCGTCGCGCCGGAGATCGACCCCGAACTCGGCATCGCCCACTGCGTCACGCCCGAGGCGCTGGATGCGGCACTCGGCGCGGAGCCCGACGCGGAGGCCGTGATGCTGGTTTCGCCCACCTACTTCGGGGCGGTCGCGAGGATCGAGCAGCTCGTCGAGGTCGCCCATGCCCGGGACATCCCCCTGGTCGTCGATGAAGCCTGGGGCTCCCATCTCTACTTCCACGAGGGCCTGCCGTCCGGGGCGCTGCGCAGCGGCGCCGACCTCGTGCTCTCGAGCACTCACAAGATCGTCGGCAGCATGACCCAGTCGGCGATCCTGCACCTGGGTGACGGTGAACGCATGGACGAGGACGTGATCGACCGCTCGGTGACCCTCGTCGAGTCGACAAGTCCCAATGCGCTGCTGACCGCCTCCCTGGACGCGGCGCGGCGCTACGCCGTGACCGAAGGGCACGAGCTGCTCGACGACACCCTCGCGACGCTCGCCAGGACACGGGAGCGCGTCCGGGCGATCCCGGGCCTGGACGTCCTCGACGAGCGTCTCGCGGGCCGAACCAGCGTCGCCGCGTGGGACCCGTTGCGACTCTCAGTCGACGTCAGGGGCACTGGGGCCACCGGGCACCGCATCGCCCAGCTGATGAGCGCGAAGGACGACGTCATCCTCGAGCTCTTCTCGGAGAACGTGATCGTCGCCGTCTTCGGCATCGCCGAAGCGCCGACGACCTCGGCCGATCGACTCGTCGAGGGCCTCAGGCACGCGGTCGAGGAGATCGGACCCGCGGACGTGGAGCAGCGCCGCACGTTCGCCGAGCCGCCCCCCTGGGGTCCCCTCGAGCTGGTGCCGCGGGACGCCTTCCTCGGTCCGCAGGAGGTGGTTCAGTTCGAGCAGGCCGAAGGGCGGATCGCAGCGGAATCGCTGGCCGCCTATCCGCCCGGGGTCCCCAACGTCCTGCCTGGAGAGCGGTTGACCGCTCCGACCATCGCCTACATCGCGGACTCGCTCGCGCACGGCGGCCTGGTCCGCGGGGCGAGCGATCGGACGCTGCGAACGATCAGGGTGGTGACGGAGTGAACACGCCCGATCCGGCGTGGGGCGTCGACTCCGAGTACGGCCGGCTGCTCGACGTCCTGCTCTGCCCGCCCGACAGCTTCCGCTGGCGCGAGACCAGCGCGATCACCCGCGCCACGCTCGAGGAAGGGCATCGCTTCGACCCGGAGGCCGTCGTCGAGCAGCACACCGGCCTGGTCTCCGCGTACGAGGAGGCCGGCGTCCGCTGCCACTTCCTCGAGCCGGAGCCGGCGCTGCCGTACGGCGTCTTCACCCGCGATTCGAGCACGATGGGCCCCAACGGCACCGTGATCACCCAGCCCGCGCAGTGGTGGCGACGAGGCGAGTACGCACCTGCGATCCGGTTCTACGAGCGGGCCGGAATCCCGATCCGCGGCATGATCACGGCCGGTTCGCTCGAGGGCGGGGACGTGATGATCGTGGAGCCGGGGGCCGTGCTGATCGGCACCGGCGAGAGCCGGACCCAGGAGGTCGCCGCCACACAGCTGGCGGCCTGGTACATCGAGGACGGCTGGGAGGTCCGCGTCCAGCCATTCCCGGAGCGCTACGTCCACATCGACGTGCTGGTCGCCGTGCTGGGCGAGAAGCTGGCCGCGGTCTGCTCCGAGGTGCTGCCCGACGAAGCTGTCGAGTGGCTGCGCGCCAAAGGCTTCGACCTGATCCATGTGAGCGCCGAGCAGGCCTTCACGCTAGGGGTGAACGCAATCTCGCTCGGCGGTGATCGGGTGATCTCGGCCGCTGGGGCGGAGGAGCTCAACGGCGCCCTGCGCTCCCGCGGCCTGGAGGTGATCGAGCTCGACCTCTCGATGTTCACGCTCGGCGGTGGTGGCCCCCATTGCCTGAGTCAGGCGCTGCGGCGGGAGCGCGTGGGATGAGTGCACCCGCGATCGCCGCCGATCGCGTGCTCGCCGACCTGCGAGAGCTCGCCCGGCGGACGAGCGACGACGCCGGGGCCCAGAGGCTCTGCTGGGGCGATGGCTGGCGGACGGCGCGGGACTTCCTGGGTGAGCTGTTGGCCGAGATCGGTCTCGAGCCCGAGATCGACGAGGCGGGGAACGCCTGGGCGTATCTGACCGGCGAGGCGGAGCCGGCACTGGCGGTCGGCTCGCATGTCGACTCGGTGCCGAACGGGGGCTGGCTCGACGGGGCACTCGGCGTGATGGGGGCTCTCGGAGTGCTCCGCGCCTGGGCGGGAGGGGAGGCGCGGCCGCCACGCACGCTGGCCTTCGTGGACTGGGCCGACGAGGAAGGCGCCCGCTTCGGCCGCAGCCTCTTCGGGAGCTCCGCGGCGGCGGGAACGTTCGACCCGGCCGAGCTCGCGGGCGCCCGGGACGCCGACGGCCGCCGTGCGCCGGGAGTGCTGGCGGAAAACGGCGTCGAGCTCGAGCGGGTCCCGGAGTCGCGTTCCAGGCTCGAGCGGCTGGGCGGCTACGTCGAGCTGCACATCGAGCAGGGCCCGGTCCTGGAGGCCGAGGGAATCGGGGCGGCGGCGGTGAGTGGCTGCGTCGGGGTGGAGCGGCTCCGCTTCGAGATCCGGGGCCGCGTCTCGCACGCGGGGACGACGCCCATGGACGCTCGCCACGACGCCGGCCTGGCGGCCGCCGCCACGGCGCTGCGAGTCGAGGAGATCGCGGTCGCGGAGGGCGGTGTCGGGACGGTCGGCGAGATCGGCTTCGAGCCGGGGATCCCGACCGCGGTTCCCGGCCGCGCCTCGATGGTGGTCGACCTGCGCAACCGCGGCGTCGACGCTCTGGGCCGGATGCTCGAGGCGACCCGCGAGGCCGTCGCAGCCTCCGCGGCTGAGCGCGGCTGCCAGGTGTCCGAGGAGCCCGTTTGGAGCATCGAGCCGATCGACTTCGATCCGGAGCTTGTGGCGCTCGCCCGCGAGGCCTGCGAGGGCGTGACCGGTACCGCCTATGAGCTGCCGAGCGGCGCCCTCCACGACGCCGCGTCGATGGCGCCGCATCTCCCCACAGCGATGGTCTTCTCCCCCTCGATCGCAGGCATCAGCCACGCGCCCGAGGAGGACACCGCCGAACCGGACCTGAAGGTGACCATCGAGGCCTTCGGCGACCTCGTCGAACGCCGCATCACAACTGCAAGCTGACTCGCGTGTTGGAGAAAGAGGCGCCGTTAGCTTGCGGCGCACTCGTCTCACGTGGCAGGAGTCACCTCACAACCGCATTGGCGCACGCACGCCCGCAGCCTGATCGCACTTGCGATCGGGGCGGCGCTGCTCGCCGTGCTCCTGATCGGAGGGCGCTCGGTCGCCCCGTCCGCCGCACAGGCGCAGGTCAGCTGTCCCGGGCTCCCACGAGGGCTCAGCCCGGCGACATCCGGGCCGCAGAGCTTCACGATGATGATCCGGATCAACACTCAGGGGAACGTCGACACCTACACGAAGCCCGAGGGCGGCATGGGGGGGCGAATCCGCCCCCAGGACATCTTCGTGCTCAACACCCGCTTCACGGGCAGCGGCCAGTTCCCGGCGATGACGGACGCGGTCGCCTCGACCCTCGCCGCCAACCTGCGCACGACCTTCCCGTGCAACAGGATCATCGCCCTGAACGGCATGAGCTTCGACCCGACCCTCGCGGGCTATGCCTTCTCGGGGATCGCTGACCCCAACGTGTTCGCGCTGCTCACCGACTTCGAGAAGATCGACTGGAACGCAGGACGGGCCACCGATCCCTCTCGGCCGCCCTGGCACGACAACTTCCCAAAGGCATTCCCTCTGCTGCGGGGCTGGAACTTCGGCTTCATGTCCACCGTGGCGTCGAACCCCGTGGGCACCGGCAAGCGAACCGGCCTCGCCCCACAGGACAACAGCACCTGGAACTTCGGGCAGATCGCCCAGAATCTCAACAAGCAGAACGCCAGGCTCGGCGACCCGAAGATCGGGCCGATGAGCGTTCAGACGCAGGACGCCTGCGCTGACGGCGGCTCGGGGGGCTTCGCCGCGCGCGCCAAGCAGCTGCGGCTCCACTACACGTTCAAGTTCATCACCAGGAAGGTCCATGTGAAGGGCAAGAGGAAGAAGGTGAAGAGGACCTTCCGGGAGCCGATCAAGAAGCAGGGCAAGCCGCTGCTCGGCAACACCGCCATGCAGCTCTCCTTCACTGACACACCGGAGGCCAGCAAGAGCCAGGCGATCCTGAGCACCTCGGCTGCCCAGGCGGCCGCCTGCGTGGCGCCCGCGATGAAGCAGGGCGTCGGGGCATTCTTCTTCTTCGCCTCGGACGACTCGATGCGGCTGCTCTTCCAGCAGCCTCAGATCGACGCGCTGCGGCCGGCGACCGCCGGCTCGGCGAACACCGGCGGCGTCGGCAGTCCGCACTAGCCCCTAGCCGGCTCGGGCCACCACGGTCTTCGCCCGCAGGTCCGAGAGCGCTTCGGCGGCATCCTCCCAGGCGACCTTGTTCGCCGTGATCGGGTCGGGGTCGAACTTGCCCTGGCGAATCAGCTCGAGCACGTCCGGCATCAGCGTGCGGACGTGCGGCCGTCCCGTGACGAAGGTGACGCCCTGGGTGAACATGTCGAGCAGAGGCAACGGAGTCGGCTCGAGGTAGATCCCGATGCTGGTGCAGATACCGTCGGCGTCCGTCGAGCGCAGCGCGCAGGAGATGCCCGCCGGGTCAGCGCTCGCGTCGACGGTGATCGGGTAGAAGCCGGCGCGGTCCGGGAACCCATCATCGAGCACGTTCGCGCCGAGCTTCTCGGCGAGCTCGCGGTCACTCGGGCGACCCCCGACGACGTCGACCCGCTCGGCACCGAGGGCGAGCGCGATCGCGATCGAGTAGAGCGCGATCGACCCGGCGCCCATCGCGATCAGGACCGGCGATCCGGGACGTGCCTCGAGCGGAGGGGCCACGCAACGCCAGGCGTCGGGGATGTTGTCCGAGAGGCTGGCCACGACGGAGGGCTCCACGCCATCTGGTATCGGGACGAGCATTGCGTCTGCATAGGGGACGTTCACCGCGTCGCTCGCAAAGCCGCCAAAGGACTGCGGTCCGATCGGCAAGCCGTATGTCGACAATCTCGGGACCGACTCGCAGTTTCCGGGCTCCCCGGCCCTACAGCGGGCGCATCCCCCACAGGAGATCTGGAACGGGATGCTGACCAGATCTCCCGGCTTGACCGAGGTGACCGAGTCACCGACTTCGCTCACCGCGCCGACGCACTCGTGGCCGAACGCGAACGACTTCCCCACGGGGAACCGTCCCTGTACGAAGGCCGTGTCGATGTCGCAGGTGGCGAGCGCCACGGGACGAACGATCGCCTGGCCGTCGCCCTCCAGCTTCGAGTCGGGCGCGTCGCGCCACTCGAGATTCCCCTTTTCGACGAAGGTGAGTTGCCTCACGCCGGCACCTGCTCACCGCCGGCTGCGGCCGGGACCTTCTCCTTTCCGGATCCCTCCTGCTCACGCTCGGCCTTGGCGGCCTCGCGGAGCTGCTCGAAGCGAACCACCTGGCCGGCCGCTCCCCAGTTCCCATCCGGCACCTCGTGGATCAGAACCCAGACCCGGACTCCGGCCTCGGCCCCCCAGCCCGTGGCGTCGAGGATGAGCTTGGAGGCGTCCTCGACGATGCCCGCCTTCCGCCGATCGCTGAGCGCGCCGGAGGGAATCGCGATGTCGAGGATCGCGTGCGGATCTGCAACCCCGTCGGGAGTCTGGATCGCCTCGGCGGGCAGCTCGTGCAGGTGGGCCCAGGTGATCGAGCGGAAGAACTCGGTGTCAGGCGCACCCTCCCAGTGCAGGAGTGCGGCCCCGAGCTCGCGCATCAGCTCCGGCTTCTGCTCCTCGGAGAGGACATCGGCGGTGATCGTCAGGTCGAGCTTGGGCATTGGGTTCTCCTCGTCAGCGCTGTCGAGTGCTTGGGTTCGGAACGCGGACGCAGAATATAGGGTTCGGATTCCGAACGCAGTCTCGCTATGCTGGCGCCGATGCGCGCCGCTGAGATCGCGGAACAGAGATGCTCGATCGCCAGGCCGGCGGCCCTGCTGGGCGACCGCTGGACGCTGGTCATCCTCCGCCAGGCGTTCACGGGCACCAAGCGATTCGAGGATTTCCAGTCGGCGCTCGGGATCTCCCGCTCCCTGCTCTCTGAGCGCCTCGGCCGCCTGGTCGACGCGGGGGTTCTGCGACGGGAGCCCTACAAGGACGCCGTCCGCACCCGGGAGCGCTACAGGCTCACCGAGATGGGCCTGGACCTCTATCCCGTGCTGATGGCGCTGCGGGAGTGGGGCGACCGCTACATGGCCGAGGACGGCCCTCCGCTGGAGATCCGCCATCGGGGCTGCGGGGGCGCACCCGTCCTCGAGCTGCGCTGCTCCGAATGCGGCGAGCCGGTCGGCGCCCGCGATGCCGAGGCACTGCCGGGCCCCGGTCTCAAAGTCGCCTAGGGGCAGCCCCCGCTAGCCGACGTGCATCACGTCGCCGCCCATCTCGTCGAGGGTGTTCCCGATCGGCGGGATCGGGTTGTCCCGCAGGATACGCGCCAGGTGGAGCAGGTTGTGCGCGCACCACGAGCTGGTCCGCTTCGTATAGGGGTGCTCGGGCCCTCCCGCATCGAGGTATGACGGGCCCGGTCCCGCCTCGCCCACCCAGTAGGTGTCGGCGTTCGGCGGGATGGCGCAACCAAGGTGGGTCATGTTGAAGAGGGTGGTCTCGGCGCTGGCGTGGGCGCCATCCTCGTTGCCGGTGACCACCACCCCCGCCACCTTGTTGTAGAGCGGGTACTGGCCGACCTCGTTGCGCTCGTTGTAGGTCCCATCGAGGCGCTCGATCACCATCTGGCAGACCGAGGAGCGCACTCCGAACCAGATCGACATCCCCATCAGCAGGATGTCGGCCCCCTTGATCTTCTCCAGGATCCCGGGCCATTCGTCGCCGTCTCCCTCGTCGGAGCTGACGCCAAACTTGATCTCGTAGTCGACTGGGCGGAGGATCTCGGTCTCCACACCATGCTCCCCGAGGATCTCGAGGACGCGGTTCATCAGGGCCTCGGTGTTCGACACCTCGGGTGACCTCTTCAGCGTGCAGTTGATGCCGAGCGCCTTCAGGCCGGCGCCTGCGTCGGCGCTGAGTGACTCCGCCATGCCTTCTCCTCTCTCTGGGACGACCTCTGGCCTTCGTCCTCCTGGACGGAGCAACGTTACGGAACCCAAGGCCGGGGCCAGTATCCAGCCGCTTAACAAGAGAACGGCCCGCAATTCGTAGGTTTGCGCGATGCCCCACTCGCGCCGCTGGCTCCCGGCGGCAGCCGGCGCCCTCGCCCTGCTCGCCTTCGCCCTCGCGCCCGGCCCCTCGCGGGGGCAATCCGACGCCTGCCCGCCGACACCCGACCTGCTCAGCCCGAAGGGCGGAGCGGGCGGCGGTTTGACGATGCTGATCAGGGTCAACAAGCCGCGGAACGTCACGGCCTACGCACAGCTCCAGTCGAGCTACGGTCAGCTCCGGACCAGGGACGTCTTCGTCGTCAACACCCGCTTCAAGGGGACCAGCCCCGGCCTGCAGAACCAGATCCTCGACCGGCTCCACACCTCGTTTCCCTGCAATCGGATCATCGCGCTGAACGGCCTCGGTTCGGACCCCCGCCGCCCCGGCTATGCGCGCAGCCTGATCGACTCACCTCGCACCTGGGCGGTGCTGCTCGATTGGGAGCGCCGCGACTGGGGGCGCGCCAGGGCGACCAACCCCCACCTCTCGCGGTGGAAGCGCCGCTTCGGGCGCAGCCTCAACAGGCTCGGCTCACAGGTCGGTCGCGTCGCGCGGGGCGTCAGCGCGGCCGGGTTGGGAGGCGGCAGGGTGGGTGCCGTGCCGAGCTACTTCCACGATTGGCACTACGGGCGCATCGCGCGCATGCTCGACCGCCGCACCCGCCGGTTCGGTCATCGCCGGGGCGGCCTCCAGGTGGTGGCGACGCAGGCCTCCTGCGTGAAGCGCCGCGGAGAAACGAAGGGCATGCGCTCCACCGCCAGGCGGTTGATCCGCCAGTACGGGAGGACCAAACGCAAGAGGCGCAACCTCGCGGTCCAGATCTCCTTCAGTGACCACGGCCGCAACAAGCGGCATCTCCCGATCCGCAGCGTCAACGAGAGCCGCGCCGCGAGCTGCCTCGGGGCGGCACTGGCCGGCGGTGGGGGCGCCGTGCTCTTCTGGGCTTCGCCGGAATCGGTCTGGGCGCTCGCCCAGACGCATCACTTCCGCAAGCTCCGGCACCGGCACTAGCCACGTCCTCGGCCCTTCGAGCCCCCAGCCCGAGCGCGGCTGGTCGGTAGTGTCCGCCGCCGTGGCGAGCTACGACCTGATCAAGGATCTGCCCCTGGAGATCGACTCGTACGAGCTCGAGGGCCTGGAGTTTCATCCTCCGGGGAGCGAGTTCGACCGCCTCACCACGATCATCCACCTGAAGGGAGACGGGCACGAGGGGTTGGGCGAGGACGTCGTCTACGACGCGCTGGACCATGTGGCGTTCCGGGACGCCGGCCCGGTGCTCGACCTCGCAGGCGAGCACACGATCGACTCGTTCTCGGACCTGCTCGAGGGCCTGGACCTGTTCCCGGACCCGCCGGAGCGGGAGGTCTCGGTCAACTACCGCCGCTGGGCGTTCGAGAGTGCCGCGCTCGACCTGGCGCTGCGCCAGGCGGGCACGTCGCTCTACGAAGTGCTCGGACGGGAGCCGCGCCCGGTGAACTTCGTCGTCTCCATGAGGCTGACGCCGCCCGGCTCCGACGAGGTCTCCACCATTGAGCCGGTCCGCAAGCGGCTCGAGATCTACCCGACGCTGCGGTTCAAGCTCGATCCCACCAACGACTGGACCGACGAGCTGATCGCGCAGCTCGTCGAGACGGGCGCCGTCGACTCACTGGACCTGAAGGGGCAGTACAAGGGGACGCCCGTCGATGTCGAGACCGACCCCGAGCTCTATCGCAAGCTGATCGATGCGTTCCCGGAAGCCTGGCTCGAGGACCCCGACGTGAACGACGAGACCAAGCCGATCCTCGATCCGGTCGCCGATCGCATCACCTGGGACGCGCCGATCCACTCGGTCGCCGACATCACCTCTCAGCCGTGGCCGCCGAAGATGGTCAACATCAAGCCGTCGCGCTTCGGCCCGCTGCGAGCGCTCTTCGCCGCCTACGACCACTGCGACGAGAACGGGATCGGCGCTTACGGGGGCGGCCAGTGGGAGCTCGGCCCGGGACGCGGCCACATCCAGTACCTGGCCTCGCTCTTTCACCCCGACACTCCGAATGACGTCGCGCCCTCGGGCTACAACACCGCCGGCACCGAGCCGGGGTTGCCCCCAAGCCCGTTGCAGCCCGAGCCCACCCAGACAGGCTTTCGCTGGGGCGAATAGGGTTCAACCATGGCTGATCAGAGCTTCGCGGACGCCCTGAACGCGCAGATCTCGAACGAGTTGGCCGCCTCCCAGCAGTACGTGGGGGCCGCCGTCTACTACGACGCCGAGACCCTGCCCCGACTCGCCGCCTTCTTCTACCGCCAGGCGGTGGAGGAGCGAAACCACGCGATGATCATGGTCCAGTACCTCCTCGACACCGAAAAGGAGGTGCGAATCCCGGACATAAAGTCGCAGCAGACCCGCTACGACGACGTGACCGGGCCGGTCAAGATGGCGCTCGAGCAGGAGAAACGGGTCAGCGACGAGATCAACGCCCTCTTCAAGCTGGCCCGCGACATCGGCGACTTCCCGGCCGAGCAGTTCCTCGCCTGGTTCGTCAAGGAGCAGGTCGAGGAGGTCTCCTCGATGAACGACCTCCTCAACGTCTGCGAGCAGGCCAAGGAAAGCCCACTGCTGATCGAGGACTTCCTGGCGCGCGAGCAGATCGGCGACCAGGGCGACGACCCGGCCATGCCGCCCGCGGCGGGCGGCGCTCTCTAGCCCGGCCCCTGCTCGACAGCGCGTCGAATCCGACGCCTGAACGCCGGGAGATGCGCGCTAGAGATGCCTTCCGGTGGCGTGGTGCCTCGCCTGAATCGCCGGGTCCGGCTGGCGTTCCTGGGCAAACAGGGCGACGAGGACAAGGGGGGCGAACCAGACGGCGTACGGATAGAACCAGTGGTTGGCGGTCACCTGGACCGCGATCAGCAGGGCCGCCCCGAGCGCGGCCAGCTGGGCGGTCGTCCGCCGTCTGGGGACGAAGAAGAAGGCGGCGGCGAGGGCGACCGCGAACACCTTGCTGAGGGTCTGCAGGAAGTGGAGCGACGGCGCCTGTCCCCAGACGCTGAAGGGAGAGCCGCGCGAGGCCTGGTAGCCGAGCGAGCGGTCGTAGAACTCGCGGAAGCCGCCGTCCGGAAGCAGGGGAATCGTCACGAGGGCCGCCGCGACGACGAAGCCGAAAACGAAGAGGAGGAGCGGCCGGGTTCGCCTCTCGCCGTGGCCGGCGGCGAAGAGCGGAGCGAGCAGCAGTGGGCCGAACTTGCTCAGCCCGGCCAGGGCCGACACGGCGCCGCGAGCGGGGGCGGAGGTGACCACCAGCAGGCAGCAGACGACCAGGAACGCCACCAGCCCGTCGTTGAAGCTCGAGCCGAGCGTGTACATCGTGAACGGGTAGGCGAGCCAGCCGTAGGCGAGCGCGACGCCGAGCGTGGATCCTTCGGCGCCCGCTCGGAGCCGCCGGCCGAGCCCGAAGAGCGCGAGAGCGGTGAGCAGCTCGAACCCGAGCGCAGCCGCGCGGGCGGCCGGAACGTCGTCCCAGTGGCCGCTCCAGGGGAACGCGAGCTCGAACGGCGCGTAGGCGAGGTAGTTGACGGGCCCATAGACGTCGCCGCGGACGTCGGAGCTCGGCGGCAGGCCCTGGGAGAAGTCCTCGCCGTAGACGTCCTCGCCGTGCGTGAGCCGGTCGGCGCCGATCACCCCGGCCAGGCCGACGTCGATCACCTTGCCCTCGGTTGCCATGTAGGCAGTGTGGAAGGCGACCAGAGCCACGATCCCGGCGACCAGCAGCCCGCGAGGGGCGATCGGGAGCAGCCGATCCCGCCGCTCGATCGACCGGAACCCCGCGAACAGCATGCGGATGAAGACGTAGGCGAGCACCGGGTAGACGAGGGCCACCGAGAGCTCGATCTCGGCCTTGTTGAAGAAGAAGAGCGAGGCGCTGAAGCCGAGCAGCGCGAGCAGGTCGAGGTGGATCAGCCGCAGCGGCCTCCGGGGGTCGACGAACGGCGCGAGGAAGAGGACGCAGAGCGGAAGCCAGATCCACCACCTGTTGACCTTGCCCGCGACCGCCCCCTGGTAGCCGCGAGCGAGCTTGGTGTCGACCTTGGCGCCGGTCCACTTCTCCACCACGGACCCGGTCGCGTCATCGATGACGACCTCTGCGACGTCCTTGCCGTCTGCCTCGTAGAAGTCGAGCTGCCACTGGTTCCGGTCGTTTGAGCCGAGGCGGATCCGGATCCGCACTTGACCGCCAGGGCCGGGCAGATCGCCGCTGGCCGCCCGGGTCGCGATCGCCTGGGCCCCGGCCGCGGTGAGACGGAATCCCTGACGAGGGTTGGGCCCCGGCGGGGGAACCGCCAGCTGGTAGGGGCGACCGCCGTCGAAAGGCGGCTGGTCCGCCGGGTTCGCGGGAACCTGTGCCCCCGCGGCAGCGGGAGCCAGAAGGGTCAGACCGACGATCGGTACCAGGAGCCGCACACGCATGGCGGGCAGTTTCTCCGATCGCCGCTTGGGCTCGCGCTACCTGGACTGCGCCGCGATGGCGGGGGCGCAGCTGGCGAACTCGCCGGGGCTGGGCATGTTCCGGCGCAGCATCGCGAAGGCGATGGTGCCGACGATCAGGGGGAGCCAGAAGAGGATCACGTGGTAGGCGAAGACCGCCGCAGTGGTGCCAGCCGCGGAGGTGCCATACGCAACCAGGACGCCGATCAGGCCGAGATCGATCCCGCCGATGCCGCCTGGCAGCGGGATCAGCCCGCCCAGCTGCCCGATCAGGTAGCCCATCAGGATCACTGTGATCGGCGGCGATATGCCGAACGCGTGGAAGGTCGCCCAGAGCACGGCGTTGTCGAAGAACCAGTAGCCGAAGGAGCCGGCGAGGACGCGGCGATCGGCGGAGCGCAGGATGCTTCGCGCCTCCGAGGTGCCGCGAACCACCGCTCGCCGAGTCGCGCTGAGCCAGCGCTCAGATCGGGAGGCATCGGGGCCGGGAAAAGGACGAGGACCCGAGCCCAGACGCGGAAGGGACGCAACGGCCACGATTACGAGCGTGGCCATCGCGGCCGGGAAGGCAGTCAGCCAGAGGGAGAGGTCCGGCCCGACCACCCCGATCGCGAGCGCCGTCCCGATCACCGCGACGGCGACGAAGTTGACCCCGCTCTTGATCAGGAAGAAGGCGACCGAGCGGCGGGCGATGCGCTCCCCGCCCATGCCCCCGCGGTGTAGCACCCAGGCTCCCAGCGCAAGGCCGCCCGCGCCGCTGGCGGGGACGAGGGAGCCCATGGCCAGCTCGGAGCCACCGATCTCCCAGGCTCGACCCCAGCCCAGGCCCGTGCAGAAGATGGGCCCGAACATGACCACGTAGGAGGCGAAGGAGAGCCCCTCCAGCGCCGCCGCCAGGGCGAGCCACCCCGGATCGGCCTCGCCCAGTCGATCTCGCACCTCGCCCAAGCCCGGGGCGAACAGGACGATTGCAAAGAGGACCGCAAGTGCGACCAGCGCCTGCGCTGCGCGACGGCGCAGCGTCTTCGGCTGGAACTCGCGCGGGAGCTCATCGAGCCCGGGGACCGGTGAGGTGAGGTTCACGTCCATCTCCATGCTCCACTAAGCATTTCGAACACGGAGCGTCGGCACCCTGCGGGACGCGCATCACAGTCCCTTAAGGACCGTCTGGGAGCATTCGACCATCGCAGCAACACAGGAGATCCAAGCCAGGGAGGGCGCGGAGCGCCGCCTCGAGCGGGTGCTCACCGACGCTTGCGAGTTCTTCGAGTCCTACCTCTGGGAATCGGGAACCGCCAGTGGCGCCCGCGGCGCGCTCGCCGAGTTGGGTCTTGAGGACAACGTGATCCGGTCCTTCGGCGTGGGCTGGGCGCCGGTTGGTCCCGACCTGCTGATGAGCCACCTGGGTGGGCTCGGGCACTCGACTGAGGACATCGTGGCCGCGGGGCTCGCGACGCGCTCCGTGCGTGGGCGTGTCCACGGTTACTTCCGCTCTCGCGTGACGTTTCCGGTCAAGGACGCCGAGGGGCAGGTCCTCGGCTTCGCCGGGCTCGGCACACATCTGGGCCCGTCGTGGCCGCTCTGGGTGACCTCTCCGGACGTCGGGCTCTACCGACGCTCGCAAGCGGTCTTCGGGCTCGATCGTGCTGTTCACGAGATCGCCGCTTCGGGCATCGCGCTGGTCCGGCGGGATTGCATCGAGGTGCTGCGCGCGCATCAGGACCGGCAGTCGAACGCAGTCACCGTGCACACCCCTTGGGTCACGCGCGACCAGATCCTGGCGCTCGCCGACGGACTCCCGGGCGGACTCCACGCTCTCGAGCTCGATCTGCCGCCGGGGATGACCGCGGACGCAATGGATGCGCCGGTGGCGCTCACGGCGATTCCGGATCGAGCGCCCGACCGATCCGCCTCGGAGCTTGGCGGCAAGCAGGCCGATTCCTCGCACCTGAAGCTGAAGAGGGTCGCCATCGTGATCGCGACCGCGGTCGCGGCTGTGAACGTCTGGACGGGTGCGCCCCTGTTCTCCGTCTGGGTCGGCGCACAGGCGCAGGGCGGTCAGGTCCTGAGCCTTCGTGGCGTCGTCACGGTGCTGGTGGTCCTCGGCGTCCTGGCATTTCTGCTCGCCTGGGCCCTCGCCTGGTTGCACAAGAAGTACGACGAGCTGACCGGGAGGCCGCCCGCGGTCGGTAGGACCTCCCCTTGGCAGCGACGAATGCGCGGCGAGCTGGATGAGAACCTCCGGGCCCGCTTCTCGTTGAGTGCGCCCGAGAGGGTTGTGGCCGCCTGCGTGATCGCGGGCGTGATCGCCCTCGAGGTCTGGTTCTTCCTCTTCGCCGGCTCATCGCTGCCGAGCTAGCTGCGGGCAGACGTCTAACGGGAGCGACGGGACTCGAACCCGCGGCCTCCGGCGTGACAGGCCGGCGCTCTAACCAACTGAGCTACGCCCCCGAGGGCGTGCGGCGGTGCGGGCCGCCGCAGATACGCAGGCTAGCCGCTCAGCTCGCTGCCGTTGGTCGCCACCGGGCCCTTCGGTCCGTCCTCGACTCGTAGCTGACCCGCGCGCCGTCGTCGAGCGACCCGGTAGCCGTCACCGGAGATGCTCGAGAAGTGGACGAACAGGTCCTTGCTTCCATCGTCGGGGGTGATGAACCGGTACCCCTTCTCACTGCTGAACCACTTCACGGTCCCTTCTGCCATTCACGCCTCCGCTGCTCGAATCCGGGGATTTCCCCCCTCTTGCTGGCGCGGGAACCTAGCGAACGCGTTCGCCGCATGCCGCCTAACTGATTAGGGTGGCCGGGAGATGCGCCTGGTGAGCTACCGGAGCGAGGAGGGGATCTGTGCCGGGGTACAGGCGATCGACGGCATCCTCGACGCCGGCGCGCTTCTCGGCGAGAGGCCGATGGGCCTGCGGCGGCTGATCGAGGAGGGCCTCCTCGACGAGCTGGCGGAGCCGGCGACGGTGGAGTCGGATGTCGAGCCGGCCAGTGTCATTCGCGTGCTGCCGCCCGTCCCCGATCCCGACAAGATCATCTGCATCGGCCTCAACTACCGCTCCCACGCGGAGGAGCAGGGTGTCGAGCCACCGCAGCAGCCGACCTTCTTCGCCAAGTTCCGCAACGCGCTCGTCCCATCCGGCGCGACCGTGCCGCTCCCGGCCGCGAGTGAGAAGGTCGACTACGAGGCCGAGGTCGCGTTCGTCGTCGGGCGGCGCTGCAGTGAGGTGGATCCAGCGGAAGCCCTCGACGCCGTCGCGGGCTACATGCTGCTCAACGACCTCTCGGCGCGGGATCTCCAGTTCGCGACGCCACAGTGGATGCCCGGCAAGGTCTTCGATGGCTCCGCCCCCTGCGGCCCGGCGCTGGTCACCCCCGACGAGGCCGGCGGACCCGAGGAGATCTCGTTCAGCCTCGACCTGAACGGCGAGCGCATGCAGGAGGCATCCACCTCCGACCTGATCTTCTCGGTCACGGAGCTGATCGCCCGGCTCTCGCGCTGGATGACCCTCGAGCCGGGCGACATCGTCTCGACGGGGACGCCCTCGGGTGTGGGAGGTGTTCGCGAACCGCGCGTCTGGCTGAAGCCGGGCGACGAGATCGTGATCTCCTCGCCGACCCTCGGCGAGCTCCACACGACGATCGCCTGACGCCTCCTATCGCCTCTGCTCGACCAGCTCCTCGATCCGCCCGTAGACACCCGGGGCATCCTTCTTCAGCCGCTGCACCTCGAAGTGGCCCAGGCTGATCAGCTTGAGCCTCGAGGTGGCGGTGACGGTCGCGCTGCGCATCTCGTCGTCGAGCATCCCGGCCTCGCCGAAGACGTCGCCGGGACCGAGGTCGGCGATGTGCTCGCCGTCCCGGGTCACCTCGGCGGTTCCCTCCTCGATCGCCAGGAGCTCTCGTGAGAACCCGCCCTCGGTGACGGCTGCCTCTCCCTCCGGAACCTCCTTCGACTGCGCGAAGATCGCGACCCTCGCGAGTTCCTCGTCGGATGCATCCGCGAACAACGGGATGCGCTTCAACTGGGTTGCGTCCAAAGCCTCCTCCTTCCCCCGCGTTGTTCCGCAGCAACCTATCCGAATGGACGGGGGATAGAGTCCGGCGCCAGCAATCGAGGAGGGGAGAAGCCGATGGGCCTGACGGAGAACATCAAGAAGGCGCAGGAGATGGCGCAGCAGGCAAGGCCGATCCGGACGACACCAGCAAGGTGATGCTCTACGGCCAGGCCTAGCTCGGCTGGGCAGCACCGAAAAAGGGGCTCCAGCCGTGGCGCGGGCGTGCCGATAGGTAGCCCAGGCGCAATCTATGCCCCTGCTCGCATCCTCCATCAGCGACTTCGTCTTCGAGTGGTATCCCGTCTTCGGGGTGGTGTTCTCAGCGGGGATCCTGGCGATCTTCATCGTTCTGCTCCGCTCGACGATGGGGTCGACTCGCCCGGAATCGGTCAAGGCCAGCTCTGCCGGGACCGTCCGGTGGGACGACGTGCAGGGGGTCGACGCCGCCAAGGAGGAGCTGGTGGACGTCGCGGAATGGCTCAAGGACCCGAAGCGCTTCGAGGCCCTCGGCGCCCGCGCGCCCCGCGGTGTGCTGCTCTTCGGTCCCCCCGGGACCGGAAAGACGATGCTCGCCCGAGCCGTCGCCTCCCATGCCGGCGTCGACTTCTTCGCGGCCTCGGGATCGAGCTTCGTCGAGATGTTCGTGGGCCGCGGCGCTGCCCGGATCCGTCGCCTCTTCAAGGAGGCGCGCAAGTCCGGCCGCGCGGTGGTCTTCATCGACGAGCTCGATGCGGTGGGCGGCCACCGGGGCTCGGGAGCCGGGGACGGCGGCACCTCCGAGCGCGAGCAGGCGCTCAACCAGCTGCTGGTCGAGCTCGACGGCTTCGAGCGGGATCCCGGCATGGTGATCGTGCTCGCGGCGTCGAACCAGATCGACAAGCTCGACAAGGCCCTGCTCCGGCCCGGCCGCTTCGACCGCCAGGTGCTGGTCGCGCCGCCGGACCGGGACGGTCGGGAGGCGATCCTCCGGTCCCACGCCCGCGACAAGACCCTCGCTGACACCGTTGACCTGACCGACGTCGCGCGCAAGACCACGGGCCTGACCGGCGCCCAGCTCGCCAACGCTCTGAATGAGGCGGCGATCATCGCGGGGCGGGCGGGCCGGATGTCGATCGCGCGCGAGGACCTCGATGAGGCCCTGCTCCGGCAGTCCGTCGGCTCCCAGCAGTCGCGGCGCATGACGGAGGAGGAGCGCCGGATCGTCGCCTACCACGAGGCCGGACACGCGCTCTGCCGGCGGCTCTGCGGTCTCGATCCGCCCGAGATCCTGAGCATCGTTCCCCGCGGGCCGGCGCTCGGCTTCGTCGCCCACTCACCCAGTGAGGACCGCTACCTGCGCTCGCGCAAGCAGCTGATGGACGAGATCGTGATCCTGCTCGGCGGCCGGGCGGCGGAGGAGGAGGTCTTCGGTGAGGCGTACTCAGGGGCAGCCGACGACCTGGCACGGGTCCAGAGGATCTGCGTACAGATGGTCACCGAGTTCGGGATGACCCTTTCCCAGGGCCCGCCCGAGAGCGCCCCCCTGGCGCAACCGACGGGCGACTACGCGCTCTCCGACCGGACCAGGCGGGACGTCGACGTGAACGCACAGGAGCTCGCGCACCTCGCCTATGCCCGCGCCCGGCAGCTGATGCAGCTCAACCGCCACTGCCTCGACGACCTCGCCAACAGCGCGCTCGAGCAGGAGACGCTCACCCGGGAGGACCTCGACGAGATCTTCGGTGCGCATGACCTGCAGCGCTCACTGCTCCCGGAGGAACAGCTTTCCGAGGCGCGCAAGCTGATCGCCCAGGACCGGTCCCGCTCGACCGGCGCGCTGATGCCGCAGCACACGCGGCGGGACGACCCCGACGCCTCGGACTGAGTCCCGCTCAGACAGTCCGGGTGCCGCGTCCCATGAAGAAGATGACGAGCGCGAGGGGATTAAGAGTGAATGGGCGGTGCCGGGATCGAACCAGCGACCTCTTCGGTGTAAACGAAGCGCTCTCCCAACTGAGCTAACCGCCCTCGGTGGGCTCGATTATGGCGGTTGCCGGACCGCGAACCGGGCAGCGGGAACCGGCGCCGCCGCGGAAGCGCGGTGGTGGAAGCACCGCCGCTAGGGGTCGGCTGCGCGGGCCCTTAGGGTTCGGCCTCGATGAGGGTGCTGATCACCAGCTCACGGATGCCGTTCGCGCTGGACGCGATCCGCAAGCTCGGCGAGCGCGGCCACGAGGTCTATGCCTCGGACAGCTACGAGGCGTCGCCGGGGAACCACTCCCGCTACCTGGCGGGGCACTTCGTGACCGCGTCGCCCTCGGCCGACCCGGCGGGATTTGCCGCCGACGTCGAGCGGATCGCCGCGGAGAACGAGATCGAGGTGGTCCTGCCGATGTTCGAGGAGGTCTTCTACCTGGCTGCCCAGCACGAGCGCCTTTCGGCGGTGACGAAGCTGTACGCGCCGCCGTTCCGGACGCTGGCCCAGGTACACGACAAGGGGACCTTTCAGGAGCTCTGCGACCGGCTCGAGATCCGTACGCCGCAGACCGTCCTCGCCCACAGCGAGGACGAGCTCACCGACGCGATCGGGCGGTTCCCGGCGTACTTCGCCCGGGCCGCCTTCTCGCGCGGCGGCATCGGGCTGCTCACCAACACCGGTCCGCTGGCGGGGCATCTGCAGCCGGGCGACTGCCATCCCACCGAGGCGAATCCGTGGCTCGTCCAGGAGTTCGTCGACGGCCCGATGCAGTGCACGTACTCCGCGCTCCACGAGGGGAAGGTGGCTTCGCACATGTCCTACCGGGCGCCGAGGCAGTGGGAGCACTCGACCGGGATCCAGTTCCTCTCAGTCGATGCGAACGACACCCTGCCGATCGTGGAGCGGCTCGGGACGGATCTCCAGTGGGACGGTCAGATGTCGCTCGACTTCATCGAGACCGACGACGGGCTGGTGATGATCGAGTGCAACCCGCGGCCGACCGACGGCGTGCTGCTGATGAGCGCGGAGGAGCTGGAGCGGGGACTGCTCGTGCCCGATCAGGACGTGCTGCTCGTGCCGCCCGGGCGGAAGGAGCAGCTGGACTTCGCCGTCTGCGCGCAGATCTTTCGCGAGCCGCTGCAGGAGGCGCCGAAGACCATCCACGACCTGACTCGGATCCACGGCACGGATCGCGGCTGGAGGGATTCGATGCCCAAGCTGTACTCGTTCCTTGCCCTCTGCCGCTTCGAGCGCCTCAGCCTGAAGGACCGCGAGGAGCTGTTCGTGGCGATGGCGGACGGGATCACCTGGGACGGCCAGTCGATTCCCGGCCTGCCGCCCGATGATGCCGCGTATCTCGCCAAGCTCACCGGCTGAGGCTTCGTCGAGCGGAATCTCAGTGCTGCGAGAATGGCGGCGATGGACCGCTCGATCCTCTGGCGGGCAGCGGGCGCGCAGGTGGTGCTGGTCGCTGCAATCTCGCTGATCCTGGCGCTGGCGCTGCCGCCCTCCTTCTTCGATGACTGGGGTTGGCTGACCGGGCCAGCGGCCTGGCTGGCCTGTGCGGCGATCACGGCGTGGGCGCTGCACCTGCCCGTCCGCGGGGTGATGCTCGGGGCGGTGCTGGCCGGGATCCCCAGCGCCGTTGCGGTTCTGGCCGGGGTGCACTGGCTGGGTGTCGCGATCGCGGTCGCCGCGTTCGCGGCCTGGTGCGCCTGGCTGGCGGGAAGGCCGGGGAGGTTGGAGTGGACCTAGGCATCGAGGGGCGGACCGCGCTGGTGATCGCGGCCAGCCGGGGGATCGGGAAGGGAATCGCCGGTGCGCTCGCGCGCGAGGGCGCGCGGGTTGCGATCTCGAGCCGCTCGGAGGAGGCGCTGAGGGCCGCGGCGGAGGAGATCGGAGGAGATGTCCAGGCGTTCCCGGCCGACACCGGGAATCTGGCCCGCGTGCGCGAGCTCCCGGGTGACGTCGCCGAGGCCCTCGGGCCGATCGAGATCCTGGTCGCGAACACAGGTGGGCCGCCGGGCGGCGTGGCGCTCGACAACTCGCTGGAGGAATGGGAGGCGGCGTTCCGCTCGCTGGTCCTGGCGCCGCGCGTCCTGATCGAGGAGGTGCTGCCCGGGATGCGGGAGCGAGCCTGGGGCCGGATCGTGAACGTGTCCTCGAGCTCGATCCGCGAGCCGATTTCAGGGCTGGTGCTCTCCAACTCGAACCGGATGGCGGCGCTCGGGCTGCTGAAGACACTCGCCGACGAGGTGGCCGGGGATGGGATCACGGTCAACACCGTGGCCACCGGGATGTTCGCGACCGACCGGCTGGCCGACCGCCACGGATCGATGGAGCAGGCCGAGGCGGCCGCGAGGGAGCGGATCCCCGCTCGCCGGCTCGGGCGGCCGGAGGAGTACGGCGACCTAGTCGCGTTCCTGTGCTCGGAACGGGCCGCCTATCTCACGGGAACGGTGATCCCGATCGACGGCGGCCTGCTCCGCTCGGCCTAGCCGCTAGAGCTCCGCCGAGTCCTCGTCCGGCGAGCCCTCCCCCTGGTCGGAGTCCTCGGAATCATCGGGCTCCTCGACTGTGATGATCAGGCCGGCGCCGGGCGTGGAGCCCGGCGGAAGGCGAGGGCCAGCCAGACCCCGCCGGCGATCATCATCGCCAGGCTCACCAGCTGGGCCTGGGTGAGGCCGAGGGCGACGTCGGAGTTGCGGCGGATGAACTCGACCAGGAAGCGCTCGGCGCCCGCAAGGAGCAGATAGAGGGCGAAGAGGAGTCCGTTGGTGAGGCGGTCGCGGAGCCGCCAGAGGAGGAGCGCGACCAGGCCCATAACGAGGGTCTCGTAGACCGGGGTCGGATGGACGGGCGTGTCGATCGGCTTGGTGCCGTCGGGATAGGCCATCGCCCAGGGTCCGTCCCAGGCCTTGCCGTAGTCGCCGTCTCCGGACACCTGGCAGCCGCAGCGGCCCAGCGCGTATCCGACGGCGAGTGCAGGGGCACAGATGTCGAGCAGGGTGAGCGTCAGGTACTTGCGCCACCAGGCCCAGAGGAGGACGCCGATCGCGCCGCCGATCGCGCCGCCGTACCAGACCAGCCCCGAGCCGGAGAGGATGTTGCCGAGCAGGTCGCCTTTGACGTCACTGTAGTTCTCGATGATGAAGTCCAAGCGGGCGCCGACCAGGCCGCCGATCAGGGCGGCGAAGCCGATCTCGTAGGCCCAGTCGACCGGCTTGCCGAGCTCCCCCAGCCGCCGCCAGACCACCGCCCCGGCAGCGAGGAACGCGAGCGCGAAGCAGATTCCGAATGTCTGCAGCGTGAGCGGGCCGATGTGGATCTCGGGCAGCACTCTGGCAGCGTAGTTGAGCGCCTCCAGCGGCAGATGGACTAAGTTCGACCTGGGATGGGGACCCTGCTGCTGATTCTGCTTGCCCTCTACGGGACGCTTGCCCCAACGCCGGAGGCGAGCCAGACGCCCCCGGCGGCTGCGCCGAAAGCGGAGAGCGAGGCCGCCCGGGGGGCGACGGGCGGGTCGGCACAGGCGGCCAGCGGACGAGCGCTCGTCGTCGGGGACTCACTGGCCGAGGGGACCGAGGCGCCGCTCGCCCAGCTGCTGCCCGACTGGCGGATCCGGACCTCGGCCTACACGGGGCGGCCGACCGCCGACGGGGTGTCCGAGATCACCAGCGCGGGCAACCTCCCTCCCGTGCTGGTCATCAGCCTCGGGACCAACGACGATCCCAGCGCGACCTCCACCTTCCAAGGTGAGGTGCAGGCGGTGCTCGAGGCGGCCGGCGCCAGTCGCTGCGTCATCTGGCCGAACATCGTCCGCCCGCCATACAACGGGGTGAGCTATGCGGGGTACAACCGGGTCCTGGCTCAGGTCGCGGCAGCCAACCCGAATCTGACCGTCGTCGATTGGGTGGAGATCGTGAGGCGTGACAAAGGCTTGCTCGCCCCCGACGGAGTCCATGCGACCCCGAGCGGCTATGAGGCGCGTGCGCAGGCGATCGCGGCGACGATCACCACCTGCGGGGCGGGTGGTCCGTACGGAGGGGCGGCGGGGAGTGTGCCCGGTGACTAGACGGGTCCTGGCCGTCGCCCTTGGCGCGCTGGCGGTGGTGGTCGCAGTTGCGCCGGCGGGGCCGTCCGCCGCGCGATCGGGGCGGCATACCGTCGGCAAGCGGCTATTCGTGGTCGGGGACTCGCTCGCGGTGGGGACCAGGCCGTATCTCCCTCGCTATCTGCACGGCTGGCGGATCCGGGGCTCGGTCTCGATCTCGAAGCACGCGCCGGAGGGCGCCTCGGAACTCGCCCGGCGGCACCGCGGGTTGCCGCCCGTGGTGGTGGCGAGCCTCGGGACGAACGACGATCCCCACGCCGCGTCGAGCTTCGAGGGTTCCGTCCGGAAGTCGCTGCGCGCAGTCGGGAAGCACGGTTGCGTCGTCTGGCCGAACATCGTCAGACCCGCGGTCGCCGGGGCAACCTACGGCGGCTACAACCGGGTGCTGGATCGAATCGCGAGGCGCAACGAGCACCTGCGCGTGGTGGACTGGGCCGCGATCGCCGCGCACAACCGCGGGTGGTTCGGCCCCGACGGCGTTCATCCGAACGCCACCGGCTACACGGTGCGCGCTCGGGCGATCGCGAAGCAGGTGCGCCGCTGTCGGCGGTCGCTGGTGCAGTAGCCCCGACGGGAATCGAACCCGGCTCTTCGAGGTTGAAAACCTCGCGTGCTGACCGTTACACCACGGGGCCGCCTAGGCCAGTCTAGGCTGCGCCCGTGGGACGGGTACCCGACTTCGATCCGGAGAAGCCGCGCAATCCGATTCAGCGAGCGTTTCGGTGGACGGCGAAGGGAAGGTTCGGCGGCTGGATGGCGCTGAACGTGGCCAACAAGGTCGACCCGATCCTGATGCGGGCGAGCCGAGGGCTGCTCAAGATGCCGAGTGGGGCGGCGACGGTGTTGCTCTCCCACATCGGGGCGAAGAGCGGCAAGAAGCGCACCACGCCGCTCCTCTACTTCACCGACAACGGCAACGTGATCCTGGTCGCTTCCCAGACGGGAAAGGCGAAGCACCCCGCCTGGTTCCACAACCTGAGCGCGAATCCCGACGTCGAGCTCTGGTCCCGCGGCCGCGGCGGCGCCTACCGCGCCCGCGAGGCCCAGGGGGAGGAGCGCGAGCGCCTCTGGAGGCTGGCGACGCACCTCTATCCCGGCTACGACGACTACCAGCGGCGCGCGGACTCGGCCGGCAGGCGCATCCCGGTGGTCGTCTGCGAGCCCCGCGACCCCGAGGGCGCCTAGCGGCCCAGCAAGCTCTCGAGGAGCGCCTTCTGCGCGTGCAGTCGGTTCTCGGCCTGGTCCCAGACCGCCGAGCGCTCCCCATAGAGGACCTCGGCGGTGATCTCCTCGCCCGGATGGGCCGGCAGGCAGTGGAGCGCGATCACCCGCTCCGAAGCGGCGTCGAGTAGCTGGTCGTTCAGCTGGAAGGGCGCCAGGTCGCGCCGGCGGCGCTCCTCCTCCTCCTCGTCTCCCATGCTCACCCAGACGTCCGTGTAGATCGCATCCGCTCCCGAAGCGGCCGCGCGGGGATCATCGGTGAGTACCGCCCGCCCATCCTCGATCCGATAGCCGTCCGGGCTCGCGATCACCACCTCGATCCCCGCGGTCCGACCCAGGATCGCCAGCGACCGCGCCATGTTGTTCCCGTCCCCCACGTAGAGGAGGCGAAGCCCGTCGAGCTCGCCGAAGCGCTCCTTGAGGGTCAGCAGATCGGCGAGCGCCTGGCAGGGATGGTGCTCCGGCGTCAGCCCATTGATCACCGGGACGGTCGCTCCCTCCGCGAGCTCGCGAACCCTCTCATCCGAACCCGAGCGGATCACGATCCCGTGCAGGTACCGGGAGAGAATCCGGCCGGTGTCGGCGATCGACTCGCCGCGCGTCAGCTGCAGCTCGTCGGAGCGCAACACGATCGGCGTCGCGCCCAGCTCGGCCACCCCGACCTCGAACGAGACACGGGTCCGCGTCGAGGGCTTCTCGAAGATCAGCGCCACGGAACGACCGGCAAGCGAACCCCGGCCCTCTCCCTGCTCCCGCCCGCGCTTCAGGTGCTCGGCCCGCTCGAGCAGCGCGAGCAGCTCCTCGCGGTCGAGCTCCTCCCCGGTCAGGAAGTTGCTGGCTGGAAGCTGGGCGGTCGGTGGAACCATCGAGCGGCCGATACTAGGGCCGTGCAACTCACCGCGATGACATGGAACGTGTTCCACGGCCGGGACTGGCCGCCCGAGCCCGAGCTCCAGGTCCGCGCTCATAAGGGCAACTTCCGCCGCGGACCCCGCCTCGGCGAGCGCTACGAGCAGACGAATTGGGACCTCCTCGATCGCTTCGCCGACCTGATCCGCGGCATCGAATGGGACGTCGCCCTCTTCCAGGAGTTCCCGCCCAGCTGGAAGCAGCGGATGGCCGCGGCGTGCGGCGCCGAGGCCCACCGCGCCTTCAGCGGCCGGAACTGGTTCCAGCCCCTCACCTCGCTGATCGGCCGCTGGCGCCCCGACCTGCTCGGCGCCTGGGAGGGCGGCTCGAACACCACCCTCGTCCGTCCCGGTGCCGGTCCGATCGTGGAGCGCCAGCGCGTCGTTCTGACCCGCAAACCCGAGACACGTGTGATGACCCTGACCCGCATGGAATCCGGCCTCTGCGTGGCGAACCTCCACGTCAGCACAAGGCCGACGTCTGCCGAGCTCGAGCTCCTGGACGCCGCCGAGCGCGCCACGGCCTTGGCGGCATCGGGTCCGTTGGTCTTCGGCGGCGACTTCAACGTCCGGCCCAAGGCGAGCCGGGTCTTCGACCAGCTGGAGGACCGCTATGGCCTCGCTCCCCACACCGCCCCTGACCGGCTCAGCCACCTCCTCGTCCGCGGCCTGGAGGTAATCGAGCATCCCGCTGCGCTCCCCCCAGCGGCCCGTGACGTGCCAGACCCGGAGACAGGAAAGTTGGTCCGCCTCTCCGATCACAACCCCGTGATTGGAAAGTTCTCAGATCTGAGATAGTCCCGACCGATGGCTGCGGCGTCCAAGGCAAAGAAGAAGAGCCCCGAGCAGGACGAGGGCTCGCGCGCGGAGCAGAGCGTCCAGTCCTTCCGTGACGCCCTCGAGAAGAGCGTCACCATCTCCCGCGACCGCCTCCAGGAGGTCGTCGACGACGCCGTGCGGCGGGGCCGCATGACTCGCGGCGACGCGGACGAGATGATCGGGCGACTGGTGACGCGCGGGCGAGATCAGGCCGAGGACCTATTGAGCCAGCTCGAGCGCCTGCTCACGCAGGCTCGCGACGCACCGGGTCGGGCCCGCAAGCAGGCGGGTACCCACGCGCAGAAGGCACGCAAGCGAGCCGTCAAGGCGGCCGACAAGCCGCTGGCGGGCGCCGACCGGGTCCGCCGAGCGGCCCGCGTCCCCGGCTTCCCGATCAGCGCGTACGACCAGCTGACGGTCCGGCAGATCGAGCGCCGGCTCCAGGAACTGAGCCCCGCCCAGCTCCGCAAGGTCCGCGACTACGAGCGCAGCAACAAGGCCCGGAAGAGCCTGCTCCGCGCGCTCGACCGCAGGCTCAAGAACTAGGGCTGCCGGAACCGTCGGAGCCGACCGACTTCCGGCGCTCGTCGATCTCCTTCGCGATCTCATCGAGCGCCTCGGTCGAGCTCTGCGCGCGAACCGCTAGCTTGGCGAGCTCCTTGCGGACGTCCTGGGTAGCGTTGTCCAGGGTGTCGCGCCAATTCGAGACCTGGTCCGACGCCTTCGAGCTCGCATCGCCCGAAACGTCCCGCAGCCGTGAGATCGCGTCGTCGATGCTCGAACGTACGTCGCCAGTCGCCTTCTCCCCGGCTGAGCGCAGATCGTCGATCGCCTTCTGGACCTGGTCCCGCATGCCACTGCCGCCGCCACCACTCTCGCCTGCTTCCACCTTGGACCTCCTCTTGGGGATAGTGCGAGGGTGCGCCTCAGGCGCAACCCGTTTTGTGGAGTGCGGCGCAAAGCCTATACCCGGCGCCCTAGCTCAGTTCGGCGGCCAGCCGCCCGAAACCAGGCCACTGGCGGCTGCAACGATAGGCCGAGCATGGCCGAGACCCTGAACACGGAGGAGCGCAGCGGTACCCAGTCGCCCGAGCGCCCGCGGCGCGGCGAGCTGCTCACCCTCGACGTCGAGTCGCTCGCCTACGGCGGCAGGGGCATCGCGCGCCGGAATGGCTACGTCGTCTTCGTCGCCGGCGGCCTGCCCGGGGATCGCGTTCGCGCAGAGGTCACCAAGGCAAAGCGCGGCTACGCCGAGGCCTCTGCCCTCGAGCTGATCCAGGAATCGCCGGACCGCCTCCCCGCCCGGTGCGACCACGGCGGCCAACCCTGCCCCGGCGCCCCGTGGCAGTCCCTGCCCTACGAGCAGCAGCTTCGCCACAAGCACTCTCAGGTCCTGGACGCGCTGGTCAGGCTCGGCGGCCTCGACGGGTTCGAGCTGGAGGAGATCGAGCCCGCTGTCGAGCAGTGGCGCTACCGCAACAAGCTCGAGTACTCCTTCGGCGAGCACGACGGTGAGCTCACCCTCGGCTTCCATGCCCGCGGCCGCTGGGACCTGATCGTGGACGCGGAGGACTGCCAGCTCGCCTCCGAGCGCAACAACGCCCGACGGAACGAGATCCGGGCCTGGGCGGCGGCGGAGGGGCTGCCCGCCTACGACCGCCGTAAGCGCACGGGCATCCTCCGCAACCTCGTTGTCCGCGAGGGCCGCCGTACCGGGCAGCTGCAGACCCGTCTGGTCACCTCACCGTCCGAGATCCCGCGTCCGCCCGTCGACCTGCACACGATCGTCGAAGGCTCGAGCGGCGGCACCGAAGGTCCGACGGGCGTGCTCGGCAGTGAGTACCTCGAGGAGGAGCTCTGCGGCCTGCGCTTCCGGATCTCCCACAACGCCTTCTTCCAGACCAACACGGAGATGGCCGACCGCCTCTACGGCATCGGGGCCGAGATGGCCGGACTGACGGGCAGTGAGCGCGTCTTCGACCTCTTCTGCGGCATCGGGACACTGGGACTCAGCCTCGCCTCGCGGGCCGGCGAAGTCTGGGGCGTCGAGATCGTCCCGGAGGCGATCGCGGACGCCGAGGAGAACGCCCGGCTCAACGGGATCGACAACGCGTACTTCCTCGCCGGCGACGCCCGCAAGGAGATCCGCCCACTCGTGGACGAGGCCGGCAAGCCGGACGTCGTGGTCGTCGACCCGCCGCGCGCAGGTCTCTCCAAGAAGGTGGTGCGGCGCGTGATCGAGTGTGAGGCGCCCCGCATCGTCTACGTCTCCTGCAACCCGACCACCCTCGCCCCGAACGCGGCGCAGCTCGCCGAGGCCGGCTATAGGGTGCGCCGCGTGCGACCCGTCGACATGTTTCCGCAGACCCCGCACATCGAGTGCGTGGCGCTGCTCGAGAAGGCTTCGTGAGCAGAGGGTTCGGGGTCACCGCCGGGCTCGACCCCGAGATCGCGAGCCCCCTGGCCGCCCGCTGCCAGGAGCTCGGCTACAGCTCGATGTGGTCGAACGACCATCCGGGGGCCGGGGGCCTCGAGACACTGGCGGAGTACGCAAGGGGCGCCGACCGGATCGACCTCGGTGTCGCCGTCATCGCGCTTGACCGCCAGTCCCCCGAGGAGATCGCCGCTGACATCGAGCGCCTCGGCCTCGACCGAGCCCGCCTCTGGCTCGGCGTGGGAGCGGGCTTCACCGAGAAGCCGCTGACCAGGATGCGGGAGGCTCTGCCCGGCCTTCGGGAGGCGCTGCCCGGGATCCGTCTGGTCCTCGCCGCGATGGGGCCGAAGATGACCGCCCTCGGCGGCTCGGAGTGGGACGGCGTGTTCTTCAACTGGATGACGCCCGAGTTCGCGGTGCAGGCCAGACAGGGGGTAGAGGCCGGAGCGAGTGAGGCGGGCAGGGAGCCACCGGCGATCTTCGGCTACGTGCGCACCGCGGTCGGCGCCAGCGCTGAGGAGCGCCTGGCGAAGGACGAGTCGTTCTATCGAGACATGCACCAGGGCTACCGAAATCACTTCGATCGCCAAGGAGCGCCGGAGGGGACCGTGGGGGTGGCGGCCGAGAACGCCGGCGACGCCCAGGAAGAGCTCTCCCGCTACCGCGCGCTCGACACCGTGGTGGTCAGGGCCCTTGCCAGCGCCACCTTCGAGGACATGAGCGAGCTGGCCGAAGCATCGGCGCCAGGCGTCTAGCGAGAATGCGGCGAGCGATCGCGGCCCTGGTTGCGCTCGCCCTCCTGCTCCTGCCCGCCCTGGCGCAGGCAGCACCCACCACACCCCTCGGCCACACCGGCCGCTGGATCACGGACGCCAAGGGGCGCACAGTGATCATGCATGGGGTCAACATGGTCTACAAGCGGCCGCCGTACTACCCCGCGGCCGCTGGCTTCGGCGCTGACGACGCCGCCTTCCTCCAGCGAAACGGGTTCAACGTCGTCCGCCTCGGCGTGATCTACGCCGGCGTGGAGCCGAATCCGGGGATCTATGACGACGCCTACCTCAACCAGATCGCCGCGAGCGAGTCGACCCTCGCGAAGCACGGCATCTTCAGCCAGCTCGACTTCCACCAGGACCTCTACAACGAGCGCTTCCAGGGGGAGGGCTGGCCGGACTGGGCGGTCCAGGACGACGGCCTGCCGAACCAGCCGCAGCTCGGCTTCCCGGGCAACTACTTCGGCATGCCCGCGGTGCTGCGCGCGTTCGACCACTTCTGGGCCGACGACCCGGGTCCGGGCGGAGTCGGCTTGCAGGACCGCTACGCGGCTGCGTGGGGCCACGTCGCCTCCCGATTCGCCTCGGCCCAGCACACCATCGGCTTCGACCTGCTGAATGAGCCCTGGCCCGGGACCCCGTGGGCGACCTGCCTGGCCCTGACCGGCTGCCCGGCGTTCGACACCGGCGCCCTGGGTCCGTTCTACCGGCGGGTCCTCGACCGGATCAGGGCCGTCGAGCGCCAGAAGCTGATCTGGTACGAGCCGAACGTGCTGTTCAACTTCGGCGCCGACACGAACGTCCCGGCGCTCGGGGACCGCGCCACCGGGTTCAGCTTCCACCTCTACTGCACTCCCGGTCTCGCCGCACCCCCCTACAACCTGGCGAGCTGCGACGAGCAGAACGAGCACGTGCTCTCCAACGCCGACAAGCGGGCACAGGCGACCGGCGATGCGCTGATGCTGAGCGAGTTCGGGGCCACCGACGACCTGGCGACGATCCGCTCGAACCTCGCCCACGCCGACCGCCACATGGTCTCCTGGGAGTACTGGCACTACTGCGAGTGCCAGGACCCGACCACCACGGGCACCGGAACCCAGGCGGTGGTGGTCGATCCGAACCTGCCGCCGATCGGCTCCAACGTGAAGCAACAGAAGCTCGACGTCCTCTCGCAGCCCTATCCGCAGCTGGTCGCCGGCACGCCGACGGGCTGGCAGTTCGACCCGGCGACGCGCACCTTCCAGTTCACCTACACGACCAAGGGTCCGGGTGGAAAGAAGTTCGCGCGTCGAGTCAAGAAGCGCTCGAAGCGCGCCCTCAAGGCTCGGCAGAGCGAGATCTTCCTCGGCCGGGCGCGCTATCCGAAGGGCTACCGCGTCTCGGTCAGGGGAGGCGGGATCGCCTCGAAGCCGAAGGCCGGAGTGCTCAAGGTCATCGCCTGCCCGCGACGGCGGAACGTCACCGTGACGGTGGGACCACCCGGCTCGGGCGTCCACAAGCGCACGAGCTGCAAGGTCCGGCCGAAGCGCCAGAACTAGCTGCCGAGGATGCGGGCCTTCTCGCGCCGACCTCTAGTACGGCGGCAGCTGGTCGTACCACTCGCCGACCACCCTGAACGCGGACCAGAAGCGCTGCTTCGCATCATCGGTGTCGAGCGAGTCGTCGATGTCGGGCACGTAGAGCGCGTCGATGGTCGGCGTCAGGTTCTGCAGCTCGCCCTCCCGCGGCTCGATCGGCTCCGCGAGCGGCAGCTCGAGGTCATTCAGCGTCTGCAGGGCCTCCTCCCCCATCACAACGACCATTCGCGGCTGCACGATTGCGATCTCCTCCGCGACCCTCGCGACGCAGGACTCCGAGGCCTGGGAGGGATCGGTGAGTGGGCACTTCGCGCAGAGCGTGCCGAAGACCACGATCGGGTCGATCGCCAGCCGCTTGAAGCTCTTCATCAACGCGTTGCCGGCGCGGCCGTAGAACGCGACCCCCTCCTCGATCTCCGAGGCGGTGGCCGAGCCCTTGAGCATCAAGATGTCTGCCTGGGGGTGGCCGGAGCCCTGCACGGGCATCACGTTGCCGCGCGGGCAGTCGGCGCACTCCGAGAGTTCGCGGCCGAGGTCGTTCAGCTCCCGGATTGCGCGCTCGAGGTACTTCTCGCGGATCTCGTCGTCGGTGATGGATGACACGGCCCCTTGCCTCTTCTTCGGCCCCGGCCCGGCCCCTTGCGGGTGCATCAACTCTTGCTCGCGCTCCGGCGCTGCGGCTTGCTGCGACCGTCACGTTCCGCAAGGGACCGACCGCCCCGCCCGCCGCTGGTCTGCAGGAACTTGAGCGCCTGCACGTAGACCAGGTTCTTGTGCTTCCGGACGATGTCCGCCTCGCGCATCGACTCGAGGAACTCCTGAGCGCCCTCGAAGTCCCGCAGGCGGATCTTGACGCTGCCGAGACCCTGCGCCACGTGGCTGTCCGAGCCGGCCCCGGGGACGATCGCGTATTTGCGGGCGAAGCGGACCGCCTCCTCGTTGAACGACGACAGGGTCACCCTCGGGTTGAAGACCTCGAGGATGTCGATCTCGTCGACGATCTCGAGCAGGTTCTCGTAGTCCGGGACCGAGTGCAGCCTGTCGAACGGGTGGGGCACATAGACGAGCCCGCCCTGCCGCCGGATCTCGGCGATCGTCTCGGCCATCGACATCCCGCGCTCTATCCGCTCGCTCAGGAAGAGGCCGATCACCTCGCCCTCGTGCGCGGTCTTCACCTCCTCGGCGAGGATCACCTTGATCCCGCCGATCCGAGCCGCGATCTCCTGGGCCTCGACAGCGCCGGAGATCTCGTTGTGGTCGGTGATCGCGATCGCGCCCAGGCCCTGCTCCTTGGCGGTCTCGAGCAGAAGCTCCGCCGGGGTCGCGCAGTCCGGCGAGTGATCGGTGTGCATGTGCAGGTCGCAGTGGATGTACTCGCGCCCCTGCAGCCGGCGGCGAATCTCCGGGTTCCCGGCGCCGTCACGGCGTCTCCCAACCAACCTGCGATAGACCGCCTCGACGTCGTCGGTCACGACGTCCCAGCGCCGCGCCTCGAAGCTGGACCGGGCTGACGCGCGGAGCCCCTCGCGGAACGCCGAGTCGCGGCAGAGACGCTCGACCTGTGCCGCCAGCGTTAGGACGTCGCCGAGCGGGAAGAGCAGCCCACGCTGTCCCTCGCCCACCAGCTCGCGGTAGAGCTCGAGATCCGAGACGACGGGGACAGCGCCGGCGGCGAACGCCTTCCTCACCAGGCCGGGGGCGGCCCTGACGCCTCCGGAGGCGAGGCAGGTGATGTCCGCGCCGGCCAGGAACTCCGCGGGCTCGCCGTCCCGTGGCCGGACGACGCAGAGCCTTTCCCGCAGCCGACGGCTGACGCGGGCGAGCGGGTCGGTGGGCCCGTCGAACCAGATGACGCCCTCCCAGTCGAGGTCGTCGGGGAGTTTCCGGAGTGCCCGGAGCAGCAGGCGCAGCGCGCCGCGTTCCTCCTCGGCGCAGTAGGCGATCCGCACCCTCCCCGCCGGCGGTGGCTCGAGGGCGGGCTCGGCGACCGCAGCGCCCGGCCTGATCAGCTCGTACTGGCCCGGGAAGAAGCGCTGCAGGAGCTCCCCGGTGGCCTCGTTGCTCGCCGTGCGGGCATCGATCCGCCCGAAGAAGACCTCGACCAGCATCCGAGCCACCTGGGTGGACAGCACACGCTCCACGGGCTCGTGGAAGGTCGCCACGTTGAGCGACATCGAGTGGCGCAGGGCGGCGGAGCCGGTGCTCGGCGCGAACGGCTCATGGACGTGCACGATGTCGAGGTGGACCACACCGAGCAGGCGCTCGAGTGCTCCACTCACGTCCACGGGCAGCGGCGCCGGCCTGCGTCGCGGACCGCTCGGCAGGGGGATGCTCTGCCCGATTGCGATCACCCGCGGAGTCTCGCCCCGCCAGACGACCTCGGGGTTCCCTTCCGCCTCACGGATCAACCGACGGCTCTCGCGAATCGCCTCGCGGGAATCCGACGGCGCGACGATCAGGACGCGGTGCCCGCGCGCCGCGAGCTCCGCAGAGGTGCGGGTGACGAACTCATTGATCTCGTGCCGTTTCTCCCACGGGTGGGGCGATACCTGGGCGATCGCCAGGGATTGGTCGGTCACGCGCCGAGCTTAGAGGCGCTCGAAGCTCAACGCCCGCACCGGGAGACCGATCCGCCGGTGGTCATTCACCCCGTGCCTCCGGGAGCGGGCGCACGCGAGCCCAAGCCAGTGCCGGCCGGGTTCGATCTCGAACTCGATCGCGTTCTCGCTCACGGTGGCCGAAACCACCCTGATCGCGAGTCTATGCGCGCCCCAGGGAACCCCGGGGCCGTCGCTACTTCGCCTTGGCCTTCGCCTTGCTCGAGCCCTTGCCGGCCGGCACTCCACGCTCGCGCGCGTACTTCCCGATGAACTCCTCCGTCAGCTCGCGCGCCAGCGAATCAGGCCGCTGGTTGTGCGGCGACTTCATCAGGTAGCTGGAGGGCCCGTCCAGCTGACCCGCGATGCCATGGTTCAGGGCCAGCTTCACGATCCGCACCGCGTCGATGACGATGCCGGCGGAATTCGGCGAGTCCCAGACCTCGAGCTTGAGCTCGAGGTTGAGCGGCACGTCGCCGAAGGCCCTGCCCTCCACGCGAATGTGCGCCCACTTGCGGTCGGTCAGCCACGGCACGTAGTCCGAGGGGCCGATGTAGACGTCCTCCGCGGGCAGCTCGTGGTCCATGATCGAGGTGACCGCGTTCGTCTTCGAGATCTTCTTGGACTCCAGCCGCTCGCGCTCGAGCATGTTGTAGAAGTCCATGTTCCCGCCGACGTTGAGCTGGCTGGTGCGCTCCATGCGCACGCCGCGGTCGGCGAACAGCCTCGCCAGCTGGCGGTGCACGATCGTGGCGCCGACCTGGGACTTGATGTCGTCGCCGATGATCGGCAACCCGGCCTCCTCGAAGCGCCGGTCCCAGTAGTCCTCGCGGGCGATGAACACCGGCAGGCAGTTCACGAAGCCGACGCCGGCGGCGAGCGCCTGCTCGACGTACCACTTGGTCGCCTGCTCCGATCCGACCGGGAGGTAGCAGACCAGCACGTCCGTCTGGGTGTCCTGGAGGATCCCGACGATGTCGGCGGTCTCGCCCGGTGCCTTGGTGATCTTCTCCTTCAGATACTTGCCGAGGCCGTCATGGGTCATGCCGCGGTGGACCTTGACGCCCAGCTTCGGCACGTCCGAGAACTTCATCGTGTTGTTCTGGCCGGCCCAGATCGCCTCGGAGAGGTCCTTCCCGACCTTGTCCGCGTCGATATCGAAGGCGGCCGTGAACTCGATATCGCTCACGTGGTAGCCGCCCAGATCCACGTGCATGAGGCCCGGGACCTGCTCAGTGGGATCGGCGTCCTTGTAGTACTGGACGCCCTGCACGAAAGAGCTCGCGCAGTTACCGACGCCGACGACCGCGACCCGGACCTTGTCGTCCCGGCCGCCGTTGCGGCGGGCGCCGTTGGCTCTTCCATTCACGGTGCTCATCCTTTGGAAATCCTCCTCGATAAGAAGAATCAGCGTTGAAACCACACTTGCGCAGCTATGGAGTTACACGTCCTCGGCCGGAACAGCCTCCTGGGCGGGCGTCCGCTGTACTTCCGCGCCGCGCCGCCTGAGCTCGTTCCTGACGTGCCAGACGCGCTGAAAGACTGTGAAAGCCGTCAACGCCGCCATCGCGTAGATCGCCGGTGCCAGAAGGTCTGCGTCGAAGATCCCAGCTCCCTTCGCGAAGACGAGGCCGATCGACAGTATGACTACCCGAACCGGGCGCGTGGCCAACCCGACCTTGCATTCCACCCCCAGCGCCTCGGCCCGCGCCCGAGTGTAGGAGACCATCAGCGAGCCGAGCACGACCACGACGCACATCGCCGCGGCGAACTCGTCCCCGCTGAGGGCGAACCGGTAGGCGATCGCGGTGAGCACGATCCCCTCCTCGATCCGGTCCAGCGTCGAATCCAGGAAGGCTCCGAACAGGGTGCCCTTGCCCGACACCCGCGCGTAGCGACCGTCGAGGGTGTCCATCACCGAGCCGATGATGAACGCGATGCCGCCGAGGAAGTAGAGGCCCTGCCAGATCAGGACGGCCGCCGCCAGGTTGCCGACGAGCCCGACCGTGGAGATCGCGTTCGGCGTGAGGCGGGACTCGATCAGGCGGTTCCGCATCGCCGCCGAGAGCTCGGCGGCGCTGGTCGGTCCCCTGCCGGGCGGAGGGGTCCCGTTGGCGGGCAGGTCTCGCTGATCGATGCTCATCATTAAACGGGTTGCGCCTACCGGCGCACCCTCGCATTATCGGCGCACCCTCGCACCTATGCCGGTGCGGGCTCCGGCTCTGGCTGCGGTTCGAGGTCGCCGGCCGGAGCGCTGCGGGTCGCCGAACCGAAGGACCAGTCCGAGTTGAGCCGGGCGAGGAGCATAGCGACGCCGGTCGCGAGCGCGGCCGTGAGCAGACCGAAGACCGCGTCGAGCCAGAAGTGGTTGCCGCTGGCCACCACCACGTAGGTCATCAGGAGCGGGTAGGCGAAGAAGGCCGCCTTGAGGAGCCGGGGGCGGACCAGCATGCCGAGGGACCAGGCGAGGATCACCGAGAGCCCGACGTGCATCGATGGAACGGCGGCGAATGGGTTGAACAGCGGATCGCCCGGATTCGAGAGCAGCGGGTCGTTGCCGGTGACCGCGCTCGAGGGGTCGAGGCCGAGCTCGGGCAGGAAGCGAGGCGGCGCCGTCGGGAAGAGGGCGTAGCCGAGTACCGAGATGGCCATTGCGGCGAAGACGGCGTTGCGGACGAATCCGTAGCTTCCCCGGTAGCCGAAGTAGAGGACCGCCAGCATCAGGCAGCTGCCCTTGAAGTGCAGGTTGGCGTAGCCCCACCGCGCGACGTCGGCGGGCCACCCGGCGTTCACGGCCCAGTGCTGGACGTTGGGCTCGAACAGCAGCCCGAGGGAGCGCTCGGCCGAGACCAGATCCCGCGCGTGCGAGAAAGAGACGCCCATGCTGCCGTCCACGGCTCCCCTCGCATGACGCCACGCCCAGTAGGCGCCGGCGAGCAGGGCGAGCTGGATGAGCAGATCGAGGGGACCCCGTGGCAGCGCCGAGGAGACGGACCTCCGGACGCGCTCAGCGGCCCGGCCCACGGCGCCCATCAAGGTTGCCCGACCCCTCGCGGGATCGTTGCGGGCGTCTCGCTCCCCGCGGAGCCGTACTGGATCACCGGCTCCTCATGGCAGCGAGGCCCGGAGCTGATCGCCCGCACGGGCGAGAAGTCGATGCCGACCCGGAAGCGACCGGGCGTCTCCACGTCGAGCATGGTGTAGCCACCGGGAGCCTGCTCCACACAGCCGGTGCCCTGCTCGATCGACCAGTAGGGGGTCCAGTGCACCCTGACGAGGACGGTCCCAGGGGCGCTGGTGTCGACCACGAATCCCTGCGGCCGCAGCTTCACCATCTTGCCGCCGATCGCGAGGGGCGAGGGGTTCCGCACCTTGTAGACGGTCCAGTCCGTGCTGTTGTAGACCCGTTCGAGGTAGCGCGGCGGGCCCCGCTTCAGCATCTTCTTCTCCGGGCGCCCCGCGTAGTCGAGTGCGGCGTGCGGGACCGCCACGAATCCGACACCGAGGTCATCGAGCCAGCTCCGGTACTGCGGGCCGGTCAGCGGAGTCGATTGGTAGAAGAGCGGATTGAGCTTGCGGTCGAGCTGGCGTTCCCAGCCGCGGGCGATGTAGATGCCACGCGGCACGTAGGCCGACTCCCAGTGATGAGCCTCGGGCAGGACCTCCACGCGGTAAGCGTCGTGCCGAGGCTGACCCCGCAGGAAATCGATCAGCGGCGCGTAGAACCCCGGTTTGACAGAGGGCTGCGCGCTCACCTGCTCGAGGTCGCGGACGACCGGCGACCACTGCCAGTAGACCAGCACCGGAACCAACAGGATCAGGGCAAAACGCTGGCGGCGCCAGAGACCGAAGGCGAGCGCCGGGCCTAGCAGGAGCGCGCCCAGCCGGGTCGCATTGCCGCCCATCGGCGTCTGGATCAGGAAGGCGGCGGTCAGCGCGAAGCAATAGGCGGCGACCCCGTAGCGGAGCAGCCGCTCCTGCGATGGCAGGGCGATGAATACCGCGACCGCCACCAGGATTGCTGGCTGGTAGCTCGAGAACGTGAACGGCTCGGTGCCGCCCTCCGGAAAGGCGGAATTGATCAGCAGCGCCATCCCCAACGTGACGACGGCGAGCTCCAGGCCCCGGCGGCTTCGCTCCGCGATCGCATAGGCGATCACACCGCAGGCCAGGAAGAGCGCCGCGACGGGACTCGCGAGCGGTGTCAGGGCGGCGAAGAAGACTGCGACCAGCCTGTGGTTTCGCTGAGCTGCGTAGACCGCCGCGAGGGCCACGGCCACGCCGAGCGCGAAGGTGAGCCGACCGGTGAACAGGCTGATCGATGTAGCCGTCGCGAACCAGACCACGCCGAGCCGGGCACGCTCCCCGAAGCGGTCATACGCGATCGCGGAGAAGAGCAGCGCTGCCGCGAGAGCCGACACCACACCGACGAGCCGGGCACCGACCAGCGAGCTGAGCGCGGGCAGGAGGAGCCCATACCCCGGCAGGTGGTGGCCGCCGAACCAGAAGTTGTCCCACGCCGAAAAGCCCTGATCGGCGAAGAGCTCTGAGCGGAAGAACTGCGCGGCGTGGTCCGCGCTGTCCGGCTGAATGATCAGGTAGGCGGCGCCGAGGGCAGCCGCCACCAGCCCCGGCTCGCCGTAGCGACGGAGCGCGACTCGAGCGGTCAAGTCGTCGCGGGGCGGAAGGACCAGACGCCGGGACGGGCGCGAGCCAGCACCTCGCGCGCTGCGAGCGCCGAGAGAACGGCGACGAGCAGGCCGGCGGCACCGTCGATCCAGAAGTGGTTGGCGGTCACGACGACCACCCAGAAGACGAGCACCGGGTAGGCGGCCCACAGGACCTTGGTGATCCTGTGCCGCGAGACAAGGACACCGGTGACGCCGATCATCGTCGAGAAGGCGACGTGCATGGAGGGAATTGCGGCGTAGGGGTTGATGAAGAGCTTGACCAGACCGGAGTCGTGGTTGACCTGCGCAAAGTCGGTGATCGTGTCGACAAAGCCCTCCTGCGGGAAGAGCCGCGGCGGCGCGGTGGGGACGAGCGCGTAGCCGACGATCGCCAGGGCCATCGCGACCATGAACATGTTCCGCACGAAGTAGAAGTTCTGATTGCGGAAGACGTACAGCCAGACCAGGAACGCCGTGGTCACCACGAAGTGGCTGTTCATGTACATGTAGTTGGCGAAGTCGACGATCCAGCGGTGGTCGATGAAGATCGCCTGCAGATTGGGCTCGAAGAAGGTGTGCAGGCCCTTCTCGAGGGAGATCACGTTCTGGCCGTTGACCATCGCCTGGTCGCGCGCACCGTCGGCGAGGCCTCGCACGGCCTCGTAGCTGAGCTCGGCCAGCACGAAGAGGCCGAGCTGCTTGACCGCATCCGCATACCCATGGGGCAACCAGCGGCCGATTCTGTTGACTAGGGAGCGCACGAACGCAGGATTCTAATTAACCCTCTGATTACAGATTCGTGACCGACCGCACACCTCTTCCCCCTGTTTCGGGGTCGAACGGGCGGATCGGCCGGATGAGACGGGGGCGGAATATCCTCGCCCGGTGCCACTCCCCAACAGGATAGTGCTCGCCGGCGGCGAAACCGCGGGCATTCCGGCTGGCAGGCGGCCGCGTATCCCCAAGCGGGATCCGGAGTGGCGGCGCCCCTCGCGGCGGCGGGTGCTCGCGATCCGGGACCGCCTGCGGGAGCTCTACGGGCGCCCGGTGAACGAGCCGCACGGCCACCCGATCGCCGAGCTCGTGCGCGGGGTGCTCTCCCAGAACACCAACGACCGCAACCGCGATGTCGCCTACTCTCGGCTGCGCGAGCGGTTCCCCACGTGGGAGGAGGTGAGGGACGCGCCGACCGAGGAGGTCGAGTCCGCCATCAAGCCCGGCGGCCTGAGCCCGACGAAGGCGCCTCGCATCCAGGAGATCCTCGGAGAGCTGGGGGATCCCCCAGACCTCGACTGGCTCGCCGAGGCGCCCCGTGAAGCCGCGCTGGACTTCCTCACCGGTCTGCCAGGCGTCGGCCGGAAGACTGCGGCCGTGGTCATGCTCTTCACGTTCGGACGCCCCGAGATCCCGGTCGACACGCACGTCTACCGGGTCGGCGGCCGCCTGGGGCTGTTCAGGCCCGGGGCGTCCTTCGAGGAGGCGCACGACGAGATGCTTGCGATCACCCCTCCCGAGGACGCCTACGAGCTGCACATCAACCTGATCCGCCACGGCCGGGCGATCTGCAGGCCGCGGCCGCGCTGCCGCGAGTGCGCGCTGCGCCGCATGTGCCCGTGGTACCGCCGAGCACAAGGCGGGCCGCGGAGCAATATGCTCCCGCGCCAGTGAAGCGGAGCACGTTCGTCATGTTCGGGATCGTCGTCCTGCTCCTGGGCGTCGGCGTTCCCGCCTGGGCCCTGACCAAGGAGGGCTCGGAGGATGCGTCCGCCGAGAACGTCCCCAGCAGCCTGCAGGAGGGCAAGGACCTCTTCGTGACGAACTGCGGCGCCTGCCACACCCTCGCCGAGGCGGGCACGGACGGAGTCATCGGCCCGAACCTGGACGACCTGCTTGCCCCGCCGAGCGCCAGCGCCCCCGATCCGGCGACGATCAAGCCGCGGGTCCTGGCCGCGATCAACAACGGCGTCGGCGGGCGCATGCCCAAGGGCGTGCTCTCGGGTCAGCAGGCAGACCAGGTCGCGACCTTCGTCGCCCAGGTCGCCGGCCAGGGTCCGTAGTACCGACGGCTCTGCCGACATCGCCCGCAACTCCGGCGCGAATTCAGGTGATTAGGAGCGATGAGAGGAATCCGAGGGGCGCCGCTTGCCGGTGCCCTTCTTCGAAAGGAGTTCTGTTGAGTAACACACACGGCTTCTCCGAGGTCGAGAGGCGCATGGGCCTGGGGCTCGTCCTCGGGCTGATCGCGGCTCCTCGCCCTGGCGCTCCTTCCCGGCGTCGCCGACGCCAAGGCCAAGGGAAAGAGGAAGGGCACAGCTCACGGTGATGACCCGCAACCTCTATCTCGGTGCCGACCTGGGCCCGGCGCTGAACGCATCCGGCATCGACCGAGGCGATCAACGCCGCGTATGAGATCGAGCAGCAGGTCCACCGGACCAAGTTCCCGTCGGTGCGTGCGGCGCTGCTGGCGAACGAGATCAAGAAGCGCAAGCCCGACGTCGTCGGCCTGCAGGAGGCCGCCTGGTGGCGCACCGGTCGCGTACAGCCTCACGCCGGCTTTGACCGGCAACCCAGTCGCCAGCCAAGTCGATCCCCAAGGCGGTGACTTCCTCACCGACCTGCTCAACCAGCTCAACAAGGGCAGCAAGAAGGGCAAGAAGGGCAGTGCGAACGTTGCCAAGAAGAACAACAAGAAGGCCAAGCCGCCCCAGCTACCGGATCGCGGTCGTCAAGACGGAGTTCGACTACGAGCTCCCCGTCTCGAACAACCCGGACCCGATCACCTTCTGCGGGGCCAACCCAAGCTCAGTGCCACAACGAGCGCCTGACGATGCGGGACGCGATCCTCGTCAGAAGGGCGTGAAGACGAGCAACGCGTCGAGCGGCACGTTCGGAACCTTGCTGCGCGTGCTCGTCGGCGGGGTGCTGCCGGTGGATGTCACTCGCGGCTGGGCTGCCGTCGACATCAAGGCGAACGGCCGGAAGCTGCACGTCGTCGACAGCCACTTCGAGGCATTCGACAGTGGCTCAAGCAATCAGACGAACAAGGGCACCACGGTCCCCAAGGGCGGAGTTCGCGAGGCCCAGGCCAAGGAGCTGATCGCCCCGGGCGGCCCGTCCACCTCGAAGCACCCGACGCTGCTGATCGGGGACTTCAACTCGGACTCGCCGGTGCACGGCGACCAGGTGGACCCGGGGGACGCTCTGGCGTTCCGGGCGCTGCTCGCCGGCGGTTGGAGCGAGCGTGCCATCACGCCGCCGCCGTTCGGGTGCTGCGTTCAGGACCCGAATCTGACCAACCCGAGCACGGTGGGTGTCGACCATCGGGTCGACCACATCATGTCCAACAGCAAGAAGGTCAAGTTCAAGAAGGGTGGGCTGACGACCACCTACGCGAACGGCCTGTGGTCATCCGACCACTTCGGCGTCTGGAGCCAGCTCCAGATCAAGTAGCGGCGATCACAGAGTCGGAATACGGAGGGGCCTCGCGCGAGCGGGGCCCCTCTTTTTGGCGCTCCCGGCCCAGAACCCTTGCGGACCAGGCGTATATCTGCCAAACTGCCACTTAGATTTCTTGGGCGGGCGTCTAGGAGGCGCTACGCTAGGGAAGCACTCAATTCAAGCTTTGGAGGAATGACAGTGGCAAAGACAATTGGAATCGACCTTGGCACGACCAACTCGGCCATGGCGGTGATGGAGGGCGACGAGCCGACGGTGCTCGAGAACGCCGAGGGTGGCCGCACCACCCCCTCCGTGGTCGCCTTCACCGACTCGGGCGAGCGCCTGGTCGGCACGGTCGCCAAGCGGCAGGCCGTGATGAACCCCGAGAAGACCATCTTCTCGATCAAGCGCTTCATGGGGCGCAAGGAGTCCGAGGTCAAGGAGGAGGAGACGATCGTCCCGTACAAGGTCGTCGCCGGCCCGAACGGCGACGTCCGCATCGACGTGGACGGCAAGCAGTACTCCCCGCCGGAGATCTCGGCGATGATCCTGCAGAAGCTCAAGGCCGACGCGGAGGCCAAGCTCGGTGAGCCGGTCGATTCGGCCGTGATCACCGTCCCGGCCTACTTCAACGACGACCAGCGCCAGGCCACGAAGGACGCCGGCAAGATCGCCGGCCTCGACGTCAAGAGGATCATCAACGAGCCGACCGCCGCGTCGCTCGCGTACGGGCTCGACAAGGAGTCCGATCAGACGATCCTGGTCTTCGACCTCGGTGGCGGCACCTTCGACGTCTCCGTCCTGGAGATCGGCGACGGCGTCTTCGAGGTGAAGTCGACCGCCGGTGACAACCACCTTGGCGGCGACAACTGGGACAAGGCGATCGTCGAGTGGCTGGTCGCGGAGTTCAAGCGCGACCAGGGCGTCGACCTCTCGCAGGACAAGAACTCCCTGCAGCGCCTCTACGAGGCCGCCGAGAAGGCGAAGATCGAGCTCTCCACCACCCAGGAGACGCAGATCAACCTGCCCTTCATCACGGCGACCGACGCGGGGCCGAAGCATCTCGACATCAAGCTGACCCGGGCGAAGCTCACCGAGCTCACCTCGGATCTACTCGAGCGTGTCGTCGGGCCTGTCAAGCAGGCGCTGGCGGACGCCGGGAGCGAGATCGAGCACGTGGTCCTGGTCGGCGGCATGACCCGCATGCCGGCTGTGCAGGAGAAGGTCAAGGAGCTGACCGGGAAGGACTCCCACAAGGGCGTCAACCCTGACGAGGTCGTGGCGATCGGCGCCGCGATCCAGGCGGGCGTCCTGGCCGGCGACGTCAAGGACGTGCTGCTGCTCGACGTCACCCCGCTCACCCTCGGCATCGAGACCAAGGGCGGCGTGATGACCAAGCTGATCGAGCGCAACACGACGATCCCGACGAAGAAGTCGGAGATCTTCTCGACGGCCGAGGACAACCAGCCGTCGGTCGAGGTCCACGTGCTCCAGGGTGAGCGCGAGATGGCCTCCGGCAACAAGAGCCTGGGCAAGTTCCAGCTCACCGGGATCCCACCGGCGCCGCGAGGAATGCCACAGGTCGAGGTCACCTTCGACATCGACGCGAACGGCATCCTCAACGTCTCGGCCAAGGACCTCGGCACCGGCAAGGAGCAGAAGATCGAGATCAAGGGCGGCTCAGGGCTCGACGAGTCCGAGGTCGACCAGATGATCAAGGACGCTGAGTCGCACGCCGACGAGGACCGGCGCCAGCGCGAGCTGGCCGAGGCCCGCAACGTCGCCGAGAACGCCGCCTACCAGGCGGAGAAGCAGCTCGGCGAGCTGGGCGACAAGGTCGACCAGAGCTCCAAGGAGGAGATCGAGGCGGCGATCAAGGACGTGCGCGACTCGCTCACCTCCGAGGACGCGGCCGAGATCCGCTCCAAGTCGGACGCCCTGCAGACCGCCTTCCAGAAGGTCTCTGAGCAGATCTACTCCCAGGCGGCGCAGGAGCAGGCCTCAACCGACGGTGCCTCGCAGAACGGCGCCGGTGACGAGGAAGAGGTCGTGGACGCCGAGGTCGTCGACGACGAGAAGACCTCGTAGGGAGGCCGCATGACGGACGAAAAGCGTGATCCGAGGGCGCGCGAAGATGCGAGGGCGCGCGACAGCGCGACCCGTGATGTAGAGCGTCATGTCTGGGACGACGAGGTCGTCGAGGCGGAGCTGGTCGAGGACGAGGAGTCCTCGGCCGGCCCGGACTCGGGCGAGAATGGCGCCGCGGATCAGGTCGAGCGAGATCTCGATCAGCTAGCGGAGGCCAAGCGCGAGCGCGACGAGTATCTCGAGCTCGCCAGGCGGACCAAGGCCGACTTCGAGAACTACCGCAAGCGGGTCGCCAAGGAGACCTCCGAGGCGCTCGCTCGCGGCAAGGCCGACCTTGCGCGGCAGCTGCTGCCCGCGCTCGACAATCTCGAGCGCGCGCTGGCGGCGGGCGAGGATGATGCGAGGGCGCGCGACAGCGCGACCCGTTTAAAGGATCTCCCGGCGCTCGTGCAGGGGGTCGCCATGGTCCGCGACGAGCTGCACAGCCGCCTCGAGGGCGCCGGGGTGGAGTCGTTCGATCCGACCGGCGAGAAGTTCGACCCCCAGCTGCACGAGGCCCTCTCGACGAGGCCGGATGAGGGCTCCATGCCCGGTGTCGTCCTGGAGACCGTCGAGAAGGGCTACCGGCTGAACGGCCAGGTTCTGCGGGCGGCCCGCGTGGTGGTGAGCGCCTGATGGCCTCCGGCGACTTCTACGAGGTCCTGGGAGTCTCGAAGTCGGCCTCGCAGGACGAGATCAAGAGGGCCTATCGTGACCTGGCCCGCAAGTGGCATCCGGATCGCAACCCGGATGACGAGCAGGCCGAGGAGCGCTTCAAGGAGATCCAGCAGGCGTATGACGCCCTCTCCGACCCCGAGAAGCGCAAGGAGTACGACGCGGGCGGCCGCTTCGCCGGCTTCGGCGCGGGCGGGTTTCCCGGGGGCGTCCCCGGCGGCGGCGGGTTCCCCGGCGGCGGCTTCGCCTCAGATCTCGGCGACATCTTCTCCACGTTCTTCCGCGGGCGCCAGCAGGGCCCGCGCGAGCAGCGGGGCCGCGACCTGGAGACCGAGGTTCGCCTGAGCTTCGACCAGGCGATGCACGGCACACAGATCGCCGTCTCCGTGCCGACGACCGGCGAGTGCCCGACCTGCCACGGCAGCGGTGCCCGACCCGGGACCTCCCCGCACACCTGCCCCCGCTGCGAGGGCACCGGCATCGACGCGCAGAGCCAGGGTCTCTTCTCGATCTCGCAGCCCTGCCCCGAGTGCGGTGGGCAGGGGAACATCATCGAGGACCCCTGCCCGACCTGCTCGGGCAGCGGCGTGACGCAGGAGACCAAGCGCTACCGCGTCAACATCCCCGCCGGCGTCCACGACGGCAGCCGGATCAGGCTGGCCGGCAAGGGCGAGGCCGGCTATCGGGGCGGACAACGCGGCGATCTCTACGTGACGACGCGGGTCGCTCCCTCTCCCGTCTTCAAGCAGCGCCCGGACGGCAACCTCGAGGTCGACCTCCCGGTGACGGTGGCCGAGGCGATCCAGGGCGGCAACATCGAGGTGCCGACCCTGAACAGATCGAAGACGATCCGCATCGCGCCGGGAACCCAGCACGGCACCGTCCAGCGCCTGCGCGGCGAAGGACCCCCACACACCAAGGGCTCGGGCCGCGGAGACATCTACTACCGGATCGGCGTCGACGTCCCGAAGGAGCTCACCGACGACCAGCGCGAGGCCGTGGAGAAGCTCGCCGAGTCGCTCAACGGCCGCAACCCGCGCGACTCGCTCCTCGGAAAGGCTTCAACGGCCGCAAACACCGCGGCCGGATCATCCGGCGCAGAGGGGAAAGTTGAGGACTGATGGCTGACGGCTCGCGCAGGAGACGGCAGCAGGAGGCCGAGCGCATCGACGAGGAGCGCGGGGTCTTCATGATCTCGGTCGCGGCCGAGCTCGCTGCGATGCATCCGCAGACCCTGCGGATGTACGAGGCGCGCGGACTGATCACCCCGAAGCGCTCGCCGAAGAACACCAGGCTCTACTCGCAGGCCGACGTCGAGCTGCTCCGCCGCATCCAGCAGATGACCAGTGAGGAGGGCCTCAACCTGGCCGGGGTCGAGACCGTGCTCGAGCTCGAGCAGAGGCTCGAGCGGATGCGCGTCGAGATCGCGAGGATGCGAAAGCGCGCGGCACAGATGGAGTCGACGATGACCCAGGAGCTCGAGCGCCTCCGTAAATCGGTGGGCGGCGAGCTCGTCCCCTACGGCGCCTACGAGCCCGAGAAGCTCCGCCCGGCTCGGGACTCCACGCGAATCCCGATCAGGCGGCTCAAGTAAGCGGCTACGGCGTGGGCCAGCCGCCCCGGTAAGGGGGCGGGGATGAGAGCAGGCGCCGCGCCACACACTCGATCGCCTCGAAGCCACCGCCGCCCCACGGCGCCTCGTCGGTGAGGACGGCGAGCGCGACGCGCTCGCCGCGGCGGTGCTCCAGCACGGCGGCCTGGTGGGTGACCGGCCCGCTGTTCTGCTCTCCGCCGGACGGACGCCAGCCTCCCTTGAACCAGACCGACCAGCCGTGCCCGACCGCCTGCGGGATTCCCCAGCGCTCGACGGGCGCGATCCTCGCGAGCAGTCGCTTGGCATAGGCCCGGTGCGGACCCGGGAGGTTTGCATCGAGCCTGTAGAAGAACCGCGCCATGTCGGCCGCCGTGATCCGGTCGCCGCCCCAGAAGCCCGGCGTCGGCTCGAAGCCGGTCATCCCGGCGCGCTCCGCGACCTCCTCGAGACCCTCGTCCCCGACCTGGTCGTAGACGACGTCCGCGGCTCGGTTGTCGGAATAGGTGATCATCGGCTCCAGCAGGGCCTTGGTCTCGCTGCTGAGCGGCAGCCCCTCCCGATCGAGCCGGCGCAGCTCGGCCGCGAGCAGCAGCGCCTTGCTGACGCTGGCGGAGCTGAACTGGCGGTCGTAGTCGTAGCCGCGGAGCCCCAGTGAGCGGTCGACGACCGCGAAGGAGACGTCACCGAGCGCGGCGGCGAAGCGCTGGGCGCGCCGGACCGCGGCCGGCCGCGGATAGACCTCCCGGGGCCAGACCTTGTGCGAGCGCTGAGAGCCGTCCTCGCCTCGGTGCGCGGTCGCCAGGCCTGCCACAAAGAGAAGCGAGAGACTCGCCATCGCGGGCAGAGCGGCTAGCGCGACCAGGGTCCTCCGTGAGGATCCCACGGGCGAAGCGTAGATGGGACCTACGCGGCCTCGGGTCGCGCGGGTCGGGCCAGGTCCGGGTCGAGGCCCGCGTCGGTGAGGGCCTCGGTGCGGTCGATATAAAGCCGCCAGTAGACGATCTTTCCGTCGCGGAACGTCATCGTATGCGCGTCACGCAGCTCGACCTCCGGGCCTCCCCCCGAACCCCGAAAGTACGTCCGGATGAGCGCCACGACCCGATCGCCGGCGGGCAGGAGCTCGTAGTCGCGGATCTCGGTCTGCTCGGACCCCATCAGCATCAGGTTGAGCAAGCTGCGGAGGGCCTCCTTGCCGCGGTAGGTCCGATTGCTCGGGAGATCCGGGTCGTAGACCTCGCAGTCGTCGTCGTAATACGGGAGCACCCCTTCGATCCCCTCGTCGTTGAAGGCCTCCAGCATCCGCCTGAAGATCTCGAGGTTGCTCTCCATTGCCGTCCTTGACCGATACGTCCTGCGCCAATCCTATGTCGAGCGGCGCTCGCATGCCAACCCCAGAATTCCGGGCCGTCGAAAGGCCATATATCTAAGTGCTCTTGACATAGATTTCTTTACTTTCCCGACTGAAGCAGCTACCATTTGCCCCAGATGCAGCCAGACCGATTCACGATCAAGGCCCAGGAGGCGGTGTCCGCCGCGCAGCGGCTCGCCTCGGAGAACTCGAACCCCGAGGTCGCCCCGCCCCACCTTCTCCTCGCCCTGCTCGAGCAGGACGAGGGCGTCGTCGTGCCAGTCCTGCAGCGCCTGGGCGTCGACGCACAGGACGCCCGCGAGCGGGCCCGGGAGGCGATCGACAAGCTCCCCCGGCTGAGCGGCAACACCGTTCCCGAGGTCCGTCCCTCGAGCGAATTCGTCTGGGTTCTCCAGCAGGCAGAGAAGGAATCGACAGGTCTCGGCGACGAGTACATCTCGACCGAGCACATCCTGCTGGCGCTGGCGGAGTCCAAGTCCGGCGTCTCCGACCTGCTCCCGCCGCGCAAGGAGCTCGTGCAGGCGGTCTCGGAGGTGCGAGGACCGCATCGCGTTACCTCCCCCAACCCCGAGGACACTTTCGGCGCGCTCGAGAAGTACGGGCGTGACCTGACCGCCGAGGCCGAGGCGGGCAAGCTCGACCCGGTTATCGGCCGCGACGAGGAGATCCGCCGCGTCATCCAGGTGCTCTCCCGCCGGACCAAGAACAACCCGGTGCTGATCGGCGACCCCGGTGTCGGCAAGACGGCGATCGTCGAAGGCCTCGCGCAGCGGATCGTCTCGGGTGACATCCCCGAGTCGCTGCGTGACCGCCGCGTGATCGCGCTCGACATCGGCTCGCTCCTCGCCGGCTCCAAGTACCGCGGCGAGTTCGAGGAGAGGCTCAAGGCCGTTCTCAAGGAGATCCAGGCCGCCGAGGGACAGGTCGTCCTCTTCATGGACGAGCTCCACACAATCGTCGGCGCCGGTGCCGCCGAGGGCGCCGTCGACGCCTCCAACCTTCTGAAGCCGATGCTCGCGCGCGGCGAGCTCCGCGCCGTCGGCGCGACCACCCTCGATGAGTATCGCAAGCACATCGAGAAGGACGCCGCCCTCGAGCGCCGCTTCCAGCCCATCTTGGTCGGCGAGCCCGACGCCGGCGACACGATCGCGATCCTGCGCGGCCTCAAGGAGCGCTACGAGGTCCACCACGGAGTGCGGATCACCGACGCCGCGATCGTCGCGGCCGCCACCCTCTCCGACCGCTACATCGCCGACCGCTTCCTGCCGGACAAGGCGATCGACCTGATCGACGAGGCAGCCTCCCGCCTGAAGATCGAGATCGACTCGATGCCGACCGAGATCGACGAGGTCGAGCGGCGCATCCAGCAGCTCGAGATCGAGCGCGAGGCCCTGAAGAAGGAGAAGGACGAGACTTCTAACCAGCGACGCGAGGCGATCGAGTCCGAGCTCGCCGACCTCCGCGAGCGCTCCTCCGAGATGAAGGCTCGCTGGCAGAACGAGAAGGGGGCGATCGACCGGATCAAGGGCGCGAAGGCGGAGCTCGAGGAGGTGCAGCGCGAGGCCGAGCGGGCCGAGCGGGACGCCGACCTCGAGCGTGCCGCAGAGCTGCGCTACGGCCGCATCCCCGAGCTCGAGAGGTCCGTCGAGGAGGGTGAGGCGCAGCTGGCCGAGCTCCACCGCGATGGCGGCTCGATGCTGACCGAGGAGGTCACCGAGGAGGACATCGCTGAGGTCGTCGCCAAGTGGACGGGCATCCCCGTCTCCCGCCTGATGGAGGGGGAGGTCGAGAAGCTGATCCACATGGAGGAGCGCCTGCACGAGCGCGTCATCGGCCAGGACGAGGCGGTCGAGGCCGTCTCCGGCGCTCTGCGCCGCTCCCGCGCCGGGCTCTCCGACCCGGATCGCCCGATCGGAAGCTTCCTGTTCCTCGGCCCGACCGGCGTCGGCAAGACCGAGCTCGCTCGGGCCCTCGCCGAGTTCATGTTCGACTCCGAGCAGGCGATGGTCCGCATCGACATGTCCGAGTACATGGAGAAGCACACCGTCGCGCGGCTGATCGGCGCTCCGCCCGGCTACGTCGGCTACGAGGAGGGCGGCCAGCTCACCGAGGCGGTCCGTCGCCGCCCCTACTCGGTGATCCTGCTCGACGAGATCGAGAAGGCCCACCCGGATGTCTTCAACGTCCTGCTCCAGATCATGGACGACGGGCGTCTGACGGACGGCCAGGGCCGCACCGTTGACTTCAAGAACACCGTCCTGATCATGACCAGCAACATCGGCTCCCAGTTCATCGCGGCCGAGGCGGTCGAGGAGAAGGCACGGCAGCAGGTGGAGGAGGCGCTCACCCAGACCTTCCCGCCCGAGTTCCTCAACCGGATCGATGACGTCGTCATCTTCCACCGCCTCACCAAGGAGGACCTCGGCAAGATCGTCGACATTCAGGTCGCCCAGCTGGCGAGGCGCGTCAATGAGCGGGGAATCGAGATCGAGCTCACGGGCAGGGCACGTGAGCTGATCGGCAACCTCGGCTACGACCCGACCTATGGCGCCCGCCCGCTGAAGCGGGTGATCCAGAAGCAGCTCGTCGACAAGCTGGCTCTACGACTGCTCGAGGGAGAGTTCGCGGAGGGCGACAGCGTCAAGGTCGACGCCGCCGATGGCGAGCTCGTTTTCGCCAAGGCCGAGCCAGCCAAGGGCTCGGAATCACGCGAAAAGGCCGCCGCCTAGCCCTGGGTGAACGGAAGCCTGCATCGCGGGCATGAATCGACCCACTTCTCGGTATCGGGGCGCACGCCTGCCGAGACGACTAGTTACGCATGGGTCTTCGAGTTTCGGCCGACCAAGCCGGGTGGTCTGTTCGTGAGGCTGCCTGGGGCTTCGAGGAGCGCGTCCTCTGGCGCGGATCCGACGCTGCGCGTGCCGCGCTGGAACGCGCCGTTCGCGCCACCGAGCCACTGCAGCGGCTGATCCAGACCAAGCTCACCTGGCCCGTTTCGGACTCCTATCGGGCGCGGGGCCGGAAGACGCGGGCAGCGCTCGCAGCCTCTGCCGCAACTCTCGCTGTCGCCGCCGGAGGCGCGGGTGCGATCACCGCAATTGAGCATGCCCCCACCCATCCGGCGGGCCCACAGCTCGCGCCGGTCGCGGCCACGCCGCAGGGATCGAACACACTTCTGCTCCAGGGGGTGAGGCCGCAGTTCGAATCCGGTCACTCCCCCCTCCCGGCTCCGCCCGCGCCCGCGGCGAAGCCCACCGAGAAGCCGGCGGCGGTCGCGTGGGAGTTCGCTCAGGCTTTCGTCGCCTATGAGGTGGGCCGCTCCGACGAGGAGACCGAGTCGGCGTTTGCGTCGACCGCCACCAAGCCGCTTGCAAAGGCCCTCCAGTCCGACCCGCCCCGTCTGCCCGCCGGCGGCAAGGTCCCCAAGGCTCGCGTGCTCAACGTCGTTCTCGGCACCGCGACCAAGGAGCAGGTGACCGCCAGCGTCTCGCTGGCCAGGCTGAGGGCGGTCAGTGAGCTCCGCCTCACCCTGACCCCGGCCGGCGATCAGTGGCGAGTCGAGCAGGTACTCGGCTGATGGGACGCGTCAGGACCGCCATCGCGGTGATGGTCGTGGGCGCGGCAATCGCCGCCCAGAGCGCCGTGGCGCAAACCACGACCACGGAACCGCCGCCGCCAACGACGACCACGCCCCCAGAGCCGCCGCCGACGCTCCCGCAGGTGCCCATCACCGCGGCCCCGCCCAAGTACATCCCCAAGCCGAAGCCCAAGCCCGCCCCCAAGCCGCCGCCGAAGAACCAGCCGAATCCAGCCAAGCCGTCGCCGGAGGGGAACGAGAAGGGCGCCGCTGAGAACGGCGGCAGTGCAATGCCGCCGCCGGTGACCCCGCTCCCGACCGCCTGCGGTCCGGTCGCGGTCCCGGCCTACCTGATCCCGATCTACTCCGCCGCCTCACAGGCTTACGACCTGGGGCCTGCCGGGCCCTCGATCCTCGCCGCGATCAACGAGATCGAGAGCGGCTTCGGGCAGAACCTCGGCCCGTCCTCGGCCGGAGCGGTGGGGTGGATGCAGTTCATGCCGTCGACCTGGTCGGCCTACGGGGTCGACGCGGACAGCGATGGGGACAAGGACCCGAACGAGCCGCACGACGCGATCTTCGCCGCGGCCCGCTACCTCCGCGCCGGGGGAATGCCCGAGGACCCCGAGGGCGCCGTCTTCGCGTACAACCACGCCGACTGGTATGTCGCCGAGGTGATGGCGAGGGCCGCGTGCTTCAGCGGGATCGGCAACGGCGCGATCGGCAGCCTCTCCCTGATCCCCAAGAGGCAGGAGATGGTCTGCTTCCCGGCCAAGGACGCTCAGGTGTCGATCCCGGAGGGCTACATGCAGGCCTTTCAGGATGCGGCCGGGCGTTACGAGCTCGGGCAGAGCGGCGTCTGGGCGCTCGCGGCGGTGGCGCGGGTGGAATCGAACTTCGGCAAGGGGATGTCGGCCGAGGACCTCGCCTCACGCGGCCCGCTCGGGATCACCGAGGAAAACTGGAGGAGCTACGCGGTCGACGGTGACGCTGACGGCAAGGTCAAGCACTCCAGCCCGGCCGACTCCGCCGCCACCCTCGCCCGGATGATCTGGGCGGCGGGCGACCTGCGAGCGGGCCTCTTCCAGCACAACCACGCCGAGTGGTACGTCGAAGCGGTCATGGCAGACGCAGAGGCGATCAAGGGCATGTGCCAGGTGAAGACGGTCGCCTATGCGGTGGCACTGCCCGGCCCGGCCAACACCCCGATCAACTGGCAGAACGTCGAGCTCTCCAACCAGCTCGAGATGGTCGACATCCAGTCTGGATCGATCGACCCCCGGATCATCAACCTGATCGGCGCGATCAGCCAGCAGCACACGATCACCATCTCGGCGCTGCGCTCGGACCACTCGAGGTTCACCTCGAGCGGCAACATCTCAAACCACTACTACGGGCGCGCGATGGACATCGCGGCGATCGACGGCGTGGCCTGCACCAATGTCACCCCCGACGGGCCCTGCGGAACGCTGGCCCGCCAGCTCGGCGCGCTGCCTCCGGGGCAGGAGCCCACCGAGCTGATCTATTGCTGGGACCCGGACGGCCCGGCGAACCCGAACGGCTTTGCGCAGGCCGACCACTGCGACCACATCCACGTGGGATTCGACGCATAGGCTTCGGCCTATGCCGTTGTTCGAGACCGAGCGCCGCGGCCGTGTCCTGGTCGTAAGGGTCGATCACCCGCCGCACAACTTCATGACGGCCGGGATGGTCCGCGAGCTCGGCGACCTGTTCTCCTCGCTGCGCGGCGATCGCTCGGTCGGCGCCGTTGTGATCACCGGGAAGCCCGAGGGCATGTACATCACGCACTACGACGTCGGCGAGATCCTCGCGAGCGTCGAGAGAGCCGGGATCGCCGCCCCGCCGTGGCTCACCGCGATCGTGCTCCGGATCGCCGGAGCCCTGCGGCGAGTGCCGGTCCTGCGGGACCTCGCCGAGCGCACCCCGCTGGCGGCGGTGTTCGAGCTCTACCGCATCCACGACCTGTTCCTGTCGATGAACCGCTCGGACAAGGTCTTCATCGCGGCGATCAATGGACCGGCGACCGGTGGCGGCTGCGAGACCTCCCTCGCCTGCGACGTCCGAGTGATGGCCGACGCCGACATCGCGATCGGCCTGCCCGAGATGACGCTCGACTTCAACCCCGGTGCCGGCGGGACGCAGCGCCTCCCCAGGCTGGTCGGCGTCGGTCGTGGGCTGGCGATGATGCTCGAGCGCCGCACGCTGAGCCCGCGCGAAGCGCTCGACTACGGCCTTGTCCAAGCGGTGGTTCCACCGGAGCAGGTGGAGGACGCCGGGGTTCGGATCGGCGAGCGGCTCGCGCGGCGCTCCCCCGAGGCGATCCGGTCGCTGAAGCGGGCCGTCTACGAGGGCACCTCGCGTCCCCTGCACCGCGGCTTGGCGGAGGAGCGCAAGTGGTTCATGGTCTCCTCCGCCACCGAATCTTCGAAGGAGAAGATGGCCGCGATGATCACACAGGTGGAGGTCGACGGGAGATCCCCGTGGGCCACGGCGGAGGCGCTCGAGCCCTGGCAGGACGGGACCGCGGTGAGCAGCGACGGCGAGCGGCGACCGGGCTGACCGCCCGCGCTAGACCGGCTCAGCCCTCGCTGACCCCGCTCGGCCTGATAGCCACGCCCCGGATCACAGGGCGAACCAGCGGGGGGGCCTTGGGGAGCTTGTCGCGTTCGAGGCTGTCGATCCAGAAGCCGGCACCGGCGAGCAACTGGTCCGTCGCGCGGTTCGGATGGCAGCCGCCGGACACCCATCCCCAGGGCCTCTCGAGCCAGTTCTGCCAGCGGGCGAGCCCCGGCCGGGCGCTGCGCACGTGCTCCAGATAGAGGAACCGCCCGCCCTCGACCAACACCCGGCGCGCTTCGGCGAGAGCGCGACCCGGGTCCTCGACCGTGCACAAGACCAGAGTGGCGACGACGACGTCGAAGCTGCCGTCGTCGAAGGGAAGCTCCTCGGCCGGCACCTCGATGACGGTGGCGTGCCCCGCGGCTGTTCCCTCCCGGTCGAGCCGCTCGCGGAGCAGCTTCGCCATGTTCGGGTCCGGCTCCGCGAGGACGAGCTCGGTCACCGCGTCCGTGTAGTGCTCGAGGTTGTGGCCGGTGCCGGCCCCGAGCTCGAGCACGCGGCCGGAGGCCGAGCTCAGCAGCCGGTGACGCATATCCGCGAGGCCGGCGCGCTCGGTCCTGGCGGTGAGGCGGTCGTAGAAGCGGGCGAAGAGCGGATGATCGGGCATGAGCGGGATGATGTCCGCTTCCCCGGACGAGCGCGTCGATCGCCCCGAGATTGCACAGAGCGTGCGAAAGTGAAAGAAAGGGGCCTACCGGGCAAGTCACCAGGAGAGGAGACAAGATGGCGATGTTCGTGATGCTCACCAACCTGACCTCTGAGGGCGTGCAGACGCTGAAGAACAACCCCAGCCGCATTCAGGAGGTCAACAAGGAGGTCGAACAACTGGGGGTGACCGTCAAGGACCAGTGGGCGACCCTCGGCCCGTACGACTTCATCACCATCGTCGAGGCGCCCGACGCGCAGACGATGGCCAAGGTCTCCGTCGAGCTCGGCTCGCGCGGCACGATGAGCAGCCAGACGCTGTCCGCGATCCCGGTCGAGGAGTTCGCGAAGTCGCTTTGAGCTCCAGGAACGTCTCGGCATGAAGGTCCTCGTCGTCGGCGGCGGGGGACGCGAGCACGCGGTCATCCGCGCACTCTCACGCTCGCCCAGCGAACCCGAGCTCTTCTGCGCGCCGGGCAACGCCGGAATCGCCGAGGACGCTTCGATCGTCCGCGTCGGGGCCGAGGACGTCGACGGTCTCGTCGGCGCGGCCCGGGACAACGGCATCGACCTCGTCATCGTCGGACCGGAGGCGCCCCTCGTCGCGGGGCTCGTCGACGCGCTGGAGGACGCAGGCATCGCCACATTCGGGCCCCGCGGTGCGGCCGCACAGATCGAGGGATCGAAGCTGTTCGCCAAACGGCTGATGGAGGAGGCGGAGATCCCGACCGCGGCCCACACCGTCGTCGGCTCGAGGGAAGAGGCGCTCGAGCAGCTGGCGCCCGCCTCGTATCCGATCGTGCTCAAGGCGGACGGGCTGGCGGCCGGGAAGGGCGTGATCATCGCGACGACCGAGGCCGAGGCGCACGAGGCGGTGGATGTGTTCTTCACAGAGCGGCGGTTCGGAGACACCCGCGTCGTGATCGAGGAGTTCCTGGAAGGCGAGGAGCTCTCCCTGCTCGCACTCTGCGATGGGGAGAACGTGCTGCCGCTTGCCCCGGCGCAGGACTACAAGCGGATCCACGACGGCGATGAGGGACCGAACACCGGCGGCATGGGCAGCTACTCGCCGGTGCCCGGAATCGACTCCGCTGAGGCCGAGCGCATCGCCGACCTGGTCCACCGTCCGACTGTGGCGGCGATGAAGGCTCGCGGTATCCCCTATCAGGGGGTCCTCTACGCCGGGTTGATGCTGACGGAGTCGGGGCCGAGGGTGCTCGAGTTCAACGCCCGTTTCGGCGATCCGGAGACGCAGGCCGTGCTGCCGCGCCTGCGCTCCGACCTGATCGGCCTCTGCCTGGCGACCCGGACGGAGGGCGGCCTCACCGGGCTCGAGGCGGACTTCGGAGAGGACTGCGCGGTCACCGTCGTGCTCGCTTCCGCCGGATATCCGGAGTCCTCGTCGAAGGGGGACGTGATCCGGGGGCTCGATTCAGTGGCCGGGCTCGAGGGAGTTGAGATCACGCACGCCGGGACGGCCCGCCGCGACGGGGAGATCGTCACCGCTGGCGGCCGTGTCCTCAACGTCACCGGGCTCGGCGCCTCGGCCGCTGAGGCGCGGCGGCGTGCATACGATGCGGCCGAGCTGATCAGCTTCGACGGGAAGCAGATGCGAACCGACATCGCCGCCCGGGCGGTGGACCACGAAATGACAACGGAACGGAGGAGCTGATGCCCGAGGGCGAAGCCGTCGAGACGATGCCCCAGGTGGAGGAGGCGTTCGAGGAGATCGAGGTCGACGCGCCGCTGGTGGGAATTATCATGGGTTCGAAGAACGACAAGCCCAAGCTCCAGCCCGCGGGGGAGGCACTCCACGACCACGGGATTCGCTACGAGGTCCGCGTTCTGAGCGCGCACCGGACTCCGGACGAGACCCGCGACTACTGCGTGAACGCGCGGATGCGTGGTCTGAAGGTGATCATCGCGGGCGCCGGCATGTCGGCTGCGCTGCCCGGCTTCGCCGCCGCCCACACCGATCTACCGGTGGTCGGCGTCCCGATCTCGGGGAAGGCCCTCGGCGGCCTCGACGCGCTGCTCTCCGCGGTGCAGATGCCGCCCGGCGTCCCCGTCGCATGCGTCGCGATCGACGGCGCGAAGAACGCGGGGATCCTCGCGGCCCGGATCATCAACGCCTAGGGCTCAGGGCGTAGTAGTTCAGACTTAGAACGTGATCCCCCGCTACACACGCGAGGAGATCGGCGCCGTCTGGAGCCAGCGGCACCGGATGGAGACCTGGCTCGCGGTCGAGCTGGCCGCGACCGACGCGTGGGCCGCAGAGGGCGTTGTCCCCGAGGAGGCGGCCAGGGCCTGCCGCGAACGGGCCTCGTTCACCGTCGATGCGGTCGAGGAGCGCGAGCGAACCACGGGCCATGACGTCGCCGCGTTCGTCGACGTCGTGTCCGACTCGATCGGGGAGGAGGGACGGTGGCTGCACTACGGCCTCACCTCCTCGGACGTCCTCGACACGGCCCTGGCGCTGCAACTCCGCGAGGCGGGGGAGATCATCGTGCGGGGTGCGAGGGCATATCGCGACGCACTCGTCGCCAGGGCATTGGAGTTCGCCGACACCCTCTGCGTCGGCCGCACCCACGGAGTCCACGCGGAGCCGACCACCTTCGGCCTCCGGCTCGCGGGCTTCGCCTTCGAGGCCGACCGCAATCTTCAACGGCTCACCGACGCCTTCGAGCAGGTCGCCGTCGGGAAGCTCTCAGGAGCGGTCGGGAGCTACGCCTCGGTGCCCCCGGCCGTCGAGGCGCGGGTGATGGAGGCGCTCGGCCTCGGGACGGAGGACGTCTCCACACAGGTCGTGCCGCGCGACCGGCATGCCGTGGTCCTGGCGCGCATCGCGATCGCGGGCGCAGGCCTCGAGCGCTTCGGGACCGAGATCAGGAACCTTCAGCGGACCGAGGTGCGCGAGGTCGAGGAGCCGTTCGGAGCGGGACAGAAGGGCTCCTCGGCAATGCCCCACAAGCGAAATCCCATTCTCGCCGAGCGGCTCACCGGCCTGGCGCGAGTTCTGCGCGGCTACTCGCAGGTCGGCCTCGAGAACGTCGCGCTCTGGCACGAGCGGGACATCTCCCACTCCGGGGCAGAGCGGGTGGTGATTCCGGACGCCACGATCGCGCTCGACTACATGCAGCACATCGCCACCCGCATAGTCGAGGGGATGACCGTCCACACCGACCGCATGCGCGAGAACCTCGAGCTCACCCACGGGGCGCTCTTCAGCCAGCGCGCCCTGACCGCGCTCGTCGATTCCGGAATGAGCCGCGACGAGGCCTACCGCGTCGTCCAGGAGTCCGCACAGCGCGCCTGGGACGAAGGAACGAGCTTCCGGGAGCTGATCGCGTCGTCCGCTCCACAGCTGCCCCTCGATGAGGTTTTCGACTACGACGCCTACCTCGTCCACGTCCCTGAGGTGATGGCGCGCCTGGATAGGCTTGGGCCGTGATCCTCTACACCTGCGGCCAGAAGAAGAGTCACGCCTCGATCGGCCACCCCTGCGGACGAGCCGCCAAGGCGCTCGACGAGGCGGGCTACGAGTACGAGATCCGAGACCTCCCGGGCTACCGCCTGGCGCCGTGGACCTGGGGGGAGCGTCGCCGAGGCCGGGAGGAGGTCCGGGAGCTCACGGGACAGATCAACCTGCCGGTGCTCCTGCTCGACGAGGGCAAGACCGTGGCCGGCTCGGGCAAGATCGCCGACTGGGCCAAGGCCCACCCGGCGTATCAACCGGAGGTCGGCGGCGGATGACCACGTCCCTCGCGGATCTGAAACACCACGGCTCCGGCAAGGTCCGGGAGATCTACGAGGACGGCGGCGAGCTGATCATGGTCGCCTCAGACCGGATCTCGGTGTACGACGTGATCCTGCCGACCGAGATTCCAGACAAGGGCAAGGTCCTGACCCAGATGTCGCTCTTCTGGTTCGAGCTGACCGGCGGCATCGTGCCCAACCACTTCATCTCCGAGGACGTCCCTCCCGAGGCGGCTGGACGCGGCATGCGGGTCCGCAGGCTCGAGATGTACCCGGTCGAGTGCGTCGTCCGCGGCTATCTCTCGGGCTCGGGCTGGCGCGAGTACCAGGAGACGGGGGCGGTCTGCGGGATCGAGCTGCCGTCGGGCCTGAAGGAGTCCGAGAAGCTGCCCGAGCCGATCTTCACCCCGGCCACTAAGGCTGAGCTCGGGGAGCACGACGAGAACATCGACTTCGACCGGGCCGTTGAGATCATCGGCGACCGGCATCTGATGGAGGAGCTGCGGCGGATCTCCATCGAGATCTACCGGCGCGCAGCCGACCATGCGGCCGAGCGGGGGATCATCGTCGCTGACACCAAGTTCGAGTTCGGTAGTTCTCCGGGCGCGGAGATCGTGCTCGGCGACGAGGTCCTGACCCCGGACTCATCTCGGTTCTGGCCCTCGGACGGTTATGAGCCGGGGCGCTCCCAGGCCTCCTTCGACAAGCAGTACGTCCGCGATTACTCGGACTCGGTCGGCTGGGACCACACCGCACCGGGGCCGGAGCTTCCCGACGAGGTCGTCCAGAACACCCGGGCGAAGTACGTCGAGGCCTACGAGCGAATCACCGACCGGACGCTCGATTGACGGCTTCGCCACAAGGCCGCGGCCACGGCAGGCGCCCCCCACAAGTCGCTCCGGGCTTCGCCCTTCGCTCCGAAATTGAGCGCCTTGGTGGCCGCTAGGCTGGGAACGTGAAGGCCAAGGTGCTGATTCGGCCGAAGGAGGGCATCCTCGATCCGCAGGGGAAGGCGGTGGAGCGTGCGCTTCCAGCGCTCGGCTTCGAGGGCATCCACGACGTCCGTGTGGGGAGGCTTGTCGAGCTGGAGGTCGACGATCCCGCCAAGCTCGACTCGCTCAGCGAGAAGCTGCTCGCCAACCCGCTGATCGAGGACTACGAGATCGTGGTCGAGGAGGGCGCCACGGGGAACGGCGGGGATCCGGCGTGATCGGGGTCATCCAGTTCCCGGGTTCGTGCGACGAGCGGGATGCGCTCGAGGCGGTTCAAAGGGTCGGCGATGGCAGGCTCGTGTGGCACGAGGAGACCGACCTCTCGGGCCTCGACGGCGTGGTCATTCCCGGGGGATTCTCCTACGGCGACTACCTGCGGGCTGGGGCGATCGCGCGCTTCTCTCCGGCGATGGAGGCTGTCGCGCGCTACGCCGCGGACGGCGGCCGAGTGCTCGGCATCTGCAACGGCTTTCAGGTGCTGTGCGAGGCCGGCCTGCTTCCGGGTGCGCTTCTGCCGAACGAGGGGCTGCGCTTCATCTGCAGGCAGGTCGGGCTGGTGGCTGAGGACTTCGGTGGACCGTTCGGGGCCGCGCTCGCACAGGGCGAGCGGCTCTCGATTCCGGTCAAGCACATGAGCGGCCGCTATTTCGCCCCGGACGATCAGCTCGACCGGATGGAGGCGGGGGGGCGGATCGCGTTTCGCTACGCGCCGGGCGAGAACCCGAACGGCAGCGTGCGGGACGTCGCCGGCGTGCTCAACGAGGCGGGCAACGTGCTGGGCCTGATGCCGCACCCCGAGCACGCCGTAGATCCTCTGACCGGATCCGACGACGGGCTCGCCCTCTTCCGGGCGCTGGCCGCCTCGCCGCAGGCCGCCGCCGCGTGAGCGCGGTATCCGAGTCAAGACACCGCGAGCTCGGGCTCACCGACTTCGAGTACGAGCGCATCACCGAGCTGCTCGGCCGGGACCCGAACGACGTCGAGCTGGCGATGTTCTCGCTGCTCTGGTCCGAGCACTGCGCCTACAAGCACTCGCGCAAGCTGCTCGTCCGGCTGCCGACCGAGGGAGAGCGGGTGGTGATGGGTCCGGGCGAGAACGCCGGCGCTGTCGATGTCGGTAACGGCCACGCCGTCGCCTTCAAGGTCGAGTCCCATAACCACCCGAGCGCGGTCGAGCCTTTCCAGGGTGCCGCGACCGGTGTCGGGGGGATCCTGCGGGACGTCTTCGCGATCGGCGCTCGCCCGATCGCCGTGCTCGACTCGCTGCGGTTCGGCGAGCCGTCGTCCGAGCGGTCGCGCTACCTGTTCGAGGGTGCGGTCGCCGGGATCGGCCACTACGGCAACTCGATCGGGGTGCCGACCGTCGGCGGCGAGGTGTACTTCGAGCCCTCCTACGAGCACAACTGCCTAGTCAACGCCATGTGCGTCGGCCTCGCCCGCACCGACGAGATGATCCGCGCGGCTGCCGCGGGCCCGGGCAACCTGGTGGTGATGATGGGCGCCTCGACCGGGCGCGACGGGATCGGCGGCGCCTCGGTGCTGGCCTCGGCCGAGTTGGAGGCAGGTGACGACTCGAAGCGGCCCAGCGTCCAGATCGGCGACCCGTTCGAGGAGTCGAAGCTGCTCGAGTGCTGTCTCGAGCTGCTCGAGCGCGACCTGCTGGTGTCCCTTCAGGACCTCGGCGCCGCGGGACTGACCTCCTCGGCCGGGGAGATGGCGTCCAAGGGCGGCGTTGGGATCGACATCGACGTGGCGCGCGTTCCCCTGCGCGAGGCCGACCTCGAGCCCTTCGAGGTGATGGTCTCCGAGTCCCAGGAGCGCATGCTGGCGGTGGTGGAACCGTCGAAGCTCGACGAGGTCGTCGCGACCTGCGAGCGGTGGCAGACCGGCTCGGCCGCGATCGGCGAGGTGACGGAGACCGGACGGCTCAGGGTGCTCGACGACGGCGTCGAGGTCGGGGACGTCCCGGTTTCCGCCCTGGTCGACGAATGTCCCCTCTACGACCTCGAGCCCGAGGAGCCGCAGGGCTGGCTGTACGGCAACTCCGAGACGCTCGGCGAGCTGGTCGCGCTGAGCGCCGGGCGCTCGGCCGACCCGGGTGATCCCTCGGCGATCCTCTGTGGGCTCCTCTCCTCCTCCAACGTCGCCTCGAAGCGCTGGGCTTTCGAGCAGTACGACTCGGTGGTCGGCTCGCGGACGGTGCGGCGGCCAGAGGAAGCGGACGCGGCCGTGCTGATGCTGCCCGAGTCCGACCGGGCGATCGCGGTGGCGATCGACGGCAACGGGCGGCGGGTCGCCTGCGATCCGTACGCCGGCACGATCGAGGCGGTGTTCGAGTGCGCCCAGAACCTGGCCTGCGTCGGCGCCGAGCCGCTCGGCCTGACCAACTGCCTCAACTTCGGCAACCCCGAGAAGCCCGAACGTCGCCTGGCAGCTCGACCGGGCCACGCTCGGCCTCGCCGACGCCTGCCTGGGGCTCCGGATTCCCGGTCGTGGGCGGCAACGTCTCGCTCTACAACGAGACCGAGCACGGCCCGATCTACCCGACGCCGGTCGTCGGCATGGTCGGCGAACTGCCCGATCCGGCGCGGGCGCCCGGGATCGCGCCCGGCGAAGGAGACCGGCTGGTCCTGGTCGGCCCATTCGCGCCCTCGCTGGCCGGCTCGGAGCTGGCCAAGCAGCGGGGCGAGCTCGACGCCGGGCTGCCGCAGGTGGAGATCAATGCCATCGCCGAGGCGCTCGGCTTCGTCCGGCACGTCGGCGCGCGAGGGGATCGCCAGGGCCGCTCACGACGTCAGCGACGGCGGCCTCGCCTGCGCGCTGGCGGAGATGGCGATCGCGGCTGGCTCCGGCATCGAGGCCGACCTCGATCCGCTGGTCGAGCTGCGCGGTGGCTCCGGCGAGAGTTGCCTGTTCGGCGAGGGGCCGGGTGGGAGTCATCCTCGGCGTCGAGAGCGATCGCCTCGACGAGCTCCTCGCGGTGGCCGAGAAGGCCGGCGTCGATGCATTCGAGATCGGCTCCGTCGGCGGGGATCGCCTCTCGCTGTCAGCCGCCGAGCGCGACGTCTCGGTGGCGCTCGACTGACGCGGAGCGTGCCTGGCGCTCGCTGCCCGAACGACTCTAGATCGGGCGAATACCAGGGCGATTGCGGAGTAGGATCGAAGGGTGCTCGGGCGACGCTTTTCGCACGCCGGCCACTCGCATCACGCACAGCAGCCCCATCCGCTGCGCAGGCGCGCCGTGCTCACGCTTCTGGCCGCAGCGGTGCTCGCGGCCCTGGCCCTGCTGATCGCGCCACCGCACGCGCACGGCAACTTCGTCTACTGGGGAAACGAGGGGCAGACGACGATCGGCCGGGCGAAGATCAACGGCACCGGCGCGAACAACTCGTTCATCAGCGGTCTCAGCGGCGTCCACGGCGTCACCGTGGACTCGAAGTTCATCTACTGGACCCAAAGCATGGGTCCCACCAGCTCGATCGGGCGTGCCAACCTCGATGGCAGCGGCGCGAATCCCAACTTCATCCCCAATGCTGCCGGGGTGAGCTTCTCGCTCCTGGTCGCACCACCCGACATCGCGGTCACAGCACCGGGATCTTCTGGGTGAACAGCAGTACGGGGACGATCGGGCGGGCCAACATCGACGGCAGTGCGCCCAATCCCAGCCTGGTCGACTTCGGGACGTCGATGCCGTGCGGGATCGCCGCCGATCAGAACTTTGTCTACTGGCTGGACGTCAACGGCGCCGGCGGAGACCGGATCGGGAGGGCCGGAGCAGACGGCGCCGGCCCGAACCTGAACTTCGTTCCGGGGCTGTCGACCGTTTCGCCAGGTTGCGGACTTGCAGTCGACCCCAACTTCCTCTACTGGGGCAATGCGGGCAAGGCGATCGGCCGTGTGCCGGTTGGCGGGAGGCTCGCCTGCACAACGCGTTCATCCCCAGCGCCGTCCCAGCCAGCAATGACGTCTGCGGCGTGGCGGTCAACTCGCAGTTCGTCTTCTGGGGAAACTCGGGGTCGACCGACTTCATCGGGCGGGCGAATCTGAACGGCGGGTCGCCGAATCCGAGCCTGATCACCGGTCCCACCGATCCATGTTTCATGGCCGCGGCGCCCTCCAACAAGATCACCGTCAACTCGATCAAGAAGAACAAGAAGAAGGGCACGGCGTCGATCAATGCCAAGGTGCCGGGGCCGGGCCAGGTGACGCTGAACCAGACGAACACCCCGCCTGACGTCAATGCAACCGCTGCCGGCGTCAAGCAGGTCGGACTGACGATCACCCAGGCCTCGTCCTTCAAGCTCGCGGTGAAGCCGACTGGCAAGACGGCGAAGAAGCTCAACAAGCAGATCAAGAAGCAGCTGAAGAAGAAGAGCAAGGCGAAGGCCAAGGCAAGCGTGACCGTCTTCATCCACTTCGTCCCGGCCGACGTGGCGGGGGTGCCGAACACCCAGCAGGTCAAGGTCACCCTGATCAAGCAGGCCAAGAAGAAGAAGTAGCGGGTGGGATCGAAAAATGCTCTGCCCGTGGCGGGAGCGGCTCTGGCCCTGCAAATCGGCGCATTTTGGGGGAGTGAACGCCGCGGGGCGCGCCTTGCCCGCTGCTACCCTCAATCTGCGGGCTGACCTCCTGCTCGCCCATTCGATCTCCAGAGGTTGAGATACCTCCACAAGACTTGACTGACGCGCGCTTCGACGTTCCCGATCGCGATGGCCCGCGCGATGAGTGCGGGGTATTCGGCGTGTACGCGCCCGGCCGCGACGTTGCGCGGCTCGCGTACTTCGGGCTCTACGCGCTCCAGCACCGTGGCCAGGAGTCGGCGGGGATCGCCACCTGCGAAGGCGGCCACATCACCACGCTGCGGGAGCTCGGGTTGGTCTCACAGGTCTTCGACGAGGACAAGCTCCGCGCGCTTGCCGGCGACATGGCGATCGGCCACGTCCGCTACTCGACCACCGGCGGCGGGGCCTGGGAGAACGCGCAGCCGGTCTGGCGCGACGACGGCCGTGAGCTGGCACTCGCGCACAACGGCAACCTGACCAACGCGGTCGAGCTCTACAACGAGCTCACCGAGGCGGGCGTGCACCTGCGCGGCACCTCGGACTCGGAGATCATGGCCGCGCTCCTCTCCCGCACCGCGGGAGAGGGCGACGAGTGGATCGAGGACGCGGTGGCCGAGGTGATGCCGCGGCTCGAGGGCGCCTACTCGACCGTGGTGATGACCAAGCACGCCGTGGTGGCCATTCGCGACCCGCACGGCGTGCGGCCGCTGGCCCTCGGCAAGATGAAGCCGAGCGACGGGTTCCCCGAGTGCTTCGTGGTCGCCTCGGAGAGCTGCGCGTTCGACATCATCGGCGCGCAGATGATCAGGGAAGTCCAGCCGGGCGAGATGGTGTCGCTGACGGCCAAGGGCCTCGAGTTGAAGCCGGTGATCACGGGGGAGCAGCCCGCGCAGTGCGTCTTCGAGCACATCTACTTCTCGCGTCCGGATACCCGGCTCGAGAACCGGGTGCTGCAGGAGGTGCGCGGCAGGATGGGAGAGCTGCTCGCCGAGGAGGCTCCGGTCGACGCGGATCTGGTGATCTCGGTGCCGGACTCCGGCAACCCGATGGCCAACGGGTTCGCCCGTGCGGCTGGGCTGCCCAAGGACGACGGACTGATCAAGAACCGCTACGTCCAGAGGACCTTCATCCAGCCGGGCCAGGAGCTGCGCAAGCACGGTCTGCGCATGAAGTTCAACCCCCTCCCCGAGATCGTCGCCGGCAAGCGGGTGGTGGTCGTGGACGACTCGATCGTGCGCGGCAACACGACGCGCCAGATCGTCGCGATGCTGAAGGACGCGGGGGCGAAGGAGGTCCACCTGCGGATCTCGGCGCCGCCGATCCGCCATCCCTGCCACTACGGGATCGACATGTCCACGCGCGAGGAGATGATCGCCCACGACAAGACGGTCGAGGAGATCGCGGAGGAGCTGGGAGCGGACTCCCTGGCCTACCTCTCGATGGACGCGGTGTACGAGGCGATCGGCACACCGCGGGAGAAGCACTGCGATGCCTGCTTCACGGGCGACTATCCGCTGGGCGATCCCGAGTCGGCGAACGGCAAGTTCGCGCTCGAGGACATCGCGGTCGTTCCGGCCTCTCGGTAGGCGTCCCCGCGCCGGACGATCCGAAAGGATGCGGACGTGAGTCAGTTCCGCATCGTGGTCCTCGCCTCGGGCAGCGGCACCAACCTGCAGGCGATCCTCAACCAGCTGCATGGCGGTGAGGAGGGAATCGACGTCGTCGGCGTCGGGTCCGACAAGCCGGGGGCCAGGGCACTCGAGCGGGCGCGACAGGCGGGAGTCGAGGCGGCGATTTTCCCGACCGACGAGTACGGGGACCGCGCGGCGCGCGATCGGGTGCTCGGCGACTGGATCGAGGAGCGGGAAGCGGACCTGGTGGTGCTCGCCGGCTATATGCAGCTGCTCTCGCCGGAGTTCGTCGGCCGGTTCCGGAACCGCGTGATCAACGTGCATCCCGCCCTGCTGCCGTCCTTCCCTGGGATCGATGCGCTGCAGCAGGCGATCGACCATGGCTCGAAGATCACCGGGGTGACGGTGCACTTCGTCGACGAGGGGGTGGACTCCGGGCCGATCATCCTGCAGCGGCCGGTGCCGATTCCGCCGAGTCGGGATTGGGACGAGGCCGAGAAGGCGATTCACGCGAGCGAGCACGCGCTGCTGCCGGAGACGATCAGGCTGATTGCGGCGGGGCGGGTGCGGATCGACGAGGACAATCCTCGGGTCGTCCACATCGATCCCGGGTCTTAGACTCGCCTCTCTCGTGTCGACCCCCTCTCCCGAGATCGCCCCGGAGCCGGCCGGCGAATCGCTGCCGGTCCGCCGCGCGCTGGTCTCGGTGGCCGACAAGACCGGCGTGGCGGAGTTCGCGGCCGGGCTGGCCAAGCAGGGGGTGGAGGTGATCTCCACCGGCGGGACACTCTCGGTGCTGCGCGAGGCCGGGGTCGCCGCGAGGCCCGTCGAGGAGCTGACCGGGTTCCCCGAAATCCTCGATGGACGGGTGAAGACGCTTCACCCGCATCTGCATGCCGCGCTCCTCGCGGTTCGTGACAACCCGGAGCACTCCGAGACGCTGCGGGAGCACGAGATCGAGCCGATCGACCTCGTCTGCGTGAACCTCTATCCGTTCGAGCAGACAGTGGCTGGCCTGGATGTTCCCGAGGAGGAGGCGATCGAGAACATCGACGTCGGAGGGCCGACGATGATCCGGGCCGCGGCGAAGAATCACCGCTTCGTGGCGGTGGTGGTGCGGCCCGAGAGCTACGACGCGGTACTCGACGAGCTGGAGGAGACGGGGGAGCTCTCCGCGGCGACCAGACACTGGCTCGCGAACGAGGCGTTCGCGTACACGGCGCGCTACGACGCGGCGATCAGCCGCTGGTTCGCACGCCGCTACGAGCAGCTGCCGTCCCACTGGGTGACGGCGTGGGAGAAGGAGCTCGATCTCTCCTACGGGGAGAATCCGCACCAACGGGCGGCACTGTATGTCGAGCCGAGGGTCCGATCGCACGTCCTCTCGCGGGTGGCGAAGCTGCACGGCAAACCGCTCTCGTTCAACAACGTGCTCGACCTCAACTCGGCCCGGACGCTGCTCGCGGACCTCGAGGGACCGGGATGCGTGATCGTCAAGCACAACAATCCGTGCGGAGTGGCCGAGGCGGGGGTCGATGCGAGGACGCGCGACAGCGCGACCCGTTTGATGAGGGCCTACGAGGCCGCCTTCGCCTGCGATCCGCTGTCTGCCTTTGGCGGCGTGATCGCGCTGAACCGCCCGGTGGACAGGGCGTTGGCCGAGGGGCTGCACGAGCAGTTCATCGAGGTGCTGATCGCGCCCGAATATGAGGACGGTGCGCTCGACGTGCTGCAGCAGAAGGAGGGCATTCGCATCCTCGAGGACACCGAGCGACGGACGCACCAGATCGAGCCGGACATCAAACGGGTGCGGGGCGGGATCCTCGTGCAGGACCCCGATGGGACCCCGGAGCCGAGAGAGCTGATGGAGGTCGTTACCAAGACCCAGCCGAGCGATCAGCAGTGGGAGGACCTGCTCTTCGCCTGGAGGGTGGTTCGCCACGTCAAGTCCAACGCGATCGTCCTCGCTCGCGATCGGGCCACCCTTGGGATCGGAGCGGGTCAGATGAGCCGGGTCGACTCGGTGCGCCTGGCGATCGAGAAGGCGAAGGACTCGCGTGGACCCGACGCCGAGCCGCTGCTCGGCGGGTCGGTGGTCGCCTCGGACGCGTTCTTCCCGTTCGCCGACGGGCCGCAGGCGGCGATCGATATCGGTGCAACCGCCGTCATTCAGCCGGGCGGCTCGAAGCGCGACGCAGAGGTGATCGAGGCCTGTGACGCCGCCGGCGTCGCGATGGTCTTCACGAAGCGCCGCCACTTCCGGCACTAGGCAGCTTCAGGAGGTGCCGGCCGCCTTGCGCGCCTCGTCGCGGTCGCGATGTGCCTCGACCCGCGCGGCCAGACCGTCGCGAACGGTCCAGATGTGGCCGAACTCGCCGTAGAGCGGCATCCCCGTCGCCCTGGCCTTAGCGAAGATCCGGCCGAGGACCAGAACGCCGTCGTCGCCGATCTCCACGAACTCGTCGCCGTCGTAGTGGAATTCCGAGAAGTCCTGCTCGAGCGCCTCGACGAACACCTCCAGGCCCGCCACGCCCGTCAGCACCCGATCTCCCAGCTCATGCGAGAGCCGCGACTCGAAGTCGGGCGCCACCACGTCACGGAGCTCGGCGAAGCCCTCGCGCCGACTTCCGACCGTCGCCCAGTCGAAGCCGTAGATGCGCCGAATCAGGTCAGCGTGCTCTCCCACGATCCGAGCCTCTCATACTCAGTGATCGCCGAACCGTCGAACGAGCTAGGCGGCCCTCAGCCGACTTCCCTTGAACTTCGCCCCAGGCGGCGGGCTCGCGATCACTCCCGCCTCGATCTCTCCGTGGCAGTTGGCGCAGACCAGCACGCACTTCTTCGCTTCCTCGCGAAACGCAGCGATCGATCTGCCAACCGCCATCGACATCGCGAAGGACTTTGAGGCTGGATCAACGTGATGGAACCCGAGATTGACTATGCAGCGGTCGTAGCCACAGACTGCGCATCGTCCACCTGCTTCGTCAACGAGAGTTCGCTTCAGCTTCTGCTTCCGGCGGGTGACCGCCTCGCCCACACAGCGCTTACACGACCACTGATGACCGCGGCCGGGGCCCCTGCTGTACTGCGCGAACTCGGTCATGCCGTGGCGCTCACAGCGGCGCATCCTGACCGGGCACGTTCGGCGCGGGTCAGGAGGACGTCCCTTCCGCTCGACGAGGGGCACTGGAGCTTTCAGGTCCGGGTCGATCCCTTGCCCCTTCCTCGCCATAACCTGATCATCCAGGTCGCGCATGACGAAATACCTGCAAATCGTGCTGAAAATGCCCCCTCCGGGACTCGAACCCGGACTACGAGATTAAAAGTCTCGCCGTCTCTCCAGTTGACTTAAGGGGGCAAGCTCAAGTCTAGGCGCCGCACGGCTGGCCACTAAAGTCCCCGGTGGCATGAGGATCTCAGCGAAGGTGGACTACGCCGTCCGGGCGGCGATCGAGCTTGCGGCGGGGGGCGGAGAGCCAATCAAGGGCGAGCAGATCGCCGACGCCCAGGAGATTCCGCTCAAGTTCCTCGAGAACATCCTCGGCGAGCTCAAGCACACCGGCATCGTCGCCAGCCGCCGGGGCGCGCAGGGCGGCTACTGGCTCGCCAAGCCGGCCGAGGACGTCACCCTCGCCGACATCGTTCGCGCGGTCGAGGGCCCGCTCGCGAGTGTTCGCGGCCAGGGACCCGAGACGCTCGAGTACAAGGGCGAGGCGGTCCCGCTACAGAAGGTCTGGATCGCGCTCCGCGCCAACATCCGGGCGGTGATGGAGGACACCAGCCTCGCGGACGTGGTGGGCGGAGACCTTCCCGCCGAGGTCCGTGAGCTGAGCGAGCCGGCGGAAGCCTGGAGTACGCGTTAGCCGTCGTCCTCGGCGACGCGACCCGGTGGCGGCTCGCCGACTCGCTCAACCCACGAACGCTTACCTGGGCACCCCCGGATCGCTGGTGACCTGAGAGCCTGCTCCGTCGGCTCCGAAGACGCGGGTCGTACGCGGTCGCACGAACACGATCTGTCCCTCGGCCAGCTCGAGCTGGTCGACCTCGTCTCGCGTCAGCTGGACCGAGAAGTGCTCGCCCTCGGGCAGCGTCAGCTCCACCCTGACCTCGAAGCCGAGGTGGACGATCCGATCGACCATCGCCTCGATCGTCTGCCCATTCGGCTCGTGGCGCACCTCGACGTCGTGCGGCCGGACCCAGGCCGCCCCGAGGCGGTGCGCCGGCCCGACAAACCCCATGACGAACTCGGATGCCGGATCCTCGTAGAGGTCTCGCGGTCCGCCCGACTGCTCGACCTTGCCGTCGTTCATGACGATGATCTGCTCCGCGACGTCCATAGCCTCCTCCTGATCGTGGGTGACGAAGATCGTCGTCACGTGCACGTCGTCATGGAGGCGCCGCAGCCAGGTGCGCAGCTCCTGCCGCACCTTGGCGTCGAGCGCGCCGAAGGGCTCGTCGAGCAGCAGCACGCGGGGTTCCACGGCCAGCGCCCTGGCCAGCGCCATCCGCTGGCGCTGCCCGCCCGAGAGCTGGTTCGGGAAGCGTTTCTCGTACCCCTTCAGGTGGACGAGCTCGATCAGCTGCTTGACCCGCTCACGAATCGTCCCGTTGCCCTCGCCCCTGATCCGGAGGCCGAAGGCGATGTTGTCGAACACGGTCATGTGCTTGAACGCGGCGTAGTGCTGGAAGACGAAGCCGACGTTCCGATCCTGCACCCGAGTCTCGGTGTTGTCCTCACCCGAGATCAGGACCTGCCCAGTGTCGGGCTGCTCCAGGCCCGCGATCACGCGCAGCAGAGTGGATTTGCCGCTCCCGCTCGGGCCGAGCAGAGCCGTCAGCCCTCCGTCGGGCACCTCGATCGAGACATCGTCGAGGGCGACGAAGTCGCCGAACCGCTTGGTCACGTTCTTGACGGAGATGGCCATCTCAGGCCTCCTTTTCGATGGGCTGTGGGACGAACACGCCCGGGCCGGGCAGCTCCCGGTCTTCACCCTCCTCGGCCCCGGCACTCCTTGCCGATCGCCGCTGCAGGAGGTTCATGCTGAAGAGCACCGCGATCGCGAGGAGCGCGAGAACGAGCGCCGCGGCATAGGACCCAGCCAGGTTGAAGTTCTCGAATTGGTCCTTGACGAACAGCGGCAGGGTTTGCGTCCCGCCGCTCCCCGAGACGTTCCCCGCGACGACGCTTACCGCCCCGAACTCTCCCAAGGCCCGGGCGGTTGCCAGGACGACACCGTAGGTCACGCCCCACCTGATCGCGGGCAGGGTCACCCGCCAGAAGGTCTGCCGAGGCGTCGCCCCGAGGGTCTCAGCCGCCTCCTCCTGGTCGGTGCCGATCTCCTGAAGGACCGGCATCACCTCCCGCACCACGAAGGGCAGCGAGACGAAGATCGTTGCCAGGATCATCCCCGGGAGGGAGAAGATGATCTGGACGCCGTTGCCCATCAGCCACTCCCCGAACCAGCTGTTGCGGGGCGCGTAGACGAGGAACAGGGCCAGCCCGATGACCACCGGGGAGATCGCGAAAGGCAGGTCGATCGCAGCATTGAGCAGTGCCTTGCCGCGGAAGTTCTGACGGACCAGAACGAGCGCCGTGATCACACCGAATGCGGTGTTCAAGGGCACCGCAATCCCGACGCAGACGATCGTCAGCCAGAACGCGTGCAGGCCGTCAGGGCTGGTGATCGCGTCAATCGGCTGGCTCAGCCCGTGCTCGAAGGTCCGGTAGAAGATCATGCCCACGGGAACCAGGAGCAGGGCGGCGAGGTACAGCAGGACGATCGAGCGGAGCCCGATTCTCGAGCGGCGGCTAAGCGCGCTCATGCCTTGACCTCCAGCTGGCGAACAGGTTGAGGGCGAAGAGCAGGCCCACCGAGATGGCGAGCAGCAGGACCGAGACCGCCGCGGCACCGGAAAGGTCGTTCGTCTGAACCCGCCCGAAGATGTAGACCGAAGCGGCCTCCGTCTTGAAGGGGATGTTCCCCGTGAGAAGAACGAGCGACCCGAACTCGCCGATCGCCCGGGCGAAGGCGAGTGCGACGCCCGCGAGGATCGCCGGCGCCAGGTTGGGAAGGATGATGCTGCGGAAAATCCGGTGGTTCGGCGCGCCCAGCGAGGCAGCGGCCTCCTCCATCTCCCGATCGACCTCGAGCAGCACCGGCTGCACGGAGCGGACGACGAAGGGCAGCGTGACGAAGAGGAGAGCCATCACAACCGCGGCCCTGGTGTAAGCGACATGCACCCCGATCGGTGAGTTGGGCCCGTAGAGGGCAATCAGCGTCAGCCCAGCGACGATCGTGGGCAGAGCGAACGGCAGATCGATGACCGAGTTGAGCAACCGCTTTCCCCGGAAGTCGTCGCGGACGAGTACCCATGCGATCAGCGTTCCCATCACGGCATTGACCGCGACGACGATCAGTGAGGAGACCAGCGTGAGCTTGATTGCCGCGACGGCCTCCTTGTCGGAGATCGCATCCCAGAAGTGACCGAGCCCGTCGTCGAACGCCCTGCTGAAGACCGCCGCCAGAGGGAGTAGCACGATGAGGCTGATCCACAGCGTGGCGCTGCCGCGGGCAAGCGCCGCACCGCCGAGGGGGATCCGGAGACCCGCCCTCGGCGGCCTGGCTACAGCGGTGTCGGCTGACGCCATCAGCGGCTCGCTCCCAGCGGCTAGCTGGTCGGGTTGCCGAGGTCCTTCTCGGCCTGGATCACCCAGCCGTTGTCGCCGAAGAACGGGTCCGCGACCTTGCTCCAACCACCGAACTTGGCGATGGTGAAGAGCCCCGACGGAACCGGGAACTTGCTGGCGTTCTTGTCCGCGACGGACCTGACAACCGGGCGATAGCCCGCGTCAGCGAAGTCCTGCTGCGCCGGCTCCGTGTAGAGGAAGTCCAGGAACTTCTGGGCCTCAGGCGGAGAATCCTTCGTGACTGCGATCGGGTTCTCGATCAGGATCGTGTTGTCGGGTGTGACGTACTCGAGATCGATGCCCTCCTGCTTTCCTTGGATGGCCTCGTTCTCGTAGCCGACCAGCACGTCGCCCTTGCCGCTGGAGAACGTCTGCAGCGAGTCACGCGCGCTTGAGTCCTGAACGGAGGTGTTGGCGAGGACCTGCTTGACGAAGTCCTGCGCCTGGGCGTCGGACTTGCCCTCCGCGATCTGTGACCCGTAGATGGCCATGATGTTCCAGCGCGCTCCGCCGGAGGTGGCCGGATTCGGGTCGATCACGTCGACGTCGTCCCGGGCGAGGTCGTCGAAGGACTGGATGTTCTTCGGGTTGCCCGGCCGGACCATCAAGGTCACGACCGAGTTCGTGACGATGCCCTTGTACTGGTTCTGGTTCCAGTTCGAGTCGACGATCCCGGCGTCGACCAGCCGCGTCATGTCGGGCTCGAGTGAAAACTCGACAACGTCGGCCGGCTGGCCGGATTCGACCGCGCGGCTCTGATCACCGGAAGCTCCGAAGGAATTGGAGAACTCCACGCCATCGCCTTGGGTCGTGTCCTTGAATCCAGGCTCAAGCTTGTCCTCGTATGCCTGCTGGGGAGTCGAGTAGGCGACCAGATTGATCGTCCCTGCTCCGCTCGCCGAGCCGCCGCAGGCCGCGATCCCGATCGCCGCGCCCAGAGCCGCCAGGGCGAGCCCGATAGATGCGACCGCCCGCCTCGGGCGGCGCCTGTTCTGTGCCTGAGTCATAGAGACTTTGTGACCTTTCTTCATTGGGTTCCTTGACAAGACGGCGGCACGGTAGCAGGTTCTCGACCTTTTGGATCAACAACCTTTCCATTCCCTACCTGATTGGGGGAAATGCGAGGAAGCCAATGGGAAACCAGGTCTTCGCTCGGAGCGAGCGCGACTAGAAGAGCTTCGTCTGCTGGGGTTCCCGATGCTCGGCCTCCTGGGCCCGCTTCGCGCGCCTCGCCTCGAGCCGGGCGCGACGGCTGTAGCGCGGGTCGTCGGAGAGGTTCGGCGTGCGGACCAGGGCGCCGATGCGCTTCCGCTCGGCGTTCGGCGCGTACGCGCGACCCTCGTAGAGCCTGTCGTAGCGGGGAACCAGATCCGGGCGCGCCGCGGAGAGCCAGGACATGAAGACCTCCTTCACCCCCGGCCGGAGGTGCAGGGCGATCCCGTTCACAAAGGTCGCTCCCGACTCCTCCGCGATCGAGACGATCTCGTCCACCAGCTCCGGAGAGTCGTTGATCCCCGGCATCAGCGGTGCGATCAGGACGCCCGAGGGGATCCCCGCCTCGTTGAACTTCGCAACCGCCTCCAGGCGCTTACGCGGATGCGGGGTGTGCGGCTCCGTCTCGCGCCAGATCTTCTCGTCGAGCGTCGGCACCGAGAGGTTCACGCTCACATCCGCGAACTCGGCGAGCTCGAGGAGTACATCCAGGTCTCGAAGTACGAGCGGTGATTTGGTCAGGATCGAGGTCGGTGTCTCGGCCTCGAGCAGCGCCCTTGATCATGGGGGGCATCAGCTCGTACTTCCCCTCCGCCCATTGGTACGGGTCGGTGTTCGTCCCGAAGGCGACCAGCTCCCGCTTCCAGCTCGGGCGATTGAGCTCGGCACGCAGCAGCTCCGGAACGTTCACCTTGACCACGATCTCGCGCTCGAAGTCGCGGCCGGCGTCCATATCTAGATACGTGTGGGTGTTCCGAGCGAAGCAGTATTTACACGCATGTGCACAGCCTCGAAACGCGTTCACCGTGTAGTTGAACGGCAGGAAGTCACCGGGCACCTTGTTGAGCGCCGACTTGGCCCGGACCTCGTGGAAGTTGATGCCGAGGGCCTCCGGAGCATCGAAGGTCCGAACCCGTTCGACGTCCAGGCCCGGCAGGCTCCGTCCGTGCTCTCGATCGACTCTTTGTGAATCCCAGCGCATCCGTTTGGAGTGTTGCAATTTCCGTCAGGTGATACGAACATATGTTCGCATACTCTCCGGCGCATCGTTCGCTGTGAAAGGATCGGTCACATGCAGGAACACGTCGTCCACCTGTTGCGAATCGAGGGCACGGCGGACGACGAATGCGAGGAGTTCCTCAACTGCCTCTACGACCGGATCGAGTTCGGCCCTCCCGAGCAGAGGGGGCCCGATCAGGCAGAGGCTCGGGAGCTGCACGTGGCGCCCGCTGGGGATATCCAGCCCGTCTCGATCTCGGGCGACTTCGGTCTGGAGGTCGCTCACGCGCAGGTCGATGAGTTTGCGGCTGCGTGCAGGCCGGACTGGGAGACCCTCTACCAACTCGTCCGGTAGCCGTCCTCAGCGCTCCCGACTGCCTCGCTTGAACGCCGGGTAGGAGACCCTCGTGAGCCAGCTCCCCCTCACCGGCGAGGAGACCAGCGGCGCGACGGCACTGATCCCCGAGCGGCCGACCCTGAAGTCGCTGCGCGAGGCCGCGGCCGGGTGCACCGCCTGTCCCCTCCACGAGACCGCCACGCAAACGGTCTTCGGGGAGGGGCTGAAGCGGGCACGGCTGATGCTGATCGGCGAGCAGCCCGGCGACCGCGAGGACATCGAGGGCCACCCGTTCGTCGGTCCCGCCGGCAAGGTCCTCGACCGGGCCCTGGAGGAGGCGGAGATCGAACGCGGCGACGCCTACGTCACCAACGTCGTCAAGCACTTCAAGTGGAAGCCGCAGGGCAAGCGCCGCATCCACCAGACGCCGCGCGCGGAAGAGATCAAGGCGTGCGCTCCCTGGCTCGATGCGGAGGTCGAGGTGGTCGATCCCGAGCTGCTCGTCTGTCTGGGAGCTACGGCGGTCAGGGCCGTAATCGGCTCCAAGGCCCGGGTGATGAAGGATCACGGGGAGTTCCTCGAGTCGAGGCTCGGGCGCACGGCGGTGCCCACGCTCCACCCCTCCGCGATCCTCCGGGCCGATCCCAAGGACAGGGACGACGCGATGGCGCTGCTGGTCGGCGATCTCCGCGGGGTGCGCAAGTACCTCGACTCCTGAGTCGCCGTCGAGGGTCACAATCCCGGAGCGATGTCGACCGAGAGAACCGAACTCCACCCCGCGGAGCACCGCGCCTACCGGGAGCTCTACGCGGCGTGCCGGCAGCTGATCACGAGGTGGCGGAGGATCGCATCGGCGCTCGAGGGGACGGCGATCGCCGAGCGCCTCAAGGACGGCGCGGCCGAGACCTCCGTCCTACTCACCGAACTCGGTCCCCGCACAGCGACCTACGGCCTCTACGGGAGCCCGATGGCTCAGGGCATGGGAGCGCGCATCGCCGACCTGCGTACCGTGATCGCCGACCGGGGCGGCGATACCGGACTGGTCGTTCGCTCGGCGGTCCTCGACATGGAGCACGTGACGACGCTTTTGCGACACCTCGCCGAGCTCGCTCGGGCCCGTGGTGATCGGAGCATGGCCGGATTCTGCGAGGAGTGGGCCGGGCGCCTCGAATCGAACCTGGACGCCGTCCGCGAGGCCGCGGTCGAACTCGGAGCGGATCCGGACCGGACCTCGGCTCCACTGGACGAGTCGATCGTGAACCGAGCAGCGCACGGCGTCGGCTGGGTCTTCGGGTCGGTCGGTGAGGCGGTCGATCGTGTGATCAGCCGGCGGCGCGGCTAGTCCGCCGGGCGGCCCTAGGAGAGCTCCGGCCTTCCCTCGAGTGAGGTCGAGGCCTCGGCGTGCAGGCGCCGCGGGATCCGCCCGGCCTGCCGAGCGGCCCAGCCGGCCTCGACCGCGGCGCGCATCGCGGTCGCCATTCCCACGGGATCCTCGGCGCGCGAGACCGCGCTGGCGAGCAGGACGGCGTCGCAGCCCAGCTCCATCGCCAGGGCCGCATCCGAGGCGGTGCCGATCCCGGCGTCGAGGATCACCGGCACTCCGGAGCGCTCGGCGATGATCTGAATGTTGTACGGGTTGCGGATCCCCATCCCTGACCCGATCGGCGATCCGAGCGGCATCACCGCCGCGCACCCCGCCTCCTCCAGCCGCCGGGCGAGAATCGGGTCGTCGTTGGTGTAGGGCAGCACCGTGAAGCCGTCGTCGACGAGGGTCTCGGCAGCCTCCACCAGCTGCACCGCGTCGGGGAGGAGCGTCCGATCGTCGCCGATCACCTCGAGCTTCACCCAGTCGGTCTCGAACGCCTCGCGGGCGAGCTTCGCCGTGCGCACGGCGTCCCGCGCCGTGTAGCACCCGGCGGTGTTCGGCAGGACGAAGACACCGAGGCGCCGGATCACGTCCACGACGGATCCCTCGGCCTCGGGATCGACCCGGCGTAGAGCCACCGTGACGATCTCGGTGCCCGATGCGATCAGGGCCTCCTCCATCTGCTCGAGCGAGCGGAAGCCGCCGGTCCCGACTATCAACCGGGAGCCCCAGCTTCGACCGCCGAGCTCGAACCCGTTCTCGGCGCCACCCTGGATCGCGGCCAGGACCTCCACCTTCTGCCCCTCCCGCAGCGAGGTCCGACCCCACTCGCTGCGGTGCACAACCTCGCCGTCGATGGCGACCGCCAGTCCGCGCTGGTCCCCGGACGCGCCCGAAGCCTCAACCGCCTCGGTGACGAAGGACCCCTCCGGGAGCGCGACCGGCTCGCCATTCAGCTCGACGTTCATCCGACCTCCACCGGTGAGTCCGCGGGGTGCCCGGCGAACCGCTGGGGCGAGAACGGCTCCAGGTCGACCGGGGGCGTCTCACCTGCGAGCAGGGCCGCAATACAGTCCGCCGTCACCGGAGCCTGGAGCACGCCGTTGCGGAAGTGCCCCGTCGCGATCAGCAAGTCCTCGGCATCGCTGGGCCCGATCAGAGGCGCGTTGTCGGGGGAACCGGGCCGCAGGCCGGCGGTCGCCTCTACCAGCTCGAGCTCGGCGATCTCCGGGATCACCCGGTAGGCCTCGCGCAGCAGCTCGTGCACGCCCGCCGGCCGTGACGGTCGTGTCGAAGCCCCGCTCCTCCACAGTCGCGCCGACGATCAGGCGCCCGTCCGCCCTCGGCACCATGTAGACCCGCTCCCCGGCCACGATGCGATCGCAGGCCGGCTTGTCGGCCGAGCCGCGAAGCGTCAGGATCTCACCCTTCACGGGCCGGACCGGAGGAGCGCCCGCGGGCAGCCAGCGCGCCTGGCCCGACCAGCAGCCGGCGGCGAGCACGAGGCTCGACCCTTCGAGCACCTGTCCATCCGCCGTCACCACGCGCCAGGCGCCAGCCTGACGCTCGGCGCCCATCACCGCCGCGCCGGAATGGACGGCGACGCTTCGGCGATCGAGCGCCGCGAGCAGGGCCGCGACCGCCTTCCTCGGATCGACACTGGCCTCGCCGGGCACGTGGGCGCCTCCGCGAACGACCGTGGCGAGACCCGGCTTCGAGCCGCCGGCATTCACGCCCGGACAGCCATTCCGAATCGAGTCCGAGACTTCGATGCAGCTCGAAGCGGCGCCGCAGCTCCTCGGCCTCGTCGCGATCCACAGCCACGTGCAGCGCTCCGGACTGCGAGAAGCCGACCTCCAGCTCCGCCTCGCTCTCGAGCTGCTCGGCGAAGCCGGGCCAGCGCCCCAGCGACTCGAAGTTGAAGACCAGGAGCCGCTCCTCGCCCCAGGACGCCTCTCCCACCGGGGCCAACATACCCGCCGCGACTCCAGTCGCGCCGGCCGCCGGGCGGTCCCGCTCCAGCACGCACACTCGCGCCCCGCGCTGGGACGCCCGCCATGCGCAGGCGAGGCCGATCACGCCGCCGCCGACGAAGATCGCGTCGTATCGATTGTCCGCTTCTCTGCCCATCTACCTCCCTGCGCCGGCATTACCCGGATCAGGTTCCGACGGTCGGCGGCGCTTCAGCCGCCCTCTCAGCCCGTGGTGGGCTCCCGTTCCCATTCATCGTAGTGCGAGGGGGCTCGCAGGCAAAACCGAGGAGCCACTCGTTTCGTGCTGGATCCCTTGATCTAGGCTGCGAGTTGAAGTGACCGACGCCGCGCCCGGCTCCTCTCATCTCGCGCCCCCCGAGTCGATCGGCGAGCTGCGGCGCCAGCGGCTGCGCTGGGCGAGGCTCTACTTCGTCAGCGACGCCCTCCCCCTCGGAGACGACCCGGAGCGCATGCTGAACGCCGCGATGGGCGGCGGCGCCGGGATGGTCGAGCTCCGCGACCGCGAACAGCCCAAGGCGGTGATCGAGCGGTCAGGACGAACCTTCCGGCGGCTCGCGAACACCTACAGCGCTCTCTTCATCGTGAACGACGATCCCTATTTGGCCATCGAGCTGAGCGCCGACGGTGTCCACGTAGGCCAGGACGACATCGGCCCCGACGAGGCGCGCCGCATCATGGGCCCCGACGCGATCGTCGGGCTCTCGACCCACTCCCGCGAGCAGATCGAGGCAGCGGCGAGCGAGCCGGTGGACTACATCAGCGTCGGGCCGATCTGGGAGACGCCCACGAAGGAGGGCAGGCCCGCCACCGGCCTCGAGCTGGTTCGAACGGCGGCCGAGGTCGCGCCGGTTCCCTGGTTCGCAATCGGCGGTATCGATCCCGGCAACGTGGACGAGGTCGTGGCGGCCGGCGCCGAGCGACTTTGCGTCGTACGCGCGATCCGCGACGCCGAGGACCCGCGGGCCGCTGCCACGGCGCTCTTCGATGCGGTCGACCCTGCCGCCCGAGAAGCTCCGAGCGAATGACCGGCGCCCGCGACAGAAAGCGAGCCGAGCGGCAGAAGCGCAAGCGCCGCTCGGCGGAGCGCCCGAGTGTCCCCGTCGAAGCTCAGCCGGCGGCTGCGACCGAGCAGGGCAACGGCGATAAGGCGCCCTCCGAGAACTTCCAGGAGAGAATGGCACGCCGCTACGAGGAGAGGAACGACGAGGCGCGCGCGAAGCTCGAGCCGCTCGAGCCGGGCGAGCGGCCCACGGCGGTGACCGTAGGGGCAGTCGTCGCCGGCGTCCTCGGGGTGATCTTCACCGTCTCGGCGGTCCTCGCGATCGCCGGAGTGAACGCGGGCGACCGCGAGATCAGACCCGCTCCAATCGTCGCCTTCGCGATCGTCTTCTGGGTGATGACCATCGGCATGTGGCGCTCCCGCTACTGGGCCGTGCTCGGGTTCCAGACCCTGCTGCTGCTGATGATCCTCGCCAGCGCCTTCGGCCTGGTGGTCGTCAGCTCCGTCCTGCAGGCCGTCGGGACGCTTCTGCTGTTGGGGGGATCGGGCGCGCTCTTCTACTTCATGATCCGGGCGATGGCGCGCATCCAGATGCCCGAGCCGCCGGGGGCGGACTGAAGCAGATGCGAGGGTGCGCGTCAGCGCAACCCGTTTCATGGCGAAGCCGGCTGATTCCCTCCGATAGAGTCGCTCGACGATGGCCGAGTACGACGTAATCGTGATCGGAGGCGGCCCCGGGGGCTATGTCGCCGCCATTCGCGCCGCCCAGCTCGGGCAGAAGACGGCGGTCGTAGAGCGGGACAAAGCCGGCGGCCGCTGCCTCAATTACGCCTGCATTCCGGCCAAGACCGTGCTGCACACGGCCGAGATCTTCTCCACCGTGATCGAGGAGGGAGCCGATCTTGGAATCAAGGCGAGTGGTACCTCGATCGACTGGAAGGCGCTCCAGGAGCGCCGCGCCAAGGTCTCCAAGACGCTCGAGGACGGCGTCCAGTTCCTCTGGAACAAGAACAAGGTCGAGTTCCTCCACGGCGAGGCCTCGCTGGCCGGCGCGGGCAAGGTCAAGGTGGGCGACGAGGAACATCAGGCCAAGGCGATCATCCTCGCCACCGGCTCCGTCGCCCTTCCGATTCCCGGGGTCGACTTCTCTGACCGAGTGATCGACACCTGGGGTGCCTATTCCCTCGAGTCGATGCCGAAGTCGCTGGTGGTCGCCGGGGCCGGAGCGTCGGGCTCGGAGATCGCCTCCGCTTACTCCCGCCTGGGCACGGAGGTCACGCTGGTCGAGATGCTCGACCAGATCCTCCCGCTCGAGGACAAGGACATCGCCCGCGTCGTCGAGCGCCAGTTCAAGAAGGACGGCATGGACGTGCTGACGGGGACCAAGGTCGAGAGCGTCACCGAGCAGAAGAACGTCGTCACGGTGAAGGCCGGCGACAAGGAGGTGGAGGCCGACTACCTGGTGATCGCGGGAGGTCGGCGGCCGGACACCGACCCGCTCAACCTCGAGGCCGCCGGCGTGAAGACCAGCGAACGCGGCCAGATCGAGATCGACGAGTTCCAGCGGACCACGGCCGACGGGGTCTTCGCCATCGGCGATCTCGTCCGCGGCCCGGCGCTGGCCCACAAGGCCGAGGAGGAGGGTGTGGTCGCCGTCGAGACCGCCGCCGGTGCTCCCACCGAGGCAGTCAACATCGACCTCGTCCCCGGAGCGACCTTCTGCCACCCGCAGGTGGCGAGCGTCGGCATGACCGAGGAGCAGGCGAAGGAGAGCGGTCGCCAGATCAAGGTCGGCAAGTTCAAGCTCGGCGGCGCCGGCGCCTCGGTCGTCTACGACGATCGTGCCGGCCTGGTGAAGATCGTCGGCGATCCGGAGTACGGCGAGATCCTCGGCGCCCACATCGTCGGCAACATCGCCTGCGACATGATCAGCGAGATCGTCAACGTCATGGCGCTCGAGGGCGGCTATCCGGAGCTCGAGAGGATCATCCATCCGCATCCGACGATGTCGGAGGCGGTTCTCGACGGAGCCCGCGCCGTCGACGGCTGGGCCATTCACGCCTAGGCAGCGGTGAAGACCAGCCGCCTCGAAGCCTTCAGCGACGGGGTCTTCGCGGTCGCGATCACCCTCCTGATCCTCGAGATCAACGTTCCCGAAGGCGAGAACCTCTGGCATCAGCTCAAGGAGGAGTGGCCCTCGTTCGCCTCGTTCTTCGTCAGCTTCTGGGTGATCGGGATCATCTGGGTCAACCACCACGGCCTGCTCGACCACCTCAAGCGCACCGATCGAGGCGTGCTCTACCTCAATCTGCTGGTCTTGATGACGGTCGTCTTCATCCCGTTCTCGACGGCGTTGATGGCTGAGCACCTCAAGTCCGGCGCCGACGAGAGGGTGGCCGCCCTCGTGTACGCGCTGGCCTTCCTGGCGATGGGCATCGCCTTCGGCCTGTTCTGGACGTACATCGTCGCGCACCGTCACAAGCTCGGCGTAGAGATACCCGACGAGGAGGTCCGCCGCATGTCCGTCGGCTTCACGATCGGGAACCCGCTCTACGCCGTCGCGGTCGGCATGGCCTTCATCAGCCCGGCGGTGGTACTGGTCATCGTCGGCGGGGTCGCCGCGTACTACATGGTCGCGGGAATGCGGAGCCCTGACCTGTGAGACGAGCATGAGCGACCGCGCGGTCTTCTACTACGACTTCAGCTCGCCCTACTCGTATCTGGCCGCCGAGCGGATCAGCGGGCTGTTCGCCGAGGCCGGGGTCGAGCAGCCGGAGTGGCAGCCGATCTCCTTCGGCCACGTCCTGCAGACCACCGGCCGCAGACCCTGGTCGCTGCCGCCTGAGGGACCCGACCCCGACAACCTCACCGAGATCAAGCGCCGCGCGGCCGAGCGCGGCTTGCCCGAGGTCGTGTACCCGCGGGGCTGGCCGGTCGACAACTACAGCCTCAACCCCACCAGGGCCGCCATCTACGCGAAGGAGTCGGGGCGCGTCGTGTCCTTCTCCCTCGCCTGCTTCCGCCAGGTGTTCGCGGGTGGCAGGGACATGAGCGACGTGGACAACGTCCTGATCGCCGCCGCCGCCTGCGAGCTCCACCCGAACGCGGTGGCGAAGGGAATCGAGACTCAGTCGGTCAAGGACAGGCTCCGGGCGGCCACCGACGAGGCGCTCGCGCTGGGCCTGGAGGGGATCCCGTCCGTGGCCGTGGGCGCGGAGCTCTTCTGGGGTGACGACCGCCTCGAGGCGGCCGTGCGGGCCGCTGCGGCCTGATTCTTCGACCACCTTTTGCCGCCGGAGTAGGCTGAGCCCGTGGCCCGAAGCAAGACCAACTCGGTCCCCGCGACGGCGGAAACCACCGACGGCGCACCGGCCAAGCTGAAGCTCCCCGACGAGGAGACCTCCCGCGAGCTGCTCAGGACGATGATGCTCATCCGGCGCTTCGAGGAGGAGGCCGGACGCCAATACCAGCGGGCGAAGGCCGGCGGCTTCCTGCACCTGGCGATCGGTGAGGAGGCGACGATCGTCGGCACCACCTCGGTGATGCGCCCCGAGGACTACCTGATCGGCACCTACCGCACCCACGGCCACGCGATCGCCCGCGGAACCGATCCCAAGCGGGTGATGGCCGAGCTCTTCGGGCGGGTCGACGGCACCTCGGGGGGCCGCGGCGGCTCGATGCACATCTTCGACCTGGAACACCGCTTCATGGGCGGCTACGGGATCGTCGGCGGAAATCTGCCGCTGGCGGCGGGCCTTGCCCTCTCCTCCGACTACCGCGGCACCGACGAGGTCACCGTCTGCATGTTCGGCGACGGCGCCTCGAACACCGGCAACTTTGGCGAGACGATGAATCTGGCGGCCCTCTGGAGCCTGCCGGTCGTCTTCCTCGTCGAGAACAACCTCTACGGAATGGGGACTGCGCTCGAGCGTCACTCGGCGGTTCCCGACCTCTCCCACAAGGCCGAGGGAATGGGCATCCCGGGCGTGCGGGTCGACGGCATGGACGTCCTCGCGGTGCGCGAGACGGTAGCCGAGCACATCCGCCTCGCTCGCGAGGACCGCAAGCCGACGATGATCGAGGCCTTCACCTATCGCTACCGGGGGCACTCCGCCGCCGACCCCGAGGTCTACCGCGAGAAGGAGGAGGTCGAGGAGTGGCAGCGCAAGGATCCGATCGAGACCTTCGCGCGCCGGCTGATGGAGGAGAAGGTGCTCTCCGAAGACGAGATCCAGGAGCTCCGCGACGAGGCCGACAGGACGGTCACCGAGGCGGTCGAGTTCGCGGACAACTCCCCAGAGCCGCCGCTCGACTCGCTCTACGACGACCTCTACGTGCTCGGCGACCAGGTTCCGGGCTGGTACGGCGTCGACGAGCGCTCCCCCGACTCGCACGCGGCGGAGGAGGAGCGCACGGCCACCGACCGCGCCCGGCAGCTGGCAGAGCGCGGTGCGGAGTACGCCGAGGACGAGGAACTTCGAGAGGCCGAGGGCGACCAACCGGACACCCGGCCCGAGGACGTGCACTGATGGCCGTCATACGAATGCGCGAGGCGCTCCGTGACGCCATGGCGGAGGAGATGCGCAGGGACGAGGACGTCTTCGTGATGGGTGAGGACGTCGCCGTCTTCCAGGGCTCCTTCAAGGTCACCGAGGGGCTTCTCGACGAGTTCGGTGAGAAGCGGGTTCGCGACACCCCGATCTCGGAGAACTCGATCGTCGGCATGGGGGTCGGCTCCGCGATGGGAGGCTTGCGGCCGGTCGTCGAGATCATGACCGTCAATTTCGCCCTGCTGGCGATGGACCAGATCGTCAACCACGCCGCTGCGATTCCATACATGTTCGGCGGCCAGGTCCGGGTGCCGATGGTGATCCGCATGCCGGGCGGTGGCGGCCACCAGCTCGGCCCAACCCACTCACACAGCTTCGAGGCGCTGTTCCTGCAGATCCCCGGCCTACTCGTCGCCTGCCCCTCCACACCGGCAGACGGGAAGGGGCTGCTCAAGGCTGCGATCAGGGACGACAACCCGGTGATCTTCATCGAGCACGAGACCCTCTACGGCATCCGCGGCGAGGTCCCGGAGAACGGCGACGGTCTCGTCAACTTCGGCGAAGCGGCCATCCGCCGGGAGGGCTCCGATGTGACGATCGTCGGCATTCTGCGAATGGCGGAGGTCGCCCTCCAGGCTGCGCGCACGCTCTCCGAGGAGCACGGCGTCGAGGCCGAGGTGATCGACCCGCGCACCCTGCGTCCCCTCGACCTCGGCACGATCGTCAAGTCCGTGCAGAAGACGAATCGGGTGGTGATCGTCGAGGAGGGCTGGCCACACGGCGGCGTCGGCGCCAACCTCGCCGCTCTGATCCAGGGCCAGGCGTTCGACTACCTCGACGCCCCGGTCGAGCGCGTCACCGGCGCGGACGTCCACATGCCCTACTCGAAGCGGATGGAGCAGGCGGCGATCCCGCACGCCGAGAACGTTGTCAGCGCCGCGCTACAGACGCTGGAGGGGAGCCGCTGATGGCCGAGATCGTCATGCCCCGGCTCTCGGACTCGATGGAGGAGGGCACGGTGCTGCGCTGGCTCAAGTCCGTCGGGGATCAGGTCGCGGTCGGCGACGAGCTCGTCGAGATCGAGACGGACAAGGCGAACATGGTCTACGAGTCGGATCTCGACGGGACAATCGTCGAGGTTCTGGCGCAGGAGGGCGAAACGCTCCCCGTGGGTGACCCGATCGCGCGGGTCGGGGACGCGAGCGAGATTCCGTCGGGGGGCAACGGGGGCGCTCCGAAGGAGGAGCGCGCCGCACCGGAGCCGGCCGCCGCCCCGGAAGCGCCGGCACCCACCGCGACCGCGGCGCCACCGACTCCTTCCGCGGCGGATGCTGGCGACGGCCGCGTCAAGGCGTCACCCATCGCCAGGCGGATCGCGGAGGATCGCGGACTCGATCTGCACGGGCTGTCGGGCTCCGGGCCGGGCGGGCGGATCGTCAAGGCCGACGTCGAGCGGGCGCTCGCCTCTGTCGCCGCCGCTCCCGCCGCACCGGCCGCACCGGCAGCTCCACCTGCCGCGGCTCCGGCCGGCCCGACTCCCGGAGTGACCGAGAAGCCCGAGACCGCCAAGGGCCAGGTCGAGGTGGTCGAGCTCACCAAGCTCCAGCAGACGGTCGCCCGCCGCATGGCGGAGTCGAAGGCGACGGCGCCGCATTTTTACCTGCAGGCCGAGATCGACATGACCGCGGCTGTCGAGGGCCGCGCGAAGCTGAAGGCCTCCGCCAAGGAGGGCGACGTCGTGCCGACCTTCAACGACATGGTGGTGAAGGCCTGCGCCATCGCGCTGCGCGAGCATCCGCGGGCCAATGGCGCCTACCGCGACGGCAAGATCGAGCTCTACTCGCGCATCAACGTCGGCGTGGCCGTCGCCGCCCAGGACGCGCTCGTGGTCCCCACCGTCTTCGACGCCGACCAGAAGGGGCTGCGTCGGATCGCCGGCGAGACCAGGGCGCTCGCCGCGCGAGTCCGCGACGCCTCGATCACTCCGCCGGAGCTCTCCGGCGGGACCTTCACGGTCTCCAACCTCGGTATGTACGGGATCTCCAACTTCCAAGCCGTGATCAACACTCCGCAGGCCGGCATCCTGGCGGTCGGCGAGGTGAAGGCGAAGCCCGTGATACGCGAGGGCGCGCGACAGCGCGACCCGTTTAATGAGGTGGGCGCAATCGAGGCGCGCCAGCTGATGGGCGTCACCCTCGCCTGCGACCACCGCATCCTCTACGGCGCCGACGGCGCGATCTTCCTGGCGCGGGTCAGGGAGCTGCTCGAGGAGCCGCTCGGGCTCGCCCTCTAGTTCTCGGGGTGTTGTGAGACATCCCGAGCCCCCGGAAGGGCATCGATCAGGAACAGCCGCGCGGGTTCGGCGCCCTCGTTGCGACCGCGATGCCGGGGTGCCGGCGGTAGGGCGAAACCTTCACCCGCGCCGACGATCAGCGGGCCACGGTCGTCCTCGAAGCTGTAGGTGATCTCGCCGCTGACGACGTAGCCGGCGTGGGGAACGTCGCACCATCCCTCCCGGCCCTCGCCCGGCGAGTACTCGACCAGCGCCCAGCGCGTACCGTCGACCTCGAGCTCGCGATCCGTCACCCCTGGGTCGTGTGAAACGGGATCCACTCCGAAGAAGTCGACCGGACGCGGGTCAGTCATCGGAAAGACCCTAACGAGCGGGCACTTCCTCCCACACCTGTTTTCTGCCGCGAGCCGGGGGTATGATCGGTTTGTCACATAGGGAGGAGAGGTGATCCCTCTCCGCCCGTTGTCCGTGAAGGTGGCCACCCGGTTGATCCCGGAGCCGCCCCAGACAGCTCGCCGGAGGCGATCCCAAAGGCGGGCAAGAAGAAAGGCGGACCGTTATGAAGCTCGAAGCCGCGAGCCCGAGTCGCTCGGGTGAACGCGCGGGTACGGATGTCCTGACGCGCGATGACCGGGCCCTGCTCCTTCGCTACATGCTGCTCATGCGGCTCTCCGAGGAGCGAGGCCTGTCCCTCTACAAGCAGGGCAAGGTACCCGGCTCCTTCTACGACGGATGCGGGCAGGAGGCGGTCTCCGTAGGCGCCGCCTTCACCCTCGGGCCCCGGGATCGGATGTGCATTCTGCATCGCGACCTCGGGGCTCATTTCGTTCGTGGGGTCACCCCGGACCGCTACCTGGCCAATTACATGGGCCGCGAGGGCGGCGTCACGGGCGGCAAGGACGGGAACATGCACTTCGGCGACCGCGAGCTCGGTTGCGTCGGCATGGTGAGCATGCTGCCCGACATGGCCCAGGTGGCTACCGGCATGGCTCTCTCCTTCAAGATGCGCTCCGAGCAGAGGGTCGCCATGACCTTCTTCGGCGAGGGCTCGACGGCCAACGGACAGTGGCACGAGGCGATGAACTTCGCCGGGATCCACCGCCTGCCGGTGGTCTTCGTGCTCGAGAACAACCAGTTCGCCTACTCGACCCCGACCGATCTCGAGTTCGCCGTCGACCCGGTGCAGCGCGCCAAGGGCTACGGGTTCCCCGGCGTGAGCGTCGACGGCAACGACGTCGAGGCCGTTTTCGAGGTCGCGCGGGTCGCGTCGGACCGTGCCCGCGAGGGCGAAGGCCCCACGCTGATCGAGTGCCACACCATGCGCATGCACGGGCACGGCGCCCACGATGACATGAGCTATGTGCCGGACGAGATGCTCGAGGAGTGGTCGCAACGCGACCCGATCGAGCTCTACGTCCAGCGTCTTGCCGACGAGCACGGCTTCGAGCAGCGGGAGATCGACCAGATCCGGGAGTCGGTCGCCGCGTACGTTGACGAGTGCGCCGAGCTGGCCGTGGCGTCCCCGATGCCCGACCCGCAGCTGGCCTCTGACGGCGTCTTTGCGGAGCGTTGGCAGCCCCTCGGTGACGGGGAGGCCCCCTGGTCGCGGTGGAGCTCATCCGAGGCGGGCGAGACCCCGAACGGCAACGGCCGCGCGGCCACCAACGGCCATGGAGCGCTGGTCGAGCACGGGAGGGCGGCCTGATGGCAGAGACGACCTACCTGCAGGCGATCAGCGACGGCCTGCGCGAGGAGATGCGCCGCGACGAGTCGGTCTTCTGCCTGGGCGAGGACATCGGCGCCTTCGGCGGCGCCTTCAAGGTCACCGACGGCTTCTTCGAGGAGTTCGGAGCCGACCGCGTTCTCGACATGCCGCTCGCCGAGAACATGATCATCGGCGCCTCGATCGGAGCCGCCGTCGAGGGCATGAAGCCGGTCTGCGAGATGCAGTTCTCGGACTTCATCGCCTGCGGCTTCGACCAGCTGGTCAACGTCGCCGGCAAGCTGCACTACCGCCAGGGCGTCTCGGTTCCGATGGTCGTCCGCCTGCCCTCGGGCGGCGGCTTCTCCGGCGGACCGTTCCACTCCCAGAACCCCGAGGCCTGGTTCATGCAGTCTCCTGGCCTCAAGGTCGTGGCGCCGGCGACGTCGGAGGATGCGAAGGGCCTGCTGATCAGCGCGATCCGCGACCCGAATCCGGTGTGTTACCTCGAGCACAAGGGGCTCTACAGGCATGTGAAGGGGGATGTCCCAGAGGGCGAACACATCGTCCCCCTCGGCGAGGCCAGGGTGGCGCGGGAGGGCGCTGAGCTGAGCGTGATCGCATACGGCTCCTCAGTGTCGCTGGCCCTCCAGGCCGCCGAAGAGCTCGACGAGGACATCGAGGTCATCGACCTCCGAACGCTCAACCCACTGGACTCCGAGTCGATCCTCGCGAGCGTCGAGAAGACCGGCAAGGTGCTCGTCGCGCACGAAGCGACCCGCTCCTGCGGCGTCGGTGCCGAGGTGGCGAGCCTGATCTCCGAGCGGGCGTTCGAATCGCTCGACGCGCCGGTGCGCCGCCTGACGGCGCCGGACGTGCCGATCCCGTTCAGCCCGCCGCTCGAACAGGCGGTCCTGCCGCAGCTCGACGACATGAAGGAGGCCGTTCGTGAGCTCCTCGCCTACTGACCAGCATCAGGCCGGCTCCTCGGCTTCGCCTCCGGGGCCGGCCGAAACGCTGGAAATCGTCATGCCCCAGATGGGGGTCTCGGTCGCCGAGGGTACGATCGTCGAGTGGTCGAAACGGCCCGGCGATTGGGTCGAGCGCGACGAGACCGTCTGCCTGGTGACCACTGACAAGATCGACGTCGAGATCCCCTCGCCGGCCGCCGGACGGCTGGCGAAGATCCTGGTCGAGCCAGGTGACACGGTCGACGTCGGCACCCCGCTCGCCGAGCTGGACGCCGGCGCGCGTCCGGGTGAGGCTCACCCGGAGGAGCATCAGGACGAGTCCGCGCGCACGACGGAGCCCAAGACGACCGGCGAGCCCGAGCCGGCCGCGGTCGAGCCTCGACCGGTCCAGGGGGACGGTGAGGCCGACCGCTCCGGCTTCCGCTCGCCGGTCGTCCAGCGCATGGCGGACGAGCACGGCATCGACCTCTCCCAGGTCGACGGCACGGGAATCGGCGGGCGGATCCGCAAGCGGGATCTCGTCGCGCTGATCGAGTCGGGGACCAGCACCGCACCGGAGGAGACCGCAAAGCTCGACACCGAGCGGCCGCTCCACATCGAGTCCCCCTATCAACCCGATGTGCCTGCGCCTGCCCCCGCCCCCGGTCAGGCGGGCGAGGGGAACGGCGCGGCCCCGGCTGACGACGTCCTGCCCGCCGAGCGCCGGGAGCCGATGACGCCGATGCGCCGGCGAATCGCGGAGCACATGCTCGAGAGCCGCCGCACCTCGGCGCACTGCACGACGATCGTCGAGGTCGACCTTTACCGGGTCGCGGCCACGCGCCGCGAGCTGAAGGAGGGGATGGCCCGTCGCGGGGTACCGCTTACCTACCTCGCCTTCGTGGCGAGCGCTGTGGTGAGCGGGCTGGATCGACACCCGATCCTGAACGCCTCGATCGACGGCGACGAGCTCGTCTACCACGAGGACGTCAACCTCGGGATCGCGGTGGCGCTCGAGTCGGGGCTGATCGTGCCGGTGATCCGGCACGCGCAGCGGCTCAGTCTCGAGGGCCTGGCGAGCGAGATAGCCAGGCTCGCCCAGCGCGCCCGCAGTGGCGAGCTCGAGCCCAACGACGTCGCCGGCGGCACGTTCACGATCACCAACCCCGGTCAGTTCGGCGCCGTCCTCGCGACGCCGATCATCAACCAGCCTCAGGTGGGGATCCTCGACCTGGAGGCGATCGTCAAGCGGCCGGTGGTGATCGACGACGAATCGGAGGCGATCGCGGTGCGGCCGATGACCAACCTCTGCATGTCGTGGGATCACCGGGCACTCGACGGAGCCGAGGCGGCGCGATTCCTTGCCGACGTCAAGGCCCGGCTCGAGGGGTGGGATCGATGAGCCTGCTCGCGCACGAGGAAGTCGTGGTCAAGCACGGCCGCCGCAGCGGCATCTACGTCGTGATCGCGATCCACTCGACCGTTCTCGGCCCGGCTCTGGGTGGCCTGCGCCTGTGGCGCTACGCCGCGCTCGGCGACGCGATCGCCGACGGGCTCCGCCTCTCCGAGGCGATGACCTACAAGGCAGCCGCCGCCGGGCTCGACCTGGGCGGCGGCAAGGCGGTCCTCTGCCTGCCGCCCGAGGGGGAGCTGCAGCCCGAGCAGCGGCGGGACCTGATGCTCGACGTCGGCGACATCATCGAGTCGCTGGACGGCCGCTATGTGACGGCGGAGGACGTCGGGACCGGCACCGACGACATGTCGATCATCAACGAGCGGACCGAGCACGTGATGGGCCTTCCCATTGACTCCGGCGGGTCCGGGGATCCAAGCCCCATCACGGCACGCGGCGTTGAGGCAGCGATCCGAGCCAGCGCTGAGCACCGCTACGGATCGGACGACCTGGCAGGTCGCCGCGTGACCGTGGTGGGCTTAGGCCATGTCGGCTCTCGGCTGGCGGAGCGCCTCGCCTCCGACGGAGCCGATCTGGGCATCTCCGACATCGACCCGGCCAAGCGCGAGCTCGCCGAGCGGCTGGGTGCTCGCTGGCTCGAGCCCGCCGACGCGATCACCGCCGACTGCGAGCTCCTGGCGCCATGCGCGCTGGGCGGGGCGATCGGCGCCGAGAACGTCGAGCGGCTGCGATGCGAGATCGTCTGCGGCGCCGCGAACAACATGCTCGCCGAGCGGCCGCTGGCGGATCGTCTCGCCGAGCGGGAGATCCTCTACGCCCCCGACTTCATCGCCAACGCCGGGGGTCTGATCAACGTGTACGGCGAGCTGCATTCCCTCGACCGGGGCCGGCTGGACTCGCTCGTGGACGGGATCGGAGAGGCGCTCCGCCGGGTCTTCGAGGCAGGGGAGGCGCGCTCGGTCACCCCGCTCGAGGCCGCCAGGGCTCTCGCCGAAGAGCGGCTCGAGGCCGCACGGGTGGCGGCGATCGGCGTCCACCCCTCTGCCGTCTAGGCTCGGGGCGGTGGACCGCGGCCAGCTGACCCAGTGGCTCGAGGCATACGAAAAGGCCTGGCGGACGCCCGGGGCCGACGTGCTGGCGAATCTCTTCACCGAGGGCGCGACCTACTCGACGGCTCCCTACGAGAAGCCGCATCGCGGCATCGAGGCGATCGGGGAGATGTGGGACGAGGAGCGCCTCGGTCCCGACGAGGGGTTCGAGATGTCCACCGAGATCGTCGCCGTCGAGGGCGACACAGGCGTCGTCAGGGTCGAGGTCCAATACCACGAGCCCAAGAACAAGGAGTACCGGGACCTGTGGATCGTCGGCCTGAACGACGCCGGGCTCTGCTTCCGCTTCGAGGAATGGCCCTTCTGGCCACCGGGTCAGCAGGGCGGCGCCGCGACCGGGGCCGTGTGAGACTGTGAGCATGGACGAGCTTCTGGTGATGCGGTGCGGTCAGGTGCCCTACGAGGAGGCCAGACGGGCGCAGAAACGGCTCGAGGCGGCGCGCCTCGCCGGAGACATCCCGGACGTGCTCCTCCTACTCGAGCACCCGCCCGTCTACACGAAGGGCCGCCGGGCCGAACAGGCGGAGCTCCCGATGGGCGAGGACTGGTACCGGATGCAGGGAATCGAGATCTGCGAGACGGACCGCGGCGGGCGGGTCACGTACCACGGCCCGGGCCAGCTGGTCGGCTACCCGATCGTCTCGCTGAAGCCGTACGGCGACAACGTGCACGAGTACGTCCGCGGCTTGGAGCGGCTGATGATCGACTCGCTCGCCGACTACGAGATCGAGGCCGAGGTGATCGACGGCCTGACCGGGGTCTGGGTCGGTGGACGGCCGCCGGAGGGCCGGAAGATCGGCTCGATCGGCGTTCATGTCAATCGCGGGGTCACCACCCACGGGTTCGCGGTCAACGTCAACAACGACCTGCAGCCCTTCGAATGGATCGTCCCCTGCGGGATCGACGACTGCCGGATGACCTCGCTGACCCGCGAGCTCCGGGTCCAACATAAAACGGGTCGCGCTGTCGCGCGCCCTCGCATGATGACCGCCTACGTGGACACCGTGAGCGAGCTCTTCGGCCGGATCTTCGACCGCGAGCCGGTCGAGGCCGAGGGCACGCTGAAAGAGCTGGTCGGCGGGGCGGCCCCGGTACGGTAGGAACCAGATGGCTACGGACGCGAAGATCGCGGAACGGCTCCACGTCACACGGTCCAGGGCCAACCCCGGCGGGAAGGCGCAGGACGAGTCCGGCAAGGTCGCCTTCCGCTCGCGCAAGCCGCCCTGGCTCAAGGTGCCGGCGCCCGGCGGGCCGACCTACCGGCGCCTGAAGAAGGCGATCGAGACCGACAACCTTCACACCGTCTGCCAGGAGGCCAACTGCCCCAACGTGGGCGAGTGCTGGGAGCGGGGAACCGCGACCTTCATGATCCTCGGCGACGTCTGCACCCGCCGCTGCGGCTTCTGCAACGTCCAGACGGGCAAGCCGAACTGGCACGACCCCCTCGAGCCGCTGCGGGTCGCGAACCAGGTGAAGCGGATGGGGCTGCGCCATGCGGTGATCACCTCGGTGGACCGCGACGACCTCCCCGACTACGGCGCCGGGGCGTTCGTCGGTGTGATCCGCTCGATCCGGCGGATGGCGCCTGGTTGCAAGGTCGAGGTGCTCACACCCGACTTCCGCGGCCAGGAGATGCCACTCGCCAAGGTGATCGCCGAACGGCCGGACGTCTTCAACCACAATGTCGAGACCGTGCCGCGGCTCTACCCGATTGCCAGGCGGGGCTCGGACTTCCTGCGCTCGGCGCGAGTCCTTCGGATGGCGAAGGAGATGGCCGGCAGCGAGGTCGTCACCAAGTCCGGTCTGATGGTCGGGCTCGGCGAGGAGTTCGACGAGATGGTCGAGGCCTTCGGGATCCTCCGCGAGCACGGTGTCCAGGTGCTCACCGTGGGCCAGTACCTGCGGCCCACCGAGAGACACCTGCCGGTCAATCGCTACTGGCACCCGGATGAGTTCGCGGCGCTGGAAAAGGCCGCCTACGAGCTCGGCTTCGAATCTGTCGCCTCCGGACCGCTCGTTCGGTCGTCGTATCACGCGGACGAGCAGCTGCCGGCGAGCGCGACCGGCTGACGGCTTCGCCATCGAACGGGTTGCGCTGACGCGCACCCTCGCATCACACGCACCTTTCCCTGCAGAGGCGTGTTTCGGGGTTCGTAGCCTCGCACCATGCGTTTCCGCCGACGCAGAAACCTGATTGCCTCGCTCGCGGCTGCCTCCGTCCTGGCACTCGCCGCAGGCCCGCTGAGCGGCGGGGCTGTCTCCCAGACGACCGATGACCCGGCGGCGGTGAAGAACCCGCTGGCGGGCGACGGGATGTGGATCTGGTACCTGAGCCGCTCCTCGCACGGCAACGTCGGCAAGATCGCGGGCAAGGCCCGCTCGCGCGGGATCGAGACCGTCCTGATCAAGTCCGGGGACGGGACGCACTACTGGGGACAGTTCACCTCGTCCGTGGTCAACCAGCTCCACGCGCGGGGGCTCAACGTCTGCGCCTGGCAGTTCATCTACGGGCGGAAGCCCGGCAAGGAGGCGCGCGTCGGCGCGGCGGCGGCTGCGCGGGGCGCCGACTGCCTGGTGATGGACGTCGAGAGCCAGTACGAGGGCCGCTATCCGCAGGCCTCGACCTACATGAGCATGCTCCGCTCGATGGTCGGCCCGGACTACCCGATCGGGCTCGCCAGCTTCCCCTACGTCGACTATCACCCCGCCCTGCCCTACTCGGTGTTCCTCGGCCCGGGAGGCGCCCAGTACAACGCGCCGCAGCTCTACTGGAAGGACATCGGCACCACCGTCGACACCGGCTTCACCCACACCTGGGTCTGGAACCGGATCTATAAGCGGCAGATCGATCCTCTGGGGCAGGTCTACAACAACCCGAAGGCCGGGCAGATCAGGCGCTTCAGGGCGCTGGCGATGGCGCACGGCTTCGACGGCGTCAGTTGGTGGAGCTGGCAGTCGGCAGGGAAGCGGCAATGGAAGGCCCTCGGCGGCCAGGTCTCCCCCGCGGCCGTGACCCCCTACCCGAGCTATCCGTTCCTCCGCCTCGGTTCCAAGGGCGACTTCGTCGCCTGGGCGCAGCAGCTGCTGGCAGGGGCCGGCTACCCGGTGCCGATCACCGGCTACTACCAGGGCTCCACCCAGGCGGCCGTCTACTCCTTCCAGGCCGGCCACGGCCTTCCGCAGACCGGGAACCTCGACGTGCCCACCTGGCCGACCCTGCTCCAGAGCGATCCACTGCCGGTCCGCTGGACCAAGGGCGGCGCCGTGGCGTCCGGCTCGGATGGCCGCGTGGCGCTGCCGTCGCCCCGTTCGGCGAAGCTGCCGGCGGTGCGGGATGAGATTCCGCCCCCCGCCAAGCGCGCGCGATAGCTGCTCGGTCCTCTCGGGGCCGCAACTAGTGTTCGCGACCCCGTGATTCCGCTCAAGGACAACAACCCGACCGCGCGCTTCCCGGTCGTGACCGTTGCGCTGATCGTGGTCTGCGTCGCGGTCTTCATCTGGCAGCTCAACTTCCCGACCGACAAGAAACTGGACCAGGTCGGGTTCGGGCACATCGATCAGAGCTCGCTGGATTACGGGGCGATCCCGTACCGGATCACGCACGCGGACGACCGGGACTGCGCGATCGGAGCGGTCGCCGGCTCACAGGCGCAGTTCGAGGCGGGGGTCGTCTGTCCCGGCACCAAGGACTACGACCAGGCGGTCGCAATCGGCCAGCAGAACCCCGATGCCCGGCCGATCCCGATCAATCAGGCAGCCTGGTGGGTGACGCTCTTCACCTCGATGTTCATGCACGGGGGCTTCCTCCACATCGCGGGAAACATGCTCTTCCTCTGGGTCTTTGGGAACAACATCGAGGACCGCCTGGGCCGGGCGAAGTTCCTGATCTTCTACCTGCTCGCGGGACTGATCGCCGTCTACACGCAGGCGGTGATCGACAGCTCCTCGACTGCGCCCACCATCGGCGCCAGCGGCGCGATCGCAGGCGTTCTCGGGGCCTACGCCCTCCTGTATCCGCGGGCCCGGGTCCTGACCCTGATCTTCATCATCTTCTTCGTCACGCTGGTCGAGATCCCGGCGCTGATCCTGCTCGCGATCTGGTTCATCCTCCAGTTCATCCCTGCATTGGGCCAGGTCGCGGTCGACCCGGGCGGCGGCGAGGGAGTCGCCTATTTCGCCCATGTGGGCGGGTTCGTCTTCGGACTGGCCGTTGCCGCGGTCATCCTTGCTGCGACGGGCGGCAGAGACAGAGAAGAACCGCCGCGATTACCGGTCTACTGAGCCAAATTGGATCCCGACCTCCGGAACGCGCTGCTCGTGCTCGGCCTGCTGTTCTGCGGGTTCTTCGCGGTCGTGACGATCTACGTGATCGCCGACACCGGGCTGCACCTGCGGACGTACGGCGACATCGGGGCGATCATCCTGTACGGCATCTCGCTGCTGATCATCGGGATGATCGCGGCCGGCCTGATCGGAGCGCTCCGCAACCCGCCCGATGATTAAGCGGATCGCGGTCATCCTGGGGCTGTTGGTCGCCTTCGGCGCCGTGGCCTTCATCGCTATCGCGATCTGGCCGGAGCGCGCCGGAAATGGCGAAACGCAGCCGACCGGCTCGAATCGGACGCTCTCCGCGGCCGATGGGTCCGGTGCGAACGGCGTCCTGGGCGATTCGGGCTCGCGATCCAAGGGAGCCACCGGCCGGCCCACGCCCGACCTCGCGCCGGCGGAGCGTCCCGACGACATCCGCTTCGCGCTGGAGCCCATGACGGGGCCGCCGCCGGTGCGCTACCGGTTCAAGCACCCGCCGGTTGCGGGGATTCTCTTCGACCTGAAGACGGGCGAGGTGCTGTGGCAGCGCAAACCGGACCTCCAGCGGCCGATCGCGAGCCTGACGAAGATGATGACCGCGCTGATGGTCGCCCGAACGGATCCACCTGACGGGCACGTGATGGTGAGCCGCAACGCGGCGCACACTCAGGGGTCGGCGACGGGGCTGCTGCCGCGCGGCCAGAAGGTCCCGCTCGACGCCCTCCTGAAGGCGCTGATCCTGATCTCGGCGAACGACGCGGCGGTCGCCCTCGCCGAACACGACGGCGGCAGTGTCCCCCACTTCATCAAGGAGATGAACGCGCAGGCGCGCTCGATGGGACTCACCTGCACACATTTCACGACCCCCAACGGGTTGCGCGACCGCGGCAACCACTCGTGCCCGCGCGACCTGGCGGCTCTCGCGAGGGCCGACCTGGCCAACAAGCGGATCGCCCAGATCGCCCAGACGCGGTACGCCAAGCCCCGCTTTCCGATCAAGGGCAAGCATCTCTACCTGACCAACAACCACTACTTCCTGCAGCACGGCCTCAACGGCGTCCCCGGTGCCCAGGTGACGGGATTGAAGACCGGCTTCACCGACGCCGCCGGCAGCTGCTACGTCACCACCGCGCGGCTCGGCCGGCATCACCTCGGGCTCGTCCTGCTGCATTCACCCAGTCCGCTCACCCAGGTGCCCGCCCTGCTGCGGGCGGGTTTCCAGGAGGTCGGGGCGATCGCGCCCACGGCGCCCGCACCACCGGTGGAGCCGCCGCCGACCGGGTAGCCGGCCCTCGGTGGACACGCGCATTCCAACGTCAGACGGTTTGCGCTTTCGCGCACCCTCGCGCTACACCTTGGTCGGTCTCGCGTTGTGCGCACTCATTCTTGGCTTCGCTGCCGGTGACCTCGTGCACACCGAATCCCGGCTGCCCGACGAATCGGTCGCCTGTCTCCCGGCGGATGCGGCCTGCCGCAACGCGAGGCTGAGCGAGCAGGTGGCGCGGGATCGTGCCGCCGAGCCACTCCAGGACCAGTTCGACTCGCGCGCCTGGCTCTATGCGTTCGCGATCCTCGCGATCGTGGCCCTGACGGTCGCCCACAGGCTGCGCTCGACCGCGCGCAGGGGGTGGATCCGCATCTTCACCAACCTCGGCGTTACCGGCGTCTGGCTTGGGATCGGGGCGGTCGTTCTTCTGCTGGCCACGGACGGCAGCTCCGTGTCGCCCCCGCCGGCCCCCACCCTGATGATCCCGGTGGTGCTGCTGGTCGCGGCGGCGGCTGGAACCCTCGTGGGCCGCTCCGAGGGCTGGGCCGAGCAGGGCCAGACGAATGGCGTCAAGGAGATGTTGATGCAGGCGGGCAAGCTCGCCATTCACATCGGGACTGCAGGGCAGCTGAAACGCTCGCGGATGGAGCAGCTTGCGGACTGGCTATCCCTCGCCACGATCGGCCTCACCACCGTCACCTGCCTGTTCGCCATCGTCTTCGTCCTGGCTCAGCCCGGGTGCGACGCAAGCGCGAGCCCTCCGGACTGGACCAGCCCGATCGACTCGGTTGCTGCGGTGACCGCGATCGGGGCGATGGCGACCGCCGTTGGCGCCCTCATCCTGCGCAGGTGGATCGTCGCGCTGGCCGGACTGGTCGTGTGCCCGATTGCGGTGCTGTTCGTGCTGGCCAGCACTTGCGTCTTCTACTGAGGCGGCACTTTTGCGAAATTGGATCAGCTGGGCTGGCCGAGGCCGCCATTTTCATAGTCTGATCACATGTCCACACAGCCCTCAGCGGCGTCACGGACGCTCACGGTCGCGGGCATCGAGGTCGGGCGGATCGGGCTGGGCACCAACCGACTCACCTCGACGCCCGGGCACCACGAGTTCCTGCGCGAGGCCGTCGAGGCGGGGCTCGGCATGATCGACACGGCCCACGTCTACTCGGGCGGGGACAGCGAGCGAGCGATCGGAGCGGCGCTCTCACCGAAGGCTGACGGCCTCGTGGTTGCGACGAAGGGGGGCTACAGCGGCAGGGGTAGCCCGGAAGAGCTCCGCGCGCAGATCGAGCAGAGCCTCGAGAGCCTGCGCACGGACGTCATCGACCTCTACTACCTGCACCGCGTCGACCCGGAGACGCCGCTGGAGGTGAGCCTGGGGGTGATCGCGGAGTACCGCGACGCCGGAAGAATCAAGGAGGTCGGGGTCTCCGCCGTCAGCGTCGAGCAGGTCGAGGCCGCGCGGCGGGTCGTGCCGATCGCCGCGGTGCAGAACCACTACAACGTCGCGGATCGAGGCTCGGACGACGTGGTCGACTACTGCGAGGAGAACGGAATCGTCTTCGTGCCGTACTACCCGCTCAAGGGCGGCGGGCCGCCGGCACTCGAGCAGGTCGCGGAGAGCCACGGGGCGTCACCGGAGCAGATCGCACTCGCCTGGCTGCTGCGTCGCTCACCGGTCACGCTGCCGATCCCCGGCACGCTCTCGATCGACCACCTCCGGGAGGACATCTCCGCGCTCGAGATCGAGCTCACCGACGAGGAGTTCGAAGCCCTCTCCTAAAGTCATGACGACGACACTGATCACGGGGGCAAGCAGGGGGCTCGGCTTCGAGGCGGCTCGTCAGCTGGCGGGCGCCGGCCAGCAGGTGTGGGTCGGAGCGCGCGACATCTCCCGGGGCGAGCAGGCGGCCGACGCAATCGGCGGCAGATTCGTGCAGCTTGACGTCACCGATGACGCCTCGGTTGCCGCCGCGGTCGACACCGTCGGAGGACTGGACGTGCTGGTCAACAACGCGGGCATCAGCGGCGGGCGCATCGTCCCCGGCGAAGCGACGGTCGACGACATGCGCAAGGTCTATGAAACGAACGTGTTCGGGCCCGTCCGCGTCCTTCACGCATTCATCCCGCTCCTCGAGAGGTCTCCGGCGCCCGTGATCGTCAACGTCTCGAGCGGCGTCGGCTCTCTCGCCCTCGCTTCTGACCCCGCCAGCCCCCTGAGCGAGGCGAACTATCCGGTCTATGCCTCGTCCAAGGCCGCACTCAACATGCTGACCATCCGCTACGCCGCCGCCTTCCCGATGATGCGCGTCAACTCCGTCGATCCGGGCTTCACGGCGACCGACTTCAACCAGAATCGAGGCACCCAGACCGTCGAGGAGGGAGCAGAGGCGATCGTCCGCTACGCGCTGGTCGCCCCTGACGGGCCCACCGGCGGATTCTTCGATATGAGCGGCGCCGAGGCCTGGTGACCGCCCGGCTCCCTGTAGGTTCAGTCGACAAGGTCGTTTCGAGGGAAGGAAAAGCGCTATGACCGAGATCGTCTTCGCAATTCCCATCAGGCGTGAGAAGGCGGAGCTTGATCGCGAAACGAGGGAGGAGATGGCGGGCGCTCGCCGGGATGAATATGCAGCGGCGCTGAAAGAGGCCGGGATCACGCGCCAAGCCGTCTGGCATCAGGAGATGCCCGACGGCGGCACCCTGGCCATCGTTTACGTCGAGGGAACCGATCCTGATGCCCACCAGCGCTTTGTCACGTCGGATGCGGACATCAGTCGATGGTTCGTCGAGCGGATGCAGGAAGTGCATGGACGTGATGTCTCGCAGCCGCCTCTTCCGGTCGAGCTGATTCTCGACTTCCACGTCTAGTGGAGCCAGCGGGACTCGAACCCGCGACCTTTCGGATGCAAACCGAACGCTCTCCCAACTGAGCTATGGCCCCGTGGGTGGCCGATTGTAGGCCCGGGATTCGCACCGACGTGAATCGCGCTGTGAGAGACTGGCGACGCGGGCGCAAGCTGCCCCGGGAATGATGATGGCCACCAGGGCCAAGCGAGACCAACCGGCTGGAAACGGCGAGGCGACCGACAAGTCGCCCACCGCCGTCGACGAGGCCAAGGAGCGCGCCGTTGCCGAGGGCGAGCCCAAGCCCGGCCAGCGGGCGGAGGTCTCGAACCTCGACAGCGTCCGGCACTACTTCGACGGCGCCGTCGAGCGCCTCCAGCTGCCCGACGACGTCCGCACCGTCTTCTGGACCCCTTACCGCGAGGTCACCGTGCAGATCCCGGTGCGGCTCTCGGACGGCAAGATCCACACCTTCTCCGGCTATCGGATTCAGCACAACGGCGCGCGGGGCCCCTACAAGGGCGGCATCCGGTACCACCCCGAGGTCGACGTCGACGAGGTCCGGGCCCTCGCCTGCCTGATGACCTGGAAGACCGCCGTCGCGAACATTCCGTTCGGTGGAGCAAAGGGCGGGATCAACTGCCCGGCCGACCGGCTCGATCGCGCAGAGCTTCAGACGATCACCCGCTCCTTCATGGACAAGATCGAGAAGATCCTGGGCCCGACCCGCGACATCCCCGCCCCGGATGTCAACACCGACGCACAGGTGATGGCCTGGCTGATGGACGAGTACGGCAAGCTCCACGGCCATACACCCGCGATCTGCACCGGCAAGCCGATCGCCCTCGAGGGCTCATACGGACGCGAGCAGGCGACTGGCCGCGGCTGCGTCTTCATGTTCCGCGAGGCCGCCCCACAGATCGGGCTGACGCCGGCCGAGTGCACCTTCGTCGTGCAGGGCTACGGAAACGTCGGCTCCTGGGCCGCCCGCATCCTGCAGCAGCTCGGCGCGAGAATGGTCGGCGTCTCCGACGCCACCGGCGCGATCCGCAGTGACGCTGGTATCGACGCGGACGACCTCGCCGCGCACCTGCGCGACGGTGGCGAGCTCACCGAGTTCCCCGGAACGGAGGTGATCAGCCCCGACGACCTGCTCGCAATCGAGTGCGACGTGCTGATCCCGGCGGCGCTCGGCGGCATGATCCACGAGGGCAACGCCGACCGCATCAACACTCGGATGATCATCGAAGGCGCAAACAGCCCGACCACCCCGGCCGCGGACGAGATCCTCCAGGAGAAGGGCGTTCACGTCGTACCGGACGTGATGGCGAACGCGGGCGGCGTCGTCTGCTCCTACTTCGAGTGGGTCCAGAACCTGCAGCACTTCCGCTGGTCGGAGCGGGAGGTGAACGACAAACTCGGCGGGATCATGCGCCGCGCCTACCGCGACGTGAGCTCGCGCGCCAGGGAGGAGCGCATCTCACTGCGGGAGGCGGCCTATCTGGTCGGGATCGAGAGAGTGGTCGAGGCTAGCCGCACTCGGGGCTACGTCTAGTCATCGAAGTCGAAGTCCTTCGGCGGACCCTTCTCGAACCACAGGTCCTCCTCCCCCGCCTCCTCCTCTTCGAAGTGCTCCTCGGTATCCGAGGGCCTGCGCTCCCCGGAGTCCTCGGGCTCGACGGCGGGCCTGACCTCGGTCCCCGGCTCCTCCGCATACGGCTCCTCCTCCTCGAGGTACGGGGCCTCCTCCTCCGCTGGACCGAGCGCCTCGAAGTCATCGTCGACCGCCGGTTGGACTGATGGCGGCGGGACCGTGTCCTCGTCGGTCTCGAAGTCATAGAGGTCCGGGCCATCGGAGCCAGAGGATGTGTCGTCGCTCGGAAGCGGCTCCTCGTCGGAGGGCGGCTCCTCGAGGGGAGGCGGCTCATAGGTGGTGTCCGGCCGGCCGAGCTCAGCCTCGTCGCCGGGAAGCGGGGGCAGGTCGCCGGTGTCGCCCGGTGGCGGGTGCTCCTGCGTCGGCACATCCACCCTGCCGCGGGCCCTCCCGGGCGGCTCGGTGCCGGGCTCGGGCGGGGGCGGCGGCGGGTCGGGCACCAAGCTCTCGGGCTCCGGAGGCGCCTGTGCATCCGGCTCCGGCTCCAGAGGCCGAGACTGGGGGGCCGGCTCCGCCTCGGGCGGGGCGGGCGGCGGCGCCGCGCTGTCCTCCGGGAACGGCTCCTCCTCCGCGATCAGCTCCTCGAGCGACTCAGACGGGGCGGGCGCCTCCGGCTGTTCGGAGGTCTGCTCAGCTGGGCGGTAGCTCTCCGGCTCGTCGTTCGACGGCGAGGGCTCCGGCTCGGCGTCGAGCCGCTCCTGGCCGGGAATCTCGTCCTGGCCGGGAAGCTCCACCTGGCCCGGGACCTGGCTCGGCGGCTCGAGATCCACCGGCTGATCCGAGGTCTCCGGCTCCAGTGTCGGCATCGGCATCGGCTCGGAAGGTCGCGGCGCGTCGGGCTCGGAAGTGGGCTCCGTTGAGGGAGGCGCCTGAGGCTCGGACGTGGGCTCCGTGGAGCGAAGTGCCTCTGCTTCGACCAGGCGCGTCGGCTCCTCGTTGCCTCCCTCCGCGGCCTCGACCGCGCGGACCTCGGTGTAGAGCTCACCCGCCACGAAGGGATCCGGCTGGTCGCCCTGCCCGAAGGCCTCGTCCTCGATCTCCCGCAGCTCCGCCTCGCGGGCTCCGTGCCTGCGCTTCAGATCGAGGTGTTCGCGGATCGCGTCGTCGAGAATGCTCATATGCGCGGGCTTGCCCGGCCTCGAAGGGTCAAAGCTTAGGCGCTGCGCCATTCATGTGATAGCTGGCGAGCTGCTCAGGACCTGCATCCGTCCGACCATTTTGCGGACTCCTTGCTACCCCTCGGTGGCCGGACGCCCCTCCGGGCTGCGGTGCACGCGACTGCCTCGAACCGGCCGTCTGCTCACCGGCGCGGTACGGATCTGGTTCTTCCCGGACCTCTTCGCGACCAGCAGGGCCCGATCGGCGCGATCGACGAGCGATTCGAGGTCCTCCGCTGAGTCAGGGAGCGTCGCGACGCCGACGCTGATCGTCACTCCCATCGTGCCACCGTCGCGCAGCGGGACCTCGGTGTCGCGAACCCGCTCCCGCAGCCGCTCCCCCACGATCGTCGCGCCCTCGCTGTCGGTCTCGACCAGGATCAGCGCCAACTCGTCCCCTCCGTAGCGCGCCGCTACGTCGATGTCACGGGTGGCGTCTCCCATCAGGTCGGCGACCGTCTCGAGGACCAGGTCACCCTGCAGGTGGCCCAACCGATCGTTGATCCGCTTGAAGTCGTCGACGTCGAGGATGATCAACGAGATCTCGTGTCCGAAGCGGAGGGCTCGGGAAACCTCGCGGTCGAGCGTGTCAGCCATGTGGCGCCGATTCCAGAGCCCCGTCAGGGGGTCCGTCAGCGCCTCCTGCGCAATGCGCTCATGGCGCCGTGTCAGTGTCCGCGCCAGACCCCACGCCAGGATCCCCGCGGCGACCAGGAACCAGATCATCACCGCGAGCGCGCCGCGCCCGACACCGAGTACCCCGCCGGACTTTGGCGGCCCCAGCAGCAGCAGATCCTGATGATCGGCCGCATTCAGCGCCACCGCGTGGCCCCGGTACTCCTTGCCCCCCGCCGTGACGTCCGCCGTCTCGTCGGGCTGCAGCGTCTTCGAGGGCGGCGGCACGGTCGACGCGAGGGTCTCCGCACCCCGGGTGACGACGACGTCGGTCTCGGTGAGCGACTTGACCTCGCTCGCGTACTGCTCGGCAGTGGTGGTCGAGACCCGCAGGCTGCCCACCGGCTGCCCACCTTCCGTCAGGCCCACGTTGGCGAAGGCGACCGAGTTGAGCGGGCCCGCCCCCGCGACCGGGGTGCCGGCGTTGTCAAAGAGGGCGACGCGCAGAGCCGGCGGCTGTCCCGCGGCCCGCTGCGTGAACGCCTGTTCGCCCGCGCGGTCGTGCGCACGCAGCGCAGCCGCCAGGTCCGGGGCCGCGGCGAGGCTCTGCGCCTTCGCCGCCGCATCGGCCGTCCGCGTCCGGTAGATCGCGGTCGCCGTCCGCAACCCGCCGGCCAGACGAGCGTCCGCCTTGCCACGCTGGGAGTCCTCGCTGACGAACAGCAGAATGGCGATCAGTGCCAGCGTGGGCACGACCGCAATCAGTACCAAGAAGAGCGCCAGGCGCCGTCCGAATCTCACCTTGCGACAGCGTATCCTTGGACCCCGAACGGGTCGTCACCAACCCTCTTCGGCGACCGAAACATATGTCCCATCACACACGGGGCTATAGCTCAGTTGGGAGAGCGCCTGGATCGCACCCAGGAGGTCGCCGGTTCGAGTCCGGCTAGCTCCATTTCAGGAATCCCTGCCAGCGCGGGGGTTTCTGCATTTCGGGCCATCGGCCCGAGGCAGCCAAGGTAACGCGGAGGTAACAAACCTCGTCTGAAATCGCTGCTTTGCATGGAATGTCATGAGGGTCCCGCTCCTCTGAACTGAAAAGGGGCCTCTGCCGCGCTCACTAGAACCGCGGTTGCCACTGCCGTTCCAGCGAGGAGAGGAGACCCGGCATGAACTATGTCGGAATCGATTGGGCCTACGGGCGCGCCGCCTGGTGCGCGATGGGCGAGAGCGGAGAGATCGCCGCCGAGGGGCTGATCCCGGCCGACGAGAACGGTCTTGCGCGGCTGGTCTTGGAGCTGGGAACCGAGGCCTCGGGCCTGCGTCGAGATGATGAGCGGCGCGGTCTGGGTCCGCGACCGGCTGCAGGGCGCAGGCTGGGAGATGAAGGTCGCCCACGCCCGCAAGGTCAGAGACGTCGCCCCGCTCGCCTGCAAGACCGACAAGGTCGACGCCCGGGTGCTTGCCGAGCTCTGCCGGCGCGACCTGGTCCCGGAGCTCTGGCTGCCCTCGCCCGAAGACCGCGAGATGCGCGAGCGCCTGCGCCGCCGCGCCTCACCTGGTGAAGGCCCGGACCGCCGCCCGCAACCGAATCTTTGGGCTGCTCACTCAGTTCGGCCTCCGGATCTCCCACGCCCGGCTTCGCAAGCCCGACGCGATCGAGCTCCTGGAGCGCCGCGGGGTGCCCGAGGTCTGGCGAGCCTCGATCGCCGAACTGCTCGAGCTGATCGCAGGAGATGGACCGGCGGATCGACCCGATCGACCGCGAGCTGGGCCCGATCGCGAGCACCGATCAGCGAGCGAGGCTGCTGGCGACGATGCCGGGGGTCGGCCCGCTGCTTGAGCCTCACCTTCGCCGCCGAGATCGGCGAGGTCTCTCGGTTTCGATCCCCGGGCAAGCTGATCGGCTATGCGGGGCTGGCGCCGAAGGTGAGCCAGTCCGGCGAGCGCTCGGCGACCGGCGCCCTCTCCAAGGCCGGCTCCAGGACCCTTCGCTGGGCGGCGGTCGAGGCCGCCAACCACGCCTGGCGCCCCTCCAACCCGTGGCACGGCCACTACCTGCGGGTGAGCGCGCGGCACGGCAAGAACCCGGCGAAGTCGTCGATCGCCCGCAAGGTGCTGATCGCCGCCTGGCACATGCTGAGCCGCGACGAGCCCTTCAAGCCTCCCGCCCCCGCGGCGGCGAGAACACTGCCCCGGCGAGCTCCTGCTGCTTTCTGACCGCCCGACGGTCCTGCATGGAATTGAGCGGCCGAGGCAGCTCCCAGGAACGATCTGCGCCCAGAGCGCCGAAAGAGAAATGAGCACACCTCATCCACCAGCTGGGAGCGGCACGAGCACACCGATCACCGCAGGACGCTCACCCCCTTGACAGCTGGGTTCTCTTCAAAGAGAAAGCAGCGGTTCCGGTCGGGATACTCCGTAGGCGATGTGGGAGGAGAACGTCGAGATCTTTCGACGCCTCTTCGGTCGGGAAGAGCTTCAGCTAGGTGGCGGGTCTAATCGAGGCAGACCTCAGCGGAGCCGTCGTGGAAATGGGCGAAGTCGCTAAAGGTCGCTCCGGGCGAGAACCCTTCGAAATGCGCCTCCCCGACGACCTGGAGCACAACCTCAGCCTGTGCTCCCGGTTGACCAGCACGGCTCGCTCCCGCAAGTCCGGCACAACTGGCGTGCGGATTGGGCGTTGCCGCCGATGCCGGGGCACTCACCCCAAGCACCAGCGCCAGTGTCGCGATAAGGATGAGCAACGATCGCTTCATGATCCTTCTCCTTTAGTCGCTCCTCCCCTCCTGCAACTCTCCGACCAAGTCGGGGGTGTCAATACCAAAGCTGCCCGGGCTCACGAAGTAGGCAAAACCACCACTTTGGACGAGAAACAGCGCTTTCCAGGTCACAACAAGCGCCCCTAGCCAGGCCGGCAGTACGGTGCGCCGGTCTGGCTAAAGCACTTGTTGTGACGGCGCGCAGCCGGTGCCAGAAATCAGCGTCTAGCTAGGCGTCAAGCCGCGCCGCGCGCCACCCAGGCCTTCGCCGAGACTACGAACGGTGGCTCCGGCAGCCTCTCCCTGCAGAGCTCGCGCAATGCCGTGCGCCGATCGGGCTCGAGGCCGGCGACGTGCGCACCCGACGGGGCGACGCCGAGCGTGAACGGCTCCCACCAGTCCTCGAACGTGGCGTGCTCGACGTCCACCGCGACGGCGCTGTCGACGATGTCGCCGATTCCAGCCGCGCGAAAGAGGTCGGCCAGGTGGCCGGCCCTGCTGCCGGGGCAGACAGACCCAGTCTCGACCTCAGGATCGAGCGCTTTGGCGGCATCCCAGAACGGACCGATCGGGCCGCCGTCGGTGAAGTCCCACACGCATGCGGCGACGACGCCGCCGTCCCGCGTCACCCTCGCCATCTCGCGGAGGCCTGCGACCGGATCGTCCATGACGTTGACCACGAGCTGGGCGAGCGTCGCATCGAAGCAGCCTCCTTCGAACGGCAGATCCTCAGCCGGCGCGCGGATGACCTGGACTCCGGGATGGCGGCCGCGTAGGGCTGCGACGAATTCCTCGGACGGGTCGACCGCCGTGACCCGTCCCGGCCTGGCCCTCCGGGCGAGCTCCGCGGTCAGCGCACCGGGGCCGCATCCGACGTCGAGGACCCGGCCGTCGAGCGGGAGTCCGGCGAAATCGGCGAAGGGCACCGCCAGCGGCCTCGAGTAGCGGCCCATGAACCGGTCATAGGCATCGGCATCGCTCAAGCTCACTTTTTCTTCTTCGGCGGCAACGCGCGGGCGAAAGCGACGCTCTGCATAGCCCAGGGCTCGAGCGCTCGCTTCGTGGAGACCGACTCGGCATCAACCCGAAGCCAGCCTTCATCTCGCGTCCGCGCATCTCAAACGGTCGCGCACCGGGCTTGGCGAGGAGAGCCTCGGTCTCCTCCTTGGAGCAGTGGATCATCAGGCCACCCTCGCCGCTGACCCCCACCGCCATGTGGCCGTCGATCATGAAGCCGATGCCGCCGAACATCTTCTGCTCGGTGTAGCCGTCCTCGGAGGCGATCAGCTCGCGGATCCGGTTGGCGAGATCCTCGTCGTAAGCCATCGTGACAATCATGGCGCATGGGGCCTTGACGCCGATAATCGGGCTTCGCCTGCTCGCCCTCGCCGCCGGGCTTCGGCGTAACGCCCAGATCGGTCAACCTGGCCTGTGTTTCAGCGCCTACGGCCACAAATTCGGAATCAACCATCTAGTGGCTCACTCGGGTAGTGCCTCGTTTGCGCGAGAAGCAGGAGCGCAGCGGCAAACCGCTGCTTTCCATGCAAAGCACCGGTCGCCGCGCCACCGAGCCGGCGGAGCCGGGGGAACCTCCTCGAAGCGAATCGGGGAGGCTTTGAACACGCTTCCCTGACTGTCACCCGCAATGGCCATCCCGAAATGGATCAGCAACGTCAAGAACCGGCGGGTCCGCCGCAGGTGGAAAGGATGGTGGCTGCGGCCTTGGACGGTCCCCCTCGATCCCGATCGGGGCGTGGCCTACAAGCGGACGCTTCGCCAGCACGGCCGCTACTCAACGCACTTCACGATTGCCGAGTGGAGGTCTCACCCCGATAGATGCGGCTGTCCGGTGACCGCCAGCCCCTACCCTCGCCGAACTCAGAAACTCGCGTTCAAGGTCGAGCGGGTCCGGCACCGGCTGGGTGGTATCCCGATCCGCAACCTCTCCGCTTACCGGAGTCCCTGCCACGAACGCTGCATCGGGGGCGCTTTCGGCTATCACCCCCGTGGGCAGGCCGTCGATCCGGTGAAGCCCTCCGGCATGAGCACCACTACCTGGAATGCTCCCTGGCTCCGCGAGTTCGGCGGTGGTGGCATCGGGATGCAGCGCAACACCGGGGTCATCCGCCATGTCGATACCGGACCGCGGAGGCGCTGGTTCTACGACTGATGCGCGTCAAAGAACCGCTGCACGAACTCGACATTCTCCTCTGACATCGTCTACTCCGACAGTCCGGCGGCTTCGAGGGCGTGCACCCGCTCCCAGAACGGCTGCATCCGGATGATCTTGCCCGCCCGAAGCGTGAAGATCGTCCCCGAGGGTTGGTCAATCTCGATCCCGTCGCGGCCTCGAAAGTGGTCGAGGGTAAGCAGCAAGACACGCTCGTTGTCGATCGCCCGAATCTCTTCTGGGTGGGTCCGATGCTCCTCCCACGTCTCGTCGAACTGAGTGAACATTCGGCTGATCGACTCTCGCCCGTGAGCCACGCGCGGGCCGGGCTGCTCTATCGGCTCCTCGAACACGGCGGTGGCATCAAAGAAAGCCAGCGTGGCCTCGGAACCCATCCCTCCCTCGTTGAAGGCTTCGACCGCCCGCTCGATGATCTCCACGTTCTCCTCCGACATCGCCTACTCCGACAGCCCGGCGGCTTCGAGAGCCTGTTCCACGGTGTCGTACTGATCTAGCCGCGTGATCCGGCCATCCTGAAGCTCGTAGGACAGGACGAGTTCCATTTCGACCGGGAGCCTGCTCGCGCTTCCAACCCCGGACGCTTTCATGGGGACGAGAACGCGCTCGCCGGCTTCGATGTAGTCGAGCCACTTCATGCGGTATTCGCTGAAAGGCTCGAACCACTCTTTGAGGTACCGCGTCAGGCCGTCCCAACCCTCGTAGAAGCTGCTTAGACCGCTGCCAATACCCGACTCCAGCGTCCTCAACTCGATGTCGGGCGAGTAGTCGCGCTCCAGGATCTCGCGGATCGCTTCGGACTCCCAATCGATCCCGGTGACGTCCACGTCATCAAACGGTCCGAGAATCGCCTTGACTCTCTCGACGTTCTCCTCCGACATCGCCCACGCAGTATCTCGTGCCCGGGTCACTCCTCCTCGTCTGGCCGCCGACTCTCCGGAGCCGCCCACGATCCGGTGGCCGATCGGCAGACGACGTGATCGACCTGCCGGAAGTTGGAGAACCCGAACGAGGAGTAGGAGGCGAGGAAGTTCGTCACGACCTTCTCGCCGCATTCGGGGCACGGCACCTCGATCAAGAAGATCTGAGTCACCGCTTCCGCCTTCCGTTCGCCTTCCGGATCTTCGCCCACCGTTCGACGGCCGCCCTGTGCCAGCCGTCGTTGGTGCGCACAGCCAACTCGACCTTCTCCTCCTCCGGCATCGCCCACGCAGTATCTCGACCCGAGCCGGCAGGGCTGAGCGGGGGGCGGAACCGGAGGCCATCGGCTTCCCGGTCCGGGGAAGCCTGGGCACCCAGTTCCTGCTTCCCGCACGGCGAACTCGACCAGGGTGGTAACAAGGTGGCAACGGACGCAGCCGGAACCGACCGGACCCAGACGGAAGGACTGGTGCCCGGAAGCGCGATGTAGCGCCGAATCCCGGACTGGACCGGACGCATCCGGAACAGGCGGGCGGATCATAATCCGCGTGTCGGCATCGGCGATCCGATAGCCGTGGAAAGCGGGACTACGCGCTCAGTGCGTGAGTACGTAGGGGCCGCACGGCGTGGTGCCATCGGCGTCGAGCACGGGCCCGCCGTTCTCGTTCTTGTACTCGATCTTGAGCTCGCCCGAGGTGACGGTGACCTCGGCGTAGCTGTTGAGGGCGCCCTGCGCGCACGCCATGCCCATGCCGCCCGGCGGTGCCGGCTTGAAGAAGGCCTTCTCGATGAGGACGCCGCTGCCCTGCGTGCCGGTGGCGTCGTCGATCTCCTGCGCGAACGGCTCGGTCGCCACCGGTCCAGTGATGAAGTCCTGATAAGGCGTGTCGGTGGGGCTTGCTGGCGCGTTGGAGGGTGCCGAATCGCCGGCCAGGGTCCGGTAGCGGATGACGTTCGCGAACGAGGCGTGGGTGTCGGTGGTAAGGAAGACGAGGTGGTTCACGTTTGCCGCCTGGAGGGCGCTCAGGAGCTTGATCCGCTCGTACGCGTAACCCTCCCAGCGGTCGTACGGCAGTGCGTAGAACTGCTGGATGGGCGTCTCGTTCATGACGACCTTCCACTTCGCCTTCGACGACTTGACGGCCTTCAAGAAGTCGTTGTACTGCTTGGTGCCGAGCATCGTCCGATTCGGGCTGTTAATCGTGTTGAGGCAGGCCTGCGAGACCGGCTGCGAGAGCGACGGGACGAGCGCCGCGAACGCGTTGCGCACGTTCTGCGGCGCGGTGGGCGCCAAGTCGGGCTGGTTGGTCGACGGGTTGTTGCAGACCCCGTTCGCCGATGCCTTCGCGCTTCGGAACGAGCGCTCGTCGAGGAAGAAGATCTGGAGGTTCTTGCCCCAGCGCTCGGTTCGGTAGATGCCCCTCTGCTTCGTGTACGTGACGGGCATGTAGGTGCGGAACGCGCTCACCCCGGCCTTGTAGAGCTTGGTCCCGTTCTCGGGGATCGAAAAGTCGTTGATGAACTCGTGATCGTCCCAGTGGTTGTAGAGGCCGGTCGACTCGCGGATCGTCCGCATGTTCTTGACCGCGAGCTTCTTGCGATACATCCCCCACTTCTGCTTCTCGGTCATCGCCGTGGGGATGTTCGGGACCTCGGGATCCGAGTAGATCGTGTCGCCGAAGTCGATGTTGAAGTTGTTGTTCTCGCCGACCATCGACTTGAAGGCCTTGAAGTTGCCCCAGAAGGGCTCCGACTGGCCCATCGCGGCAACGCCGGTCTCGTCGCCCGAGTACGCGAAGCGGATCGTCTTCTTCTGCGAGGGCTTGGGCGCGGTCTGGAACTGGCCCTTGTCGCCGCAGCCCTTCTTGGTGCAGAACCGGTAGTGGTAGGTCTTGCCCGGTTTGAGCCCCTTGACGGTGGTCTGGACGGTGTCGTCCGTCGACCCCTTCGCCTTCAGCGACTTCGTGAACACGTCGTGCTTGAACCTCTTGTCGGTCGCCACCTCGGCCGTGATCTTGCCGTCCTTGGTCGTCTGCCCCCAGACGATCGCCGAGCTGTCGCTGACGTCGCCGGCGGTGACGCCATTCGTGAAGCCCGTGCCCGCGAGCGCGGACGCCGGCGCTGCAAGCGCAAAGACTGCGACAGCCAGTCCTCCCAGCTTGCGCGGACTCCGTCCCACCGCGGCGGAGCTTAACGGAAAGACGCGCAGGCCTGTTAGGCAAGCAGCGAGATCAGGAGCATTGCAGCGGCCCCGGAGTAGCGCAGTCTCTCGTCGGCGCAGGACGGCTCCACGAACCGATAAACACCGGTGACGCCGCGGTGGTTCTGGAGCTGCTCGATCCTGAGATCGTCTGGGCCCAGAACCCGAACGCGCCTGATCCCCGCACGTTTCACGGCCACGATGGAATGCGCGAGTTTCGACAGATGCTCGCCGAGGCATTCGAGGCCGTTCGGTTGGAGGGCGACCGGTTCATCGACGCGGGCGACCAGGTCGTTTCCCCTGGGTACATGCGAGCGCGAGGAGTCGGTAGTGGCGTGGAGGTCCGAGAGCCACGCGCCCGGGTGTGGACCCTCCGGACGGCAAGGTCGTCCGCCATCAGACTTACGACAACCACGAAAGTGGCCCTCGAAGCACGTAGCGCTTACCCGGGCGCAGCAGGATCGTCGCCGGCATGCCTCTGGCGTTGGCGGCAATCACCGCCTCGCGCAGGGAGCAGTCCTTCGGCTTGCAGCCGTTCGGCTTCGGATCGTCGGTACGAGTCGGGCGGTAGGTGACCGCAGAGGCGGCGGAGGCCGTCGTCAGCAGGACGACCGCGCCCAGGCAGGCCGCCAGCAGTCCGCTGGTCCGGGGCCTCTTCGAAAGCTTCTTCAGACGTTTCATCGGTTCCTCGGTAGCTCTAAACACCGGAACTCGCCCCACGGAGCGTGCCAGCCGAAGTTCGTGCCGACCTCCGTGGTTCCCACGGGAAGCACGCCCGTAGCGACCCTGACCACGCTCTCCAGGCCGCGCCGCGCACTAGGGCGTTCTGGGCCTCGGCGCAGATAGCTGCTTTGGACGAAAAGCAGCACCCGTCCGAGAGATACTGCGTGGGCGATGTCCGACGAGAATGTCGAAGTCGTGCGGCGATGGGTCGAACTCTTCAATGCGCGGGATGACGTTGACGAGTTTCTCTCGTTGCACGATCCCGAGGTGGTGCTCCAAACCCCGGGCGGGCCTCGGCTGCGCGGGCACGACCAGGTGCGCGATTGGTTTGAAGCGGGATACGAGAACGTGCAGCCACGCATCCTTCCGGAGCGCTTCGTGGCAGGAGGCGACACCGTGGTCGGGCTCGGGAGAACCGAAGCCCGGTGGATCGGATCCGGTGAAGTAGCCCGCGAGTTCGAAAGCGCGGGGGTCTACTGGTTTCGCGACGGCAAGATCATCAAGTGGCAGCCATTTGAGACTCATGCCGACGCCCTCGAAGCCGCCGGCCTGTCGGAGTAGGCGATGTCGGAGGAGAACGTGGAGGTCGTGCGTCGAGCGATCGATGCCTGGAACCGCCGGGACATCGACGACCTCATCGCCCTCAGCGATCCCGAAGGCGAATACGTCAATAACCCGACTGCTATCGAGCCGGGCACGAGGCGTGGCAGGGACGAAGTTACCGCGGTGATTCGAACGCAATGGGACCTGTTGACGGATGGGCGTTGGCAAATCGACCGGCTCTACAACCGCGGCGAAGAGATCATCGCCTTGGGGCGTTTGTCTCGTCGGATGCCCGGGAGCGAAGCTCGGCTTGAAGACCGTTCCCTTGTCTCGTACAGGATCCGCGGCGGGAAGATCGTGCGAACTGAAGTGCTCGGCTTTGGCAGGGACGAGGTTCAAACAGCCCTCGAAGTCGCCGGGCTTCAGGAGTAGGCGATGTCGGAGCAGAACGTTGAGGTGGTTCGTGGGATCTACGACGCGCTCGACCGGCGTGACGACGTGACCCCCTTCGAGGTCTACGCCGAGGACATCGTCTTTGACCTCTCGAACGCGCGCCGGGCAGACCTCTTGGTGAAGCCGGTCTTTGAGGGACACCAAGGTGTGCGCCAGTTCTGGCGTGAGGCCTTCTTGGCTTGGGGCGACGTCAAATTTGAAGTCGAGGAGCTGATAGACGCAGGCGACCGAGTCCTGGCAGTCATCCACGAGCGCTTTGTTGGACGCGCCAGCGGTGTGCCGGTGGAGACGGACCACCTGGCGGTCTACACGCTCGCCGGCAGCAAGGTCACTCAGATGCAGGTGTTCGACGACCGCCAGCAGGCCCTCGAGGCCGCCGGGCTGTCGGAGTAGCCGCTTTGGACGAAAGGGCGGCTATCCGCTTTGCATGGAAAGCAGCGGTCGTCCACGAGATACTGGGCGGGCGATGTCAGAGGAGAACGTCGAGATCGTGGCGAGGATGTTCGAGGCGTTCAGGGCTCGCGATTGGGCTGCGGCACTTGAGTCGGTCGATCCCGAGGAGATCGAGATGGATGTGACGCGTGCGCCGCTCGAGGGACTGAGCGGCCTCTACCGAGGGCGCGAGGGACTTGCTGAGTTCTGGGGCCAGTGGCTGGAGGCGTGGGGGGACCAGGAGATCGAGGACCCGGAGCTGATCGACGGGGGCGACGAGGTGATCCTCTGGGTGACAAAGCACAAGTTCCAGGGACGAGGAAGCGGCATCACGGTCGACTTCCCCCCATACGCATGGCTCGTGACGCTCCGCGACGGCCGGATCGTGCGCGGAACGATCTACATGGACAGGGGCGAGGCTCTCGAAGCCGCCGGGCTGACGGAATAGGCGCTTTGGACGAGAAGCGGCGCCCTTGGGTTGGGGGCTTTTGTGAGACGCGCTACTCGGCGGTCTGTTCGCTCAGCCACATCAAAAAACCGCCTCCTTTGACGCCCTGGTGGGCCACTACACGCACCAGGGCGTCAAGGGCTTAGGTCAAGCAATCGAGTCCGCGATGAGTGGCACGGCCTGCTCAACCGTCAGCATCACCTTGGTGTCGTACTCGACCCATTGCGTGTAATTCAGAATGTTCCGATACGCGCCCTCCACATCATCGGTCTCGGCGATCACCAAACCGCCGCCGCCGTCGGCAGCCACATAGTGGGCTGTGGCGCCGGGGCCCGCACCCTCTTTGGCGAAAACGTCCAGCACCTCCTTGGTCTCCTCTTCGCTGAGGAACGGCTTGATCTTGTACGTCGTGACGAGAATCATGAGACCACCGCCGACACCACCATCGACGCCGCTGCGATGCGAATCCTTCTCATGAGAATCTCCTTCTCCTAAACCCCAACTCCCTCTGCCCAACCTATCCGGGGGGAGGGTGCCAGCGCAAGACTGCCCGCGCTAGTTGTCCCTCGCCGCCTCGGCACCCTGATCACCGCCGCCACCAAACTCCGACAGCGGGCGCCAGGCGCTCGCCTGGAAAGCACCGCTTTGCATGGAAAGCGGCGGTTTGGGATGGCGCTGCCGCTTCTCGCGCAAAGCGCGAGCGAGGGATACCTACTTCCCCGTCGGGATCGGCGGGGCTTCAGTCGCAGGCGGAGCTGGTGGCGCTCTTGAGGTTCTCTGCAGCCGTCACGACGCTGCTGATCTCAGGCGCGATCGGGAGCAGCTGCTCGGCCGTCGGGGCCTGGGGCAGCGCCTGGATCGAGGTCGAGAGGGCCGAGACGGACGATTCAAGTGCACTGGTCTGGCTCGGGAAGTCCTGCTTCGCCGAGCTCACGACCGCGTTGGTGTTGGTCTGCACCTCCTGTAGGTCCGTCTGCACGGTCGAGATGGTGTTGCTGCCGAGCTGGACGTTCTTCAGCGCATCGACCGAGCTCTGGAGATTGCTCACGTCTGAGCAGTAGGCAGGCTTGCTGCTGCTACCGCCACAGCCGCCCACTACCAATGCAGTGGCTGCCAGCGCCACCGCAAGAACCATCGTTCGAAGCCCTGCCCTCATCTCGCGCGAGCATAATGGTTGAGCGAGGGCGAACCGTCTCCACAGACACGCAATAGGCTGCTCGCAGGAGAATGCGGGACCGCTGGGACACAGGGCGGATCGAAGCCTTCAGCGATGGCGTCTTCTCGATCGCGGCCACGCTGCTGGTGCTGGAGATAGCGGTCCCGGAGGCCGACTTCGATCATCTCTGGAAGGGGATCGCCGACCAGTGGCCCTCCTACCTGAGCTACGCGACCAGCTTCCTCACCATCGGCGGCCTCTGGCTCGTGCACCACGCCATCTTCCGGCGCCTGCGCTTCGCTGACTTCAACGTGACCCGGCTCAACCTGCTGCTGCTGATGGCAGTTGCCTTCCTGCCCTTCCCCACCAAGCTGGTGGCCGAGGCGATCGACTCAAGCACCGCCGAGCGCACCGCGGTCCTCTTCTACGGAGCGACGCTGCTGGTGATCTCCGTCCTGATCACGGTGATCGTTCGCTATGCGGGGTCGCGACCGGAGCTAATCGAGGAGGAGGGCCGCGACGAGGTTGTGGCGCTGGCGGCGCAGGCGAGTCCGAATCTCGCCTTCTATGTCGTCGTCTTGGCGCTGGCGTTCCTCGCGCCCAAGGTCGCGGCCTTCGGCTTCCTCGCGATCGCGCTGTTCGCGATCATGCGCGTCCGCGGGGAGCGCCATTGACGGTCTGAAAGCGCCGCTTTGGACGACGCATGAAAGTCAAGTCAACCCTGGACGCACCTCCTCCTATTTGCGAGAGTTCGACTCGGGCGCCGGCAGACGACGAGCTAAAGCGCAGGCCCGGGGGCTTGGACCTGCCGCGCTGCTTGCCCGCTTGACGGGCCACGAGATGCGCGCCCCGGTGTCGCGCCGGCGCCCTTTCTCTTCGCCTGGGTCGCGTGCCAGTCGCGGACGCTGCGCCGGTAGGCGGCCTCGGCCTGCTCGGCGAGCTCGCGCTCGGCCTTGCGGATCGCCGCGTTCGCGGCCATCGGGCCGCTCTTCCTCCCGCGCTTGCTTGGGGCGCCGGCGGCAAGCTCGAGCCGGCGCAGCTTCTTCCGCGTCAGGGACGGCTGCCCGAAGGCGTAGTCCTCCGAGCGGCTGAGCAGGCACCAGAACAGGCAGGCGAGCTTGCGCGCGCAGGCGACGATCGCGACGCTGTGGCCGCGTCGGGCCCTGATCCGCTCATAGAACGCGTGCAGCGGCCCCGGCTGGCGCACCGCCGACCAGCTCGCCTCTACCAGCGCATGGCGGCCGGCGACCGATCCCTGCTTCGAGACCCGCCCGTGGGTCGCGGGGCCCGAGCCCGACTGGCTCACCTTGGGGTCGAGCCCGAGGTAGGCGGCCAGCTTGCGGGGCGAGGGGAAGCGGCCGATCTCGCCGACCGCCGCCATGAAGGTCGCCGCGCAGATCACGCTCACCCCCGGCACCGTCATCAGTCGCCTCACCTCGGTGCTCTCGAGCGCGGCGGCCGAGATCAACCGCTCGACCGCCTCGATCTCGGAGTCGAGGAACTCGACCTGGCGCAGGGCGGAGTCGACCGACTCGCGCTCCTCCTCGGGCAGCGCGAGCTCGGCGAGCCAGCGCCGTCCGTTGACCCCGAAGAGGTCACTGAACGGGGGCCGGCCGACGAGGCAGCGCATCAGGGTGGCGTGGATCTGGTTCTTTGACCGCGAGCGGGCCGAGACCAGCTGGCCGCGGCGCTGCAGGCGTCGGCGCATCACCTGGGTTCCGCGGTCGGGCACCCAGACCGGCTTGAGCTCGCCCGCCGCCAGGAGCCTCGCCAGCGCTCGCGCGTCGAGCCGGTCGGTCTTCGCCCGCGCGGAGCGGATCCCGGTGTCGGTCGGCGAGACGACGATCACCTCGGCGACGTGCGGCTCGATCAGCCGCTTGATCTCCCAGGCGTTGCCGGTGACCTCGAGCGCGACGCGATCGTCGGGACCGAGGCTCCGGGCGAAGAGCTCGACCTCCTCCGGCCTGGTCACGATCCGCCCCGCGGAGCGGAGCTCACCTCCTTCTGAGATCGCCACCTCGCAGAACTCGAGATGGACGTCCAACCCGATTGCCCTCATTTGCTCCTCCTCTGCTCTGACGATTGGGAGAGACGGTGGGCAACACGACATCGACGCATTCGCGCTCTAGGCGCACCCGGATAAGTCGCAGGGGCGGCCACTGAAAAGCTCGGGCTCTGGGCCCATCGTCCAAGAACCGGCCTGCCCATCTCGCGTTCTCCCGGAAGCCCCTGTCCCGGTCAGCCGACCGTAGGCTCAGACCCGGACGTCAGCTTCCAGGGAGGATTTTCATCTCCCGAAAAGCAGCACCCTTCAGCGAGATACTGCGTGGGCGATGTCGGGGAGGAGAACGTCGAGCTGGTCAGCCAAGGTTTCGAGCACTGGCAGCATGGAAGGGTCGACGACTGGATCAAGACCCTCGACCCAGACGTCGAGTGGGACATCTCGGCACACCCTCTGCCCGACTTCCCCGACCGCGGCAGGGGCCGCGATGCCTTGGTGAGGCACATGGCTGACTACCTCGCCGGGTGGAACGACTACGAGGTGACGGCCGAGGAGCTGATCGACGGTGGTGACGAGGTCGTCTTGCTGACGCACGAGAGTGCCCGGATGCGGGCGAGCGACGTGACCCTCGACCGCGATCTGCCGACGGTCTGGACGATCCGCGATGGCCGCAGCGTCCGCCTGCGTGTGTTCAAGACCCGCGCCCAGGCCCTCGAAGCCGCCGGCCTGTCGGAGTAGGCGATGTCGGAGGAGAACGTCGAGATCGTGCGGCGTGCTTTCGGGATGGTGACGATTCCCGGAGATTCTGAGGCGATGATCGGCGCCAGCCATCCGGACTTCGAGATGCATCTCATCGGGGTGGGCGGCGAGCCCGCCAACTACGTCGGGGAGAGCGGCATCCGTGAGTTCTTCCGCGATGTAGCTCAGAGCTGGGACCCCTTTCAGTTCAAAGCCACCGAGATTCGCGATCTTGGCGACCGCGTACTCGTGCTCGGGGATGTGCGAGGTTGCGGGCGGGTGAGCGGTGTCGAGGTCGCTGACCAATGGGCGTGGATCGTCGAGCTGAGGGCGGGGAGGGCCGTTCGTCTGCACGGTTTCCTGGATCAGAGTGAGGCCCTCGAAGCCGCCGGGCTGTCGGAGTAGCTGCTTTGGACGAAAAGCGGCACTGAGAACAACGGCGCGCGCCGGTCAGCAGCGGGCGAGGATCGCGTCATAAGCTTTGCGGCATGCCGAACCCACTGGTCGATCGGAGCTGGCCGGTTCTACGCCACCTGGTCGGCGGCCACACCTCCGTCTACCGAGCGAGCCGCGGCCTGATCGGCCATCACGTCCCGGGTGCGCCGCCGATGCTGCTTCTCGACCACATCGGGGCGAGGTCCGGGAAGGTGCGCACCACCCCCCTCGCCTATCTCGCCGACGGCGAGGACGTGGTGCTCGTCGCTTCGAAGGGCGGCCATCCGCGCAACCCGGCCTGGTTCCACAACCTGATGGCCAACCCGGACACGACGATCCAGGTCGGCTCGGAGCGACGTGCGGTGCACGCCCGCCTGGCGACCGCCAACGAGCGGGAGCGGCTCTGGCCCGAGGTCGTGAAGCTCTACTCGGGCTACCGGGACTACCAGGAGCGGACCAACCGCCAGATTCCGCTGGTCGTGCTCGAGCCGCGCGGCGGCGGTCGCTGACCCCTGGCTTGAATCCGGCGGTCGCTGCCGCTGTCAGGGAATGGGGGCGCGACTGCCACGGCGATCACGAGCAGGCATTTCACGTTCGCACCCTAAACGGCGCGCGCCGGTCAGGCGGAGCGTGAGTCGAGCGCGAGCCCTAAGAACTACTGCTTTTCGTCCAAAGCGCTACTCCGACAGGCCGGCGGCTTCGAGGGCTTCGTTGTGATCCCAGAAGTACTCGGCCTCGCGGACCTTGCCGTTACGAACGGTGAAGATGGTCGTCAGTTCCATATTCGACTCGGGTCCTTGCCCCTGGGCGTGCCAGATCCACCTGAAGACAACGCGATCGGCGGCGTGACTGAAGCCGCCGGTCAGCTCTACCGTGTCGGCGTCGAAGGCTTCGCGGACTCGCTCGTAGAAGCCCATGGCCGCCTCGCGACCCATGTAGGGGCCTGGCTCCGGCCAGTTCTTCACTGGCATCAGGATCACATCGGGGTCGAGCAGCTCGCGAACCGCATCCATGTCGCCCGCGTTCCAGGTGTCAACGAAGGCTTGCACTACCACCACGTTCTCCTCCGACATCGCCTACTCCCGCAGGCCGGCGGCTTCGAGGGCCTCCTGGCTGTCGAGGTATTCATGGATCCGCGCGATCTTCTCGCCCCGGAGCGTGAATACCACCGCGTAGGACGGGGTTTCCAGGTCGATACCAGTCGCGTCAGAGCGGCCCGCCATACGTACGAACGCGACTACGAGATCGCTCCCCGGATCGAGGATGCGATCGAGTTCCCAGCGCAGGTCCGGAAACGACTCGGCCCAAGACGTCAACCAGGCGTGAACGTCGTCGTGCCCGCGGTGCACTGAGTACTCCGGGTCGGATTGCACCGGGACCCACTCGATATCCGGGTGCAGGATCGCCATCAGCGATTCCAGGCCGTTCTTCCGGAAGTGCTCGAGGCCCTGGCGCACGATCTCCACGTTCTCCTCCGACATCGCCCACGCAGTATCTCTCGGCGGAGTACTGCTTTCCATGCAAAGCAGCGGTCTTTCACACCACGGAGGAGGGGCAAGCGCCGGCGGCCCGGCGTGGTAACAGCCGTGGTAACAAAGTGAGCGAAACTGAGATCACGTTGCATCCCGTGACCACCTCCAACCATGCCTGGCAGGCACCGGCGAGCAACCTGGCTCCGAGATCGCACCCAGGAGGTCGCCGGTTCGAGTCCGGCTAGCTCCATTGCCACGTCTGCAGATCGATACGCCAACTGGACCGGCCCGGGCGGACCTGCATCGCGTCGATCGGCCCAGAGGCGTACTCGTCCTCGGCCACGGCGCGGGCGGTGGGATTGAGGCGCCCGACCTCGTCGCGGCGAGAGACGCCGCGGTGGAAGCAGAGTTCACAGTCGCGCTGGTCGAGCAGCCGTACCGAGTCGCCGGGCGGCGCTCTCCCGCACCTGCCAAGCGCCTGGACGAGGCATGGATCGCCGTGCTCGAGCGGTTGGGCGCGGACGAGCTCGAGGGCCTGCCGCTGGTGGTAGGAGGGCGCTCCCTGGGAGCACGGGTCGCATGTCGCACGGTGGAGGAGACCGGCGGCGAGGCGGTCCTCTGTCTCGCCTTTCCGCTCCTGCCGCCGCGGAGAGGGGACAAACCGCCGCAGAGCCGCCTACCCGAGCTGGAGGCGGTAGAGGTCCCGGTGCTCGTCGTGCAGGGCGAGAGCGACCGCTTCGGCATGCCGCCGGAGGCCCCAGATCGCAGGGTCGTCAAGGTCGCGGGCGACCATGGCCTGAAGGCCGACACCGGCGCCGTGGGTGAGGCGGTTGGGGCCTGGCTCTCCGCCCTGCCTATCGCGCGCTGATCATCTGGACCAGGCTGCCTCGCGCGATCGTGCCGAAGAAGAAGCCCCTACGCCCGGCAACCGGGGTCACCTCGGCGCGCACCACTGCGACCCCCTGGTAGGTGCTGGTCTCCACCTCCGCGCCCCGCTCCACCAACTCCGACAGCGGCTGGCCGGTCCGGGGATCGCGGGCAGCCGGAGCGAGGGCGCCACGCAGCGCTGTGGCGGTCCGGCGGGCGCGCTCGCCGGACCCCCCGAGCACACAGAGGACCTCTCGGTCCCGCGCGATCCCCGCCGCAACGAGATCGATCCCGACCTCAACCGAGAGCAACAGCCGCTCCGGGACCATCCGGGCCGCGACCACGTCGCCCAGGCAGTCTGCCGCGGCGCGATAGATCGGTTGATCGATCAGCCGGCCGCCGTGGCCGAGCAGGGCCGCCCGCGAGTTCGCGGAGATCGCCAGCACGGTGAAGTCCGGCGTGAATGCGTCGCGCGCTCCCAGCCCGAAGACCCCAGCGCGAAGCAGGGGCTCCGGCACTTGGGCGTACGGCCCCACATCCACCAGATCCAGGCCCTCCTCGCTCTTCTTCGGGTGGCCGCCGGCCCGCATCAGCGCTTCCCTCAGGGATGAGCCGTCGATCCCATCGACCCTCAACCCGAATGCGTAGGACCCGCCCACCGACACGAGGCGCTCGGCCGAGAGCGGGTTGAACCGGAAGCGGCTTCCCAGAGTTGGAGCGACGTCCACCACGCTCTGGGCGTTCGGCCCGAGCGCATCCGCCATCAATCTCGGGCCGACCCCTGCCTGCCGCGCAAGTTTCGGCTCCGTCCAGCCGACCCCGAGCGAGCCCTCCTCCCCGCGACCGCCGATCTCGGCGAGGGCGTCCGCCAGAGGACCCGGAGGACGCGGCGGCTCGGAGTCATGCCCGCACGCGACCAGGCAGATGGCGGCGAGAACCGCGAACGCGACGGCGAACCGGACCCGCACGGCTAGCGGGCGTAGGCGAGTTCCCACATCCGCAGATAGGCCTCGGCCGAGCGGAAGAGGGTGCGCAGGGCCGGAGCGCCGCCGTGCTGCTGCATGTCGGCCAGTAGGTCGGGGATGAGACCGTAGTGCGCCACGCCGTCCGTGTTGAGGTCGAAGGTCCGGCTGCCGCTCCGCTCCCTCTGGAAGAGGACCTTGCCGCGGAATGAGCGGTACGGGTAGGCGAGCGGCGTCTGAGCCGCGTCCTGGCGCGGGCCCGGAAGCTCCGAGAAGCCGCCGGTGTCCGTGCCCAGGCCGACGCCGAAGTAGCGTCGCTTCGCCCGGTCCTGGTTCAGGGACGCGATCTTCGCCGCGAGCTGCGGCGCTTGATCCGGAGTGGCGGAAGCCATGCCGCCCAGCCGGTAAAGGAGCCTGAGCTGTCCGGGGGTCCAGGCACCGCCCGTGCCCGTATGCCCCGACACGAGCGGGTAGCGGCGGCGCTTCGCCACCCGGAGCACGGCCTCGCGGGCCCACTCGCCCATGTGATCCATCTCGATCAGCATGTGGTTGGCCATCAGCCGCTTGATCAGGTACTTCCCGAGCGGCGTCAGCCCGTTCGCGTTGCACTGGGCTCCGGCCGGATAGGTCGGCATCCCCGCCTGCGCCAGCGGCGCCGCCGCGGGGAAGAAGCCCACCAGCACGGACAGCTCGAACGGGCTCAGGGTTCCCATCTCCTCGCCCTGCCCGGCCTCCGGACACGGGCCGGTGCGGAAGTAGTGGCCGGTCTGGAACGCCTCCAGCACGTTGATGAAGAGCCCCTTGGCGCCGCCCTCCAGGGCGGCGCCGCCGAAGGCGTTGTCGGTCCAGTGCATCGGGAAGACGCTGCGCACGCCGAGGGCCCGGGCGCGCCGAATCCCCCGGTCGACGTCTCGGCGGCCGCACTCAGGCTGTCCCATCTGCTCGCTGCAGCCGAAGAGGTTGGAGGACTCGATCCCGATCACCACCGCGAGGCGGCCTTTCTCGATCGCAGCGCGCGCCTGGCGGGGGTTGTAGACGAGCCGGAACCAGCCCTTGCCCTTGCCGCCCTCCTGGGCGTCGACGTAGCCCTGCAGCGCGCGGAGCGTTTGGATCTGCTGGCGCACGGCCTCGGTCTCGTCGCAGGAATGGACCTTCACGGGCTCGACCTCGCAGATCGGCTGGTCCTCGACCGTCTGAGCAACCACGAGGCGCTCGCCCGCCATCCACGCCCGCTGCAGCCAGACGTAGTAGGTCTGCTGGTGGGTGACGGTGTCGTTGACGGGCCAGCCGGAGAAGATCGGCCAGCCGTGGGTGTCGTGTGTGCCGAAGGGAAGGCCGGTGCGGAGGAGGTTGCCCGTGACGTCCCCGCTTCCGTCCGCGCCATGCACGTCGGCGTCATGACCGAGCGCCTCGGTGATGCCGTAGCGATCGAAGGGCTCGCCGTAGATCACCGCGCCGCCGGCGCGTTGGTTTGCGGTGATGTGCAGGTGCATGTCGGCGAAGCCCCGGACGTTCCCCTTGCGGCCGGTCCCGCGGAACGGCCTCCCGGTCGCGCCGACGTCCGCCTCGGGGAAGGGGTTGCAGCCTCGCGTACGGCTGAGCTTGAACGGTGCGACGGCCCCGCGGCCATGCGCTCGGGGAGAGAGCAGGGCGAGCTCTCCGGAGCGAGCGATACCCAAGTGACGACCAGCGGCAACAGAGAAGAGCGTCACCCTCCCCTTCGAGAGAAAGGCGACAGCCCACCGGGTAGCCGGGCCAGGGGTCTCGGTGCGCCCCACCGAGCCGCTCGGTGTCACGCCGAGCAGCCTGGCACCCTGGTCCTGGGGCAGGAAGCTTCCCAGCGTCGCCGGCTTCCAGAAGAAGGCGGCGGCGGTCGATCTGCTCCGCTGGTCGGCTCGATACCCGTCACCGCTGACGCCGACGAAGCGCCCCGTCGTGGAAGACCGGAGTGCGAAGCAGGCGTTGGCCAGGTGAGGAGCCTTGATCCCACGTCCGCCGGGCGCGGCCGGCGCGCTCGCCACGGGGCCCAGCGCCGCGATCAGCGCGCCGAGAGCCAGACATCCGATCACGCGTCGGCGCATCACCATCGAACTAAATCACTCCCCGTCGCCGTCGGCTGTTCCTCGATCAGGAGTGGAGCCCGGTGAGCCGCTCGGCCTCCTCGCGAAGCTCACGCTTCGCTGCAGCGTCGAGCTTGCGGAAGGGCTTCGTCTCGACCCTGCCCTTCTCGTATCGCCAGGTGCCGGCCACCTGGCCGTCGACGAGGAAGGTGGGAACGGACTGCGGGGTCGTCGTGTTGAAGACCTTCGGCCGGTGCTCCTCGGGCAGGATGCCAGTACGGCGGGCGTGCACGAGCAGGGTCGCGTCCCACGTGGGCAGGAAGCGCACCGGGGCCGGCGTCTCCGGATCGGGCAGTGGGGCCCGTGGCAGGTCGAGCAGCTCGGCGCCGTCCTTGGCAAAGAAGGTGCGCAGCTTCATCCGCTCCAGCGCCGGCGTCACCCGGTTGGGCGGCAGACCCGCCCAATTCGCGATCTCGTCGACCGCCGAGGGACCGAAGCCGCCCAGGTAGCGTTTGACCAGCAGCTCGATGCCCTGCTCCTCGTCGAGCTTGGCCGGCGGTGTGCCCAGCCAGTGCTCCGCCGCCGCGTAGAGGTCCGCGCGCCGGCGATCCCAGGTGCCGGACGGCGGCACGCGAACGAGGTCGAGCCACATGTTGACCCCGTTGGCGATGACGCTGTCCGAGCCGAGCAGCTCGTGAATCTGATTGCGGGACATCGTGCCGCCGCCGAGCCGGGCGCGCAGCTTGCGGGCCGCCGAGGAGGCCTGCTTCGCCGTGTAGCCGCGCTTGGCCCGGCCGTCGACCCACGCCTCGCGACGGGACCGCCGGATGCCGATCGCCATCGGCCAGTAGTCCCCCTTCGAGACCAGGTGGATGGTCGCCCGCATCAGGGTTCCCTGGGCGACCGAGGGCCGTTCGAGCGCCCTGTCCAGCTGCTCTCGCTCGAAGCCCTCGATCCGGGTCCAGAGGCCAATGTACATCGAGGGGGCGTATTGGGCCTGCAACCCGCCCATCCGCTCGAGGACCTTGGGGATGGAGGCGCCGCTTCGCTCGAGGAGCAGTTGGCGCCCGAGCAGGGCGCGATTGAGCTGCGTCTTGCTCAGGGTCCATTCCTGGGCCATGGACGGAGGCTATTGAGCTTTGAGTCGCCGTTCCGAGTCCACTTGGTCATAGGTGATTTGCAGGCATTTCGACCGTCCGGTGAAAACGCCCCGCTCGTTTTCCGACAGGCGTCCAAAGAATCGGGGCGAGGCTGTTCATAGCGTGCCAGCCGACGCAAACCGCGACCGCCGCAGGCTGCCTCGGCGGGCAGGAAAGGAAGGGAAATGAGTCGAAAGTTGCTCTGGGCCTTGGCCCTCGCAGGGGTTTTTGTGCTCGCGCTGCCAACCGCGGCGTTCGCCCAGGACCCGACGCTCGACGACACGATCTCGTCGCTCAACACGCTGTGGGTCGTGATCGCCGGCGTCCTCGTGATGTTCATGCAGGCGGGGTTCGCCCTGCTCGAAATCGGGTTCTCGCGAATGAAGAACGCGGGAACGGGGATCGCCAAGATCCTGGTCAACTACTCGATCGCCTCCATCGCCTACTGGGCGGTGGGATTCGCGCTCGCCTTCGGCGGCGCCGGGGCGATCGCCGGCACGCACGGGTTCTTCCTCAACGTGAGCGGAGATCCCGCACAAGCCGCCTCACAGATCCCCCTGCTGGGCGTGGTCAACATCAGCCCGGCGGCGCTGCTGTTCTTCCAGTTCGTCTTCTGCGCCGTCTCGCTGGCGATCATCTGGGGAACGACACTGGAGCGGATCAAGTTCGCCGCCTACGTGATCTACGCGGTGATCTTCAGCGCGTTGATCTACCCGATCATCAGCCACTGGATCTTCGGTGGTGGCTGGCTCCAGGCCAACCTGGGTATGCAGGACTTCGCCGGATCGACGGTGGTCCATCTGATCGGCGCGACGGGGGCCCTGGCCGCCCTTCTGCTGCTCGGCGCGCGTCGCGGGAAGTACGGACGTGACGGCAAGCCGCGGGCGATCCCGGGGCACTCGATGCCCCTGGTCGGGCTCGGAGTGCTGATCCTCTGGCTCGGCTGGTTCGGCTTCAACCCCGGCTCGACCCTCGGGGCGCTGGGCAACCGGTTCGCCGAGGTCGCGCTGGTGACGAACCTGGCGGCAGCCGCGGGCGTGATCACCGCGGTGAGCACGATGTACCTGATGCGGAAGACCATCGACATCGGCATGGCCGGCAACGGCGCGATCGCGGGACTCGTCGCGATCACCGCTCCCTCCGGCTACGTCGAGTTCTGGGCCGCTCCGATCATCGGTGCGCTCGCGGGCGTCGTCGTGGTGTTCGGCGTCCTGACCATCGACAAGTACCTCGATGACCCGGTTGGCGCGCTCTCGGCGCACGGGCTGGCGGGAATCATGGGCACGCTCTGCTGCGGGATCTTCACCTCCCCGCGGCTGGCCGAGCTCAACGGCGTCGGCGATGCAGGCCTCTGGTACAGCGGCAGCTTCCACCAGCTGGGCATTCAGGCGCTCGGCATCCTGGTGGCGTTCGTGTCCGTGTTCGTGGTCTCATACATCGTGTTCTTCGCGATCAAGCACACGATCGGTCTCCGCGTGACGCCCGAGGAAGAGGACGCCGGGCTCGACATCTCCGAGCACGGCATGTACGGCTACCCCGAGCAGTTCATCCCGCAGCCCGAGTACCCGGGTGCGGCGAGCGGGCCCCTGCCCGTTGGCCAACCCGCCCTCGGGACCACGGCGATGACCGCGGACGCCAACGCCAAGTGAGGAGGTGAACATGAAGAAGATCGAGGCATTCATCCGACACGAGGCGTTCGAGCCGATCCGGACCGAGCTGCTCGATAGGGGGTTCCCCTCCCTGTCGATCGGCGAGGTGAAGGGATCCGGGCGTCAGAAGGGCGTGGTCGAGACGTACCGCGGCTCGAGTCTGACCGTCAACGTGCGACCGAAGTTGAAGGTTGAGGTCGTCGTTGACGACAAGGACAAGGGCCTGGTGGTCGAGACGATCCTGAAGCACGCCCGGACGGGCGACGTCGGGGACGGGAAGATCTTCGTCCTGCCGGTGGAGGAGGCGATTCGCATCCGCACCGGCGAGGAGGGAGAGACGGTGCTGCAGGCGCACCAGGAGGAAGAGATTCCCGCCTAAGGTGGAAGAGCCGTTGGAGCATGCGGGGCCGGGGCCATTCGCCCGGCCCCGCAGCGTTCCGGCCCGATTCGGCATGAACGCCCGCTGGCTCGGCGGGATTCGAGGGTCAATACCCTTGCCTGAATGAAAATCGACGAGATCCTCGCCTCCTCGCGGCCGGTCTTCTCGGTCGAGTTCTTCCCCCCCAAGACGGAGGAGGGCCGCGAGACGCTGTTCGAGACCGTCGACGTGCTCCGCGAGCTCGGCCCGAGCTTCTTCTCGGTCACCTACGGAGCCGGCGGAGCGACGCGCGAGGGGACCGTTGAGATCACCCGCGAGATCCGTGACGAACACGGCGTGGAGGCGATGGCCCACCTGAGCTGCGTCGGCGAGACCAAGGAGAGCCTGCGCGAGACCGTCGAGGAGATCGCGGACGCCGGAATCGAGAACATCCTGGCGCTGCGAGGTGACCCGCCGCGCGGCCGGACCGACTTCGAACAGCCCGAGGGAGGTCTCGGCAGCGCCTCTGAGCTCACGGCGCTGATCAACGAGACGCATCCCGATGTCGCGATCGGGGGCGCCTGCTTCCCCGAGGTGCACCCGGAGGCCGCGAGCATGGAGGCGGACATCGCCTACCTGAAGACCAAGGTGGACAACGGCGCGAGCTTCCTGATCACTCAGCTCTTCTACGACAACCGCTCGTACTTCGACTTCGTCCCGGCGGCGCGGGCGGCCGGCATCGAGGTCCCGATCATCCCGGGCATCATGCCCATGACCCGCCACAAGCAGATTGCCCGAATTGCGGAGCTCTGCGAGGCGAGGATTCCGGACCCGCTCTCGGATGCCATGGAGGCGGCGGATGGGAACGAACAGGCGGAGTACGGGATCGGAGTCGCCTATGCGGCCCAGCAGTGCGCCGAGCTGCTCCGGGAGGGGGCGCCGGGAATCCACTTCTATGCGCTCAACCGCTGGCCGGCAACGCGGGCGATCCTCGCGGCGCTGAAGGCCGCCAGACCGTGGGAGGCGGGCCCCTTTGAGGAGCCCGCGGCGGTTCGGGCGACTTGAGCGGCGCCTACACTCGTCCGTCGGATGCCTGAGTTCGACCACAACGGCCACCGCATCTCCTACGACGAGTACGGGGCGGGCGAGCGCCCGCTGATCCTGGTCCACGGCCTGCTGATGAACCGCCGCATGTTCGACCGGCTGGGACCGGCGATGGCCGAGCGCGGCAACCGCGTGATCGCGGTCGATCTCCTGGGCCACGGGAGCTCCGAGCGGCCGTCGGAGATGTCGCAGTACTCAATGACCTTCTTCGCCCGCCAGGTAGAGGCGCTGCTCGATCACCTCGACCTCGAGGACGCGGTCATCGGCGGCACCTCGTTGGGCGCCAACGTGACCCTCGAGCTCGCCTACATGGAGCCCGAAGCGGGTGAAGGGGATGATGATCGAGATGCCGGTCCTGGACAACGCGCTGCTCGCGGCGGCTGTGATCTTCACGCCCATCATGGTCGGCCTCCGCTTTGGGGAGCCCCTGCTTAAGGTCGTCGCGGCCGGCGCCAGGCGGATTCCGCGCAGCAACCCGCTGTTGGACATCGGACTCGACTGGTTCAGGCAGGACCCGGCTGCCTCGGAGGCGATCCTCGAGGGCCTCTTCCTGGGCTCATCGGCTCCCCATCACCAGTTCCGCGTCCACATGGAGCAGCCGGCCCTGGTGATCGGCCATCACGCCGACCCCCTGCACCCCTTCTCGGATGCGGGCATGCTGGCCGAGGAGCTGCCCCATGCCCGCCTGATCGAGGCGAACTCGATCCTCGAGTGGCGGATCAGTCCGAAGCGACTGGACGGCGAGCTCGCGCACTTCCTGGAGGGGGTCTGGGAGGGCAAGCCAATGGCCGAGCCCGTCCTAAGCCAGGCTTGAACCCTGCGCGCTAGCCTCTCCGCTCCCTGATGGCCAGTCGTAAAGAAGAGAAAGAGCGTCTTCGCGCGCAGCGCCTCGCTGCCGAGCGGGCCGCCGCATCCACGGGCCAGCGACGCCTGATCGCCGGCTACATCATGGCCGGCCTGCTCGCGCTGGCGGTGGTCGCGGGGCTCGTCGTGGTGATCGCGAGCGGCGGCGGAGGCACCGCCGAGGCGAGCACCTGCGACAACGCCCACATCAAGAACTCGGGCGGCACTTTCCGGGGGCTCGAGCCGGACTGCCGCGAGGGCACCCCACCGCCGACGATCAAGGTCGCCGACCTCAATATCTCCGCTCAGCAGGCCGGGTGCCAGCTCAGGCTCAACCTCCCCGACGAGGGCAACACCCACGTGCCGAACTCGACCCCGGTCGACTACAAGACCGTGCCCCCGACCTCGGGCAATCACAACCCCGTGCCGATCGACGACGGTGCCTACAGGACGCCGGTCACCAGCGACACCAGCCAGCCGACCAACATCCGCAACGAGGTGCACGCCATGGAGCACGGGCGGATCGAGATCCACTACAAGCCGAGCCTGCCCGAGGCCCAGCAGCTGGCGCTGAAGGGCGTCTTCGACGCCGACCCGAACGGAATGCTGCTCTATCCCGACCCAGACATGCCCTACGACGTCGCCGTCACGGCCTGGACCAACGAGGTGGTCTGCCCGAACTACAACGAGGGCGTCCTCGACGTGATCCGGAACTTCCGGGACACGTATCGCGGCAACGGCCCCGAGCAGCAGATCCCGATAGACCTGCCATAGGTTTCGCATCCCAGGCGCCCCGAGAGTGTTCCAATCGTCGGCATGCGCAAGACGGTCCTGCTTGGGGTGAGCTTGGCGCTGCTGGGCGGCTTCGCCTGGGTAGCCGTACCCGCGCTGTCCCTGAGCCCATACGTGCCCGGCGGAGTGGACTTCGAGCGCGGCATCCCGAAGGCCAAGCGGATCTCAGCCACGGCGGTGGCGGCGGCCCGGGCCGCACATCCGCACGAGAAGCCCCCACGGTGGATCTCGGCCCCGGTCACGGCGCCCCACAGCTTCGACCTGGTCGGGGTAGCCCGCGAGATGCGCGCCGTCCAGATCCGGGTCCGCGACGGCGGCGGGCGGTGGACCAACTGGGTCGAGCAGGAGGACGGCACTCCGGTCTACGTGGGGGGCGCCGATCAGGCGCAGGTGCGAGCGAACTTCAGGCCGCGCGGCCGGCTGCACTTCGTCAACGTCACAGGGACCGCCGGAGGCCTCGCGGGGAACCTCCTCGACTCCGCGCGGCGCGCCATCAGCACGGCCTTCATCTCGGTCGCCTCGACCCCGGTCGCCGAGGCGCTGGCGCCGAAGCCTGAGATCGTCAGCCGCGCGGGCTGGGGGGCCGATCTGCCCGGCGGCGGCTGCCCACCGCGCGGCCCCGCCGAGTACGGCACCGTCCAGGCGACGGTCATCCACCACACCGTGAACGCGAACGACTACACCCCGGAGGAGGCCCCCTCGATCGTCCTCGGAATCTGCCGGTTCCACCTCTATGCCAACGGCTGGAACGACATCGGCTACAACGCGCTCGTCGACCGCTACGGCACGCTCTACGAGGGCCGCGCCGGCGGGCTGAAGCGGCCGGTCATAGGTGCCCAGGCTCAGGGCTTCAACTCTCAGACGACTTCGATCGCCTCGATCGGCGATCACACGAGCGAGGCCCCCACCCCGCAGGCCCAGCGGTCGATCATCCGCTTCCTGGCCTGGAAGATGGCGGTCAACCGCGCCTACCCGGTGACCGCCACGGTGCAACTGACCTCCGGCGGTGGCTCGGAGAGCCGCTACCCGGCGGGCTCAGTGATCACGGTCCCGCGGATCATCGGGCACACGGCGCTCGGCCTGACCGCCTGCCCGGGCGGCGCGATGATCCCCCTGATCCCGCAGATCCAGACAGCGGTGCAGAAGCGGATCAAGCGCTACGCCAAGAAGAGGCGAAAGAAGGGGAAGCACCACAAGCATCGCTCCGGTGGCCTCGCCGGCTGATCCGCGCCTGCAAAGGTGAGCCAATGCACCCGGACCTCGATTCATGGCTGCCGGACCCCCAGGTGCGCACTCTGCACCGCCGCTCCGCCAAAGCCGACGCCGATCGACTCTGGGATGCGGCTGAGGCCGTCCGATTGCGTGACACACCGGCTCTTGGGCGGGCGGTCCGCTGGCGAATCCCCGACACCCCTCCGGACCGTTCCTACCGGGACCTGTTCCGGGAGTACCCGTTCGCGACGCTCGCCGAGGGAACTCGCTGGTCGGTTTCCGGCTTGTGCGGGCGAATCTGGACGTTCCGGCGCGACTACCCTCGAATCGAGGGCGCGGAGGACTTCCTGGCCTGGCACAGGCGGGGCACGGTCCGGGTGCTCTTGGCCCATTGGATCGAGCCGGACGGCCCGTCGCAGAACGCCCTGGTGAGCGAGACGCGGATCAAGCCGGTCGATGGTCAGGCGCGCATTCGCATCCGGGCGCTCTGGCTGGTCGTTGGGCGCTTCGAGCGCCTGATCGACGGTGAGGCCCTGCGCGTTGCCACCCAGCGGGCAGAGGGGTCCTGAAGCGGGCCGATCAGCCGCGGTAGGCGGGGAAGAATCCCTCGGGCGGCTGCCCTGCCCGCGACGCGAGCTCCCTGTACGCCACCGGGTCGCAGATCACCTCGTGCGTGTACCAGGGAGCCTGCGCGTTGGCGAACCCCTGCTTGAACCTGTCCAGCGAGTCCTCCGGCGTGATGCCGCCGCCGAGATTGACCGGCACGCCGTGGTCGTTCCCAAGCGAGATCATCGCGGCGAAGAGGTTCTTCATCGGGGAGTCCTCCAGGGCCTCGTCCGCCGTGCCGCCGAGGTAGTAGTGCAGATATCCGTCGCTCGCCACGGCGACCGCGCCGGCGAGCGCGCTGCCCTCGCGCTCAGCCAGCACGAGCCAGGTGCGCTCGCTCCGCAGCAGCGCCTCGAAGTAGCTGCCCGGGTAGAGGTAGCGCTCCGCGGCCCCCGTCCGGGCCATGGTCTCGGCGTAGGCGCGCTCGAACGCAGCTCGCTGCTCGGGTCCCGCCTGCGGACCGGGGACGAGCCTGATCTCCCACCCTCGTCGCTCGTTGCGCCGGATCTGCTCGCGGAGGCGCTTGCGCACCCCACCGTCGCCGTCTGCCACGTGGACGTGGCTCCGCACGGTCCCCCCGGCGAAGCAGGGGCGCTCGCCGATGCGGTCCCGGACGAAGAGGCTGACCAGGCCGGTCGCGGACCAGTTGATCTCCGGCGGGTCGGGCGGATCCACCGGAGATCGATCGGCTCCCGGATAGCCATACGGCGAGATGGCGTCGAGCTGCCCGCTCGAGTCGATCTGCCGAACGATCAGCGGAAGTTTGAGCTCGCGCTCCCCTTCGACCGAAAGCGTGTGGGTGGCCTCCTCGGCCTCGAGGAACGGCGGGGAGCGGAAGAACTGCTGGGCGTCGGAGGCCGCGGCGCCCCCGTCCGCGATCAGCCGGGCCTTCACCCGATCACTCGTCGGGCGGCTCGGGCAGATCCTCCCGAAAGCCGCCCCAGAGCTCGACGTCGATCAGCTCACCCGCCATGGCGCACGTGCCGGCGGAGCACCCCCTCCTGCTTCCAGCCGTTGTAGATCACGGCCTTCTTGGCTGCCTCGTTGGTCGCGGGGATGCGGCCGTAGACCTTGTGGGCGCCGAACTCCTCGAAGGCCTTCAGGTTGGTGAGCCGCTCGGCCTCGCGGCCCACCCCCTTTCCGCGGATCCGCTCGTCCCCCATGATCGCTCCGAGCTCGGGCGCTGTCTGCCGATTGAGCCCGTACAGCGCCGTGTAGCCGACGGGCTCGTCGATGCCCTCGACCTCCACGGCCCACTTGCGGTCCTCCGAGCTCGGGTCCCTGGACTGCTCGATGGCGCGGTCGACCCACCGCCGTGCGTCGTCCTCCGTGAACTCCTCGCGGTGCTCGAGCAGGTTCGCCGTGGCGGCCGGGGAGTTGAACCAGCGGTGCACGGCGTCGGCGTCCTCCGTCCGGAAGTCCCTCAGCGAGATCCCTCGGGCCATCAGTGATCTCGCGCCCGCTCGCGCTCGGCGGCCTGCCGCAGCGGGGAGTCCTTCGAGGAGCCGGCGTAGGGATCCGCGGCGATGCTGCCCGCGCCTCCGAGCAGGGCCGCGGGCGTCTTGGCGAGGATCCTCAGGTCGAGCCAGAGCGAGCGGTGCTCGACGTACCAGACGTCGAGCTCGATCCGCTCCTCCCACGGGATCCCGGTGCGACCGTGGATCTGGGCCCAACCGGTCACGCCGGGACGGAGATCGAGACGCCGGAGCTGCCGGGGCGTGTAGAGCTCGACCTGGGCGGGCAGAGTGGCGCGCGGCCCGACGATCCTCATCTCGCCCCGCAGCACGTTGATCAGGTTGGGCAGCTCGTCGAGCGAGTAGCGACGCAGAAACCTCCCGACCCGGGTCACCCGCGGGTCGTTGGCCGTCACCGCCGTGCCGACGCCGACCGGGTCGGCGCCCTGCCGCATCGTGCGCAGCTTGTAGAGCTCGAAGATCCGACCGTCCCTGCCAACGCGGCGCTGGCGGTAGAGAACGGGCCCCGGCGACTCCAGGCGGATCACGATGCCAACGGCCAGCAACAGAGGCGAGACCAGCAGGAGGCCGACGGCAGCGATCGCGAGGTCGGCCGCCCTCGGCAGGCCCTGGCGCGGGCGCCCCGGGGGCTCCGGGACGTCCAGTCGCTGCTGAGCGGCGTCGGGAACCCGGCCGTCCGCGTGGCTCATCGGGTGCCCTCCACCTTCTCCCAGCCGATCGGGACGGCGCCGGCGCGGAGCCGGTCCCAGAGCCCGACTGCGATCGATGCGGTCACGGTCACGTAGTAGTAGGCGATCCGGAAGGGCAGGAAGGGGACGAATCGCCCGAGAGCCGCCCCGGCCAGCAGGGCGAGCTGCAGCACCATCGTCAGGACGTAGACCCAGCCGTGCGAGAGCAGCGGGATGTTGACCCCGAACGCGATCAGGTGCAGCCACGGCGTCAGGTAGCGGAGCAGGCGGTGCGAGTAGACCTCGAGCGCGTAGGCCGGCCCGTAGCCGCGCGGATCGAGCATGCCCCACCTCAGCATCACGTCCCAGAGCCCCCACATCATCCGGCGCTTGCGCCGGAACTCGCCCTCCACGGTTGGTGCCATCTTCTCCTCCGCGACCGCTTCCGGCTCGTAGACGGCGCGCCAGCCCCGTTTGGTGAGCTCGAAGGGGAAGCCGATGTCCTGGCCGCGACTGGGGTCGAGCTCGATGTAGGCCTCGCGGCGAACCGCGTAGATCCCGCCGTTCCCGGCCGTGATCCCGGCGAGCCGGGTCTCCATCGAGCGCACGGCCATCTCGTAGCGCCAGTAGAGGCCCTCCTGGTTTCCGCCCTGGCCCCCCTTGAAACGCACCTGGCCGCACGCGTAGCCGACCCGCTCGTCGCCGAAGCGGGCGACCAGCCGGCGCAGCGCATCGGGACGCCAGTAGCTGTTGGCATCGGAGAAGGCCAGGATCTCGCCCGTCGCCTGCCGGACACCGGCGTTGAGGGCCGCGACCTTGCCGCCGCGGGGCAGGTCGAGCACCTGATCGGCACCCGCCGAGCGCGCCAACTCGATGGTCCGATCGGACGAGCCGTCCGACGCGACGATCACCTCCAGCAGGTCTTCCGGGTAGTCGAGCGCCCGGGAGTTCGCGAGCTTGCGCTCGATGACGATCTCCTCGTCGTGAGCGGGGACGATCAGGGTGACACGGGGAAGCTCGCCCTGTACGACGCCCGAACCGCGCTCCCCGAACAGCGCGACGAGCCCGCGCAGGAGGAGCGGGTAGCCCAGATGGGCGTAGACGATCAGGCCGACCGCCACCCAGAAGACGATTTCGAGCGCCATGGGCGGGGGATTATCGGCGGGCGGCGGTCATCGTCGCGGGCCGATCAGATCGCGGTAGAGCGCCATCGTCGCCTCGCCGATCCGATCCCATGAGTAGGTCGTCGCGGCGGCCCTGGTGGCGGCGTCGGCGAGAGCGTCCCGTGACGAGCGGTCGGCGAGCAGCTCGCCCAGCGCTTGGGCGAGCGCGCCGGGGTCCTCGGGCGGGACCAGGCGCGCCGCCCCCTGATCGGCGATCTCAGGGAATCCGCCGACCGAGCTGAGCACGAGCGGCCGGCCGAAGGCGAGAGCCGTGTAGAGCACTCCCGACTGCTCGATGTTCCGATAGGGCAGGACGACCACATCGGCCCGGCGCATGAATGCGGGGATCTCGGGATCGGTGATGAAGCGGTCCACGAAGCGGACCTTCCCCGGCGCCCGCCGGGCGAGCTCGCGGAGCTCTCCCATCGGCATGCGCGGCATGCCGACCACCCAGAGCTCGGCGCCATCGACCTGCCGGAAGGCCTCGAGAAGCACGTCGGTCCCCTTGTAGGGCCGGACGAGGCCGAACGCCAGGATGACTGGCCCCTTGACCTCGCGGAGCTCGGCGGGGAGCGCGACCTCTTCCTGCTGGCTGGTGAGATAGTCGAAGGCGCCGTGGGGGATCACCCGCAGCTTCGCCGGCGCGACGCCGAAGTCGCTCTCGAGGCGCCGAGCACCGTGGTCGGAGTGCACCACCACCGCGTCCATCTGGGCCAGCAGACGGGTCAGGGTGCGGGCGATCCGAGTACCGGTCTCCGGCAGGCGCCAGTGCATCGTGTAGACCCGCGGGCGCTTCGGGGCCAGCAGGTGACGATCCAGAGCTGGAATCGGGAGCCACATGTAGTGGACGACGTCGGCGGCCTCTGCCGCGCGCCGGTAGCGGAGCATGTCCGGCACGTGCTCCACGGCGCGCAGCAGGCGCCTGCGCCGCGGACCGATGCCCTCACGGGAGGAGCGGCGGTAGAAGAACTCGCGGACTTCATAGCCCTGCTCCCGGGGCACGGGGCCGTAGGAGAAGCGGGAGGTGATCAGCTCGACTTCGGCTCCCGCACGGGTCACTGCGCCCGAGAGGGCGTGGTCATACGGCGGCGTGTAGGCCGCCGGATCGACGATTTGGACGCGCATGGGCGAGCATTCTCGCCGTGCTGCTCTCCTACTGCGTGGTCAACACGAACGGCCGGGACTTCCTGCTCGCCTGCCTCGAGGCGATCGAGCGCACCGCGCCACCCGATCTCGAGCACGAGGTGCTGGTCCTGGACAACGCCTCGGACGACGGCTCGGCGGAGGCCGTACGGGCGCTGGACCGCAACATCCGGCTGATAGCCCTCGATCGACGTCAGGGCAAGGCCGCCAATGACAGCCGGCTGATCGAGGAGGCACGCGGCGAGTTCTGCCTGCTGCTCAACGAGGACTCCGAACTTCAGCCGGGGGCCGTTCCGGCCCTGATCGGAGCGCTGCGGTCGGACCGCCAAGCCGCGGTCGCGGGGGCCCAGCTGCTCTCGCCCGATGGGCACCCGGTCCCCTGCGCCTGGCGCCTGCCCAGCGCTCGGACCGCCCTGGCGGGAGCCCTCTTCCTGCACCGCCGGTACACGGTCGAGAGTGGCGGGGACGCGACGCGCCCGGTGGGCTGGGTGCAGTCGAGCGCGATGCTGGTCCGGCGCCAGGCGGCGCTCGATGTCGGCGGCTTCGATCCGAGTTTCTTCGTCTACTCCGACGAGACCGACTTCTCCAAGCGCCTCTCGGACGCCGGCTGGCGCATCCTCCACGTGCCCTCGGCGCGGGCGATCCACCACGACCAGATGGCGCAGGACGCCGGCGGGGCAGAACGCCGGATCGTCGAGTACCACCGGAATCGCGACCTCTATCTGCGCAAGCACCTGGGTCGCACTCGAGCGTTTCTGCTGCGCCCGGTGCTCGCCTGGCCCTACGTGCTGCGCGCACTCGCTGCGCTGGTTCTGCCGGGCCACTCCCCGCGTCGCTACTGGCTGCACGCCCGCCAGGCCCTGATGCCGGGCGGGGGCGAGGGCATCCGCGAGGCGGCGGATGCATACAACCGCCGCATAGGGTCGTAGACGTGAGGATCCTCGAGGTCACCCAGATGTGGCCGACTCCGGAGAATCCGGACCTGGGCAGCTTCCTGGTGCCGCTGACGCGGGAAATCGAGGCGCTCGGGCACCAGGTCGAGGTCGCTTCGATCAGCCGGCGAGGAGGCCCCCCGACCGAGTACGGCACGCTGGTCCGCAAAGCCCGGTCCGCGGCCCGGCGCTTCCGCCCCGATGTCGTCTTCGCCCACTTCCTCTTCCCCGCCGGGGCCGCAGGGGCGCTCGCCGCCCGGGCGGCAGGGGCTCCGCTGGTCGTTATGGCCCACGGCCAGGACGTGGCGAATCTCGGCCGGATCCCGGGAGTCACCGCCGCCACTCGCTGGGTGGTGAGCCGCTCCTCCGCGGTGATCGCCAACTCGCGCTGGCTCGCGGGTCGCCTCACCGAGCAGGTCCCGGCGGCCAAGCCGAAGATCGAGGTCGCGGACTGCGGCGTCGACCTCGACGCTTTCTCCCCGCGTCCCGCCGATCAGGCCCGCACTGAGCTGGGCTGGGACGGTGAGGGGCCGGCCTTCCTCTGCGTCGGCTCGCTGATCGAGCGCAAGAACGTCGTCCGGCTGGCGGACGCCTTCGCCTCGCTCGGTCGAGGACGCCTGGCGTTCGTCGGAGACGGGCCGCTGCGCCCGGCGCTCGAAGATAGGCCCGATGTCACCCTGACCGGGCGCCTCCCGCAATCGGAGGTGCCTCAGTGGGTCGCGGCCTGCGACGTGCTCTGCCAGCCATCGCTGACCGAGCCCTTCGGCCAGGCGACGCTCGAGGGGATGGCGATGGAGCGCACGGTGCTCGCCACCAGCGTCGGCGGGCCGCCGGAGTTCGTCACACCCGAGGCGGGAGTCCTGGTCGACCCGCAGGATCCCGCGGCCCTCCCGCACGCCATGGAGCTGGCGGCGACCAAGCCCACACCCAACCCGGCCGCCCGCCGGGCGGCCGCTGAGCACGACGTGAAGCGTCAGGCGGCGCGCATGACCCAGATCCTGGAGCGGGCGTGCGCCTAGGAGCGGGCGAGACCACCAGCACCTCCCAGCCGACCTCCGGTGGAAGGACCTGCTCGGCGATGCTCTCCAGGGCGCGGTCGAGCATCTACGCGTTGTTGTGCGTGCAGATCAACAGGGTCAGGGCGGGGCCGTTCACCGTCTCGCCACCCGGGCCTAGCGGATTGCGTCCTCGTCGCGCTGCTCGGCCTCCAGCGTCTCGCGGGTGAGGCGCGGCCCACGACCCTCCTTCTGCTCCTCCTCTTCCTTCGCCGATTCGGGCTCAGGCTCGGGAGGCGGTGCCTCCCGAAGGCGCTGGAGAGACGCCCGCACGTACGAGGGCCTGAGAACGCGTCCCGCCGCCTCTCGCTCCTCATCGTTCAGGAATCCGGTTCCCCAGAGCAACAGTGGATACGCGAGCCAGAGGGCGGTGCGGCCGGCGAGCCCGCCGATCCCGGAGGTCGGCAGCAGGAGCTCCCCCGCCAGCACCAGGACCGTGGCGAGCCCGACCGCCTGTCCGAGGCGCAGCCATTCGTAGGGGACAGGGAAAAGTCGCTGCGTGAAGACGTACATCAACACCAGCACGACCGCGTACGAGGCGACCAGCGAGACGCCGGCGCCGACGATGCCCATCGAGGGAAGCAGGATGAGATTGAGGACGATGTTGACCGCGGTCCCGGCCGCCGTCGCCGGGAAGTTGAACTCGGTGCGGCCGGTGCGTCCGAGGATGATCACCAGGACGAGGTAGAGCGCGTAGAGCATCACGCCCGTGGAGACCAGCCCGATCGTCTTGTAGGAGTCGAAGAACTCGGGGGCCGCGAGGGTGCGAACGATCCAGCGCGAGAACAGCCACATCCCGGCGACGACGAAGGTGGTCACCGAGACGAACCAGGTGACGATCACGGCGTAGGCCCGCCGCGCCTCCTCATCGTCCCGGATCGAATAGGCGAGCGGAGGCCAGGCAAGCTGGAACCCCTTGACGAGCACGTTGACCGCCTGTGCGAACTTCACCGAGAGGCTGTAGAGGCCGGCATCGCCGAGGCCGACCAGGCGGACGATCAGCAGCCGATCGATGAAATTGAGCGAATAGAGGGAGAGCTCGGCGGGCATGGTGGGCAGGCCCCAGCGCAGCATCCGGCGCAGGAGCGCCGGGTCCGGCAGGAGGGCCAGCCGGTGCCGCTGCGCGATCACCAGGCCGGCCAGGAAGACGGCTCCGGTGCCGTACTGGCCCCAGAGGAGGCCGCTCGCTCCCTCGCCCTGGCCCACGACCAGCCAGACCGTCACGGGAATCGTGACCAGGACGTTGGCGACGGTGAATGCGAAGTAAGCCTTCGCCCGCTCGTCGATCCGAAAGAGCGCGGTGAGGAACTCGTACATCGTGAAGACCCAGAGGCCGAAGATCGCGATCCGCACCAGGGATGCGTCCGAGTGGTCGAGCAGAAGCCTCGAGATCGGCTCTGCGAGCGGGAACGCGATCGCCAAGCCGATCGTCGTGGTCCAGAGCAGTGACGCGAACGCTGTCTTCACCACCTGGTCGGGGTCCTCTCCCGCCTGGTAGTAGAAGCGCAGCAACGCCTCGATGATCCCCAGCCGGAGCACGATGCTCGCCGCGATCACGCCCGTGATCAGGACCTCAGCGGCGCCGTAGTCGGCCGGAGTCAGATACCGCGTGTAGAGCGGCAGCAGCGCGACCGCGATCAGCTTCGAGATGACACTCGAGGCCGTGTACGCGGCACCCGTCGTCGCCAGGCGGCGGAGGTATCCGGTCATGGGACTAAGAGGCGACTGTAGGAGCGGCGGCGGATTCCGCTTCCACGGTGCGGCTCGGCCAGCCGCCGGCACCAGCCTCGGCGGCGAGCACCCCGCCCACCGCGAGCAACGTCCAGGTGAGCGGATCGGTCAGGTAGGCGGCGTAGCCGATCGTGTGGACGAGCAACGCGCAGAACGCCGCGGCGATCCCGATCCGAGCCGGGGTGAGCTCGACCCGATCCCCTTCCACGAGGGGTCGAAACTGACCGCCCCAGCCCGGCGCCGTTCGGCGCAGGCCGTCGAGCACGGTCCAGAGCGCCGCAGCCAGCAGAGCCAGGTAGGCGATCACTCCGATCGCTCCCTGCTCGGCCGCGACGGTGACCGGCTCGCTATGCGAGATGGTCGTGTCGCCCGGGGGGACGTGCTCCTCGCGGGCGAACTCCTTTGAGAAGGAGGCTGAGCCGTAGCCGTACAGCGGCCGATGACGGGCCAGCTTCAGGCCTCCCGAGACCAGGGTGCCGTGTCCCTCCGTGTTGATGGAGTTCGAGTCGTTGGAGGAGCTTCGAATGACGAGTGCAGATCCGGCCACGATCACCGTGACCAGCGTCGCGACTGCGGTCCGGCGGACGCTCCAGCGAAGGGCGACCAGGACGATCAGGCCGGCAAAGAGCGCGATGAAGCTCGTCTGTGAGAAGGCGAAGAGGAGCCCCGCGAACGCGATCGCCACGGCCCCGGCTAGCGCAAACGCCAGGACCCGGTTCGCCGCCCAGAGCAGGGTCGTGGTGGCGAGGAGGATCGTCAGGACGAGATAGCGCCCGTAGATGTTCGGGTCCCAGAAAAGCGAGTTGACCCGGAAGTAGAAGTGGAAGTCGTTGGACGCCTCGAGCTTGTCGTTCCAGAAGATGTGCTGGTCGGCGAACTGCCCGATCCCGATCAGCGCGAGGATCAACCCCTCGGCGAGCACCACCGCGAGGGCGAACCTGAGTAGCCGCCGGTCCCAAGTCGCCTCCGCCAGCAGGGAGAAGAGAATCGCGAAGGGAACCAGGAAGAAGCCGACGTTGCGGGCGGCGAATGCGACGTCCGGCGAGTAGACGGTCTGTACGGCGTACAGGCAGATCACCAGGACGAGCGCCAGGACGAGCGGCTTGGGCAGCCTGCGAAGCCTTGTCTGACCCCGCAGCGTCGCTACGACGGTCGCCAGGACGCCGCAGCCGATGACGACGTAGAGCGGCACCAGGAGGTTGACGGCCTCCCCTCCGGCGACATGCAGCCGCACCCGGAACGGCAGCGTCGCGATCACCAGCAGCGGCAGCAGGATCGGCCAGCGCAGCATCGCGGCTGCGCCGACGGCCAACAGGGCGATCCCCGCCACGATCATGCCGGCGAACTCCAGATGGTGTTCGCGGAGGTTTCGGATGTCGTCCCAGCCCTGGCCGCCGATCAGGGCTAGCGCTAGACCCCCGGCCAAGACCAGGCCGACCGCCCTGAGGCGTGGATCGGAGGCGAAGAAGGACATCGAGAGGGCGCCCGCGGCGGCCAGGCAGCCGATGATCTCGAGGGTCTCGTTCACGATTTCGCCCCGGCGGTGCCGATCGTCACGTGCTCGCCGGAGATGGCAGTCCGATCGGCTTGCTCGAGGGACAGCTGCAGTCGGTACGGGCCGGGCGGAACCGGCTGGCCGGCCGAGGTCCTCCCATCCCAATCGAAGCAGTGCGGGACGTCACCGCCCTCCAGCTCACGGTCGGCCAATACCCGGACCGAGTCGTCCGAGAGATCGACCACGGAGACCTGGACCTTGTCAGCCCGGGTCAGGAGGAAGCAGACCCTGTAGCGGGGCCCGGGCCGGGTCTTCCAGAAGATCGAGCTGGCAACGGGCCCCTCGTCCCGCAGATGCTGCGTGATCACGATCGCCGCCGCGGTGGCCGCCAGCAGGAACGACACCACCAGGACGGAAAGGAAGACTGCCGATCGGCTGCGCTCGCTCACAGGGCGACCGGGCTGGCTGCGTTGGCTCAGATTCCCGAGCCGGTCGTGCTGGCCCCACTCGAGCCGGCCTTGTCGTCTCCCAGAACCACGGCGACCGGATCTCCCTCCGAGGCGACTCGGACCTCGTTGTCCATCGGCTGCTGCTTCGGAATGCCCACGATCTTCGAGATCACATCGGCGCACTCCTTGCCCTGTTGCGGGTCGTACATGACCACGCTGGTGCTGAAGGGCGACTCCGTATTCCCGACCGGCGTCGTCTTGTAGCCCTGCTGCTTGAGCGGCCCAGCGAAGTCCGCCGCGAGGCCGGGGGAGGGCGTCCCGTTCAGCACAGCGACCCGGGTTTGGCCGGGCGGGCATGGGCCCTTGTTCGCGCCGGCAGCCGGGGCGTCGGACTCGCTGCCACCGCCGACGATGCGGGTCACTCCGAAGGCGGCGCCCGCGAGGACGATGAGCCCGATGAGGACGACGGCGGTGATCCCCTTCCAGTCGGAGAGCCAGGCGGGGCGCTCGCGACCATTCGAGGGACGGCGCCGGCGCTGCTCGAAACGCTTCCGCCGCTCAGCGGCCTGGCGCGCCAACTCGGCTCTCCGAAACGCCTCGGCCTCGTTCGGGGCCGTCGCGGCGGCCGCGGCGGCCGCCTTCTCGGGTTCCTTCGCGGCGACGGCGGTCGCTGTTCGCTCGGCGGGCGTGACCGTCTCACCGTCTTCGGAGTCGGCCTCGACCAGGAAGCTCGCGTTCTCACGCAGGCGGCGAATGTCTCGCGCCTGCGTGAAATAGAGCAGCGCGAGCAGGGCCAGCCCCAGGAATGAGGCAAGACCCGCGACGGCGCCGACGTCCTTGAGAATGCTGCTCATGACCGGGGGCGCGGGATGTTAGATGCGAGGGTGCTCCGAGGCGAAGCCGAGGGGCGACCCGTCATGTGGCGAAGCCGCTTACCTACGCCGTTACGTCGTCGACCGGAAGCGCAGCGGCCCGCCGCTGCGTGACCAGCTCGACGGTCTGAGCGGCGAGGTCGGCCTCGTCGCCGGAGCCGACCAGGGCCTCGAGCCGGCTCAGCGTCCCGTTCACCCACTCCGGGTCCCGCGGCGCCTCGCGGACCGCGCGCACGATCCGATCCGCGGCCGTCGCCTGGGGCCGCTCGTCAGAGTTGAAGAGCTCCTCATGGAGCTTCTCGCCCGGCCGTGCGCCGACGAACTCGATCGCGATGCCCACCTCGGGCTCGTAGCCCGCCAGCCGGATCATGTTGTGGGCCAGGTCGACGATCTTCACCGGCTCTCCCATCTCGAGCACGAAGACCTCCCCGCTGGCGCCGCCGAGGTCGCCGGAGCGGATCACCAGCTGAACCGCCTCGGGGATGGTCATGAAGTACCGCGTCATCTCCGGGTCGGTCACCGTGACGGGGCCGCCGCGCTCGATCTGGCTCCGGAAAATCGGCACCACGCTGCCCGAGGAGGCGAGAACGTTGCCGAAGCGGACGGTGACGAAGCGCGTCTGGGGGTGTTTCCGGCCCGCTGCCTCGACGATCCACTCCGCCATCGCCTTCGAGGCGCCCATCACCGTGCGCGGATGGACGGCCTTGTCGGTCGAGATCAGTACGAAGCGGTCGCACCCGGAAGCGACGGCGGTCTCGGCGGTGACCCGGGTGGCGACCGCGTTGTTGCGGATCGCCTCGAGCGGGTTGGCCTCCATCAGGGGCACGTGCTTGTAGGCGGCGGCGTGGAAGACGACGTCCGGCCGGAAGCGCTGCATGACCTCGAGCATGCGCTCGGGCTCCTTGCAGTCCGCGAGCACCGACTCGACCCGGGTGAAGTGGCGCTCCTCGACCATCTCGCGATCGATCCGGAAGAGGTTGTCCTCGGCGTGATCGAGGATGACGAGCAGCTTCGGCCGCACCCGAGCGATCTGGCGGACGAGCTCCGAGCCGATCGAGCCGCCGGCGCCGGTCACGAGCACGACCTTGTCCTGCATGTAGGCCCCGACCCGGTCGAGCTCCATCTTCACCGGCTCGCGCCCGAGGACGTCCTCCACCTGGACTTCGCGCAGCTGCCTGGTGAGCTGCACCCCACCCCGGAGGAGCTCGAAGACGGTCGGCAGCGTCCGCACCGGGACGTCGCGCTCCCGGCAGGCCGTGACGACCCGGCCGCGCAACACCCCGGGGGCGGACGGGATGGCGATGAGCACCTCGTCGGGGTCGAGCTCATCGAGGATCTGACCGACTTCCTCGGTGGTGCCGAGGACGTTCAGTCCATGCAGGCGCATGCCGCGCTTGCGCGGATCGTCGTCCAGGAAGCCGATCGCCTTTGCTCCGAGGTTGGGGTTCAGCTGCAGCTCTCGGGCGACCATCTGCCCGCCCGACCCCGCGCCGACGACGAGCACCCTCCTCGCGCCGCGAACGTCGCGGCGGGCGAGCCGCTCCACCAGGATCATCCGAGCGAGAAGACGGGCACCGCCGACGAGGAACACCGTGAGCAGGAAGTTGCTGACCACGACCGACCGCGGGATCTGGTCGTCGAACGGCTTCAGCAGCAGGAAGGTGATCGCCAGGATCGCCGTCGAGATCGCGCAGGCGCGCAGCACCGCGATCATGTCCGGCAGGCGGAAATAGCGCCACCACTTCTCGTAGAGGCCGGAGATGTAGAAGATGAACAGCTGCCCGGCGACCACGAAGCCGATCGAAGTGGCGAGCATGTGGTCGTAGCGCTCCGGGATACCGCCCGAGGCATCGAGGAAGCGCAACCTGAAGGCCAGGTAGTAGGCCGCCGCAACGAGGACTGCATCGGCGGCGATCTGGATCACTCGGTGACGCCAGACGGGATGCTTTAGCCGATCCACGCGGGAGCCGAGTCTAGTGGGCGTTCAGGGGATTTTTGGATCCCTGAGCCCGTGCTCTGGGCACGAGCCCCTACCATGCCGCCCCTGTGACGGGCCTTGCACCTCCCTTCCTCACGGCGGCAGTCACCGACAAGCTGGTCGACTTCGCCACCAACGTGATCGGCGACCTCGGCTACGCCGGCGTCTTCGTGTTGATGATGCTCGAGAGCGCCCTGATCCCAATCCCGAGCGAGGCGACGATGCTGTTCGCCGGATTCAAGGTCGACGACGGGACACTCACCCTGTTCGGAATCGTTACGGCCGGAGTCGTCGGCAACCTGGTGGGCTCATGGATCGCCTACGCGATCGGCTACTACGGCCGCCTGGAGCTCCTCGAACGCCATCGGGTCTTCCACACGAATCGGCGCTACCTGGAGTGGGCCGACGATTGGTTCAACCGCCATGGGGACGCGACCGTGTTCTTCTCGCGCATGCTGCCGGTCATCAGGACCTTCATCTCGCTCCCGGCAGGGATCGCGAGGATGCCCTTCTGGCGGTTTACCTGGCTGACCCTCCTCGGCTGCATTCCCTGGGTCTTCGCGCTCGGCTTCCTCGGCAAGCAGGTCGGGAGCCACTGGGATGACTGGAAGGACCGGCTCCACTACCTCGACTACGCGGTGCTCGCGGCGATCGTGGCTCTGATCGTGTACGCGCTCTGGAAGCGCAGACGCGGCCGGGTCGAGCCCGCAATCGAGTCGTGATCAGACCGTCGAGGGCGATCGTCCTCGGCGCGGTCCAGGGACCGACCGAGCTCCTTCCGATCTCGAGCTCGGCACACCTCACCCTGGTTCCCTGGTTTCTGGGCTGGCACCGGGAGGATGGCGACGCCGACCTCGAAAAGGCCTTCGGCGTGGCGCTGCACGCCGGCGCCGCTGCCGCGCTGCTCGTCGGCCAGCGCCACGTGATCATCGAGGAGCTCCGCACCTTTGACCGGCGAAAGGCGGCCGTGCTCGGGCTCTCCTTCATGCCTGCGGCACTCTTCGGCGTTGTCTTCGAGCGACTCATCGACCGCCACCTCGGCGGGCCGGCGCCCACCGCCGCGGGTCTGCTCGCCGGGGCGGGCGCGATGATCGCTGCCGACCGGGTCCCGCAGCAGCGGGATCGGGGCCAGGCGACCGCCGCCGACGGGCTCGCCCTCGGCTTCGCGCAGGCGGCCGCGCTCGCTCCGGGCATCTCGCGGAACGGCGCCACGCTCAGCGTCGCCCGCTGGCGCGGGTTCACCCGCCAGCACTCCAACATGCTCTCGCGGACTGTCGCCCTTCCCGTGATCGTCGGGGCGGCGGTGCTCAAGGGCGTGCGGCTGAGGCATCGCCGTCTTCCCCCCGGACAAGGGGCGGCGTTCGCAGCCGGGACCGCGGCGTCGTTCGGCTCGACCCTTGCCTCGCAGGCTCTGATCCGGGTGGTCGAGCGCGACAGCGCGCTCTGGCCGTATGCCGCATACCGGGCCGGCCTGGCCGGTCTGGTGCTGGGCCGGCTCTGGCGCCGCTCCCGCAGGCGGCGGGCCGACCTTCGCGGCTTCGCGCAACCGGCGAGCTTCGCCTCCTCCGACGGGCAGCCCGCCGCCGCCGGTAACGGCGCACCAACTTGGGCGTCCGCGTCCGGGCCGGAGCCCGAGTTCCCCGCGCGAGGGGAGTCACCGTGACTGAGGATGCGTACGCGCGAGCCGGCGTCAGCCAGGGGGACGCCGACTCCGCTGTCGCGTCGCTCGTCTCCGCTCTGGCGGCGGCTGCCCCCCCGGAGAGCCGCCAGGTGCTCGCCAGCGGCCACTACGCGAACGTGGTTCGCCTCGACGACCGGACGGGCATCGCGCTCAGCACCGACGGCGTCGGGACGAAGCTCGTGCTCGCCGAACAACTGGGCCGCTGGGACACCGTCGGCATCGACTGCGTGGCGATGAACGTCAACGACGTGGTCTGCGTCGGCGCCGAGCCACTCGCGATGGTCGACTACCTGGCGGTCGACCGCGCCGACGCCGAGATCGCCGGTGCCATCGGCACCGGCCTGGCCCGCGGCGCAAAGCTCGCCGGGATCGAGATCGTGGGCGGCGAGCTGGCCCAGCTCGGCGAGATCATCAACGGCCTCGACCTGGCCGGCGCCTGCTTCGGGCTGGTCGCGCTGGACTCGCTGGTCACTGGCGCCTCGATCGAGCCGGGCGATCCGGTGATCGGCCTCCCCTCCTCCGGCCTCCACTCCAACGGCTACACCCTCGCCCGTTCGGCGCTTGCCGAGATCCCGTTCGATGACGAGCGCCTCGGGCGCCCCCTGGGCGACTTGCTGCTCGAGCCGACCGAGATCTACGTCAGGCCGATCGTCGAGTTGCTCCGCTCCGAGGTCGACGTCCGGGGCCTCGCCCACATCACCTCAGGGGGTCTCGGCAACCTGCTGCGACTGGAGGCCGAGGTCGGCTATGAGATCGACGATCCGCTGCCCGTCCCGGGGATCTTCACCCTGATCCAGGAGCTCGGCGAGATCAGCGACGAGGAGATGGGAGAGGTCTTCAACCTGGGGTGCGGGTTCTGCGTGGTCGTTGCGGGCGGTGACGAGGAAGTCGCCCTCGAGCGGTTGCGCGCGCACTATCCGGACGCCAAGCGCATCGGTAGGGCGACCGGCGAGACCGGAACGGTCGTCAGAACCTAGGCCTGCTCCCAGATCGTCCCGGTGAGCACCGAGACGGGCTTCAGCTTCCAGTCCCTCGCCAGCGCCCAGAGCTCGGCCTCCACGACGGGACGCGGTCGGGCGGCGAGGACCTCGAGCTCACGCGTCGCGCAGCGACCGAACCGGCGGATTGCGTCGAGCGGCTCCAGGGACCCCTCGTTCACCTGCTTCGCCCGGGCGGCCCACGCTCCCTCCCGCATCCTTTCCAGGTCGGCCGAATCGCTGCCCCAGACGCCGCGGCGGCTGCCGTCCTCCCCTACGAAGACCGCCGACGGGAAGCTGATCCTCTCCCGGCCCTTGCTGCTGCGATGGATGGCTCCTGCCTCCCGGGCCTCCTCCGGGGGGTTTCTGACCTCCTCGAGGTCGGCCCCGAAGGACTCGGTGATGGCGTGCGAGCGGAGATCGATCTCGAAGCGGGGACGGTCGATCCCGGACTGCCCCGCGGCGGCGATCAGGGGCTCGGCGTGATCGAGCTTGCGGCGCTCGAACATGATGCCCTCGCGCAGCGTGCGCAGATATCGGTAGGCGGCCTGAGGGCCCTGCTCGGCTGCCGCCTTGACCGCCTGGCAGGCGGGGTAGGTCGACTCGAGAGGGTTCTCGGTCCAGATCCTCGGGTCACACGGCATCCCTCCCTCCGCCGCATCGACCAGCCACTGCGAGACCACATCGAGGAGATTCGCGCGCTCGTAGCTGCGGGCCAGTCCCCCCATCACCCAGATGAATTCGAGCTCCGCCTCGAACTCCCACATCAGCCGTCTGACCGCGGGCTCGGCCGCCCAGGACCAGGGACAGGCGGGGTCGGTGTAGAAGCGGACCTGGACAGTCATCATTTCGGTCGGGCGCTCGCAGCGGAAACGTCGACCGCGGGCGAAAATACAGCCGATGGAGTCATCAAAGCTTTGGAACGCTTGAGCTCGACAGTACTCTCGGGTCGCTACCGACTCGAATCGAAGCTGGGCTCAGGCGGGATGTCGACGGTCTACCTCGCACTCGACGAGGTCCTCGATCGCCCGGTCGCCATCAAGCTCCTCCATCGGGAGATCTCCGACGAGGCGGACCAGCTCGAGCGCTTCCGCCGGGAGGCGAGGGCGGCGGCGCGCCTCTCGCACCCCAACCTGGTCGGCGTGATCGACGCCGGTGAGGACGATGGCCGGCCCTACATCGTCTTCGAGTACATCGAAGGCCGCACGCTGAAGCGCCGCCTCCAGGAGGAGGGACAGCTCCCCGTCGACGAGGCGGTGGCCTACGCGATCGAGATCGGCCGTGGCCTGACGGCTGCCCACGCCCGCAAGCTGGTCCATCGTGACGTCAAGCCGCAGAACGTGTTGATCGACCCGGACGGTCGCGCCAAGGTGACCGACTTCGGCATCGCGCGCTCTCTCGAGCAGAAGGGGATGACCGCGACCGGCAGGGTGCTCGGCACGACCGACTACGTCGCTCCCGAGCAGGCGATGGGCGAGGACGTCGACGAGCGTTCCGACGTCTACTCCCTCGGGGTGGTGCTCTACGAGATGCTCACCGGAGACGTTCCCTTCCGTGCCGAGACACAGGTCGGTGTGGCGATGAAGCACGTCAACGAGCCGATGCCCGACGTGCAGGCAAAACGGCCGGAGGTGTCGGCCGCCGTCGCGTCCGTCGTTGATCGGGCGACGACCAAGGACCCGCGGGACCGCTACGCAACCGTGGCGGAGATGGTGCGCGACCTGGAGCAGACGCTCGAGGTCGAGGCCGCCCGCCACGGCGGGACCAGCGGCGAAGCGACCAGCGTGCTCGACTCGGTGCCGGCCCACCGGCGCCGCCTCAAAGGCCGGCGGCGGATCTCGTGGCCGGGGATCGCACTGGCACTGGTCCTGATCGCACTGGCCGCGGCGGCGGTGATCTTCGCAAGCAGGCTGGACCTCGGCAGCAACGACGAGCCCAACGGGGGCCCGACGACCTCGGAGGTGCGGCTCTCGAACGACGCGGCCAGCGAGTTCGACCCCGAAGGTGATCAGCGCGAGACCGGAACCGAGCAGCTCGCGGTCGACTCCAATCCGACCGGCACCGCCTGGTCGACCGAGCACTACGACTCGCCCGACTTCGGCGGGCTCAAGGACGGCGTCGGCCTGGCGATCGACGCGGGCGAGTCCGTTCCGGCGAAGTCGATGGTCATCCGGGCGCTTACACCCGGGTACGACGCCGAGATCTACGAGGTGAACGCCTCGCCTCCGAGCTCGCTCTCGGCCTGGGGACGTCCCGTGGGCAGCATCAGCGACGGCGGGGAGAGCGAGAGCGTGCCACTACCGGGCAAGGCGGCTCAATCCTTCCTCGTCTGGATCACGAAGGCCCCGACGGCCAAGGATGACCCGGGTCGTTACCAGATGGAGATCAGTGACGTTCGGCTCTTGAAGTAGCGACTCACGGCTTCGCCGTCAAACGGGTTGCGCTTACGCGCACCCTCGCATCTAGAATTCGAAGCTCTTGGCCGTCTCGTAGCGCTCGATCGCCAGCTTGACCAGGCGGTCGCAGAGCTCGGCATAGGCGATGCCATCGGTCTCGAAGAGCTTGCCGTACACGCTCGTCTCCGTGAAGCCGGGGATCGTGTTCAGCTCGTTGACGAGCACATCCTCCCCATCGACGAAGAAGTCGCAGCGAGCGAGGCCGCTGCAGCCACAGAGCGTGAACACCCGGCGGGCCAGCTCCCGCACACCATCCCTCGCACCGTCTGAGATCTCTGCGGGGACGCGGAGCTCCATGCCGCCCTCCGCGTACTTGGCCTCGTAGTCGTACCAATCGGAGCCCTTTGTGACGATCTCGCCGGGCGGCGAGGCGATGGGATCATCGTTTCCCAACAGCGAGCACTCGACCTCCTTGCCGGGCGCCGGCGCCTCGACGATCACCCGGGGGTCATGACGCCGCGCCGCCTCGACCGCGCGATCCATCTCGTCGGTGCCGGAGGCGGGGGCGATCCCGACGCTCGACCCGAGGCGAGCCGGCTTCACCCAGACCGGCTGCCCGAAGCCGGCGGCGATCTCTCGCCAGCCGTCCTCTCCGGCGCGGCAGTAGTCGACCTGAGGGATCTCGTTGTGCGCCAGCAGATCCTTGAAGACGAGCTTGTCCATGCAGATCGCCGAGGACTCGACATCGGAACCGGCGTAGGGCACGTCGAGCACCTCGAGCAGTCCCTGGACACTGCCGTCCTCCCCCCCGGGGCCGTGCAGCACAGGGAAGACCGCGTCGCAGCCCAGGAGGCCCTCGCCCGGCGCGAACTCGACCGGCTCGCCCCCCGCGGTCCAGCGGCCCCCGCGGCTGATCGTCACCTCGACTGTCTCGTGCCCCGCCTCGCGCAGGCCGCTGGCCACCGAAGCCGCCGAGCTCAGCGAGACCTCATGCTCGCTCGAGATCCCGCCACCGAGGACGGCGACCCTCATGCGCCCGGTGTGGTCGTGGTCGGGGGGGCGGCCACCCCGACGGAGATCGTCACCGTGTCGCCGCGACGGCCCCGCGAGCCACCGGGCGGGAACTCGGAGATCACCCGGCCGACCTGAGCGGGATCGGCGGTGGTTTCCTCGGTGACCGCAGCGGTGAAACCGGCCTTCTTCAGCGCAGTCACGGCCGTCTTCCGGGCCTGCCCGACCACGTCGGGAACTGTGATCGCCCCGGTCGAGGCGAAGATCGTCACCTGCGAGCCTCTGGCGACCAGCTTGCCCGCGCCGGGGCTCTGGCTCAGCACCTTGCCCTCCGGCTCGGTCGAGTCGCGCTGCACCAGGACCCCGGAGAGTCCCGCGTTCTGAAGCGAAGCCAGGGCGGCCTGGTCATCGAGACCGACGACGCCCGGGACCTCCACCTGGTTCGTGCCGCGCGAGACCACCACCGTGACGACCTGACTGGTCGAGAGCTGGGTACCTGCGGCAGGCTCCGTGCTGATCGCCCTGCCCTTGGGCACGGTGTTCGAGAACTCGTCCCTCGTCGTCACCTTGAAACCGGCCTTTTCGAGCCGTGTCGTCGCATCGGACGCATTCAAGCCGGCGACGTCGGGTACGGCGACGATCGCGGGCCCGGAGCTCACGCTGAGCGTCACCGTCGAGCCCTCCTCCGCCTTGCCGCCGCCGCGGTCGGTCGGGATCGGGTCCTGCTCGACGACCTGGTTTCGCGTCGCCCCGCTGGGCACCGCCTTGATCGCGACATCGAAGCCCTTGCCGTCCAGGATCTGGGTGGCGGCGTCGACGTCCTGCCCGATCACGTCCGGGACAGACACGTGCGACGGCCGCGTCAGCGTGAAGGCCACCAGCGCCGCGACACCGGCCGCGAGCAGCGCGAGGATGATCCATCGCCAGCGGCGGCGCCGGCGGTCCCGCTCCCACTGCTCCTGCTCGTCGTAGGGCTCCTGGTCGCCCGGCACGTCCGTCTCGCCCTCGGGACTTACCGCGGCGTAGGCGGCGGTGTCCTGGGGGCGAGGCGTGTCCGGTGCCTTCTCGGCGGCGTCCAGGGCCTTCAGGAAGGCGTCCGCGTCCTTGAAGCGGGCGTCGGGGTCCTTGGCGAGCGCCCTCATCACCACGGCGTCGAGCGCCGGGGGGACGTTCGGGTTGATCGCGCTCGGCCGCCTGGGGGCTTCGGAGACCTGCTTGAGGGCGACGGCGACGGCACTGTCGCCCTCGAAGGGCACCCGGCCGGTGAGCGCCTCGTAGAGGATCACCCCGATCGAGTAGATGTCCGAGCGAGGCGTGGTCGGCTTGCCCTGCGCCTGCTCAGGCGAGATGTACTGGGCGGTGCCCATCACCGAGCCGGTGGCGGTGATGCTCGAGCTCTCGCCGGCTCGGGCGATGCCGAAGTCGGCGACGCGCGCTCGGCCCTCGTCGTCGATCAGGACGTTCTGGGGCTTCAGGTCGCGGTGCACGATCCCCTTGCGGTGCGCGAAGCGGGCGGCGTTCAGGATCTGGCGGGTGAAGTCGATCGCGTCCTTCGGGCTCATCCCCCCCTTGACCAGGTCCTTGAGCGATGGCCCGTCGACGTACTCCATCGCGATGAAGTAGGTGCCGTCGAAGTCGCCACGGTCGAAGATCCCGACGACGTTCGGGTGCTGGAGGCCGGCGGCCGCCTGTGCTTCGCGCTGGAAGCGCTGCACGAACTCAGAGTCCTGCGCGAAGTTGTCGTGCAGGATCTTGATCGCGACCTTGCGGTCGAGCTCGGTGTCGTCCGCAAGCCAGACGTCGGCCATCCCGCCCGAGCCGATCTTGCGGTCCAGGCGGTAGCGGTCGTCGATGACGGTGCCGTTCTGCGGCTCAGCCACCGGAGTTCCCCTGGAGGATCGACTCGGCCACGGCCTTGAAGATCGGTCCGCAGGTCGGTCCGCCGAAGCCGCTGGTGTGCTCGACGATGCACGAGATCGCGATCTGGGGGTCGCTCGCCGGGGCGAAGCCGATGAACCAGGCGTCATTGACGCCCGTTGAGATCTCCGCCGTGCCGGTCTTACCCGCAACGTCGATGCCCGATACGGCACCGGCGGTACCGGTTCCCTCCTGGACCACGCTCTGCATCATCGTGTTGAGCTGCGACGCAGTGTCCTCGCTCATCACTCGACTCTGACGGGCCGGATCGAGTTTCGTCTCGCGCCCATCGGGGTCGATCACCCTCGACCAGAGCCGCGGCTCCATCAGTTCGCCGTTGTTGCCGACCGTCGCGGCGACCTCCGCCATCTGCAGCGGCGTCACGCGCAGCCGCTCCTGGCCGATCGCGACGCGGCCGATGTCGATCGGGTCGCTGGGGCCGAGCAGCTTGTTGCCGTCGTAGACGCCGCTAGCCGCCAGCTGGAAGCCCGGATAGTCGAGGCGAGGCTTGGCGTCGAAGCCGAAGCGGTCCATGTACTGGAACATCGTGTCCTTGCCGAGCTTCTCGCCGGCCTGCGCCCACCAGGTGTTGACCGAGTTGGTGAGCGCGGTGGTCATGTCGATGTCACCGAACTGCTCCCCACCGGAGTTGGAAAGGGGCACGCCGTCGATCTCCTGCGGGGAGCGCCCGCTGAGCACCGAATCAGCTGTGAACTCGCCGCTGTCGAGGGCCGCCGTGGCCGTCACGACCTTCATCGTGGAGCCGGGCGGGTAGCCAGCCTGTGTCGCCCGGTTGAAGAGCGGAGCGCTCGAGTCGCGATTGAGCTCGGCGAAGTTCTTCGGGATCTGGTTGGGGTCGTATTCGGGGATGCTCACCATCGCCCTGACCTCGCCCGTCGACGGGACGATCGCAACGACCGATCCGCGGCGGCCGGCGAGCCCGTTCACGGCCGCCTCCTGCGCGGCCGGATCGAGCGAGGACTGCACGTTGTCGCCTTCCTGGGAGTGACCCTGGAGCTCATCGAGAACGGAGAGGAACTCGGTCTTGTTACCGACCAGCTCGTCGTTGTGGGAGAGCTCGAAGCCGACCCGGCCCTGGGTGACGAAGCTGTAGCCGATCGGGTTGCCGAACAACCCGCCCTGCGGATAGTGGCGGACGTAGATCTTGTTGTTGCCCTTGCCGATTGCGCGGGAGTGAGCGATCACGGAGCCGTCCGCGGCGAGGATGTTGCCGCGCTTGATCGTCTGCTCCTCGAGCAACGGCCGGCGGTTCGCCTGGTTCGCCTTCAGCGAGTCGGAGTCGAAGATCGACCAGTACGAGGTGAACCCGAAGAGCAGGGCGTAGAGGATCAGCAGGAAGCCGAAGAGCTTGATGATCTGCCTGTTCATCAGCCGATCCTCGTCTGGCTCTGGAGCCGCACCCGCCGGCGGGCCTTGTCCGAGATCATCAGGAGCAGTGCGAGCAGGATGAAGTTGGCGATGATCGAGCTACCGCCGTAGCTGATGAAGGGAAGCGTCACGCCAGTCAGCGGGATCACCCTGGTGACACCGCCGATGATCACGAAGGCCTGCAAAGCGAAGATCGCGGTGAGGCCCGTGGCGAGCAGCTTCGAGAAGCCGTCCTCGGCCAGGATCGCCGTCTTGAAGCCGCGCTCGGCGATCAGCGCGTAGATCAGGACGACCGCCGCCCCGCCGAAGAGCCCGAGCTCATCCACGATCACCGCGTAGATGAAGTCGGTGTGCGGAGCCGGCAGGATTGCGCAGCGGTCCGGAAAGTCGCCGTGGCAGCCGGGTAACTGCACCAGGGAGTCGCCGAGGCCCCTGCCGAAGAGACCCCCGTCCGCCTGGGCGAAGATCGACTGGGAGAGCTGGTACCCCGAGCCGCCGGAGTCCTGGAAGGGATCCAGCCAGATGTCGAATCGCTCCTGGATGTGCGCGGACGTGTGGGCGAAGAACCATGCCCCGATTACGAACAGCGCGAGCCCGATGACCACGAAAGAGAGCCGGCCGGTCGCGACGTAGATCAAGGCGAGGAAGGCTCCGAAGAACATCACCGAGCTGCCCAGGTCGCGGATGAAGACCAGCAGCACCATCGCCGCCCCCCAGACGACCAGCAGGGGGCCGAGATGCTTGATCGGCGGCAGGACCAGCCCGAACACGTTGCGAGCTCCTACGACGAGTACCTCCCGGTGCGCGTTCAGGTAGCTCGCCAGAAAGACGACGATGCAGATCTTGGCGAGCTCGGTCGGCTGGAAGGTGATCGGCCCGAGGTCGACGGCCAGAAACGCGTCGTTGGTCGCGTGCCCGAGGAAGCGGGGCATGATCAAAAGGACGATCCCGGCGAGCGCGATCAGATAGCTGTAGCGCTCGAGGGCCTCGTAGTCGCGCAGAAAGATGATCGTCGCCGAGAAGAGGATCAGCCCGAGCACAAACCAGTTGGCCTGGTCGCGGGCGAGACCCTCGTCCAGCCTGAACAGCATCACGAGGCCGAACGCCGCGAGCAGCGCCACCAGCGGGAAGAGGTAGGGATCGGCGTCGGGCAGCCGGATCCGGATGACGATGTGGGTTGCGACGCAGACCGCGAGGAAGTAGGCGCCGTAGAACACGCTCAGGTTGCCGAGCTGATCCGAATTCGTGATCAGCACGGCGGTGAACCCGGCCGTGACCAGCAGGGCGACCGGGATCAGGGCGAACAGCTCGCGGGTGCGGGCGCTCAACGCTTCTGGGCCTGCTTGCCCGTCGACGCGCCCCCAGATTTCTTCTTCTGCTCCTTCTTCTGCGGCGGCGGAGCTGGCTGAGGCTGCGGGACCCCCTCCGTCGGGCGGCGCTGGATGTCATCCGCGAGGCTGATGGCATCGTCCTTGCCCCGCAGCGTGTGACCGGTGACGGCGCGCTGGCGGTCCTCCGAGAGCGCTCCCTCCTGGACCGGGATCGAGTACTGCTTCGAGTAGAGGCTCACCCCGAAGGGGAGCTCGTACGGCAGTCCTCTGTAGACGGCCACGTCTCCCCCCTCGTCGGTGCCCAGGAAGTAGATCGAGCGGACGAACAGCACCGCCCCGACCACGACGACCGCGATCACCGCCAGCGCCGCGGCCCACCGCAAAACCCTCCTGCGACGAGACGGCGTCGGCATCGTGCCCTGGCCCCTCAGCCGGTCAGTCGCCGCCCGCATCCGTTCACCGGTCATTCCCGCCTGCTCGGCGGTTCGGGAGATCAGGGTCGCTCCCTCCTCCGCCTCCTTGGCGTCCGCATCGGCCACGCGGAAGGCCACCGCCGTGATGTTGTCGCGGCCGCCCCGGCGATTGGCCGCGTCGACAAGCTTGCTGACGGCGGTCCGGAGGTTCCTCGAGCTGACCAGGATGTCCCGGATCTCGTCGTCCGAGACCATCGTCGTGAGGCCGTCGCTGCAGAGCAGGAAGACATCGCCGTCGCGGGCGGGGAAGGTCATCGTGTCGACATTCACGCTCGGCTCCGGCCCCAGCGCGCGGGTGATGATCGAGCGCTGCGGGTGCTCCTCCGCCTGCTCCTCGGTGAGCCGCCCCTGGCGGCGCAGCTCCTCGACCAGCGAGTGGTCCTTGGTCAGGCGCTTGAGCTGGCCGTCGCGGAGCAGGTACGCCCGGCTGTCGCCCACATGGCCGAAGGAGACCGCATCGTCACGGAGCATCGCCGCGGTCAGCGTGGTCCCCATCCCGGCTCGGGAGGAGTCCTCCTGGGCGAGCTTGTGGATCTTGCGATTCGCCCGCTGGGCGATCTCCTCGAGCTGCCCCTCCGCGGAGGCGTCGTCGTTGCCAGGGCCGCGCTCGAAGGCGCTCGCGGCGATCCGCGAGGCGACCTCTCCGGCCTGCGCCCCGCCCATGCCGTCGGCTACGGCGAACAGCGGCGCCCTCGCGTAGTACGAGTCTTCGTTGGCGTGCCGCTGGCGCCCGGTATCGGTCTTGTGTGCCTCCTCGGCGACTTTCAGCATCAGGACACCTCGAAGCGGAACTCAGTGTCCCCGATCCGGATCACGTCGCCGGGCGTGAGCTCCGCCTCGCCGTGCAGCTCGCGCGAGTTGAGGAGCGTGCCGTTGGTCGAGTTCATGTCCTCGGCGAAATATGCCCCGGAGCGGTTGAACACGCGTGCGTGGATCCCGGAGGCATAGCGATCGTCGAGGCGGATGTCGGCGTCGGCCGAGCGGCCGAGCGAGATGCCCCCGAAGAGGTCGAAGTGCTCTCCCTCGTTGAGGCCGCCTCCCTGCTGCACCACGAGGAACGCGTCCGTCCCGGCGGGCTCGACGCCGCCGGCCACCTGGTGGTAGCCCGTTTCCAAGCCGGGCGTGGCGGTGCCCCGCAGGTCCTTCAGCGAGCTCCGTGTCACCCAGAACAGAAACAGGAAGAGCACGGCAAGGAAGCCGAACTTGAGCGCTACCGCTAGCGGCTCGAGATCGTTCACTGCTCGATGTCGAAGGCGAAGACCTTGGTTCCGAGTGTGATCTCATCGCCCGGAGAGAGGCGCGCGTTGGCGACCCGGCGGCCGTTGACCTTGACCCCGTTGGTCGAGTTGAGGTCCACGATCTGCCAGTCCCCCACGCTCGAGCGGCGCAGCTCGGCATGCCGCCGCGAGATGTTGGGGTCGTCGATGATGCAATCCGCCTCCTTCGAGCGCCCCAGCGTTGCCGTCGGCCCATCGAGCACATAGCGGCGGTCGTCCACGGAGATGATCGCCCGCGTCTCCGAAAAGGCGGCATCGGGGCGGCGCTTGGAGCGGGCTTTCTGCGCCTGGGTCGCCGAGTAGACCATCGTGTGACCGTGCTCGCCCTGTTCCGGCTCGGCGCCCTGCCGTTGCGGAGGCCGGACCAGGCGGGTCTGGATTCCGAATTCGCCGAGGCGGAGTCGCTCGTCCTGGTCCAGGTGGACCACCGGGCGGGTGAGCAGGTCGTAGTCGTGGTGGCGGGAGTGCTCGAGCAGGTGGCCGCTCAGCTCCTGGGCGAGCGAGGACTCGTAGTCCTTGAAACGCTCGTAGTCCTCGGGGGAGAGCCAGACGGTGTACTCGTTAGGCACGTAGACCCGCTGGACCGACGCCGTCTTGTGGGCGTCCATCTCCTTGGCGAGCTTGCGCGCGATCTCCACCGGCTGCACGCCGGAGCTGAAGGCTCGGCTGAAGACGCCTTCTACGAGGCCCTCAATGCGGGCTTCAAGGTTGCGTAGGACGCTGATGGGGAGCTCCTCTTCTCGGTTGCCGCAGCCGTATTAAACGGGTTGCGCCTGAACTAAACGGGTTGCGCCTGACGGCGCGCCCTCGCATTACACCCTCGTACTGCGGGGGCGAAATGCTAGTGGGGTTCGCTACGCGAGCACATCGGAGCCGCGCTCCTCGAGCCGGCCCCCGTGGTAAGGCCCCGCGGCGCCCAGACGCCGCGTGAGCAGGGCCGCGACGACCGCGGCCAGCAGGGCCCCGAAAAGGAGCCCGGGCGGACTCGAGCCGCCGGCGACCAGGCGGAGCGCCGAAATCAGCCCCGCCGCCCAGACCAGCGCCCCAAGGGCATCGAGAACCGGCGTGCGACCCCGGATCAACAGCGGCAGCGCCCAGGCCGCGAGCGCGAAGACGCCGGCCCCGGCGAGAACCGAACCGTCGATCAGCGGCGCCACGACGTCGCTGAGGGCCGTGCCGGCCGATCCGGTCCAGTGGGCGGGCGGATCGGCAACCGGGCCGAGGAGCAGGGTGCGGTGGGCGAGCTCCTCCCAGGCAGCGAGCCAGAGATATCCGATGGCGCCGAGCAGTGCGCGGCTCGCGCCGCCTCTCGTGAGCCCGGCGAGGGCCGGATATACCGGGCCCAGGCCCACTAGGCCCAGAAGCGGCGCGAGGCCCGGCAGGGCGATCGCCTGCGGGTCGATCGCGGCCAGCAGCAGGGGGGCGCCCAGAACGGCGACCATTGCGGCTACCCCCGGCTCTACCGCGCCGAGGACGAGCCAAAGAAGGACCAGGGTGAGCTGCAGGGCGTAGGCGGGGCGTGGCCGGCCGAGCGCCAGGGCACCCGGGATGAGCGCCGCCACGGCGATCGGCGCCGGCGCCCCGGTCGCGATCAGAGCCGCGAGCCCGAGCGCCGCGATGCCTGCTCCGGGGAGGAAGCGGGCGATCTCCGGGCGCCACCGAGGCTCGAGGAAGGGATCGCCGTCGATGCCGGCGGTCGGCGGCAGCGGATCGCCGTCGAGCTCGCCGCTGTGGGCCGCGAGCGCAGCACCCAGCTCGGAGGCGAGCGGGCGCTCCTCCGGATCGGGGTCGAGCGCGGCATCGACCGCCTCGGTCATCTGCTCGGGCAGCTCGGGACGAACAGCCGCCAGCGGAGCGATCGGCTCGCCGATCGCCCGCGCGGTCGCGGCAGGTCCCTCGCGCAGGAGGGGGTGCTCGCCGCAGAGGCACTCGTACAGCGTCAGCGCGAGCGAATAGACGTCGGCGGCCGGGCCGGGCCGCAGCCCGTCAGCCTGCTCGGGCGCCATATAGGCGAGAGTGCCAACCACCGCTCCGGTGGCCGTAAGGGTCTTCTCCCCGGCGATCCGCGCGATCCCGAAGTCGACGAGCTTGGCCTCCTCCGCGGCCGAGACCATGATGTTCTCCGGCTTCACGTCGCGGTGGACGACGCCCGCGCGGTGAGCGGCCGTCAGCGCCGCCGCCGAGTCGGCGCCGATGCGAGCGACCAGGCGGTCGGTGAGCTCGCCCCGCCGGCCGAGCGATCGCAGGGTGTCCCCCTGGATCAGCTCCGAGACCAGGAAGGCGCGCTGGCCGTCGCTCGCGAGCTCATAGAGCGTGGCGATGTTGCGGTGGGTGAGGCGCGCGACCGCCTGTGCTTCGCGGGTCACCCGCGGGGCGCCGTGCTCTCGGTCGATCACCTTGACGGCGACCGGCCGTTGCAGCCTGTCGTCCCAGGCGCGGTAGACGGTTCCGAAGCCACCGCTTCCGATCCGTTCCTCGATGCGAAATCTGCCCAGGACCACCTCACCGACCATGGCCGGTTTGAGTTCGCCTCCGGACGACCGTTTCCTGTAGGCACGGCTTCGCCACAAAACGGGTTGCTCCTCGCCTCCGCCTACGGAGCACCCTCGCGCATACGTCACGACCCCTGTTCATACTGAGGCGCGGTTTGGCATTCCTCGACGAGGGACAAGACGACCTGATGGTCGACGATGAACCGGAACGCCCGAGGCGCAGGGTCGGGGGCCCCCAGAGGCGACGCCAGCAGTTTCTAGCTCGACGCCTGATCGGCGTCGGAGTCGGCCTCGCGTTCCTGATCCTGATCGTGATCGCCTTCAGGGGCTGCCTCGAGGCGCGCTCGGACCGGGCACTCCGCAACTACGACGCGGACGTCGCGACGATCATGCAGCAGTCCGAGCAGAGCGGCAGGGACTTCTTCAACCTTCTCAATGGCTCGAGTGGCACCTCGAGCTCGCTGGACGCACAGCAGGAGGTTCTCCGCCAGCGGGACACCTCCCAGACGCTGCTCGATCGAGCCAATGACATCAGCGCTCCGGGCCAGATGCACGACGCGCAGAACGCGGTCATCCAAACCCTGACGTTGCGGCGGGACGCGCTCAGCTCGATCGCCCAGAACGTCACCCAGGCAACCGCCCGAACGCAGACCGGCACGGCGATCACCGCGATCAGCAACGCGATGGGCTCCCTCTATGCGAGCGACATCCTCTGGACCCAGATCGGCAAGCCCGAGATCGAGAGGGTCATCGACGACGAGGGCATCGACGCGACGCCGCTGCCCAACGGGAAGTTCATGCCCGCCAACGCGACCGACTATCTGAACCAGACGACGCTGGTCACCAAGCTCAACGTGCTCACCGGGCAGACCGCGACCACCGGGGGCGTCCATGGCCTGCAGCTCGACTCGACCTCGGTCGGGGACACGACCCTGACGCCGGACTCGACCAACAACGTCCCCGGGGACGCCCAGGAGATCGACATCCAGGTGACCAACTCCGGGGACAGCGACGAAACCGGAATCACGGTCACGGCCACCCTCGCGGGCAGCCAGCTCAACGGCCAGCTTTCGGCACTGAGCGCCGGCGAGCAGGGGACCGTGAAGATCCCGCTCACCACCAAGCCGACGCCCGGCACGGACGCGACCCTCGAGGTCGTGGTGCAGCCGGTGCCCGGCGAGCAGATCACGACCAACAACACGTCCACCTACACGCTCATCTTCGGCTCCTGATGAGCCGTCAAAGGCAGCTTTGACCGTGCGGGTCGCGTACCTGGGCCCTCCGGGGACCTTCAGCGAGGACGCCCTGAGAGGGGCCATCGGGGATGAGGAGGTGGAGGCCATCCCGTCCGCCTCCGTCTACGACGCGATCGTCGCGGTCCGCGAGGGGAGGGCCGAACGGGCGCTCGTCCCTTTCGAGAACTCCATCGAGGGTGCGGTCACCGCCACCCTCGACACGCTCGCCTTCGACGCCGACGGCGTCGCTCTGGTCGGCGAATACGACCTCCCCATTCGTCACTGCCTGATCGCCAGGACGGAGCTGCCGCTGGAGCGGATCGAGGTCGTGCTCTCCCACCCCCAGGCGAGCGCCCAGTGCGCCCGCTTCATTCGGGAGAACCTGCCACAGGCTGAGGTTCGCGCCGCCGCCAGCACCGCCGAGGCGGTCCGGAAGGTCGCCGAGTCCGACCGGCCCTGGGCCGCGCTCGGGGCCGAGTCCGCGGCCGGGCTCTACGGCGCCGCCGTGCTGCGGCACGGAGTGGAAGACGAGGCCGACAACATCACCCGCTTCGTCTGGGTGGCCCAGGAGGGGGCGAGCCCGTCGGGGTCCGGGCCGTGGCGGACCTCGCTCGTCTTCTCGGAGCTCGGCGAGGACCACCCGGGCGCCCTCGTGGACGCGCTCCAGATCTTCGCCGGTCGCGGCGTCAACCTGACCCGGATCGAGTCGCGGCCGCTGCGGCGCGGTCTCGGCCGCTACCAGTTCTTCCTCGACATCGAGGGTGCCGCCGGTGATGAGCCGCTCGCGACCGCAATCGACGACCTGCGCTCCAAGGCCGAGACCGTTCGCGTGCTCGGCAGCTGGCCGATCTCGGCGCCTCCAGGAGTACCTGGAGCCAGCTAGGTGCTCCTCTACAATCGCCCGGGAAATGGGCAACGGGGCCACCGCAGAGCACTCCGCGGTCAACGGCCATGTGGCCGCACGCCAGAATGGCCATGACCCCTCCCACCTGAACGGCAACGGCAGCGCCCCGGACGGGGAGGCCGACGGAGAGGTAGCGGTAGCCGCCATCCGCCGCCTGACAAGGGGGCGGGTGCTGGTACTCAACGCGAGCTATGAGCCGCTCAACGTCTGCACGGTCCGACGTGCGCTCGTCCTGATCCTGAAGGAGAAGGCCGAGGTGCTCGAGAGAGGGGACGGCGTGCTCCGCTCCGAGACGATGCGAATCGACCGCCCGGAGGTCATCCGGCTGATCAGCTTCGTCCGCGTCCCGCGCGACATCCACCGCCGCCGCATCACCCGCAAGGCGGTGCTTGCGCGGGATGGCTGGACCTGCCAGTACTGCGGCTCGGACAAGCACGGCCTCACCGTCGACCACGTCATCCCTCGCAGCCGGGGCGGCGAGTCGGTCTGGGAGAACATCGTCGCCTCCTGCGCCCCCTGCAACCGCAAGAAGGGGAACCGGCTGCCTCAGGAGATCCGCATGCATCCGAAGCGCCGCCCCCGCCCGCCCGGACCGACAGTCTTCATCCGGATCGCCGCGCCGCGAACGCCGGCGGCCTGGGAGCCCTACCTCTTCGCGGCCTAGCGACGACCAGGCCGCTCCACCAGGAGCAAGGGCGAAGCCCGAAGCGGTTATCTGCGGCCGCCTGTCGCCGCGACCCGGTTACTTCTTCTTGCGCTCTGACTCGGCGCGCTGCTTGGCCGTCGCCGTGGGCTTGGGCTTGACGCTGGGCTTCGCCGCCTTCTTCGAGGCGGGTGCCTTCGGCTTCGCCGCGGTGGCCTCCCCCTTCGCCGGCGGCTTTGCCGGCGCCTTCGAACCCGACGAGCGGCGCCTGGGTGCCTTGGAGACCTTGGCCTCGCCGTTGCCGGCGGCCTCGGCCTCCGCGGCCTCATCGGCCACCGTCGACTCGCTCGGCGCCTCGTCCTCGAGCGACGGGGTCTTGGCTGCGGCGCCGTTCCCGTTGCCGTTCTCTGACTCGACCACCAGCGCCACCGCGCTGACGCGGTCGCCCTGCTTCAGGTTCATCACCCGGACGCCCTGGGTCGCGCGGCCCATCCTCGAGATGCCGTCGACCGCGTTGCGCTGCACCATCCCGTTCTGGGAGATGAAGATCAGCTCCTGGCCCTCGCGGACGACGCGTGCGCCGGCGAGGGCGCCCTTCTTGGCGGTCATCCGCACGGTCAGCATCCCCTTCGCACCGCGGCCCTTGACCGGGTAGTCCACCAGCGGCGTCCGCTTGCCGTACCCGTTCTCCGTGACGACCAGGAGGTCGCCCTTCGTATCGGAATGGTCGACGACGTCGAGAGAGAGGACGCGGTTGCCCTTGTCCGAGACGTTCATGCCCTTGACGCCGGCGGTGGCCCGGCCCATCGGCCGCGCCTGCTTCTCGCTGAAGCGCGCGGCGTGGCCGGACTTGGAGGTCATGATGATGTCGTCCTTGCCCGAGGTCATTCGGACGCGGACGAGCTCGTCGCCCTTCCGGATGTTGATCGCGATGATGCCGTCGGCCCGGATCGGGGTGTCGTAGTCCTTGAACGGGGTCTTCTTGACCATCCCCTGCGCGGTGCCGAAGACGAGGAACTGGCCCTCGGAGAAGTCGCGGGTCGGGATTACCGTCATCACCTTCTCCTTGTCCTTGAGCGGCAGGACATTCACCAGGGCACGGCCGCGCGAGGCCCGGCTGCCCTCGGGCAGCTCGTAGACCTTGAGCCGGTAGACCTTCCCCTGGTTGGTGAAGAAGAGCAGGTAGTCGTGCGTCGAGCAGACGTGCAGGTGCTCGATGTAGTCGCCTTCCTTCATGTTCATGCCCTGCACACCGCGGCCGCCGCGGCGCTGCTGCCGGTAGGTCGCGAGGGGCGTCCGCTTCGCGTAGCCCGAGGCCGTGATCGAGACGACCATCTGCTCGTCGGCGATCACATCCTCGATGTCGAGGTCCCCCTCCGCGGCGGTGATCTCGGTCCGGCGGTCGTCGCCGTAGCGCTCGGCGATCTCCGCGAGCTCGGACTTGACCAGGCCGAGCACCCTGGTCTCGTCGGCGAGGATCGCGCGGAGCTCCTTGATGCGCTTGCTGAGCTCGGCGTGCTCCTCGCGGATCTTGTCCGCCTCGAGAGCGGTGAGGCGCTGCAGCCGCATGTCCAGAATCGCCTGAGCCTGAGGCCGGGTCAGAGTGAACTTGTCGATCAGGCCTTCGCGCGCGGTGTCCGGGTCCTTGGATCCGCGGATCAGCTTGATCACCGCGTCGAGATTGTCGAGCGCGATCAGCAGGCCCTCGAGGATGTGGGCCCGAGCTTCGGCGCGAGCCAGCTCGTGCTGCGTGCGGCGAGTGATGACGTCGCGCTGGTGCACGACGTAGTGGCGGATCGCCTCGAGCAGGCTGAGGGTCCGCGGCACGCCGTCGACCAGCGCCACCATGTTGATGCCGAAGCTCTGCTGCATCTGGGTGCGCTTGAAGAGCTGGTTGAGCACGACCTTGGCGGGGTCCCCGCCGCGCTTCAGCTCGATCACGATCCGCATCCCGGAGCGGTCGGACTCGTCGCGGAGGTCGGAGATCCCGGTGATCTTCTTGTCGCGGACCAGGTCCGCGATCTTGGTGATCAGGCCGCCCTCGCCGCCCTTCTTGACCTGGAAGGGGAGCTCGGTGACGATGATCGCCTCCTTGCCGCCCCGAAGCGGTTCCACGTGGGCCCTCGCGCGCACCCTGACCGAGCCGCGGCCGGAGGCGTACGCGTCTCGGATGCCGTCCCGACCCATGATGATTCCCCCGCCGGGGAAGTCCGGGCCCTTGACGTGCTTCATGAGGCCGTTGAGGTCCACCTCCGGGTCTTCGATGTAGGCGTTGACCGCGCCGGTCACCTCGCGGAGGTTGTGCGGCGGGATGTTGGTCGCCATCCCGACCGCGATCCCAGCCGCGCCGTTGACGAGGAGGTTGGGGAAGCGGGAGGGCAGCAGCAGCGGCTCCTGGGTCCGCTCGTCGTAGTTGGGGCCGAAGTCGACGGTGTCGGCGTCGATGTCCCGCAGCATCTGCGTCGCCAGGGGGCCGAGCCGCGCCTCCGTGTAGCGCATCGCGGCCGCGGGGTCGTCGTCGATGGAGCCGAAGTTGCCCTGGCCGTCGACCAGCGGGTAGCGCAGGGAGAACTCCTGCGCCATGCGGACCAGCGTGTCGTAGATCGCCGAGTCGCCGTGCGGGTGGTACTTACCCATCACCTCGCCGACGATGAAGGCGCTCTTGCGGTATGGCCGGTTGGGCTGCAGGCCGAGGTCGTGCATGGCGTAGAGGACACGCCGGTGCACGGGCTTCAGCCCGTCTCGCACGTCCGGGAGCGCCCGGCCGACGATCACGCTCATCGCGTAGTCGAGGTAGGACGAGCGCATCTCCTGCTCGAGCTCGCGTGGCTCGATGTTGCCGGTCAGGGCCTCCAGGGTGCCACCGTCATCGGGGGGCGCGGGGCTAGACATCGAGGAACCTCACGTCCCGTGCATGCCGCTCGATGAAGTCCTTCCGGGGCTGGACCTGGTCCCCCATCAGGTCCGAGAACGTCTGCTCGGTGTTGAGCGCCGCCGCGTCGTCGATCGCGACCTGCTGCAGGGTGCGGCTGGCCGGGTCCATCGTCGTCTCGCGGAGCTGCTCGGGGTTCATCTCGCCGAGGCCCTTGAAGCGCTGCAGCTGGACCCCTTCGCGAGCGAGCTCCAGGACCGTCCGGCGGAGCTCGGCGAAGGAGTCCGCCTCGCCCTCCTTGTCGCCCAGAGAGACGACGAAGGGCGGTTCGCCGACCAGCTCGCGCAGCTTCGCGTGGGCCTCGATCAGCTCCGCGTAGGCGTTGTCGTCGAAGAGCTCCTTGCGCATCCGGTGCTCCCGGGCGAGGCCGGTTCGCCGGTGTGTGCCCTTCACCACCAGAGCGTCCTTGTCCTGTTTGACGAGGTTGGTGATGTAGGGCCGGTCCTCGGGATCCTTGGACTTGAACACCTTCGCCGCCTCGGCCATCGTCTTCGCCTGCGACTCGAGCAGGTGGGACTCGGCGATGAAGTCGATCACCTCGTGCCCGAACTCGGCCCGCAGGGTCGAGAGCCAGCCCTCGAACGCCTTGTAGTGCCGCGTCAGGTCCTGCCAGCGGCGCTTGCTGAGCTTGCGCTGCTTGCCGTCAGCGTCCATCACCGTGAAGTTCTCGAGCTTGTCGCGGAGCAGCAGCTCCTCCAGCTCGGACTCCCGCTCGATCCAGATCTCCCGCTGGCCCTCCTTGACCTTGTAGAGGGGCGGCTTCGCTATGTAGACGTACCCGGCCTCGATCAGCTCCGGCATCTGCCGGTAGAGGAAGGTGAGTACCAGGGTCCGGATGTGCGCGCCATCGACGTCGGCGTCGGTCATCAGGACCACCTTGTGGTAGCGCGCCTCCCCGAGGTTGAACTCGTCGTGCACGCCGGTGCCGATCGCCGTGATCAGCGCCTGGATCTCGTTGTTAGCGAGGACCTTGTCGATCCTGCTCTTCTCGACGTTGATGATCTTGCCGCGCAGGGGGAGCACCGCCTGCGTGTTGCGGTCGCGGCCCTGCTTCGCGGAGCCGCCGGCCGAGTCTCCCTCGACGATGAACAACTCGGCCAGCGCCGGGTCCTTGACGGAGCAGTCAGCGAGCTTGCCGGGGAGGGTCGAGTTCTCGAGCGCCGACTTCCGCCTGGTCAGGTCGCGGGCCTTGCGTGCCGCGTCGCGGGCGCGAGCGGCATCCACCGCCTTGACCAGGATCCGCCGGGCATCGGCCGGGTTCTCCTCGAGGAACTCGCCGAGCGAGCGGTTGACGACCTCCTTGACGAGGCCCTCGATCGGCGGGTTGCCGAGCTTCGTCTTCGTCTGCCCCTCGAACTGGGGGTCGGCGAGCTTCACCGAGACGACCGCCGTCAGTCCCTCGCGGACGTCCTCGCCGGTGAGATTCTCGTCGTTCTCCTTGAGCAGGCCGCGATTGCGCGCAACGGCATTCAGGGTGCGGGTCAGCGCCGAGCGGAAGCCGGAGAGGTGGGTGCCGCCCTCGTGAGTGTTGATGTTGTTCGCGAAGCTGAAGATCGACTCTTGGTAGGAGGCGTTCCACTGCATCGCGACCTCGACCTGGCCCTCCTTGGTCTCTCCCTCGAAGAAGGCGATCTTGCGATGCAGCGGATCCTTCGACTCGTTCAGATGCTTGACGAAGTCCGCGATGCCGCCCTTGTACTGGAACTCGACCCTCTCACCCGCGCCGCGCTCGTCGATCAGCTCGACCTTCAGACCGCGTGTGAGGAAGGCGGTCTCACGCAGGCGCTCGGCGAGCGTCTCGAAGTCGAACATGATCTCCTCGCCGAAGATCTCCATGTCGGGTATGAAGGTGATGGTCGTCCCGGTGGTCTTCACGGCCCGGCCCTTCTTGAACTTGGTCACCGGCTTGCCGCGCTCGTAGGTCTGCTCCCAGACGTGGCCCTCGCGCCAGATCTGGAGATCGAGCTTCTCTGAGAGCGCGTTGACCACGGAGACGCCGACGCCATGCAGTCCGCCCGAGACCTTGTAGCCACCGCCGTCGCCGAACTTTCCGCCGGCGTGAAGCGTGGTCAGCACGACCTCCGCGGCGGGCTTGCGCTCCTTCTTCATCCTGTCCACGGGGATCCCGCGGCCGTCGTCCGTCACGGTGACGCTGTTGTCCGGATGGAGAGTGACCGTGACCTTCTTGGCGTGTCCCGCGATCGCCTCATCGACGGAGTTGTCCACAACCTCGTAGACGAGGTGATGGAGGCCACGGGGACCGGTCGAGCCGATGTACATGCCGGGCCGCTTGCGGACGGCCTCGAGGCCCTCGAGGACGGTGATGTCCTTCGCCCCGTACGACCCGCCTCCCTTGCCCTTGGCGCCGTTCGAGTCCGCGCTCCGGGTCCCGGCCCGGCCGGATGTGTTCTTCTTTTTGCTGCCTGCTCCGCGCTGGGAGGGATTCGCCACTCAGCTTCCTTTCGATCCAATCAGGGGAATGCCTACGACCTTCGTGACCCGGCTCGGAAAGTCCTTGCGGACAAGAGGGTCGAGGCCTCACTCAAGTACACATAAGTCTAGCAGCCGGAGGGCCCGGAAATTGCGCCAAAGGCTCCAAAAGTCCCTGCAAACCACGAATTAACTGCACAATCAGGCGGGTTCCGTGGCAATGATAAACCTGAGGCCCTCCAGAGGGGTCTCGGAGGGCAGGTCCGGCCTGATTTTCTCGAGGATCTGACCCCCCAGAAAGTCGAGTTCCTGGGCCCAGGCGGACGAGCTGCAGGCCACCGTCACGACCCCCGAGCGCTCGGTGACGGGAGTCGCCTCGCGGGCGATGGCCTCCCCCACCGCCGTGGGCCAGGCGCTCTGCACGGCCGCGAGCAGGGTGGCCGGCTCGGCGCGCTCGAGCGCCTCGCCGATCGCGGTGGCGAGCGGCCTGGGTGTTCGCCGGCGCCTCATGCCGCCCTCAGCCGCGCAGTCGGGCCCACGACGCCGGCGGTCACCTGGATCCGGGCCGCCTCGGCTGACGGCACATGGGCGGACTCGGTCGCCGTGATCACAGCCTGACCGCCGGTCTCGAGCATAGAGACGAGCAGCTCCCGGTGGTCCGGATCGAGCTCGCTCATCACGTCGTCGAGCAGCATCAGTGGGGCCACCCGACCCGCCTGCATCAGGGCCGCCCGCTCGGCGAAGAGCAGGGCCAGGAGGGCGAGGCGCTGCTGGCCCTGGGAGCCGAACCGGCGCAGGGCCCTGCCTGTAAGACGAAGCTCCACCTCGTCGAGCTGCGGTCCGTAGGAGGTGTAGGCACGGCCCAGGTCCTCGGCCCGCCGGCGGGAGAGCTCCGCCGCCAGCTCGTCGCGCCCCCCCGCCGCCCGCGGCCGGTAGGAGATTTCGGCTTCGGGCAGCCCCAGTCCGGAGGCGAGCTCGGAGAAGGTCTCGGCGAGCACACCGACGGCCTCTGACCGGGCCTCCATCAGCGGTTCGGCCTCGGCCGCCAGACGCTCGTCCCAGGAGGGCAGGGAGTCGGCCTCTCCGAGGCCCGCGCGGATGCGCTGAGCGAGAGCGTTGCGCTGCGCCAGCGTGCGGCCGAAGCGATTGCGCAGGTCGGCCCGCGCAGGCCAGATGGCGCCGCAGAGGCGGTCGAGGTGGGCGCGGCGATGTGCCGGTGACCCCTTGACGAGCTGCAGCCGATCCGGATGGAAGACGCTCACCAGCGGCCGCTCGTCCGGCGCGCCCGCGAGCGGCCTGCCTGCGAGGAGGTGCCGGCGTTCTCCAGAGCGGTCGATCGCGGAGAGCAGCCGGGAGCCGCTCGCCGGCAGGTCGAGCTCCACCCGGGCGCCCTGCTCGCCGAAGCGGATCATGTCCCGGTCGTTGCCGGCCCGGAAGGAGCGGCCGGTGAGCCCGAAGTAGAGCGCCTCGAGCAGGTTGGTCTTGCCGGCGCCGTTCGAGCCGTGAATCACCACGACACCGTCCCCGATCTCCGTCCGGTCATCGATGAGGTTGCGGAACCCGCGGCACTCGAGTGCGCCGACGACCATCGCGGCCTACACGTTGAGGCGAATCGGCATCACCAGGTAGCTGAAGTCATCCGCATCGGAGGGCTCGAGCAACCCCGGCCGCAGCGGGGAGATCAGCTTGAGCACGACCTCGTCGGCGTCGATCGACTCCAGCCCGTCCCTGACGAACTCCGGGTTGAACCCGATCTCGAGCAGCTCACCCGAGTACGGGGCCGGCAGCGCCTCGCGGGCGTCCCCGAGATCCGGGGTCTCGGCCGAGACCACCAGCTCTCCCTCCGAGAACGAGAGGCGGAGCGCTGCGTTTCGCTGGGCGAGCTGTGAGACGCGTCGGGTGACCTCGAGCAGCTCGGCGCGCGGCAGCTTCACCTCGTGCTCGAAGGACTCGGGGAGCAGCTGCTGATGGTTGGGAAACTGGCCATCGATCAGCCGGGAGCTCAGCGAGGTCTGTCCGACCCGGAAGATCGCCTGGTTGCGGGTCAGCCAGACGCGCAACGAATCCTCGCCGGCGGCCTCGATCAGGCGCGCGAGCTCTCGCAACGCCCGCGCTGGGACGTTGGCCTCGAGCCGCTCCCCTACCGAGGTGTCGAGCTTGGTGCTCTTCACCGCGAGCCGGTAGGAGTCAGTGGCGACCATCGTCATCTCGTCGCCCTCGACCGTCACGAGTACGCCGGTGAGCACCGGGCGGGCCTCGTCGCGCGATGCCGCGCGGGCGACCCGGTTGATGGTGTCGCGCAGCGGCGCCGCCGGCAGCTCCGCCGGGTCTCCTTCCGCCTCCGGGAAGCGCGGGAAGTCATCGGCGGGCAGCGTCCGGAGGTGGAAGCGCGAGGAGCCGGCGCTCAGCTCGATATCACGCTCGGCCTCCCGCAGCGCCAGCGACACTGGCCCGTCCGGCAGGGAGCGCACGACCTCCACCAGCAGCCGACCCGGCAACACGATCGAGCCACCGCCTTCGATCTCGCCCTCGAGACCAACCTCGAGCCCGAGCTCCATGTCGGTCGCGCGCAGTCGCGCCTCGCCGTTGGCGCTGATCAGAATGCCGGAGAGCACCTGCAGCGCCGCACGGGCCGAGACTGCTCGCGAGACGACGAGGAGGGCATCGAGCAGAGCTTGCCTTGTGGTGTTGATCTTCATCGCTGGTTGTTGGGCGTCCTTAGGAGTAGTAAGGGTTGTGGATGACGTGGATATGTGGACAGCCTCTTCTTCGATTCTTTCAGTCGGTTCGGTCACGATCCGTCAGGTCCCGAATCAGCAGGTCCCGAACGAAGCTGCGAGGTGAGCTCCTCGAGTGTTCGGGAGACGTTCGCGTCCTCGAGCGCACTGCTCTCGACCCGGCGGATGGCGTGCAGGACGGTCGTGTGGTCGCGGCGGTTGAATGCCTGGGCGATCGCCGGAAGTGAGAGGTCGGTGAGCTCGCGGGTCAGATACATGGCGAGCTGACGGGCGCGGGCGACGGGCGCGGTGCGGCTGGGGGAGAGAAGGGCGTCGACGGTCAGCTCGAGCCGCGCGGCGACGGCTTCCTGGACCTGGCTGACATCGAGGGGTGGCGCCTGCGCCGGCGTGATCGTCTCGGCCGGCAGCGCGTTCTCGATGGAGGCGGCCGTGACGGCGGAGGCGGTGAGGGAGGAGATGGCCACCACGCGCGTCAGAGCGCCCTTCAGTGCACGCAGGTTGGGCGAGGTCTTGGCAGCGAGGGCGCGGAGCGCGTCGGGAGGGAGGGGCTCGGGGTGCTCCCGGGCGAGGTTGCCGAGGAAGACCAGGCGGGTGGCGAGATCGGGCGGTTCGAGCGGGACAGTCAGCCCCCACTCGAAGCGGTCGCGAAGCCGGTCGGCGAGATCCTTGAGCTCGGCGGGGACGCGATCCGCCGTGAAGACGAGCTGGGCCCCGCCCTCATAGAGCGCGTTGAAGGTGTGGAAGAACTCGTCGGAGGTCCGAGCCTTGCCCTGGAGGAACTGGACATCGTCGATCAGCAGCACGTCGGCTCGGCGGTAGCGCTCCTTGAAGCCCTCGATCGAGGCACCGTTGAGGGAGGAGACGAACTCGTTGGTGAAGGACTCTGCGGTGGTGTAGTGAACGGTGAGCTGCGGGCTGTGGCGGTTCAGGTAGTTGGCGATCGAGCCCAGCAGATGGGTCTTGCCGAGCCCGGGCGGGCCGTGGAGGAAGAGGGGGTTGTAGGCCTCCCCGGGGGCCTCGGCGACGGCGAGGGCCGCGGCATGCGCGAGCTGGTTCCCCGGGCCGATCACGAAGCGGTCGAAGGTGTAGTCGGGGTTGAGCGCGACCCTGGAGGCAGCCTCCTCGGAGGCGCGAGCCTGCGCCGGCGCTGCATCGGGAGCGACGAACTCGACCTCGCGGATCCCGTCGACGGACCTGGCGGCCGCCGCGCGCAGCAGCTCCAGGTAGCGCCGCCCGACCCAGCGGAGCACCCGCCGTGGACCGGTCAGATAGAGGGTGGGGCCGCGCCGCGAGACGGGCGACAGGGGGGAGAACCAGAGTCGGTAGGTGTCCTCGGGGACCGAGGCGGCCAGCTCCCGCTGGATCTCGCGCCAGGGACCCGCTAGGTCCTGACGAACATCACCGGCCTGCCCTTGAACCTGGTCCTCCTCTTCCCTTGAGTGCGAGGGTTCTCCGATCATGCGAGGGGGCTCCCCAGGAGCCACCCGTCATATGAGTTAGGAGCAACCCGTTTTGTGAAGCTGGCGAGCGGCCGATCATAGGCTCGCCCGTACGGCGTCGAAAGGGGTGGCCGGGCGACCTCCGTGCAAAACGCGGCGAAAACCGGGAGCGGGCATTCGCGGGCTCGCGGATGCCGGAGACGCCAAGGGGCCACGCCCTATACTGCCCTGCCTCTCGCCCTCCCGATTTGGGCCCTTTCGATGAAGCGGACCTACCAGCCGAAGAAGCGCAAGCGAGCCCGGACCCACGGGTTTCGAGCGCGCAGCCGTACCCGATCCGGTCGGGCGATCCTGAGGCGGCGGCGTCAGAAGGGCCGCAAGCGCCTCACTCCCTAGCGTTGGCCTCCGAGGGCCGCTCCGATGCCAGCCGCCGCCGCCTCACCAGGAGCGGCGACTTCGACCGTGTCTACCGAGAGGGGGATTCGTGTGCCAACCGCTTCCTGGTCGTCTACTCCTTCGCCCGCCGCGACGATGAGCCGGAGGACGGTGCGCGGCTCGGTCTGTCGGTGGGCCGGAAGATCGGCAAGGCCGTGACCAGGAACAAGGTGAGGCGTGCCGTCCGGGACGCGTTCTGGGAGCTCTCCGAGCGGATTCAGCCCAGACGCGACTACGTGATCGTCGCCCGGCCAGGGGCGGAGGGTCTACTCGAGCGTGAGGGTCAGGAGGGCGTCCGCAGCTCGCTGGCGGAGCTCATGGAGACTGCAGATGAGGAGCGTTTGTCGTGAAACGCCTGCTCGAGGCTCTGCTGATCGCCCCCATCCGGGCCTACCAGCGCTGGATCTCTCCCGCCATCGCGCCGCGCTGCCGCTATTACCCGACCTGCTCGGCCTACGCAATCGAGGCGGTCCGCGAGCTTGGTCCGGCCCGCGGAACGATCCTGGCCGGCTGGCGACTGCTGCGCTGCAACCCGTTCAGCCACGGGGGCGTCGACGAGCTCTCGAACCGTCGTCTGTTTCGGGACACGCCCACCCGGTCTGAGCGGCGGCGAAGGCCGGCTCCGCCGGCTCCCGCCGGATCCAACCGCCTCGATCCGACGTAGGAGTCGTACGTGTTCCTCAACGCCGTAATCCCCGTCATCTCCCAACTTGAGGATCTCTTCAACTCGGCCATCACCTGGCTCCACGACGACGTCGGCGTCACCTGGGGTGTCGGGATCATCCTGATCACCTGGCTCTCCCGGCTCGTAGTCCTGCCCTTCACCCTCCGATCCATGCACGGCATGCGCGAGATGCAGGCCCTGCAGCCGTACATCAAGGAAATCCAGGAGAAGTACAAGGACGACCGCCAGCGCATGCAGCGCGAGCAGATGGCGCTCTTCCAGGAGCATGGGGTGAACCCGCTCGCCGCCTGCCTGCCCCTGGTCTTCCAGTTCCCAGTCTTCATCGCGCTCTACAACCTCCTGCGGAGTACGACCTTCAGCGACGAGCTGAGAGCGTCGGGCGACCCTGGTTGGCTGTTCATCAACCATCTCGCGGAGCACCCCCAGGGCGCGGAGGCCGTGGTTCTGGTCGTACTCGCCGTCGCTGGCACCTTTGCCCTAATCCTCTTCACGCCCTCGCCCCAGACCACCGGCAGCGGCAACATGCAGCGCTACCTGTTCGCGGGAGTCTTCTCCCTGGTGACCGTCTTCCTGATCCCGAATGCTCCTGCCGGCATCGGTGTCTACTTCATCGCCAGCGGTCTCTGGCAGGTCGGCCAGCAGACCGTCATCCACTTCGTCTGGCCGCTTCCCGCGCTGCCCACCCCCGAAGAGGTGCGCGCGACGAAGCCGCCGCCTCCGCCTCCGCGCAAGCGCAAGCGGCGCCGGTAGGCGCCCCGGCTTAGACTCTCCGCGTGGCTGAAGGAGAGCTCGAGTCGCAGCAGGCGGTATTGCCGGAGGATCCGGCCGAGCGAGTCCGGGCGCTCCTCGAGCGCATCCTCGACGAGCTTGGGCTGGAGGCCTCGGTGGCGGTCGAGGAGGGCGAGGATGAGATCCAGGCCGACATCGAGGGCGAGGAGGTGGGTCTGCTGATCGGCCGCCACGGCCAGACGATCGACGCGATCCAGCTGCTCTGCTACCAGGCCGCCTTCCGTGGGCGTCAGGAGCGCAAGCGGGTCACGGTCGACGCCGCCGGCTACCGCCGTCGTCAGGGCGAGTCGCTGCGGCGCCGAGCCGACCTCGCCGCCGAGGACGCGATTCGCCACAACGAGGCGGTCGAGATGGACCCGATGGGTTCTAACGAGCGGCGGGTCGTCCACGAGCACCTCCGCGATCGCCCCGAGGTCGAGACCTACAGCGAGGGCGACGAGCCCAATCGCTACGTGGTGGTCGCACCTCTCGTCTCGGATTGAGCGCGATCCCCGATGCGGCAGAGCCCGCAATCGAGGAGCTGGTGCGGATGCTGGAGGAGCCGCGCGCCCCGATCTCAGCGTCCACGGCGCGAAAGGCGCGCGACGTTCACATCGCCGACTCGCTCAGCGGCCTCGAGCTCGAGCCGCTCCGTTCGGCCAGGCGGATCGCCGACCTCGGCAGCGGCGCCGGGCTCCCCGGCCTGGTGCTGGCCGCGGCGCTGTCCGGCACGCACGTCGACCTGATCGAGTCCGTCGAGCGCAAGTGCGCCTTCCTGGGAGACGCGATCGGCAGGATGGGTCTCGCCAACTCCTCGGTCGTCTGCGAGCGCTCCGAGGAGTGGGCCGCCGGCGAGGGCCGCGAGGCCTACGACGCCGTTACAGCGAGGGCCGTCGGCCGGCTCGCGACCCTCGCGGAGCTCGCCGCGCCGCTGCTGCGAGACGGCGGAGTGCTCGCCGCCTGGAAGGGGGCTCGCTCCACCGACGAGGAGGCGGAGGTGGCGCGAGCGGCCGATCGCCTGGCGATGGAGCCGACCGAGATCCGCTCAGTGCGGCCATATCCGGGCAGCCGCGACCGACACATCCACCTGCTCCGCAAGAATGGACCGACTCCGAACGGGCTGCCGCGGCGCCCCGGGATGGCGGGGAAGCGGCCGTTCGGGACCGAACGAAACTGAGCCGAACGAACTCAATGGGAACCGTCTATGCGATCGCGAACCAGAAGGGCGGCGTGGGCAAGACGACCACGGCCGTCAACATGGGCGCCTGCGTGGCCGCAGACGGGGAGCAGACGCTGCTCGTCGACCTCGACGCGCAATGCAATGCAACGGTTGCGCTCGGGCTGCCGAAGAACTCGACGCCCTCGTCCTACGACTGCCTGACGGGGGAGGTCTCGGTGGCCGAGGCCGCCAGGCCCGCCGGCTCCGACAACCTGTGGATAGTTCCCGCGCATGTCGATCTCGCCGGCGCTGCGATCGAGCTGCCGCAGGCGAGTGGCTATGAGACTCGCCTCCGCGACGGCCTCGGCCCGGTCAGGGAGCGCTTCGCCTACACGCTGCTCGACTGCCCACCCTCGCTCGGCCCGGTCGCGGTCAATGCCCTCGTCGCGGCCGACAAGGTGATCGTTCCGGTCCAGGCCGAGTACCTGGCACTTGAGGGCCTCGTCCAGTTCCTCGACACGCTCAAGCTGGTCCGCCAGGAGCTCAATCCCCAGCTGGAGATGGCGGGGGTCCTGATCACGATGCACGACGATCGCACCCGACTGGCTCAGGACGTCGAGCGCGAGCTGCGAGAACACCTCCCGGCGAGAGTCTTCGACACGGTGGTCCCGCGGAGCGTCCGGGTCGCCGAGGCCCCCAGCTACGGCATCCCGGTCTCCGAGCACGATCCGAAATCGACCGGGTCGCGCGCCTATCGGGCCCTGGCGGAAGAGGTGCTCGCTCTGCAGGCGGCCGAGAGGGAGGCCGCCTGATGGCTGAGCGGCGCCGCGGCATGGGGAGGGGGCTCTCCGCGATCCTGCCGGATAGCAACGCCGGGGGGCCGGAGCTGCGTGAGCTCGAGGTCACCCAGATCGAGCCCAACCCCGACCAACCCCGGGCCAAGTTCGACACCGCGTCGCTCGACGCCCTGGCTGGGTCGATCGGGTCCGTCGGCCTCCTCCAGCCGCTGATCGTCCGGCCCCTGGATGACGGCCGCTACGAGCTGGTCGCCGGCGAACGGCGGTGGCGCGCCGCACAGAAGGCGGGCATCGACCGGGTCCCCGCCGTGGTCCGGACCTCGCCGGAGGACGAGCGCATGCAGGCCGCGCTGATCGAGAACATGGTCCGCGAGGACCTCAACGCCGTCGACGAGGCCCGGGCCTGCGCCGCCCTCGTGGACGACCTCGGGATCTCGAAGGAGGAGCTCGCCCGCCGTGTCGGCCGGAGCCGCGCCGCCATCTCCAATCTGATCCGGCTCCTCGATCTGCCCGACTCGGTCCTCACGCTGCTCGAGCGTGGCGAGCTCAGTGAGGGGCACGGGAGGGCGATCCTCCAGGTCGGCGACCAGGACCGCCGGGCGCGGCTCGCCAAGCAGGCCGCCGCCGAGGGCTGGTCGGTCCGCGACACCGAGCGCCGGGCGGCCGATGGCGGCGCCCGCCGCAAGAAGGCGAGCGGTGGCCGTATCTCGGCCGAGGAACGCGCGGCGATGACGGAGGCTGAGGACCTGCTCGGCTCAGTTCTCGGGCAGGACGTCCGAGTGCGGCGCGACGGCAACGGCGTCAGGGCGGAGCTCCGCTTCGACGACGTCGGCGAGCTCGAGTCGCTGGCAAAACGGCTTCGGCGCCGCAGCTAGAATCAGCGCCCGCGGGCGATTAGCTCAGTCGGTTAGAGCGCTTCTCTGATAAGGAAGAGGTCCCTGGTTCGAGTCCAGGATCGCCCACTCTCGAAAGCCCCGCTCAGGCGGGGTTTTCGTTTATGTGGGGGCGGGTGGGGAGGCCTAGAGGCACGTTATGGAAGGGATTTGGAAAGCCCTTATTCGCATCGACAGCGGCCAGGACCGCCTCGCCCGAGATCACAGGGATCTTCGCCACAACAACGCACGATGTCATGGGTTAGCGTGGTCAGGATGAGGAAGGGAGCATCGATCGTCGCGGTGTTGGCGGTCACCGCAAGCCTGGCGATTGGCGCCACCGCCCAGGCCGCCGTGACGATCGGCAGCAACCTGGCGGACGCGCCGGATGACAACACCCCGTGCTACGCCTTTCCCTGCACGATCACGAACCTGGCACTCAGCTCGGATCTGGCTCCCGGCGGCTTGACCTCTCCGGTCAACGGGACGGTGACCAGCTGGTGGTTCTCGGACCAGTTCGGGGCAACACGGTGAGCCTCAGAATCCTGCGCACGGGCGGGGGCGTCAGCTACGCCGGTGCCGGCACGAGCACGTCCCTAACGTCGGTCGCCTGCATCCCAGGGAACGTGGTCTCCGGCCCCTTCGCGACCAAGCTCCCCATCCGGATCGGGGACCACGTGGGTCTCGATGCGAGCATCGCCGTCGCGTTCGTGGCGACCTTCACGCCGAACGGGCGCACCGCGGGCGTCTCCTCGGAATACCTCACGTTGCGGGAGAAGCCGGACTGATGGCCGCGCCGGGGAGCAGGACGGTTGCGTTGGCCCTCACCGCCTCCTCGCTGCTCGTCTGCACCCTCGCCATGACCTTCTCTCCCACCAGCGCCGGCGCCAAGTCCGCCAACCTGCAGGTCTCGGGTACCCCCGGCGGCACGGCCTCGGCTTCCCTCACTGGGACGGCCCTGGCGCCGCTCTCCCCCCCGTACGCTCCTCAGCTGACCCGCTACCCGTATCTGACCGACGTGGCCGGCGGGGGCGCGACGGTCAACTGGGCCACCGATCGGTCAAGCGCGTCGGCCTACGTGACCTGGGGAGCGGCGGGCGTGGAGAGCTGCACGGCGCACAGCAGATCCGCGACCAGGACCCAGATCACGGTTGGCTCGACGCCCGAGTACCAGTGGGAGGCGCGCCTCAACCTGGCACCGCATACGACTTACTGCTACCGGGTGTATCTGGGGGCCAGGGCCAAAAAGTGCAAGAAGAAGAGGCATCACCGCAGGGCCGCGGCGGCCAAGAAGAAGAAATGCAAGAAGAAGAAGAAGGCCCGTCGGAGTGATCCGGATCTCAACCTGCTCGGCTCGAATCCCTCGCCGCGGTTCAGCACACAGCTTCCCGCGGGTTCGACGACTCCGTTCAAGTTCGCGGTGCTCGGCGACTGGGGCTCCGTCACCGCCAGCGGCAACCCCGACCAGGCGAACCTGCTCGGCCAGCTCGCCTCGAGCGGGGCGCGGTTCGCGCTCTCGACCGGCGATATCGCCTATCCGGGCGGGAGCCAGACGAACTACGGCGATCTCTACCAGACCGGTGCCGATGTCAGCGCGGTTTTCGGTCCAGCGTTCTGGACTGTGGCAGGCGCCTCGATGCCGCACTTCCCCGTTCTTGGAAACCACGGCTTGAACGCGACCTTCCTGCTGATCTGGCCGGGTGCCTCGGCGGCCGCCGGCTCCAATGGACGCTTCCAGATCGACAACTACTGCTGCCTGAACGGGACGGCGTCGGCGAATTACCCGAGCGTCTGGTACGCGTTCGACGCGGGGCCCGCGCGGTTCTACATGCTGGACGCCGCCTGGGCGAACTCCAACCTCGGCACGGGCAGCCTCTATGAGAACGACTTCGACAACCACTGGACACCCGGCAGCCCGGAGTACCAGTGGCTCGAGCACGACCTCGCCACCCATCCGGCGCAGGTCAAGTTCGCGACCTTCCACTTCCCGCTCTACTCGGCCAACGCGACCGAGACGTCGGACGCCTTCCTTCACGGTCCGGACAGTCTGGAAGGACTGCTCAGCCGGTACGGGGTCGACATCGCGTTCAACGGCAACGCCCACATCTACGAGCGCAACAACGCGAATGGCCCCGGCGGCCTGATCAGCTACGTGACCGGGGGCGGCGGCGCACCCCTGGAGCCGGTCAGCAAGTGCAGCGGCCTTGCCGGCATCGTCGCCTACGCGATCGGCTGGTCGAATTCCTCCGGCACGGGCAGCGCCTGTGGCAGCGCGTCTCGGCCCGTTTCGCCGAGTCAGGTCTTCCACTTCCTGCTGGTCAGCGTCGCTGGGAACACGGTCACCGTCACCCCGACGGACTCGCTGGGACGAACCTTCGACAGCCAGACGTACGTTTTTCCGGGAGCGGAGAAGAAGAAGAAGTGCAAGAAGAAGAAGCACAAGCGCTCGGCCGAGAGCGCCAAGAAGAAGAAGTGCAAGAAGAAAAGAGGTAGGCGATGACCAAGCGTCGGCGCAAGATGCGGGAGAAGGAGCGGCGGCACTCGGGAGGTAGGCGCCCCAACCCGGTCCGGCGCCGACTCGCAACGGGCGCGGGCGTCACGGTCGGAGCGACGCTGCTGGTGGGCGGGACGGCTCAGCCGCCACCTTCACCGTCGACAGCCTCAACGACCCCGTTGATCCCGGGCACACGACGCTGCACGACGCAATCGCCCAGGCAAACGCGAGCGCCAAATCGTCGAACAAGATCACCTTCGCTTCGGGGCTCACCGGATCGATCGACTTGACGGCGGCATGAGCTTGACGGGTGTCGGCACCAGTGCCGCCGCGCCGCCGATCTCCAGCAACCTGCCGCAGGGCCCGTTCGCGACCTCCCTGCCGATTCGCATCGGAGACCACATCGGGCTCGACTCCTGCGCCGGGCAGACAGTGATTGCGGACACCCCGCGAGCCATCTCTACTGGAACGCGCCCCCGCTCGCCGACGGCCAGACGAGGTCCGGCACCAGCTCTCCTACACCGGGACGGGACTGAGCGTCTCCTGCCCGGCGACCGTCAGGGCGCCGGGAGAGGTCCGGCTGACCGTCAGGACGACCGGCAAGAAGCGCAGGAAGCTGAACCGGAGGGGGAAGGTCGCCGTCTCGTTGACGGCCACCTTCACGCCGAACGGCGGCACGGCCGGTACCTCGAACGACAGCCTGAGCCTCCGCAAGAAGCTCTAGCCCACAGCGAGGACCGATTAGTCTCGGCTCGGCGCCGGGTCTCAACGGGTGACCTCTCAAAGAAGAGAGGAGTCACCGTGCTCGAGAACAGCAAGGCCTACGCATTAACCAAGCCAGGGGGATCGTGATCAGCATCCCGATGAGCAGAAAGGCGACGAACGCTTCCCCGCCCGGCCCCAATCATAGGCCGAGCAGGTGCGCCCGGAGCTGAGCACCCGACGCGGTCGGCAGACCACCCCATGACTTGATCAGGGCCGGAGCAGCCGGTCGGATTCCAAGTCGCTTCGGCGCCACGCGGCTGACCAATGACTCGGTGATTGATCACGTCGGAGACTCGCACAAGCCTCGCACGGCTCAACGCGGACCTTAAGTCCGTCCGGTCCGTCGTTTGTTATTGCGTCCGCCTAAGGCGGTCCGGTGTTGTTGTTGGCGACTGTGACAGTTGGCTCGACCGGTGCCGGGGGGCTTTCCGAGACTGGGGGTGGTGCCTGCGGGGGCTTCGGCCGGGATGTCTGCGGGGGCTTCGGCCGGGATGTCTGCGGGGGTTTCGGCCCTGGTGTGACCACGGGCGCCACGCCGCCGGCGTCGCCCGGTTGACCCGCGCCAGGGGCTTGCTCCCGGGCCCGCTGGTTGCGATCTTCCTGCGGCCCTGGAGGCTTGGTCTTCTGAGCCTTCTCTTGGGCCTCCCCACCGACTACCGGAGCGGCTGGCGGAACGAACGCGACCTTGGGCTCTTGCTGGGAAGAATCGCCGCCATCGGTGCCGGAAAACAATCCGACCAGGAATACCAGCACCAAAACCGAGATCGCCGCTACCCCCGCGATCCGAAAGATCGGAAGGCCAGTCGCCCCCTGGCCCGCCCGCCTCAGTTGTTCACGGACGTGCTGTAACCGATCGCGAATCGCCGCCCGAAGCCGAGGCCGGCGAACGAGGAGCAGACCGAGGAGGATCGCGCCGATCGCGCCGCCCACCAGGGCGACATCGAGGTAACTGGTCACATTCAGTGCAACTCTCTGATCGCGTGAGAGGGATACCGGTTGCGTGAACGAGAGGCCGCCGGCGTCGACGCTCACCTCGTACTGGCCTCGTGCCAGCGCCTGCAGCTGAAGCGTTGCCCTGTTCGCGAGCGGGTAGCGCCTCACGTGTCCGTCGGGGAACCGCAATCGGATGGCTGAGCCGAGGGGGAACCCGAACAGCGTGTCGCGAACCGAGAACGTGGCCTGGAAGAAAAGGACCGAGATCGAGACATCTCGCTGCTCACCTGGAACGAACCGCTGCTGCCCTCGGTTAACGACGTTGGAGCCGTCCACCATCACCGACTGGACACTCCACTCGACGCTCTTGCGCGAAAGCCCGCCTTCGAGCGGAACGATGCGCTCGGCTGGCAGCCAAACCGGATCACGTCCCGTCACGCGGCGCGTGGTCCCCGTCCCCGACCTCAGCCTCACGAACGCGATGCGTTTGGAATTGACTGGTTTGCCGCGCGGGTCAACAAAGCGAAACCTAACCTGGTGATAGCCGGCAAACGCCGGAGTGAGACCGGAGTTGATCCCGCTCCCCGCCAACGGGGGGACCGTTTGAACAGCCGCGGTTTGCTGCCTTTCCGTGTGCTGAGCGAGAGCGGACTGATCGGCACCCATTGCCAGCGAGGCCGCAATCGTTAACGCTGCTGCGGAAAGCCGGGACGAGAGCTTCATCTGGAGCGGACCTCGTCAATCGTCTGGCGGCTGGCCGACCGGCGTGCGCTGCGGACGCTTAGCGCCAAGATCAAGGTGAAGACCGCAAGACTGAGTCCGTACGCGAAGTAGGCAACGGCCGTCCGGGAACGGGGCAAACCGGCATTCCCGCTATTGCCCAGCAGGATCGGCGAGCGCGGCGGAGCGGAGAAGTCGAAAGCGCCAGCGATGCTCCCAGCGGTGCGATCGCGGCGCGCGAGCGGCCGCAGCTGCCAGTTGGTCTCGACGAACTTGAGTATCGACGTGAAGTCGAGCGTGCTGTGCTCGACTGTTCCGGGCTTCGCGTACGGGCTGACCAGAAGCGCGGGGACGCGAAAGCCATAGCCGAACCTGTCGACCGCGGGTGGGAGAACGTGGTCGTATGAACCGCCCCAGTCGTCATAGGTCCACATGAATGCCGACGTCGACCACGAAGTGCTCGTCGCAAGGGAGGTGATCAGATTGCGGACCAGTGCTTGGCCAGAGTCAATGCTCCCCGGCGCCCGTTCGCTGGAGCCGGAGGAAGCAATGTAGGAGACGGCGGGGAGGTTCCCGGTGGCCAGGTCCTTGTAGTACTGCTGAATGGGCACGATCCTTCGAGCGAGGTCAGGATCATCGACGTAGCGGGCCATGTCGAGCAGCGGCACCCGAGCCGTCTGCGACCCGCTGTCGTGGGGCAGATTGAGGAGCGACCCGCCCACGGCCGGCGACCCCCGATAAGCGGTCGTGCGGGTGCGGAAGTTGATGTTCGGGTCGTAGCTCTGCACGTAGAACTTCCAGGAGATCCCCTTGGCCTCGAGGCGATCGAAGATGGTGGGCAGATCGAACCCACCTTCGGGGATCAGCTCCTGCGACGGGTCGGGGATGCCGGGCCGCCCGGTGACCCAATACATGCGGTTGCTGATGCTGCCGCCGCTCGACGAGGCAAAGAAATGGTCGAAGAGCACATAGTGATCGGCGATCTTCCAGTAGTACGCCAGGTCCCTGCCGCTGTACCGACCCATGACGTTCGGATCCAGCCGTCCGCTCTGAGCTTGGATCGCGCTCAGGAACCCATCCATTCGACCCCCATCGAGCTGAGCGGCCGCGGTCGCGGCGCTCACCGGATGGTCCTCGACGCGTCCATTGGCGATCAGATGCGGCTTGACGCACCCTAGGTCCGGCCGGCCTGGGTCAACCGGCATGCAGGTTCCGGCCGGAATGCCATCGGCCCCTGGGTAGGTGCCGAAGTAGCTGTCGAAGGAGTGGTGCTCCTGCATGAGCACGACGACGTGCTGGATCGGGGTCGTGGTCTGATCGCGCTGCCGACCTGCTGCGTCAGCTGTCGCAACCAGGGGAGCCGTGATCGTCAGGAGCGCGGCAAGGATGGATCGCACTCGTCTCACGGGCGGACGCTGTAGATCGTGATTATCGGCTTGCGGGTCTCGCGCCCCGAAGGCGTCGTCGCAGCCACCGTCTCGGTGTGGAGGACCCGACCGTGGAACCGATCGACGTAGCCGAGAAGCTTGGCGGCGAAGAAGCTGGAGCGCTCTGCGGAGAACGCATCCCACACCACGAACTGGAGCTGACCGTCACGGATCAACCGGTCGGGATTTGACAGCGGCTCATACACCGGGTTCCGGGCGAGCGGATTTGGACTGACAGCGAGGCCATTCGCCCTGCGGCGCCCGTAGTACTCGAGTATGTTCGCCATCGATGGCCCGATAGTCATCATCCGGGCTCCTTGGGGGGTATTTCGCTCGATCCATTGCCCTGCCTCACGCCCTCCCGGGATGCCCCCGGAACCAGCCAGGACGGATTGTGAGTCCGAGGGCTGGATCCTGTGCAAGGTCGGGATCAGCAGGCTGATCGCCACGACGGCAAGGGCAGCCGTCTGGATGCGTCGATCAGCGAGGGCGCGCTCGAAGCGTGCCGGAAGCCCAAGTTGCTCGACCCTGGATGCCGCGACCCGCCACAGCTGGTCGGAGGTGAGGGCCCGCGCCGCGAGGAGGGCCACGGCCGGCGCTACCGGCAGCAGGTACTGATAGCCCTTCACGGCCCAGAGCTCGAAGAAGAGAACTGGCACGACGATCCACGACAGCAGCAAGGTCTCCCGCCAGGTGGCGCGGCGCCGAAGGCACAGGCAGCCAGCGACAGCCGCGAAAACGACCAGCAGCCCGATCGCCGGCGTGACGACCGCCGGATAAAAGAGCAAATCGTGATTCGGGCGCCTGGAGATCTGCCAGGCGAGGAAGTCTCCGCCAGTGTGCGTCTGCCCGGCGATCGCCAAAGTGACCGGCAGGGTCGCGACGAAGAGGACGAACACGCCGAAGGAGCCCGCGAGGTGCCGAAGCTGGACCCTTATCTGCGGCGTGAGCGCCAGGAAGACGTATATCGATCCCAGCATCACGATTGCGGTCTCTTTGCTCAAGAAGGTCAGGCCCATCGCGCCAGCCGCGGCGTACAGCCACCACACACGCCGGGTGGAGGCGAAGAGGGCGAGCAGGTAGAGGGTGACCGTGGCGAAGAAGGTCATCGGACCGTCGAGCAGGACCTGCCTGGTCACCACCACGTGGTAAGGCATGAGCGCGAGAAGCAGCGCCGCCGCTAGACCGGCTCGCCGTCCGTACAGCAAGTCCCCCAACCGGTAGACGGCGAAGACGGTCGCAACCCCGACGAGGGCGCTGGCAACGCGCCCGAACACCTCACCGCCGCCAAGCCGGTAGCCGATCGAGAGAAGCGTCTGGATCAGTACCGGGTGGGCCCGAAACGCGGGAAAGAACGCGTCCAACCCATTGACGTGCGCGATCGTCGCTGCCTGCCCGCTGTAGACCGCCTCGTCGCTGTTATAGCCGAGCGCCGCGATCTGCCAGATGCGAAGCCCGGCCGCGACCGCGAGGATCCCCCCCAGCAGCACCCAGAGCAGGCGGCCTTCAGTCCATCTCGGCTTGGATTGCGGCGCAAGTTCAGACGAGGAAGGAGGACCCGGGGCGGTCGGAGGTCTTGCCGGCCGAGGGGGCGCTGAAACCGTGGGCGGATCCGCGACGGCGTCCGGGGCTCGGGTCTCCAAGGTTCGGGGAACGCCCCTCTTCGTCGCTTTCCAGCGCACCCGCGGAGTCCACCGCCCTTAGGCGCCGCTCGAGGTTGAGCCGGGGCCAATCTGTTCGAACGTTGCCTCGGCCTGCCCCAGTGCGTCGGCGCCCGACGGAGCGAACCTGGGCGCTTTGCCGTTGCCGTTGCCGTGCATGGCGTCGGGCAGCAGGGCCGGCAGGCGCTCGGACCAATCCATGGTCTCGCTCCGCATCAGGATGGCGGAAACTCCCAACAGCGCATTGGAGACGATTTCGCGCTCCTCGACCTTGAGCTTGCGACCATTGCCGCTGTGGAGGAACTCCTCGATCGCGGGGTAGGGCGGGAAACCGTAAGCGTCCTCGCAATTGCCCATCAGCGTTTCGAGCGCCTCGTCGGGTTCCAGGCGGTCATCGCCTTTCCCGCCGCGCTGGATCACGGCCATACCGGCGAGCTGGGCTTCGGGTGCGATCGTCACACCTGGGACGAGCCGGTCGACGTGGTACTTCGGCGGCGGAACGATCCACTGGACGATGGCATTCAGCGTCGCGGCGGGTATTCGCGTCCTTGCAAGCAGAAGCGCGAAGACCCGTCCGGACCGCGAATGTATGCGGCTCTGGATGATCAGCCTCAGTCTCTCCCGTCGGCGAAGTAGCGGGGTCTTGACCGCGCCCAGCGTGTGTCGACTGATCGTCAGCGGCTTCGGGTAGGTCAAGACCCGGCCGTCGGGAGAGACGAGGGTCAGATCGTCGGAGAGGAACGTGTAGGGGTGGGCGTCCAGGATCTTCAGGATCGTCGTCGTCTTGCCGGTGTCCGTCCTCGCCGTGAGCAGGAAGGCCTGGCCGTTGGCGGACAGGCAGGCGGCATGCACCAACGCATAACCCTTTCGCACGAAGGCCCAGCGGAGGACCGGCTCGACGACGTTCGTGTACAGGACGTGCGGGGAGCGCTCCAGCCATCTGCTGGCGACGATCTCGCTGCGCTCCCCGACATGCAGGCACATCCCAAACCCCCACGAGCGTGCCTCCGTGTAGAGAATCCGATCGGCCGCATCCTCCCCTTCGAGCCCGCGCACCTCGCCGAGGCGCACCCGGATCGTGGGGTCGTCGAACTCCTCCGAGATTCGAAAGCGCTCCAGCTCGGGAAGTCGGCCATCCGAACAGACCGAGACGATCCCATGGATGTCGTAGTTCCAGGTTGTCTGCGCCTGCCCTGGGCCGCCTGCTCCAGCCCAAATCCAGCGGTCCGAGATCGCGAACCGGCCGACGAAGACCGCCACCAGGGTGACCACATTTGAGATCAGGTAGTTGATCCCCAGCCCCGACGTAAGTGCCACGAGCATGGGTATCCGCACCAGGTTTGCCACGTTGTTCATTACGAAGAACATGGCCATGCGACGGGTCGCCGTCCCCACGGCGGGAGGTCGCGGGAATACCCACGTCTCCGTCAACGTGAAGTTCCAAAGCGTCGAGCCTTGGGACGCCAGGATTGCGGCCAGTACATAGTTCAACCCCCCGGGCTCAACGAGCAGCGCGAGTAGCGCTGTGTTCACAGCCAGCCCGGTGGCGCCAACGACGCCGAATCGGCCCAGTCGTGTCGCCAACTGGCCCATGCGGAGGTGCCATAGATGCGCGAGAAAGCGCAGACCCTCTCGGACCGAGGCTTTCGTCGCGCCCGCGTGCCGCTCGCCGAAGGTGAAGGGGACCTCCGAGATCCGGAGCCCGGGGGTCCTGACGACGATCTCGAGGAGAATCTTGAAACCGCGGGGCTGCAGAACATCGAGGTCGAGGGCGGCACGGCGGACGAGGAAGAAGCCGCTCATCGGGTCAGAAACGGCCTGCAGCCGGCGCGGGAAGGCTATTTGGCCGCTCCTTGCGGAAGCTCGGGACAGCCACAAGCGGGCCCGGCCGAACGCCCCGGGGCTCCCCCCATCGCAGTACCGGCTTGCGATGACCAGATCGCTCTTTTCAGCCCGCGCATTGACAAGCATGCGACTGATCGTCGCGGGAGGATGCTGAAGGTCGGCATCCATGACGCAGATCCAGGGGGACCTTGCCGCACGAATCCCCGCCACCACAGCCCCGCTGAGGCCACCGCCTCGCCGGCCAGGCTCACGGTGGATGAGGCGGATATCGAGATTCTCCCGATCGCCAAGATCCATGATCGCCTCGGGCGTGCGGTCGTCGCTGTCGTCGACGAAGACAACCTCCGCCGGCACGTCAGTCAGGGCGGAGCGAATGAGCTCGACAAGCGGTCGAACGTTGCCGAACTCGTTGCGGGTCGGCACGATGATCGACAGCTCGACGGGGAGTCGACTGAGCCGATGTCGACCCACGGTGATTGAAGGTGCCGGGGCGGCGCTCTGCGCTTCGGTGCTCGGCTTCATGACCTCATTCCCTCCTCACGGAAATGGCATCGCCCGGCCTCCTCACGGAAAATGGCATCGCCCGGCCTCCCGGCCTCCGGTTTCTGGCACGGTGGCGTTTATTCCGTTCCACGAGCGAAGGGAGCGAGAACTTGCTCGGAGCGACAGAACTTTCGCCGAAAGGATGGAATTCGGGTGAGCGAAAACTTGGGCTAATTCCTGACTAACGCCCATACGAACAAGCCGCAAACTGCGGCGAATTAGGTTGTGGGCGCATGCTTCTGCTGCAACCCCAGGGGGCCCGGCGCTATGCGGTCCATGTCGACGACGACGTCGAGCTGATCGAGCGCGCGATCATTCGTGCAAAGCGCGGAGATCCGGGGGGACTCAGCGATATCTACGGCATATGCCGGCCGAAGGTATACGGCTTCCTGCGCCACATGATCCGCGATGAGCACCAGGCCGAGGATCTGACCCAAGAGGTGTTCATCAAACTCATGGCAACGATCGACCGGTACGAACGAGGAGACGTGCCGTTCCTCGCTTGGCTGCTGTGCGTGGCAAGAAACGTCGCAATTGATGACCTTCGCCGGCGGCGTCCCATTCCACGCGAAGAGGTGGGCACGGGACCAGTCGAAGGAGGCGAACCCGATTGGCTTCGGCCATCAGGCTTCCGGGAAGCGGTGGCACTGTTGCATCGTGAGCAGCGTTCTGTGCTGGTTCTACGGCATGTCCTCGGGCTATCTCCAAGGGAGATCGCCAGGCTGCTGGGCAAGAGCGAGAGCTCAGTACACGCCCTTCACCATCGCGGTCGCTGCGCGCTCAGGCGCAGCCTGGCCGAGCGAGACCTGGCGCCCGTTGTGAGGGCGCCGGTCGCCAGAGCGAGCTGAGGCGTAGTGGCCAGCTTTTCGTTGAGTCATGGAGATTCACGTGCCGCCAAGGACACGTACGTTGATCTGGTCATCTTCGACGAGGTGTGTCTACGGCGCGCTGTTCGCGTCCTCTCGAGCGCGGGACTTCGAACGCGGCGACGCGCGGAAACCGACCACGCCGGACGTGTCGCGGTGATCTCGCACGCGGGCAGCCGTGAGGCGCGAGCTCGCGAGATCCACCGCCTCAGCGCCCTCGCGAGGGTCGTTGCGATCGTGCCGGAGACCGGGGCCGACGTGGCGACGGCCGTCCGGGCGGGAGCTCGGGGGGTTGTCTTCGAGGACCGGTTGGGAGAGGCGCTGGTGCCCACTGTGGGCGCCGTCCGCGCGGGACAGCTCGCCGTGCCGAGGCGATTTCACCGACATGCCGTCAAGCCGAGGCTCTCCTACCGTGAGCGGCAGGTGTTGGGTCTGATGGCGATCGGGGTCGGCAACGCCGGGATCGCGACTGCCGTGGGCCTCGAGACGAGTACGGTCAAGAGCCACGTCTCAGCGGCGTTGGCGAAGCTCGGTGTGCGAACGCGAAGGGAGGCTGCGGCCGTCGTTGTTGACCCCGACGAGGGCTTCGGACCCGGCATCCTCGACTTGCCAATCGTGCAAAGGGAGAAGACCGCGGCGAACGTGCCGTCACGGCCCGGCGTTCACAGCTCAGCAGTGGAGGGGGAAAGCCGGTGAATCCCACGAGGGTGGCAGCCGTGAGCGGAGATGAGCTGCTTGGCATGCGAATCGGCGCCGTCCTGCGAGACTCCGACTACTCGGGTGCAACACAGGCGAGATCGATCGCGGATCTGGAGGTCGGGGCGACCGAGGTCCTTGTCGCACAACTGGCCGCGCTGGCGATTCCTCCTCGCAGGACGCTGATTGCCCTGCGCCGTCGCCATGGTCCTATCTGCGTCGTCGTAATCATTCCCCAGAGCGACCCCACCGACGTCGCCAGACTCCTCGCGGCAGGTGTCGACGGGACGGTCGACGAGGCGAACCTCGAAGCATCACTCATCCCGACGATCGATGCCGCACGGTGCGGGCAGGTTGTTGTCCAGCCGACGAGGCGACCCCGCGGCGTCTTGGGGGATCTGCCGCGTCGGCAGGCGCAGATCCTCAATCTTCTGGCTCTTGGTCTCACGAACGCCGAGATCGCTCGCAGGCTGTCGGTCTCCGAGAACACCGCCAAGAGCCATCTCTCGGCGCTGTTCACAAGGCTGGGGGTTCGCTCACGGTCAGAGGCCGTCACTACGCTCAACGAGCAGATGGCATGGGATTCCGCCCCCGGACTCGGAGAAAGCCGCGAACTCCGCAGCGGAAGATTTGCTGATGAACGCGGTCATCGGCGACGAGTAGGCATGTGACCGGAGGGGAGGGGCGGCATCGCTACCTTCTGGACGTAAGTTCGAATTGACAGCGCCGACCCAAATAGCACCTAATTAGGGTGTAAATAGGGGGGCCCCGTTACTTGATTTTCGAAGACGAGGCACTCTCTATCTCTATCTCGAAGACGAGGTCTATTTCCTCCCGGGAGTCCACACCGCCGTATGAGACCTCACGGCCGGTCGGTGAGGTTGCTGACAGTTTGCGCTTCGGGATCATCATCACCGACCTCAAGGGAGTCGTCCTCGAGGTGAACGAGACGGCACGGGAGATCGTCGTCGCCAGCCACGGCAACTGGCCCGAGAACGCGACCTGCTGCTTGCTGTTCGGCTGTAACCACAACCAGCCGTTGGCAACCAATTGCATAGCGAGTCTCGCCGCCGAATCCGAAACCCCACTGCCCGAGGTGCGCGTCGACATTCCGCCAAGCGCGATCTGGATCACCGCGGCGCGCACAAGCCCGGGGAGCTCGCGGCTGGTGATGCACCTGCGCCCCGCCAGGCTCGGAGACCGGCGGCGACGCACCGAGCCCCATTGGATGGGAGAGCCGCAGCTTCGTATCCGCGCCCTGGGCACCACCCTCGTCGAGACCAGGGAGACGACGATCGAGGGGGACTGGCTTATGCACCGGCCCGGCCACTTGCTCAAGTACCTGATCTGCCAGCGTGGCCGGCCCGCCCACGTGTACGAGCTTGCCGAGGCGCTTTGGCCAAGCGCCGGAGCCTCAGGGGAGAACACGGCACGTTACTTCGTTCACGTCCTGCGCGAGCTACTCGATCCGCATCGTGTGCCGAGATCGAACTCCGGGTTCATTCACTCGGTCAACGGCACGTACTGTCTTGACCGCCAGGTCTACGTTGACCTCGACGAGTTCGAGGCGCTGGTCTCAGCCGGGCTCGAGACCTCTGCCGAGACCCCCGCGGGGCGCTCGCGGGCCATTTCGTGCCTCGATCGGGCGATGGACCTCTACAGGGGAGACCTCTTTGCGGAGGAGCCCTTCGCCGAGTGGGCCTTTGAGGAGCGCGACACGATGCGAAACCTCGCCTGCCATGCCCTGGACGCCCTCGTCGAGCACCATCTCGCCAGGCGTGCGCTCTCGGCGGCCACAAGAAACCTCGAGCGATACGCGAGCCTGCAGCCGCTCGACTCGGATGTCCACCAGACTCTGATCCGGACCTATCTCGAGCAGGGTCACCGCAGCGAGGCGCAGCGCCGGTACGGTGCCTTCCGCAGGCGGCTCATGGACGAGTTCGGAGAGGAGCCGGAATTCCGGCTCTCTGACATCACCGCCTGACCGGCCTTCTCGGCTACAGACTTCGAGGGACTGTCTCGGCCGTCTTAAAGCACGAAAGCGTCGCCTATGGACCCGTCCGAAATGCGGCGATCGCTCCCCCGCTGGTTGACGCTCCGGCCAGGCTCCAGCTCGCGGAGTAGCTGCCCGCCACCGGGGCGATCAGGTAGGCCGCTCTTCCGTGCACGCCCGAGGCCGCGAAATCTGTCAGCGCAGTGAACGAAGGGGATGCGAGCGTCGAGACAGTGGACGTCGGGTAGTTGATCGCGCCGACGATCACGTCCTCGGCGGACGACGTAAGGAGCGACGGCGTTGACGCGATGGTTGAGGAGGCATTTCCCTGGGCGGCCGAGGCTTCAAGCGGGAGGACGCTGGCGATGCCGGTGAACTCGGAGATGTCGGCAGCCGCGGCGTCAAGAGCCGACAGCGTGACGGTGACGTGGGTCACCGGCGCCGCGGCGGAGCTGAACCAGATCTCCACCCGGGTGTTGGAGCCCGACAGGAAGCCGATCGGCCCCTTGTTCCAGGTGTTGCCGGCCGAATCTGTAACGGACTTCACCGAGTTGGTTGCCCCGGCCTGCACGGCGATCGTGGCGACCAGCGTGTCTCCCGCGGTCGAGGTGAGCGGCGCATCGAAACTCGTTCCGCTGTCGACGGCGCCGGTCGCGTCACGAACGAACGATGCCGCGACAGAGCCGTCGCTGGGGGTCGTCAGGGTGGCGGCGGGGCTGGGGTCCGACGCGTTCCCGGCCGCGTCGACCGCGCGAACCGTGTACTGGTAGGTCGTGCCTCCCGCGACGGACGTGTCCGAATAGGAGGTTGCTGACGCAGGCGTGGTGGTCAGCAGCGCTCCGTCTCGGTAGATCTTGTATCCGGTGACGCCCACGTTGTCGGTCGCCTGCGACCAGGACAGGTTGACGCGACCCGAGTTGATAGCCGTGGCATCGAGACTCGCCGGCGCGCTGGGAGGCGTGATGTCGGGCGGCGGAATGTCGGGTGGAAATACGTAGGTCCGGCTGTCGAAGCTGCGCCCGAGCGAGTCCGTCGGGGTGACGGTGACCGTGTTCCCATCGACGCTGACGAGCAGGAAGTGGAAGACCTGACTCGGCGAAACGGGCCGAGACGCGCTGCCACAGGCGCTGCCCGTGGCCTTGGAATTCGACCAGCCGATCGCGTAGGCGACGATGCCGGCAAGGCCGCTGCACTTGCTGACCGGCTCCAGGGGTGCGCCGCCGCCCCCGGTCACGTAGCTGATCAGGCCGCCGGGGCCATTCGCGTTGTTGCGCTCGTAGATGTGGGCGTGGCCGTTGAACGCGATGTCGACCCCGTACCGGCTGAGCAGACCTTCCAGACTGTCCGGACCGTGAAGGAAGGCGTCCGACGTCTCGGTCGCGTTGGCCGAGTAGAGCGGGAAGTGGAAGGTCGCGAACTTGACCTGCGCCGGATGGGTGGCGAGGTCGTGCTCGAGCCACTGGTACTCCGGGCTGCCGGGTGTCCAGTGGTTGTCGAAGTCGTTCTCATAGAGGCTGCCCGTGCCGAGGTTGGAGTTCGCCCAGGCGGCGTCCAGCACGTAGAACCGCGCGGGCCCCGCGTCGAACGCGTACCAGACGCTCGGGTAATTCGCCGACGCCGTCCCGTTCAGGCAGCAGTAGTTGTCGATCTGGAAGCGTCCATTGGAGCCGGCGGCCGCCGAGGCACCCGGCCAGATCAGCGGGAAGGTCGCGTTCAAGCCGTGGTTTCCAAGGACGGGGAAGAGCGGCATCGAGGCGCCTGCCGCAGTCCAGAACTGCTGGACCGAAAACCGCGCTGACATTGGCTCCGGTCTGGTAGAGATCGCCGTAGTTCGTCTGGCTCCCGCTCGGATAGGCGAGATCGCCGGTCGAGAGCGCGAACCGCGCCCCGCTCGAGGCGAGCTGGCCGATCAGGTTCGCCTGGTCAGGGTTGCCGCTGGCGGTGACGGAGCCCCAGTCGCCGAGCACCGCGAACTTGAACGGAGTCGTCGAACCGGCGGGAAGCTCGGTGAGAAACTGCGGCGAGGGATTCGAGCCGAGCAGGTTGAGGCCGGATCCAGTGGCGCCCAGATAGACGCGGTAGCAGTAAGTCGTATTCGGGGCCAGGTTGAGGCGCGCCTTCCACTGGTACTCGGGCGTCGAGCCAACCGTGATCTGGGTCCTGCTTGCGGATCTGCTGTGCGCCGTGCAGCTCTCCACGCCCGCCGCTCCCCAGGTCACGTAGGCCGACGCGCTTGACCGATCGGTGGCCCAGTTGATCGTGGCGCCCCCGCCGGCTACGTCGGTCAGATACGGGTAGCGGGTCAGCTGAGGAGCGTACGCGGTCGGTAGTGTGGCCGCCTTCGCCGCCGTGGCCGGCGGCACGGCGATCAGGTAAATCGCCAATGCCGCCCCCGAGAGGACGCGGAATGCCTCACGTTTCACGAAGTGCACCCTCACCCGTATCACGGTCGCCGAGCCCCAGAACTTGCGGCAACCTCAAGCGCGACTCGATGCGAACCAGGTGCATTTCCGGAGGAATTTCTCAACCGCTTAACCGCAGGGCCCTGTCCTACTCTTTAATTCCTCCGGATGTCCGAATCCGCTAACAACCCCCGACGATCAGCCCTCCAGGAGACACGCGCAGCCCCCGTGGCGCGGTCGACGGAAGTGTCTGAGGGGCCGGGCGACTACGGCATCGGGCGCGGATCCGAACCTCCTGGGCCTCTCATCGGGTTCCGCTCCTGGCGAATCGACTACGACGAAACCGGCGCTCCTGAGCTTCGCTCTCGATTCCTCCCGGTGAGTTGGAGCGAGGCGGTCCACGTCGCCGACTGCTATCGCGACCTGCCGACCCCGTTCCGTTCCTCGACTCCAGCGCATCAGGCCCCGCACGACGCTCCCCACCCTGCATGTGGCTGCGGAATCTTCGTGGCGGGCCGACCTGACCTCGACTTCCCCACTGTCGACCACCAAGGCGTGACGGGATTGGTCGCCTGTTTCGGTCGCGTTGTCCAAGACGCCAGAGGCACGCGAGTGGCGCGGGTTCGAGTCGAGGCGCTGGGGACCTATGAGCACTGGAGTCGGCGGCAGCATCGAGCTGTGCGCGAGCTGTCCAGCCGCCTGGAGATCGACCTTGTCGACCTCCGGCTGCTTGAGGCGGCTGCCCTTGACTACGGTCGGCCGGCGACCAAAGCTTTCGCGGCCGCTGACCTCACCTCGCGATCGCCGGCTGACTCGAGCTGACGCGAACCACTCCGCCAATCTCCGCTGCTATCTCCGATCCGCGCGTCGCCGTCGCGCGACTACCAGGAAGCCCCCGAGCGTCAGGACCAGAAATCCCGCGACGGTCGCCAGACCCCTCAATCCAACCGTCCCGGTTCCATCCGGTGCGCTGGAATCGAAATCCCCGATCGCCGGAGGTTTCGCATCGCGGAGATCGGCCAGGGTCCGTAGCGCCTGCGCACCGTACTGGCGGCTCGGCTCGATTGCGCTGTTCTCGCTGAACTCGTTCCAGCTGATCAATCCGACCGCGTCGGGAGATGAGGACACCGCCGCCTCATACTCGCGGCGCAACGTTTCTCCGTCCGCGCGCGGCACCACGGTGTGGCCGCCGATCAGGCGAGCGTCAAACCCCGGGGCGGCCGGGGCGATCCACAGGCCGCTGTGTCGATGAACCGCCGCGCCCATCTCCCGCAGCTTCTGCCGGTAACCGGGGAAGGTGTCGGGGTTGACGGAGGACCAGTAATAGGCGTTCCCGTCCACGAGGCTTGCAAGGCGCCGGTAGCCGCCCGTCGTGTGCTCGCTGGCCAGAATCTGCAGATCACGGCGATGGCCGATCACCGAGGACATCTCAGCGCGAGAGAATTCCCAGCTTCCCGACCAGATCACCACCGGCTTCCCGAAGGCATCGAACACCGGGCTGGCGGCGAAGCGGCTGCTGAAAAGGTCGAGGTCGGTGGCGACCTTGCCGATGGGCAGCGGACGGCGCTCGAAGTCGAGCCCCTGATAGATGACCAAGAGCTTGAAGCGCTCCGCCTCAGCGACGCGGATCAGCTTCGCCAGTCGCTCGTCCAGGGTCGGCGTGTGCTTCCAGCTCACTATGAAGCCATCGATGCCGGCCTGTTTGGCGAGCTGGATCTGACGCCGCATCACTGTCGTGTTGTCGCTCGAGTAGCGTCCAAGCAACGGATAGTCGGACTTCGCCCGATTCCAGGAGCTGGGATCGAACCAGATGTAGTAGTAGGCGAAGAGGGGGGGTTGGCCCGTCTGCCGGGGCGATGCCGCTGCGCCTGCGGCCGCAGGTGCGGTTAACCCGGACGCAATGGCAAGCAGCGTCGCCGCGAGCACCAGGCTTCCGACCAAGCGCGATACCCAACGCCTCGGCGTCGTCACTGCCCCCAATTCTCACGGGCCAATTGATCAGCGACCTGGCGCGCCGGTCCGCCATCAGGGCCCCTCGTGGATCCCTTGAGCGCTGACTTCGCCGGGACGCCCGGCCAGAGCAGCTCGAGAAGCTCTTCACGGTGGAGCGAGGGGCGCGGGTGTGTCGCCAGGAGCTTCGTCAGCGTCCTCGCAGTACGCCGCTGCCACACGACCGGCCGCGCGACGCCGATTCGTTCGACACGGCACCCCCCGAGCAGCTCCACGCGTAGGGGAGGCACGAACCCAGATTCCGAGGGCGCCCCGCCATCCCATGAGCCGGATGTGTCAATGGGGGTCAACGCTCACCCCGAGAATACCGCGCGCCTGCTCCCAAACTCGTCTGCGCAGAGCGCAACGGGCGTACCCTTGCACCGCCCGACCCGACTCGATATAGGCTGCTCACCACGGGACGAAGATGGGACGTGAGATGTATCAAGGCTTCGCCAGGATGGCTCCACTGGCGGGACGTAGACGGCGCCTCCTTGGGCGGTTTGCTCCCGCCGCCTTACTCGCGGCCCTGTTGCTCGGCGGGAGCGTCTCGCCAGCGCGGGCAACGGTGACGATCGGGAGCAACCTGGCGCGGGTGCCGGACAGCGCAGCGAACTACAGCCCACGGCCCACGTTCAGCAACAGCGCGCTCGCTCCCGGCCTGCGAGCTCCCGGTGGGGTTTCCTCGCCCGTGAACGGGACGGTCGTGCGGTGGCGGATCCGCGTCGGTGCCTCTACGCGGCTCACCAACTTCCGGATCATCAGGCCGCTGGGCGGCGGGCTGTATACGGGAGCGGGCACCTCGCCCTTGGTACTGCCCCCGATCAATGCAACGACCACTTACAACGCGCAACTTCCGATTCGGATCGGCGATTACATAGGAATCGACTGCTGCGAGTCGGCCGCCGCGGAGTTTTTCGTGACGGGCGCCGGCATTCGCAACGAGTGGCAGCAGCCAAGCCTCGCCGACGGCGGGCCCGCCCGGCCGCCCTCCAGCACGAACCTCTACGAGGTCGCGCTCAACGCCGAGATCACCTCGACCTTCACCGTCGACAAGATCACGCGCAACAAGAAGAACGGAACGGCGACGCTCACCGTCACCGTCGCGCACGCCGGCCAGCTGACCGGGGCGGGCAAGGGCGTCAAGGTAGCCAACGCCGCCACCAGCAGCGAGACCGTAACCGCACCGGGCAGCGTGCACCTGCTGATCAAGGCGAAGGGCAAGAAGAAGAAGAAGCTGAAATCGACCGGCAAGGTCAAGGTCAAGCCGAAGATCACTTACACACCGACGGGCGGCGAGACGGTCACCAAACCGGTGAAGGTGAAGCTGATAAAGCGCTAGACGCCTTGGTGCTTCCCTTATCGATCAGGCCGAAAGTCGCCGCCGCGGGGGTCGCCGGGGGACTCTCACTCCTCGCCGCTTCCGCCGCAAAGTGCCGCGACTGTCACTCGGCAGCCCGCTGACCAACGCGCTCCCGAGCCGCCCGATCGCGATCTCGGCGACCGTTCAGCAGACCGCGCTTCCCGGCGCCACGCTGGTTGCGCCCTTCAACGGCCAGATCACGAAGCTGGAAGGTCATCGACGCATCGGGTGGCTTGACGCTTCAGGTCCTTCACCCATCTGGCGGCGGGTTCGTCAGCACGGGGTCGACACACGGTGAAACGCTCGGACCGGGGATCGTCACCTTACGGCGAGTGCCACGGTGACGTTCACGGCGCAGCTCGACCGCAAGGGGGAGCGCGTGCCACTCAAACCGACCGCTCCCGGCGCTGCATCGAGGTCACCCCGGCGCTCAGCACCCGGCTCGCCAAGGCGCGGCTGGCCAGCCAGCACAGCCAGCCCGGCGACCTAGTGCTCCTGTCCCGCTATACCCGGCGCCCCCACGATCACCGGAACATCGGCGGGCGGGTGCTCGCCCGCGCCGTCAAGCGGGCGGGCTCGCTGACACGGCGCCGGCCTTCCATGATCTGCGGCATACCCACGCCTCGCGGCTGATCGCGGCTGGAATGGATGTGCAGTCTGTGGCAGACCGGCTGGGGCACGCGAGCATCGCCGTCACTCAGAGCACCTTGGCGCACCAGTTCGACGCCGCCAACCGGAGCCCTGAGCGCCGGGCGATGCTGGAGGCGATCTATGGGAAGCCGATGGAAAGGTCAGACGGCAGCGGCGGGCAGCAGACGGCAGCGCCCCTGGGTACCGATGTGCCCGATTTGCAGCAGGAACGGGCAGCACGGCAGTAGACGGCAGGAGCCTCACATGCCTGATAAGGAAGAGGTCCCTGGTTCGAGTCCAGGATCGCCCACTTCGTCTGCCGCGGTGTTGGTGGTGGCCGCGGTTCCTGAGTCTGGGGCGCTTCGGGCCGCTCCTATAATCCGTGCGGACCTCCCGAGGAGCCTTTGTGCAGCGGATGACCATCTACGGAGTGAGCTTCGACATGGTCGGCAAGCAGCCGATCGTCTTGCTGAAGACGGTCGACGGCAACAAGTTCCTCCCGATCTGGATCGGCCACCCCGAGGCGGCGGCGATTCTGATGAAGCTCCAGGGCGCCTCGACGCCCCGCCCGATGACCCACGACCTCCTCTCCGACGTCCTCGATCAGATGGAGGCCAAGTGCGAGAAGGTCTCGGTCACCGAGCTGCGCGACAACACCTTCTTCGCCTCGATCACGATCTCGATGAACGGATCCGAGATGGAGATCGACTCCCGGCCCTCCGACGCGCTTGCCCTCGCAGTCCGCACCTCCGCGCCGATCTTCGCCGCCGACGAGGTGATCGAGGAGTCGGCGATCGAATTCGAGGGCGAGGAGGTCGAGGACACCGAACAGGTCGTCGAGAAGTTCAAGGATTTCCTCGACAACGTCACGCCGGAGGACTTCGCCCAGGGCGAGGAGCCCTAGGGCCCGCGACGCTGGCTGCTCCGGCAGGTCAGGACCCGGCAGGTAGCGGGCCCGCCTGGCGGCGAAACGTCTTCTCGCTTGCCGGCCGGGTTTGAGCGCTCGCCAGGATCCGCCCGACCAGCTGGGTGAAGTCGATCCCCGCCGCTTCCGCCGCCATCGGGAAGAGGCTCGTATCGGTGAGCCCGGGGATCGCGTTCACCTCGAGGACCCGGGGTCCGTCGTCTCCGAGCATCACGTCGACCCGGGGGAAGCCGCTACAGCCGAGCGTCTCGTAGGTGCGGGTGGCGAGCTCCTGCACCTGCCCGGTCTGATCCGAGCCGAGCTCGGCGGGACAGACGTAGTCGGTACGGCCGATCTCGTAGCGGGCCTCGAAATTGAAGAAGTCCTCCTCTCGCGGAATCGCCTCGACGATCGGGAGAGGCTCGCCGTCGAGCACGCTGATCGCCAGCTCGCGGCCCCTCACGTAGCGCTCGAGCAGCACCCGATCGTCGTAGCTGAAGGCGGCAAGCAGCGCCTCCGGGACCTCCTCCCGGGTGGCGGCGAACTCGACTCCGAGCGAGGAGCCCTGGCTCGTCGGCTTCACGACCAGCGGGAAGCCGAGCCGAGCCTCGATCTCATCGAGGGTGTCAGCGGCGCCCAGTTCCCGGAAGGCGGTCGCGTTGAACGCGGCCCAGTCCGGAGTCGGGATGCCGTCCGCGCGCATCTCGTGCTTGGCGGCGACCTTGTCCATGCAGAGCGCGCAGGCCGCCACGCCGGGGCCGGTGTAGGGGAGGTCGAGGATCTCGAGCAGCTCCTGGACGGTGCCGTCCTCCCCTCCCGGGCCATGCAGCGCGATGAAGACGACGTCGGGCTGATGCTCGCGGAGGCGATCGACGAGGTCCTGCCCGACATCTATGCCGATCGTCTCGTGGCCGAGCTCGCCGACCGCGTCCTCGACGCGGGCCGCGGAGCGGAGTGAGACCTCGCGCTCCAGCGAGCTGCCTCCCTTGAGCACGGCGACCTTCATCGCCTCGGCATGGGGACCACCTCGCCCCCCGGCTCCTCTCCCTCGTCCGGAGGAGGCTCGACCCGGTGTTCGCCGGTGATCGTCTCGTAGAGCGCGATCTGCTCGGAGACGACGCTTCCGATGCGGCGGATCCCCTCTCGCAGATCCTGCTCGCCCGAGGCTGAGAAGTTGAGGCGCATCGACGAGGCCCCCCGCACCCCATCGGCATAGGCGGCGCGTCCCGGGACGAACGCGACGTTCTGGCGCAAGGCTTTCGCAAGCAGATCGGTGGTGTCGATGTAGTGGGGCAGGGTCGCCCAGAGGAAGAGCCCTCCCTCGGGCCGTGTCCACCCCGCCTGCGGCGGGAAGTGGTGGTCGAGGGCGTCCAGCATGGCGTCGCGACGGTCCCGGTAGATCTCGATCAGGTCGGCGATGTAGGAGAGCCAGCGCCCCTCCCCGAAGTACTCCCGTACGAAGTACTGGCTGAGGGTCGAGGTGCAGAGGTCGGCCGCCTGCTTGCCCAGTGCGATCTTCTCTAGCACCGGCGGCGGCGCCGCGACCCAGCCGATCCGGATCCCGGGGGAGAGGATCTTCGACAGGGTGCCGACATAGAGGACGTAGTCCCCGCCGTCCAGGCTGTAGAGGGTCGGATGCGGGTCCCCGTCATAGCGCAGCAGGCCATAGGGGTTGTCCTCCACGATCAGCAGCTCGTGCTGCCGCGCCAACTCCACCAGGCGCCGGCGACGCGCGTCGGACAGGGTCACCCCGGCGGGGTTCTGGAAGCTCGGCACCGAGTAGATGTACTTCGGGCGCCGGTCGTCCCGGGCGAGCACGCCGAGCAGCTCCTCGAGCTCCTCGATCCGCATGCCGTCGTCGTCGGTACTCACCTGGTGGACGTCGGCCTCATAGCTGCAGAAGGTGGGCACTGCTCCCGGGTAGGTCGGCGCTTCGCAGATCACGGGGTCGCCCGGATCGACCAGCGTCTTGGTGATCAGGTCGATCGCCTGCTGGCCACCGGTGGTGACGATCAGGTCGTCCGGGTCCGGGCTCATCCCCTCCGCCGCCATCACCTCGGCGATACAGGCCTTGGTCTCCGCAAAACCCTCCGTGGGGCCGTACTGGAGCGCCTCCGCCGAGGACTCGTGCGCGATCCGGGTCATCTGGGCCGCGAAGCTCTCGGCGGGGAAGGTCGACGTGTCGGGCAGGCCGCCGGCGAGCGAGATCACCTCGGGCCGCGCGGTGATCGCCATCAGGTCGCGCATCGCGGAGGAGCGCATCACCTGGGTCCGCCTCGCGAACAGGGACGCATAGCGCTGCAGGTCGTGCGAGGTCGTGTGCGCGCGCCGGCGGCGTTGGGTGCCCGGCTCGCGGCCTCCCCGACCCCGGTCGCGCTTGCCAGGCTCGGCCATCGCGACAGTGTTGCCGAAAGCAGCCCCCACGGTCGGAGTGGCTGTAGCCTCCCCGCCCCGCATGGACTTCACCGCGATCTGCACCGGCCTCGGCCTGGCCCTCGCCATCGGGATGATCATCGGCGTCATCGTGCCGCCGATCATGCCCGCCTGGGGAGCTTTCGTCGCCGCGGCGCCGCTGGGCGCAATCGCCTGCGGTGCCGCTCTCAACGGAGCCGACGAGCAGATCTGGCCGGCCCTGCTGATCGGGCCGGCGGCGGCCGGTGGCGCCGCCCTGATCACCCGCGACGTGGCCGGCGGCGCAGCGCGGCGAGCGCAGGCGAGCATCGATCAGGTGCGGGCGCAGACGCCGGCTGGGGTCGTCGCAATCGTGGTCCTGGCTGCCGTCGCGATCGCCGTTCTCAGCCTCGTCCTTCCACCGGCGTCCCTGGTCGTCCTGGCGGCGTTCATCTGGCTCTGGTACTCGCGCCAGCGGCGCGAGGCGCGCAAGCACGAGGGCCTGCGCGTCCTCAGGTAGCCGTGCAGCGGAAGCTGGTCCTCGTCGTGGTCGATGCGATGCACCCCGAGATGCTCGTCCGCGCGATCGAGGAGGATCTCGCGCCCACCTTCGGCGCGCTCCTCGAGCGCGGGAAGATGGTGTCGGACTGCGTCTCGAGCTTTCCCTCGGTGACTCCGGTGGCGAGCTCGGAGATGATGACCGGGACGGGACCGGCGGGGCATTGGGTGATGGGGATGAACTGGTACCACCGGGTCGAGCGCCGCTACATCGAGTACGGCTCATCCTTCGAGGCGACCCGCACCTTCGGACTCTTCCGGGCGATGTACGACCTCGTCTACAACATGAATCTCGACCACCTCAGCTGGCAGGCGGAGACGGTCTTCGAACGCCTCGGTGACGCCGGCGTCCGGACCGCGACTACGCCCTTCCTGATCTTCCGGGGGCGTCGTCGGCACGAGCTCGGCCTCGAGGGGCTCGCGAAGCGTGCCGCCGCCGCGGCCAACTTCCATCACGCGGTCTGGGGCCCGGACGAGTTCTTCTATGGCGACATCTACGCGAGCCGACCGACCGGCTGCGGACCGACGTTCACCAGGCCGGGAACGCGTGACGAGTACTCCGCCTGCGTCGGGGAGGAGCTGGTCCGGGAGGGCGCCTACGACTTCCTGCTCTACAGCCTGCCGGACAACGACTTCCACTCGCACCGGCACGGCCCCGACGCGACACTCGAATCGATCGGCAAGGCGGACGCGATGTTCGGCCGCATCGTCGAGGCGGGCGGCGGCTTGGACGCCTTCCTGTCCGAGCACGCGGTCGTGCTCACCTCCGACCACGCCCAGACTCCGGTTGAGCACGGACTTCCGCTCGCCGACGAGCTGGCGGAGGATTGGGCCGTGCTCCAGCCGAACACGGACCATCCAGAGGACGCCGAGATCGCGGTGAGCCCGACCTCGCGAGCGGGCGCGGTCTACATCCTGGACGCCGGCTACCGGCATCCCGTCACCCACGAGCGCGCCCGCCTCCGCCTCCGTGAGCTCACCGGCGTCGACCTGGTGACCTGGCTGGCACTCGACGACGGCTCGCCCGTTCGCCGCACGGGGGTAGGGCTGGACGATCCCGACGCGCTCGACGCGGTCGTCGAGCGGAACGGGTACGAGTTCCGCTTCCGTCCCGGCGGCCAGCTCCGCGACGTGCGCGGCAACCGCTGGGCCGTGAGCGGCGAGCCCGAGGCGCTCGCCGGCGACATCACGGGCGGACGATTCGAGTCGCACGAGTATCCGGACGGATTGGCGCGCCTCTGGTCGGCTCTGACCTCGCCGCACGCGGGGGACATCCTGATCTCCGCCGCCGACGGCTACGAGTGCGTCGACTGGGGCGGCATCAGCCACACCGGTGGGGGCAGCCACGGCTCCCTCGGCCGGGGGGATTCGCTGGCCCCGGTGGTGTTCGTGGGCTGCGGCCCCGACGCCCCGGACAAGCGGCCGCAATGGGCGCTACGGGATCTGGCGCCGGTGATCCTGGAGCACTTCGGAGTGGACGGCGGAAGGGCCCAGGGATGACCCCCGTCCAGACCGCAAAGCGGATAGGGCGCGGGACTCTGAAGCCGCAGAACTGGGTCCAGCTCCTGCAGTTCGGGCTGGTGGGCGCCTCCGGTTACATCGTCAACCTGGCTGTATTCGCCGTCGCGGTGGGGCCGCTCAACGTGCACCACATCCCGGCCGCAATCATTGCCTTCTGCGTTGCCGTCACGAACAACTTCTGGTGGAACCGCCACTGGACCTTCGACGCGAAGCACGGGCACGCTGGGTTCCAGGCGGCGCGGTTCTTCACCGTGAGCGCGCTGGCGCTGTTGGTGAACCTGGTCGCGTTGGAGCTGCTGATCCGCGGCGGGATGGGGGATCTCCCGGCGCAGGCGGTGGCAGTGGCGATCGCAATGCCCTTCAACTTCGTCGGCAACAAGCTGTGGACGTTCGCCTAGGCAGAGCGTCCGTTCTCGCCGGGTCTCTAGCGCTCCTCCTCATCCTGCTGTTCGCGGCGCCGGCGGGCGCCCAGCAGCAGCCCAGGATCAGCCAGAGCAAGGCGACCGAGATCGCCCGGCTCGATCCGAAGGCGGTCGCCGCGACCGAGCAGCATCCGAACCTCACGACGTCCGCCAGCCGCAACTCGTCGACTGGCCTCTGGGAGGTGGGGTTCTTCACCGGCGACAACGAGGTCGTCCAGGTCGTGGTCGACCCGAACACCGGCAAGGTCGTCGAATCGTGGACCGGCTACCAGGTGGCCTGGCGAATGGCGCGCGGCTACCCGGGCGCCTTCGGCCGGATGATCAACGCGCCCTACATCTGGCTGCCGCTCTGCGCGATCTTCGTCCTCGGGCTGCTCGACTGGCGCCGCCCGTTCAGGCTCGCCCATCTGGATCTGCTCGTGATCGTTGCGGGCTTCGGGCTCTCCCACTACTTCTTCAACAAAGGGAACATCGGCGCTTCCGTTCCCCTCGCCTATCCGCCGCTGCTCTACCTGGCCGCTCGTGCGCTCTGGCTCGGCTTTCGCAGGCGCAGCGGCATCGGTCTGCGCCCCTCGTTGCCGATCACCTTGCTGGCGGTCGCGACCGTCTTACTCGTCGCCGGCCGGATCACCCTGAACGTCGCCGATTCCAATGTCATCGACGTGGGCTACTCGGGGGTGATCGGTGCCGACCGGATCGCCGATCAGAAACCGATCTACGGCAACTTCCCCAGCGACGACCAGTCAGGCGACACGTACGGCCCGGTCGCGTACTACGCCTACGTCCCCTTCGAACAGGTCTTTCCCTGGAGCGGCACCTGGGATGACCTCCCCGCGGCCCACGCGGCCTCGATCTTCTTCGACCTCGCCACGATGGGAGCCCTCTTGCTCCTGGGCCGAAGAATCCGGAGGGGCCGGCGCGGCACGGAGCTCGGAATCCTCCTCTGCTTCGCCTGGGCCGCGTGCCCGTACACCGCCTATGTGCTCGAGTCGAACACCAACGATGCGCTGGTCTCGCTGACCCTGGTTGGAGCGCTCCTCTGCCTGACATCGCCGATACCGCGCGGGATCAGCCTGGCTTTATCGGGACTGACGAAGTTCGCGCCCCTGGCGCTGGGCCCGCTGTTCGCAACCTATGGAGCGACCGAGGGAAGCCGCGAGGGATTCCTGCGCAGATACGGCAAGGTGGTGATCCCGTTCACGATCGCCTTCGCGGTGACGGTGCTGGTCGTCTCCTTCCAGGCTCTCCAGGATCCCGGCCTCTCGACCTTCTGGCACCGCACGATCGCCGAGCAGGGCGGGCGGGATTCGCCGTTCAGCATCTGGGGGCAGGACCATTCTCTCGGCTGGCTGCAGGCACTGGTCAAGGCCGCGGTGGTGGGGACCGCCGTCCTGGTCGCCTTCAGGCCGAAACGGCGGGACCACGTCACGGTCGCGGCCCTCGGCGCGGCGGTGCTGATCGGGATGGAGCTGACCGTCGACCACTGGTTCTACCTCTACATCCCGTGGTTCCTGCCGTTCCTGCTGATCGCCCTGCTGGCGAGCGGAGTCGTGCCGCTAGGTCGAGACCGGGAGGAGGATCTGGTCGATCCCGCGAGCGAGCCCGTCGTCGCCGATCTCGACCGCGGCGCCCATCACCCAGATGTCCTCGTCCGCGGTGTCGAAGCGGACCGGCATCTGCGTCCGGAAGGCCTGTAGCGCCTGCTCACGGCGCACGCCGATCACGCCGGCCCGCGAGCCGGTCATGCCGACGTCGGTCATGTGAGCAGTGCCGCCGGGCAGAACCCGGCCGTCGGCGGTGGGGACGTGGGTGTGGGTCCCCAGAACGGCCGCTACCCGGCCGTCCAGGTGCCAGCCCATCGCCACCTTCTCGCTGGTCAGTTCGGCGTGGAAGTCGACGAAGATCGCGTCCGCGGCGCCGGCCAGCGAGTCGAGCAGGTCGTCGATCGCAGTGAAGGGATTGCGCTCGACCTGCAGATGCATCTGCCCACTCAGGTTGATCACCGCCACCCGCATACCGGCGGCCTCCACGGTCGTGTGTCCGCGGCCGGGGTTGGCCTCGCGGAAGTTGGCCGGGCGCACGATGCGCTGCTCCGAGTCAAGGTAGGGATAGACCTCGCGGTGCCGGTAGCTGTGGTTGCCGAGCGTGATCACGTCCGCGCCCGCGGCGAAGACCTGCTCCGCTGTCTCCTTCGTGACCCCGACGCCGCCGGCCACGTTCTCGCCGTTGACGACGACGAGGTCTGGCATCCGCTCGGCGCGCAGGTCGGGCATCGCCGCCGCCAGAGCCTCTCGGCCGGGCTTGCCGACGACGTCCCCTATGAACAGGAGGCGCATCGACGCGCCAGCCTAGACCACTGCCGCCGCGGCCGACCCGCCTTGCCACTAGCTTTCGGGCGATGAGCGAGAACCCACCGCGGGCACGGGCGCGGCGGGCCGACCCCGTGCTCGAGGTGGACGGCCTCTCCAAGTCGTTCGGCGAGCGGATCGCCCTGCAGGACGTGAGCCTCGACGTCGGGGCGGGGGAGCTGCTGGCGGTCCTCGGCCCGAACGGCGCCGGGAAGACGACCCTGCTCTCCATTCTGGCCGGCATCACCAGGCCGGACGCGGGCCGCATCAGCGCCTCGAACGGGGAGATCGGCTGGGTGCCTCAGCAGGCGGGTCTCTACCGGCGGCTCACCGTGGAGGAGAACCTGCGGCTCTTCTCCCACATGGAGGGTGTCGCCGACGTCGAGAGGACCGTCGACCGAATGCTCGACCAGACCGCCCTCGCCGATCGGCGCCACGACCAGGTGTCCACGCTCTCGGGTGGCAACCAGCAGCGCATCAACATCGCGATCGGCCTGCTGGGCGACCCGTCGGTGCTGCTCCTCGATGAGCCGAGCTCCGGGCTCGACCCGAGCCAGCGCGTCCGCCTCTGGGAGTTCGTCGCCGGCCTGGCGGAGGCCGGGACCACCGTCATCTACTCGACCCACCAGATCGAGGAGGCGAGCCACTACGGCGACCGGCTAGTCGTGCTCGCCGACGGGGAGACGATCTTCGACGGCAGCTTCGACCGGCTCCGCGAGGAAGCCGGGCCTCGGCCCGAGGGGACCGCCGCCGACCCGGAGAACGACTTCGTCCGCTTCCTGCGGCAGCGGGGCCACTGATGCGCTGGCTGCTCCTCAAGGACCTGCAGCTGCTGCGCCGCTCGCCGCTCGTCACGGCCCTCCTGGTCATCTATCCGATCGTCCTCGCCGTGCTGATCGGCCTGGCGATCTCCCGAAGCCCGGAGAAGCCGCGGGTTGCCTTCCTGAACCAGATCCCTGAGAGCACCGGTCTCAGCCTGGGAGATACGGGGGGCTTCTCCCAGGAGGAGGCCCGGAGCCGGCTCTGCGCCAAGATCGAGTGCGTCACGGCATCGAGCCGCGCCGATGTCGAGCAGAAGGTGAAGGACGGCGAGGTGCTCGGCGGCCTGATTCTCCCGCCGGACTTCCTCAGCAAGCTGCAGGGCGAGCTCACCACCAACTCGTCCCAGCCCGCGACGGTCGAGGTCCTCGTCAACCAGGACGATCCGCTGAAGGCGCAGATCGTCGACGACCGGATCAGCTCGCTGCTCAACCAGGCGAACCTGCTGCTCTCGGCCAAGATCACCGACGTCGCCGTCAACTACGAGCAGCTCCTGGCGAGCGGCGGCGAGTTCGAGATCCCGTTCCTCAACCAGACCGTCCACATCCTCGGCCTCGAGCGCTCCGAGCAGATCCTCCGCTCCGTGCAGAGCACCCTGCCGCCGGCGCAGCGCGGCCGGGTGGCTCAGGTGACCAACTTCGCGCGCCTCGCGCGGCAGAACCTGGCGCTCGCGAACCAGCTGCTCTCCTCGATCCGCCAGCCGATCGCCGTCGACAAGCAGGTGGTCGGCGGCAACATCCCGCCGCTCGACACCTTCGCCGTTGCGGTGGCCGCCGCGGTCACCCTCCTGTTCGTCACGGTGCTGCTCGTCTCCGGCTCGCTGGCCCTCGAGCGTGAGGAGAACACCTTCACCCGGCTCACCCGCGGGCTGGTGAGCCGCGAGGGGCTGCTGCTCGAGAAGGCGTTGCTCGGGACGGGGGCCGCCCTGGTGGTGACGCTGCTGATGCTGCTCGCGATCACGCCCTTCCAATCGATCGGGTGGAGCCGGATCTACCTGATCGTCCCCGCGATCCTGCTGGCGGGGGCCGCCTCGTCCGCACTCGGCCTCGCGATCGGAGCAGCAGCCAAGGAGGTTCGGGCCAGCGCGCTCCTCGCCTTCGCCCTCGCGCTTCCGGTGGCGTTCATCTCGCTGGTGCCTTCGGGGACGGTCAGCAAGGGGCTGCTCGACGTGATCCACGTGATCGCGGGCGCCTTCCCCTTCCGCCCCGCCCTGGACGCGCTCTCCGGCGCGCTCTCAGCCTCGGGTCCAGACCTCGGCCTCCCGTTCCTGCACCTGGCGCTGCTCACCGTGGCCTATCTGGTGCTGGCGAGACTCGCCTTGCGAAGGTTTGCGTAGCCGCGACCTGATGGCGAAGCCACGGGCCTAGAATCCGGCAGGTGAGCTTTCCAGCGACACGCCTGCGCCGGCTGCGCAGAACCGAACCGCTCCGCGACCTGGTCCGCGAGACCGAGCTGACTCCGGAGCACCTCGTCCAGCCACTCTTCATTACCGCAGGCGAGGGGATACGCGAGCCGATCGCCTCCATGCCGGGCATGGAGCGCCTCTCGATCTCCGAGGCCGTCGCCGAGGTGACGGAGATCGCCGCCGCCGGGATCCGCGCCGTGCTGCTGTTCGGCATCCCTGCGAGCAAGGACGAGGTGGGCTCGGAGGCCTACGACGACGAGGGCGTCGTCCAGATGGCCGTCCGGGCGTTGAAGGAGGCGCATCCGGAGGTCGTCGTGATCACCGATGTCTGCCTCTGCGAGTACACCTCGCACGGTCACTGCGGCATCGTTCGCGAGGCGCCGCATCCCCAGACGCGAAGCGGAGGAGATGCGGAGATGGTGGTGGACAACGACCTGACGATCGAGCTCTTGGCCAAGACCGCGATCTCTCACGCCGCCGCCGGCGCGGATGCCGTGGCCCCGAGCGACATGATGGACGGCAGGGTCGGCGCGATCCGGGCCCAGCTCGACGACGAGGGCCACTCCTCGGTCCCGATCATCGCCTACAGCGCGAAGTACGCCTCCGCCTTCTACGGCCCCTTCCGGGAGGCCGCGGGCTCGACGCCGGAGTTCGGCGACCGCCGCGGCTACCAGATGGATCCAGCCAACGGAGACGAGGCGATCCGGGAGGCCAAGCTCGACCTCGAGGAGGGCGCCGACGTGGTCATGGTGAAGCCGGCCCTCCCATATCTGGATGTCATCCGCCGTGTCAAGGACGCCACCGGCGCGCCTCTCGCCGCCTACCACGTGGGCGGCGAATACTCGATGCTGAAGGCCGCCGCGGCCAACGGCTGGATCGACGAACGGGCCGCGGCGATGGAGTCGCTTACGTCGATCCGGCGCGCCGGCGCCGACATGATCATCACCTACTTCGCCAAGGACGCCGCCGCCTGGCTGATGCGAGGGCGCGCGTGAGCGCAACCCGTTTGATGAGGATGGAGACCGCCCAGCGGTGATCAGGCCCGACGGCATCACGACGGCGACCGCGAAGCCGAAGCTCCGTTCGCGATCCGGAGGCGCGGCGGTCCCGCTGGACGAGACCGACAAGCGGCTGATGAACCTCCTGCAGTCGAACTTTCCCCTGCATCCCGAGCCTTTCGGTGAGGTTTCCGCAACGGCGGAGCTCGAGCCGAAGGAGGTCGAGGCCCGCACTCAGAGGCTGCTCGACGAGCGGATCATCCGGGAGATCACGCCGATCTTCGATACGCGCGCGCTCGGCTACAGCTCGATGCTCGTGGCCGCCAAGGTCGACTCGGAGAATCCACACCGAGCCGCGAAGATCATCAACTCGCACCCCGGCGTCTCCCACAACTACCTGCGCACCCACGAGTTCAACCTCTGGTTCACGATCGCGACGCCCCCGGACTCCGAGCTCGGGCTCGAGGGGACGCTCGAGCTCCTACAGCGGCTGACCGGAGCGGAGTCGATCCGGCAGCTGCCCACGCTGACCCTGTTCAAGATCAACATGAACCTGGAGATGGAGGGCGGCACCGACGAACTCGCCGCCTCCGTCCAGGCCGCGCCGCCCCGTGAGCTGGAGCGCCAGCCGTACGACGAGACCGACGTCGCGGTGATCCGGGCCCTGCAGGGCCCGATGGAGGTCACCGAGCGCCCCTACGACGCGGCCGCGGCGGAAGCCGGCATGAGCACGGACGAGCTCCTCACCCACCTCGCCGGCATGGTCGACCGCAAGGTGCTCCGGCGGGTCGCCGCGATCCTCTACCACCGCCGCGCCGGCTTCTCGGCCAACGGTATGGGGGTGTGGCGGGTGCCCGAGGATCGGATCCTTGACGTCGGCGGGCAGATGGCGGCCGTGCGGGGCGTCTCGCACTGCTACCAGCGGCCCACCTACGAGGATTGGCCCTACAGCGTCTTCACCATGGCCCACGGCCGTTCCAAGGAGGAGTGCGATGCGATCCTCGATGGCATCGCGGAGACGCACGACCTGCACGGTGCCGATCGCGCGGTCCTCTACTCCTCGACCGAGTTCAAGAAGATCCGCCTCCACTACTTCACCGAGGACTACGCCCGCTGGGAGGCAGAGCACTCATAGGCCGCTCCGAGGAGCTCTACGAGCGAGCGCTGGAGGTGATGCCCGGCGGGGTCAACTCCCCGGTCCGGGCGATGCAGCAGATCGGCCGCAGCCCGATCTTCATCGAGCGCGGCGAGGGCCCCTACATCTGGGACGTCGACGGGAACCGCTACGTCGACTGGGTCTCATCCTGGGGGCCGCTGATCCTCGGCCACGCCGATCCGCTCGTGGTCGAGGCCATCCGGCAGGCCGCCGATCGCGGGACGAGCTATGGCGCGCCGACCCCTGGGGAGGTCGACCTGGCCACCGAGGTCGTCAGCCGCTTCCCGAGCGTCGACATGGTTCGGATGACCAGCTCGGGGACCGAGGCGACGATGTCCGCGCTGCGCCTCGCCCGGGCAGCCACCGGCCGCAGCAAGATCGTCAAGTTCGCCGGCGCCTACCACGGGCACGTGGACGGGTTGCTCGCCGAAGGAGGGTCGGGCCTCGCGACGGCCGGGGTTCCAGCGAGCCCGGGAGTCACAGAGGCGCAGGCCTCGGACACGGTGATCGTGCCCTGGAACGACGAGGAGGTGGTCTCAGATGCGATCGCGCAGGTCCGGCCCGCCGCCGTGATCGCCGAGCCCATCCCGGCCAACATGGGCGTGGTCCCGCCGGCGGACCCGGGGTTTCTCGAACACCTGCGGGATGCAACGGCCGAGGCGGGAGCGCTGCTTGTCCTCGACGAGGTGATCAGCGGCTTCCGGGTGGCGCGCGGCGGCGCGCAGGAGCTGCTCGGGGTCGAGGGCGACCTGACCGTGATGGGGAAGGTCATAGGTGGCGGCTTGCCCGCCGCGGCCTACGGCGGCCCGAGGGAGCTGATGCAGCACATCGCCCCCGCCGGTGACGTCTACCAGGCGGGGACTCTGTCGGGCAACCCACTGGCCGTTGCGGCAGGACTGGCGACCCTCGGCAAGCTCGATGGCGCCGCCTATATCGGTCTTGCGGCGATCACGGAGCGGCTCGCCGACGGCCTGCGCGAGGCGGCCGGTGACCGGCCCGTGCAGGTGGCGAGCGTTCCCGGCCTGCTCACCGTCTTCTTCTCGGCCGACCCGGTCCGGGACTTCGCGGGTGCGAGCGGCTGCGACACCGCCGCCTACGGCCGCTTCTGCCGGGCCCTGCTCGATCGGGGTGTCTATCCGCCCGCCTCGCAGTTCGAAGCCTGGTTCCCGTCCCTCGCCCACGACGATCAGACGATCGGCGTGACGATCGAGGCGGCCGCCGAGGCCTTTCGCGAAGCCATCTGAGCAGCGCCCCTCTAACCTCGCGCTTCCGCATGGCGTCGACCGGCACCTCCCTCGCCCCCCTTGCCGCTCTGCTTCGCGACGGGGAGAACGTGATCGCGCCGCACATCACCGACTCGGACGAGGAGCCGGCGCTGGGCGCCCTCGCGGCGGCCGGCCCGAGGGCCGCGGAGGCACCGGGCGAGTACCTCCTCCTGGTCGAGGCGATCCGTGAGGGCTACCTTCTGCACTACGAGAGCCCCAGACTGATCCAGGGCGCGGACCCGGACCTCTGCCTGCTCGCGGGCGACTATCTCTACGCCCTCGGCCTCGACCGGCTCGCCGCTCGAGGTGACCTGGAGGCCGTCGGCGAGCTCGCGGACCTGATCAGCCTGGTGGCACAGATTCATGCTGAAGGCGAGCCCGGTCCCCCGGACGACATGGTGCGGGCGCTCTGGCTGGCGGCAACCGCCGCGGTCGCCGCGGGAGCTTCGCCGGAGTACCTCGAAGCCAAGCAGAAGCTGCGGGAGGGTGACCCCGACGCTGGAGAATCGCTGGCCGCGGCCGCGGCCGAAACGGCCTTCGAGGCGGGCCTCGGTGACGCTCTGGCGCGTGCAGCCGAGTCGATAGGCTTCGCTCGCGAGCGACTCCCGGACCGTGGCTGAAGAGGGAAATGACAAGCAGGGGGCACCGAAGAGCCTGAAGGAGGCGGATCCTGCCGGCTACTTCAGGGGCGAATCGATGACCCGGCGCACGGTCTTCACGATCGGCGTGCAGGCGGTGGGTGGCGTGGCGGTCGCCGCCGTCGCGCTTCCGGCGGTCGGGTTCGCCGTCGCCCCGCTCTTCGAAGAGGAGTCCGAGCCCTGGCAGGCGGTCGGCCCGACCACCGACTTCACACCCGATACCTACCGGCCTGTCGTGATCACCGCCGTTGAGGGGATCGGCGAGACGGGTAAGACCACTGCCTACATCCGGCAGGGGAACCCGGAGATCACCAACACGCCCGCGGCGAAGGAAAAGGGCTACCCGCCGGAGAGTTCGAGCGAGTTCATCGCGATCTCGACCCGTTGCGCACACGTCGGGTGCCCGGTCCGTTTCGTCCAGGCGAGCGGCAATTTCATCTGTCCGTGCCACGGCGGTGTCTATGGCTTCGTCGGCGAGCGGATCGGCGGGCCCCCGGTTCGTCCGCTCGACCGCTTCCAGACCCGGGTGACCAACGGCCAGGTTGAGGTCGGCCCCCGCTACAGCGTCACCAACAGCCTCGATCCGGTCCGCGCCCGGGATCCCGGCGAGTTCACCGGCGGCATTTGGAACTACATCTACCCACCCAGGCCCTCGGTGCCGCCGCCGCCGTAGAACCATGCCGAAGCTTCCGAGACCAGGGCCGCTCAGTCGCCCGGCGCCGCCCGGGCAGCGGACCAACGGCGCCAATGGGGCGAATGGGGCCGGGCCGGCGGAGGTCGCCAAGGAAGCCGGCACCGATGTCGTTGGCTGGCTCGACGAGCGGACCGGCGGCTCGAGCTTCCTCACCGCGATGCTCTACCGGAAGGTGCCCAAGGGCACCAACTGGTTCTACACGCTGGGGTCCGCCACCCTGTTCGCGTTCGTCTTCCAGGCGCTGACCGGAGTCTTCCTGGCGATGTACTACACGCCATCGCCGACCCAGGCCTACGGCTCGATCACCCACCTCACCAACGACGTCTGGATGGGGGAGTTCGTCCGCGGCATGCACAAGTGGGGCGCCTCCGTGATGATCATCTGCATCTTCCTGCACATGGGGCGCGTCTTCTTCTTCGGCGCCTACAAGTACCCGCGGGAGCTCAACTGGGTGATCGGCGTCACGCTCCTGATCCTCACCCTGATCATGGGACTCACGGGCTACCTGCTGCCGTTCGATCAGCGCTCCTACTGGGCGACGATCGTCGCCAACAACATCACCGGCACGGGTCCGATCGTGGGGCCGTACCTGGCGGACTTCCTGAGAGCCGGCCCGGAGATCGGAGCGACCACGCTGTCGCGGTTCTACGCGATCCACATGCTGTTAGTGCCGGGATTGATCATCGCCCTGATCGGCGCGCACCTCTATCTCGTCGTCAAGCTCGGCACCACGGCGCCGCCCTGGCTCCGGGCTGAGCGGCCCAAGTCGCTGCGCCGGGAGGAAGTGGGATGAACAGGGGCGAGAAGGAGAAGTACCTCCGCGACTACGAGGTCCTGAAGAAGAAGGGCAAGCCGTTCTTCCCGTACGCGGTGCTCAAGGACTCGACGATGGCGCTCATCGTCGCTCTGGTCATCGTGGCCCTGTCGATCGTGCTCGGCGCCGAGCAGGGTCCGAAGGTCGATCCGACCACCACCACCTACACCCCCCGGCCCGAGTGGTACTTCTTCTTCCTGTTCGAGCTGCTCCGGGTGCTCAAGCCCGTCTGGGCGGTCCCCATCGCCACGGTGGGCATCCCGACGCTGGCCATGGTCCTGCTACTGCTCCTGCCCTTCTACGACCGCAATTCGGAGCGCAGCCCGGAGCGCAGGCCGATCGCCACAACCGCTGGGATCCTGACGATCATCGCGATCGCATACCTGACCTTCCTCGGCGCGACCGCCGGGCCGCCCAGCCAGATCGACCTGCAGACGTCGGCCGCCCTTGAACCCGGCAAGGAGGTGGTGGCCCAGACCGGTTGCCTCGCCTGTCACAAGCTCGGCGACAACGGCAACGAAGGACCCGGCCCGGATCTGACCCATATCGGCGCGCGGATCCCGCGGGCCGCGATCGCGCGCTCCCTCGACATCGGCCCGGGCATCATGCCCTCCTTCCAAAGCCTGCCGCCGCAGAAGTTCCAGGCCCTGACGGCCTATCTCGCGTCGCTGAACTAACCCCGGCCTCTCGCGGCCGCTCAGTGGAAGTAACCTCGAATCGATGAGTGTCTCGCCCGATACCGAGGCCCAGAGTGGGATCCCGGAGCGCGACTCCGATGAGTTCGCGGACCAGGTCCGCGGCATGTTCGACCGGATCGCGGGCGTCTACGACCTGATGAACTCGGCGATGACCGCAGGGCTCCACCACGAGTGGCGCCAGCGGGCCGTGGAGCGGGCTCAAGTGCGTCCGGGCTCGAACGCCCTCGACATCTGCTGCGGCACGGGCGACCTGGCGCTCGAGCTGCGTCGCCAGATCGGGCCGGACGGACGGGTGGTGGGCTGCGACTTCTCCGAGCCGATGCTCGAGCTCGCGCGCCGCAAGAGCGGGGACGAGGGCCTGCCGGTGGAGTTCGGCTGGGCTGACGCGCTCGACCTTCCCTATGGGGACGCGAGCTTCGATGCCGTGACGATCGGCTTCGGAGCCCGCAATCTGGCCGACGTGCCTCGGGGGATCTCCGAGATGACGCGGGTGCTGCGGCCGGCGGGGCGGCTGGTGATCCTGGAGATCAGCCGTCCGCAGCGCCAGCCGCTGGCCGGCTTCTACTCGCTCTGGTTCGACCGCCTGGTGCCGGTGCTCGGCACGCTCGCCGGCGATCCCGACGCCTACAGCTACCTGCCCGACTCGGTACGGACGTTCCCCGAGCCGGAGAAGCTCGCTGAGATGCTCGATGCCGCGGGCCTCACCGAGATCCGCTGGCTCCTGCTCGCCGGCGGCATCATCGCGATCCACAGCGCGACCAAGTCCGCATGACCCGCTCCTCCGTGCCACCTCCCGTAACCGCCGTAATGGACGCCGCGAGCGCCTGGCTTCCCGCACGAATGGCCGTCGTCGAGGACCGGCTCACCGAGCTCGCCGGTGCCTACGGGCCGAAGCTGGGCGAGGAGGCCGAGGCGACGCTGCGGGCCGGCGGCAAGCGGCTCCGCCCGATCCTCTTGCTGATGGCCGCGGGCGACGGGGCGGGGGAGCGGGCGATTCGCGCAGCCACGGCCGTTGAGCTGCTCCATATGGCGACGCTCGTCCACGACGACGTGCTCGATGGTGCGCCGGTGCGGCGAGGACGCCCGACCGTTGTGGCTCGCGCGGGCCGCGACCGCGCAGTCGGCGTGGGGGACCTGCTCCTCTCCCGCGCGTTCGCGGAACTGGCGGACGGCGAAGGTGGCGCGGAGGTCGCCGAGCTCAGCTCGGCCTCGGTTGCGCTCGCGCTCGGCGAGCTGGCCCAGCGCAGCGATGCATACGACACGTCGATCAGCGAGGAGCGCTACCTGAAGCGCTGCTCCCTGAAGACCGCGAGGCTGTTCGAGTCGGCCTGCCGGCTGGGGCGCCTCGCCTCGGGGGCCCCCGGGACGGAGGACCTGGCCAGCTTCGGCCGTGAGATCGGGCTCGGCTTCCAGCTGCTCGATGACGTACTCGACGTCACCGGGCCGCCGGAGCGAACCGGGAAGGCGCGCGGCACGGATCTGCTCGACGGAACGGTGACGCTGCCCCTGATCCTCGCTCGCCGGCTGGATCCCGGGCTCGAGTCGGTCGGGCTCGAGGGCCTCGACGCCGCCGGGGCGGAGGAGATCTGCGACCGGATCGCGGCGACCGATGCCCTCGATCAGGTGCGGATCAGGGCCAAGGAGGGGATCGAGCGTGCCAAGGGGCTGATCGGCTCCGAGGACTTCACCGACGAGGAGCGTCAGCTGCTCGGGATGATCGCCGACGGGGTCGTCGAGCGCTACTCATGAAGAAGAGCGGCCCGAAGGCCGCTCTTCTACTTACAGGGAGGTGACTCGATTGGAGTGGTACTTCGTTAGTCGGGTTGCGCTGTCGCGCACCCTGGCGTAACGCTCTAGAAGTCTTCGGGGAGGATGCAGTCGCTCGCCAGCGCGCCGGCCAAGCGGTCGGCCTCTTCCTCCATGTTCGCCCGGGTGAGGGCGCGTAGGTCCTCGATCAGCTCCTGACCGCCACGATCGAGTTCCTCGTCGTAGTGGTCGACCTCGCTCTGGGAGTAGCTGTCCAGGCCCCACCACTCACACTCGGGGCAGCGGAGCTCGACGTTCCACTGGCCGTCGCCCTGCTCGTGCCAGTTGGCCGGCTGCACCAGAACCGAGGAGCAGCTGGGACAGGCGTGCATCCCCTCGGCGGACTTGCCACCCGTATTTTGGGCGACATTCGCCTCGGGCTGAGTCTTTGTCCGCCTTGGAACGTCCATCGTGGGAGAGATATCGGGAGCCTCGTGCCGGATCTTTAGCCGAAAAGTGGGTTGTTTCGAACCTCGCGCATAATCCGCAGTCCCTTCTCTGGAAGACCGCGGAATAAACTGGTGCGAGGGTGCGCTCCGATGATGCGAGGGCGCGCGCCAGCGTGACCCGTGACGCATCGGAGGAGCGACCCGTTTAGCCATGGTTCTCAGCGACCGCACGATCAAGGAGGAGATCGCCGCCGGGCGGCTGGTTTTCGACCCCTACGACGAGTCGCTCGTGCAGCCCTCGAGCGTCGACATGAGGGTGGATCGGAGCTTTCGCGTCTTCAACAACTCGCGCTACCCGTACATCGACGTACGCGAGCCCATGGAGAACCTCACCGAGCTGGTCACGGTGGAGGACGAGCAGCCGTTCGTCCTGCACCCGGGGGAGTTCGTCTTGGGGCAGACGCTGGAGCGGGTTCGCCTGCCCGATGACCTGGTGGCGCGCCTCGAGGGCAAATCCTCTCTTGGCCGCCTAGGGCTGGTGATCCACAGCACCGCCGGCTTCGTGGATCCCGGCTTCGCGGGGAACCTCACGCTCGAGCTCTCCAACCTGGCGACCCTGCCGATCACGATCTACCACGGGATGCCGATCGGGCAGATCTCGTTCATGCGCATGGACCGCTCGGTCGAGCACGCCTACGGCGCCGACGAGGCCGGCAGCAAGTACCAGGGCCAGACCGAGCCGACGGCCAGCCGCTTCTACCTCAACTTCCCACAGGACGAAAACCCCAACGGCGGCGCCCGCAGCCGAACTAAGCGTTAGATAACACGTCGCGGGCAGCTCGCCCGCCTGCCGCTAACATCCCGCTCGATGCCCAACATTGGACCGCTTGAGATAGCCGTCGTTCTCATCATCGTTCTGATCATCTTCGGGCCGAAGCGCCTGCCGGAGCTGGGCCAGTCGATGGGCCGTGGGATCCGCGAGTTCAAGAACTCGATCTCCGGGGAAAAGGACGAAGACTCCCCCGAGGAGAAGCGTCGCGAGCTGCAGGCGAGCGAATCGCAGCCGGCTCAGCCCGCGGACGGTGCCGCAGCCGAGCAGCCCGCGGAGCCCGTCGAGGGCGAGATCGTCACCGAGAACAAGGCCTAGGCAATGGCCCGGCTGCGGCCGGTCGACTTCGAGGACCGGCTTACCCTCGTCGAGCACCTCGACGAGCTTCGGACGCGCATCATCATCTCGATCTCCACGCTCGTCGTCGCGTTCGCGGTCTGCTTCTGGCAGAACAGCCGGCTGCTCGACGTCGCGAACGCGCCGCTGCCCGGCGACCGGACGCCGATCACGTTCGGGGTGGCGGAGCCCTTCACCACCACCGTGACGATCAGTGCCTACGCGGCCCTGGTGATCGCCCTGCCTGTGATCCTCTACCAGGCCTACGCGTTCGTCCTGCCGGCGCTGACGAACAGGGAGAAGCGCGTCGTCGTTCCCTTCCTGATCATGGTTCCGGTCCTCTTTGTGGCGGGGGTCGTCTTCGGCTACTTCGTGGTCCTGCCGGCAGCGACCAAGTTCCTTCTCAACTTCAACGACAACCAGTTCAACATCCAGATCCGGGCCCGCGACTACTACAGCTTCTTCACCCTGACGCTCGGGGTGATGGGCCTGATCTTCCAGCTGCCGATCGGCATCCTCGCGGTCACCAGGCTGGGCATCGTCACCCCCGAGCAGCTCTCGCAGAACCGACGCTACGCGTACGTGATCCTCATCATCGTCGCAGCGCTGTTGCCGGGCACCGATCCGGTCACGATGCTGATCGAGGCCGTGCCGCTGATCCTGCTCTTCGAGGCGAGCGTGCTGCTCGCCAGGGCTTTCGGCAGGCCCTCCGACGAAGCTGCCGAGCGGGAGATCGCGGTGTCCGAGCCACCCCCCAGCGGCGCGGCATAGTCGCTTACCCCGACCCTCTACGCTTCACCGCCGTGCTTTTCGACCTGCAGAGCCCGCGCCGCCGCCGCGTCATCAGGGTGACCTTCGGCGCCCTCGCCGCGATCTTCGCGATCAGCTTCGTCTTCCTCGGCGTCGGCACGGGCGGTGGCGGCTTCAGCTTCAGCGACCTCTTCGGAGGCGGGAGCAGCGGTAGTACCGCCAACGCCTTCGACGACGACATCAAGACGGCTCAGCAGCAGATCGCGGTGAACCCGGCCGACACGGCTGCGCTGGCGAGGCTGGTGCAGCTCCAGTACTCCGCCGCCAACGCGAACACCGACAGCAACGGCGCTCCGACCAGCGAGGGCGAGCAACACCTGCAGGAGGCCGCCGACGCCTGGAACAAGTATGTGAAGGTCAGCAACGGCAACCCGAACCCCTCGACGGCCGTCTACGCCCTCAACACGTTCGACCTCCTCGCCAGGCTCAACTTCGCGAAGGCTCGCAGCGACACGAGTACCGCCGACGCGCTAACCGACGTGACGGCGGCGGTGGACTCGTGGAAGACCGCAGCGCAGGCCCAGCAGATACTGATCGCGGCTCAGCCCAACAAGGCGACCTCGAACGTCTACGCAAACCTCGCCCAGTACCTCTATCTCGCCGGCGAGACCCAGGCCGGCGATCAGGCGGTCGCGAAGGCCAAGCAGGGCGCAAAGGGGACTGACGCCTCCACGATCGACCAGCAGTTCAGCTCGATCAAGCAGCTCGGCCAGCAGCTCCAGACCGCGATCCAGCAGCTCACCAAGCAGCAGCAGGAGTCCCAGGGCGGCGCGCCTGGAGCGGGCGGTGCCGGTGCCGGCAATCCGCTCAGCGGCCTCGGCACCGGCGGCCTCTAGCTACTCGCAGCCCTTCCTATAATTTCGCTCCCACCGGGCCGTTAGCTCAGCTGGTAGAGCAGGAGACTCTTAATCTCAAGGTCGCAGGTTCGATCCCTGCACGGCCCATCAGGGAAAGCCCCGCTACGGCCGGGTTTTCGTTTGCGGCACGGGCCGGCATCAGAAATCCGACCGTGGGGGCAACGGATGGGGCAACACCCCGCGTGGCAGTACGGCGTATCTAGATGGCTGCTTTGCATGGAAAGCAGCGGTCTTGCTGAGCTACGCACGCTGGACTATGAGCCCCCTATGGCAGAAGGTAGGAACTGATGTCATCGGCTCCGAGGGCAGCCCTCTCGCCAGAGAACCGCAGCCTTCTGATCGTCGTAGCCGTCGTGCTTGCCATCGCCTTCGCCTTCGTGGTCTCGAACGTCGCGGCGAACCATCAGCCCGAGCCACACAACCTGCCCGTGGGGATCGTCGGATCGCCGCAGGTGACTGACCCGGTCGCCGGTCAGCTCGAGCTCAACGATCCGGGCGCCTTCAAGGTGATCTCGTACAGCTCCCCCGAGGCGGCCCGAACGGCGATCCTGAATCGCCAGGTCTACGGCGCCTTCGTTCCCGGCCCGGCTCCGACTCTGCTGGTTGCCAGCGCCGCCAGCCTCCCCGCCGAGGACGTCCTCAGGCAGACCTTCGAGGCAGTGACTAGTTCGCAGGGGCAGACGCTCGCGGTCCACGACGTGGCTCCCCTGCCGCCCTCGGACTCCGCGGGCGCCACCTCGTTCTCAGCCATTCTCAGCCTGACCATCGTGGGAATCCTGGGCTCCTCGCTGATCTACACGGCCGCCGGGAGACGGCCGGTCTACGTTCGCCTGGCCGCGACGGTTGCCCTGGGGGTCGGCGCCGGGCTGATGGCGGCCCTCGCGACGAACGTCATCGTCGACGCGTTCCACGACAACTTCCTGGGGGTGTGGGGCGTTGCGACCTTGTTCGTGCTGGCGGTCGCGCTGCCGATCTCAGCCTTTCAGACGCTCTTTGGCCTTCCGGGGACCGCCTTCGGGTTGATCGCATTCCTCGTCGTCGGCACGCCGGCATCAGGGGGCGGCAGCGCCCCGGAACTGCTGCCCGGCTTCTGGCGGGCGGTCAGCCAACTGTTGCCGCCCGGCGCCGCGATCACCTCGATGCGCGATGTCGTCTACTTCGATGGCCACCGTGCGGGCGGCACGCTGCTCGTGCTGGGCATCTACGCGCTCCTCGGTGCGATCGGGGCGATCGCTGTGTACAAGTTCCGCGCCCGCGACGGACCGACGACGGCTTCCTAGCCCGGACCGCTGCTGAGCGACGGCCAGGCAGTGTTGCGGAACCGGTGCGCAGCGAAACCGACGCTTTGGACGAAAAGTGACACGCCATACCACTGCGCCCGAGATGACCCTCCGGCTAACCCGAAGCCGGCGCGCAGTGATCGCACGGGATCCTTGATCACACCACGACCGCTTTCCGTGCAAGCGCCCCTTCTCGTCCAGGCGGCTGTTACGGCCGTCCGGGCTCTTGCCGCGATGGGACGCCTCTAGGACTCAGGAAGAATGCGCAACGTGCCCCAGAGCACGGCGAGGTGAGCCGCAGGGGCCCGACCCCCCTGCCGGGGGACAAATAACCACCGACCTGCCCGAACAAGGAGGACACGATGGGATTCGATCAGTACCACGAGCCCGCAGCCGAGCTGAGCGCGGAGACCCGGACCTTCGCCCGCATGATCGCCTCACTAACGGAAGAGGCCGAAGCTATCGGCTGGTATGAGCAGCGCAGGTCGGTTGAGCCCGACAAGCAGGCACGGGCGATCATGGAGAACGCTCAGCAGGAGGAGTTCAAGCACTTTGCGATGGATCTCGAGTTCTTGACCCGACGAACTGAGAAGTGGCGGATCGCACTGAAGACGACGCTGTTCACCGACGGTGACATCGTCGAGGCTGGCGAGAGGGCTGAGCAGGCCGAAGGCCTCGAATAATCGGGCCTGGTCCCCACCACCGTCATAAACCGCTGCTTTCCATGCAAAGCACTACTCATCGGTCTGGGTGAAGCGAGGCAACGCTGGGGCAACAGGACACCCACGAACAGCCACAAATCGAGGAGCCCGAGGGGTCCGATTCACGCACGAATGTCGAGCAGCCGCAAGCACCCGCAACCCCAGCGACCGACTCTTAATCTCAAGGTCGCAGGTTCGATCCCTGCACGGCCCACTCGGGAAGGCCCTGCAAACGTGGGGCTTCCCCGTGCCCAGCAGGGCCCGTGCAGGGCCTAGAAACAGCCCGAGGGCAACGGATTGGGCAACGCGCCGGGCCGAGAAGTCAAACGGCTCCGGGACTGCGCGTGCCCGAGGCCGTCAACCCCGCGGCCAGCTACCACCCACAGCGAACTGGACGATGATCAGCGCGAAGATCACCGCTGACAGGGCCGTTAGCCACCCTCGCCAGGGCTGCGGGAACGCCTTGCAGAGCACGGGCCAAGGCTATCCGGCCCCGAGATGGCGATGAGCGAGGTCGACGTTCGCCTCCGACATCGCCTACTCCCGCAGCCCGGCGGCTTCGACCGCCTAGTCCTTTGAGGGCGGCTGCTCCGGCTCTCTCGGGGTCATGCCCGGCTCCGGAGCCCGATCCTCCTGCTCCATCTCGTGCTCGCGCTCCTCGAGGTTCTCCACGGGGTCCTTCACCTCGTGGGGGGGCGGCTGCTCCGGCTCTCTCGGGGTCATGCCCGGCTCCGGAGCCCGGTCCTCCTGCCTCTTCTCGTGCTCAGCCAGGTCGTCCTTGTCCTTTTTGCTCATCGTCTGCCTCTCGGTCAGCTCGGGGGGGTCGAAGCACAAAATATCCGAACTTGGCTTGTCCCACTTCCGAGCTTTACCAGCGCCCCGGTCCCCTAGTCCGGTCCTTGCCTTCTCAGGTCAAAGCCCGCCTACTCCGACAGCCCGGCGGCTTCGAGGGCATCCGACTCGAATGAGGCGCTCAGAATGGCGGCTGGTCGACCCGGCTGTTCCGCTTTCGAGTTGCGACGGGCCGACGATAGGTCGGCCAGCGAGTCACGACCCGTCTGCGGGAAACCTCGCTGTCTCTCCTGCGAGCTTCACGGCGCGCCGCGTAAACCGCCTGTCCGCCCAAGACAGCGTCCAACGCAGCGAATCCCCCCAAAAGCACACCTGGGTGCACGATGGACTCCTTTCCTCCGAACGACGACCCTATCAGCCACCGATGCCAGATCTCAACGTTTTCCTCAGCATCGCCCTACTCCGACAGCCCAGCGGCTCCGAGGGCCTCGGCAAGGTGAGGTGGTTCCACATCCGGGTCACGCGTCCGTTCTTGATTTCGTAAACGAATCCTTGGTCCCATTCGATGGGGGCGCCGCTTGCGGCTCCAATGGCCGGCTGGTGGAACTCCACGGCGACGAGGTCTCCCCCGTCGATCACTCGGTCGAGGCGAATCGACCAGCCCTTGAAGTCCTCCGTCCAAGAGATCATGAATTCGCGGAATCCCTCGCGACCGCGGTATACGGACCGCAGCCCGACTCCCGGGAAGGGAAACCACTCGGCATCGGCAGCAACCAAGGGGAGTCGAATACCGCGGCGGGGTCACCACGCTTGAATGCCTCCTGGAAGACCTCAAACAGGCGCCGCACGATCTCGATGTTCTCCTCCGACATCGCTTACTCCGACAGCCCGGCGGTTCGAGGATGTCTCAGTACCACTTGCCCCGGGCGAAGCCTCCGAAGGCGATCAGTCCGATCAGCACGATGATCAGCCCGATCAGGAGGCTCCAGAACAGCGCCACCACGATCCCGATGATGACGAGGATGCCTCCGAGGGAGATACCGCCAATGCCGCCGCGGCGACGTTCCGGTGTGGCCATTGTTGCCTCCGTACTAGGGGATGCGGCGAGCCTACTCAGGGCGGGGACGGGTCAGGCTCGGGCGCAACGGGTTGCGGGCCATCCAGCAGACCCAGCCTGTTGGCGAGCCAGCCCGCGGGAAGCGCCTGCAGGACCAGGGTCATGATGATCGCCAGCGCGACAACGCTCGCGTAGGTGTCGATGTTCGGCACACCGAGCCCGGCCAGGACTCCGACCAATGCCGCCGGCACGACGCCGGTCTCGCGCGTCCAGCAGAGGAACGCGATCTCACGCGAAGTCCAGGCTCCACGCCGGTCCGGCCCAGTACAGGCGAGCACCGCAAGTGGCCGCGCCACCAGGACCAGCACGCCGATCACAGCAAGCGCGGGGAGCAGATTGTCCCCCAGCACACCGAAGGGGATGTTCGCACCCAACACCAGGAAGACGAAGAACGTGACCAGGTCGGCCGTATTGGCGGCGAATCGCCGCATCTCCCGCTCATGTTCCTGCTGCATCTCTAGTCCCATGTGTTCCATGTTCGCCGCGATCAGGCCGGCGAGGAAGGCACCCAGGTAGCCGCTGCCACCGGCGGAGTCGAGCGAGAAGTAGCTGATCGTGACGACCATCAGAGCGGCTGCTCCCGACGACTCCCGCCAGATTCCCGCGCGACGGCTCGAGACCGTCGCGGAGAGGAGCACGCCAGCGACGACGCCGATGACCGTGCTGATCCCGAGATTGACCAGGAAGTCGGCAACGGGGGTCCCCACGGAGCTGTCGCCGCTGACCAGCACGCCCGCCAGCGCCAGTGCAAGGATCGCCCCGGTGGGATCGTTGAAAGCGGATTCCGCCACCACCGTCTCGGCCACCTTCGGCCTGAGGCGGGAGCGGACGAACAGCGGTATCAGGATGGCTGGATCGGTGGGCGATAGCACTGCTCCCATGAGCAGCGCCGCGGTCCAGGACAGTCCGAAGGCGAGATGGGCAGCCGCGCCGGTGACCGCCGCCGTCAGGATCACCCCCGGGAGGATGAGCAGCCCGAGCCCGACCCATACCTGGCGGAGGACCCTGAACGACAGGTTGAGCCCCCCGTAGAAGAGGATCATCGAGACGCCTAGGGTGAAGATGAGCTGCGCGCCGAGCGAGTCGAGCGGCACGTCGATGACGTCGAGCATCGAGGGGCCGAGAAGCGCGCCGAAGAGGACGAGCAGCAGGATCTCGGGAATCCGAGCCAGGCTGGCAAGGAAGCGTGCCGCCAGTGCCGCGCTCAGCATGATGCTGAGCGTCAGAAGCACATCGCGGGTCACGACTGCTCGCCGCCGCTCCGGTTCTCGAGCCGGTTGCGCGTCTGGCCCCTCGCGTTCCGGCGCTCCCCCTCGAGCGCCATCCGTGCGACGTCGTTCACCGTGAACAGCAGCAGGACGATCACGAGGGCGGCGCCGAGCGCCACGGCGATCATCCGGCGACGAGCCTCGTCACGTGCGTCGTCGAACGCGCGGTTTGCGTTCTCAGCGAGCTGCGCCTCGTACGAGGCCAGGCGTTCGGCGGCCGCCGCCATCGCCTCGAAGCGCACCAGCTCGGGCCCGAGAAGGATGGCCTTCGTCCGCTGGAGGTCGCCCGCCATAAGGGCCTGCCAAGCAACGACGTCGAGGGCCATGAAGCGGTCGAATCCGGACTGAAGGCCGCTGAGCAGCGCGCGTTCGCGCGGCTGCGTGAAGGTGTGTAGCCGCCTGCTCGAGATTCCGCCGTAGCTCGGCGGCAGAGCGGACGAATCGCGGCCGGGAGCGCCCGTCGTCGTAACCGTAGGCCGTCTGCCAGCCGTTCATGTCGGTCACCCCGAACTTGAGCTCGCGCGCCAGCGCCTCGTCCCTGGCGCGCGCATCCACATCGTCGAAGCTGTTTCCCATCTCCCCCATCCCATGAAGTGCGACAGCCGTCGTCGCCAGTGGGCCGAGGATCGTGAGCAGGATGGCCGTGTAGAGCTTTGCCCGGATCGTCATCGGCTCTGCCCGCCGACGCGGGACCGGATTCCGCCCCGGAAGCCGGTCATAGACTGTCGCGGCTCGATGTTCCTGTTCCTGCTCACCAGCGCCGCCCCTCCGTTCCTGCTCATCTGCCTCCTGATCATGTGCTATCTGACGGGATACGAGCTCTGGAAGGAGGACCTGCAATTCCTCTGGAAAGCCTGGTGGGTTCTGTTCGTCTTCCTGCTGAACATCCTGGGCTTTGCGATCTTCTGGATCTGGCTTCTGATCCGGCGAACCCGCGCGCGGGCCGCGTAGGCTCATCTCTCTCTCCTGCTCCGCCCTGACCTCGTGCAGCCGCACAAGCTTGAGCGCGAGCTCGAGCGACAGCAAATCCTCGCCGGAGAGGTCCAGGTCCGCGACGCGCTGGATGCGGGCGAGCCTCTGGCGAATCGTGTTCGGATGCACGAACATCGCCCGGGCAGTGGAGGTGATCCTGCCGCGGTCGGCGAGGAACCGCTCGAGAGTGTCGACCAGGCACGCATTGCGCCGTCGGTCGTACTCGAGCAGCCTTTCCACTGACTTTCGGTAGCGGTCGCGAGGCGCCTGGTCGAGCTCGAGGTGCACCAGATAGCGATACGCACCGAGTTGCTCGTAGGAAAGAGCGCCGCCCTCAGCCGTGAGCGATCTGCCGATTCGGGCCGCATCGGCGGCTTCTCGAATCCGCCTCCGTGCACTTGTTCCACCGCGGTCGACGTCGCTTAAGCCGATAACCAGTCCCGCCTCGCGGCCCAGCGGCTCGCAGGCGGCCCGCACCCGCTCGACCGCGTCACCATTGCCCGTCGCGAGCGGGGCCAGCGCCCGAAGTCGGTCAGGGCGGGAATCGAGGAATGCCTGTGAGCCCAGCCGGCGCAGCTGTTCCCGCAACCGGGCAGCCAATGCCGACCAGACGCGCCCCTCCACGGGTGCTCGCGACACCCGCTCGACGTGCACGAAGAGGTGCGGCTGACTCAGGTCGCACCCAGCCTCACTCGCCTTTGCCTCCGCAGCGTCCACTGAGCCTGCAGCCAGCGCGTCGAACATGTCCTTGACCAGGTTCTCCGCGGTCAGGCGCTCGATCAGCTCGGACTTCTTCAGTCCAACCGCGGTCTGATTGGCCACGGCGGCGAGCAGCTCCGCGTCCTCCGGGCCGAACTGCCTGTCATTGGCGAGGCAGCAGATGATGCCCAGCTGTTCATCGCCGGCCACGAGCGGGGCGAGCAGCAGCGCGTCCTCGTCGACGTCGGGCCAGAGGGTTCGCGCCGCCCGGCGGCCCCCTGCACGGCCGCGGCCGTTTGCCCGCCGCATCAGGTCGAGCACCAGGCCGGTCCCCTCCGGGCGGGGACTCGGTTCGCCCTCCCTCTTGGGGTCGGAGCCCGCGAGCACCAGCTGGTCCGCCTGGGCGTCAAGGCGATAGATCTGGCACTCGCCGGCGCCAAGCAGCTCACGGGCGCCACGCGTGACGGTCTCGATCAGATCCTCCCTCCGGGTGACGGCGGCGAGCGCCTGGCTCAGCTCGGTGAGCGTGGTCAGCGCCTGGACCCGCCGACGGGTCTCCTCGTAGAGCTGGGCGTTCTCGATCGCTCCGGCCACCAGCGACGCCGTGTTCAGGAGGAAATTGAGCACGTCATCGTCGAATTCGCGGGGCGCCGCTGTGTGTAGGACGACGACCCCGATTACGGTTCCGGACTTCGCCAGAATCGGGACAGCGACCATCGACTGGAAGCGTTCCTCCTCGAGCTCGGGCACGTACTTCATCCGCGGATCCGACATCGCGTCTTCGGGTATGTACTCCGGGGTTTTCGTGCGGGCAACCCAGCCGGCGAGGCCCTCGTCGACACCGAGGTCGAGCTCACCTACGAACGACGCGTAGCGCGGCGAGGCCGCCCGCAATACCAGGCGGTCGGCTTCCAGGAAGTAGATGAAGCAGGCATGGCAACCCGTCGCGTCGGTTGCGATGTCGACGATGCCACCCAGGACCCGGTCGAGGTCAAGCGATGAAGAGACGGTCTGGATGACCGCGTACAGGGTTTCGGTCTCCCGCTGAGCGCCCCGTAGCGAGCTCGCAGGCTCAGGACCAGGCTCCGACTTAACGGTCAAACAAACCCTCCGTTCCTCTCCCGGGCGCCAATCCTAGTCTCGTCCGGACGGCGAGCGTATGTGCGAACCCTACCCTCGTGTGGGTAGAAATGTGTGGGCTGAGCCCATTGTGGAAGGGCCGCTGGCCAAGATAGGTTCCTGCTGCTCGTGGCCTGCGACCCTGACGCCGCCGTGAGAATCGCAATCCCCTCCCGGGGCGGGAATTGGAGGGCCGCGCGATGATGGACGTCCTCATCTCCCAGGCCACCACTCCGCTGACGGACCTGCAGGACGCCCAGACCCTCGACAGCGCGATCCTGGGCGAACAGTTCTATTTCTTCACGGTCGTGCTCATGTGGCTCATCCACGTGGGCTTCATGACCTACGAGACCGGCGTGGCACGCCGCAAGAACGCACTGGCCACGGCGATGAAGAACATCCTGACGATCGCGGTCGTCACCCCCACCATGTACTACATCGGCTGGTGGATCTACAGCTGTAACCAGCCCGGAATCCCGCCGATCGGGCCGAACAGCGCCGACTTCACCAGCGTCACCTGTCAGAGCGGGATCCCGTGGTCCGACACCTTCGGGCCGAACCTGACCAACAACATCAACCTGGTCTTCTTCCTGGCCTTCCTCCTGTTCTCTTGGACCACCGCGTCGATCATGTCCGGTTCGTTGCTCGAGCGGGTTCGGCTCTCGGCCTATCTGGTCCTGGCCTGTCTGCTCGGCTCCGTGGTCTGGATGCTGGACGCGGCGTGGGGTTGGAGCGCCGGCGGCTGGATGACGCTCCGGTTCGGCTTCCACGACTCGATCGCCTCAGCTGTCGTGCACGGCGTTTCGGGAGCGTTCACGCTGGGGGTCTTATTCAACCTCGGGCCACGAATAGGCAAATACACGAAGGACGGCCTGGCAAGGACCTTCAGACCTCACAACATCCACATGACGCTGATGGGGCTGATGCTGATCTTCACCGGTTTCTATGGGTTCTATGCCGCCTGCTTGGTGATCGCATCAACCGCGTTCCCCGGCTGGGCGAACATCTACCTCAGCCCCACCACGCTCGGCTCGATCGCGATGATCATCACCTTCGGCTTCGCGGGTGGCTTCACCGGCGCCTACTTCACCAGCCGGGGCGATCCATTCTGGACCGTCTCCGGCGGACTCGCGGGAGTGATCGGTGTCTCGGCGGGAGCCGACGTCTACGCCCCGACCCTCGGCTACCTGCTTGCCATGATCACCGGAGGCTCAGTGGTCTACGTCGGAACGTGGATCGAAGAGAAGATGCGGGTCGACGACGTGGTGGGGGCGGTTGCCGTCCACGGCTATTCGGGCTTCCTGGGAATCATCTGGGTCGGTGTGTTCGCCGCCGGCTATCCAACCGGTCTCAACAACGTGGACAGCTCCATCTGGGGTCAGCTACTGGGCCTGGCGACCTTCCTGCCGCTGGGCTTCCTCTCTGGGTGGGTCGCGGCCAAGATCCTGAAGCAGTTCAACCTGCTGCGGGTGCCGCCCGAGGTGGAGCTCGACGGGCTCGATGCGGCCGAGTACCGATATGACATCCACGTGCCAGAGTTTGCCCATGCGGAGGATCTGATGATCGAGCCCGATGGGGAGACGCGAACACCCGCCGACCAGGTCCAGCGTGAGGCGGCCAGGGACCTGGTGAGATGACCGGGCGCGAAGCAGGAGAGAGTAAAGTCGACCCGATTGGCGAGGAGGACTGATGCCGGCGATAATTGACAGTGCCCCCAGTTGCGTCACGCACAACTCGGGCGCAATCCCGGCCGATGACTCCACGGACTTCATCCTGCAGGCGAACTACAAGGACTGTGCCGGATTCATGACCTTCGGGTCCGGGACCGTTTACGGGCCGGACGGCAGCGGAGCGAACGGCGCCTACTACGCGCTGACGTACATTGGCATCTTCGTGACGATCGCCGTCCTGATCGGGTGGGTCGTCTATGAGAACAGGCGCCTGATCAGATACGTCGCCAACAGGCGGGCGGCCAGCCCGGAAGGACGCTGAGATGAACGGCAAGCAAATCGAATTCCCGCCCAAGCAGACTCACGTCAAGGGCTTCGAGTACGCGATGTTGGCGATCTCCGTCATCTGCGTGATCATCGTCTTGATCATCGTGCTGGCCACCAGCATCGGGATCGAATTCCGTCCGACCGTCTGACGGGTGAAGGACAGCGAGATGCCTGCCGGCCGGGGTAGTCTCGGCCAGGTGGCGGATCCTCCAAAGCGAGCGAACTGGTCGGACCCGGGCACGTGGGTGTCAGGTCGCAGTGGCCGTGTTCGCCCGACCTGGGGTCGTATCCTCGTCCTGATCGCCCTTGTCGTGTTGGCGGCCGTCGTCGCCAGGAGCTGCCAGCAGTCGCAGATCCGGATCAGCAAGGAGCAGGCGATCGCGATCGCCGACCGGCAGGTGGACTTCAACCCGGGGTCCACGCAGATCCGGATGCTCCGACAGGGCCTCAACCGGAAGCCCTTCTGGTTCGTCTCCCTGTCGGACCCGATCGGGAGCGCCTTGCACCCCCAGGGGTTCACACAGCTCGTCGTGATCCAGATAGACGCGAATACCGGCAAGGTGGAGGACGTGAACAACGAGCGCGTGGGCGCGTCAAACCCGCCGAAGGGGAAGAAGGGCCAGCAGGCGACGACCACGGCGGACGGGGGATAGCACGAGGCGATGCGACTACTCGTCCTTCAGCACATCTCCTGTGAGCCCCCGGGCGTCTTCTCGGAGGTGATGCAGTGAGCGTGGGGTGGAGCCGGTTGCGGTCGAGCTCGACGAGAACCAGCCGCTGCCTGATTGGCGCGAGTTCGACGCCGTGCTGGCGATGGGGGGTCCGATGGGCGCCGATGACGACGCGGAGCATCCCTGGCTCGCGGACGAAAAGCGGCTCGTGCGCGAGGTCGTCGAGGACGGACGTCCCTTCCTCGGCGTCTGCCTCGGCGTGCAGCTGCTGGCCTCGGCGCTGGGCGCCCGGGTCCGGACCATGGAGAGCCCGGAGCTGGGCCTGTTGCCGGTGGAGCTGACTGACGAGGGCCGGAAGCATCCGCTGTTCGAGGGCGTCGACGACCCCTTCCCGTCCCTGCAGTGGCACGGAGACACCTTCGACCTGCCAGACGGCGCCGTCGCTCTGGCGAGATCCCCGGTGGCCACCCAGGCGTTTCAGGCCGGCGAGCGCGGCTTCGGGATCCAGTTCCACCTCGAGGTCACGCCCGAGATGGCCCGGGAATGGGCTCAGGTTCCCGAGTACCGCGCCTACCTCGCCGAGGCGCTCGACGAGGAGAGGGCCGACGCCTTCCTCGCCGAGCTGCAGACTCGGGCCGAGGAGCTCCATCCCACCGCGCGGCGGCTGTTCGGCAACTGGCTGAAGCTCGCCGGCGACGCCGCCTGAGTGCCGTGGCCTGTCAGTACGAATGCCTGGAGGCCGGCTGCGGGGCGACCATCGTCGCGGCGGACGAGGAGGCGCTGGTCGAGGCCGTGCAGCGGCACATGGCCGATCGGCACGGCAGCTTCGAGCTCGAGGACGTGATCATCGACATGTCGACCGAGGTCGACGAGGGCAAGGAGGAGGAACTCTGATGGCCGACGGGAACGGCACGCGACTCGACCCCGACATCGTCCGCCGCTTCCACTTCACGCGCGCCATGGTCAAGGGCCCGATGTACCGGAAGTACAAGTTTGCGATCAAGAAGATCTGGGACGTCGACGACCTCGACCTCACCCAGGACGCCGCCGACTGGAACCGGATCTCGGAGCAGCAGCGAGAGGGACTCCTCGGCGTGACCATCCGCTTCCTCGCTGGCGAGCAGGCCGTGACCGACGAGCTCGTGCCGATGATCGCCGCCTCCCACGCGCTGGGCCGCTTCGACTGGGTCACCTACCTGTCGACCTTCCTGATGGAGGAGGCGAAGCACGCCGAGTTCTTCATGCGCTGGCACGACGAGGTTGTGGGAGTGCTCGAGCCCGAGGAGGTGGCGCGCCATTTCCTCGTCCGCGGCGAGACCGTCGATCCCAGCGGCCGGTTCGAGGTCCGCGACGTGCTACACGAGGCCCTTCCGCGGTACGGGCGTGAGTTGCTGCAGGCCGCGATGGACGGCGATCGGGCGGAGATCGAGGCGAGCTTCGTGCGGTTCTCGGCGGCGTACAACGGCTTCGTCGAGGGCGTTCTCACCATGCCCTCCTACGAGATCGTCATCGACACCACCGATCTCTGGGGCGCCTTCCCGGGTCTCAAGGAGGGCTTCAGGCTGATCCTGCGGGACGAGGGCAGGCACATCACCTTCGGTACCCAGGCCTGTCGCGCGCTGATCGAGAAGAACCCCTCCTACGAGGCCCTCGTGCACGAGGTCTTCGACGAGTACCGCGGCAACCTGGTCGGTCTGGTCGAGTACCAGAAGGCCGTGCCGGGCCTCGATCTCGACAAGTACCAGCAGCAGAAGGTCCGGCACTACCGCAACCGTTGCCGCGAGATGGGGATCACCCCCGACGACGAGTTGATCGAGCAGATCCTCGATCCGGAGATCGACTTCGTGGTCGGCGTGCAGGCCGGCTAGGCGCTCAGCCGATGGCCGCCCACGTTACTTCTGGGTGTAGTACTGCGCGTTGATCTCTGTGAACTTCTCCTGCCCGGGTGGCACCTGGTCCTCCGGGAAGATGGCGTCCACGGGGCAGACCTCGACGCAGGCGTCGCAGTCGATGCACTCGGCCGGATCGATGTAGAGCTGCCGGTGATCGTCGAAGTCCGGCTCCTCCTCGGTGGGGTGGATGCAGTCCACGGGGCAGACCTCGACGCAGGTCAGGTCCTTGACGTCGATGCACGGCTCGGTGATGACGTAGGTCATCGGACCGCGGATTTTAGTCGCGACGCGGGCCGGACCGGTTCGCTAGACGGCGACCGCGACGGCCTGGCTGTCAACCGCCGCCGCGAGCGACTCGAAGACGCGGTCCGCAGTCTCGGTGCGGGCGTTGGGCCCCATCAGGCCTACCCGCCAGATCGCGGGAGCGTCCGGGCCGAGGCCGCCGCCCACCTCGATGCCCTCCGCGAGGAGCTGTCGCTGCACGGCCTTCCCATCCACTCCCTCGGGCACGCGGACCGCGGTCAGCGGCGCGAGTTGGTGCGCCGGTTCCGCCAGGAGCTCGAAGCCCGCGCAGGAGGTCAGCTGCTGAAAGTAGGTCCCTGCCTCGGTGTGCCTGGCCCAGCGCCGCTCGAGACCCTCGTCGAGGGTGTGCCGGAGGACCTCGTGGAGCGCATAGATGTGGAGGATGGGTGCCGTGTGGTGGTAGGTGGCGGGGCGCTCCACCCAGTAGTCCTGCAGAAGCAGCAGGTCCATCGAGAACGGGACCGGTGCCCGCCTGGTGCGGATGCGCTCCAGCGCTCGATCCGAGACCGCCACCGGGGACATCCCCGGCGGCGCGCCCAGGCACTTCTGGGTGCAGGAGTAGGCGTAGTCGATCCCCCAGCCGTCGAAGTCCACCTCGACCCCGCCCAGGGTGGTGACGCAGTCCGCCATCAGCAGGGTGTCGCGCCCGCGCATCGCGGCGCCGAGTGCCTCCAGCGGATGCTCGCAGCCGGTCGAGGTCTCGCCGTGGACGATGGCCAGCAGGCGGGTGTCGGGGTGGTCGTCAAGGGCCGCGAGCAGGCGCTCGTTCGGGACGTGCTCGCCCCAGTCCGCGCTGACCTCGACCACCTCGGCGCCGCAGCGCCGGGCGATCTCGGCGATCCGCGTGCCGAAGTAGCCGCTGGATCCGACGATCACCGTCTCGCCCGGCTCGACCAGGTTGGCGAGGCCGGCCTCCATCCCCGATGTCCCGGTCGCCTGCAACGGCAGCACCAGCCCGCCCTGGGCCCGGTAGACGCGGCGGAGCATGTCGACGACGTCGAGCAGGATCTCGTGCAGCTCTGGGTCCAGGTGCCCGAGCATGGGCTTCTGCATCGCCTCGAGGGCGGTGGGGTCGACGTTGCTCGGCCCGGGACCGCAGAGCAGCCTCTCTGACGGGGAGATTGGGGGCAGCTCGCTCCTCACTCGTCAAGCGTCTCACGAGTTGTGCCGAGCACAAACTAAGAAAACACACCAATCAATAGGTAATGCCCTATATGTTGCTCTTCGCGTGGCCGTCACGGTGACCCAGCTCTCGGCGTTCCTTGCGGTATTTCGCCACGGGTCGGTGACCGGTGCCGCCGAGGAGCTCGTTGTGACCCAGCCCTCTGTCTCCGCCGCGGTTGCCGCCCTGGAGCGCGAGCTCGGAGTGGACCTCACCGAGCGCGTCGGCCGGAGCATCAGGCCGACCGCCGCCGGCGAGGCCTACGCCCGCTACGCCGCCGACATCCTGGCCCTGCTCAAGGAGGGCTCGGAGGTCGCGGGAGAGGTCGCCAAGGGCGAAACGGCCCCGCTGCGGGTGACCGCCGTGACCACCGCTGGCGAGTACCTGCTGCCCCCGCTCCTGCATGCCTTCCAGGTGCGCGAGCCCACGATCGAGGTGACCGTCCACGTCGGGAACCGCGAGGAGGTCTTCGGGCGCCTCGAGGCGCACGAGGCGGACGTCGCGATCTCGGGTCAGGCCCCCTCCGGGCGCGGGTTCCAGGGCGAGGTCTTCCTCGACAACGAGTTCGTGCTGATCACCTCGCCGGAGGACCCGCTGGCGAAGCGGGCCTGGGTCGCGGTGGACGAGCTCGCGGGCAGGCCCTGGTTGATGCGGGAGCAGGGATCCGGCACGCGCCGGCTCTGCGAGACGTACCTCCACTCCAATCAGATCGAACCGCCGATCCTCACCCTGGGGTCGAACGGTGCAATCAAGAGCGCCGCGCAGATCGGGCTCGGCATCGCGTTGCAGTCCCGCGAGTCCGTCGCCCTGGAGCTCGAGGTCGGCCTGCTGAAGACGATTCGCCCGCGCGGCGGCCTACCGAAGCGCTCCTGGTACGTGGTCCGATCCACCATCGGCCCCGGCTCCGAGGCGGCGAAGGCCTTCACCGAGTTCGTCCGCTCACCCGCCGCGGCCGAGGCACTTGCCCGCTCGCACGGCGACGAGGTGAAGCGCACCCGCCGGCGACGCTAGGACACTCGGGCTAGGCGTGAAGCGCCGAGTCGGCGCCGGTCACATTCGGCGGATGCCCACGGTGCGGATCGACGCCGGCCCCGATCTCGGCCCGAGTCGAGACCAGGTGGTAGAGCAGCAGGGTCTGGACCAGAGCCAGCGACTGGGAGCGGTGCAGCTCCGTGCCGATCGTGAACTCGCCGAGTCGCTGGGCGCGCAGGTGGCTCGCGTACTGCATCCGGCTCCAGACCGCGTCCTCGAGCCGGGCGGCTAGGTCCGGGTCGGTCTCGCCCGGGATCCGGAGGAGCGACTCGTGCTCGCGGCGGGCCAGCGTCGGGCCGTCCCCGTCGGGCAGCAGGAAGGGCGAGAGGTCGGGGTGCCTGAGCGTGTCGCGCAGGATCAGATCGGCATCGAGGAGCTCGGGGTTGCCGCTGATCGTGGGCGCGAACGAGACGATGATGTCCGCCGGTCGCCGCTGCGGCCGGATGTAGCGCTCGACGTCCTCCTCCCGGCGATCGAGCTCAGCGATCACCTCGTGGGTGGTGTAGCCCCTGCGCGTGCAGTCGCGGGTCAGTTTCCAGGTCCGGCGCAGCTCCTCGGGCGGCGCCAGGAAGACACGGATGTCATGGGCGCTGCAGAGCTCCTCCGAGCTGAAGTTGAGCAGTCCCTCGACCACCACGAAGCGGTGCGGGCGGACGTACTCCGGCGGCCCAAGCCTCCCGCTGCGGTGGTCGTAGGTGGGTTTCAGGACCGGCTCTCGGTCACGGATGTGCGCCAGGTGCTGGCCGAGAATGTCGAGGTGGTTGGCGGCCGGGTTCAGCGGCGTGATGTCGAGCTCGTTTCGCTGCTCGCGCCCGTAGCGGTGGTAGTCGTCGCCGCTGATGTACGAGACGTGTTCGCGCCCGCCGAGGATCCGGACGACGCCGCGGGTGAGGGTGGTCTTCCCGGCGGCGGAGTCCCCGACAACCCCGAGGACGACCGGACGAGTCATCCGCGGAAGGATGTCAGATGCCGTGCCGGCCGCTGAGCGGCTGCCGTCAGCCCGCTGCGGCGTGCTCAGCCACTCCGACCGCCAGCGGAGAGCTGTTCTCGCGCTCGTCGATCAGCTCGATCTTGGTGAGCAGGTGCTCAGCCATCCGCAGCGAGGCCGCGTCGATCAGCCGGCCGTCGAGGGAGACCGCGCCCTTGCCCGCACGGGCGGCCTCCTCCATCGCCGCCATGATTCGGCGGGTCCGGGACACCAGGCGCTGATTGGGGGAGAAGACCTCGTTGGCGAGCTCGATCTGGCTCGGGTGGATGCACCACTTGCCCTCGAAACCGAGGATCGAGGCGCGCCGTGCCGCGACCGTGTATCCGTCCGCGTCGCCGAAATTCCCGAACGGGCCGTCGATCGGCCGCAGCCCGTGGGCGCGGCAGGTCACCGCGATCCGGGCCAGGGGGTAGTGCCATTGGTCCCCCCAGTGGAGCTCCCGGTCCAGCTCGGAATCGCCGTTCGGGTCGGTGAGCACGGCGTAGCCGGCATCCGAGCCGCCGATCGAGGCGGTGTGGCTCTGGATCGAGGCCGCATAGTCCGCAACGCCGAAGATCAGCGCCTCCAGCCGCTCGGGGCAGCTCGCAGCGATCTCATCGAGGTTCACCATTCCGGCCGCGGTCTCGATCAGCGCAGTGATCCCAATCGGCTTCTCGATCCCGACGGCCTCCTCGATCTGGTCGAGCAGGGTCGCGACGAGGTGAATGTCCCCCGCCGATGCGACCTTCGGGACCAGGACCGTGTCGAGGAACCGTCCGCTCTGCTCGACGACGTCGACTATGTCGCGATAGCAGTAATGCGTGTCCAGCCCGTTGATGCGGACGCTCACGCAGCAACCGCCCCAGTCGAGCTCACGGAGGGCCGCGATCACGTTCTCCCGGGCGCCGGGCTTGTCGTCCGGGGCCACGGCGTCCTCCAGATCGAGCATGACCACGTCGGCGCCCAGTCCAGGCGCCTTCTCCAGCATCCGCATGTTGGTTCCGGGGACGCAGAGCTCGCTGCGATGCAACCGCACTGGGATCGTCATCTCTCTCCCTCGTTCGGCGGGTCGATGGTCGTCGCAGTCAAGCGGCTCCGCCCTGCCCGATCAAGCAAAGTGCCCAGCAGACATATAGAGCAAACCTTTTGAGTCAGGCCAAATTATTAGGTGAACTTCACGACTGGACGGGGCGGGACTCGAATGTACCTTTTTGTTCAACCGTCGGATAGAGTGAGTGCGACAGGACGTCCGCGCCCGAAGGAGCCCTCATGGCGTCGCAGAACCAGGTGCCCAGCGAGGTCGAGGCAGCACTCTCCTCGCCGAAGATCGAGCCCGCCCCGCCGACCCTGGAGGAGGCGCGTGACGCGCCCGGCCGAGCGGAGAAGATCGCCGAGATCGAGAAGCGGATCGAGAGCGAGGGGATCGAGTACGTCTTCTTCCAGCAGATTTCGATCAGCGGACACATCAACGGCAAGGGCGTGGTGGCGAGCTGGTTCCCGAAGGTCGCTGCCCGCGGCTACCAGCTGGTCTACGGAGCGACGGCGGACCTGTTCACCGATCGCCAGGGCAACTACATCGGCTTCGGGCCGGAGGAGTCGGAGCTGGCCGCGATGGCCGACCTGGACACCTTCGAAGCCCTGCCCTGGGACCCCCGGGTCGCTCGGGTCTACTGCGACTGCTACGACACCGAGACGGGGGAGCTGCTCGATGCGGACCCGCGGCAGAACCTGAAGCGGGTCGCCCACGAGGTCGAGGAGGAGCTCGGCTACTCGTTCCTGTGCGGGATCGAGCCCGAGATGATGTGGATGAAGATCCCCGAGCCCGGCGAGGAGCCCGAGGGCGTCACCAAGCCCTGGTGCTACCACATCAACCAGTTCGAGCAGCTGCAGCCGGTGATCCTCGACGTGGTCGCCTACGGCAAGGCGATGGGCCTCGACATGAGCTACGGGGACCATGAGGACGCCCCCGGACAGCTGGAGCTCAACTTCCGTTTCGACCGTGCGCTGCGGACGGCGGACAACATCAGCACCTACCGCCAGATCTGCAGCGCCGTGGGGCGCAAGCACGGCCTCCACGCATCGTTCATGCCAAAACCGTTCACCGGGGTGTCCGCGAACGGGCACCATCACCACTTCACCCTGCTCGATGGGGAAGGGAACAACGTCTTTCACGACCCGGACGGGCCGGCGCAGCTCTCAGAGGTGGGTCAGCGGTTCATGGGCGGGATCCTGGACCACTTCCGGGCGCTGGTGTGTATCGGCTCGCCGACGGTCAACTCCTACAAGCGGATGTGGGACTTCGGTTTCTGGGCGCCCGTCTACAAGAACTACGGCTGGCAGAACCGCACCTGCACGGTGCGAGTCGCCAGCGGCGGCCGCTTCGAGTTTCGCGGAGTGGACTCCTCCTGCAACCCGTACCTGACCCAGGCCGCGCTGCTCACCGCCGGCCTGGACGGGGTTCGCCGGGAGCTCGATCCCGGTCCCCCCCAGCAACGGAACACCTACGACCTGCTCGCCGAGGGCGCGGAGTTCGAGCGGGTGCCGGACCACCTGGGCGAAGCGCTGGAAGCGCTCAAGGCCGATGACGTGGTCCGCGGGGCGATGCCCGGCCGTCTCTACGATGTCTTCATGCACTACAAGCGTGACGAGTGGGAGCGCTACCTCGCAGCTGTGACCGACTGGGAGCGTGAGCAGTACCTGGACGTCATGCCATGAGCTCGGTGGGTGATCGACCGTGTGCGGGATAGCGGGGATCATCTATCGGAACGGTGGGGGGCAGGAGCAGGTCGGGCGCGACATGACCCGGATGCTCCAGGCGATGAAGCATCGGGGGCCGGACTCGACCGGCTTCGCGCTCTACCGCGGCGGAGGCGGCGGGACGTACGTGATGCACGTGAAGTTGAGCGAGTCGACCGAGCACGACCCCGACCTCGAACGGCGGATGCAGCGGGAGCGGGGCGAGGTCGAGACGCGCCTGCGCGCCGCCGGGGCCCGGATCGAGGAGATCAAGGAGGCGCCGCGCACGATGACGATCGTCTTCGACTTCGACGGCGACCTGAAGCAGCTGGCCGATGCGGTCGAGCGGGTGCGCCACACCGAGGTTCTCTCCCTCGGACGCTCGCTCGAGATCATCAAGGACCTCGGCGACGCCGAGACGGTCTCTGACGGGTACCGGTTGGGGAAGTTCATGGGCACCCACGCGATCGGTCACGCGCGGATGGCGACCGAGTCGGATGTGGACATCGCCAACGCCCACCCTTACTGGGCCTATCCGTTCCCGGACGTCGCAGTCGTCCACAACGGGCAGCTCACCAACTTCCACGAGTGGCGGCGGCGCCTGACCCGGGCCGGCCACCGCTTTCAGTCCGAGTGCGACTCGGAGATCATCGCCGTCTACCTCGCCGAGCAGATGACTAGAGGACGGACTCTCGAGGAGGCGATGCATCAGAGCCTCGAGGACCTGGATGGCGTCTTCACCTATATGTGCGTCACGGAGGACTCGCTCGGAGTGGCCAAGGACGAGCTGGGCGCCAAGCCGCTGGTGCTGTACGAGGACGATGACATCGTGGCCCTGGCCTCCGAGGAGGTCGCGATCCGCCAGGTGCTCGATCGCGAGATCGAGACCCACGACCCGTACGAGGGCGAGGTGCGCGTGTGGAGCAGGTGAGCGAGCAGCCCCGCATGGACGAGCGCGGGCTCGTCGAGCTCGACGACTCGGTTCCGAAGCAGGCGAAGATCGACGGGCAGAGCGCGGTGATCGAGGCTCGGGACATGACCACGCGCAAGATCAACGCCGAGCTCCGGTGGCTGATCTACGAGGAGGGCGTCACCGACGTGACAGTGCGCGATCCGAGCGCCCGTCACTCCCTCGGCGTGGCGATTCTGGCCCGCTGCCGGGTCCGGTTCGAGGGCAGCCTGGGGTACTTCGGCTGCGGGCTGATCGACGGGCCCGAGGTCGAGATCACCGGGCGCGTCGGCTGGTCGGTGGCCGAGAACATGATGTCCGGCGTCGTCATCGTCGAGAACAACGCCGGCTCGCTGGCGGGCGCCGCTCTTCGGGGCGGCGACCTGGTCGTCAAGGGCGACGTCGGCGCGCGCACCGGGATCGATCAGAAGGGCGGCACCATCATCGTGCTCGGCAACGCCGCCTCGATGACCGGTTTCATGCTGCAGCGGGGGCGCCAGATCATCCTCGGCGACGTCGGCCACGGGCTGGGGGACTCGATGTATGACGGCACCATCTACGTCGGGGGCGACATCGCCTCTCTCGGCATCGACTGCGTGGAGGCCGACTGGACGGACGACGACACCGAGCTCGTCGAGCGCAAATTCTCGATCTACGGGCTCGGCGAACCGCCGAAGCTGCGCAAGTTCGTCTCCGGGAAGAAGCTCTACAACTACGACAACCTCGAACCCAGCGAGCGGAAGCTCGTCCTCTAGGAGGGCCAGGATGGCCGATCAGGAGCATTCACCGGACTCGCGCGAGGTGATCGGGCGCAGCCCGATCTTCACGCCTCAGGTCATCAACGACATCCACATGAAGGCGGAGCTGGGCCGCTACCGGATGCGCGGCTTCTCGATGTTCAAGAAGCTTCCCGGCTGGGACGACCTGATCTTCCTGCCCGGAACCCTGACGCGGTTCGTGATCGAGGGCTACCGCGAGAAGTGCGACACCACGACGGTGCTCGGCAGTCGCTTCGCCAAGAAGCCGCTCGAGCTCGACATCCCCATCTACATCACGGGAATGAGCTTCGGCGCCCTCTCGCTGGAGGCCAAGATGGCTCTCGCCAAGGGTGCCTCGATGGCGGGCTCTGCCACCTGCTCGGGCGAGGGCGGAATGATTCCGCCCGAGCGCGACCTCTCGACCAAGTGGTACTACCAGGTGATCCAGAGCCGCTACGGCTTCAACCCCCATCACCTGATGCTGGCCGACGGGATTGAGTTCTTCATCGGCCAGGGCTGCAAGGTCGGGGTCGGCGGGCACCTGATGGGCCAGAAGGTGACCGAACAGGTCGCCGAGATGCGGAGCCTGCCCGTCGGCATCGACCAGCGCTCGCCGGCACGGCACCCCGACTGGCTCGGCCCCGACGACCTCTCGCTGAAGGTCCAGGAGACGCGCGAGGCGACCAACTACGAGGTCCCGATTCAGCTCAAGTTGGGTGCGGCACGGGTCTACGACGACGTTCGCATGGCCGCCAAGTGCGGCCCGGACATCATCTATCTGGACGGTGCCGAGGGTGGTACCGGCGCGGGCCCGCACATCGCCGCCGAGGAGACCGGGATCCCGCTGCTGGCCGCGATCCCGGAGGCGCGCCGCGCGCTGGAGGACGTCGGGCTCTCCGACGACGTCGACCTGGTCGTCGCCGGCGGAATTCGCAACGGCGGCGACGTCGCGAAGTGCCTGGCGCTCGGCGCCGACGCGATTGCGATCGGGCACTCGGCGCTGATGGCGCTCAACTGCAACAAGGAGATCCCAGGCGTCACCGACTACGAGGGGACCGTCGGCGTCCCGGCCGGCCAGTGCTACCACTGCCACACGGGCCGTTGCCCGGTCGGGATCACCACGCAGGACCCCGAGCTGCGCAAGCGGCTCGACGTCGACGAGGCGGCGCAGCGCGTCTTCAACTTCCTGCACGCCCTGACGCTCGAGGTCCAGATGCTGGCCCGGGCGTGCGGCAAGACGAGCGTTCACAACCTCGAGCCCGAGGACCTCGCCGCGCTCACCGTGGAGGCCTCCGCCATGGCGCGGGTGCCTCTGGCCGGCACGGAGTACATCCCCGGCGTCACCGAGGAGCGCGCGCTCGGCGAGATCCGCACTCTGCTCGACCAGTACCTCGAGAATCCCGTGGACTACATCCCGGACGCGGCGCGCACTGGCGCGGAGGACGGCCAGTGACCCGCGCCGACGAGGTTCGCGAGCCCGAGAAGGTCGTCTCGATCGACGCGGAGTACCTCTCCGGCAAGCGCTTTCCGTATCAGGAAGACATCTCCCTGGTCGAGGGCATCGACCTGGACGCCGCGACCCCAGGCAAGGACCTCAATTGGCTCGAGGACGTGGAGCTGCTGGAGGAGGAGGGGGACTCCCGCCGTCTTCGACCGCTACTCGAACTCCTTCCTGCGGATCTACTTCCCGATCCCTGAGGGACGCGAGCACGAGATCGCGCGGAAGGTGCTGATGGCACACCTCACCTCCGGCAACTCCTACGGCATCCGGTTGAAGGGACCCCACGCCAAGTTCCCCCAGCCCGAGCTCGGCCCCTGGGTGCGCGACTCGAAGACCGTCGGCGACGACTGGAGCCCACCGGTGCTCGAGGGCTGGGAGCCCCCGGAGCACTGAGTTGAGCTGATGCCGGCGCTGCCCGACTCCGCGCGCCATCTGGTGATCGGCGCCGGCGTCCACGGGCTGTCCACTGCCTGGCACCTGGCCGATAGGGGAGAGGAGGCGCTGGTCGTCGACAAGGCCGGCGTCGCGGCGGGCGCCTCAGGGATCGCCTGCGGAGTGATCCGGAACAACTACTTCCAGCCGGCCATGCAGGAGCTGATGGCGGCCTGCGTCGAGATACTCCGGGCAGTCCGATCCCGATGCCCTCAGCTATCACGGCTCCGGGTACGTCGCGCTCGGTCCGCCCGCCCAGGAGGAGGAGCTCTCGGCGGTCTTCGAGCGCCAGCAGCGGATCGGCTATCCGTCGGAGCTGTACACCGGCGAGGACGAGGTGGCCGCCCACATGTCCGGCCTGTTCGGGGACTGGCGCGCCGCCGGGCTGACCGTCTGCCTCCACGAGCGCGC
>CAVOHV010000014.1:0-37747 GCA_963695805.1 uncultured Solirubrobacterales bacterium | reverse complement strand
GCCACGGAGCGGGCGCTCCTGACCACCGCCAGCAGACAGAGGGCGACTATCAGGTCCAGCAAAAACAGGGCGATCGCGAACCCGGGCGCATCGGCAAAGAACATGATCAGCGCGACGACGTGGCCGACCACTGAAAGCAGTCCCACCGCTGCGGCTCCCAGGCGACCGAGCAGAACCCCCGGGGCGGCGGCGAGCTGGATCAACGAGACGACCAGCATCAGCCAGCCCTCCGGCCGGGCGTCACCGACCAGCCATGAGGCGGTGGTGATGAAGATGTGCGAGCCGGCGAGCACCGAGATCGCGTAGAAGAGGTTCAGAAGCCCGATGGTGAGCAGCCAGCCGCTCGCGAACACCGCCTCGGCCACGACCGGGAGCCGCGGGCGAGCGACGTACTCGAAGTTGTTCGGGTTGGCGGCTGCGGTTTGCATACCGATTGGTTCAGAAGCCAACCTGACCAGCTGCTCCCCGTCCTCATCCTGATCGGGTGAAATCGCAGAAGCGGGAATCACCCGAAAAGGATGATGCGCCATCGCCTCCCCCGCTCGATCGTGGCAAGACAAGCCATTCAAGGAGGACTTGAGATGCCACTAGGACGAGACAGACGTCAGCGCCGCCGGCGCGCCGCCGTGGTCGGCGGAGCTGCTGTGGCCGCGAAGAAACACCATGACGCCAAGCAGGCAGCGCAGGAGGAAGAGGCCGTCGCCGCTCAGCAGCCCGAGCCGGCCGCCGCGGGCGGGCTGACCCCCGAGGTGATGGAGCAGCTGAAGCAACTCGGCGAGCTCCATGAGCAGAACGTGCTCTCGGACGAGGAGTTCGAGCGGGAGAAGGCCAAGCTGTTGGGTTCCGCCTGAGGAGCTGAACCGGGTTTCACCCGCTTCGGATGATGCGGTCCCGCCGTTCGCAATGTTGGCTTTGACCGCAAGCTGAGACGGAAACGAATCCTCAAGCAGCTCCAGACCCCGGAGGTAGATGATGAGCCAGCCCGATCGAAGCAAGCTGCCGATCCGCATGCCTCCCTTCGGCGGCGTCACGAAACGCACCCTCGACGGCTCGCAGCCGGACTGGGACGCCATCGGCCACGTTGAGGCCCCCGATGGGGCCCCGAACGTCCTGGTGGTGCTGATCGACGACGCGGGTTTCGGCAACCCCGCGACCTTCGGCGGCCCGATCGACACACCGAACTACACCCGGATGGCGGACGAGGGTGTCCGCTACAACCGCTTCCACGTCCCCGCCCTCTGCTCCCCAACCCGAGCGGCGCTCCTCACCGGCCGCAACAGCCACGCGGTCGGATTCGGCTCGGTCGGCGAGTTCTCGACCGGGTTCCCCGGCTACACGGCGTTCGTCCCCGACGACTGCGTTCCGTTCCCGAGAATCCTCCGGGACAACGGTTACAGCACCGCCGCGTTCGGCAAGTGGCACCTGACGCCTGACGGACAGCAAGGTCCGGCCGGGCCGTTCACCCGCTGGCCTGTCGGCTGGGGCTTCGACTACTTCTACGGCTTCCTCGGCGGGGGCTCGGGCCAGTGGGACCCGTGCCTGGCCGAGAACCAGAAGATCATCGGCACCCCCGAGACCTATTACGGCGACGACGGCGAGGACCCCTACTACCTGCCGGACGACATGGCCGACAAGACGATCGAGTGGCTGCACGCGGTCCGCGCCCAGGACGCGACCAAGCCGTTCTTCACCTACTTCTCGACCGGCTGCAGCCACGCGCCGCACCACGTGGCCGATCAATGGGCGGCGAAGTACAAGGGCAAGTTCGACCAGGGCTGGGACAAGCTGCGCGAGGAGACGTTCGCCAGGCAGAAGGAGCTCGGGGTCATCCCGCCCGACGCGGAACTGACGGAACGCGACGAAGCGTTCCCCGCCTGGGAGGACGTGCCGGACAAGCTGAAGGCGTTCTATGCGCGCCAGATGGAGGTCTACGCCGGCTATTCGGAGAACGCCGACCACAACGTCGGCCGGGTGATCGACGCAATCGATGAGCTCGGCGAGCTGGACGACACGCTCATCTTCTGGATCTGGGGCGACAACGGCGCCAGCATGGAGGGCACCATCACGGGCTCATTCAACGAGCTGACCATGCAGAACGGCATCCCGCTGACCGACGAGATGCAGCTGCAGCTCTCGGAGCGCTACGGAGGGATCGAGGCGTGGGGTAACCAGATGATGGCCCCTCACTATTCGGCCGCCTGGGCGTGGGCGGGCAATACGCCGTTCAAGTGGGGAAAGCAAGTCGGCTCGCACCTCGGGGGTACGCGCAACCCGATGGTCGTCCACTGGCCCGACAAGGTCAAGGAGAGCGGTGCGCTCCGGAGTCACTTCACCCACGTGATCGACATCGGGCCGACGGTCCTCGACATCGCCGGCGTGCCGATGCCGACCCATATCGACGGCATCCAGCAGCAGCCCATGCACGGTGAGACGTTCGCGGACTCGCTGACCGACGGGGAAGCTCCCGAGCACCACACCCAGCAGTACTTCGAGACGATCGGCAACCGGGCGATGTACAAGGACGGCTGGTGGCTCTCGGTGCGGACCGAGCGCATCCCCTGGGTGATCACCCCGGAGGCGCTCGAGCCGTACAAGCCGGGTGTCTGGGACCCGGATCAGGACCCGGTCGAGCTCTATTACCTGCCCGACGACTTCTCGCAGGCGCATGACCTCGCCGCGGAGAACCCCGAGAAGGTGAAGGAGCTCAGGGAGCTCTTCTGGCAGGAGGCCGAGAAGTACAAGGTGACGCCTCTGTTGTCCGCCCTGACGTCGTTTTTCGGCATCGTGCCGCCGCTGCCGGAGGTCGCTAAGTACGAGTTCCGAGGCGACGTCCAGAACGTCCTCTCGGGGATGATCCCGCGGATCTACAACCACTCCTACTCGATCAGTGCCGACCTGGTGATCCCGGATGGCGGCGCTGAAGGGGTGATCGTCGCGGAGGCGGACCATCTGGGCGGGTTCTCGCTCTTCGTCGACAAGGGCAAGCTCACGCACAGCTATTCCATGATGGGCGTCTTCGTCTTCCGTCAGGAGGCCGAGGAGGAGCTGCCCGCCGGCGCGGTCTCGGTGAGGATGGAGTTCGCCGCCGACGAGGCGAAACCGGCCACTGGGGGCGAGGTGACCCTCTTCATCGGCGACCGGGCCGTCGGCAAGGGCCGCATGGACCACACAGTCCCGATCCGCTTCTCCGGCTATGCCGGGATGGACATCGGGCGGGACAACGGCGGTGTGGTCGACCAGGCCTATGAGGACCGCAAGCCGTTCGAGTTCACCGGAACGATCAAAAAGGTCGTGTTCGAGATCAAGCCGCAGCCTTCGAAGGAGGAGGCGCATGAGCTGCACACGGCCCACCACCACGGGCACACCGCGCACGCCCTCTCTGCCTGACCCAACCGGTGCTTCGGACTGGAGGTCCCCATGAAGCTCCATGACACGATCGACGTCCTGATCGGCGGTTACATGTCGAAGGACGCCGCCGAGGAGGACTACGAAGCCGTCCGCAACAGCGGCGCCCACCTACAGGGCATGGCACTCGTCGCCAAGGATCTGGAGGGCGAGCTGTCGGTGGAGGAAACCGATCACATGGTCCGCGAGGGCGCGGGTGCCCTTGGCGGCGTTGGATTGGCGATCGGCCTGGCCGCCCCGCCGCTCTTGGCGACCACCGCCATCGGGGCCGCTCTGGGCGGCGGCGCCGGCAAGCTGCTTCACCACAAGGCTGCCGACAAGATCGGCGAGCAGGCGGGAGAGACGATCCCGCTCGGCGGCGCGGGCCTAATCGTGGTCTACTCGAAGTCTGAGGCTGAGCAGGTCGAGGCCGCCGTGACGCGCGCTGTGCAGAAACAGAAGGGCGAGGCAGAGGGGCGTCACGTCCAGGCCGTGAAGAGCGCGCTGGCGGACGCGCAACAGAAAATGGCCGAGGAGCCTGACTGAATTCTCAGGCGTCGCGCGCGCAGCGAAAGCCGACGTTGCCGGCGGAGCTGTCCGGTGAGTTGCCCTGCCGGGCCGCCGCTCTGTAGCGCCGGCAGTAGGAGTCGTGACAGAGGTATGACCCGCCCTTTTGGATCTTGGCGGTGCCCGTCGCGGGACCGCGGGGATGGTGGCCTCGGTCCTGCCGTCGAAACGCAGGATCGAACCAGTCCGCGGCCCATTCCCAGACGTTGCCGGTCACGTTGTGCAGGCCGTAGCCGTTGGGAGGAAAGGCGTCAACCGGGCAGGTTCCGTAGTAGCGGTCGGCCTCGGTGTTCTTGATCGGGAACTCCCCCTGCCAGACGTTCATCCGGTGCTCACCGCCTGGCTCGCGCTCGTCCCCCCAAGGGAATGCCTTGCCATCGAGGCCGCCGCGGGCCGCGAACTCCCACTCGGCCTCGGTCGGCAGACGCCGCCGCGCCCAGGTGCAATACGCCTGAGCGTCGTTCCAGGTGACATGCACGGCGGGGTGATCGAGGCGGTCGTCGACCGAAGACTGCGGCCCCTCCGGGTGTTGCCAATCGGCCCCGTCTACCTTCCGCCACCAGGGAGCCTCGACGACGGCCTGCGTTGGCGGGAAATCGTCCGGTAGGAGCCCTGCGAAGACGAACGACCAGCCGAACCGCTCTGCCTCGGTCGCGTATCCGGTCGCCTCGATGAAGGAGGCGAAGGCTCCGTTGGAGACGGCCACCGGATCGATCCAAAACGAGTCGAGTGAGATCTCGCGAACGGGCCCTTCGCCGTCGGATGGATAGGCCCAGCGGTCATCGCTGCCCATCAGGAAGGAGCCCTTTTTAATCCCAACCATCTCGTCGGTCGTGAGTGGCTCAGTCCGGGCCTTGATGGCGACGGTCGGGTCGGCTGCCGCCTCATGCTTTGCGTCGGGGGCGCAGCATGGTGACCTCGTAGAGACCGCGTTATCGGGATGTTCCATGTCGCTGGTGGTGTCCGGTGACGTCGAAGCGAACGATGGCGCTGTCACAGAGCCAGCATGTCACCCAGAACAGGTGAAATGCACGTGGGTCCGGGAAGAATGGCGAGGGCCAGAATCGAACTGGCGACACCACGATTTTCAGTCGTGTGCTCTACCAACTGAGCTACCTCGCCGGGAGGCGCACAGGCTAGCGTCAGCGAGGTGAAGCGGAGCATTGTCGCGGTGGCCGCAGCGGTCCTCGTCGCGGCCTCCATCTCGGGTGCGACCGAGCAGCCGCCCGCGCCGATCGACACGCGGCTGCCGGCCCCCCATTTCGAGGTGGTGCGGTCCGGCCCGTTCTCCCTGGCCGGGATTCGGAACCGCGCCAAACCCCTCGATCCCGCCGCGCCGGCCTGGGCTCGCCGGCTCTACCGGCGCTCCCTCCGCGTTCTGCTGGCGCTAACCGATCCGCGGAGCGGAGCGATGATCGCCGGGGAGCGCGACGGCTGGGACTACGTTTGGCCGCGCGACGCAGCGGCCGGGGCGATCGCACTCCAGGCCGCGGGGCTGCGGCCGGAGGCGCGTCGCGTCACGGGTTTCTTGGCGAGCCTGGACCTCGACGGCGCCGCCCGCTTCTACCCCGACGGCGACACGGTCCCCGGACGTCGGGAGGCTGGCGATGCCGAAGGATGGGCGGCGGCAGCGGACCAGGCGACAGCCGGGACTGTCCTGCGCAATGCCGCCAGGAGCCGCCTAGAACAGGACAGTCCGGCGGACTGGCGTGACCGGCAGGACTACGGCGAGAACGTCACCGGAGACCTGCTCGGCAACGCGGTCGCGGCCGACGTCCCAGCCCGGGAAATCCTGAGCCGCTTCGAGACCCCGCGTGGCCTGGTCAGGGGGGAGGGCACTGACCGCCTGGATTCCGCGGCCGCCTGGGCCGCCACCATCTTCCTTAGCCCGGGCTTGCGTGGAGCAGTCAGAGAAACGCTCCTGGCCCTCACCCGCGAGTCGACCCGCTACGGCATCCCCCCGATCGAGGGCTGGACTCCCGGCGAGGTCTGGACCGCGCCGACCGCCTGGTCGGCCTGGGCGCTCATCGAGCTGGGCGAGACCCGAGCCGCCGATCGGCTCCTGGCCGAGCTCCACCGCGCAGAGACCGCCCACGGAACGCTGCCCGAGCGAGTGGATGCGGCGACCGGCGCCCCGACCTCGACGACGCCGCTCGCCTGGTCGCATGCCTTCGCGATCCTGGCGCTCCGAGCTCGCTACCGCTGAGCCTGGCCCGCGCCGGAGAGGGCGGCCCGGACGGCCTCCTCAGCTGTCTGGGCCTCGATGATCCCGAGGTCCGCTCCGGAGCGATTGCGGAGGGTCCAGCTCTGGATCGCGACAACCGGACGGCCGAGCTTGCGGGCATAGGCGATCTCGGAGAGCGTTCCCCACTCGCCTCCGACCGCGATCACCGCCGCGCCGGAAGCGACCACCGCGAGGTTTCTGGCCTCGCCTATTCCCGTCGCCACCGCGTGCGTCACGAATGGATTCGCGTCGGCCGTCGAGAGCGCGGGAAGGATGCCGACCACCGTCCCGCCCACCTTCGAGGCTCCCCTGGATGCCGCCTCCATCACGCCCGTCCGCCCGCCGCAGACCAGAACGGCCCCGGCTTCGGCGATCCGACGGCCGACCTCCTCCGCCTCTCGGAGAATCTCCTCCTCACCTTGACCTGCGCCGATCACCGAGATCTGTACGCGTTGGGACACGACCCGAGTCTGCCACGCGATACTGCGGGCGGTGTCGGAGGAGAACGTCGCGCTCGTGCGGCGGAACTACGAGGTCATCAACTCGATCGACCGCTCGGGCGAGGAGTTCGTCGATCCCGAGGTGGCGGCGCCCGACCTGTGGGCCGGCCTGGCACCGGACTTCGAGATCAGCGGACGCTCCGACGTGCCCGACACGAGGACCTACCGCGGCCGAGAGGAATCGAAGGAGTTCTGGCGGATGCTGCAGGAGATATTCACTGAGCTGAGCTGGGAGCCGCTCGAACTCACCGATCTTGGGGACGTAGTGGTCGCCGAGACGAGGCTCGTGGCCCGCGGGCGCGGCAGCGATATCCAGGTCGAGTCGGATGAGACGGACGTCTTCTGGTTCCGGGACGGCCGGCTGGTGCGGGTGGAGGGCTTCCCCACCAAGGCCGAAGCATTCGAGGCGGTAGACCCCTCAGCCGGCTGAGCGCTTCCGTTTCTCTGCCCGGGCTCCCTTGCCGAGCATCATCCCCATCAGCTCGAGCGCACCCCCCTTGTGGAGGTGCTCGTTCAGGTTGCCGCACTTGGGGCTCTGAACGCAGGAGGGGCAGCCGTCGTCGCAGGGGCACTCGCGAATCAGGCGGTCGGCGTCGCCGACAAGGCGCTCGAACTCCTCGTAGCCGCGGCGGGTGATCCCGATGCCGCCGGGGTGCCCGTCGTAGATGAAGATCGTCGGCTGCCCGGTCTGGAAGTGGATGTTGGTGGAGAGCCCGCCGATGTCCCAGCGGTCGCACATCGCGATCAGCGGCAGCACCGCGATCTGCCCGTGCTCGGAGGCATGGAGGGCGCCCAGCAGCACCTCGCTGGGCAACGCGGCGGCCATCCGCTCCGAGATCACGTACCAGAGCGCCTGGGTGACGAAGTTCTGCTCGGGGAGGTCGAGCGAGACGATGTCGATCACCTTGTTGTCGCCGAGGCGCTTGCGCTGGTATGCGATCACCTGCTCGGAGACCGAGACCGTCCCGAAGTTGAGCTCGACCCCCAGTGCGCTGCGCTGGGTCTCGATCCCCTCGATGTAGACCTCGGTCTCCTTCTTCACCTGCGTGTAGTAGTCGCCCTCGAACGGCCTGACGATCGCGCGCCGCGAGCCCACGTCCAGCTCCGTGACGTTGTAGGAGCGCCCCAGGTGGAGGTAGATCGCGCCAGGGTGGACGGTCGAGAAGGCCCGCTCGGCCTCGACGTTGCCGAGCATCTCCCCCGAGGAGGCGTCGATCACCGCGACGCTGTCGGCGGACGAAGAGCGGAGCGCGATCCGGCCGGCGACGAAATCGCCCGTGCGGGTCAGGTAGCGCTCGCCCCGCCCGCGCCGGAGCTCGCCGGCGGTGACCATCCGCTCGGCGCGCTCGCGCCAGCCCTCGCCGAGGATCTCGTCGTCGTCGGGCCCGAGCGGCGCCTCGTAGGCGGCAGCGAGGAGGTGCTGCATCTGGATCTGCTGGGAGCGGTGATCGAGGATCGCCGCTTCGACCGGCCGCTCGAGGAACTCGTCGGGGTGGCGGCAGAAGAACTGGTCGAGCGCGTCCTCGCCCGCGACGTAGACGGCGAGCCCGCGGCGCTTCCGGCCGGCCCTGCCCCACATCTGCCTGAGGCTCGCGACCGTTCCAGGGAAGTTGACGCAGATCGCGGCGTCGAGCTCACCGACGTCGATGCCGAGCTCGAGTGCATCGGTGGCGGCCACCGCGAGCAGGTCGCCCGAGGCGAGCTGGGACTCGATCTCGCGGCGCTGCTGCGGGGTGTAGCCGGCGCGGTAGGGGGCGATCCGGTCGGCCATCCCGCTCTGACCCCGGCGGACGAGCTCGTCCGAGGCGAACCGGTTGATCAGCTCGATGCCGCGGCGGCTGCGCATGAAGCAGATCGCCCGCACGCCGCGTGAGACCAGCTCGACCAGCAGATCGGCGGCCTCGGAGACCGGCGAGCGCCGGGTCATCGTCCGCTGCTCGATCACCGGCGGGTTCCACATCGCGATCTCGCGGCCCGCCCGCGGCGCTCCATCGTCGTCGAGCAGCTCGAACGGCAGGCCGGTGAGCCGTTCGGCGAGCTCGCCCGGGTTGGCGATCGTGGCCGACGCCAACACAAAGCGGGGTTCTGCGCCGTACAGGCGTGCGACCCGCCGCAACCGCCGCAGCACGTTGGCGACGTGCGAGCCGAAGACGCCGCGGTAAGTGTGGGCCTCGTCAACCACCACCCAGCCGAGGTTCGCGAGGAAATCGCCCCAGCGCTTGTGGTGGGGGAGGACGCCCACGTTGAGCATGTCGGGATTCGTGAGCACGAGGTTGGCGCGCCGGCGGATCGAGGGCCGATCCTCGCGCGGGGTGTCGCCGTCGTAGATCGCCTCGCGCAGCCCAGGAGGGCGCAGCTCGCCGAGCTTGCGGGCCTGATCCTGGGCGAGCGCCTTGGTCGGGTAGAGGTAGAAGGCCCGCCGCTTCGGATCGTGCGCGATGCCGTCGAGCACGGGCAGGTTGAAGGAGAGCGACTTCCCCGAGGCAGTCCCGCTGGTCAGGATCAGGTGCGAGCCGAGGGCGGTCTCGTACGCGGCGGCCTGATGGGAGTAGAGCGACTCGATCCCCGCTGCCACCAGCGCCTCCGAGAGGGCCGGGTGTAGCGAGTCCGGCAGCCCGGTGAGCTTCGCCATCGTCGCCGCCTCGGCGGACTCGGCGACGAGTCTTCCGTCCTCCCGGGCGGGGCCGAGCGCCGGCTCCCAGGCACCGCCGGCCGTTGATGCGAGGGGGCTCCGCCAGGAGCCACCCATTTGATGCTGGCTAGGCAACCTCGACACCCCGCGGCGCGTCGATCGCAGCGGCGATCTGCATCGCCTGCAGCGCGCTCGCGTCGTGCAATCGCAGCACATCGGCACCGGCCGACACAGCCAGCGCCACCGCCGCGGCCGTCGCCCACTCGCGATCCCTCGGCGGCAGCCGCTCCTCCCAGGAGCCGGCCAGCACCGCGCCGAGGAAGTCCTTGCGGGAGAGCGAGAGGTACAGCGGCCGGCCGAGCTGCTTCAGCTCGCCGAGCCGTCGCAGGATCTCGAGGTCGTCATCCACCGAGAGGTCGAAGTCGAGCCCCGGATCGAGCGCGATCTGCTCCTCGTCCACGCCCCGCTTCGTCGCTGTCTCGAGCCGGCCGCTGAACCAGCCCTTCAGGTGGTCGACCGGATCGTCGTAGCGAGGCGGGTCGCGGTCCTCGCGCGGCGGGCCCTCGATCTGCATGACGACCAGCCCGCAGCCCGTCTCAGCCGCGAGGTCGAGCATCTGCTCGGAGCCGCCGGCGATGTCGTTGACCGCGACGGCTCCGGCCTCGAGGGCGCTGCGGGCGACCTCGGAGGAGAAGGTGTCGGCCGAGATCGGCAGATCGGTGCGCTCCACCAGGCCTGCGATTGCGGGCACCAACCGGTCGGCCTCCTCCTCGGCAGGAACCGGCGGACCGCTCCGCGCCGCCACCGCGCCCACGTCGAGCATCTCGAATCCGGCCTCGGCCAGCTCGAGACCGTCCGCGATCGCCTGCCCCGGCGTGCCGCTGCGCGCTCCGTCGAACATCGAGTCGTCGGTGACGTTGACAATGCCGGCCCCGATCGGCCGCTTCAGCTCGAGAGTCCTGTCGGTCAGTCGCCAGGCGGGCACTGGTCAACGGTAACCGCAGGTACGGTTCGGCGCCGATGTCTCTTCGCTGCGTCTACACCGACCTGGACGGCACCCTGCTGGGCCGCAACGGCTCGCTCTTCCGCGACTCCGAGGGCAAGTTCTCCATGCTGCAGGCCCGGGCGCTGGAGGCCTGCCATCGCGCCGGGGTGGAGGTCGTGATCAAGTCCGGGCGGCGCGAGTCCTCGGTGCTGGAGGACGCGAAGCTGATCGGGTCGACCTCCTACATCTGCGAGGTCGGCTGCCTCGTCGTGATCGACGGGGAGCGGACGGCGCTCGTCGGTGACATTGAGCCCGATCCGGGCAAGACGCTCGCGGAGACGATGGTCGACCGGGGCATCCCCGACGAGCTCTTCGAGCACTTCGCCGGCCGCCTGGAGTGGCACAACCCCTGGCACCGCCAGCGTGAGTTCTCGCTTCTGTTTCGGGGCATGGTCGACGTCGAGGAGGGGAACCGGTTGCTCTCGGAGCGTGGCCACACGGGACTGCGCCTGGTCGACAACGGCGCGATCTTCGCGCCGATGGAGGGGATCGAGGGCCCGGCGCACGCCTACCACCTGCTCCCGGAGGGCGCGAGCAAGGCGACGGCGGTCGCCTTCCACATGCGTACTCGCGGCTACGCGCAGGAGGAGTGCATCGCGATCGGCGATTCGGTGGAGGACCTCGAGGTCTCCCAGGTCGTCGGGCGCTTCTTCGTGCCGGCCAACGGGCCCGAGCGGGACCCGGCGCTGCGCGAGGCGATCGCCGGGCGAGCGAATGTCACGGTGACCGACGGCCGCATGGGTGACGGCGTCTACGAGGCCGTCGTCTCTACGCTGGCGGGCGCTAGATGACCGACTCCGAATCCCCGCACGCCCGGATGACGCGGCTGTCGCTTCGCAGCATCTGATGCGCAGCATCCACGTCACCCGCTCGATCCCCGCCCCGCCTGAGGCCATCTTCGACCTGCTCACTGATCACGCGAACTACGACCGCTTTCGGGGCATCGACGGCTCGGAGCTGCTCCGCGACGGCGATCCGCAGCCGAACGGCGTGGGTGCCCTGCGGCGCATCAAGGCCCGCCCGTTCAGGTTCGACGAGGAGGTCACCGCCTACGAGAGGCCGACCCGGCTCGACTATCTGATCGTCGACCTCAACATCCCCTTCGAGCACCACGGTGGCTCGATCCGCCTCAGCCCCAACGGGGATCGCACCCAGGTGGACTGGCGATCCAGCTATACCGTCCCCACGCCGCTCGTGGCGGCATCGAGGAGATCGTCTGGAAGCCAGTGCTCACCCGCGGCTTCCGCCGGGTCCTCGAGGACGTCGAGCGGATGACGAGAGCGCCGGCCTAGCCGCCGCCGTTCTGGGCGGCGAACCCGGTACGCCGCAGCTCGACCTCCCGCTGCTCGATCACCCGGTCGATGAGGCCGTACTTCGCCGCCTCGTCCGCCTTGAAGAAGCGGTCGCGCTCCATGTCGGAGTGGACCTGCTTCTTCGACTTGCCGGTGTGCTTCGCGTAGATCGCGTCGAGGCGGTCCCGGAGGTAGAGCGTCTCCTTGGCATGGATCTCGATGTCGGAGGCGACGCCCTCGAAGCCGCCGCTCGGCTGGTGGATCAGGATCCGCGAGTTGGGCAACGCCATCCGCTTGCCCTTCGCGCCGCCGGCCAGGAGCAGCGCCCCCATCGACATCGCGATGCCGTAACAGATGGTCCGCACGTCCGGCTTCACGAATTGCATCGCATCGTAGATCGCCAGCCCCGAGTAGACGACTCCCCCGGGCGAGTTGATGTAGAGCGAGATGTCCTTCTCTGGGTCCTCGGACTCGAGATGGATGATCTGCGCCACGATCAGATTCGCGACCTTGTCGTCGACGGGCTGGCCCAGGAAGACAACCCGCTCGCCGAGCAGGCGGGAGTAGATGTCGAAGGAGCGCTCCCCTCGCGCACTCTGCTCGACGACCATTGGAACCAGCGGCATCGCGACCTCCTGTGTCGTTGCACTAACGCAACCTCTGGGTTGCAGGACGTACGCTGCCGGATCTACGGCGATGGCGGCCGGCGAGTGGGGGACGCGGCTCGCGCGCCTGCAACGGTCAATGCGCTTCGCGCTCGTCGCTTGAGGGCGCCGGCGCACCGACAGGTCGATTCGGTCTTCGGCGCACTGGCCGACCCGACGCGGCGTCGAGTGGTTGAGACGCTCGCCCGCGGCGGCACGGTGACGGCGAGCGGCCTCGCCGAGCAGCTGCCAATCACCCGGCAAGCCGTCGCCAAGCATCTCTCCGCCCTGCGCGGCGCCGACCTCGTCACCTCGACGCGGGTCGGGCGGGAGACGCGCTATAAGCTGCGGCCACAGCCTCTCGATGAGGCGGCCCAGTGGATACAGACGGTGAGCGCCGAGTGGGGCGACCGCCTCGACTCCCTGCGAAGGTCGATCGAGAAGCGCGCTGGCCGGTCCAAGTAGGATCGGCGCATGGCCAAAGCGACCGTCGCCGAGGAGGAGTACCTCCAGATCATGTTCTGGCTCGAGGAGGCGGAGTTGCCGATCAACGGCGCCAACATCGCGCGTGCCATGCAGCTCTCGCCGCCCACGGTCCACGAGATGATTGGCCGCCTCGAGAGCGACGGATATGTCGAGCGGGCGGACGACAAGTCACTCGAGTTCACCGACAAGGGACGCCGGGAGGCGGAGGCCATCTCGCGCCGCCACCGGCTGATCGAGCGCTTCCTCACCGACGTCCTCGGGATTCCCTGGGACGAGGTCCACGAGGAGGCGGAGCGCCTCGAACATGCGATGTCACCCGTGCTCGAGGAGCGCATGCTGGCCGCGATCGGCGACGCGAAGACCTGCCCTCATGGCCATCCGATCGTCGAGGGAGCGAGGGAGGAGGGCGTACTGCTGGCGGACGTCGAGCCCGGGGCGGACGTCCGGGTGTTGCGCTTCGAGAACGAGGCCGAGGAGATTCTCCACTACCTGAAGGGGACCGGCATCCATCCGGGTCTCGAGGGAAAGATCGAGAGATCGGACGACGATGAGGTCGTGATGGGCTCCGACGAGGGGCAGCATGCGGTCTCGAAGAGCGTCGCCGAGACCGTCTCTGTGAAGGCCGATCCCGCCCCGCCGCCCCGGCCGCCGCTGCCGGAGCAGCTGGTCATTTCAAGCGACCGCTACGGCAGATAGTCCCGCCCGCCTTTACCGGTTGTTAGCCGCAGCTTGAGGTAGGCGGCGGAGACTTGCTCAATCGGTCAATCCGTTATAGTCGAGTAAGTCACTCAACAAACGGGGGAAAGGCAAAGAGAAATGGAAGCCACCACCAGCAACACCAACATCCTGATCGCTGACCGGAATATCGCCGAGCGACGCCTCGTATCGATCGCCAGGGCGATAGAGGCTCACAAGAACGAGCAGAGGCGCAAGCCCTACCCGTCGCGGGCCGAGGATCTGAACCTCTACCGACGCGCCCGCGAGATCCTGGGAGCGGACCGGATCTGAGGTTCTAGGCCGCTTCCGCGCCCGCCCGACTTCCTGAACGCAGTCGCTCGAGCGCCCGCGCGAGGCGCTGGACGCCCTCGGCGACGTCGCCCGCCGGGACAGGGGCGAATGAGAGACGCAGGCTCGATGAGCCGCCGTCGATCATGAAGTCGGGCCCAGCGACGAAGGTGACGCCCTCCTCCTTGGCGTCGGTCAGGAGGGCTTCGGTGTCGACGTCCTCCTTCAGGTCCAGCCAGAGGAAGTAGCCGCCCTCGGGCACGACGAATTCCGCCTCGGGGATGTGTTCGCGGAGTGCGTCCACGAGCGCGTCTCGCCGCTCACGGAGCGCGCTGTTGACGACCTTCAGGTTCTCGTCGAGTCCGCCCGAGCGGCAGAGCTCGAAGACGATCGACTCGGCGAGCATGTTGGGCGAGATGTAGGTCTCGTTCGCACGCTTGGCGAGTGTCGCGACCTGTTCGGCAGGCCCGACCAGGTAGCCGACCCGGACCCCCGGGCTGACCGACTTGGAGAACGAGGAGGCGTGGATCACCCTGTCCGCGGTATCCATCTCGAGCATCGTCTTGTCCCGCGCCTCCTCGAAGCAGATCAGGCGGTAGGGGTCGTCCTCGAAGAGGGTGAAACCGTGATCGGCCGCAAGCCCGACGAGCTCGCTTCGCTTCTCGAGCGACAGCGTGCACCCCGCCGGGTTGTGGAAGTTGGGGATGACGTGGGCGAGCTTCACCGCCCCGTCAGCTGCTGCCGACTCGACCCCTGCGGGATCGACGCCGTCGGCCTCGAGCGGGGCCCCGACGATCTCCGCCCCGGCCTGGCGCAACAGCAGGAGCGTGCGGTCATACGTGGGTTGCTCGACGATCACCCGGTCCCCGTCGGAGACCAGGTTCCGGAAGAGCAGTGCGGCTGCCTCCATCGATCCGTTGGTGACCATCACCTGGTCGGCCTGGACGTCGTGAAGATCGGCGATCCACTCGCAGAGGCCCGGATGGCCCCGGCCGGTGCCGTAGCTGAGCGCCTTCTCCCAGTCGGTCTCGAGCGCCCGCGCGGCCGCTTCCCGCACCGCATCGTGAGGGAGGATGTCGGCGCTCGGGGCGCCGCGCGCGAAGCTGATCGTCCGTTCGGCCACTTGGGCGTCGAGTATACGAACGGTGCCATACTCAATCAGCCGGGGGATGGAGGCCGCCGATCGGTTCGAAATACTGTCGCTCGATGCCGGCGTCCCTCGAGTTGGTCAAGATCGCGCTTCAGGCCTACGCCAACGGCGACTCTGAGATCGCGCTCGCGCTCTCCGGTCCCCAGGTTCGGTGGGACGAACGGGCGTCTCGATCTGACGGCGATCTCGTCTGGGGCCAGGACGAGGTGCAGAGGGCGATGCGCCGTTACCTCGACAGCTGGGAGGACTACCGCTTCGAGGTCGAGGACCTCGCCGAGGTCGGTCCCGGCAAGGTCGTCGGCATCTGCCGCGAGCGCGGCAAGCCGAAGGATGGCCCCGCGGTCGATCGCCGGTTCGGCGGCCTCTGGGTCGTCGAGGCGGGCAAGATCGCTGCCTGGGTGACCTACCTGACGCCGAGGGAGGCGGTCCGCGCAGCGAAGGAGCTGCTCGGCGGCCGCGTCGAGCTGGACCAGGTCAAGCGATCCACCGGACCGGCGGAGGTCAGACTGCCGGAGCCGCAGGCTTCCGAGCGGCCGCGCGAGAGGGCGCTGACGAAGAGCGAGGAACAGAAACGCGCCGCCAGGGCCCGGGCGAGGCTGCGCAAGCAGTCCTCGCGCCAGTCGGCCTAGGGCCGACGGCGCCCGCCTAGGCCTTCGCGGCGATCGTCTCTGCCGCGAGCTGCGCGGTCTCGGTCGGGCTCTTGCCGACGCGGATGCCCTGCGCCTCGAGGGCCTGCTTCTTCGCCTCCGCGGTGCCCGAGGAGCCGGAGATGATCGCTCCGGCGTGACCCATCTGCTTGCCGGGCGGTGCGGTGAACCCGGCGATGTACGCGACCACCGGCTTGGAGACGTTCGCGGCGATGAAGTCGGCGGCGCGCTCCTCGGCGTCGCCGCCGATCTCGCCGACCATCACGATCAGCTCGGTCTCGTCGTCCTCCTCGAACAGAGTGAGGATGTCGATGAAGTCTGAGCCGACGATCGGGTCACCGCCGATGCCGACGATGGTCGAGTTGCCGAGGCCGGCCTGCTTGAGCTCGTTGCCGATCTGATAGGTCAGCGTTCCCGACTTGGAGACGACGCCGATCGAGCCCTGCTCGAAGAACTGGGCGGGGATGATCCCGACGTTCGCCTTGCCGGGGCTGAGTACGCCGGGGCAGTTCGGGCCGATCAGGCGCACGCCAGCGTCCCGCGCCTTCCAGTAGATGTCGAGCATGTCGTGGACCGGGATGTGCTCGGTGATCGTGATCACCGTCTCGATCCCGGCGTCGATCGCCTCGTTCATTGCCGCGGCCGCGAAGCGTGCCGGGACGAAGATCATCGAGGTGTTCGCGCCGCGCTCGTCGACGGCCTCCTTGATCGTGTCGAAGATCGGGATGCCCTCGACCTCCTGGCCGCCCTTCTTCGGGGTGACGCCCGCGACGACGTCCGTGCCGTAGCTGCGGTTGCGGAGCCCGTGAAAGCTCCCCTCGCGACCGGTCAGCCCCGAGATCACGAGCTTCGTGTCGTTGTCGACGATGATGCTCATCGGGAGGCCCTGGCGAGCTCGACCACCTTCTCGGCGGCGCCCAGCATGGTCTTCTCCAGGTGCAGGTTGGGCAGATCCGCGTCGGCGAGCAACCCCAGCCCCTCCTCGGAGTTCGTGCCGTCGAGGCGGACCACGAGGGGCACGCCGATCTCGACGCGCTGCGAGGCCTCGATGATTCCCTTGGCGATCTCATCGCCGCGGGTGATTCCGCCGAAGATGTTGAAAAGGATCGCCTTGACCTTCTCGTCCGAGGTGATCACCTCGAGTGCGTCGACGATCGCCTCCGCCTTGGAGCCTCCGCCCGCATCGAGGAAGTTCGCGGGCCTACCGCCGGCCTGGGCCACCACGTCTAGCGTGGACATGCAGAGGCCGGCGCCGTTCCCGAGGATGCCGATGTCGCCATCGAGCTTGACGTAGGTGAGCCCCTTCTCCTTGGCCATCCGCTCCTGTGGGTCATCGATGAAGGTCTCCTCCATCTCGGCGAGGTCCTCATGGCGGAAGAGGGCCGAGTTGTCGATCGTCACCTTGGAGTCGAGCGCGATCACATCGCGGTCCTTGGTGACGACCATCGGGTTGACCTCGATCAGGGTCGCGTCGCTCTCCTTGAAGGCCTGGTGGAGCTTCACCATCATCTCCGCCGTCTTCCCGCGGGCGTCCTCCTCGACCCCGGCGTCGGCGACCAGGGTGCCCGCCTGCGTCTCGCCGAAGCCCTCGTGCGGCTCGATGTGGCGCCGGACGAGCGCGTCGGGGTCCTTTTCGGCGATCTCCTCGACGTTCATCCCGCCCATCGTCGAGAGCATCGCGAGCACCTTCTTGGCCGAGCGGTCGAGAATGATGGACGCGTAGTACTCGGCGTCGATCTCCGAGGCGCGCTCGATCCAGACCTGGTGGACGGTGAAGGGCCCCTCGCCGCGCGGTCCGCGGATGTCCATACCGAGGATCGCATTGGCGTTCTCCTCAGCCTCCTCGCGGTTTTCCGCGACCTTGATCCCGCCCGCCTTGCCGCGGCCGCCGATCTGGACCTGCGCCTTGATCACGCATGGGTAGCCAATCTCCTCCGAGGCTTCCACCGCTGCCTCGACGGTGTCGGCCACCCGTCCATCGGGCACCGGAACCCCGTGGCGGGCGAAGAGCTGCTTCCCCTGATACTCGAGGAGATCCAAGGCCGCGAGAGCCTACCTCAGCGCCGAAGTCGCCCGCGCGGGGAGGCGGACGCGGCCGAAAGTTGCAAATTGGCATAATCCCGCGGCTCTCATGGCCCTTCCCAAGCTCAAAGACATCAATTGGGTGACGACTGACTGCTACGGCACCCTGATCGACTGGGAGAAGGGCATCAGCGACGCCTTCAGGCGGGAGGCCGAGCGCGATGGCCTGACCATCGATGAGCGCTCGTTCCTGGATCGCTTCTTCGAGATCCAAGCACAGATCATGTCCGGGTCCTATGAGCTCTATGCCGAGGTCCTGCGCAGGGCCGCCGTCCAGACGGCGGAGGAGATCGGCTGGACGATCGAGCCATCGCGGGCCCAGTTCCTGCCGGACAGCATCGCCTCCTGGCCTCCGTTCCGTGAGGCCAACGCCGCGATGGACCGCCTCAAGGAGCGATACGAGATCGGGATCGTTTCCAACGTCGACGACAAGATGCTCGGCATCTCCAGGCGCCATCTGCGCACCGAGCTCGACATGGTCGTGACCGCGCAGCAGGTCCGCAGCTACAAGCCCGATCCGACCCACCTTCGTGAGACCGCGCGTCGCATCGGCGGGAAGAAGGGCTGGGTGCACATCGCCTCGGGCTACGAATCAGACGTCGGCCCGGCTCTGAAGCTGAATGTCCCGGTGATCTGGGTCAACCGCCACGGCGAGAAGCTCGAGGGCCGCAAGGCCCCCGACGCCACGGTGAAGAACCTCCGGGACGCCGCGGCGAAGCTCGGCGCCAAGTAGCGCCTCTACTCGATCTTTGCGAGCAAATCCCCTGTGTTGACCGAGGCGCCGTCTGAGATCGGCAGCTCGGTCACCTTGCCGGCGCGGTGGGCGGTGATCTCGTTCTCCATCTTCATCGCCTCGATGACGCAGATCAGGTCGCCCTCCGAGACCTCAGCGCCCTGCTCGACCGCGACCCGGAGGATGGTTCCCTGTAACGGCGCGGTCAGGTCCTCGCTGCCACCAGAGGTGGCTGCCCCGCCGCCTCCGCGCTCGCGCCTGGGCGGCTTGCGCAGCCCGGGCCCGGGATTCGCCGCGGCGGGAGCGCGGGCCGCCTCCCCGATCACCTTCACATCGAAGAGCTTGTCGCCGACCTCGACCTGGTAGCTGCGCTCGGTCTTGCCGTCCTCGGCCGCCTCCCCGCCACCGGGGACGGGAGCGGTCTCAGGCGCGAGCGACTTGAGCCAGTCCGGGTCCTCGGTGAGGTCGCGGCAGGTCTCGCCGTTGGACCACTGCTTCGTCGCCAGCAGGGCCTGGTGGAATGGGACGAGAGTGGTGATGCCGCCGATCTCGTACTCGCCGAGGGCGCGGAGCATCCGGGCCGTCGCCTTCTCCCGGTCGAGGTCCCAGACGATCAGCTTGGCGAACATCGGGTCGTACATCGGCGTCACCTCGGCGCCCGCCTCGACCCCGGAATCGACCCGGACGCCGGGGCCCGCGGGCTCGCGGTAGGTCGTGATCCGTCCCGGCGCCGGAGCGAAGTTCTTGTGGGCGGCCTCGGCGTTGATCCGGCACTCGATCGCATGGCCGCGGAGTTCGACCTCCTCCTGGGTGATCGAGAGCTTCTCGCCTGCGGCGACCCTGACCTGCTCGCGCACGATGTCGTAGCCGGTGACCATCTCGGTGACGCAGTGCTCGACCTGGACGCGGGTGTTCATCTCGAGGAAGAAGTAGTCGTCGCCGACCTGGAGGCCCTCGACGGTGCCCGCCGAGCGATAGCCGACCGCGGCGGCCGCGTCGGTGGCGATCTTGCCGATCCTCCCGCGCATCTCCTCGTCGACCTTCGGGCCGGGTGACTCCTCGATCAGCTTCTGGTGGCGGCGCTGGATCGAGCAGTCGCGCTCCCCGAGGTGGATCACGTTGCCCTTCGAATCGGCGAGCACCTGGACCTCGACGTGGCGCGGGTCCTCGAGGTAGCGCTCGAGATAGACGGTCGGATCGCTGAAGAACCTCTCTCCCTCGCGCGCGGCCCCCTCGAAGGCCTCCTCGAGCTCGCTCTCCTCCATCGCCACGCGAAAGCCCTTGCCGCCTCCTCCTCCGGCCGCTTTGACCGCGATCGGGTAGCCGATCCCGTTCGCCTTCTCCTTGGCAGCCGCGACGTCCTCGACCGGCTCGGTGTCGCCAGGGACGATTGGCACGCCCGCCTTCTGCATGATCTGGCGCGCCTCGGTCTTCGAGCCCATCGCCTCGATCGCCTTCGGAGGCGGACCGATCCAGGTCAGCTTCGCCTTCTCCACAGCCGCCGCAAAGGGTGCGTTTTCCGCCAGGAACCCGTAACCCGGGTGGATGGCCTCGGCGCCGGCGTCCTGGGCTACCTGGAGGATCTTCTCGACATTCAGGTAACTATCCGCCGGGGTGGCGGGGCCGAGCAGAAAGGCCTCGTCGGCATGCCGGACGTGCGGGGCGTCGCGCTCGATCTCCGAGTAGACGGCGACGGAGCCGATCCCCATCTCCTTGAGGGTTCTCGCGACGCGGATAGAGATCTCGCCGCGATTGGCGATCAGGACTTTCTCGAACACGGCGGCGGAGTATTGCGTTTCGAGTCGGAGGCGCGCTTGCCCGGGCCACAAGCCGCGCGCTAGTCGTCGACGGCGGCAAGTACGGGTTCGCGCGTGCGCTCCGCCTCAAGCTCCTGCTCGCGCTCGGCCTCGAGCTCGCGCTGCTCGTCGGGGTCGTGCTCGACCTCCTTGCGGAGGGCGATCTGCACGGCGAACAGCGCGACCACGGCGACGGTTGCAACGGCCACCACCCACGGCACCAGGTCAGTGTTGGCCTTACTCATGATCGTCAATCCGGCACCGATCAGGACGACGCCGAGCGCGCCGCGGAGCAGGCCCTGCGGCCACTTGACTGACAGGTTGCTGCCGATGATCACGCCGGGCACCGACCCGACCAGGATGTTTGCCATCAGCCCGTAGTCCACATTGCCGCCGATCGCATGGGCAATCCCCGCGGCCCAGAGCAGGATCGCGGCGTGGACGACGTCCGTGCCGACGACCTTCTGCGGCCGGAGCCGGTAGACGGTGAGCAGCATCATCCCGATCAGGGTTCCGCTGCCCGCCGAGCTCAGGCCGATCACGAAGCCGGTCGTCGCGCCGATGGCGACCGCTGCGATCTTGTGTCGTAGGTGCATCTCGAAGTCGTCGCGCTCCTGGATCTTCTTGGCGAGGAAGAAGCCCCTGAGGAGCGTGGCGGCGCCGACCACGAGCAGGCAGGCCGCGAGGATCGCGAAGACGGTCTCGTCGAGCTGGTCGCCGAGCTGGCGCTTGAGGATGTCGAGGACCCAGACGCCCAGGATCGCCATCGGCACGCTCCCGATCGCCATCCAGTAGACGAGCGGCATGTTCACCGTCTTCAGCTTCAGATGCCGCCAGCTGCCGGCCGTCTTGGTGATCGCCGCGTAAGCGATGTCGGTGCCGATCGCGGTCGTCGGCTTGACGCCGAATAGGAGGACGAGCAGGGGCGTCATCAGGGAGCCACCGCCCATCCCGGTCATGCCGACCAGAAAGCCCACGCCGAAGCCGAAGAAGACGATTTTTGGATCCATTGAGGGGATGGGTCGAGTGGGGACGCGGCCGCTTGGACGAAGGCCGCTTTCCAACCTTGTTCCCTTTTATGACCGAGACAGTCCTAAAAGGGAGCGGCGACCTTAGCGGAAGCCACCTTTTCCCCCTAATTGCTCGGGTTTCTAGTGCCGAACGTTGCTAACGGGTGACCCAGGCGCCCTCGTCCCGGGTCAGCTCGAGGACATCGTCCGGGATCTTGCCGTCACGCAGGTCCGCGATCGTGACGTGCTCGAGCACCCGTCGCAGGGAGGCACGGACCGCGATCCAGACGTCGCTGAGCCGCTCCGCGTTACCGGGATACTTGGTCTGCTCGGGGGCCTGGTCCTGGATGTTCGCGAGCGGGCCCTCGACGGCTCGGATCACGCTGGCCAGCGTGATCTCCTCCGGCGGCTTGGCGAGCCAGTAGCCGCCGCGGGCGCCGCGCCGCGCCCGGACCAGCCGAGCGTGCTTCAGCTCCAGCAGGATGTGCTCGAGGAACTGGAGCGGGATGTCCTGCGCCTCGGCCATCGCCTCGCCCTTGACGGGCTCATCGCCCGCCGCGGCCATCTCGACCGCGGCGCGCACCGCGTAGTCGGCCTTGGCGCTGATCCTCATATCCTCCGCCGCCCGTGCTGGACCTGCAGAGCCATTCCACATTCTCCGACGGCGAGCTGCCGCCTGCCCAGGTGGTCGCCGCTGCCGTGGACGCCGGCGTGACGACCCTCGCGCTCACGGACCACGACGGGATCGACGGCGTCGCCGAGGCGGCGAGGGCAGCGGTCTACGCGGGAATCGAGCTCATTCCGGCGACGGAGATGTCGTGCGTTCACGGCAGTGTCGATGACATGCACATGCTCGGCTACTGGGTGGACACGACCGCGATCGCACCCGCCTGCGAGCGTGCCCAGCGGGAGCGGATCACCCGCGCCGAGGAGATCGTCGAGCGCCTCAACGAGCAAGGGGTCCCCGTCCGCTTCGAGGACGCGATCGCACAGGCCGGTGACGCCTCGTCCGTGGGGCGCCCCCACATCGCCAAGGCCGCCGGGGTAAAGCCCGACGAGATGAGCGCCTTCTTCGAGGAGTTTCTCGTCCCGGGCGCGAAGGCCTTCGTCCCGCGCCGTTGGCCCGATGCAGCCGAGGCCCTCGAGATCATCCACGCGGCCGGCGGCGTCGCGGTCCTGGCCCATCCCTTCTGGGACATGAAGGACCCCGGCGAGGTCGCCGCGCTCGTCGACGACCTCAGGCTGGACGGCGTCGAGTGCTTCTATCCGGCGCATGACCGTGCCCAGACCAGGTTCCTCGTCGAGCTCTGCCGCGACAGGGGCCTGGCGGCCACTGCCTCCTCGGACTTTCATGGACCCTCCCACAAGATGTTCAACTCCTTCGGCGCCTATTCGACGTACGACCTGGGCGAGCCGGAGCTACCGCCCAGACCGGCCGACTAGGCAGGTTGGGCAGCGGGGATCAGCTGGCGATCCTCGAGCAGGGTGAGGAGCTTCGCCGCCGACTCCTCCGGCGACTGGTGCTCGGTGTCGAGCGCGACCTCGGGGCTGAGCGGCGGCTCGTACGGATCGGAGACGCCGGTGAACTCCTTGATCTCTCCCTTGAAGGCCTTCTCGTAGAGACCCTTGACGTCGCGCTCCGCGCAGACCTCGACGGAGGCCTTGACGAAGACCTCGATGAACCGCTCGCCCATCAGCTCGCGCGCCTCGTCGCGGATTTCCCGGTATGGCGAGATGGCGGCGGTGATCACCGGGACGCCGTTGCGGGAGAGCAGGTCCGCGACGAACGCGATCCGGCGGATATTGGTGTCGCGGTCCTCCTTGGAGAAGCCGAGGCCCTTGGAGAGGTTCTCGCGGACCACGTCCCCGTCGAGAACCTCGACCCTCGAGCCCCGCGCGCGGAGCTCGTCCTCGACGATCTTCGAGATGGTCGTCTTACCGGCGCCCGAAAGCCCCGTGAACCAGAGTGTGAAGCCCTTTTCGTCAGCCATTGCCTTCCTCTTTGTATGAGTCGATCAAGATCTGAGCCACCTCGGGGCGGCTGAATTCCTCGGGGGGCAGCTCGCCGTTCCCGAGCATCTCCCGCACCTTGGTGCCGCTCAGGAAGACGTGGTCCTCCTGGCCGTGCGGGCAGGTCTTGCCCGACGCCATGCCCTCGCACTTGTTGCACCAGAAGGAGTGCTCGAAGAAGAGCGGCTGGATGCCGAGCTTGTCGATGTCGATCTCGTCGAAGATCTGCTGGGCGTCGTAGGTCCCGTAGTAGTCCCCGACGCCGGCGTGGTCTCGCCCGACGATGAAGTGGGTGCAACCGTAGTTCCGGCGCGCGATCGCGTGGAGGACGGCCTCCCGCGGCCCCGCGTAGTGCATCTTCGACGGGAAGACGCCGAGGATCACCCGGTCGTTCGGGTAGTAGTCCTCCATCAGGACCTCGTAGCAGCGCATCCGCACGTCGGCAGGGATGTCGCCGGCCTTGGTCTTGCCGATCAGCGGGTGGATGAAGAGCCCGTCCGTGATCTCGAGCGCGCATTTGGTCAGGTACTCGTGCGCGCGATGGATCGGATTGCGGGTCTGGAAGGCGACGACGCGCTTCCAGCCGCGCTCCTCGAAGGCCTTGCGGGACTCCTCGGCGGTGAAGTAGCGCTTCATGAAGGCTTCCTCGTGGTCGGGCAGGTTGTCGACCTCGTAGGTCCCCGCGATGCAGCGCGGACCCTCCTCGTAGATGGCTGCGACGCCTGGGTGCTCCTTGTCGGTCGTGCGGTAGACGTTCTCGGCCTCCGCCTCGAGGTCGCGCTCGAAGACCTCCGTGACGTTGAGGCGGCCGAGCGGCTTGCCCTCGTCGCTCGAGACCTCCACGGTGTCGCCCTCGGAGACATCGAGATCGGTCGCCAGCGTGATCGGGATCGGCCAGTACTGGCCGTCCGGGAGCGTCATGTTCTCGACGACGCTCTTCCACTCCTCGTGGCCCTGGGGGCCCTGGAGGGGAGCGAAGCCGCCGTTCCCGATCATCTCGAAGTCGGCGGTCTGGCGATCGGTCAGCTGCAGCTTGAGTGCGGTCTGGGTCATTGGTTCAGGCAGGCCGGAAAGTGGATCGTTGTGGTCAAGAAGCGGGGCAGGTTAGCGACTAACCGTGCAGCCCGCACTCGGTCTTCTCGAGACCTGCCCAGCGGCCCGCGCGGTCGTCCTCGCCGGCCGCCGGCTTCCGCGTGCAGTGGGTGCAGCCGATCGAGGGGTAGCCCTGATCGTGGAGCGAGTTGTAGGGAATGTCGTGCTGGCGGATGTAATCCCAGACCTGGTCCTCGGACCAGTCCGCGAGCGGGTTGAGCTTCCAGAGCCCGAAGCGCTTGTCCCAGGTGAATTTCGGGGCCTTGGCGCGGGTCTGCGAGTCCGAGCGGCGGATTCCGGAGACCCAGAGATCGACGGCGGCGAGCGCCGAGCGCATCGGCTCGACCTTGCGGATCCCGCAGCAGGAGTCCGGGTCACGGCTCCAGAGCTCGTCGCCGTAGAGGCCCTTCTGCTGCTCGAGGGTGATCGAGCTGTAGCGGTGGAAGTTGATGCCGTAGCGCTTCTCGAGGCGGCCCTTCGTCTCGTAGGTCTCGTGGAAGAGGACGTCGGTGTCGAGGTAGAAGAAACGCGCCTCCGCGTCGAGGCTCTGCGCCATGTGGACCGTCACCGAGCTCGTCTTCTGGAACGAGCAGGCGATGTACATCCGGGGATTGAAGGTCTTCAGCGCCCAGCCGAGCGCCTCCTCGGCGCTCGCATCCTCGAGCTCCGCGGCCTTCTCCTCCGGGTCGAACCCGAGTCCGTCGAGCTGAGCCTCGGGCACCGCGGCGTGCTCCGTGGCCGAAGCCTCGTGAAGGATGCCCTTGCGGCCGTTCCCGTTCACCGTGGTGCCGGGGATTCCCTGCGTCGTCGTAGGCTCCATCTAGACCGCGCACTCCCCTTCGCCCCGCTCGACCTTGTAGGGCTCCGAGCGGTTCCAGTCGATGAAGAAGAGGAGGTTGTCCGAGTTGAACTCGACCGGCAGCTTCAGGTCCGAGATCAGCTCCTCGAACTGGTCAAAGCCGGTGCGGTCGACGAAGGCGTTGAAGTTCTCTCCGTCGTTGCGCTTCTCCTCGTAGTTGCGGATCCAGCGCTCCACCGCCTCGGGGACGCGCTTTGCCGGCAGCCGCGCCTTCAGCCGATGGCCGAAGACGACGTCCCCGCCCTCGAAGTTGCCGGCGATGTGCGGGATGTAGGCGGGGATCGTGTGCTCGCCCACTTTGATCGAGGCCCCGTAGAAGCCGATCGTGGCGATGTGGTGCTGGGAGCACCCGTTGGGACAGCCGCTCATCTTGATGTGGATCTGCTTGGTGAGCGGGTCGGTGATCTCCATCTCCTCGAGCCGCTTCTGGAGCTCGGCGTTGAGGCCCATCGAGGCGGTGATGCCGAGCTTGCAGCTGTCGGTGCCCGGGCAGCTGACCACGTCGGTGATGCCGAACGCGCCCGAATCCCCGAGGTTGAGATTCTTCAGGCGGACCCAGAGGTCGTAGAGGGACTCGGGCCGGATCCAGCGCAGCACGAGGTTCTGCTGGACCGTGGTGCGGGCGTAGCCGCCGGTGAAGTCCCGCATGATCGCGGCGAGTCCGCGGAACTGCTCCGGCGTGAGGTCGCCGCGCGTCACCTTGACGGTGGCGGTGACGAAGCCCGTCCTGCCGCTGGGGCGGCGACGTTGGCGTCGACCCATGCGTCGAACTCGTTCCTGTCGCCGTTCGGCGAGCCGTAGGTCTCCGGGACCGCGGGGGCGTCGGCCTCCTCGTCATGGACGAAGAGAAGGTGATCGATGGTGAAGTCGCGCTCGTTGACCCAGTCGCCCTTCAGCTCCTCGTCGACGAGCTCGCGGAAGGCGTCCATGCCGATCTTGTCGACCAGCACCTTGATGCGGGCGCGCATCCGGTTCTCGCGCAGCCAGTCCTGGCGGTCGAAGATCCGTAGGGCAGCCTCGGTCACCTTCAGGTAGTCGCCGTTGTCGAGCTCGACGAAGTCATAGAGGGTGGGTGCGATCCGCGGCTGGATCGAGGTACCGCCCCCAATCCGGACCTCGACGCCCTTCACCTGCTTGCCGTCGACCTCCTTCACCTTCGGGATGAAGCCGACGTCGTGGATGCCGGTGATGGCCCTGTCGGCTTCGCTGGCGCTGAAGGCCGTCTTCACCTTGCGGGGCATGAGCTGCGTGGTGGGGTGGCGGACGAAGTAACGCGCGTAGGCGGCGGCATACGGAGTGACGTCGAAGGGCTCGTCCTCGGCGATGCCGGCCCAGGGGTCGCCGGTCACGTTCCGGATCGTGTTGCCACATCCCTCGCGCGACGAGAGGCCGGCCTGGCTGATCTGGCGGATGAACTCGGCGGCGTCCGCCAGGGGGATGTGGTGAATCTGGATGTTCTGGCGGGTCGTGATGTGGCCCTTGTTGAGCGGCGCGAGCTCCTCGATCGCGTCCGCGAAGGCCTCCATCTGCTCTGGGCTGACGCCGCCATAGGGAAGCTTCACCCGGATCATCTGCACGTCGGGCTGGCGCTGGCCATAGACACCCTGCTTGAGCCGGAAGCCGATGAACTGCTCCTCGGTCTGCTCGCCGCGCAGGAAGCGGGCCGCCTCGGTGTCGAAGTCGTCGAACTCGCGCTCGAGGATCGGGATCACATGGCCGGGGACGTTCTCGTAGACCTCCGGGTTCTCGAGTGAGCCGAGCTTGCCCTTGCCGTGCTGCCTCTTGGCCGGGTCCTGCTTGAGGGAGGCAGGGTCGACCGGCTCCTTCGCCTTCCGGCTTCCGTTGGTCGAGGCGCCCTTCTTCTCTGTCTCGGGTGCGGAGACAGGCTCCACTGAAAACCGGCCCTTCCTGTCGACGACGACGTGCCTTGCCCGGCGTTTACCGGCCGCCCAATCTAGCAAACCTGATCGAGTTTCAGGTGTTTATAGGCGGGCGTGGCCGTCGAGGTTAGCCTGACCGGCCGCCCAGCCACCTACATCTCGCCGTGCACCGCAAGGATGTTCCCCGAGGGGTCCTTGAACCAGGCGATCCCGCCGGCTGGTCCGTTGCGGTCGATTCCCTTCTCGTCCTGGTCGAAGCCGTCGTAGCGCTCGAAAGTGACGCCCTTCGCCGCCAGGTCGTCGACCGCGGCGTCCACGTCGCCGACCGGGAAGTTGAGGATCGTGTAGTTCGCCGGTGCGAGGTCCGGTTTCGGATAGATGAGGACCTCACGGCCGCCGAGCTGGAGCTGAAGCAGCGGCTGGTCGGCGCCTACGTCGAGGTCCGAGATTTCCAGGCCGAGCGTCTCTCCATAGAACTCCTTCGCCTTCTTCGGGTCGTCGACCGCAAATCCGGTGTAGGCCTTGCTTGCGTCGAGCATGTCGTTTCCTCTCTTTGTCTGGTTCACCTATGTCGACCCGGAAACCGCCGGAAATTCATCGCCTGTATAGATCGGCGGGTGACAGAGATCCCGGTGATCTCCGGCGAGGCGGTCTTTGGCGCGATCGACGCCGAAACCGCGATCGAGAGGACCCGCGACGCATTCGAGCGCTACGGCCGGGGCGAGTGGACGATGCCGGCGAAGGTCTACCTGGACAGCCCGCCGCACGGTGACTTCCGGGCGATGCCGGCGCTCGGCGACGGTGTCGCACTGCTCAAGTGGGTTACCTCGTTCCCCGGCAACAGCGCCAGGGGCCTGCCCGTGGTCCGAGGTGAGGTGCTGCTCTCCAGCGCCGAAACGGGCGAAGAGCTGGCGGTGATCGAGTGTTCGTCGGTGACCTCGCTGCGGACGGGGGCTGCGGCCGCGGTCTCGGCCCAGGCCCTTGCCGCAGAGAGTGCGAAGTCGGTCGGGATCATCGGCTGCGGGGTGAACGGCGCCTGGGCGGCGCGCTGCCTGGTGGCAGCCGGCTACGGGCCGGGAGTCTGCGCCGATCCGCGGGTCGATCCGGCCGAGGCGCTGGCCGACGAGCTCGGCTGGCGGGCCGGCGACCGTGGCGAGGCCGCCGGCCAGGACGTCGTGGTCACGGTGACGCCGGGCGAGGAGCTGGTGATCCTCGAGTCCGACCTGCGCCCAGGCCAGCACCTCGCTGTGCTTGGCGCAGACGCCCACAGCAAGCAGGAGGTCGACCTGGCGGCCATCGAGCGCTGCCGTCTCTTCTGCGACGAGTGGGAGCAGGCGAGCGCCGGCGGCGAGCTCGCCAACGCGGTCGACGCCGGGCTGGTGAAGCGCGAGGACGTCACCCAGCTCGGGGACGTCATGACCACCGGCGCCGAGGGCCGTCGCACGGACGATGAGATCACGCTCTTCGACTCGACCGGCCTGGCGATCCAGGACCTGGCGATCTGCCGCGCCGTCTATGAGCGCTGGCGCAGCGGCGAGGTCGACGCGCCAGTGGTCACGCTCTGAGTCAAGCGGCGGCGGGCGTTGCCTCACAGGCGCCCGCCCGCCGCCACCTCTCCTCCCAAGCTTCTAGTCGACGTCGGTTCCCTCGACCAGGAACGCGACCCGCACGTGGGCGCGCCACTCGTCGAGGTTCTCGCCGCGCAGCCCCGTGGACACCACGTCGACCGCCCGGATGTTCCGCAACGAGCTCTGCGCCTGCTTGAGCGCCTGCTGCGCTGCGTCATCCGAAGACTTCTTGGAGCTTCCGACCAGCTCGATGATCTTGACGACGGCCACGAGCCCTGTTTCTCCTCTCGGCGCGATGAATTCGTGGCCGGTGTTCTATTCGAACGAGCGCCTGAGGGCAAGTCCGCAAATGCGTATCAGCCGGGACCCCAACCGCCTGCGAGCTGAGAATGGACCGAGACGCCCTCTCGAAGCGCCGCCTCCTGCCAGCGGCTGCGCCGAGCAGCCTGGGGGGCCGGCGCCGTCTCTCGGAGGAAGAGCTCGAGGGCTGCGGCGATCGCAGCCGTCTCATCGGGTCCGGCTACGCTCTCAATCTGAATCCGTGGCCGCGGAGGGCTCTGCTTGCCGTTTCGTCCGGGCATGGCGGAGCCCTAGAGCGGGATGTTCCCGTGCTTTCGCTTCGGTCCCTCGACCCGCTTCGTCTGCAGCGTGCGCAGCGCGCGGATCAGCTTCGGGCGGGTCTGGTGTGGCTCGATCACGTCGTCGATGTAGCCGCGCTCGGCCGCGGAATAGGGGTTGGCGAAATGAGCCTTGTAGTCGTCGATCAGCTTCGCCCGCCGCTCGTCGGGGGTGGGGGACTTGGCGAGGTCGCGGCGGTAGATGATGTTGACCGCGCCCTCCGGCCCCATCACCGCGACCTCCGCCGTCGGCCAGGCGAAGTTGAAGTCGGCCAGCATGTGCTTGGAGTTCATGACGTCGTAGGCGCCGCCGTAGGCCTTGCGGGTGACGACGGTGAGCTTCGGGACGGTCGCCTCGGTGAACGCGTAGAGCAGCTTCGCGCCGTGGCGGATGATCCCGCCCCACTCCTGGGAGGTGCCAGGCAGGAACCCGGGCACGTCCGTGAAGGTGAGCAGGGGGACGTTGAAGGCGTCGCAGAACCGCACGAAGCGGGCCGCCTTCTCCGAGGAGTTGATGTCGAGCACGCCGGCCAGGTGATTGGGCTGGTTGCCGACCACGCCGATCGGGTGCCCGTCGAGGCGGGAGAAACCGATCACGATGTTCTGCGCGAAGTGCTCCTGGACCTCGAAGAACTCCCCGTCGTCCACGATCCGCGCGATCACGTCGCGCATGTCGTAGGGCTTCTGGGGGTCATCGGGGACGAGGCTGTCGAGCTCGGGGTCCTCGCGGTCGGGGTCGTCGGTCGGCTCCACCCGCGGCGGCAGCTCCAGGTTGTTGAGCGGCAGGAAGCTCATCAGGTAGCGGGCGTCCTCCAGGCACTGCTCCTCGTTCTCGGAGGCGAAGTGGGCGACTCCCGACTTGCTGTTGTGGGTCATCGCGCCGCCGAGCTCCTCGAACTCGACCTCCTCGCCGGTCACCGTCTTGATCACCTCGGGGCCGGTGATGAACATGTGGGAGGTCCCCTTGACCATGAAGATGAAGTCGGTCATGGCGGGTGAGTAGACGGCGCCGCCGGCGCACGGGCCCATGATCAGGCTGATCTGCGGGATCACTCCCGAGCACTGCACGTTGCGGACGAAGACGTCGCCGTAGGCGCCCAGCGAGACGACGCCCTCCTGGATCCGCGCGCCGCCCGAGTCGTTGATGCCGATCACCGGCGCACCGACCTTGGCCGCGAGATCCATGACCTTGACCATCTTCTCGGCCATCACCTCGCCGAGTGAGCCGCCGAAGACCGTGAAGTCCTGGGAGAAGACGAAGACGGTGCGGCCGTCGATCGTGCCGTAGCCAGTTACCACCGCGTCGCCGTAGGGGCGGCGCTTCTGCATCTCGAACTCGTAGGTGCGATGGCGGACGAAGGTGTCCAGCTCCTCGAAGGACCCGGGGTCGAGCAGCTTCTCTATGCGCTCGCGCGCGGTGAGCTTGCCCTTCTCGTGCTGCTTCTCGACCGCCTCCTCCGAGCCGGCGTGCATCGCCTCCTCGCGCAGCTCCCGCAGATAGGCGAGCTTCTCGTCATGGGTTACCGGGTTCTTCTCTCTCATCGGCGCCGGAGTCTAGGGGGGCCGGTTGAAGGACCCGCCCGATGTCGATGGTTCGGCGCCTTTGCACGGTGCGAGCGAGTCGTGTCAGAGTGGCGCTATGACCGAGGACGAGGTTCGAAGGCTCCTCGACGAAATCACTGCCGACCCGGATCCCGAGCGGGAGTACGAGCTACGTCAGGCAGACTGCCTGATCGACATCCCGCAGTCCGGGGAGCGGTTCGACCGCGACGGGATGCGGGAGCTGCAGCGCAACTTCCCCGGCGGCGCTCCGGAGATGAACCTGAAGCGGCTCGCCGGCGAGGGAAATGCCTGGGTGGCCGAGCTCGAGTCGGAATACGGCGAGGAGCGTGGCGGGACCTTCAACGTCTGCCTGATCCTCGAGTTCGAGGACGGCAGGATCAGGCGCGAGACCCGCTACTACGCCGAGCCGTTCGAGGCGCCCGAGCAGCGGGCGCAGTGGGCGCTCCCGGCCGAGCCCTAGAAGAACGCGCCGCCGCGGTACTCGCCGAAGACGTCGCGCATCGCGTTGCAGACCTCGCCGATCGAGCCTCCGGCGCGGAGCGCTTCCTTGATCGGTGGCAGCAGGTTGGCGTCGCCGCGGGCGGCCTCGCGGAGCTCCTCGAGCCGCTTCTCCACCGCCGCCTGGTCGCGGTTGTCCTTCCACTTCGCCAGGCGTGCGAGCTGGCGCTTCTCCGCCTCCGGGTCGACCTTGAGGATGTCGACATCGTCGATCTGGTCGGTGACGTACTTGTTGACGCCGACGATGATGTCCTGGCCGGTCCGGTAGCGCTCCTGGTAGGAGATCGCCGACTCCTCGATCTCCTTCTGGATGAACTCGAGCGCGTTCACCGAGCCGCCGAGGTCTTCCACCTTCTTCATCAGCTCCCAGGAGCGCTCCTCGACCTCGTCGGTGAGCGACTCGATGAAGTAGGAGCCGGCGAAGGGATCGACGGTGTCGGCGACGCCGGACTCGTGGGCGAGCACCTGCTGGGTGCGCAGGGCGATGCGGGCGGAGCGCTCGGTCGGCAGGGCGAGCGCCTCGTCGAAGCCGTTGGTGTGGAGTGACTGGGTGCCGCCGGCGACCGCGGCAAAGCCCTGCAGCGCGACCCGGATGATGTTCACCTCGGGCTGCTGGGCCTGCAGGGTCACCCCACCGGTCTGCGTGTGGAAGCGGATCATCTGCGCCTTCTCGTCCGTGGCGCCGAACCGGTCGCGCATGATCTTTGCCCACATCCGGCGGACCGCCCGGAACTTGGCGATCTCCTGGAAGACGTTGTTGTGGCCGTTGAAGAAGAAGGCGAGTCGCTGTCCGAACTTGTTCACGTCGAGGCCCGCGTCGATCCCGGCCTGCACGTAGGCGATCGCGTTGGCGAGAGTGAAGGCGACCTCCTGGACGGCCGAGCTGCCCTTCTCGCGCATGTGGTAGCCGGAGATCGAGATCGTGTTCCACTTCGGGACGTTCTCGTTGCAGTAGGCGAAGATGTCGGTGGTCAGCCGCATCGTCGGCTCGGGCGGGTAGATGTAGTTGCCGCGCGACACGTACTCCTTGAGGACGTCGTTCTGGACCGTGCCGCGGAGCTCCTCCGCCGCCACGTCCTGCTCCTCGCCGACGAGCTCGTAGAGCAGCAGCAGGATCGCGGCGGGTGCGTTGATCGTCATCGAGGTCGAGACCTCGCCGAGGTCGATCTGGTCGAAGCAGATCCGCATGTCCTCGAGGGTGTCGATGGGCACGCCGGTGCGGCCGACCTCGCCGGCGCAGAGCGGATCGTCCGAGTCGCGCCCCAGCTGGGTGGGCAGGTCGAAGGCCATCGAGAGACCGGTCGAGCCGTGCTCGGTCAGATAGCGGTAGCGCTCGTTGGTGTCCTCGGGGCTCGCGAAACCGGCGTACTGCCGCATCGTCCAGAGCCGGTCGCGGTACATGCCAGGATGGATTCCGCGCGTGTAGGGGTACTCGCCGGGCTCGCCGAGCCGCTCCTGCAGACCGGGCGCGACGTCGTCCTCCTCGTAGAGGCGCTTGATCTCGATCCCGGAGTCGGTGATCCGCCGCTCCTCGTCGGGGCCGATCACCGGCGCGATGTAGCGGTGCAGGTCCTCCTCGAGCGCGGCCTGCTGGCGGTCGGGGTCTGGAGCGCCATCGGTAGCCGCGCCGTTCGTCCCCTCCCTCTTGGCCTCGTCCTTTGGCCGGGTGGCCATGGCGACAGGATAGATAGGGGTCGCGCTGCCGGCGGGCGAACGGGCTCGGCGCTAGGCAGCGATTGCGATGCCCAGCTTGCCCTGCGTGTGCTTCCCGGGCAGATCGGCGAGCGCGGCTCCGGCATCCTCGAGGCCATAGGTGCGCTGGATCGGCACGCTCAGCACGCCTTCCTCGAGGAGCTGGGCGAGTTCCTCCAAGGCCCCACCCTCGGCGGATCCACCGACGTTGTGCCGGCCGGGCCCCTCGCCGGCGGCCCTCACCGGAGAGGCGGCTCGCCCGCCGTCGGCGAGCGCAGCCGCGTAGACCTCGAACTCCTCCGGCGAGCTGGAGACCGTGTCGAACAGGGCGGCCACGCCGCCATCCTCGAGCTCACGGGTCTGGGCGACCACGTCGCCGTCGCGCGGGATCACATGGTCGACGCCCAGATCCACCAGGAATCCCTCGTCCTCCGGGAAGCCGGGAGCGATGATGTGGGCACCGGCTCGGCTGGCGAGTTGCACCGCGAAGCTGCCGACGCCGCCAGTGGCGCCGATGATCAGGATGCTCTCGCCGTCCTGCAGATCGAGGGCGGCGATCCCCGCCATGGCCGTGAGGCCGGTGACGGGTGCGGCCCCGGCGGCGGCGAAGTCCACGCCGTCCGGCTTGCGGCCGGCTTGGCCGGCCGAGACCAGGGAAAGCTCGGTCCAGGAGCCGCCGTGGACATCAGGGTCGACCGCCGGAGCAAAGCCGAAGACTTCTTGCCCGGCCGCGAGGGAGTCCATGCCAGTACCGACCCGCTCGACGACCCCCGCGAAGTCTCGGCCGAGGATGACCGGGAACCGGTAGTCGGCGTAGTCGCGCATCATGCCGCCGGCGATCACGTTGTCGATGGGGTTGACGGACGAGGAGTGGACCCGGACCGTCAGCTCGCCCTCGCCCGGCTCGGGCTCCGGCACATCGTCACGAAGCCTCGGCTCAGATTCGAAATCGTCGAGGACGAATCCCCTCATGGCCAAAAATCATTGCACCGAGTGGCGGGTGGCTGGGACTCGATCCATTCCCTCAATGCGTCGAGCTGTACGTGCGCGAAGAGCCCATAGGAGGGAGGAGGGTCGAGCTGATCGATGTAGTCAGCAACCCAGAAGCCGAGCTCTCCCCGGAGCAGCTGCGCGCACTGCAGCGCCGACAGCGGCCTGAACGACGACTCGGCGAGCTCGGCGGCCGCGGCGTCGACGCGCGTGGCCACCTCCGAGAGGCGCTCGGGGCCCCACTCCTCCCAATCGCCTTCCCCCTGCCCGTACGAGGTGCCGTCGCTGTGGGCCACGAAGCCACAGGCCGCGAGCTCCTTGGCCCGTGCGGTCTCGGCACGACGCGCAGTCTTTGAGCCTTTGAACGGTCCCAGGTCCTCGTAGAGGTCGGGACGCAGCCGCAGGGCGAAGCGCTTGACCAATCCCGAGGATTTGTAACCGCGCCGGTGTTGCCGCAGCCGTTCCTCGGGGCTGCGCGCGCTCGAACCGACATAGATCCAGGGGATGCGCGGATCGCGCCGCCGCCCGGCGGCTCGCTCGAGCTCGATCACATATACGCGGGAGGGCACGGTCCTAGCCCACTCGCAGACTGGCCGACCGGGTCAGAAGCCGAAGAAGCGGCGACGTTTCTTCTTCGGCGGTGGAGGCGGCGCGGTCTCGGCCGCGGGGGTCTCGACCGGCGGCGTCTCGGCCGGGGTGGCCTCGACTACCGGCGTCTCTTCCACCGGCGGCTCGATGGCGGCGAGCTCGGGCGGCGGTTTCGGCTCGGTGGGTTGGCCCAGGTCGGCGAAGGGGCGTTTCTGCGGCGTTGCGAGCTCTTCGAGGACGGCGTCGAGCCAGCCCTCGAGCTTGGTCTGCTCTGTGCCGTTCTCGGCCTTCAGCTTCACGTTCGTTCCCCAGCCCTTCTCGGCCAGCTCGACCTCGATCCAGGCATCTGCACCGTCGTCGGACGCCTCCCAGCGCAGGACAGACTCGGGACTTCTCTTATTGACCGTCACCTCGGTCGCGCGGCCGACCAGGGCGCACATCAGCCCCTGCATGCGGTCGGGCTGGTCGATCAGCTCCCAGAGCTCGGGCGGCGACATGACCAGCGTTCTGCTTGCGCTCTGCATGCCCCGCCCTTTCGCGCCACCCAGACGCGCTCCTGCCGCTTATCGGTTTTGGGCGAGATATCCCTCGATCGCCGCCGCGGCGCGCAGCCCCGCGTTGCCGTCCCAGAGCGGGATCTGCGGCGGTTCGGCCGGGGGATCGGTGCCGAGCACCCGCTCGGCGGCCTCGCGGAGCGCCTTGGGATCGACGCCGATCAGCTCGTTGGTGCCGAGCTCGATCGTGACCGGCCGCTCGGTGGTGGTCCGGTAGGTCAGGCAGGGAGTGCCGAGGACGCTGGTCTCCTCCTGGACCCCGCCCGAGTCGGTGACCACGAGCCGGGCCTCGGCCTCGAGGCCGATGAAGTCGGTGTAGTCCATCGGCTCGGCGAGCGTGACCTTTCCCGACGCGGAGAATCCCATCCCCTCCAGCCGCGCCCGGGTCCGCGGATGGACCGGGAAGATCACGGGCAGGGACTCGCCGAGCTCGCCGAGCACGTCCATCGTCGGCCCGAGGAGCTCCGGGTCGTCGACCAGCGCCGGGCGGTGCAGGGTGACGAGTACGAAGTGCCGCGCCTCGAGTCCGTTCCTCTCCAGCAATGCCGGCCGATCGACTCCTTCGAGCAGCCGGTAGAGGCTGTCGATCATCGTGTTGCCGACTAGCTGGACGCCGTCGCCGGTGATCCCCTCGGCGGCCAGGTTCTCGATTGCGTCCTCCGAGGTGCAGAGCAGAAGGTCAGAGATCCGGTCGGTGACCACGCGGTTCACCTCTTCGGGCATTCCCCAGTCGCGCGAGCGGAGCCCGGACTCGATGTGGGCGACCGCCACGTGCAGCTTGGTCGCGGCGAGCGCCGCGGCCATCGTCGAGTTGACGTCGCCCGGCACCAGGACCATGTCGGCGGGGTGGTCGAGCAGGTCACGCTCGATCCCGATGAGCACACCGGCCGTCTGCTCGGCGTGGGTGCCGGAGCCGACCTCGAGGTTCGCGTCCGGCTCGCGCATGCCGAGGCGCTCGATGAAGCCGCCTGAGAGCGCGCGGTCGTAGTGCTGGCCCGTGTGCACGACGCGGACGGAGATCCCCTCGGATCCCTCCAACGCGCCGATCACCGGAGCCGCCTTGACGAAGTTCGGTCGCGCCCCCACGACCGCGAGCACTGAGGCAGTCACAGCGCGGCAAGCTATCGGGGGCAGCGGTTCGAACGGCCTCCGGGTAGGGTCTTCCTGTCATGGCCGGCAACGCAAGCGGCGCTGTTCTGGTCACCGGTACCTCGTCCGGCATCGGCCGCGCCACCGCCCTCCTGCTCGATGCGGAGGGCTACCGCGTCTTCGCCGGCGTGCGCAAGGAGGCCGACGGGAGGGAGCTCTCCCAGGCCTGCTCGGATCGGCTGACGCCGGTCACCATCGACGTCACCGACGCCGGCCATATCGAATCGGCGAGGGAGCAGCTCGCCGAGGCGGTCGGTGACGAGGGGCTGGTCGGGCTCGTCAACAACGCCGGCGTGGGGGGTGGTGGCCCGATCGAGTTCATGCCGCTCGACGAGCTGCGGAGAACGATCGAGATCAATCTGATCGGTCAGGTCGCCGTCACCCAGGCCTGCATCCCGCTGCTCCGCAGGGCAAAGGGGACGATCGTCTTCATCGCCTCGATCGGCGGCCGGGTGGCGAGCCCCTTCATGTCGCCGTACAACACCTCGAAGTTCGCGATCGAGGCGCTCGGCGAATCGCTGCGACACGAGCTACGCCCCTGGGAGATCGATGTGACCGTCGTCGAGCCGGGCTCGATCGACACCGAGATCTGGAACAAGGGAAACGAGCAGATCCGCGAGAGGCTGGACGAGATGCCGGAGGACGCCCGGCGCCTCTACGGCCGCCAGATGACACGCTTCGGCGAGGTTCTGAACGAGACCGCCAGCCGCGGCATCCCGGCCGAGAAGGTCGCCGAGGTGGTCCACAAGGCGATCTCCTCCGACAACCCGAAGCACCGCTACCTGGTCGGCACCGACGCGAAGATCGGAGCCCGCCTCAAGGGCACGCTGCCCGACCGGACCTTTTCGAAGCTCGCCGCGCGGCAGATGAAGATGCCGACCGACGTTCCGTCGGAATAGCCGCGCCCCGCTTCACCGCTTAGAGGTGCGTTTCTTACCGTTGCATGGAAAGAAGCGCCTCGGGCGGCGCTGACCGGCGCGGATAGAGTTCGTGCCGTGCGGCTGATACACACCTGCTACCGGATCACCGATCCCCATCGATCGGTCGCCTTCTACGAGGCCCTGGGGCTCGAGAAACGCCGCGAGATGCCGATCCGCGACGAGGCAATCAACATCTTCATGGGCGTCCCGGGTGAGGAGCTCCCCGAGCTCGAGCTGACCCATAACTACGGCGTCGATAACTACGAGTTGGGCACCGCCTACGGTCACGTGGCACTCACGGTCGATGACTTGGACGTCACCCTCCAGCATCTCAAGGAGATGGGGATCGAGCCGGAGAGGCCCCCTTATCGAATCCACGAGGGCGGTTCGCGCCTCTGCTTCGTCAGGGACCCCGACGGCTACAGGGTCGAGCTGCTCGAGCTGAGGGGCTGATGGACGCCCTTCGGGGCCGGTTGCCGCAACCCTTGTCTTGTGCGGCACCATCTTGGTTGGTCGCTCCGCGCGAAAGCGGAGGTCTCGCTGCTGACAGGGGCTCCCCGAATAGCCGCT
>CAVOHV010000013.1:0-16724 GCA_963695805.1 uncultured Solirubrobacterales bacterium | reverse complement strand
CGGATAGAGGCGGGTCCACCAGGCCGGTGGGTCAACGCCTTGGAGATCCAGCACCGGCCCCGCAGTCAAACCAGTAGTCCCCATCTCGCGCCTCGTGGCGCAGAGCGCCGTCGGTGGCTTTCGGGTGGGGGGTGAGCGCTTGGCCGCAGGGCCAGCCTCTACTGACACTACTCCTATTAGGCGCCGCGAACGAGAATCGCGCTGAGGACGCTGATGAAGCCAACGGACATCCCGATCGTCAGGCGGAAGATCCACTGTCGCAGCTCGCGGATGTCCTGATGGATGCGATCGAACTCTCGATCGACTCGATCGAATCGGTTGCCGATCGCGCCGGCGAAATCATCAAGGCGCTCGTCGGTCCAGCGGCTTCGCTCCATCGCCGTTCCAGAATAGACCGGCGGCCGCTTTTCAGCCACGCCTGGCCTGGACCCGCTCCACCACCGTCTGTGCCCGGCGGGAGAGGCCCGCCGGCGTGTAGCGGAACGGGCGGCGCTTGCCGCGGTGATACGGGAAGCTCGAGGTCTCGCGCGGGCCGAGCGTCAGGTCGACAACGCGGCCGGCGGGGTCGAGGAGCCACCAGTGGGACTTGCCGCGGTGCTTCAGCTGCATCGGCTGCAGGCCGGCGTCATAGCCGCCACCGAGGTGGAAGTACGCCTCAGCGGCGACGTAGGCGAAGCCGTCGAACTTGCCATAGCCGGTGCGGTACTGGTCCTGGGCGAGCTCGTCGGTGAGCACGGCCTGGATCTCCCGCTTGAGCTTGTCCGCGGGCGCCAGGCTCCGGTTCGACGACCTGGCGCCCGCGGAGGACCCCTTCTTCGTGCGGGAGGAACTCACTGCCGCTCCTAAGGGAGTGGCGGCCAAAACTCTCTGCCCCAGGTGGCGGCCGAGACCGTCTGGATACTCGTACGGCAGTGCGTCATGCGATGCGAGTCACCCGAGCTGCCTGGGAAGACGCGAAGCGCGTGTTCCGCGGCGACACGCCGACCCACACGCACCTCAGGGACCGGCTGATCGCGATCGCTACCGTCACCGTGGTGGTCGACCTGATCGGGTCGGTGGCCATCCTCATGCTCGAGCGGCACGCCGCTGGCACTGAGATCACGAACTTCGGCGACTCGATCTTCTGGGTCACGACTCAGCTGCTGACCGTCTCCTCACAGCTGCCCAACCCGATCACCGCCGGGGCCCGCGTCATCGACATCTTCCTGCAGGCCATCGCGATCTCGGTGGTGGCGACCCTCGCCGGCTCGTTCGCGGCCTTCTTCCACAAGCGCGGAGACGAGCGCACTGCCGCGGCTGCAAAAACCGCCCAGGGGGACGCCGGGTAGCGGCTCAGGCCTGCTGCGGTGCGACCGAGCCGACCGAGCCATTCCCATTCGGGAAGGCCGAGTGGCGCTCGACCAGAAGGCGGAGCTCGTCGGTCGCGCCCGGGCCCCAGAGGGCCGTGTGGCAGGGGGCGCAGAGGAGCTCGCCCGCGGGCGAGTGGCGGCCATTGTCGAGGACCTCGGTGAGGCACTGGACGCAGTACTGCTGCATGGCGCGTATATCGGCACCACGCAGGGATTTCCTGAGCTCTGATCGGAGCGCACAGGGAGAGGCCCGGCGTACCTAGCCGCCGGGCCCGCTCCCTGCTTGTCCCTATGAGCAAGGACACGGCCTAGTGGTGGTGACGCATCCTTGCGTCCTCTCGAGGATCCATCCTGGATCCCAATGAGGTTCGTCCACCATTATTGCCCGATAAGTAGGGATTCAATCCCGCTTGGACAAGTGGCCGCCCAGGACGTGTAGCCGCGGGCCCGATTGGCGACGGAGCCACTTGGGTAGGGTTGCCCCGTGGAGTTCCGCAGGCTCGGCGACTCGGACATCGAGGTCTCAGAGATCTCCCTCGGCTCCTGGCTCACCTACAGCGGTGGGGTGGGGCGCGAGCAGACCGAGGCGTGCACCCGCGCCGCCTTCGAGGCCGGCATCAACTTCTTCGACACCGCCAACGTCTACGGCACCGGCGCGGCCGAGACGGCCTGGGGCGAGATCCTCAAGAACTTCCGGCGAGAGGAGTTCATCCTCGCCACCAAGCTCTTCTGGCCAATGGACGACGACAGCGGCGGCCTCTCCCGGAAGGAGGTCCACAAGCAGCTCGACGCCTCTCTGGAGCGGCTGCAGACCGACTACGTCGACCTCTACCAGTGTCACCGCCCCGACCCCGACACGCCGATCGAGGAAACGATGGAGGCGCTCACCGAGGTCCGCGAGGCGGGCAAGGCGCGCGAGATCGGCTTCTCGGAGTGGACCATCGAGCAGATCGAGGCCTCGCTCGAGGTGCCGAACACGAGGAAGTTCGTCTCCTCCCAGCCGCAGTACAACATGATCTGGCGCGCCCCCGAGGCCGAGCTGATCCCCTTCTGCGAGCAGCACGGCATCTCACAGATCGTCTGGTCGCCCCTTGCGCAGGGAGTGCTCACCGGCAAGTACAGCCCGGGCGAACCGCCGCCCGAGGACTCCCGTGCCGCCTCGGAGGAAATGGGCGCGATGATGGATCGCTACCGCGGCGACGATGTCCTGGAGGCCGTGCAGCGCCTCGTCCCGATCGCCGAGGATGCCGGCGTCTCGATGGCGACCATGGCGCTCGCTTGGTGCCTGCGCCAGGACAATCTCGCCTCGGTGATCATCGGCGCCTCACGCCCCGAGCAGGTGCACCACAACGCTGAAGCGGCCGGCGTGAAGCTCGACCAGAACACGCTCGGCGCGATCGACGACGCCCTCGCCGACGTCGCCGTCACCGAGCCGCGGCACGCGAACTTCGTGAAGGAAGGCGTGACGCACCGCTGAGCGGCGCCTCGGCCGTCGCCCCTGTGCGCGGCTCAGCCCCGTAGGTTGACCCGGCCTTCGTGCGCCAGGCGACGCAAGCCGGCACGAATCCGCTCTTCGCGAGTGGACTCGGCCCCGGGCAACCGCGTGGTCATGAAGGTGACTGGGTCGGCGCCGGGGTAGCGGAAGATCTCCCGCTTGCGCGTGTGGACCACGTCGTCCATATCCGGTTCTGACTCGTCCTTGGACATCTTCTGTGATCCCTCCTAGATCAACGTTTGTGTGACCTACAACTTCTATGCCCGGATATACGCGCGTTAAGCCCGATCGGTTGAGTGCCTCGACCAGCTGGCGGCGGTGGTTGGCCTGGCGGTAAGTTCTTCGAATCCAATTCAAAGAACTTCGATGAGGACCCTCTCGATCGCCGCGATGCAGACGGCGCCGATCTCGCGCGACCCCGACGCGACCCTGGAGCGCCTCGCAGAGCGCGCTCCCGCCGTCCGCGAGGCGGTTCCACACGCCCAGCTGCTGGTCCTTCCCGAGCTCCACCTCTCCGCCGTGCCGGGGCTGCTCGACGAGTCGGACGGCTACGCCGAGTCGGTCACCGTGTCTCTGCCCGGACCGCTCAGCGAGCGCCTCGGCGAGATCGCCCGCTCCGCCGGGCTCTGGATCGTCGCCGGCTCGGTCTACGAGCGCACTGAGCAGGACACGATCCACAACACGGCGATCGTCATCTCCCCCGAGGGCGAGCTCGCCGCGCGCTACCGCAAGGTCTTCCCCTGGCGGCCGACCGAGCACTCGGCGCCCGGCGACGCCTTCGTCACCTTCGACATCCCCGACGTCGGCCGGATCGGCCTCGCCATCTGTTACGACGGCTTCTTCCCCGAGGTCATCCGCCAGCTCGCCTGGCTCGGCGCCGAGGTCGTCATCCAGCCGACGCTGACCACGACCTCCGACCGCGAGGCCGAGCTGATCGCCGCCCGCGCCAACGCGATCTTCAACCAGCTCTATGTCGTCAACGTCAACGCCGCGCAGCCCGCCGCTCTGGGGCGGAGCGTCATCGTCGACCCCGAGGGGATCGTCCGGGCCCGGGCGGGGGAGGGGGAGGAGCTGCTCACCGACGTGCTCGACCTCGAGGCGGTGGAGCGGGTGCGGCGCTTCGGCGTCGCGGGCGTGTCCCGGATGTGGGAGCAGCTCGACTCGCTCGACGGCGCCGGCCCGGAGCTGCCGATGTACGGGGGCCGGATCCGGCCGCGCCCCGGCGCGAAGCGCCCCTAGTCGCGGGCCAGGCGATCGAGGAGATCGCCCAGAGCCTCGGGGTCCTCGGCCATCGGGAAGTGCCCGCCGGGGATCTCGATCGGCTCGACGCCCAGCAGCTCGCGCGCCATGAATCGCTCCCAGGCCGGTTGGAAGAACTCGTCCTCGGCCGCGTAGACGAGCACGCTCGGGTTCTCCGGGGGAGCGCGGAGCGGGTATTCGTCCTGCGGCATCGCCATCGGCTGCAGGCGCTCGGCCAGCGCCCGGGCCCTCTCCGGTGGGAGCCGCGGGTACATCGCACCGATCGCGGCCTCGGCGTCCCAGACGCTCGTGCCGTCCGGGCGGTCGGCGGGGAACGGAAATCCCTCCCGGAACTTGTCGGGAGCTCCAGGCGGTTCCTCGAACCCATTCAGTCGCGGGCAGAGGTACACGAGAAGCGATCCCGGGCGCTCGGCGGCGAGCAGGCACGAATAGGCGGTGCCCTGCGAGTGGCCGACGATCACGAGTGGACCGTCGACGCCATCGAGCGAGTCGAGCGCCGGCCTGATCCGCTCCTCGAATCCGAGGTCGGGGTCGTGCAAAGGCAGGTCCGGCGTGAGCACCCGATGGCCGCGCTCCTCCAGCACCGGAACCAGCCGATCCCAGCACGAGCTCTCGTGCCACGCGCCGTGGATCAGGCAGAAGGTGGCCACGTCCGGCCATGTCTATCACCGGAGCGCTCGCGCAAAAAAAGACGGCCCCTTCCGGGGCCGCCTTCGCAACTCAGAAGCTTTGTAGCTCCCTACGCGACCTGCTTCACGCCGGTCGCGGCCGGGCCCTTCGGGCCCTGCTCGGTCTCGTACTCGACCTTCGCGCCCTCTTCGAGCGAACGGTAGCCGTCGCCCTCGATCGAGCTGAAATGGACGAACACATCGTTGGAGCCATCATCGGGTGTGATGAACCCATAGCCCTTGTCGTTGCTGAACCACTTAACGGTTCCGGTAGGCATCTCGCCTCCTCTTACCTGTGCTGCGAACGCGAGGAAGCAAAATGCTGCTGTACAACGCGAGCGCTACGCACACCTTTGCCGGTATCACCGGCCTAACGCGCGGGACGGTAGCAGCCTCACGGACGGAATCGGCATCGCGGCGCTCGCCCGCGCTCCCACGACCGGCGCGGATCTGCTAAGTGGAGCCGAGTCGGCAGAGCACCTGGTAGACCGAGGTGAAGTCGATCTCGAAGCCGTTCCGGGCCGCGCGGAGGTAGAGCCGCCAGACGCGGAGGCGCTCCGGGCCGGCGATCTGCTCGGCGCGATCGCGGTTCTCGTCGAGGTTCGCGATCCAGTGCCGGAGCGTCTCGGCGTAGTCGGCGCCGAACTCCTCGACGTGGCGGACGATGAACCCGGCCCGCTCCAGAGCGAGGATCACCCGCGAGACATGCAGCGTCTCGCCGTCGGGGAAGACGTAGCGCTCGGAGAAGGGGCCGCCCTCGACGCTGCCGTGGCGAAGGCGCGAGATGCCGTGGTTGAGCAGCCGCCCGCCGGGCTTCAGCATCGAGGCGAGCTGCTCGGCGTAGGTGTCGATCTGCGCCTCGCCGACGTGCTCGACCATCCCGATCGAGGCGACCGCGTCGAAGCTCTCGCCGGCGAGCTCGCGGTAGTCCTGGACGCGGATCTCGATCTGGTCGGCGAGGCCCGCATCCGCCACCCGCTGCCGCGCCAGCTCCGCCTGCGGCTCCGACAGCGTGATCCCGACCGCCTCGACGCCGTAGCGCGACGCCGCGTGCATCACGAAGCTGCCCCAGCCGCAGCCCACGTCGAGCACCCGCTCGCCCTCCTGGAGGGCGAGCTTGGTGCAGACCAGATCGAGCTTGGTCTCCTGCGCCTCCTCGAGCGTCTTGGCGCCGCGGGAGAAGATCGCGCAGGAGTAGGTCATCGACTCGTCGAGGAAGAGGGAGAAGAACTCGTTGCCGACGTCGTAGTGGTGGCGGACGGCCTCGCGGTCGCGCTCCGAGCTGTGCTTGCGCCCGCGCAGGTGGATCTCGGCCTTCGGCGCGGGCGGGGGGCGGCGCACCCCCGCGGCGCGCAGCGCGGCGGCGATCAGGCGGGCCTTGGTGGCGGCGCCGACCGGCGGCGGCTGCCAGTCGTTGAGCAGGCCGATCACCGCGTCCATGTCGTCGACCTCGATCTGCCCCGCCACGTAGGCGCGGCCGAGACCGAGCTGGCCGGGTGCCGCCACCGCGTAGGCGAGCGCGTCCTTGGAGCGTGCCCTGAATGTCGGACCGCCCCCGTTGGTGGAAGGGATCCGCGACCCGTCCCAGAGCTCGATCGTGAAGGGCCGCTCGGGGAAGGCGCGCTCGATCTCCTTGGTCAGAGGCTCGGTGGGCACGACTCGACCCTAGCGGGGGCGGCCAGTTAATCCCACTCTCACCATGGCGTTAGGCAGCGCTGGTACGGTGCCCGGGAGGTACTGAAGTCGTGACGGTACCGCCGCAACGACTTTCCAAGGACCAGCAAAGGAGATCCTGAATGACGAACGTGGCCGCCACCGCGCCCGCGGCTGCGAGGAAGACCGGGACCTCCTCGCTCGCCTCTGCAGTTCAGCCCGTCGCACACGAGACCCGTGACCGAATCATCACGGGGGCCCTGACCATCATCCCCTTCCTGATGCTCGGCTTCGTCGCCTGGCAGCTCTGGGGCGACTGGCTGCACTGGAGCGACTTCGTGGTCTTCGCGATCATCTACATCCCGACCGGCCTGGGGATCACGGTCGGCTTCCACCGCCTCTTCACGCACCGCAGCTTCAAGACCGGACCCGCGATGCGCGGAGTGATCGGCGCGCTGGGCTCCGCCGCGATCGAGGGCCCGATCATCTCCTGGGTCGCCGACCACCGCAAGCACCATGCGTTCTCGGACAAGGAGGGCGACCCCCACAGCCCGCACGTCGGGCACGGCGACGGCGTCGTGGCGCAGTTCAAGGGCTTCTTCCACGCCCACATCGGCTGGCTCTTCATCCACACCCAGCGCGGCAACAAGCAGCGCTTCGCGCCCGACCTGCTCAAGGACCCGGTGGTCCGCTTCATCGACAAGACCTTCGTGCTCTGGGCGGTGGCCGGGCTCGCGATCCCGTTCGGGCTCGGCGTTGCGATTGGCGGCACCGTTCTCGCGGGGCTGAGCGGATTGCTCTGGGGAGGCGCGATGCGGATCCTCGTCCTCCACCACGTCACCTACTCGATCAACTCGCTCTGCCACATGTTCGGCAAGCGGGACTTCGACACGACCGACGAGTCCCGCAACCTCGCCTGGCTCGCCCTGCCGACGCTCGGCGAGGCCTGGCACAACTCACACCACGCCTTCCCGACCTCGGCGGTCCACGGGATGAAGGGAAGGCAGATCGACCCCTCCGCGGGCGTGATCTGGTCCCTCGAGAAGCTCGGCCTCGCCTGGGACGTGGTTCGGATCGCCCCGGAGCGCCAGGCCGCCAAGGCCGCCGCCTGAGCAAATAACGTTGGCGCCGTGTCTCGGCGCCTCGCACTCGCCCTGGGGGCCGCAGTGGCCGTTGTCGCCGCGCTCGCGATCTCGGCCTGCGGCGGCGGCAGCAAGATCGGCGCGATCCAGGCCGTCGGCGCCGACTGTGGCGATGTTCAGTACGCCGGCAGCGGCGAGGCGTCCAAGCTGATCGTCTCGGACCTACCGCTGAAGGGCGACTCGGCCGAGCGCTCGAGACAGATGAACAACGCGATCGTCCAGCAGCTCGCGCGCAAGGGCTGGCAGGCCGGGCAGAAGACCCAGCTCGCCTTCCAGGCCTGCGACGACTCGATCGGCACGACGGGCGAGTGGGATGAGGGCGTCTGCCGCTCGAACGCCCAGGCCTACGCGGCCAACCCCGATGTGATCGGCGTGATCGGCACCTACAACTCGGGCTGCGCCGCGATCGAGATGCCGATCCTGAACCAGGCGCCGGGCGGCGGCCTGGCGATGGTCTCTCCCGGGAACACGTTCGTCTGCCTGACCCAGCCGAGCCCGACCCTGTGCAAGAAGGACGAGCCCGCGGTCTACTTCCCGTCTGGCAACCGAAACTATGCCCGGGTCGTGCCGAATGACGCCGTTCAGGGCGCCGGGCTCGCGAGCTTCGCTCACGACCTCGGGGTCAAGCGGCCATTCGTCCTCTACGCCGCTGACGATCCGACCAGCCTGGGACAGGCGATGACGTTCCAGTCGGCCGCTGCGGCGCTCGGCATGCTCCCCCGGGGAGCCGCGCAGTGGGATCCGAATGCGGACGACTATGCGGTCCAGATGAACAAGGTGCGCCACTCGGGGGCCGACGCGGTGGTGCTGGCGGGGATCCTCGAGCAGAACGGCGTGCAGCTGATCCGCGACAAGGCGGCGGCGCTCGGCCCGAACGACGGGGCCGTCAAGCTGCTTGCCTTCGACGGCTTCGCCCAGCAGGCCACGATCGACAACACCGGCCCGGACGCGAAGGGGATGTACGTGAGCCTCCCCGGCAAGGTGCCGGGTGCGCTCACCGGCGCGGGCGACGTCTTCGTCAAGGAGCTGAAGGCTCAGATCGGCGAGCAGCCCGTCGAGGTCTTTGCTCCCTACGCGGGCCAGGCCGCGGGGGTCCTGATCGAGGCGATCAGGCTGGGCAGCACCCGCGCCGGCACCATCTCCGAGCTCTTCAAGACGAAGATCGAGGACGGCATCACCGGCAGCTTCACGATCACCCCCACCGGCGATCCCGTCCCCGCGCCGATCAGCGTGCAGCGGGCGGGCGACACCTTCGTGCTCGCCGGGACGATCACACCGCCGCCGCCGCTCGTCTCCGCCGCCCGCGGGGGCTGACCAACCCAGCTCCGGCCGCGCCGGGAACGCTCAACACGGATGGATGGCTGCGGCGCTTTGCACCACTTCGAAGGCCGAGCCGGGAATCGACTTGAGCTGGTCCAGGTTCTCGTCCGGCCAGCGGCGGTCGGAGGTGCCGGAGATGTACCAGTTCGAGCCGTTGTCCGCGACGATCAGCCCGTACTGCTTGAGCGCCACCGCGATCGCGCGCGCCGGGCCCGTGATCGCCGAGATGTCGTAGCCGCCGTTGAGACGGAGCCGCAGGCCCATCGGCGGCGCGTCGGCACTGCTCGTCGAGCCGGCGCAGTGCGAGGCTGGGTGAATCCAGGCATCTCTGCTCGAGCTCACCGTCACCCGAAGGGCGTGGTCGATGTGCCCGGCCGCGGCCTCGTCGAAGCGGGCGAGGCCCGGGAAGATCGGCAACCCGGCGGCGTCGGCGGAGGTGAAGCCGTCGGGCCGGAGCGCCGTGGAGCGCAGGTCCCAGATCACGCCCGAGTCTGCGTTCCAATGCGGCTTGGGCCGTTTCTGGGCGAATGCGCGGTAGAGCTCGAAGAGCTTGCATCGCTTGCGGTCGACCGCGAGCACGTGGCGGTCGCCCTCGGAGGCCTGACCGCCCTCGACCAGTGCCTTGAGGGGAACGCGGTATGCGCCGTGCGTCGACTCATCGCCATAGGCCGTGAAGTTGACCTTGGTCCGCTTCTGCTTCTTGCCCACGACCGCGTAGGGGAAGCCGTACTCGCGCGGCGAGCCGAAGTCCGGGTGGACGGAGTCGCCTCCGTGGGCGTTGATGTAGGCGATGTAGCTGGCCGAGTTGGGGTCGAGCGGCGCCTGTGAGATGTCCTGGTTCCAGGCGGACTCGTCCGCCGCGGACGCCGCGTCGGCAGCGGCCGAGGACTTCGGGAAGACGGAGCAGGCGCCGAGACTCGGATAGGGCCCGCGAGGGAGCTTGCCGTGGTGGTGCTTCTTCTTCGCCACAGCCACACCGCTGGCGAGGAGCGCCAGGGCGAGGCCGATGACCGCAGCGCGCCGCACGGGCGCGATTCTCTCAGGCCCCTCCGGTTTGCGCCTGCGGGAGCGGAGGAGGCGCCTCTGCGCGGACGGCGGGCTGCTCGCCGCACTGTACCCGGCGGCGGACCTTGACGTGCTCGGCGAGCACGTAGGAACCGACCACCAGGAGACCGGCGAGGATCTGCGCCCCGATCGTCTCCCAGTAGGGATAGATCTCGAACCAGGTGCCCATCCACTCGGGCACGCTGAAGGGCGTGGGGTGGCTCGGGATCCAGCCGAGGTCCATGAAGGAGAGCGCGGTGCCGCCGATCATCACCATCAGGACGACCGCGACCAGCGCGCCGGTCAGGATGAGCATCTTGCGGTAGGGAAGCTTGTGGTGGAGCCAGAAGGTGATCACGCCGACGACGGCGGTGCAGGCGAGCCCGATCGCGACCCCCTCCAGCACCGTCGATGTGCCGTTCTGCAGCTGCAGGTTCTGGAGGAAGAGGACGACCTCGAAGCCCTCGCGGTAGACGGTGGTGAAGCCGAGGAGGACGAGTCCGACCAACGCGGCGATGCCGGTCTCCGTGAGCAGCTTCTGGCGGCGCCTGTGGTGGCGGCCGATCCAGTCCGTCCAGTAGACGCGGTGGACGAACCAGTTGAGGACGACCAGCAGGACGACGATCGCGATGAAGCCGGTGATCGCCTCGAGCTTGGGTCCGAGCGGCGACGCGGCGTCGAGTACCGCCCGAACGATGAACCAGGTGACGATCGTCGCACCGAAGGAAAGCGCGGCGCCGAGGACGACCGGGCGCCGCTTCTCCTTGTTCGCGCCGACGAAGCTGGCAGTGACTGCGGCGAAGATCAGGATCGCCTCGAGGCCCTCCCGGAAGACGATCATCCCCGAGTTGAAGACCACGGTCGCGTGGCTCATCGGCTTGGTGGCCTCGGTCGGATCGGCGGGACCGGTGTTCGCGGTCGCCATCAGGTAGACCAAGCCGGTGACGACGGCGAGGCCGCTCAGCCACCAGGCGATGCGGGTGTAGTTGCGATCGTCCTGGCCGGAGGCGGAGTGGGCGGCACCCTTGCTGGTGGCGGCGCTTTTCATGAAGCGCGGACCCTAGCAAGATTGATTAGGGCGGCCTAACAAGCTGGCGATTCGCTAAACTGGTTAGCAACGCGAACTACTTTGAAGCCCCTGACAACACCAAGGGAGATCCACGAGGAACTGGCCCCCAGGCTTCGCTGGGCGGTCACCCGGATGGCACGCCGCATGCGCCAGGAGGCCGGGACCGACCTGGGCCCCTCCCAGGTGGCGGCGCTTGCGACGATCGAGCGGCACGGCCCGCTCTCGCCGAGCGAGCTCGCCGAGCTCGAGCGCATCAAGCGCCCGACCGCGACCCGGATCCTCCGCCACCTCGAGGAGGTCCGCCTCGTCGAACGGGTCAAGGACCCCGACGACGGCCGCGGCGCGATCCTGAGCATCACCGCAGCCGGCCGGACGCACCTGCGCCGCCTCCGCGCCCGCAAGACGGCCTACCTGGCGACGCGCCTCGACAAGCTCGACGCCGAGGACCGCCGGACCCTCGAGCGCGCCGCCGAGCTGCTGGAGGGGATGCTCGAGTGACCGAGGCGCTCGGACGATCCTTCGCCAGCCTGCAGATCCCCAACTTCCGCCGCTACTTCGCCGGCCAGCTGGTCTCGCTGTCCGGCAACTGGATGCAGATGATCGCCGAGATGTGGCTGATCCTCTCGCTCACCGGCAGCGGCCTGGCGGTCGGAACGACCACCGCGCTGCAGTTCCTGCCGATGCTGATCTTCGGCGCCTGGGGCGGGCTGATCGCCGACCGGGTCCCGAAGCGGCGCCTGCTCCTGCTCACCCAGGCCCTCCACATGGTCGCGCCGCTGCTGATGCTCACCCTTGCGCTCGAGGGAGTGCTGGTGCCGTGGATGGTCTTCGCCCTCGTCTTCATGCGCGGCTGCGTCAATTCGGTCGACTACCCGACCCGCCAGGCCTTCGTGATGGAGATGGTCGGATCGGACAAGGTGGTGAACGCGGTCAGCCTGAACAGCGTCCTCGTCCACAGCGCCCGCGTGATCGGCCCGGCCTTCGCCGGCATCCTGATCGCAACGGTCGGCGTCGAGCCCTGTTTCGCGATCAACGCCGCGAGCTTCGCCTTCATGATCTGGGTGCTCGCTGGGATGGACACCGAGCGGCTGCAGCCCGCCGAGATGGCGACGCGCCAGCCCGGCGCCATTCGAGCCGGCTTCGCCTACGTCCGCCGGAGCCCGGAGCTCTGGATTCCGTTGGGACTGATGGCGATCGTGGGAACCCTCGGCTACAACTTCCAGGCCGTCCTGCCCCTGCTGGCCGACTTCACCTTCCACGGCGGGCCCTCGACCTACGCCGCGCTGGTCGCCGCGATGGGCCTCGGCGCGATCGCCGGCGCCCTGGTCAACGGCGCCCGTGACTCGGTGACGCCGACGCTCCTGGTCGGCGCCGCGATCGTCTTCGGGATCCTCTCGCTGCTGGCCGCCGGCGCGCCGACCCTCGCGCTCGAGGTCGCCGCGCTCGCGCCGCTCGGCGCAGCGACCGTCACCCTGGCGGCGAGCGTCAACTCCTCACTCCAGCTCGCGTCGGAGCCGACCATGCGCGGCCGCGTGATGGCGCTCTACTCGATCGTCTTCCTCGGCTCGACCCCGATCGGCGGGCCGCTCTCTGGCTGGCTCTCGCAGGCGGTCGACCCGCGTGCCGCGCTGGTGATGGCGGGCATCGCCGCGATCGTCGGCGGCCTGCTCGCCCGGGTCGCCTTCGACCGGGTCGCCCAGATCCCGCCCGACGCCGCCCTCGAACCGGTGTAGCGCTCGGCTCGGGAAAATACGGATGCGGCTAGCGCCCGGACAGGACTAGAGTGCGCCGCCGTGGCTGACTTCTCCGAGCTATCGATCCGCGGCCGGATCGCGACGCCGAGCGACTCCGACTGGGACGAGGCGCGCCAGGCCTGGAACCTGGCAGCCGACCAGCGGCCGGAGGCCGTCGCGCTGGTGGAGAGCGCGGACGACGTCTCGAAGGTGATCGGCTTCGCCCGGGAGAACGGCCTCAAGGTAGCCGGGCAAGGGACCGGCCACGGGGCCATGGCGCTCGGGTCGCTCGACGGCGTGATCCTCGTCAAGACCGAGCGCATGCGCGACGTAGCAATCGAAGGGAAGAAGGCGCGCGTCGAGGCGGGCGGGCTCGCCGAGGACGTCGCCGAGGCAGCGATCGGGCAGGGGATGTCCTCGATGCCCGGGACCTCCCCGAATGTCGGAGTGACTGGCTACACGCTCGGCGGCGGGCTGAGCTGGTTCGGCCGGAAGCACGGCTGGGCGTGCAACCGGGTGAGCGCCATCGAGCTGGTCACCGCCGACGGCGAGCCCCGCACGGTGGACGCAGCGAGCGATCCCGACCTCTTCTGGGCCCTGCGGGGCGGCGGCGGAGGCTACGCGATCGTCACCGCCCTTCACCTCGAGCTTCTGCCGATCAGCGAGGCCTACGCCGGGGTCGCTGCTGCTGCCCGCCGAGCTGACGCATGACGCCCTCCACGTCTACCGCGAATGGGCAGCCCGCGTTCCCGAGGAGGTCGCAAGCATGGTGCGGATGATGAACCTGCCGCCCCTTCCCGATGTCCCCGAGGTGATCCGCGGCAAGAAGTTCCTGCAGATCGCGGCGACCTGCATCGGCAGCAAGGAGGAGGGGGAGACGTCGATCGGGCCGCTGCGGAAGATCGGCGAGCCCCTGATGGACACCTTCGACCAGATCCCGGCCACCGGCCTTACCCGGATCGCGATGGACCCCGAGCCGCCGGTCCCGGGCGTCGGCCACCACGGCGTGCTCAGCGAGCTCACCGACGAGGCGATCGACGCCTTCTACGAGGCTGCCGGCCCGGAGTCGGACTCGCCGCTGCTCTTCGCGGAGCTGCGTCACCTCGGCGGCGCGCTCGTCCCGTCCCGCCGAGAACGGTGGCGCGCTCGACAAGCTGGACGCCGAGTTCGTGATGCTCTCGCTCGGGATGCTGATGGACCCGGCGATGAGGGATCCGATCGACGGACAGCTCGACAAGCTCGTTGACGCGATCAAGCCCTGGGCCGCGGCGGGCGGCTACTTCAACTACGCCGAGCGGCCCTCAGGCGTCGAGGCGATCCTGCCGGCGGAGACCTGCCAGCGCCTCGCCCAGGTGAAGCGCAGCTGGGACCCGGAGGACCTCATTCGGGCGAACCACTCGGTCGCGCTGGCGACGGCGTAGGGCCTGTCCGCCAGGGCCGCACCCCTGGATGCCGCCCAGGACCGGCGCTGGATCGCCGTCCGGCTCCTCGCCGGTAGCACCACTACCGGCTTCGTCGCCGGTCAGCGCCCAGCTTGGTCCTGAGCCGCCCCAGGGCCACGCCCCTGGCGGGACAGGCCCTGCGTCCCCTCCGGGGCGAATCGCTGGCGGCGCGGCGAGCGCGCCCCGACGATCTGTCCCCACTCGGAGTCCTCGATCAGGCCCGGCTCGGTCGAGTCGAGCCAGTCGAGCAGCGCGTCGGCCAGGCCCTGCGGATCCTCGATGTTCGGGAAGTGCGCTGCCTTCGGCAGGGTGACGAAGCGGCTGTTGGGGATCAGCTCGTGGGCGGCCAGGCCGTGCTCCATCGGGATCGTGTTGTCCCGCCCGCCCCAGACGATCAGGGTGGGCAGCTCGCCGAGCAGGTAGAGCCGGTCGATTGCGCTGACGTGCTGGCCGCGCACATCGATCACCGAGCGCAGCGTCTGCACGAACGCCCGCCGGGCCGCTGCGTCCTGGAGCGGCCGCATCGCGCGCGCGACCGCCTGTAGGTAGACGCCCTTCCGGCTCCCGCGCGCCCGCATTCGCTCGCCTGCGCTCTCGAGGGCCGCGCGCACCCGCCGATTGGCCACCAGCCAGATCCCGGTGGCCGCGCCGGGCAGGGCGGCGCCGCGGAGCATCGGGCTCACCTCGTGGCCGAGGCCGCCGCTCGAGATCAGGGCAAGCCGCTCGACCCGCTGGGGGAACTGGTAGAAGAACTGCATCGCGATCCCGCCGCCGAGCGAGTGGCCGACGACGGTGGCCCGTTCGATTCCGATCGTCGTCAGCAGGTCGCGAATGCTGCAGGCGTGGGCGCCCAGCGAGTAGTCGCCGCGGACCGCGGCCGAGTCGCCGTGGCCGAGCAGGTCCGGGGCGACGACCGTGTAGCGGTCGGCCAGCCGTAGCGCCACCTCCTCCCAGTGCTTCGAGGAGTTGACCATCCCGTGGATCAGGACGACCGGCGGCCCGTCGCCGGCGATCCGGTAGATCACCCGGTGGCCGTGGAGCTCGATCTCCCATTCGTCGAAGAGCACGCGCCGGACACTACGGCCTCGCCATCAGCTCGGTGGCACGAGAGGGCCCTAGACGAAGACCGACCGCCTTCCTGGCGGCCGGTCTCGCAAACAGGCCCCGTCAGGACGGGCAGGGGTACGTCTCAGGGGCCTTACTTGGGGGGTATGTAGCGGAACCAGGCGACGGGAGGCGCCTTGCGGCAAACGCCCGATTCCTATGAGCCGAGAGTCGGTATTGGGCGTCCGGCCCAGCACCAAATCTCCCGACCCCGGGAGTATCGATCCCCCATCGTTTTTAGGCAATACCAAAAATTCGGGTGATTGCACCCATTACTACGTAGCGGCCAAGCCGGGGCTCAGACAGGTGCCGTTGCGGCCGAGAGCGCCGAGCCGTGGAGGATGTCGAGCTCCGAGACCTCGATCTCCTTGATCTTGAACGCCCGCATCACCTGAACCAGGATCACGGTGCCCGCGACGATCGTCGGGGCGCGCCCGGGGTGCAAGCCGGGCACCCGGAGCCGTTCGGCGAGCGGCAGTGAGGAGAGCCGGCTCAGCATTCGCTGGATCCGCAACATGCCCAGGTGGTAGCCGTGCACCCGGCCGGGGTCGTAGGGCTCGAGTCCCTGGTCGATCGCGGCCAGAGAGGTGGGCGTCCCGGCGACGGCGATCGCCCGGCTCGCCTTGGCCTGAGGATCCGCCGCGATCGCCCGGTCCATCAGGTTGCGGATCTCGTCGGCGAGGTCCTCGAGCTCGTGGGGGTCGGGCGGGTCCGAGGTCAGGTGGCGCTCTGACTGGCGGATCGTGCCGGCCTGGAGCGACGTGTGGAACCCGACCTTGGCCCCGGAGCCGACGATCAGCTCGGTCGAGCCGCCGCCGATGTCAAAGACCAGTGTCGCCCCCTCGTTGGGGCGGTGGGCGGTGGCGCCGAGGTAGGTGAGGTTGGCCTCCTCCTCGCCGGTGAGCAGCCGCGCGTCGAGGCCGAAGCGCTCACGGAGCTCGGCGATGAAGGCCTCACCGTTGACGGCGTCGCGGACTGCGCTGGTCGCGATCGTCCTAACGCGCTCGGCGCCCATCTCCTCGTAGCGCGACTTGTAGTCGCCGATCACCGTGCAGACGTCGTCGACCGCATCCGAGCAGATCAATCCGCTGTGGTCGACGCCGCGGCCCATGTTGGTGACCGTGGTGCGTCGTTCGATCTCGGCGACGCTGGTTCCCTCGACGTCCCCGATCAAAAGCCTGGTGGAGTTTGTTCCGATATCGACTACGGCGACCCGCACTGCGGCATCCGATCCCTCCGATCCCCGGTCACGGCGAGCCATCCTAGCCCTGAGAGAGGCGGGGCGCATCTTTCTCCCCTTGCGAATTTATTCGGAGGCGAGCTAAAATCATCGGACCGACGCGGGGTGGAGCAGTCTGGTAGCTCGTCGGGCTCATAACCCGAAGGTCGCGGGTTCGAATCCCGCCCCCGCTACTAACCAAGGGCCCTCATAACGAGGGCCCTTG
>CAVOHV010000012.1:0-125281 GCA_963695805.1 uncultured Solirubrobacterales bacterium | reverse complement strand
GGGGCACCGAGGAGTGGTTCGTCGAGGCCGAGGAGCTCGGGCTTCAGCCGGCGCCGCTCGAGGCGATCCCGGGCGGTGAGCCGGCCGAGAACGCCGCGGTCGTCAGATCCGTGCTCGGAGGGGAGGCTGGTCCGGCGCGCGACGTCTCGGTGCTCAACGCGGGCGCTGCGATCTATGTGGCCGGCGGCGCCGCGGACCTTCCGGAGGGCGTCTCTGAGGCGACGCAGGCGATCGACTCCGGGGCCGCACGCGACGTGCTCGAGCGCCTGGTTGCCCGCTCCCGCGAGCTCTCCGGCGCGGGCTGAGCCGGCATGCGAGCTAGGGTCTAGCGCTACGAGATGGAGATGATCGAAGAGCTGGTCGTTGCCGCGCGGGCGGGCGTGGCGAGGCGACGCGCTCAGGTACCGCTGGATGATCTGGAGCGCCGGTTGGACGAGCGACCCGAGCAGCGGCCCTTTGGCGAGGCGCTGAGCCGGCCCGGTCTCTCGGTGATCGCCGAGTTCAAGCGCCGCTCACCTTCCGCCGGCGAGATCCGAGAAGGTGCCGAGGCTGCCGAAATTGCGCGGGCCTACGAGCAGGGCGGGGCCGCGGCCCTGTCGGTGCTCACCGAGGAGGCTCACTTCGGCGGCTCGCTCTCCGACCTCACCGAGGCCCGCGAAGCCTGCGAGCTGCCGGTGCTCCAGAAGGACTTCGTCGTCGACCGCTATCAGCTCTTTGAGGCGGCCCTCGCCGGGGCGGACGCGATCCTCCTGATCGTGGCGGCGCTTGACGGTCAGAGGCTGGCCGAGCTGTATGACGAGGCCAGGGGCCTCGATCTCGACTGCCTGGTCGAGGTCCACAGGGAGTCCGAGCTCGAGACTGCTCTGACCCTCGAAGCCGACGTGATCGGGATCAACAATCGCAACCTCGAGGACTTCAAAGTGGACATCCAGACCACCTTCGAGCTGATCACGGACGTCCCCGCCGGGAAGACCGTCGTCTCCGAGAGCGGCATCGGGGACCGCACGACCTTGGAGCAGCTCGAACGAGTCGGTGTCGACGCCGTGCTGGTCGGGGAGGCGCTGATGCGCGCGGACGACCCCGCCGCCAAGGTCAGGGAGTTGATCGCCGACGAGGACTCGACGCGCGAGCACTTCCTCTGATGCGAGGGTCCATGCGAGGGCGCTCCGCAGGAGCGACCCGATTAATGGAGGAGCAACCCGTTTCATGCTGGTTTCTTAAGGAACCGGTAGAGGGGGCTTAGAGAGGGTTAAGCGCCTGCACCCACACTGGCTTGCGTGCAGAGCGTCAAGAGATTCTTTTCAACCAGCTTCGGATCCGCTCTCGGCGGTGGGCTCGTCGTCCTGATCGGCGGCCTCATCCTGATCGAGGCCGGCGTCGTCGACACGGGGGACGACTCGTCGTCGTCCGCCGTCGTGGCTCCCGCTTCCCTCGCCAAGCCCGCCAGCAACTCGTCGAGCAAGGGGCTCACGGTCCACGACATCTACCAGCGCGACTCCCAGGGTGTCGCCTTCATCAATTCGCAGATCGTGCAGCAGACGCAGTCGGCCTTCGGCTTCCCGCAGCAGCAGCAGAGCACCGCCACGGGCTCGGGCTTCCTGATCGACAACGACGGCCACATTCTCACCAACGCCCACGTCGTCCAGGGCGCCAAGCGAGTCGACGTTCAGCTCGGCGACGGCGCCACCCAGCAGGCCCAGATCCTCGGGACCGATCCATCCACCGACATCGCCCTGCTCAAGGTCGACAACACCGAGGGCGCCAACCCACTTCCGCTCGGCGACTCCACCAAGGTGGAGGTCGGCGACCCGGTCGTCGCGATCGGCAACCCCTTCGGGCTCGATCGCACCGTCACCACCGGCATCGTCTCCGCGCTCCAGCGCCAGATCCAGGCACCCAACGGCTTCTCCATCAGCGACGTCATCCAGACTGACGCCGCGATCAACCCCGGCAACTCCGGCGGCCCGCTGATCGATGGCGCCGGTCAGGTGATCGGGATCAACTCACAGATCGAGAGCCAGAGCGGCGGGAACGAGGGCGTCGGGTTCGCGGTCCCGATCAAGACCGCGGCCGATGTCGTCTCGCAGCTCGAGAGCGGCGGTGAGGTCCACCGCGCCTACCTCGGTCTCTCGGGCGGCGACATCACCCCCAGCATCGCCCAGGCCCTCAACCTGCCGGTTCAGCAGGGTGTGCTGATCGAGCAGGTGCTGAACGGCGGTCCCGCGGACGACGCCGGCATCAACGGCGCCACCGGGCAGGCGACGATCGGTGGACAGACCATCCCGATCGGCGGCGACATCATCACCAAGGTCGACGGGAAGCAGATCACCGGCATGGACGACGTGATCTCGGCGGTCAACGGGCACAAGCCCGGCGACGACCTCACCCTCACCGTCTGGCGGGACGGTCAGCAGAGGGACGTCACCGTCAAGCTCGGTGATCGTCCCGCCCACGTGCAGGACTCGAACTCCAGCACGCAGCCCTAGCTACGCCGCGGCGGGGATCTTGACGACCCCGTGGCGGATCAGGCTCTCGCCCGTCTCGGCGATCGTGTCCTCGATCGGCCTGGGCGACCAGCCCAGGGTGCTTCTCGCCCTCTCGGAGCTCAGGTTGGTCCGCTTTCCGAGTGTGCCGACGATCGAGCGAATCCCGCCGTCGAACAGCGCCATGCCGCGGACGACCAGGTTGGGAACGGTCCGGGTCGGCACCTTGGAGGCCTGATCGCCCAGGCGGTCGCGAAGGATCTGCCCCGCCTCGGACATCCAGAGCCACTTGGTGACGGCGATGAACCGCTTGCCGCCGGCCTCGGGTGATGTCATCGCCCTGATCTCCAGGTCGGCGACATCGCGGACGTCGACGAAGTTGAAGCCCAGCCTGGGCACGCCCGGCATGCCCTTGAGGAGACGCTCGACCGCCTGGACCGAGTAGGACATGTCGTCGTGCAGGAGGGGGCCGATGATCGCGCCCGGGTTGACCACGGCGAGCCGGTCCTCGGCGCCACGTTCGCGCACCAGGTCCCAGGCGGCACGCTCGGCGATGGTCTTGGAGCGGACGTAGGGGGTCAGGCCGTCCGTGTCCGGGTCGGTCCAGTCCTCCTCTGTCAGTGATCTCTGCTGGGTGCCCTTCGCGAGTCTGATCGCGGCGATGGAGGAGGTGACCACCACCCGCTTCACGCCGTGGTCGAGCGCCTTGCCGAGCACGCGCAGCGTGCCCTCCCGGGCCGGCACGATCAGCTCGTCCGGATCCTTCGGCTGGTTCGGCGGGAAGGGGGACGCCACGTGCAGGACGTAGTCGCAGCCCTCGATGACGTTGTCCCAGTGCTCGTCGCTCAGCAGGTGGGCCTGATGGACGGTGAGGTGGTGGCCGGGGTCGACCTGCGAGGCGACCGCCTCCTGCACCTCCCGCTCGCGGGCGGGGTCGCGGACGGTCGTCCTGACGCGGTAGCCGCGCCTCAGCAGCTCGACGATGCACCAGCCGCCGAGATATCCGGAGCCGCCGGTGACGAGAACCGTCTTGCCGTCACCCTCCGCCATCCGCCTAGTCCATCACGCCCGTTGCCCGGGCGGGAGCAATCGCCCCGATCGAGCGCTCCGGCTTGGCGAAGAGCACCTGGACGTCACCGAGCCGGTGCTCCCGGAACCCGGCCTCGCTCATCGCCAGCCAGAGGGTCCAGAGGCGGCGGAACGGCTCGTCGTAGCCGAGCTCGGCGGCGAGATCGGTGTTGGCGATGAAGCGCTCGCGCCAGAGCTCGAGGGTGCTGGCGTAGTGCGCCCCGATGTCCTCCAGCCAGACCATGCTCATGTCCGTCTCGCGCGAGATGGAGCGTTCGATCACCTCGACCGAGGGCAGGCAGCCGCCCGGGAAGATCAGCATGTTCGAGAAGCTCCGCGCGGCCTTCTCGACCTCATAGAGGCGGTCGTCGATGACTATCGCCTGCAGGAAGAGGAGGCCATCGGGCTCGAGCAGCTCCGAGCAGCGGCGGAAGAAGGTGTCGAAGTACTGCCAGCCGACCGCCTCGATCATCTCCAGGGAGACGAGCTTCGAGTAGCGGCCGCGCAGATCGCGGTAGTCGTCGAGCAGGACGGTGACGCGGTCCTCGACGCCGGCGTCCTGGATGCGCCGGAGCGCCCCCGCACGCTGTTCTTCCGAGATCGTCGTCGTCGTGACCCGGCAGCCATAGCGACTCGCCGCGTACGCGGCCATTGCGCCCCAGCCGGTGCCGATCTCGAGCAGGTGATCGTCGGGTCCGAGCTCCAGCGCCTGGCAGATGCGCTCCAGGCGGTGCTCCTGTCCCTCGCCCAGCGTCGCGTCCGGATGGGGGAAGACGGCCGAGGAGTACATCATCGACTCGTCGAGGTAGAGGGCGAAGAGGTCATTTCCGAGGTCGTAGTGGGCGGAGATGTGACGCCGGGCGCGGAGGCGGCTGTTGCGCGGGACGCGCCAAAGCGTCCTCTGGAGCGGGGCGAGCACGGGGTGCAGCCGGCGGCGCCAGCGGTCGAGGGGCGGCATGTTCCGCGCCGCGATCCGGACCAGCGAGACCAGCTCGTCGCAGTCCCAGACACCGTCCCGGTAAGCCTCGCCGAGGCCGACGCTGCCACCGAGCATCGCCCGGTAGAAATGCGGCGAGTGGATCTCGACCGTCGCCGCGAGTTCGGAATCCGCCTGGCCGAAGTTGAGCCGCCGACGCGAGGGTGCGCGTGAGCGCAACCCGTTTGATTCTGGCTCGATGAGCACCAGCCGGCCGTCGCGGACGCCGGAGAGGACCCGGAGAGCCAACCGCCGGCAGGCGCGCTCAATCGCGGTCATCGACGCAACCCTATGCCCTGGCAGGGGCTCTCGCAGGGAGTGATGCGAGGGTGCGCGTCAGCGCAACCCGTTGCATCGGGGCCCCTACCCTTGTCGCATGACCAAGGTCAAGGTCTGCGGCATGACTAATCTCGCCGACGCCGAGCACGCGGCGAGGCATGGCGCCTGGGCGATCGGCCTCATCCACCATCCCGACAGCCCTCGCTACGTGCGGCCTGAGGTCGCCGAGGAGATCGGCGCCGCGATGAAGCGGCGCTGCGAGATCGCCGGCGTGTTCGTCAACTCGACCCTCGATGAGGTGATCGACGCCGCGGACCGGGAGAACCTCACGCTGCTCCAACTCCACGGCGAGGAGGGGCCATCGTTCTGCGTCGAGGCGAGCCGACGCACCGGCGCGAGAGTGATCAAGGCGATGCGTGTCACGAGCGCCGCCGACGTTCAGGCGGCCGAAGCGTTCCGGACCGACTTCCACCTCTTCGACGCCTACTGGCACGGGATCCACGGGGGTACCGGCCAGGCTTTCGATTGGGACCTGGTCGCCAAGCGGCGCTCGAAGGTGCCGATGATCGTGGCGGGCGGGCTGACCGCGGAGAACGTGGCCGGGGCACTTGAACGGGTCAGGCCATACGCGGTCGACGTCGTCACAGGCGTCGAGGCCGAGCCGGGCCGCAAGGACCCCGCGAAGGTCGAGGCCTTCCTGGAGGCGGTGGGCGTCGAGATGCCCTCCAGGGCGGCGTCGGGATGACCCCGGCGGTCGAGGAGCGCTTCGGTCCCTACGGGGGCCGGTTCGTCCCAGAGACGCTGATCGCGGCGCTCGACGAGCTCAGCGCCGCGTGGGCCGCGGCGAGGGAGGACGACGGCTTTCAGGCGGAGCTGGCCGGCCTGCTGCGCGACTTCGTCGGCCGGCCGACTCCGCTCTACCTCGCCGAGCGGCTCTCGGAACGGGTCGGCGGACGTGTCTATTTGAAGCGCGAGGACCTCGCCCACACCGGCGCACACAAGATCAACAACGCCGTTGGCCAGGCGCTGCTCGCACGCCGGATGGGGAAAAAGCGTGTGATCGCCGAGACCGGCGCTGGCCAGCATGGCGTGGCGACCGCCACGGCCTGTGCCCTTTTCGGCCTCGAGTGCGCCGTCTACATGGGCACCGAGGACATCCGCCGGCAGGCCCCGAACGTCGAGCGGATGAACCTCCTCGGAGCCGAGGTGATCCCGGTGGAGGCGGGCGCCAGGACGCTGAAGGAGGCCGTGAGCGCGGCGATCCGCGACTGGGTCGCCTCGGTGGAGACCACCCACTACGTGATCGGCTCCGTCGTCGGACCGGCGCCGTACCCCGCCCTGGTCCGCGACCTGCAGCGCGTGATCGGCGACGAGGCGCGTGCCCAGGCGTTCGTGGCTGAGGGGTCCCTGCCGCAGCGGGTGATCGCCTGCGTCGGCGGCGGCTCCAACGCGATCGGCAGCTTTCATGCCTTTCTCGACGATCCGGTGGATCTGATCGGCGTCGAGGCCGGGGGAGAGGGGCTGGAGTCGGGCCGTCACGGTGCTTCCCTGGTCGCCGGCGGCAAGGGGGTCCTGCATGGGGCGTTCTCGGCGGTTCTCGAGGACGACCAGGGTCAGATCCTCGAGGCGCATTCGGTCTCGGCGGGCCTCGACTACCCGGGTGTTGGCCCGGAGCACGCTCACCTGCGCGATTCCGGGCGCGCGACCTACGTCACCGCCAACGACACCGAGGCCCTCCTCGCCTTCCGAGAGCTCGCCCGGCTCGAGGGCATCATCCCGGCGCTCGAACCAAGCCACGCGATCGCCTGGCTGCTGGAAAACGGCGGTGGCGACGGCTACGACGTACTCACCCTCTCCGGCCGGGGAGACAAGGACATGGACGAGGTCACGGCGAAGCTCTCTGCCCTCGATGCCTGACGGGACGGCGACCGAAACGGGCGCCGCCCGCATCGAAGCCGCCTTTGCGGCCGCGCGAGAGGGCGGCCGGGCGGCTCTGATGCCCTACCTGATGGGCGGCTTTACCGACCAGGAGACCGCCACCGCCGTCGCGGGCGCCTATGCGGACGCCGGCGCCGATCTGATCGAGCTCGGCGTGCCGTTCTCCGACCCGCTGGCGGACGGTCCGACGATCCACGCCGCCGACACGGCCGCGCTCGCCGCGGGGGCGACGCTCGAGTCGGTGCTCGAGACCTGCGCCGCGGTCGGCGGGCGGGTCCCGGTCGCGCTGATGGTCTACGCGAACATGGTTCTTGCTGCAGGCGCCCCTGAGTTCGCGTATAGGGCCGCGCAGTCGAGGGCGTCGGGCGTGATCGTCCCCGACCTGCCGCTGGAGGAGCAGGGTCCGATTCGCGAGGCGCTCGGCCGGCGGGGCCTCGCGCTGATTCCACTGGTCGCACCGACGACCCCGGCGGAGCGACGGGCGCGGATCTGCGCGGACGCCGAGGGCTTCGTCTATCTCGTCTCGACGGTTGGGGTGACGGGCGAGCGTGAGCAGCTACCGCCGGAGCTGGCCGAGCTGATCGCCGCCGCGAAGCGTGAGGCGAGCGTGCCCGTCGCCGTCGGTTTCGGCATCTCGACGCCGGGTCAGGCCGCCGCCGTCGGGCGGGTCGCCGATGGCGTGATCATCGGCACCAGGCTGGTCCGTGCAGTGGCTGACGCGGCCGATCGCGACGCGGCCGTGGCCGCGGTCACCGACTTTCTTCGCGAGGCTCGCGCGGCGCTCGCCGGATAGGCTTTCGCGCGTGCAGATAGTCCTCTTCACGGTTCTCGGCGGCTGCGTGATGGTGATCGCCTACGCACTCGGTGTTCCCGGCCCGGTGTGCGGACTGCTCTTCCTGAGCGGGGTATTCACCGGGGCGCTCATACGCGTGGCGCGCCCGATCATCGACTGGGCCACCAAGCCCTAACGCGCGCCCGGTTCGTTCCCCTCATGTTCAGGGTGGGCTGGGCAGTCTGGTCGCGGCGCCGGCTGCAGGGCTCGTCGACGTAGGCTGTCGGCGTGTCCAGTGAGGCCGTCTTCGAGCTCCGGGCGATCGGCCGCGTCACCTCGCCGCTGACCGAGATGGAGTCCGCGCCCAGGCAGGGCGATGAGGGCGCGCCCGACGTCTGGATCGAGTTCGAGCCCAATGTGCTCGACGGGCTGCGGGGACTTGAGCTCGGCGATCGCCTGGTGATCCTCACCTGGCTCGACCGCGCCGACAGGAGGGTGCTCGTGGTTCATCCGCGCGGCGATACGTCGAGGCCCCCGGCGGGAGTGTTCGCGACGAGGTCCCACCACCGCCCCAATCCGATCGGACTGCATCCCGTCGAGGTGCTGGCCATCGAGGGTCCGAGGGTGAAGGTGAGCAACCTGGAGGCGCTTGACGGCACGCCGATCCTCGACGTCAAGCCGGTCCTGGAGGGCGAGATCTCGGATCGCTGAACTGGGCGGGCGGAGCCGCGTCGGTAGATTGAGCGCGTGCGGATAGGCGTGCTCACCGGAGGCGGCGACTGCCCGGGGCTGAACGCAGTGATCCGCGCCATCGTGCGCAAAGGGGTGGGGGAGTACGGCCACGAGTTCGTCGGCTACCGCGATGGCTGGCGGGGGCCGCTCGAGAGGGACAGCCGGCCGCTCGGCGTCCCCGAGGTGCGGGGAATCCTGCCACGGGGAGGAACGATCCTCGGTTCCTCCCGCACCAACCCCTTCGGTGAGGACGGTGGCGCGGAGAGGATCGCCGAGCACCTCAGGGCCGACGGCGTCGACGGGCTGATCGTGATCGGCGGCGAGGACACTCTCGGCGCCGCGTCGCAGCTCTTCGAGCGCGGCCTCAACGTCGTTGGGGTGCCGAAGACGATCGACAACGACCTCTCCGCCACGGACTACACCTTCGGATTCGACACGGCGGTGAACATCGCGATGTCCGCGATCGACCGCCTGCACACGACCGCGGAGAGCCATCGGCGTACGCTGATCTGCGAGGTGATGGGCCGCAACGCCGGCTGGATCGCCTTCCACGCGGGGCTCGCCGGCGGGGCCAACGTGATTCTGATCCCCGAGATCGAATTCGACCTCGACCTCGTGACCGACTACATCGTCCGGCGTTTCGAGAGCCAGTACTCGCCGATCGTCGTGGTCGCCGAGGGCGCGCAGCCAAAGGGGGGCATGCCGACGGGAGACGGGGCGCCGACGGACGCCTTCGGACACGTCAGGCTTGGCGGCATAGCCAACTGGCTCGAGGGCGAGATCGAGCGGCGGACGGGCCACGAGGCACGGGCGACGGTGCTCGGACACGTTCAGCGGGGTGGCACGCCAACCGCCTTCGACCGCGTGCTCGCGACGCGGTTCGGCGTGCACGCGATCGACGCGGCGCACGAGGGGCAGTGGGGAACGATGACCGCGCTGCGCAGCACCGACATCCAGCTCGTCGATCTCGTCGAGGCGACCGCGGAGCTGAAGACGGTTCCCCAATCGCTCTATCGCGAGGCCGAGGTCTTCTTCGGCTAGTGGCATGACCCGTCCGGCGCTTGCGGCCCTGCTGCTTGCCCTGCTTGCCACTGCCGGGTGCGGCATCACCGGCGGAGCGAAGATCGAGGCCCCGGTCGCGGTCTACGTGAGCCTTCCACTGACCGGACCGCGCGGTATTGACGGCCGGGAGGCCGCCGACGGCGCGCGGCTCGCGCTCGAGGAGGCCCAGGGCAAGGCGGGCTCGCTCGAGGTGCGAGCCCACTTCCTCGATGACGCCAAGGGCCGACCCTGGGACGCGGTCGCGGTGGGGGCGAACGCACGGGCGGCTGTGCAGGACCACACCACGGCCGCCTACATCGGCGAGCTCGACTCCGAGCCGACTCGCGCTTCGGCCCCGATCACGAACCAGGCCGGGATCGTGCAGGTCTCCCCGGGGGCGGGGGCTGTGGATCTGACCGCACCGGCGGCCGGATACCCGGATTCGCCCGACCGCTACCGGCCCTCGGGCGACGTCAGCTTCGCTCGGACGGTCCCGTCGGACGCGGTCGTGACCGAAGCAGCGGCCGCGTGGGCGTCGGAACTGGGGGTGACGGTCGCCGCCGTGGTCTCGAAAGGCTCGCCCTTCCAGAACCTGGCCGCGAGCGAGTTCAGGTCGGCCGCTGCGAACCACGGGATCCAGGTCAGTCCCGGAAAGCCGGGCAAGGTAGCTGTGGCGCCGGGCGGCACGGTTCGCGCCATCTATCGGCCCGGGACGGCCGGCCTGGTCATTTACGGAAAGGCGACCCAGGTGTTGGAGCTGAGCGCCGAGCTCGACCCTGCGCTCCTGCCCGACAAGGAGTTCGACACTCGGTTCGCGAACCGCTTCCACCGCAATCCCGGTCCCTACGCTGCCTATGGCTACGAGGCCATGGCGCTGGTGATTCAGGGGATCCGGCAGGCGGGGACGGACGCCTCTTCGTTCCGGGACGATGTCCGCAACGCCGTGATCGGGGCACACCGCGACGGGACCGTCCTGGGCAGCTACTCGATCATCTCCGAGGGCGACACCACCGAGTGCATGATTCAGCGATACAGGATCGCGAGGGCCGGCGCGGTCGTTCCTGGTATCGCTACCCCGAACGTCCCGTTCCGGGTGCCGCTCGGGGCGCCCTGCCCGCCGACGTAACGGCGCGGCTAGCGCGCCGAGGGCGGGACCTCGATCACGGGCTCGCCGGTGATCACCGAGGAGACCCAGGCACGGATCTCCGGGATGACGGCGTGGTCGATGCCGTGCTGCATCCGCGTCTCCCGGTAGGTCACAGCCAGACCGCCCTCCTCGAGCAGGTCGCGGGCCTTGCGGCCGAAGCCCACGGGGATCACTGGGTCGTAGGAGCCGTGGGTGACGTAGGCAGGCATGCCCCGCTTGGCGCTCGGGTCCATCCTCCAGCCCCTGACCATCGGATAGAAGCCGCTCATCATCAGCAGGCCGGCCGCGCGCGGGCGGCCCATCCCGAGCGCCACGGCACAGGACACGGCCGCCCCCTGGCTAAAGCCGCCGATCACCGTCTTCTCCCAGGGGATCCCGCGGTGGCGAAGCTCGTCGTCGAGGAAGCGGCAGAGAGAGTTCAGGGTGTCCACGAAGGTCTCCTCTTCGGGGTGGCCGACCTCCCTGATCACGTACCAGTGCCGCCCACCCGGCGGGACGTTCGTGAGCGGCGCCCCGGGCGTTATTCCCAACAGCCTGCGCTCCGGGTCGAGCTCCTCGAGCAGCGGATAGAGGTCGCGCTCGTCGACGCCGCGGCCGTGCAGGAGGATCAGCGCGCCCTCCGGCTCGCCAGCCGGCTCGCGGTCGAGGTGGACCAGCTCTACTACCTGGCCCGGGCGGTCGGCCGCCGACTCAGGCGGTGACACGCGGATTGTTGATCGGTCGCAGGACCGGCTCTACCTGCTCCCGGAGGTGCTCGTAGTCGGGCGGCAGCGAGAGCTTCTCGCCCAGGGTCTCGAGCGGCTCGTCCACGGTGAACCCGGGGCCGAGCGTGGCGATCTCGAAGAGGACGCCGCTCGGCTCGCGGAAGTAGATCGAGCGGAAGTAGAAGCGGTCGATCACAGGGGTGGGACGGGCGCCGGCTGCAGTCACCCGGTCGCGCCAGGCCTCATGATCGTCCATCTGGGATGCCCAGGCGATGTGGTGGACGCTCCCCGCCCCCTGCAGTCCGCGCTCGGAGGGGGGTGGGTCGAACCCGTACAGGCCGCCCCGGCTGTCCCCCCGAGCCTCCCAGCCGTCGTCGCGCGGCTGGAAGCCGAGAGCCTCCTCGAAGAGCTTGCGGCTCGCCTCCGGATTGCTCGCGTAGGCGCGGGCGCCATCGAACCCTTGGAGGGCGACCTCGCCGGGGATGTCGGGCTGCTCGGCCATCAGCGGCTCGTCCTCCACGTTGCTCACCCTCAGCTCATGGCCGAGGCCCTCGGGGTCCGCGAACCCAAGGCTGTCACTCTCGCGCCGGACCTCGATGCCCTGACCGTCCAGCCGCTCCGCCCAGAAGTCCAGTGCCTCGGGTGACGCCACCCGCCAGGCGACCGTGTGGATCGTCCCGTCGCCCGCGCGACCCTGGGGCGCGCCGGGGTACTCGAAGAAGGTCAGGTCGGATCCGGCGTCGCCCTTCTCGTCGGCGTAGAAGAGGTGGTAGACGGTTGGGTCGTCCTGGTTCACCGTCTTCTTCACCAGGCGGAGGCCCAGGACGGCGACGTAGAAGTCGACGTTCTTCTGGGAGTCCCCCGTGATCGCGGTGATGTGGTGGACGCCTTCGAGCTTCATCCACACCCATCTTGCCCCATCGGAAGTGTTTTCACCGTGCAGGGCGCGGGCAAATGGTCCCTATGAAGCTTGCATTCATCCCCGTCAGCATCCTCGGCGGGCTCCTGGCCGGTCTGATCGGCCAGAAGGTGTTTGACGCGATCTGGGGCAAGGTGGACGAACAGGAGCCGCCGCAGCCCGACCAGCGCGAGGTGAGCCTCGCGAAGCTGGCGATCGCGCTGATGATTCAGGGGGCCATCTTCCGGCTGGTCAAGGGTCTGTTCGACCACGCGGCGCGGCGTGGCTTCGCCCGCATGACGGGCGCCTGGCCAGGCGAGGAATCTCCAGAGAAGGCCTAGAGCGACACGATGGCCGACGCCGACACCGCCGATCGGTCCGAGAGGACCGGCCCCGATGAGGACCCCACGCAGCGGCGCGGCGACGACTTCGCCCCGACTGGCGTCGAGCGCCGGACGGGTCGGTGGCCGACGCTGAAGCGGACGGCGCAGGAGTTCCAGGAGGACAACCTCACCGACTGGGCCGCCACGCTCACCTATTACGGCCTGCTCGCCCTCTTCCCGGGCCTGATCGTGCTGGTCTCGATCGTGGGGTTGGTCGGCGATCCACAATCGACTACCAACACGCTCACGGACATCGTCACCCGCGTGGGCCCTGACTCCGCTGCAAGCACCTTCGAGGGCCCTATCCGGCAGGTGACCGAGAGCCGCGGGACCGCCGGGTTCGCCCTCATCGTGAGCACCCTTGTGGCCCTGTGGTCGGCGTCCGGCTATCTCGGGGCGTTCATCCGCGCCTCGAACGTGATCTATGAGACGCGCGAGGGGCGTCCCTTCTGGAAGCTGCGCCCGCTTCAGCTTCTGCTGACGCTGGTGTTGGTCCTGCTGCTCGCGGTCATGGCGCTGGGCATTGTCCTCACCGGGCCGATCGTCTCCGACGTGGCGGAGCCGATCGGCATCTCCGACACGGCGGTTTCGATCTGGAACTACGCCAAGTGGGTGCTGATCGCCCTCCTGTTCGTAGTGATGATCGACGTCATCTACTACGCCTCGCCGAACGTCAAGCAGCGAGGGTCCAGGTGGATCACGCCGGGAAGCTTTGTCGCGCTCGTAGTCTGGCTGCTCGCCTCAGCTGGTTTCGGCCTCTACGCCTCACAGTTCGGCTCGTACAACAAGGTCTATGGCTCGCTGGCCGGCGTGGTCGTGATTCTGATCTGGATGTGGATCACCAACCTGGCCATCCTCTTCGGGCATGAGCTCAACGCCGAGCGCGAACGTGCGCAGCAGTTCGAGGAGGGCGTCCCGGGCGCAGAGCGGGAGATCCAGCTCGAGCCCCGGGACGAGCCGGAGCCACGCCGAACCGTCTGAGCGGATTAGCGCAGCGCCGAGCGCAGCGCCTCGTCGAGGTCCGGGTGGCGGAACTCATAGCCGAGGTCGAGCGCTCGGCGGGGCAGAACGCGGGCGCCGCCCGCGACCGTGTCGGCGAGCTCGCCCCCTCTCAGAGCGGCAACGGCGAATTTCGGAATCGGCATGAAAGCGGGCCGGCGCAGGGCGCGGCCGAGCGCCTTCGAGAGCTCGCGGTTGGTCACCGGGTTCGGGGCGGTCCCGTTGATCACCCCCCAGACACGGTGGTCGTCGAGAGCCCAGAGGAAGAGGCCCACCACATCCTCGATGTGCACCCAGGACATGTACTGGTCACCCCCCGCGATCGGACCGCCGACACCGAGCTTGAATGGCAGCAGCAGCTGCTTGAGCAGGCCACCGTTCTTGGAGAGGACGAGCCCTGTTCGGAAGATCACCACTCGGTCGAAGATCCCCTCGGCCTGCCGCTCCGCTGCCTCCCAGTCGATCGGGACCTCGGCGGCGAACCCCTCGCCTGGCCCCGATTCCTCATCGACGACCTGGGCCCCGCGGTCGCCGTAGTAGCCGACCGCGGACTGCCCGACGAAGACGCTCGGCTCGGTCGGCGAGGACTCGACCCCCTCGAGCAGGTTGCGGGTGCCGAGGATCCGGCTCTCGCGAATCCGGACTTTCGCCTCGTCGGTGAGCCGCTGGTTGATCTCCTCGCCGATCAGGTTGGCGACGCCGTCGATGCCGTCCAACGCCGCGGGCGGCGGCGTTTCGGTGGTCGGCCGCCAGGCGTGCCAGGTGACGGTCGGGTTCGTCGGGCGCGCCCGGTCCGGGTCACGAGTGAGTCCCACGACCTCGTCGCCCCGCGCCAGCAGGGCGTCGCAGAGGTCAGATCCGATCAGGCCGGTGGCTCCCGTTACGAGGACGCGCATGGCCGCCGGATGCTAACCAGGACTGGTCGTTAGGTTCCCGCGATGGCCTCGCTGCTGCCCTCGACGCGGCGCTCGCAGTAGTCGCGGCCCGGTCCCCAGGTCAACCGGTGCCGCCGGATGAGGCGCCGTCGCCGCTGACGACCTCGAACGTCCCGGTCTCCTCGGAGAACCGGGCGAGGCCCGCGGCCTTGGCCTCGTCCACCACCGCCCGGGCCACGCTCGCGGCCACGTCGCGGTTGAAGACCGAGGGGATGATGTAGTCCTCGGCCAGGTCGTCGTCGGTGACGACTTCGGCGATGCCGCGAGCGGCCGCCATCTTCATCTCCTCGGTGATCCGGGGGGCCCCGGCGTCGAGCGCGCCACGGAAGATCCCGGGGAAGCAGAGGACGTTGTTGATCTGGTTCGGGTAGTCCGAACGGCCGGTGGCCATGATCCGGACGTACTGGTCGGCCGCCTCCGGCATCACCTCTGGGGTGGGGTTGGCCATGGCGAAGACGATCGCGTCGTCGTTCATCTTCGCCAGGGATTCGGGGTCGAGCAGGCCGGGACCGGAGAGTCCGATGAACAGGTCACAGCCCTCGATCACCTCGTTCGGACCGCCGCTCAGCTTCTCCGGATTGGAGTTCTCGGCGTACCACCGCTTGATCGGCGACATCCCGCCGTCGACGTAGTCGAAGCGGTCCGTCGAGATCGCGCCCTGGCGGTCGCAGCCGATGATCTGGGTGATGCCCGACTCCTGCATCATCTTCGTGCAGGCGACCCCGGCGGCGCCGAGGCCCAGCATCAGCACCCGAAGGCTCTCGATCGGCTTGCCGACGATCTTCAGGGAGTTGAAGAGCGCCGCCATCACCACCACCGCCGTGCCGTGCTGGTCGTCGTGGAAGACCGGGATGTCGAGCTCCTCCTTGAGCCGGTCCTCGATCTCGAAGCAGCGCGGGGCGGAGATGTCCTCGAGATTGATCCCGCCGAAGGTGGGGGACAGGAGCTTGACCGTCTGGATGATCTCCTCTGGGTCGTTGGTGGCCAGGCAGATCGGGAAGGCGTCGACCTGGGCGAACTCCTTGAAGAGCATCGCCTTGCCCTCCATCACCGGCATGGCTGCTTCGGGGCCGATGTCGCCGAGGCCGAGTACGGCCGAGCCGTCAGAGACCACGGCGACAGTGTTGGCCTTGATCGTGAAGTCGAAGGCCTTGGTTTTGTCCTCGGCGATGTACTCGCAGACGCGCGCGACGCCGGGCGTGTAGGCCATCGAGAGGTCGTCGCGTGTCTTCAGCGGGTACTTGTTGTGCTGCTCGATCTTGCCCTTCTTGTGCATCTCGAAGGTGCGGTCGGTGAAGCCGAGGACGCGTGCGCCGCGGGTCGAGCCAATCGAGCGGAGGATCTGCTCCCAGGCCTCGGAGCTGGCCGCGTCGATCGTGAACTCGCGGACCCTCTTGCCCTCAGGGCCCGCTCCGGGGATCAGGTCGACGGACTGGAGCGCTCCGCCGGCCTCGGCGATCTGGGCCGTGATCTTGCCGAGCGGCTCCTGACGCGCGTCGAGCTCGACGCGGACCGTGACGCTGTACTGAGCGGAGGCAGCCATGGCGCGAGAAGGATACGGGGCGCCGAAAGCCGCCCGGCTGCTCGGAAAACCGGCGATCAAGGGGAGAGGGACGAACAGCGGCGATGAAGGGGGAGAGGGACCGGAGTTGGCGGCTTAGTTGCCAGGTGAGCAACCAACCCGCCAATAGCGAGCGACTGATGAGCGAGATCGCCGCCCGGCAGCATGGTGTCGTCAGCAGTGCCCAACTCCAGGCGGCCGGCATCTCGAAGGTCGCGGCTTCCAGGCGTGGCAAGGCCGGGCGGCTGCACCGCATTCATCGCGGGGTGTACGCGGTGGGGCATGCCCGACTCAGCTTCGAAGGCCGGTGTGTGGCGGCCGTCCTTGCCCTCGGTGCCCGGGCTGTGGTCAGCCACCGGAGCGCTGCTGCCGTGTGGGCGATGCTCAACCCGCACTCGGGGCCGATCGACGTCACAGTCCCGGGGGACGGCGGCAGGGAGAAGCGGAAGGGCATCCGGGTCCACCGATCCCGCTCCCTCATTGCCGGTGTTACGACCCGCCGCAACGGCATCGCGGTGACGAAGCCGGGCCGCACGCTTCGAGACCTTCACCGCACCTCTCCCCAGCCGGTTTTCCGCCGGGCACTGAGGCGGGCGCTTGACCTGCGGCTCGTGAGCTCGGCGGACGTCAGGCGCGAGGCCCACCTCACCCGCAGCGAGCTCGAGCGCATCTTCCTGAGCCTCTGTCGCCGCCACCGCCTTCCCCAGCCTGAGGTGAACGCCTGCGTCGGCCCATACGAAGTGGACTTCCTCTGGCCCGACCGCCGCCTTATCGTCGAGACCGACGGCTTTCGCCACCACGGCGACCGCGCAGCATTCGAGCGCGACCGCGCCCGCGACGCCCACCTTCAGAGCCTCGGGTTTCGGGTTCTCCGCTTCACCTACCGGCAGGTGACAGAGGACCGATCTGCCGTCGTTGCGGCCTTGCGCGCCCTGCTCGGCCGGAGGTCTCTCGCACCCAACCTATGATGGATGCGTGCCGGCAACGACCCAGAAAAAGGCTCCCGCGAAGGGCGGAAAGGGCAAGCAGAAGCCTGCCGAGCTCTTCCTGATCGATGGCAACTCGCTCGCCTACCGGGCGTTCTTCGCCCTGCCCGAGTCGATCGCGACCCACGACGGCAGGCCGACCAACGCCATCTATGGCCTCGCCTCGATGTTCGCCAAGATGCTGATCGACCACGACCCGGCCGCCGTGGTCGTCTGCTGGGACGCGGGCTGGTCGGGCCGCGAGCTCACCTACGAGCCCTACAAGTCCCAGCGCAAGCCACGACCCGACCTCCTGCGCGACCAGTGGCCCCACCTGATGCCCTTGGCAGAGGCCTTCGGCTTCACCAACATCAAGGTGGACGGCTTCGAGGCGGACGACGTGATCGCCTCGCTCACCAAGCGCGCCCGCGAGCAGGACCTGGCGGTGATGGTGGTCTCCGGCGACCGCGACGTCTACCAGCTGGTCGAGGACGGGGTCCGCGTGATGACCACCTCCCGCGGTGTCACCGACACCAAGATCTATGACAGCGACGGCGTGGTCGAGCGCTACGGCGTGCCTCCCGAGCTCGTCACCGACCTGATCGGCCTCAAGGGCGACACCTCGGACAACATCCCCGGTGTCCCGGGCATCGGCGACAAGACCGCCGCCCAACTGCTCCAGGAGTACGGCGACCTCGAGGAGGTTCTGGCCAACATCGACAAGATCTCCGGCGCCAAGCGCAAGGAGAACCTCACCAACCACGCCGAGGACGCCCGCATCTCGAAGAAGCTCGCGACCGCGATCACCGACATCGATATCGAGCTCGACCTCGACGAGCTGATGGCGAAGCGGATGGACCGCAGCCGACTCCGCGAGGTCGCCCGAGAGTTCGAGCTCCGCGTGATCCTCGAGCGCTTGGAGGAGGAGCTCGGGGCGGACTTCGTCCCCGACTCCAAGGTCGAGGAGGAGCTCGACGCCACGGCCAAGGAGGGATCGATCGACGACCTCGCCGACGGGGAGGTCGCCCTGGCGATCGCCGGCGAGACCTGGTCCGGCTACGACGGCAAGAACCTCGTCGAGGGCGACTGCCCGGACTTCGCGGACCTCGTCAAGGCACTCGGCAAGCGCCGGCTCATCGGCCATGACCTGAAGAGCCTCGGCGGCGGTGCTCGCTATGGAGTCCTCGCCGCCGCCGGCCCGGGCGGCCTCGACCTCCGCCACGACACGATGGTCGGCGCCTACCTGCTCGACCCCGCGCGCCGCTCGTATGACCTCATCGACATCGCGGCCCAGCGCGGCCTCGCGGCTGCTTCCAAGGAAGAGGAAGGCGCCGACGGCGACCAGCTCGAGCTTGGGGATGAGCCGCCGCCCGATCCCGCTGCCGAGGCCCGCCTGGTCTGGGAGATCGCCCAGCTCCAGCGCGAGGGCATGAAGGAACAGAAGATCGAGCGCCTTATGGACGAGGTGGAAATGCCGCTGATCGAGGTGCTGGCGGCGATGGAGCAGACCGGCGTGAAGCTCGACGAGAAGCGCCTCGCCGACATCAACGAGGGCTTCGAGCAGCGCATCGAGACCCTCCAGGCAGACATCTTCGAGCTCGCCGGCCACGAATTCACCATCGGTTCCCCCCAGCAGCTCGCCGAGGTCCTGTTCGACGAGCTCGGCCTGACCAAGAAGCGGCGCGGCAAGACCGGCTTCTCAACCGACGCCCGCGTCCTCTCCCAGATCCGGGAGGAGCACGAGATCGTGACCAAGGTCGAGCAGTGGCGCGAGCTCACCAAGCTGAAGAGCACCTATCTGGACGCCCTCCCCGAGCTGATCGACCCGGAGACCGGCCGTCTCCACACCACCTTCAACCAGACCGCCACCGCCACCGGCCGGCTCTCCAGCACCAACCCCAACCTCCAGAACATCCCGATCCGCACCGAGGAGGGCCGGCCGATCCGCTCCTGCTTCGTCGCCCCGCGCGGCCACCGCCTGCTCTCCGCCGACTACAACCAGATCGAGCTGCGGATCCTCGCCCACATAGCGGGCGAGGACGCCCTCCGAGAGATCTTCGCCCGTGGGGAGGACATCCATGCCGCCACCGCCGCCGAGGTGCTCGGCTCGGACCCGAAGAGGGTCAGCCCCGGCGATCGCTCGAAGGCCAAGATGGTCAACTACGGCATCGCCTACGGCCTCTCCGCCTACGGCCTGGCCGACCGCCTCAACATCGAGCAGGAGGAAGCGGCCCAATACATCGACCGCTACTTCGAGCGGTTCCCCGCGGTCAAGCGCTACATCGAGGAGACCATCGACTTCGCGCGCGAGCAGGGCTACGTGGAGACGCTCCTCGGCCGGCGCCGCCCGATCCCCGAACTCCGCTCCGGCCGTCCCCAGGTACGCAGCCAGGGCGAGCGCCTCGCGGTCAACATGCCGATCCAGGGCACCTCGGCGGACATCATCAAGATCGCGATGGTCGCCTGCCAGCGAGCCCTCGGCAGGTCCGACCTCGAGACCCGCCTGGTGCTCCAGATCCATGACGAGCTCCTCTTCGAAGGCCCCGCCGACGAGATGGAGGCCGCCTCTGAGCTGGTCGAGCGCGAGATGACGGAGGCCTTCGAGCTCGATCCGCCGCTGACCGTGGACATCGGCGTCGGCAAGGACTGGCTCGGCGCGAAGTAGCGGCGGGTCAGGCTTCGATCAGGCCCCGATCACGGCGTCGAGCTCGTCGGCGAGCTCGACCACCGAGGGCCGCTCCGACGGGTCCGGCGCCAGGCAGGCGTCGATCGCCGACGTGAAGCCGGAGGGCGCCCGCCTGCTCTCGGCCACCGAGGCCGCTCGGCGCTCCTGCTGCGGGTAGTTGCGCCGCTTCGCGTCCGGGAACGGCCAGGCTCCGGTGGCGGCCTCATACAGCGTCACCCCGATCCCCCAGACGTCGGTCGCCGCGCTGACGGCCCCCCCGCGGGCCTGCTCGGGTGCCAGATACGGGGGGGACCCCATCCCGCGCGGCACAGGCCCCGGCATGCACGCGAGGCTCAGGTCGATCACCCGCGCCTGCCCGCTCTGGACGATCACGTTCGACGGCTTCAGGTCGAGGTGCAGGTAGCCCCGCCCGTGCAGATAGCCGATCGCCGAGCAGATCTGCAGGCCGAGGTGGGCGACGTCCGCGATCGCCAGGCGCCTGTGAGCCGAGTGGATCATGTGCTCGACGGTCTCGCCGCTGAGGGTCTCGAGGATCACCACGGTTCGCGGCCGACGACGCAGCTCATAGGCCCTGACGATGTTCGGATGGACCAGCTCCAGCAGCAGCTCGCCCTCCCGGACGAGCCGCCTGCGCACGCGGGGCGCCCGCCGGTCAGGGCGCACGACCTTGACGACGCACCGGCAGTCGCGCTCGAGGCTCCAGGCGTCGTAGACGTCCAGCGCCGTTCCTCGGCTCAGGTGCGCGATCACCTCATAACCGGAGGCCACGCGATCGCCTTCGTGCAGCAGCCCGTTGCCCGTGCCGTTCGACGAGCTCACGGCGCGACCACCGCCGGAGCTGCTGTCGGCGGCGCAAAGTCCTCGCTGCCGACGTGGTGCAGCCGATAGAGACGCTCGTAGGTTCCGCCCAGGCGCAGCAGCTCCTCGTGGGTGCCGGCCGCCGTGATTCGCCCGCCCTCGAGCACCGCGATCCGATCCGCATCCCGGACCGTCACCAGGTTGTGTGAGATCACGATCGTGGTCCGTCCGCCCATCAGTCGCCTCAGCGGCCCCATGATGCGGCTCCCCGACTCGGCGTCGACTCCGGTCGTCGGCTCATCCAGGATCAGCACTGGGGCGTCCCGGACCATCGCCCTCGCGATCGCGATCCGCTGACGCTGCCCGCCCGACAGCCGCCTGCCCTTCTGGCCGATCGCGGTGTCGTATCCGTCAGGGAGGGCGGAGATGAAGTCGTCCGCATCGGCCGCGACCGCCGCGGCCTCCACCTCGTCGCGGGTCGCGCCCTGCCGGCCGTACGCGATGTTCTCGTAGATCGTCCCGTCGAAGACGAGGGTCTCCTGCAGCAGCAAGGCGACGTTTTCTCGCGCCGATCCCAGCGTCAGCCCTCGCAGATCCTTCCCGTCCAGGAGGATCCGGCCGAAGTGGGGGTCATAGAAGCGGAGCAGCAGTTTCGCCAGCGTCGACTTGCCGGCACCGCTCGGGCCGACCAGCGCCAGCACCTCGCCGGGCTCGACGGAAAGAGAGACGCCCGAGACCGCGTTCCGCTCCGTCTCCGGATAGCGGAAGGTGACATGGTCGAGCTTGAGCCGGCCCTGAGCGCGCCCGAGCTCGACCGCGCGTGAGGACTCGACCACCGACGGCTTCTGGTCGAGCATCTCGATGATCCGTTCCGCAGACGCCGAGGCGCTGTGGATCCGATTGATGAGCCGGCTCATCCCGCGGACCGGGCTGTAGAGCTGAGTCAGGAAGGTCATGAAGACCAGCAGCCCGCCGAGCGTCAGGTGGCCCTGTGAGAGCTCCCAGGTCCCGAGCCCGATCACCAGGAGGGCACCGCTCAGCTCGATCAGGTCGATCAGCGGCGAGTAGAGCGCCTTCAGCCGCACCGAGGCCATCTCCGCGTGGTAGCTGCCCTCGTTCTCGCGGTGGAACCGCTCGACCTCGGCCCTCTCCTGCCCGTAGGCCTGGACCAGGGCTGCGTTGGAGAGGCTCTCCTCCGCCACGGAGCTGATCGAGCCGCTCCGCCGCCGCTTCTCGCGCGAGGCGATCTTGATCAGGCGGGAGAACCGCTTTGCCGCCAGCCAGAAGAGCGGCGCGACCACCAGTGAGATCAGGGCCAGGTCCCACTGCAGATAGAAGAGCGCGGCGGAGAAGAAGACGATCCGGAGCATGTAGGAGATCGCGTCGCTCACGCCCGAGAGGACGAACGCCTCGATCGAAGCGATATCGCCCGTCAGACGGGAGATCAGATCGCCGAGGCGGCGGCGGTCGAAGAAGTCAAGAGAGAGCCCCTGTAGGTGGGCGAAGAACCGGGTGCGGAGATCGAGCAGGAAGCGCTCTCCGATCCAGTTGGCGAGGAAGTCATCGAAGAAGCCGAGGACGCCGGCCAGGACAGTCAACCCGACGTACGCAGCGGCGATCCAGACGAAGGGACCGAAGTCCTGCGGGACCAGCACCTGGTCGACGACGACCTTGAACATCCAGATCATCGCCGTGTCGATCAGTGGAACCAGCGCGATCAGCCCCAGGCTGAGCGCCAGCCAGCGGCGGTACGGGCGAGCGTACGGCCAGAACCGCCGGAAGATCTCGCGAACCGGCACCTCGGGCGAGGCGCTGACCAGCGCCTCGCCCTCGGCCGGCGTCGAGAACAGACTGCGTAGACGGGCTCTCAGCCTGGCCCTCCGTGGCCGCTGCCCGTGTTGGTGTTGGTGTTCGTTTCGGAGACGCCGTTGCTGCTGGTGGTAGCGCCGTTACCGGCACCCGGCTGCGCGGGAGTCGAGTCGGAGAGCTTCCCGCGACGCCGGCGTCGCCTTCTGTGCTTGGACATCTGACAGACCTCCTTGGTCTTCCTGGTCCTTCGAGTCCCCTAACTCGAATGGGCCACGAAGATCACTCGGGCCTGGCTGTCCGTTCTAGTGGTCGTCGAGCTCGGGTGGGTCGTCCGAGCCGCCGCCGTGCGGGTCGCCGACCGAGGGACCCGACCCGGAGCCGCTGGACCCGGATCCACCCGACCCCGATCCACCCGACCCGGAACCGCCCGACCCGGAACCGCCCGACCCGGAGTCGCCCGACCCCGAGCCACTCGAGTCCGACTTGCCCGACCCGGATCCACCCGACCCGGATCCGGAGTGCGAGTCGTCCGACCCGGAATTGCTGGACCCGGTGCCCGAGTGCTCGCTTTCCGGCCCGCTGTTTGAGCCCCGGTGACCCGAGGCGCCGTCGTCCGAGCCGCCTCGGTCGCCGCCTCGGTCGCTGTTGCCACCGGGGCCCGACCGGTCCGTGGAGGCCGCCCCGCCGCCGGGCGAGATGTCCGCGAGGGTGCGGTCGTCACCCGGCCCGGCGGCCTTCGCCCTGGTCGATGTCGCGTCCGCTTTCGTCGGCGACTTCAGCTCGTGCTTGATGACGGCGCCTGTGGTCAGCGTGCCGGCGGCGAGCAGGGCAGCGACCCCGGTCTTGACCGCAATCCCCGCGCCGCCGCCGGCCACCGCGGCCGAGGCGCCCTGGGTGAATCCCTCCTCCAGCAGCTGGCGAAGCAAGGGCATCGGAACGAGCATCCCGGCGGCGTCGCGAAGAGCGCGACGCGCGCGATAGATCGACTGCCTGACGGCGCCCCCACTCAGTCCGAGGGAGGCCGCGATCTGCTCGTGGCTGAGGCCCTCCAGCTCCCGCATGACGATCGCCGCCCGCTGCGGCTCAGGAAGCTCCCGCAAACCGGCCAACAGCCGACTGATCTCCTCCCGCTGCTCGGCCAGCTCTTCGGGTGACATGCCGGCCGCCCGAGCCTCGTCGAGCTCGAGCGCTGGATTCGGCTCGTCCCGGATGTTGGTCAACGCCGTGTTGCGGACGATCCGGTAGAGCCAGGGGCGAAGCTGGATCTCCTTGTCGCTGCCGCGCAAGGCGAGATATGCCTTCGTGAAGGCCTCCTGGGTGACGTCATCGGCCCGCTGAGCGGTGACGATCGAGGCGGCGTAGCCGCGCAGGGCCGCGCCGTAGCGACGGAAGATCTCCTCGAACGCTGACTCGTAGCCATCGCGCACGAGGGACACGAGCCGTCCGTCGGGCTGAAAGCGCAGCGCGCGCCCCCCGAGGAAGCGGGTGGTCAAGCGGCCGGTCTTCACTGTCTGGGGCACTCCTCCGCTCCTACTACGAGCTCCACACGGTTGAGGATTCAGAGCTTGAACTCGGAATCGGCCGAAAGATCACGCTCCTGAGCCGAAATCGGCCCGATCAGCGAAGATCACGCCCGATGGATCGCGGGTTCGCCGTCCTGATCATGGCCGTAGTCGGCGGGTGCATCGCCCTGCAGGCACCGATCAACGCAGGCCTGGGCCGCTTCACGGGCAACTTCGCCGCGGCCACGGTCTCCTTCGCGGTGGGGACGCTACTGCTCGCCGCGATCGTGGTGGCGACCGGCAAGGCAGGAGGCCTCTCGAGTGCCGCCCACGTCCAGTGGTACTACCTGCTCGGTGGCGTGCTGGGTGCCGCCTACGTCTTCTCGGCGCTGGTGCTGGTCAGCGAGATCGGGGCGGGCGCCGTGGCGGCGGCGACGGTCACCGGGCAGCTCACCACCTCCGTGATCCTCGATCGGATCGGGTTTCTCGGCCTCGAGCAGACCCCGCTCACCGCCAGCCGCGTCGCGGGAGTCGGCCTCCTGCTCACCGGCACCTATCTGGTCGTCCGCTAGGCGGCGGCCCGAACCGGTTCGCGCTCGTCGCGGCGCTCCGGCGGGGATTCCGCGAACTCGGGCGGGGCGATGCGGAGGTAGTGGTCGAAGGCCCAGTCGACGAAGCGTTTGCGGCCGCAGGCCCGGATCACCGCACGCTGCACCCGCGCCGGCAGCTTGGGGAGCAGGCGCTGGGCGCGGAGCATCCAGCGGAACTTCAGCCCGTGCCCATCGACGAACTCCGCGTAATTGTCGAGAGCCGCCTCACGGTCTCGCCTCCCCTCAACGACGGCGCGCAGCTCGTCTCCCAGCTTGATCCCGAAGTAGAAGGCGGTCCGAATGCCCTCGGCGGTCAGCGGCAGGCAGTGACCGGCGGAGTCGCCGACGAAGAAGATTCCGTCCTCGGTACCTGGGCGGAGCTTGTGCGGGATCCAGTTCCCCTGGTAGCGAACGGGGGGCCTCTCGAGGTCGTCGGCGAGCAGCACGGTGGTGTCCTTGACATGGAAGCGCGGGTCGAAGGAGCCCACGCCGATCCGCTGCTCGTCCCGAGCCGGGAAGCTCCACCCGTAGCCGGCCGGGACGTAGCGTCGGTCGATCCAGATCTCGAGGTCGTCGGAGCCGCCCTCGGGATGGACCTCCAGCCCGCGTGAGAGCGGAGCGTCGGGCGGCTGATAGCCGCCGTCGGAGGCGAGGATTCGCCGCCAGCCGAGCGCGTCCACGATCAGCGGGGCCGAGACGTCGCCGCGATCGGTGCGGACCGTCTCGCCGCTGCGCCCGTTCACCTTGGCGGTCTCGAACTCGGCGTCGCACTGGGACCAGAGCAGGCCACAGAGCTGCCGGTAGTCGAAGGTGGAGAAGGTCCAGGGCAGCTCGTACCGCGAGGTGCCGTGCGGCGTATGGACGACCAGCTCGCCGAATTCCTGCTTGGCGGAGGCCTCCAGGCCCATGACGCGCAGCCAGTCGGTCGGGATCCCGCAGGCCGAGGTCTGGCGCTCGCCAATCTCGTAGCGATCGAGCACGAGGACTCGCGCCTCCGACCCGGCCAGCTGCCTCGCGACGGTCAGGCCGGCGAAGCTCGCACCGCAGACGATCACGTCATATCTGCCGCTCAGCGGCGTGCGCTGATCCCCGCTCTTCGTGAGGCGCTTCGGCATCGATCGCAAAGGTAAACGACGCCCGTCCCTCCGGCATGTGTCTGCCACACTGTGCGGCCGTGCCCGAAACGGACACAACGACAGAGCCTGAGCAGGCTCAGCAGCCACAGAGCGACCAGCCACAGAGCGCCGGGAATGGCGCTCCGAGCTCCGACAACCTGCTGATCGAGGTCGACGGCAAGCTCGTCCCCAACTACGACGCGACCATCCATCCCTTCAGCGAGGGCGATGTGGTGACCGGCAAGGTCGTGCGCATCGACCAGGACGAGGTCCTGGTCGACATCGGCTACAAGTCGGAGGGGGTCATTCCCTCCAACGAGCTCTCGATCCGCAAGACGGTCAAGCCCTCGGAGGAGGTCGAGCTCGGCGAGGAGGTCGACGCTCTCGTCCTCACCAAGGAGGACCAGGAGGGGCGTCTGATCCTCTCCAAGAAGCGCGCCCGCTTCGAGAAGGCATGGCGGAAGATCGAGGAGGCCGCGGAGACCGGCAAGCCCGTCACCGGCACAGTGATCGAGGTCGTCAAGGGCGGCCTGATCCTCGACCTCGGAGTGCGCGGCTTCCTGCCCGCGTCACTGGTGGACATCCGCCGGGTCCAGAACCTCGACGAGTTCATGGGACAGCAGCTCGAGTGCAAGGTGATCGAGCTCAACCGCTCCCGAAACAACGTCGTCCTCTCCCGGCGCGCGGTCCTCGAGGAGGAGCGCAAGGAGGTCCGCGAGCAGATCCTGGGTCGCCTGGAGCCCGGCCAGGTGGTCGAGGGGAAGATCTCGAACATCGTCGACTTCGGCGCCTTTGTCGACCTGGACGGCATCGACGGCCTGATCCACATCTCCGAGCTTTCCTGGAGCCACGTCAACCACCCCTCCGAGGTCGTCTCGATCGGCGACACCGTGCGGGTCAAGGTGCTCGACATCGACCGGGAGCGCCAGCGCATCTCCCTGGGCCTGAAGCAGACCCAGGAGGACCCGTGGCAGCGCGTCCTCAACGAGTACAAGCCGGGCGACGTGGTCGAGGGCAAGGTCACCAAGATCGTTGCCTTTGGCGCCTTCGTCCAGATCCTGCCTGGCGTCGAGGGCCTCGTCCACATCTCCGAGCTCGCCCAGCACCACGTCGAGAGCCCGGCCGAGGTCGTCCGGCCCGGCGACGAGCTCAAGGTCCAGATCCTCGAGGTCGACGATGCCCGGCGGCGCCTCTCGTTGAGCGTGAAGCGCGTGGAGGGCCAGGAGCTCCCCATGCGCGAGCCGAGCGAGGACGTCGTGATCGAAGACGCCGAGCCGCCCGAGGACCTGGCGCCCCTGCCGGAGGCGGAGGCCGCCCCAGCGGAGGAGGCAGCTCCGACGGAGGAGGCCGCTCCGACGGAGGAGGCCCCTCCAGCGGAGGAGCCCGCCCCAGCGGCGGAGACTCCCGAGGAAGGTGAGGATCCAGCCGCGGAGGTCGCCCCTGAGGCGCCGCCCGAGGAGACCGTTCCGGATGAGGAAACCGTTCCGGATAAGGAGACCGTTCCGGATGAGACCCCTGCGGACGGTCCGACCGAGGAACCTCCGGCCGAGGAGCCCGGCGAGGAGCCACCTCCCAAGCAGGATTGACCCGTTTCGTAGGGCTCACCGGGGGCATCGGGGCGGGTAAGTCTGAGGCGCTGGCCGCGTTCGACCGTCTCGGTGCGGCGACGCTCTCGACCGACCGCGTCGCCCATGACCTTCTCGAGGACGACGAGGTCCGCGCCGCGCTCGTGGACCGCTGGGGGGAGGACGTCGCTCCCGACGGCAAGGTGGACCGCGAGGCGGTGAGCGAGATCGTCTTCAACGACCGCGACGAGCTCGCCTGGCTGGAGAGTGTCACCCATCCGCGCGTTGGCGCCCACGTGCTCGAGTGGCGGCAGGCTCTCGACCCTGAGGTGCCGGTGGCCGTCGTGGAGGTCCCCTTGCTCTTCGAGGCCGCAATGGAGGACGCCTTCGACGCTACCGTGGCGATCGTCGCCGATGACGAGCTGCGGGACGCTCGCCTCCGTGAGCGGGGCCAGGGTGGTCTGGGCGGGCGCGAGGCGCGGCAGCTCGATCAGGCGGAGAAGGGGCGCCGTGCCGACCACATGATCCGCAACGATGCCTCGCTCGAGGAGTTGGAGTCAGAGGTGCGCAAGGTGATCGAGGAACTGACTGCAAAGGAACCGGGATGAGCGCCACGGTGCGCGCCAAGCGCACGAGCCGGAGCCGAAGCGACCGGCGCTCGGCGCGCGGAGGATCGCGCACTCGCGGCCGGGGACGAAGCCGGCGCGGCCGCCGCGCGCTCGTCATCGGAGGGACGCTGCTGGTCGCCGGGCTCGGAGCGTTCCTCCTGCTCAACAGCGGCCGCTTCCAGCGGACGCTGGAGGAGTTCACGCTCCCGCTCCGCCACGAAGACATCATTCGCCAGCAGGCCGCCGACAAGGGGGTCCCCGCCGACCTGATCGCCGCGGTGATCTACTCCGAATCCCGCTTCCGCGACCAGACCTCCCACGCCGGCGCACGGGGGCTCATGCAGATCACACCTGCCACCGCGAAGCTGATCGAGAGGCTCAGCGGTGGCCAGACCTTCAATTTCGAGGACCTCTCGAACCCGGACATCAACATCCGCTACGGGACCTACTACCTCCGCTACCTGATCGACAAATTCGGGGACAACGTGGTGGCCGCGCTCGCGGCCTACAACGCGGGGGAGACCAACGTGACCGCCTGGGGCGGCTCCAGTCTTCAGGTCGATGACATTCCCTTCCCGGAGACGCGCGGATACGTGGAGGATGTACTCGACAAGCGCGTCGAGTACGCGCGCCACTACCGTCACGAGCTCGGACTCGGCTGAGGACGGCAGCGCCGAACGAAGACCAATGGACTCGACGCGTCGAAACCGCAAGCTGGTGGCAGCCCTCGCCTGCGCGTGCGCCCTGACCGGCGTCGCGGCGCCGCCGGGTACCGCCGCTGCGCCTCGCGCGCGCTCCTCGATCGTCGGTGGCGGCGCTGCGGATCCCGCGCAGTGGCCCTACGCCGTCGCCATCTTCCGCAAGGGCCACATGCACTGCAGCGGGTCGGTGATCGCCCCGACCAAGGTGCTGACGGCGGGCCACTGCGTCGCGGGGTTCAACCTCGCCAATTTCCAGGTGATCGTCGGGCGACCGAATCTGCGCGATCCGGCGGTCGGCCAGATCGTCGCCGTCAGCTCCGGCCGGGTGCATCCCGACTTCGAGCAGACGGGCCTGCACGACGTAGCGGTGCTCAACCTTGCCCAGCCGACGAGCGTCGCGCCGATTCCCTTGGCGACGCCCGAGCAGAGTGCCGCGGCGACACTCGCCGGAGATCGCCTCCGCGTGGCGGGCTACGGCGCGACCAACCCGTTCGGCGAGCACCTCTCGCCCTTCCTGAAGCAGACGTTCGAGATCGTCCGCACGGACCGCCGCTGCCTGAAGGCGTACACCAGGGACCTCTACGCGCCCGAGAGCATGGTCTGCGCGCTCGGGGCGAAGCGGAAGCATCCGGGCCGCTTCAAGATCCACACCTCGGCCTGCTCCGGTGACAGCGGCGGCCCGCTGGTCGCCGACACCCCCACAGGTACAGTCGAGGTTGGGACGGTCTCCTACGGAGGCGCGCTCTGCGGGCTGCCGGCGGCCCCGACGGTCTACTCGAGGGTCGCCTCGAGCCTCGACTTCATCAACGCTCCGTAGCGGCCGCTTGTGGCCCCGATCTGATGGCGAAGCCGTCTACCGCTTCTTCTTGTGCTTCTTCTTGGCGGTGACGATCACCCGCTCCTGCATCTGTACGGGATGCAGGGCGCAGAAGAAGCGGTAGGTGCCGGGCCGATTGAGCTTCTCGGTGAAGGTGCGGCCGCCGTCCAGGTTGTCCGTGCCGATGCCCAGCGGCCCGTTGGCGAGGGTGACGTTATGCAGCTCCTTGCCGTTGAACTGCCAGGTCAGGAAGGAGCCCTTCCGCACTCTCAGGTTCGGCGCGCCGAAGAAGCGGTCGCCCACGGGGATCACGGTGTTCCGGCCCGCGTTCTGGATGGCCCCGGGCGGCGCGTTGATGTTGGTTGCCTGGCCGTTTGCGTCGAGACCGGTCAGCGGAATGGTGAACGGGATCGGACCCGATCGCCCGGGCTGATCCGTCTTGAAGGTCTCCCAGTCGGGGATCGGGCCGCAGGTCTGGGTGACCGAGGGGTCGGGCGCCAGGTAGACGACCATGATCCCCATGACCCGGACATGGGGTTGTGAGTCGTCGTATATCGAGTTGAGCCGCACCGTCTCGCCGGCGCGGATCGGCAGGCCGGTCGTGCTTCGGAAGGCGCTCATGTTGATCGGCCCCGGCTCGTGCAGGATCGGCCGGACGTTGTAGAAGGGATGGTCGGCGAGGCCCCAGGTCGGAGTCGATTCGGCCACCTGCCGGTTGCCGCAGCTGGGCTCGGTCAGGGTCTCCTTGATCGCACCGCCGTGCACGTGCCCGGCGCCCGCGATCAGCCGGCCGCTCTCCGGGAAGGTGTAGTCCTCGGTCTCGTCGGTGATCGGCGCGGCCGAGGTCTTCTTCTTCCGCTTCTTCTTGGCCTTCTTGTCCTGTGAGCGCTTCTTGGAGGCGGCGGCGTTCCGGCCCTTCTTCTCCTTCTTCGCCTTCTTGTGGCCTTCTGGGCGACGCTCGGAACGTTGTAGATCGGGTCGGCGCGGCAGTCGCGGACGTCGAGCCAGTAAGGCTTGACGGGGGTGACCGGGGCGCCCTGACCGTCGTCGATGGTCACCTCGTAGTGGATCAGCGCGTGGTCCACGGTGGAACGGTGGTTCATGACCATCGCCACCACCGCCCACGTATGCGACTGATCGGTCGGGATACCCATAGCCAGGAGGCATCGACATCTTGGCCCGCTCTTCGCCGGCGGCGTAGAAGCGCTGCGGGCGCGAAGGTGTTGCCGAACTCCTTACGGCCGTCGAAGCCGATGTACCCCTGGCCGGCACACGTGCTGTCCTGTCTGTTGACGTCGAGGAAGACGATGTGGTGCAGCATCAGCCGGGAGATGGGGACCTGCGCTCCGGTCCCTTCGTCCACGATGTCGGTCTCCATGTGGGTGATGAAGCCGTTTTCTGGCGGGGTGGGCGCCAGGGCGTACCACTGGCGCACCTCATAGCCGCCGATCGTCCCGGTGGGGATGTTGCACTCGTAGGTGGTCAGGTTGGGTCCGGCGGGCGTGCCGGTGTCGCAGCCCGCCACGCCGCTCGTCGCCGAGCCGGCGGAGGGCACGAGCAGGGCGGCCGCCATCGCAGCGACGAGCAGTGCGGCGAACACCGCTGCCTTGCCACGATGCGATCGAGTCCGCGCGTCCATGCGCGTCGTTCCCACTCTTCCTCCTTGCGACCCCGATTCTGACTCAGAGTCAACGGAAGCCGGGACCTTAGCAGCGGGCCCCACGGCCCAGACACTCACTAGTGAGTGCTGACTCAAAGTCAACCGGAGGCTACTCTGGCTCAATCGCCTCGCGTCCCCTGACAACCGAGCGGGCAGGAGAGCGCCGGCTCGAGCTGATCGCCGCGGCGCTCGAGGTCTTCGGCGACCGCGACTATGACGAGGTCTCGGTCGACGAGGTCGCCGAGGCCGCCGGAGTCTCCCACGGTCTGATCTTCCAGTACTTCGGCAGCAAGAAGGGTCTCTACGTCGCCTGCCTCGAGCCACTGATCAAGACCTTCCGCGCCCGGATCGAGCCCAACCCGGAACTGCCGCCCGTCGAGCGGCTGCGAGAGGGCCTCCGCAACTTCGCTGACGCGATCAGCGAGCATCCGGCCGGATATCGCAACCTGATGACCCGGGCGGCGGGCTTCAGCGAGGTTCGGGAGACGCTTGAGCGGGCGCGCTGGTGGCGCATCACCCAGCTCGCGGAGGGAATGGGGCTCGATCCGGAGCGACCGGTGGTCCGTGTCGCCCTGCGGGCCTGGACGTCCTACTTCGAAGCGGCGATGCTCACCTGGCTCGAGGAGGGCGAACCAGATCGTGACGCCCTGGTCGAGATGCTGCTGCGAGCGCTCGGCGCCACCGCGGAGGGGATAGCGGCGGCCGACTGAGCCGGTTGGCCGGCCCGCCCTGGTGCCCGGGTACGCTGGTTCGAGCCCCCCCTCGCGCATGCCGGAGTTCAAGCTCAATCCCGCGTACAGCCCGACGGCCGACCAGCCGAAGGCCATCGATGGCCTGACCGAGGGGATCGAGTCGAAGGAGCAATTCCAGACGCTGCTCGGGGCAACCGGAACCGGCAAGACCTTCACGATGGCCGCGACCATCGAGCGGGTCCAGCGGCCCGCGCTCGTGATCGCGCACAACAAGACCCTGGCGGCGCAGCTCTGCAACGAGTTCCGCGAGTTCTTTCCCGAAAACGCCGTCGAGTACTTCGTCAGCTATTACGACTACTACCAGCCTGAGGCCTACGTCCCCGCGCAGGACCTCTATATCGAGAAGGACTCTTCGATCAACGACGAGATCGATCGGCTGCGGCATGCCGCAACGGCGTCGCTCTTCGCCCGCCGCGACGTGATCATCGTCGCCTCGGTCTCCTGCATCTACGGAATCGGCTCGCCCCAGCTCTACCAGGAGCAGATGCAGCTCTTCAAGGTCGGCGACTGGGTCGACCGCCAGGAGGTCTTCCGGAAGCTCGTCGGCATGCAGTACCGGCGCAACGACTCCACGCTCGGCCGCGGCACCTTCCGGGCTCGCGGCGAGGTACTCGAGATCTACCCGGCGTATGCCGAGTCCGCCTTCCGGATCCAGCTCTTCGGCGACGAGATCGAGGCCATCCAGCACTTCGATCCGCTGACCGGAGAGATCCTCGACGTGATCGATCACGTCTCCGTCTGGCCGGCGACCCACTACGTCGTCAAGGAGGAGACGATGGAGCGGGCGGTGGACGAGATCGAGCGCGAGATGCGGAACCGGGTCGCCTACTTCGAGGAGCACGGCAAGCAGCTCGAGGCGCACCGGCTCCAGCAGCGGACTCGCTACGACATGGAGATGATGCGCGAGCTCGGGTTCTGTCCCGGAATCGAGAACTACTCGCGGATCCTCGACGGGCGCCCGCCGGGCAGCCCGCCGTACACGCTGATCGACTACTTCCCCGACGACTTCGTCCTCTTCGTGGATGAGTCGCACCAGACCATCCCGCAGCTCGGCGGCATGTACGAGGGCGATTTCTCTCGCAAGTCCACGCTGGTCGACTTCGGCTTCCGCCTGCCGAGCGCGGTGGACAACCGGCCGCTCAAGTTCGACGAGTTCCTCGACCGGATCAACCAGATGATCCTGGTCTCGGCGACGCCCGGGCCCTGGGAGCGGGCGGAGTCGACGCGAGTGGTCGAGCAGATCGTCCGGCCGACGGGGATCGTCGACCCGGAGGTCGATGTGCGGGAGACCAAGAACCAGATCGACGACCTGATGAACGAGGTCCGGGTCCGCGCCGAGAAGGACGAGCGCGTCCTGGTCACGACGCTGACCAAGAAGATGGCCGAGGACCTGACCGAGTACCTGCTCGAGCACGGCTTCCGAGTGCGCTACCTGCACTCGGAGATCGACACGCTCGAGCGGATCCAGATCATCCGCGAGCTGCGGCTCGGCGAGTACGACGTGCTCGTCGGCGTGAACCTGCTGCGGGAGGGGCTCGACCTGCCCGAGGTCTCCCTGGTGGCGATCCTCGACGCCGACAAGGAGGGCTTCCTCCGCGGCGAGACCAGCCTGATCCAGACCATCGGGCGCGCCGCGCGGAACGTCGACGGCAGGGTCCTGATGTACGCCGACAAGGAAACCGACGCGATGCGCAAGGCGCTCTCCGAGACGGACCGCCGCCGCGCCATCCAGGTTGCCTACAACGAGGAGCACGGCATCACCGCCGCGACAGTCACCAAGGGGATCTCCGACATGTCCGAGTTCCTGGCGATGGAGTCGAATGCGCCCAGCCGCCGCCGGCGCCGCCGCGATGAGACCGCAACCAAGACGCCGGAGGAGCTCGAGAAGCTGGTGATCGAGCTCGAGGAGGAAATGCTGGCCGCCGCCGACGACCTCCGCTTCGAGGAGGCGGCTCGCATCCGCGACGAGCTCAAGGAGCTCAAGGCGGATCTGGACGCGATCCGCGCCTAGTTCGCTGAACGAGCGTGGATAGGCCGTCCTTTGAGGCCTGATGAGCGCTTGATGAGCGTCCCCGCGTAGCTTCGCTCGAAACGATTCCCACGGGGAGATGACCATGGAGACAATGGCGAGGAGGAACCGTCCTATCGGCGCTTTAGTGGTGCTTCTCGGCGCAGCATTGATCTTGACCGTCGGCTTCGCTGAGCGCGCCGACTCGAAGCGGTTCAGCACGAAGGTGATCAAGTCGGTGAGCAAGAAGCGGCTCGCCGGCGCTTACAGCGGGGTCACCGAGCAGGGCAGCGCGACCAGCTTCAGGCTGACTCGAGCGGGAAAGATCGTCGACTTCGTCATCCCGATCACGCTCTCATGCGAGACCGACGTCGGAGATCTCGACGGCGACGGGACGTACACCTACGACGGGGTGTGAGATCACCCAGAGCATCAAGTCGACGACCCTGAGGTCAGCGCCGTTGGCGGGACGCAAGCGGACCCCCCAGTACCCGTTTGGGATGACGTTCGAGTACGAGAGCCCCCTTATCCCTGACGACAAGCCTTCGCCGGGCACCCAGGTCCAGGAGTACTCGATCAAGGCGAAGTTCAAGGAAGAGCTCTTCAGCGGCCGGGGCGCGAACGTCTACTGGCCGATTCCGAAGCGCGCGGCGGCGATGAGGGGAGAGGTCTTCATGGGCACCAGAAACGGCCCCCTCGACGCGCATGCGCCGGGCCGTGAGCGTTGTGTCTTGAGCGACGACGGCCGCATAGTCACGCACATCAACGCGCTCGACTTCGACGCCAAGAAGACCGGGAGGTAGCAGGCGAGGGAGGAGGTGAGTCCCGGCTAGGCCGCGCGCGGATCCAGCGCCGAGTGGATGGAGCGGACGACGAGCGCTCCGTCGCCGACTGCGGCCGCCACCCGCTTGGTGGACCCCGTGCGCACGTCGCCGATCGCGAACACGGCGGGGCGCGTGCACTCGAGCATCAGCGGTCCGCGGTCAGCCCCGTTCCAGTGCCGGGAGAAGTCAGGGTGGCGAGCGGCCTCCTCGCCGGTGACCACGAAGCCCTTGTCGTCCTGGCCGACGAAGTCGACGAGACCCTCCGACCTCGGTGAGGCACCGATCATCGCGAACACCGCCGAGGTCTCGACGCGGCGATCGGGACCGCCGCCCGCGATCACGACGGACTCCAGCTTCTCGTCGCCCTCGAGCGCCCTCACCTCGCATCCCGTCCAGACCTGGACGTTCGACTTGTCCTCGATCTGATCGACCAGGTAGCGCGACATCGCCGTCTCGAGCGGACGACGGGCGACGACGTGGACGCGGCGCGCACTGGCGGCGAGATTGACCACAGCTTGGCCGGCGGAGTTTCCTCCGCCGACGACGACGACGTCCTCGGCCGCGCACTGTTGCGCCTCGATGTGGGTGGCCGCGTAGTAGAGGCCGAGGCCCTCGAACCGCTCGGCGTTCTCAGCAGGCAGCCGCCGGTAGTCGGCGCCGGGGGCCAGAACCACGCATCGCCCCTGTACGCGCTGGCCGTCCGCCAGCTCGATCTCTCGCAGTCCGTCCGGCCCCGACTCCCTCACGTGAGAGGCCTCGTGCACGCTGGAGATCACGGCGCCGAACTTGCGCGCCTGGAGGGTCGCTCGCCGGGCAAGGTCGGAGCCGGTGAGACCGGTGGGGAAGCCGAGGTAGTTCTCGATACGAGCGCTCGTGCCGGCCTGTCCGCCCGGGGCGAAGCGCTCGAGCACCAGGGTGCTGAGCCCCTCCGAGGCGGCGTAGACCGCCGAAGCCAGCCCGGCCGGGCCGCCGCCGAGCACAACCACGTCGAAGGCCTGTCCGTCGACCTGTGCCCGTAGACCAAGCTCATCGGCAACGGAGGTGACGGTCGCCTGCCGGATGACGTCGTCGGAGCGGATGAGCACGGGGCACTCCTCCTCGCCAATGCCGAAGCCCTCGAGCAGGGCCCTGCCTTCCTCGTCGGTCGCCAGGTCGTGCCAGGTGAAGGGAACGAGGTTGCGCTCCAGCAGCTCCCTGACCGCGAACGCCTCCCCCGACCAGCGCGAGCCGATCAGCTTCTGCTGGCCGAGGCCGCGACCCTTGAGCCAATCGCGGCGGGCGACCATGATTCGGAGGAGGAGGTCTCCGAGGTCGGCTGGGGCGGTCGCGACCACCCGCCGCACGTCCTCCGGCGGAAGCGCGATCAGCGATGTCGGTCCGGCTGCGTACCCGGCGGCGAGGGTCGGCTCCCCCGTGAACATCGAGAGATCGCCGATGAAGGTCCGCTCCTGGCACTGGGTGAAGTAGCGGTCGCCCTCGGGCGCGTGATCGATGATGTCCACGGCTCCGCTCTGGACGATGTAGAGCGGGGTCTCGCGCTGGCCGTGCCCGAACACCTGGTCGCCCCGGCCGAATGTCTGCTGAGCGCCGATCCCGGCCAGGTATTCGACCTGCTCGGGAGTCAGCCGCGGAAACATCGCCGGATCGTCGGGGTCCAGGAAATCCTCAACAGGAGTGGGTGCGTAGTCGGTCTCCATTCCTTTGGTTCTATCTCAGGTCTCGAGGAAGCGCAGGACCGCCAGCACCCGTCGGTGATCCTCGTTGCTGGCCGTGAGGCCGAGCTTGCTGAAGATCGAGGTGACGTGCTTCTCGACGGCACGGTCGGTGACCACGAGCTGCTCTGCGATCGCGGCGTTGGACCGGCCTTCCGCCATCAGGCCGAGCACCTCCCGCTCGCGGGGGGTGAGCTCCTCCAGCGGGTCGTCCTCGCGGGCGCGACCCATCAGCACCGAGACAACCTCCGGGTCGAGCGCCGACCCGCCGGTCCCGACGCGCTCGACCGCGTCGGCGAACGCGGTCACGTCGGAGACACGATCCTTGAGGAGGTAGCCGAGTCCCTCGGCGTTCTCCGCCAGCAGCTCCTGCGCGTAGGTCGGCTCGACGTAGCCGGAGAGGACGAGGACGCCGACGCCGGGGAGCTCGGCCCGGATCTCCTTCGCAGCTCGGAGCCCCTCGTCGGTCTGGGTCGGCGGCATGCGCACGTCGACGACGGCGAGGTCGGGCTTGTGCGCCCGCACCTTGCGCATCAGGTCGTCCGCGTCGCCGGCCTGCCCCACCACCTCGTGCCCGGCGTCCTGCAGGAGCCGTGCCACGCCCTCGCGCAGCAGCACGGAGTCCTCAGCGACCACGACCCGCATCAGCCGGCCCCGTTTCCGCCGCCGAGCGGGATGTCGGCCCGCACGATCGTGCCGCCACCGGCCGGATCGTCCACCCGGAGACGGCCGTCGAGCGCTGCGACGCGGTCCGCCAGGCCGCGCAGCCCGGAACCCGCCGGATCCGCGCCGCCGGTCCCATCGTCCGCAACCTCGACCACGAGACGCCCGTTGTCTCGCCTGATCCCGACCTCGGCGCGGTCGGCGCCGGAGTGACGGACGACATTGGTGAGCGCCTCGGAGACGACGAAGTAGGCCGCGGCTTCGACCGGCTCCGGGAGCCGGCCCTCGACGGAGGCATCGATCTCGACCGGGAGGGGCGCTCGCTGGGCGAGGGACTCGACCGCGGCCTCCAGCCCGCGGTCGCTGAGGACCGCCGGGTGGATCCCGCGTGCCAGCTCGCGGAGCTCCTCGGTGGCTTTCGCGAGGTCGCCCGAGGCTTCATCCAGCATCGCGGCGGCCGCCTGCGGGTCGTCGTCGAGCTTCTCCCGTGCCAGCCGCAGGTCGAGCGCCAGGCCGACCAGACGCTGCTGCGCGCCGTCGTGGAGATCCCGCTCGAGCTTGCGACGTGCCGCATAGCCGGCCTCCACAATCCGCGCCCGGGACTCACGCAACTCGTCGAGCCGGGCCTGGAGCTCGGCGTCGAGGCGCACGTTCTCCTCCGCGACGACATCTGCGTCCGAGAGCCTCGTCCGCAGCAGGCCCAGGAGGAAGGCGAAGGGCACCGTCGCGATCACGAAGTTCGCCAGGTACCAGATCACGTCGTCGTAGTTGCCCTTCTCGGGCCCCAGGTTCGTGACCAGCGCGGCGGCGAAGAGGAAGATGGTCGCGCCTCCCGCCCACCACACGGGTGCCTGGCTGCGCCGCTGCGCGGGACCGGCCGCGCGGGCTCGGCGGACGAGGTGGACGATCAGCGCGATGAGGATCGGAATGCTCACCGCGCTGAGCGTCGTGAAGATCCCGTTGACGAGATCGAGGTTGTCGGAGATCAGCAGCGGGTTGGACGAGGTGCAGCCGGTGCAGTCGGGGTCCGAGGCCGGGTTGTAGAAGAGGATTGGGAACCCGGCGACGAACCCGCCGGCGAAGTACGCATAGGCGATGAAGAAGCGGTCGAGCCGGCCGCGGGCCTGGCCCGACGGGAAGACGATCAGCAGGTGGATCAGGAACGACACCGCAAGGCTGCTGGTGACGAAGCCGATCGCGGCAGCGAGGGGGATGTCGGAGACCTTGAGCTCCCCCAGGAACCAGGCGAACCCGACGCAGACCATCAGCGGCCCGACCAGGTTGCTCGGGCGGCGGTCCCAGGCGAAGAGGCCGGTGCCGATGAAGGACCACCCGATCAGAAGCGTGAGGTTGGCCTCTAGCAGCGGCACAGTCGCGGCGTCGCTGGTCGCGACCATGACGAAGGTGATGATCCCCAACAGGACCCCAGCGGCCGCGACGCCGCCGAGGGCCCGTTGCAGCGGCGTGTGATCGCTCATGGGACCAGCTCCGCGATCGCCGAGGCGGTGAGCTCGTCCTTGGGTATGAAGCCGAGCGCCCCGCTGGTGGTCAGGTCCGGCCCGAGCTGATCGGAGGGACGGCTCGACGTCAGGACCACCGCGGCTCCCCCGTTCGCGGACAGCCGCCCGGCGAGATCGATCCCGCTCGCGTCAGGGAGCTGAACGTCCAGGAGAACGACTTCCGGGGCGAGATCCCTGGCGGCCTCAATCGCGGAGGCGCCGTCATCCGCCTCGCCGACCACCTCGAAGCCGCCGGCTTCGAGCATTCGCCGGGCGCTGGCCCGAAAGCCCGGGTGGTCGTCCACGATCAGGATTCGCCTGCTCACGTGGCGATTGTCCCGCTTCGGCGCCTGTATTCCCATACGGGTAACCGCACTTCCGCCGGGGCCAGCCGAACCGATCAGACGCATGTTGGCCGCATTGGAACAGGAGTCCGCCGGCGAGACCCTGAGGTTCGACTCGGAACTCGATCCAAGAGGAGGACCAAATGGAAACCGGAAGGCTGCGTACCAAGGGAATCGCCGCGCGGGCCGGGCACTGGAGTGCCACCCATCGCAAGAAGGCGATCGGGCTGTGGCTGGCCTTCGTGGTCGTCGCCATGGTGGGCGGCGGCTCGGTCGGCCAGAGGAGCCTGACCGACGCGGAGTCGAACGTCGGCGAGTCAAAGGCCGCCGAGACGACGCTCGACAAGAAGGGTCCCAAGGACTACGCGACCGAGAGCGTGCTCGTCCGAAGTACGACTGAGACGACGAACAGCCCCCAGTTCACGGTCGCGCTCGCGAGCGTCCGTCACGAGCTACAGGCGAGTGGTCAGTTCAGGTCCATCGACGCGCCGAAGCCGTCAGCCGATGGCCATGCGGCGCTGGTCGACGGTGACCTGAAGGGCGATCCGAACAAGCCCGAGGACACCGCGGATGCGACCTTTGCCGCGGTCGATCGGGCGAAGCAAGCCAATCCCGGCTTCCAGATCGGGGTGGCGGGCGACGGAACCGCGAACCAGCAGCTCAACGACTCGATCTCGAACGACTTCGCCAAGGCGGAGACGCTCTCGATCCCGATCACGCTGCTGATCCTGGTGGTCGCCTTCGGGGCACTGGTCGCCGCCGGTATCCCGGTGATCCTGGCGATCTCCGCGGTGATGGCGACGATCGGCCTGGTATCGATCCCGAGCCAGATCTTCCCGGTGGACGATGCGATCGGCTCGGTGATCCTGCTGATCGGGATGGCGGTCGGGGTCGACTACTCGCTGTTCTACCTGCGGCGCGAGCGTGAGGAGCGCGCCCGGGGCAGGAGCCCGCTCGAGGCGATCGATGTCGCTGCTGCGACATCTGGCCGTGCCGTCCTGATCTCCGGCCTGACGGTGATCGCGGCGATGGCCGGAATGTTCCTGAGTGGCAACAGCGTCTTCATCTCCTTCGGGATCGGGACGCTGCTGGTGGTGGCGGTCGCGATGCTTGGATCGCTCACCTTCCTGCCGGCGATGATGTCGCTGCTCGGCGATCGGATAGAGAAGGGACGGATCCCGTTCCTCTCCCGCCGCAGGCGCACTGGACAGTCACGCGCCTGGACGGCGATCGTCCGCGCGGTCATGCGCCGTCCCGCGGTTGCGATCGTCGTCGCGGGCGGTGCGCTGCTCGCACTGACGCTTCCGGCGTTCGGCATGAACGTGAAGAGCACGGGGGTGAAGGACTTCCCCCAGGACCTCTCCACGATCAAGACATACAACGCGATCCAGGAGCTCTATCCGTCGGAGCATCCGCCGGCCGTGCTGGTGGTGCAGGCGGATGACGTTCGCTCCCCCCAGGTCCAGGGAGCGATCCGGCAGGTCTCCACCGAGGCCCAGGCTGAGGGAGTCGCGGTCGGCGGTCCGGACATCCGGGTCAACGATGAGTCGACGGTTGCGGCCGTGTCGCTGCCGCTGGCCGGCGACGGCCAGAACCATCGGTCGAGCAGCGCGCTGTCCACCCTGCGCGATGACCTGATCCCGTCCGCCTTCGGCGGCACCGGGGCCAGGGTCGACGTCAGCGGGGACACCGCGTCGAATGTCGACTGGCAGAACTCCCTGAAGGAGCACCTGCCGCTCGTGTTCGGGTTCGTCCTGACGCTCGCGTTCCTGCTGCTGCTGGTCACGTTCCGGTCGATCGTGGTCCCGATCACCTCGATCGCACTGAACATGCTTTCGGTCGGGGCGGCCTACGGGTTGCTGGTGCTGGTCTTCCAGCACGGCTTCGCCCAGGGCCTGCTCGGCGTCCACAGCGACGGAGTGACGAGCTGGCTGCCGTTGTTCCTGTTCGTGGTCCTGTTCGGCCTCTCGATGGACTACCACGTGTTCATCCTCAGCCGGATCAAGGAGCTGGTGGACCGCGGCATGCCGACAGAGAAGGCGATCGAGCGCGGCATCGGCTCGACCGCGGGCACCGTGACGAGCGCGGCCATCGTGATGGTGGCGGTGTTCTCGATCTTCGCGACGCTCAGCTTCATCGACTTCAAGCAGATGGGAGTCGGGCTGGCGGCGGCGATCCTGATCGACGCCACGGTGATCAGGGGCGTTCTGCTCCCAGCGACGATGAAGCTGCTGGGCGAGCGCAATTGGTACCTGCCGAGTTGGCTGGAGTGGCTGCCGAAGCGGCGCCTCGCCGACCACTCGGTGGCGCCCACTCCGCCGGCAGTCCCGGAGCCGGCGAGGGCGTAGCCCCAGAAAACCGTGGTGGTCGCGGGCCCGGCGTGAGTCGGGCCCGCGGCGCACTCGGAGCCGGCGATGACCACTCATTACGATCAGCCGACCCAGCCAATTCGAGAGAAGGGCGCTGCGTGAGGATCGGAATCGTTGGAGCGGGGAGGATCGGCGGCAACTGCGCGGTCCAGCTCGCCAAGGGCGGGCATGAGGTGAAGTTGAGCTCCCGAGACCCGTCGCAGCTCGAGCCGCTGGCCGAGGAGATCGGTGAGCTAGCCAGCGTCGGCACCGTGCCCGAGGCGGCGGAGTTCGGCGAGCTGGTCGTCTTCGCGGTTCCCTGGGACGGCTTCGACGCCGCCCTCCAGGCCGCCGGCTCCATCGACGGCAAGATCGTCATCGACACGACCAACCAGTACGGCAGCTCCGAGATGCCCGCAGAGGGCCAGACGGCCGCCAGCTTCCACGCCGCCCGGATCGAGGGCGCTCGCTACACGAAGAGCTTCAACACTCTCACTGCGGCCTTCCAGGCCGAGGCGGCATTCCGCCCGGAGGCCGAGCGGATCGTCCAGTGGGTCTGTGGCGACGACGTCGCCGCCAAGCAGGTCGTGATGGGCCTGATCGCCGATGCCGGCTATGCCCCGATCGACCTGGGGAGGAACCAGGACGCCGCGGTGATGGAGCAGCCGCGACGGCCTGGGGCGGTCTACGGCGAGGAGTACCGGCTTCCGGATGCGGAGAAGGTCGTGGAGGCGGTTCGGGCGGGCGAAGAGATCCCGCCAGCCCCGACGTACTCGTGAACACCACGGAGATCGCCCGCGACCAGTGCCTTGCCCCGGAGCGGGTCGGCGACTCGGTCTACGGGGGCCGCTACCGGAAGCTCTTCGAGTCCCTGCCGCCGCTGGACGCTGAGGACGACGCCCTGCACGAACTGGGCGGGCCGGGTGGCATCTGCGACGACGTCGCGGACCCGTCCACGGACGGGAGGATGGCCGCGGGCTGGCCCTTCTTCGGCCAGTTCATCGCGCATGACATCACCGCCGACCGTTCCCCGCTCGGGCACCACGCCGATCCGGAACGGATCAAGAACTTCCGGACGCCCCGCGCCAACCTCGAGGGCGTCTACGCAGCAGGCCCGACGGGTTCGCCGTACCTCTTCCAGAAGGACGACCCGGCGAAGCTCCTGCTCGGCGAGGGCGGCCACGACGTCCCGCGAAATCACGAGGGCATCGCCCTGGTCGGCGATCAGCGCAACGACACCCATCTCTTCATGAACCAGATGCAGGTCGTCTTCATCCAGACCCACAACCGGATCGTGGATCAGCTGCGCGACGACGGGGTGGAGGAGGCCGATGTCTTCGAGGACGCCCGGCGTGCGACCACCTGGCACTACCAGTGGGTGATCCTCCGGGAGTTCCTGCCCCAGCTGATCGGCCCGCACCTGGTGGACGAGCTGCTCGATGGAGGCGCGACCGTGTACAGCCCGGGAGATGACCCGTTTATCCCGTTCGAGTTCGCCGACGCGGCCTATCGCTACGGCCACAGCCAGGTCCGCGACACCTACCGGGTCAACCGGGAGCTCGGTCCGGTCCCTGTGTTCCCGGACCTGATGGGCTTCGGCGCGGTCCCAGTCGGCCACGCGATCGACTGGTCCTTGCAGTTCGACGTTCCCGGCCGCGTTCCCGCTCAGCGTTCGAAGAAGATCGACGGGAAGCTGCCACGATCGCTGATCTCGCTGCCGCGTCAGATCAGCGGCGAGGAGGAGGGCTCGGCCTATTCATCGCTCGCCAATCGCGACCTGCAGCGCGGCCAGGCGGTCGGGCTGGCCTCCGGCGAGGCGGTCGCCCGCGAGCTCGGGGTCGAGCCGCTGTCGGCAGATCAGGTTGGGTTAGCTGCGGCCGGCTGGGAGCAGGAGACCCCGCTCTGGCTCTACGTGCTCAAGGAGGCGGAGGCCCTCGAGGACGGAGATCGGTTGGGCCCCGTGGGCGGCCGGCTCGTCGGCGAGGTGCTGATTGGGATCATCGACGCGGACCCGGAGTCCTTCCGATCGGTGGACCCATCGTGGCGGCCGACCCTGCCCTCCAACGAGGCGGGCACCTTCGGAATCGCGGACCTGCTCGTCCCGGCGGGCTAGCCGCTACTTGACCAGCTGGTAGATGAAGTAGACGATTACGACGAGGTTGACCACCCAGGCGTTCGTGGTCAGCCAGTCGCGGATCCCCGGCATCGCGGCCCGGGCTCGCCGTCCGAGCAGCAGGTAGCCGAGGATCGGCAGGGCCATGAGCAGCGTGGTGGCGGCCACGAGCGGCCAGGCATGCAGGAGGTTGTCGTGGTTGTCATGAAGCCAGTGGACCGTGGAGATGACGGCGACGATGTCGGTCGGCATCAGGAGGATGAGGAGGAATCCAAGGGTGAGCGCCCGGCGTGGCTCGGCCTTCTGGAGAGCCGACATCCACTTGGGGACGCTGGCGTGATGGCGGCCGAGGAAGGTGTGAATGCCCGCCAGGGCTAGTAGGCCCGCGACTACGTAGTCGGCGGTGCTCGGCCCGGAGCCCGAGCGTGGCTTGACGTTGAGCACGTCGTAGAGCCCGAACCAGATCGCGAGGCTGAGCGTCGCCGCAGCCACCACTCCGACGAGCATCGCCGCGGAGTTCTTCACCGGCTCGTGGCTCGTCACGAGGAAGATCGCGGTCAGGATCTGCGGCCCCATCACCATGATGAGGGCGAGCGGGAGGATCTGGAGTTGAGTCGAGTCCATCGAGGCAGTGAGGACGCCGGAAACGGGGCGGCGAAGGCCGCGCGCAGATCCTATGCCCCATTACGATTGCGGCAATGGCAGACCGACCGAATGCTGATCAACTCGCCGCCAAGGCGGTGGACGCGGTCAAACAGGTCATCACGGAGGCGGAGTCGCGTGCCGCCGAGATCATCCGCGACGCCGAGGCGAAGGCGGCGAGCATTCGCGAGCAGGCCGAGGCCGAGGCGACGCAGGTCCGTGAGCGCGCCGAGGGAGACGCCAGGACTCAGATCGAGGCAGCGAAGCGAGCGCTCGACGAGCTCGGCGGGACCCTCGCTGCGGCCGCTTCTTCGGCGATCCCGAAGGCCGAGACAGAGCCCCAGGAGACCCAGACCCATCAGGAGGGCCCGCCGGGCTCGGACGTCTCACCACCGGCCGATGAGCCCGACCAGGCCGCCGCAGCGACCGAGAACGGTGACGACGCCGCCGAACGACTGGTGGCAATGAAGCTTGCGGTCGAGGGTGAGGACCCTGTCGCAATCGAGGCGGCGCTCGTCGAGAAGTTCGGTCCGGGTGACCGCTCGGCGCTGCTCAAGGACGTGCTCGCGCGCGCCGAGCGTTAGTCCGAGCCGCCGCCGGATCGCAAAAGCGCCCTCGGACGCCAGAGGCTGACCAGGCCGGCGACCAGGGTGACCAGGAAGATCTGTCCCATCAGCATCTCCAGGCCCGCGAACATCCTGCCGGGCTGGCCAGCCGGCACCAGGTTCCCGTAGCCGGTGGTGGTGAGCGTCGTGAAGCTGAAGAAGAGAAAGTCGCCGTTCTCGAGCCTGACGCCCGATCCGAAGAATGGGGCCGACTGGACGCGGTCGAGCGCCGCGTACAGGAAGGTGAACAGCAGGCCGAGGATCGTGTAGACGCTTATCGCGCCGAGGATCGTGCGGAAGCCCACCTCGTTCTCCGCCAGCACGGCGTGCAGGATGGCTCCGGCCGCGAGCACCAGGAGGCTGAAGACGATGAACGAGCTGGCGCCGAGCAGGTGGAGGTCATCTAGCACCTCGGACAGGATCGCCAGGATCACGGCCGCGAGTGCGAATATCGCTGTGGCCCGAACAACCGCCGGTCGGGCGCCCGCCCCGGCCAGGCCGACGACCCCCGCCAACGAAGCGACCAGGGTGGTGAGCACCCCCGTCCAGCCCTTGAACGGCGTCAGCGAGCCGAGGGCGTAGCTGGCCAGCACCAGGAGCAGGACCACCCCGAAGGCGTTCGCGACCCGTTCGGCGAACTGTCCCCAGCGCTCGCCCGGCCGGCGCAACATTCCCAGCGGCCGCCCGCCGGCACGAGTGTGATCTGGTTCTGGAGCCACTTCCGTCGGTTCGGGCTGCCGGGCGGCATTCCTGCCCATGACGGCGAGGGGTCAGGTGCTGACCTTAGGCGGGGGCGGATGCGGCGGCCGCTTCCGGTTCGACGGCCGGCGCGACGGCGGAGGTCGGCAGCTTCCTCGTGAACCAGAGGGAGAGCAGCGCGATGACCGCGACGGCGCCGATGGAGACCCGCAACGCGTCGAGCTGTGCATCGCCGTAGTCGCTGGCCACCGCCTGAGCCTGGTCCTCCGAGAGACCCTTGGAGAGCGCCTGCTGTTCGACCTGTGCGACGGGCACGATGTCGATGCCCTCCTCGGTGTTGGCGGCGATCGTCTCGCGCGCCTGGGCGGGCACCTGCGGGTTGTCCGCGACATTGTCGTTGAAGCCGTTGATCAGGTTGAGGATTAGGATCGCGCCGATCAGGGCGGTGCCGAGCGAGGAACCGAGGTTGAGGGCCGTTCCCTGCAGGCCTCCGGTCTCGCTCGCCTTGGAAGGGTCGGTCGACGACATGATCACGTTGCCGAGCTGGGAGGCGAGCAAGCCGCCGCCGGCCCCGATTAGGACCATGGCGATCTTGAACCCGGTGTCGTTGAGGTTTACGTCGAGGGTGGCGAGCATCACGACGGCCCCGGCGCTGATCAGGACGAGGCCCGCCTGCGAGACCGTCCTCGGCGACCGTCTCCCGGCGACCTTGGGACCGGCCATGGCGGTGATCAGCATCGCCACTGAGAGGGGAAGCAGCCGCTTACCGGTCTCGAACGCGTCCAGCCCGACCACGACCTGCAGGTAAACCGGAACGACGAAGAAGAGCCCCATCAGCACCAGCTGCTGGCCAAGGAGCGTCGTGAGCCCGGCGCGAAGCTGCGTGATCTTCAGCAGGGCTGTGTCAAGGAGGCGGTCGAGGCCCAGGCGGTGCCTGCGCTCCTCCCAGTGGACGAATCCGGCGAGTATCCCGAGCCCAGCCAGGACCATGAAGGGCACCACCGAGAAGCCGAGCGGGGTGATCTCGTTTCCGTTGATCGTCGGCGCCCCGAGTGGCCTCACGAATCCCCACTTGCTGCCCATCAGGATCCCGAAGACGGCGATCCCGAGGCCGGCGGCGGAGAGCACCGAACCCACGTAGTCCATCTTGGGTCGGTGCTCGGCCTTCGGCGCCTGGGCGATATGTCCCCGCAGCAGGATGATCACGGTCACGATCACCGTCTCTCCCGCGAACACGTAGCGCCAGCTGGCGTTGGTCGTCACCCAGCCGCCGATCAGCGGGCCGGCCGCGACGGCGACCGCCGTGATGCCGCCGATCAGCGCGTAGGCGACCGCCCGGTCCTTGCCCTCGTAGTTGGCAGCGGTCAGCGCGGCGATCCCGGGGATCACCATGATCGCCCCGAGCCCCTCGATCCCGGACCAGCCCACGAGCAGAACGGTGAGATTGGGGCTGAGGGCCGTGATCAAGGAACCGACGCCGTAGACGCCGAGCCCGATGGCGAACATCCGGTTGCGCCCGTAGATGTCGCCGAGCTTGGCGCCGGTGAGCATCAGCGCGGCCATCACCAGCGCGTACAGCGTGATCGCCGCCTGTACTCCCTGGATCGAGGTGTTGAGATCGGCGGTGATCTGGGAGATCGAGACGTTCATCACGCTCGTGTCGAGCGTCATCACGAACTGGCCCGAGGCGAGGATGATGATTGGGATCCACTTGCGCATCAGCGGGTGAACGTACCGGGAATGCCGCCCTCGCGGGCACCGCGCGAGTACGCCCCCATGTCCTGGCTCCAGAACTCGACCACGTTGCCGTCGGGATCGGTGACGTAGATCGCGCGGCCCGGACCGAGCTGGATCGGACCTTCGACCTCGGCCCCCGCTCCCTCGATCCGCTCCCTGAGGCGGTCGATCTGGCCGTCCGGGACGCTGAAGGCGTAGTGCACGTGGGCGCCGCCGCGTCCGCCCGCCAGGCCGACCTGCTCGGTCCAGAGGCCGAGCCGGGCGGTCTCGCCGACCAGGTACCAGTAGCGGCCCTCGGCTCCCTCGCCGTACAGGGTCTCCTCGAAGCCGAGCACGTCACGGTAGAAGCGCCGCGCGGCGTCGAGGTCCGAGACCTCGAGGACGAGCTCCGAGACGCCGGTCACCGGCGGCGGGTCGGGCATGCGGGCGAGCTTAACCTGGGGCGGGATGCTTCCGGATTCCTACAGGCGCGTGCTCGGAGCTCCCGGGGTGGCGGCGCCGCTCGCCGGAGTGACGATCAGCCGGCTGGCGATCGCCGCGCAGCCGCTCGCGACGATCCTGCTTGTGAAGGGATCGACCGGCTCGTTCGCAGCCGCCGGCCTGGTCCTCGCCTGCTACTCCCTGGCCGCGGCCGGATCGCTGCCGGTACAGGGTCGCGTGATCGATCGGATCGGGCAGACCTCGGTGATCCTGGTCGTGACCGTGGTCAATGCGGTGGCGTTCGGGGCCCTCATTCCGCTGGCGGCGGCGGACGCCCCGGTTGCAGCGATGGCCGTAGCGGGCCTGATCGCGGGCCTGACCACACCGCCACTCGGTTCCTCGATGCGAAGCCTCTGGGCGGGCCTCGTTCCCCGGCCGGAGCTGCGACAGGCCGCCTTCACCGTCGACGCCGTCGCTATCGACGTCGCCTGGATTCTCGGTCCGTCGCTGGCTGCGGGAGTGATCGCGGTCGCCTCGCCGTCGGCCGCGCTGGGCGTGTGTGTCGGCCTCAGCCTGCTCGGCACCGCGGTCTTCGCCGGCTCGGCGGCGTCGCGCGCGTGGCGAGGGGCTCCGGCGCACGAGCGACAGTCGGGTCCGCTGCGCTCCCCGGGGGTCTTGGTGTTGATGGGCGCGGCGCTGGGAGTCGGGATCATGGTCGGAGCCATCGAGATCTCCATTACGGCCTTCGCGTCAGATCACGGAGCCGCCGAGCTGGGCGGAACACTGGTCGCCATCCAGGCCGTGGGCAGCGTGGCGGGCGGACTGTGGTTCGGGGCGCGGGACTGGCGTGGACCCGCTGGGGACCGGCTGCCGGTGATATCTCTCGTCTTCGCGCTCAGCGTGGTGCCTCTGGTCGCGGTGCCGTCCGTGGGTGCGGCCTTTCCGCTGATGGCGCTGAGCGGTATCGCCCTCGCGCCCACCATCTCGGTGATCTACCTGCTGCTCGATTCCCTGGCGCCCCCGGGAACCACGGTCGAGGCCACCGGCTGGGTGCTTACGGCGATCATCGTCGGGGCAGCTTTCGGCAATGGCGCGGCGGGCGTCGCGGTGACCGAGGCCAGCCCACACCTGGGCCTGGCGGTGGGTCTCGCGGGCGGCTTCGTCACGCTCGGCGCGAGTTGGCTCGGCCGTCACAGCCTCAAGGCGGCAGCCCCCCCGGAACAACCGTTCGCCCGCGTACACTCGATGTAATGGCCCCTTCGGAGCGAATAGTCATCCGCGGGGCGAGGGAGCACAACCTCAAGGACGTCGACCTCGAGCTGCCTCGCAACGCCCTGATCGTGATCACCGGCCTCTCCGGATCCGGTAAGTCGAGCCTTGCCTTCGACACGATCTACGCCGAGGGGCAGCGGCGCTACGTCGAGTCGCTCTCCGCATACGCCCGCCAGTTCCTCGGGCTGATGGAGAAGCCCGACGTCGACTCGATCGACGGGCTCTCGCCGGCGATCTCGATCGACCAGAAGACCACGTCGCGAAACCCGCGGTCGACCGTCGGCACGGTGACGGAGATCTACGACTACCTGCGCCTGCTCTGGGCGCGGATCGGGAAGCCCCACTGCCCCGAGTGCGGCGCGCCGATCGAGGGGCAGTCGATCGAGCAGATCACCGACCGTGTCATGACCCTCGAGGAGGGGACGCGCTTCATGGTGATGGCGCCGGTCGTGCGCGGCCGCAAGGGCGAGTTCGAGAAGCTCTTCGAGCAATTCCGCCTCGAGGGCTACAGCCGGGTCCGTGTCGACAACGAGCTGCGGCGCCTCGACGAGGAGATCAAGCTCGACAAGAAGTACAACCACGACATCTCGGTGGTCGTCGACCGGCTGGTGATGAAGGGCGACCTGCGCCGCCGGCTCTCCGAGTCGGTCGAGGCGGCCGCGGCGCTCGCGGGTGGGGTCGTCGAAGTCGAAGTGCTCGCGGAGGGGAGCACCGGCGAGGCCAAGGAACGCGAGCCGTCCGAGAACGTCGGCGGCGTCAAGGGAGCGAAGGGCGCGGGGCAACTGCCTGAGGGCGTCGCGGACCGCCTCACCTTCAGCGAGCGCTTCGCCTGTCTCAACTGCGGCACCTCGATCCCCGAGCTCGAGCCGCGGATCTTCTCCTTCAACTCCCCGCACGGCGCCTGCGAGCGCTGCCACGGGCTCGGCTTCCAGCGGGTCGTGGACCCCGAGCTGGTGGTGCCCGATCCGACGCTGTCGCTCTCCGAGGGGGCCCTGCAGCCATGGCGCACCGGCCACTCCCGGTACTGGAAGCGCCTGATCGAGGCCGTGGCCGAGGACTACGAAATCGACACCGACACCCCCTGGCAGGACCTCTCCGACGAGGACCGCGAGATCTTCCTCTACGGCACCGGCGGCGAGCGCCACAAGGTGACCTACACGAACCGCTTCGGGCGCCGCCGCTCCTACAGCGTCCGCTTCGAGGGCATCGTCAACAACCTCGAGCGCCGCTACGAGGAGACCGATTCCGATGGAGTCCGGGAGCGGGTCGAGGGCTACATGGCCGAGCAGCCGTGCCCGGTCTGCAGGGGCGCGCGACTGCGCCCGGAGAGCCTCGCGGTCAAGGTCGGCGGGATCTCGATCCACGAGTACACCGAGATGTCGGCGCGGGCGGCCCTGCGCTGGATCCAGGAGCTCGAGATGACCGACACGGAGCGGGCGATCGCGCGGCTGCTCGTCCGCGAGATCAACGAGCGACTCGCCTTCCTCGACAACGTCGGTGTCGGCTACCTGAACCTGGCTCGCGCGGCCCGCACGCTGTCCGGGGGCGAGGCGCAGCGGATCAGGCTCGCCACGCAGATCGGTTCGAGCCTGGTGGGAGTTCTGTACATCCTCGACGAGCCCTCGATCGGGCTGCACCAGCGGGACAACGCGAAGCTGATCCAGACGCTCGAGCGGCTCCGCGATCTCGGCAACACGGTGATCGTGGTCGAGCACGACGAGGGCACGATGCGCTCGGCCGACCACCTCGTCGACCTGGGGCCGGGGGCCGGCGAGCACGGCGGGCATGTGATCGCGGAGGGGACGCCCAAGGAGGTCGAGGCCGATCCGGCGTCGCTGACAGGTCAGTACCTGGCCGGCCAGCGCCAGATCGAGGTCCCGGAGAGGAGGCGCAAGCCGCGTGGCGAGCTGGTCGTCAGGGGAGCCCGCCAGCACAACCTGAAGCGCATCAACGTGCAGATCCCGCTCGGCGTCTTCTGCTGCGTCACCGGCGTTTCGGGCTCGGGAAAGTCGACGTTGATCAACGAGACGCTCTACCCGGCCGTCGCCAACCGGCTCCATCAGGCGAAGCTGCGGCCGGGCGCGCATGACCGGATCGACGGGATCGAGCAGGTCGACAAGATCATCAACATCGACCAGTCTCCGATCGGGCGCACGCCGCGGTCCAACCCCGCGACGTACACCAACATCTTCGATCACATCCGGCAGCTCTATGCCCAGACCAGGGAGGCGCGGGCGCGCGGCTACAAGCCGGGCCGGTTCAGCTTCAACGTCAAGGGCGGTCGCTGCGAGGTCTGTCGCGGCGACGGTCAGATCAAGATCGAGATGCACTTCCTGCCCGACGTCTACGTCCCCTGCGAGCAGTGCCACGGCAAGCGCTACAACCGCGAGACCCTCGAGGTCCGCTTCAAGGGGAAGTCCATTGCCGACGTGCTCGAGATGTCGGTGGCCGAGGCCTGTGAGTTCTTCAAGGACATCCCGAAGATCTCCCGACGACTGGTCACCCTGCGCGACGTCGGGCTCGACTACATCCGCCTCGGCCAGCCGGCCACCCAACTCTCCGGCGGCGAGGCGCAGCGGGTGAAGCTGGCGACCGAGCTCTCCAAGGTCGCCACCGGGGACACCCTCTACATCCTCGACGAGCCTACGACCGGCCTTCACTTCGCCGACGTCCAGCGCCTGCTCGACGTGCTGAATCGCCTGGTCGAGGCCGGCAACACCGTCATCGTGATCGAGCACAACCTCGACGTGATCAAGACCGCCGATCGGATCATCGACCTCGGTCCTGAGGGCGGGGAGGAGGGCGGCCAGGTGCTCGCCACCGGCACGCCCGAGCAGGTCGCCGCAACACCCGGTTCGTACACCGGCGAGTTCCTCGCCGAGTTGGTGGAACCCGAGATGAAGGTCCGGCGCACCGGCAAGCGCAAGGCGCCGGTCGCCGCCTAGACGCGAGGGTGCGCGACGGCGCAACCCGCTTAGTGGAGGGGCCATACTGGCCGCATGAGGGAGAGGGCTTGCTAGGGGCGCTCAGCTTTGACATCAACTTCGGCAACGCGCTGGACACCGCCGACCAGCGCGCCGGCCTGATCCTGCTGGGCTCGATGCTGCTCTCATTTGGTTTCATCCGCTTCAGCACGCGGATGATCAGGGCCGAGGTCTCCTGGTGGCCGGGGAATGTGTCGCCGGGCGGTCTGCACATCCACCACCTTGTCTTCGGAATCGTCTTCATGATGGTGGCCGGCTTCGTCGCATTCGCGGTCGAACCCAACAGCCCCTGGTTCGAGATCGCCGCCGGTCTGTTCGGAATCGGCATGGGATTGACGCTCGACGAGTTCGCTCTCTGGCTCCATCTCGAGGACGTCTACTGGGCCGAGCAGGGCCGCAGCTCGGTCGACGCAGTGATCTTCGCGGCAATCATCGGCGGGGGATACATCGTGGGATTTACTCCTCTCGACGCCAACGGCAGTTCGACGTTGGCAATCGTCATCTCCGTGGCCATCACCCTCGGTTTCTGCGCGATCGTCGCGATCAAGGGCAAGATAAGCGCGGCCGTGGTAGGCATGTTCATCCCCCCGGTCGCCTGGGTGGCTGCGATCCGACTCGGCCGACCCGGCTCCTGGTGGGCGAAGCGGCGCTACGCGGCTGGGAGCGGCAAGCTGGCCAAGGCCGAGGCAAGAAAGACGCGTCACGACAAGCGCGTACGCCGCTTCCAGGACCTGATCGGCGGGGTGCCGTCGCTGCCCAGCCCACGCACGGGCGCGGGCTCGAAGCCGCCTGGAGACTGAAATTTCACCCTTCCGCCGGGAGCCGTGATTAGGTGTTCGCTTGCTTGGTCAATGGATTGACCGGCGCACACGGCCGCCTACGGGGCGACCGGTAACAGAGAGGAGACCCACATGAGAGGTGCAGGTCGAGTCGTGTTTGTCGCGATCCTGCTGTTGTTGGTGGGCACGCTCAACATCATCTACGGCATTGGGGCCATTTCCGATGCGAACTTCTACGTGAACGACACGCGGTACATCTTCACGAATCTCCATACGATGGGTTGGGTTTTGGTCATCCTCGGAGTGATCCAGCTCACCGGTGGGTTCTCTCTGATGGCCGGCAACACCTGGGGCCGACTCGTCGGCATCGTCGCCGGAAGCCTCGGAGCCATCGGGGCGCTCTTGTCGATGGGCGATCACCACCCATTCTGGGAGCTGGGGATCTTCGCCCTCTGCGTCTGGATCGTCTACGGACTCGTCGTGTTCGGCGAGGACGAGCGAGCCACGCGCGTCTAGGTCTCGGTTCGCGGGGAGCCCGGCCATCGGCCGGGCTCCCGCTCAGTTCTCCTGGTGCCGAGCCCCGCTGGCGTTAGTGGCCGAGCCGGTACATCCAGCCGGCCGCCATGACCTCAACGGTGCCGCGGACGATGAAGCCGATCCCGGCGAGCAGCGCCAGCGTGGTCAGGCCGATGTCGGGGTTCGCCACGACGATCACACCGGCCGCGATCGAGACCACGCCGAGGATGATCGAGATGACTCGATGCTCGCGGAAGTCGAGCGCTCGAGCCAGGTCGGCGACTCCCGTAAGGATGAACCAGAACGACAGCGCGATCAGCAAGGCGAGCACGCCGGCGCCGGGGCGCACCAGGCAGATCAACCCCGCCAGGATGGAGAGGAAGCCGACGATGTACCGGAGCACGCGGCCGCCCCCCGAAGTCTGGCTCTCGACCGTCGCAAGGCCAATGTATGACGAGCCGGCGATGACAAGGTAGATCCCGACGATCAAGCCGAGGGCGAGCAGCGTGATGTCCGGGTAGACGATGGCAAGCACGCCGGCTGCTATGGACAGCAGTCCGAGAAGGCCTACCAGCCACCATTTCCCCAGGTCCGTGGTTACGGTCCCGGTTCCTTCGACCTTCGCCATTCTTTCCTCCTCCTTGGTCCCAGCCTCGGGGTGGCCGGGATTTCGTTGCGAATCTATACGCCGAGGTGGGAAACGGCGTGGGCCGCAGCGCCCAAACTCAGGTCACAGGCGCGGGAACCCGTGCGTCGACCAGCAGCGCGGCGCCGATGCCGCCGCCCAGGTCGCCCAACGCCGCGAGCCGGATGGCGGGGGGCCGCTCGTCGACGAACAGGTGGGGGTGCATCCGTGCGGCGATTCGCCGCACGTACTTCTCCCCGAAGCGGCTGCCGAGGCCGCCGCCGATGATCACCGCCTCGGGGTCGATCACGTTGACGCACGAGGCGATCCCTGCGCCGAGCGCCTTCACCGCACGATCGATCAGCCTGATCGCGAGGTCGTCGCCATGCTGGAGAGCGCGCTCCCAAACGCCGCTGGTGAGCCGATCCCGGTCACGCTCCTCCATGATCTCGAAGAGCTTCGTCTTCGCCCCGCGGTGCACCTCCTTGCGAGCCTTGATCTCCATGGCCATACGCCCCGCGTATGCCTCCATGCAGCCCTTCCGGCCGCAGGTGCAACGGGCTCCGCCCATCTTGACCACCACGTGGCCGATCTCCGCCGCGGCGCCCCGGCCGAGCCAGGGTTTGCCGTCGAGGATCAGCCCGCCGCCCACACCGGTTCCCCACCAGACGCCGAGAATGGTGTCGAACTCCTTGGCGGCCCCCAGCTCGAACTCGGCCTGGACCGCCACCTGGACGTCATTGCCGACGCGGACCGGGACCCCGAAATCGGCGGAGAGGCGCTCACCGAGGGGGAACGGGCCGATCCAGCCGGGGAGATTCCGGGCGTCGGAGACGACACCCGTCGTCTCGTCCGCGTCGCCTGGAGAGCCGATGCCGACGCCGATGAGGTCGCGCGTTCCTAGACCGGCCTGAGCGGCAGCCTCGCGCAGGGCCGCCTCCATCTCTCGAGCTACGTCCTCTGGGCCGCCGGCGGTGGGCGTCGGGTGCCGCGCCTGACCGAGCACCTGGTTGTCGGCGTCGACCACGACGGTCTGGATCTTTGTGCCGCCGAGATCGATCCCCCCGCGCGGTGCCTGCTCGGAGCCGGGACTCACGAGGCGCACGATAGACCTGACCTCGGCGTTTGCGAAGCTCTTAACGTGGCGTCGCTAGGCCAATGGCGCACCTGGTGGATGAAGCGACGTTGGTACGAGCGCAACCGCCGCTGGCGCCGCCGCCTCAGGATTAGTCGGCACGCCGCGGAGGGCGGCTTCTTCATCCGCCACCCGGTCGAGGGTGAGGTGCTCGAGTCGCTCGATTCCGGACGGCTCGAAATCGGCGAGGGCACCCTGCTCGAGCCCGGCTGCTGGCTGACGCTCTCGGGCGAGGCGCGGATCAGGATCGGCGAGGGCTGCTTCCTGAACAAGAACACCATGCTCGCCGCCCTCGAGCTGATCGAGATCGGCGATCACGTGATGTTCGCCAACAACTGTTTCGTCGGCGACTCGGACCACCGCTACGACGACCCGACCAAGCCGGTCACCCGGCAGGGCTTCGAGCCGCAGGGCCCGGTGCGCATCGGCTCCAACTGCTGGTTCGGGGTCAACTGCGTGGTCACCGGAGGTGTCGAGATCGGGGAGAGGTGCGTGATCGGCGCGAACTCGGTGGTCACGCGGGACCTGCCCGCTGGGGTGATCGCCGCGGGCGCCCCGGCGAATGTGATCAGGGAGATCGAGTTCAAGGGTCAGTAGGCGTCCCAGCCGCTTCCTAGACTCGGCGCGTGCTGAGACTCCGCCTGGCGGTCGAGGAGCACCGAGCCGACGCGGTCACCGAGGCCTTGGAGGGCACCGGGGGGGTGCACCGGATCGTCGCTCTCAAGCCGGAGCGGGCCGGGACCGGCGTCGTCCTCGCCGCCGACGTGATGCCTTCGGTCGCGGATCGGGTTGTGACCATGATTCGCGATTGGGAGGTTGACGACGCCGACTACCTGCTCACCAGACAGGAGGTCGTGGCGCCGAGCCCGCCGCATGGGCACTACTCGAGAGGCGAGGGTTTTGCCTGGATCGAGATCATGGGCCAGGCGAGAACCCACTCCAGGGTCCTGGGCCAGTACCTGGCGCTGATGGCGGTCGCCGCGGTGCTCGGGGCGATCGGCGTGCTCACCGACAACCCGATCCTGGTGGTGGGAGCGATGGCGGTCAGCCCGGACATTCTGCCGATCTCCGCGGCCTGTGTCGGGATCGTCGCGGGCCGGTTTCCGCTCGCGCGACGCGCAATCGGTGCGCTCTTGCTGGGGATCGTGCTCACCTGGGCGGTCGCCGCAGCTCTCGCGTGGGGGCTGCAGGCGGTGGGGATCCTGAGCTCGGGCTACGAGGTACACGAGGAGAATCTGCACGGTCTGCAGAGCGTCGACTATTCGACGATCCTCGTGGCGCTCGCGGCCGGGGTCGCGGCGATGCTCTCCTTCGAGACTCGCGCGGCGTCGGCGGTCGGGGTGGCGATCTCCGTGACGACCATCCCGGCTTCCGCCCTTTTCGGCGTGTCGCTGGGCCTGGGGGAGGTGAGCGTCTCGTGGGGCGCGGCCGCAGTGCTCGGCGTGAACGTCGTCCTGCTCCTGCTGTCGGGTGTGCTCACGCTCCTGGTGCAGCGTGGGCTTGCGTCATCCCGCCGCCCGGCGCCGGAGGCGAGCGCCTAGCCGCTCAGGAGACGACCTGCACGACCACCGTGCGGTTGCGCGGGCGGTCGTCGAAGTCGATCAGGACCAGCTGCTGCCAGGTCCCGAGCGCCAGGCGGCCGCCGATCAGCGGGACCTGGTCGGAGGCTCCGATCAGCGAGGCCCGCTGGTGGGCGTGCGAGTTGGTGTCGTGGTTGAGGCGGTTGTGCTCATAGCCGCCGTCGACTGGAATGAGCCGGTCGACCAGCGCCCGCAGGTCGGCGACGCCGCCGGGCTCGAACTCCATCGTCGTGATCGCCGCCGTCGATCCTCGGACGAACGCGGTGACGACGCCGTCGGTCACTGGTCCTTCGGCCACGACCTGCTGCACCTCGGCGGTGATGTCAATGACGTCGGAGTCCCCCTGCGTCGAGAACCTCAACTCCCCGCTGTGGACGGCCACGCGCTCACGCTAGCGAACGAGGATCGGTTTTCACCTGAATCGGGCGCGGCGGCGTCCCGAATTCATGAAAGACTCCGGCGCAGATGCAGGTTCGAGCCCAGTGAACGACGCACCGACCGACCCGGCCTCGGCGCCCTCGCCCAAGCCCGCCGGGAGCGGGAGCTCGGAGGATCGCGCGGCGAAAGAGCCGAAACGCCGCCACCGCAAGCTCGTATGGGCTCTCGTCGTGCTCGCGTCGATCGTGCTGGTCGTTTCGATGATCGCGAACTGGGTTCAGACCCAGGTCCTCAACAGCGGCGAATTCTCCAACAGCACCGAAAAGATCCTCCAGAACAAGGACGTCCAGCAGCAGCTCAGCCTCTTCGCGGTCGATCAGCTTTACGCCAACGTCGATGTCCAGGCCCAAATCGAGCAGAGGCTGCCGCCCCCCGCTGCGCCGCTCGCAGCTCCGGTCACGGCGGCGACCCGACAGCTCGCCACGAACGTGGCGGAGACGGCGCTCGCCTCGCCTCAAGTTCAGCAACTGGTCGCCACCGCGATCAATGGGGCGCAGCAGCGGTTCGTCAGCCTGATCGAGGACAAGGGCCAATTCGTCTCGACGCAGGGCGGCGACGTCACCCTCGAATACGGGAGCTTCGTCGCCGACCTTGCCACTCGCCTGGGCGTTGATCCCTCGGTGATCTCCCAGATCCAGGCCTTCATCCAACAGTCCTCGACGGAGCTCAAGCAGCGCCTGACGACGATCCAGAGCAAGATCGAGTCCACGCGAGCGACGCTCTCTCAGGCGCAGGCGGGCACGCTCACCCCGCAGGCGCAACAGAACCTCACGACTCTCGAAACGGATGCCGCGCAGCTGCGCACGACCGTTGCGAGCCTCCAACAGAAGATCGCGGGCATCCTGCCGAAGGCCCCCGCTCAGCTCCAGAGCCGGTTGACCGACCTCCAGGCCCGCCTGGCCGACCTCGACAAGCGGCTGGCCACAGTCCAGGGACAGGCGGCCGCGGTGCTCAAGGATCCGAGCCAGGCGAACATCATCAAGCTCGACCCCACGCTCGCCTCGCTCCAGACGCGAGTCACCGACCTGCTCAACCGTCAGGCGGTTCAGCACCCCGGCGAGATCGTCGATCATGAAGTCCAGTGGCTTGAGCGGCCTCCAGGACCTCGTCAAGGTGCTGCGTAACCTCGGCTTCGTGCTGCCGCTGCTGGCGCTCGCTGCTCTACCTGGCGGCCATCTACCTCGCTAAGGGCTGGCGGCGAGAGACGCTGATCGCGGCCGGTGGCGGGATCCTGGGCGCCGCGCTGCTCGTCCTGCTGGTGAGGCGCGTGATCGGCAACGGGGTGGTCGATTCCGTGGCGAGCTCCGACGCGGTCAAACCGGCCATCACCTCAGTCTGGAACATCATTTCCGCCGGCCTGCACGACCGTGCGCTGTTCGTGCTCGTGATCGGGCTGGGCTTCATCGGCGGCGGGCTGCTGGCCGGGCCGGGCCGGCATGAGGTCGCCGTGCGGCGCTTCCTGGCGCCGTACCTGCGCGAGCAGCCGGTTGTCGTCTATGCGGTCCTCGCCTTGATCTTCCTGCTCTGGCTGACACTCCTGCCGACGATCAACAACATCGGTCAGGTGATCGTTGTCCTGGTTCTCGTCGGGCTGGCCGTGTGGGGCGTCGAGATCCTGCGCCGCCAGACGGCACGGGAGTTCCCGGAAGCCTCAACGGCTTCTGACCAGGCGGCGCGCCCATAACCGGGAATTGCCGGCGCGGCGCCCGCTCGGATGGCTGACCCGCCTCCCGCGGCGGATCCGGAGTCCACGCTTCGCAGCAGGGCGTTCGTCGTGGTGCTGGTGCTCGCCGCTCTGGTCGGTGTGATCGCCTCGCTGGCCGCGTGGTGCTTCCTGGAGCTGGTCTTCTACCTCCAGCAGTGGGTCTTCACCGACATCCCCAAGGACCTTGGATTCGACCACGGTGCTCCGCTCTGGTGGTACCTGCCGGTGCTCGCCTTCGCCGGCCTCGTTACGGCGTTCGCCATTGCGCGACTGCCGGGGAACGGAGGGCACATCCCGGCCTACGGCCTCGCCGCGTCGCCGACTCAGCCGATCGACCTTCCGGGGGTGCTGCTCGCTGCCATCGCGTCGATCGGGCTCGGCCTCGTGGTCGGGCCGGAGGCGCCTCTGATCGCCCTCGGTAGCGGTCTCGGGTTCCTGACGATCCGCTCGCTTCGGCGCGATGCGCCGCCGGAGCTGGGCACGCTGCTCGCCAGCTCGGGGACCTTCGCTGCCGTGTCGTTCCTGTTCGGATCCCCGCTGATCGCGGCCGTGATCCTGATCGAGGTGGCGGGGATCGGTGGATCGCGGTTGCCCCTGGTGCTGATTCCCGGGTCTGCTCGCCGCCGGGATCGGATCGCTCGTCTCGATCGGGCTGGGGTCGTTGACCGGTCTGAGCACGGCCGACATCTCGCTGAGCCCGCTGCAACTGCCGGCCTTTGCGCGCCCTGATCTGGTCGATTTCCTCTGGACGATCCCGTTCGCGGCCGCGATCGCTGTGGTCACGTTTGCGATCTTTCGCCTCGGCCGGGAGACGCAGCGCATCGCGGCTCCCCGCCCGTTCGTCGTCCTTCCCGGCGGCCGGGTTGGTGGTCGCCGGCCTCGGCATTGCGTTCTCACAGACCACGGACCACGGTGTCGACCAGGTTCTGTTCTCCGGTCAAAGCGCGCTTGGGCCTCTGGTCGAGAATCCCGGCGCCTGGTCTCTGTCGGCGCTCGCGCTCGTCATCGTCTTCAAGGGCCTCGCCTACGGCATCTCCGTCGGCACCTTCCGGGGCGGCCCGACCTTTCCGGCGATGTTCCTCGGGGCAGCCGCCGGCCTGATGGCGGCCAAGCTGCCGGGCTACGAGCTCACGCCCGCGGTGGCGGTGGGCCTGGGCGCCGCGGTCGTCGCCGTACTGCGCTGCCGCTGTCGGCGGTGGTCCTGGCCACGCTGTTCACGGTGCATACCGGTCTCGGATCGGGGCCGCTGATCATCGTCGGCGTGGTCGTTGCCTATCTCACCGTGCAGGCCCTGCCGTCGCCCGTTGACTCCGGAAACCCTCCCGAGGACGGGCAAGGAGCGGCGCACGCGTCCGAGCCGGCGACGGCCTGAGGGCGTGACGTGGACAGCATGAAACCTAAGATCAATACGAATGGAGGTGGGAGATGACAGAAGCTGAGGAGATCGGTCCGGTCGAGTACCTGATCGCCGCATTCCCGGGGAACGAATTCCGCGGGGAGATCGCACCTGCGCTCGCCGACCTGGTGGAGGCGGGCACGATCCGGATCATCGACATCGCGTTCGTCGGCAAGGACGAGAACGGTGACGTCGCCGCCTTCGAGCTCAGCGACCTCGACCCGAAGGTGCGAGAGGGGCTCGAGAACCTCGGCGCGACATCCGCCGGGCTGTTCAACGAGGAGGACCTGATGGCTGCCGGGGAGGAGCTCGACCCGAACTCCTCGGCCGCCCTGCTGGTCTGGGAGAACGTCTGGGCCAAGCCGGTGGCGGATGCGATCCGGAACGCCGGCGGCGAGCTCTACGACTACGACCGGATTCCGCACGAGGTCGTCGTCGCGGCGCGCGAGTGGGCCCAGGCAAACGCATGACGACGAAGGAGGACTGAAGATGCCGTTGATGAGACGAGGACCCGGACTGGTCCGCGGGGCGGCCCGCGTCGGCGTGGCCGCGGGAGTCGCGGGCAGGGTGCGGCACCACCAGGATCAGAAATGGGCGGCGCAGGATCAGCCCGCCGAAGAGCAACAGGCGCCGCCGGCGCCGCAGGCTGCGCCGGCGCCCCAGGCGGCGCCGGCCGGAGCCGACTACACCGCCGAGCTCGAGAAGCTCGCCAAGCTGCGCGACGAGGGCGTGATCACCGCCGACGACTTCGAGGCGAAGAAGAAGCAGCTGCTCGGCATCTAGTCGGAGGGGTGCGTCGAATGCGGCCTGAGCTCTAGGCCGGTTTCGGCGAGCCATCTCCGGAGCGTGTCGTGCATGGCGCGCACCCCGACGATCGGCGCTTCGGGCTCGCTCCACTCGCTCGGGACCAGGGCGAAGGGTCGGCTCTGCCACCCTCCGAGCCCCCCGTGCGAGCCCATGAACTCCTCGAAGGGCGCGACCTCGTTGGCCTCGGGGTCGTACAGGCAGTTGACGAGGATGTCGGGGCAGTGAGCGAAGCCGTCCGTGCGGCGCAGGTGGTCGGCCGCGTTGGGCCCGAAGTCGAGCAACGGGTCCCGCCCGGTCACGCGATCGTCCCGGAGTCGCCGCCTCCCGCCCGCACCCAGGACCAGGGCGCCGTCACCATCCGAGCGGACCATCACGAAGCCGATGCCGGGATGGTCGACGAGCGTTCCGATCAGGCCCGGGTGCAGGCCCTCGATCTCCTCGATCGTGAGCCGGTGGTCGCGCTCGGGCAGGGAGATCAGCCCGAGGCCGCCGGAGGCGAGAACCACGGCGGCGTGCTCCGAGGCGTCCTCACGCGTCTCCTCGGCGGCCTCGCCCTTTTGTCCGATCACCACGTCGCCGTCCACCACCTGATCGCGCGTTGCGCGGGCGAGCACCCTGCCGGCGGCCGTGTCCTCGTCACGGGCGTCGGTCAGCGCACCGCCGACTGAGGTCAGACCCTCGTCCAGCGGGGCTGGCGCGTAGACGTTGCCGCCCGAAAGCGCACCCTTAACCAGCTCCGCGAAGCTCCACGCCGTAGCGCTGGCGAAAGGGCCGGCCCTGGCTCTGACCATGATCGGAGAGGACGACGAGGTGGTATGGACGGGGAGCCTGCTCGACTGCTCTCTCCAGCCACTCCAGCCGGGCATCGTGCTGCTTCAGCACCGCGAACGCATCAGGCTGCTCGATCCCGGAGTGGTGTGCGACCTCGTCATAGCCCACGAAGGTCGAGTAGGCGACGGGGACCCCTTCGACGATGTCTCCCATCAGGGTTGCGACGTTGAGGTCACGCATGACGACGGTGATGGCGCCGCGCAGGAACGGGTAGACGCCGCCGCGATCGATGTGCTCCTCGCCCCGCTTACGCTGCCGGCGCGCTGCGCGCCGCTCGAGGAGGACGTCCCAGAGGTAGAGCGCGATCGTCCGCGTGAAGCCGTAGGGGTCCGCGAAGTAGGCGAAGTACTCCCGCGCGCTCGAGCGCTTCCTGTCCCGCAACACGCTCATCGTCGCCGAGCAGTGGGGCGCGTCGCCGGAGAACATGTTGCCGCGGCTGGCGCCCCCGGCCGCGAGGAGGCCGCCACCATCGGAATGCCGCCGCTCGATCTCAACAGCATCCTTCGAGTGGTTCGAGACCATCGTCCGCCCACTCTCCTTCTCGTACCACCTGAAGGCCGGCATGTCCTCGTTGCTCCCCAGCAGCAGGCCGGCCTGGCTGGCACCGGTCTGGGACGAGAGGTCGCATTCCCAGGGCACGACCCGGTGCGTGCCCCGATCCAGCCAGCCGGCCATTGTCGGCGCATGTCCCTCGCGAAGGGCACGTTGCAGGACGGGCTCGGCGAGGCCATCGATTTCGAACAGGATCACGCCGGGGACCTCGGTCGAGCCGGCGCCTCGCATCCGGCGGCGTGCCCGTTTTCGAACGAGGCGTAGCTGGCGGGCATCGTCATCGAGGCTGAGGGCGGGCGCCAGCAGGGTGAGGCTGACCGAGAGGACGAAGGCCGCCGCCACCGCTCCGAGGAAGTCGGGCGCGGAGCCGTCGACGAGCTTGATCGAGACCGAGACGATCGCCGCGTTCAGCACGAGCGACCCGAGGCCGAAGGTCAGGACGGTCAGCGGCAACAGGACGCGGATCAGGATGGGCCAGAGGAGCGCATTGAGCAGCGCGACCAGGCCGGTGGTCAACAACACAGCACCGAAGCTCGGCACATCGATCCCCGGCAGCAGGGCAAAGGCGGCCCAAAAGATCAGGGCGACGAGAACCCAGAGGACCAGGCCGCGCACGATGGCCCAGGCGACTCTGCTCGCTCTGTGTCTGGCGCTCACCGTGCAGTCAGCCGGTCGATGGGGCGCTTCGGGCTCGGCGTCGGTCCTTGATCTCCTTGCCCCTCGCTTTTGCCTCCTCGTAGGAGCTCGCGACCAGTTCCTTGCCGCCGGACCAGCCGAAGACCCAGCACACGAGCGCGGTCGCGAAGACGACGTTCCAGGCTGAGGTGATCAGCTGCTGGGAGGCCGAGTAGGCCGTGGCGGTGTTCGCGTTCGTCTCCTTCGAGAGCGCGGCGCTGTTCATCGCCTGGGTGACTCCGACTCCTCCCGGTGTCACCGACACGGTGTTCGAGATCGAGTTGGACGCCGTGACCGAGACGACATTGTGGAAGGTGACCGGGATGCTGTAGGCGCCGAGAAACACGGCGATGACTGCCAGTCGAGCCAGATAGCTGCCGAGCTCGGGGAGGAACACGCCGGTCAGCGCCCTCCTCGGGGAACCCAGGATCCTGCCGCCTACGATCACCTGCTCGCGGAGCTTCGCCCACTGTCTTCGGAATACCCGCGTCGTCAGGACGAGTAGGAAACCGAATCCCCCGATGAGGAGGATCGCGAGGAACTTGTGATTCGCCAGGCCGCTGAGCTTGATCGAGAACGAGCCCGCGACGGTGAGGAAGAGGTAGAGATAGACCGCGATGTTGAAGATCGAGAACGGGATCTTCTGCACCAGGAATCCGGAGAAAATCGCCGCGAAGGTCGCGCCGGCGATCACGCTCGTGAACATGATCAGCATCACGAGCGTGCCGATGTTCGCGGGGAGGAAGCTGTTCATTGCAACCGACACCGCGTAGGAGGCGAGCACCAGCCGGAAGGTGATCCGCGCGCGCGGGAAGGCCGCCCGCAGGATCGTCAGCCAGGCGACCGCGGCGAGCGTCGTCTGGATGCTCTGCAGCACGATGCCGGTGATCACTGCCCAGGCGGGTACCTCCCTGATCTTTCTGAACAGCTCCCTGATCCAGTCGCTGACGGGAACACCGAGCAGGTCGAGAACGACAATCAGGGCCACGAGGCCCACCACCCAGATCGCGATACGAGTCAGCCTGGCGACCAGGGCATCGTTGTCCGCCAGCCCAGCGAGCCAGGTCTTCATCGGCAGAAACTACCCGGGCGAGCAGCCCGACCGAATGACCGTCATGCTGGAGGTCACGAAATGGCGTCGGGGAGTAGACGGAGAGCTGCGGCCGGACTCGCGCTCGTGCTCGGGGCCGCGACGCTGCTCCTGGCCCTCTACATCGTGGTCCAGCAGTTCCCTCGCGGACTGATCGTACTCGCGTCTGTGGTGGTCGCCCTGACGGCCGGCTGGTACGGGCTGCTGCGGACGCGCGTCGCCCGCCTGGCGTCGCTCGGAGTGGCGCTGGTGGCGTTCGCCGTACCGGTCGTGCTCCTGCTGACAGACGGAGATCATCTCGTGGAGGCCATACTGATCGGCGTTGGCCTGACGGCGAGCCTGGCGTTGGCGCGTGCGGTGTTCAGGAGAAGGGTGTCACTACCGGCCGCACCCAGGCCGGAGCGGCCCGTGCTCTTCTATAACCCGAAGTCCGGTGGGGGAAAGGCGGAGAAGTTCGGGCTCGCCCACGAAGCTCGGGCCCGTGGCATCGAGCCGATCGAGCTGACTCGAGGCGCTGATCTGGCCGAGCTGGTCGAGAAAGCCGTCGCCGAAGGTGCGGACGCGCTGGCGATGGCCGGCGGGGACGGCTCGCAGGCGGTGGTGGCGGCGATGGCCGCGGACCTGAATCTCCCGTACGCGTGTGTGCCCGCAGGGACGCGAAACCACTTCGCGCTCGATCTCGGCGTCGACCGTGATGACGTCGTCGGTGCCCTGGACGCGTTCGTCGACGGGGGGGAGCGCCGGGTCGACCTGGCCGAGGTGAACGGCCGGGTCTTCGTCAACAACGTCTCGCTCGGGCTCTATGCGGAGGCGGTCCAGAGGCCCGGATACCGCGAGGCCAAACTGCGCACGATCCTGGACACGGTTCCCGAGATGCTGGGACCGGAGGGAAGCGGGCTGGATCTCTCCTGGCGGGGTCCCGGCGGCAACGAGCACGGCTCGGGGGCCGCCGTGCTTGTCTCGAACAATCGCTATCGGCTCGGGACGGCCGTCGGGTCGGGCACGCGCCCGCGGATCGACGACGGACTGCTGGGAATCACCGTCATCTCGGCGCCGACGGGGAGCGGGCAGGGCCGCCTCGCGCAACGGCCATGGCGCGAGTGGACGGCGGCCGAGTTCGAGGTGGAGTCCGAGCATGCCGTTCCGGCCGGAATCGACGGCGAGGCGGTCTCGCTCGACCCGCCGCTCCGCTTCCGTATCAAGCCCGGCGTCCTGCGCGTGCGAGTTTCTCCGAACCACCCCGGGGCCTCTCCGTCCGCGGACATCCCCGAAACCACCGTGGGTGGCATCCGGGCCCTGGTGGACATCGCGGGCGGACGTACACCACAGACAAAGGAGACGTGATGGACATTCTGGAGGTCGAGACGAAGGAAACGATGTCGCGGGAAGAGGCCGCTGCCCGGCTGCGAACGTTCGCGGACAAGTTGGCCCAGAACAACGACATCGAGTTCGAGCGGGGCGGCATGCAGTTCAAGGTCCACGTTCCTGACGAGGTTCAGGTCAAGGTCGAGCTCGAGCTGGAGACCGATGAGCGGGAGCTCGAGATCGAGCTGACCTGGTGAGATCCGGCAGGGCCGGGGGCGCTCTGGCCGAGGCCAGGCGCCTCGACCTGGCGATCTACCGCGCGGTGGCGGACACCCGCACGCCGGCGTTGGACGTCGCGCTCGCCCGGCTCTCCCAGGCCGCGAATCACTCGAAGATCTCGATAGGGCTCGCCCTTGCGCTCGCACTTGCAGGGGGTCGGGACGGCACGCGGGCGGCGGCGCGCGGCATGGCCTCGGTCGGCGTCACCTCGGCGGTCGTCAACCTCGCCTTCAAGCCGCTCGTGCGACGGCGGCGACCGGACCGCCAGGGGTTGTTCGCGGTCGGACGACCGCGGGTCAGGATGCCGACGACTCGGTCGTTTCCATCGGGCCATACGGCTGCTGCCTTTGCGTTCGCGACTGGCGTGGGCCGGGAGCTCGGCTGGGCCGGACCCCCGCTCTATGCGCTCGCGGCCGTGGTCGGCTATTCCCGCGTCCAGACCGGAGTGCACTACCCGCTCGATGTCATCGCGGGAGCGCTGGCCGGTGTGGCACTCGGCGAGCTGACCGGTGCATGCATCGATCGGGCTGAATGCGCGCGCCCCGCGGATGGAGGCCGCTACCAGTCCCAGGGGGTGTCGGTGCCCACCAGCGCTTCCTCCTCGAGGTAGCGGGCGAACTCCTCGAGCTCCTCCTGAGGGATCGAGTAGGTGTGCTCGTTCTCGTCGGGGAAGCGCCGGGCGCGGACCTCCTCGGTGTAGGTCCGCACGCCCTTCAGCGACTCCTCCCGGAGGTTGGCGAATCGCTTCACGAACTTCGGCTGGTGGCCGGCGTAGACGCCGAGCAGGTCGTGCAGGACGAGCACCTGCCCGTCGGTCGCCGGCCCGGCACCGATCCCGATCACCGGGATCTCGAGCTTCGGGACGAGCGCCTCCGTGACCGCTGCCGGGATCGCCTCGAAGACGATCGCGAAGCAGCCGACGGCCTGCAGGGCGAGCGCTTCCTCCGTCAGCTTCGCCGCGGTCTCCGCGGTACGCCCCTGGGCCTTGAAGCCGCCGAGCGCCGTGGCCGTCTGCGGGGTGAGCCCGACGTGCCCCATCACCGGGATCCCGGCGCGAATGATCGCCCGGGCCCGGTCGACGGAAGGGCCTCCGCGTTCCAGCTTCACCCCGGCGCAGCCGGCCTCCTTGACGAATCGCTGGGCGTTCTCGATCGCCTGCTCGTTCGACCCCTCGTAGGAGCCGAATGGCATGTCGCCGACCAGCAGCGGATGCTCGAGGCCGCGGCGAACCGCACCCGCCATCATCAGCATCTCCTCCATGCCGACCGGCGTGGTCGCGTCGTAGCCGAGGACGACCATCGCGGCGGTGTCCCCGACCAGAACGATGTCGACTCCCGCTTCGTCGACGATCTGGGCGGATGGGTAGTCGTAGGCCGTGACCATCACGATCGGCTCCCTGTTGTGCTTCATCTCCGTGAGCCGCGGCAGGGTCATGGGGCTGCGCTCGTCGGGCGTGGGCTTGTTGGGTGGCTGGGTGCTCACAGCAGCGCCTCCTGCTCCCGGCTGACTCCGCCGAACAGGACTGTCGGGTTGCTGTCGCGGTTCATCAGGCCTCCGTTGTCTTTGGGGGAGCGATTAGGACGTTGTCGATGAGGCGGGCCCTGCCGACCCGCGCGGCGATCGCCACGAGCACGGGCCGCCGTTCATCTCTGCGACAGGCGAGAGGTCCTCGGCCGAGCGCGCCTCCACATACTCCGGCTCGATGCCGGCATTCCGAAGCTCATTCCGGGCGAGCTCGACCAGGGCGCCGGTCGAGGTCTCGCCCTCCTCCGCCGCCCGCTCGGCGGCCCGCAGCGCGCGCGAGATCGCGGCTGCGCGTTCGCGCTGCTCGGGGTCCAGGTATGCGTTGCGCGAGCTCAGGGCGAGCCCGTCCTCCTCCCGAACCGTCGGCAGCACCTCGATCCGTACTGGGAAGTCCAGGTCGCGCACCATCCGCTTGATCACCACCGCCTGCTGGACGTCTTTCCGGCCGAAGTAGGCGACGTCCGGCTGGACCGAGTTCAAGAGCTTGGCGACCACGGTTGTGACGCCGTCGAAGTGGGAGGAGCCGCGCTGCTCCGGATCGCCCTCCAGTACGTCCGTGAGCTCACCTGCCACCTCGACCGTGGTGGCGAAGCCCTCCGGGTACATGTGCTCGATATCGGGGATCCAGAGCAGGTCGACGCCCTCCCGCGCAGCGAGCTCCGCGTCGCGATTCTCGTCTCGCGGATAGGAGTCGAGGTCCTCGCCATCGCCGAACTGGGTCGGGTTGACGAAGAGGCTGACGACCACGATGTCGCAGTCCTCACGCGCGCGGCGCATGAGCGAGAGATGGCCGTCGTGGAAGTAGCCCATGGTCGGCACCAGCCCGATCAGCCTGTCCCGGCGGCGCGGCCCCGCGAGGGCCTCTCGCAGCTCGGCCCTGGAGCGGAGGATCTTCATGAGGACACCCCATGCACGGATTCCCAGGCCATGGCCTCCGCCCGCATCGCCAGCGCGTCGTAGAGGCGGACGAGCTCGGGCGCGGTCTCGGCAAGGGCGACGCGATGGCGCTGAACCGTGGCGTGGTCCCCGCGGGCGATCGGACCGGTGAGGGCGGCTGGGCCGCGCTCGGCCCAGTTCGACGCCGTTCGCAGGACGATCGGTGCGAGCAGTTCGCGCGCGTCCTCGACTCCGATCCGGGTGAGCACATCGGCCGCGGATTCCTCGAGCGCGACGAGCAGATTTGAGGCCATCGCGGCGGCCGCGTGGTACGCCGCTCGCTTCTCCTCGGGCACCTCGAACGGCCGCATCTCGAGTGCCTCCGCCAGTGAGCGGGCGTAGAAGAGTGACTCCTGGGTGGAGCCGACGATTGCGGCCGGGGTTCCCTCAACGGGCGTTTCGCCGTGCGCGAAGGTCTGGAGGGGATGAAGCGAGAAGGTGGCGGCGCCATGTTCGGTCGCAGCGGCCAGGGCATCGAGCGTGGTCGCTCCGCTGACATGGCCGACGAGAGACGGCTTAGTGGGTGCGTGCTGCTGCGCGACCGCAGCGATCGCTGCGTCTGGCACGCAGAGCAGGACGGCGGCTCCGCGGGTAATGGCTTCGAGGTCCTCGTTCGGCACGAGACGGACCTCGATCCCCGCCCGCTCAGCGGCGGCGGCAAGCGACCGGCCCACGCGTCCGCGACCGACCACGGTCAGTGGCGTGCTCATGGGGGAGGGGAGGTCATCCCGTTCCAGTTCCCGCATCGGAGATACCAGACGGCTCTTAGTTAGGACGAGTTGGAGAGGTTCAGGTCCGCGCCAGTTCGGTCGCGGCCCGCGGCGAAGTATAGAGAGCGTTCCTGGCCACCCAGCCAGTTCAAATCCCGCGAACGTCCCGGAACCCCCCGCACAGCGCACACTCCGGGACGTTCGGCGCTATTTGCGAGCGGAAACCGTGCCCGGATGGTCGGGGGCCCGAACTACCATCAACGTGGTGCCGATCTACGAGTTCGTCTGCGAGTCGTGCGGTCACCGCTTCGAGGAGCTGGTGGGATCCCACGTTGGCCGAGAGACCGCGGACGTCGCCTGCCCGGAGTGCGGCTCGGCGGAGGTCGAGCGCCAGCTCTCGACCTCATACGCGCCGCCGCAGCGGCAGATGACGCCCAATCAACAGCGCCGCCTGGAGAGCAAGCGCGGCGTCGATCGGGGCGGCGCCAAGGAGCGCTTCAAGCGGCAGCGCGCCGCCGAGCGATCGGCCGCCCGGCGGCGACAGGGCTCATGAGCGACGCCGACTCGCGCCGCGAGGCGCTTGTCGAGGTCTACAACCGGGCCTCGGTCTGCGAGCGCTGCCCGCTGTCGGAGACGCGAAACCGGGTGGTCTTCGGGTCCGGCAATGCCGATGCCGACCTGATGTTCGTCGGGGAGGCGCCGGGTGCCGAGGAGGATCGCCAGGGCCTGCCGTTCGTGGGGCGTGCAGGTGCCTTCCTCACCGACCTGCTCGAGGGGATCGGGCTGAACCGTGAGGACGTCTTCATTGCGAATGTCCTCAAATGCCGGCCTCCGGGAAACCGCGATCCCCAGCCGGAGGAGATCGATTCCTGCCGGCCGTACCTCGAGAAGCAGGTCGAGCTGATCCAGCCACGGGTGATCTGCACCCTCGGCAACTTCTCCACCAAGCTGCTGACCGCCAATCCAACCGGGATCACCAGGGTGCGCGGCACACCGCAGGAGCACCTGATCGGCGGCCGCTGGGTGTTCATGCTGCCCCTCTTCCATCCCGCCGCAGGCCTGCGGACCCCGCGGGTCGCCGAGCAGCTGCGCGAAGACTTCGGGCTGATCCCCGAGCTGCTCGAGCAACCGTTGCCTGAACCGGAGCCGCTCGTGAGCGACCCCGAGCTGGAGCCGGACCAGATGGGCCTCTTCGGCGGCTGAGCCGGCGTGATTACGCTGCGAGCGTGATCGCGAGGACGCGCAGCGCCTCCGAGACCGAAGCGCTCGGTGAAAGGCTCGCGGCCGAGCTCGGCCCGGGTGACGTCGTGCTGGTGAGCGGTGACCTGGGGGCCGGCAAGACCACCCTGATCCGCGGTGCCGCCAGGGCGCTCGGGGTCACCGAGCCGGTCACCTCGCCCACGTTCACCATCGGGCACACCTACGGGGGCCGCGTGCCGGTGTCGCACCTCGACCTCTACCGCCTCGCCGAGCTCGACCAGGAGGACCCGGCCCTGCTCGACGACTACGTAACCGCGGAGGCCGTCTCCTTCATCGAGTGGCCGCGTGCCGCCGAGCCCTGGCTTGAGCGGATCACCCGCCGCGTCGAGCTCCGGCACGCTGGAGGAGATGAGCGCCAAATCGAATTCTGACCCCACCCGGCTGTTCATCCGCCGATCATCTCCTCGTCATCGACCGCTCATCCGACCCTCCTACGGTCCCTCGCGATACAAGGGTCACGCCGAGGACCGCTTCCGGATCCTCAGCCTGGCTACGAGCGTCGCGACGCCGGTGATCGCCGCGAAGAACGCGATGCTGACCGAGGAGACCACGCCGCTGGAGCCCCAGAACGTGGTTCAGAAGTACTACGTCCAGGGCATTGGCCCGGTCAAGGAACAGCAGGTCGCCGGAGCGGCGCCCGGCCAGGCCGAGCAGATCCAGCTGGTCTCCTTCCACGCGGGCTAACTCGATTCGGGCGGCGGGGCTGCGGTCCTGTGGCTGCAGCCCGCGCTCTCATCGGCCGTTCATCCGCGCGGCCTAGCGTTGCCCCCGATCGGATCATTCCCAAGGAGGCCCCAACGATGATTTCGATGAGAAAGAGAACGATCGGGCTCGCTGCGACGCTGGCACTGGCCGCAGTGGTGGCAGCCGGCGCCCTGACACCGGGGGCGAATGCCGCCAAGCGGCTGCCCACCCCGAAGGCGTCCCATTTCGGACAGAACTCAACTCGCGTCACCAATCCTTGGTTCCCGCTGGCGCGCGGCTCCGTCTACGTCTACGAGGGCCAGAAGGACGGCAAGGCGGCGCGGGACGTGATGACAGTGACCGGGAAGACCAAGATGATCGCCGGGATTCGGGCGCTCCCGGTGGCCGACCGCCTCTTCCTGAACGGCGTCCTTGCCGAGCGGACGACCGATTGGTACGCCCAGGACAAGAAGGGCACCGTGTGGTACCTGGGCGAGAACACCGCCGAGTTGAACGCACAGGGCAAGGTGACAAGCACCGAGGGGTCCTTCCTGAACGGACGCGACGGCGCGAAGGGCGGCATCTTCATGCCGACGCATCCCGCCGTCGGTCAGTCCTTCCAGCAGGAATCGTTCAAGGGCCAGGCCGAGGACCGGTTCCGGATCCTGAGCATGGCAACGAGCATCAGCACCCCGGCCGTCTCATCCCAGAACGCGATGCTGACCCAGGAGAAAACGCCGCTCGAGCCCGGGACCGTGGATCACAAGTACTACGTCCAGGGCATCGGCACGGTCAAGGAGCAACAGGTCGCCGGCGCGCCCGCGGCCCAGGCCGAGGAGGATCACCTCGTCTCATTCACCCCCGGATCGGGCTGAGCCCGACCGAGCGTGAGGGGGCTGCGGCTAGTAGCCCTAGCCCCCGCTGTTGGTCGCGGTCGAGATCTGGCTCTTGACGCTCTGCACCTGAGTACTCACGCTCTGCGCCTGCGTCTTGACGCTCTGCGCCTGTGACTCGACGTTGGTCGAGACGCTCGAGATCTGGCTCTGGACGCTGCTCGCCTGCGACTGGATGCTGTCGATCGCGCTGTTCACGTTCCCCGAGCTGTTGTTGTCATCCCCGCCACAGCCGGCCACGGCGACGCCGGCGCCTGCGCCGAAGACCGCGATGGCGAGCACGGCGGCGATGCTCCAAGCCCTCCGTGCGCCAGGCTGGGACCTGCTGGACTGCTCTTCCATGGACGCTCTCCTTCTCCCGGGATCCGTGGGCGCGTCGCGCCTGCACGGACCCTACTGATGATCGTGCTGGGTGTCGACACGGCGACCGATCACGCCGTAGTCGGCGCGACCGCCGACGGGCAGGTCGTGCATGAGGTTTCCGTGGACCCGGGCCCCGACGGGCGCCCGCGCCACTCGGAGCTGCTGCTGGTGGAGATCGAGCGCTCTGTCGAGGCGGTCGGCGGCTGGCCGCGGATCGACCGGATCGCCGTCGGCATCGGGCCGGGCTCGTTCACCGGGCTGCGGATCGGAATCGCGACCGCCCGGGCGCTCGCCCAGGCCCAGGACCTCCCCCTCGCGCCGGTCGGATCGCTCGCGGCCCTCGCGCGCGGAATCTCCGAGGGCCCTGCCCAGGATGGACTGGCGCTGCCTGTGTTCGATGCCCGCCGCGGCGAGGTCTTTGCGGCGCTCTTCCGGGACGGCGACGAGCTCTGGGCGCCGTTCGTCGCGGGGCCGGACGAGCTGGCCGCGCGAGTCGGGGAGCTGGATCGAACCCCCCTGGCGGCTGGAGACGGAGCGCTACGATTCGCCGCAGAGCTGGAGGCCGCCGGCGCCACGGTAGCCCCGCCCGAGGATCCGGTCCACCGGGTCGCCGCACGGCACGTATGTGCGGTGGGGGAGGCGGCAGTCGAGGCGCCCGCGGACCAGATCGAACCCCTTTATCTGAGACCGCCCGATGCAAAGAGATGGCGTGAGCGAAATCGTGGAGTCCCCGGGGGGTGACCCGGGCGAGGTTCGATTGCGGCGCCTTGGATACGGCGACCTGCCCTCGGTCATCTCGATCGAGCGCCGCTCCTTCCCGACTCCCTGGTCGCTGGCGATGTTCGTGCTCGAGCTCTCCAAGCCGTCGGGCATCTGCCTGGCCGCGGAGGATGCCGATGGGCTGGCCGGCTACCTCGTCTGCGCCCGCTACGACGACGTCTGGCATCTGATGAACGTCGCCGTTCATCCGGACCGCCGGCGGCGTGGGATCGCGACCGAGCTGATCGAGAAGCTCTTCGAGGAGGCGGGACCGGGCGCCCGTTTCACCCTGGAGGTCCGAGTCTCGAACTCCCCTGCGATCGAGATGTACCGCCGCTTCGGCTTCCGTTCGGCCGGACGCCGCCGCCGCTACTACCACGACAACGGCGAGGACGCCCTGATCATGTGGCTCGAGGCTGCCGAGGGCGCCTCGATCGCTTGATCCTCGCTCTCGAAACGTCGTGTGATGACACCTGCGCCGCCGTCGTCGACGAGGCGCGGGTCCTCTCGAACGTGGTCTCCTCCCAGGCTGCGTTCCACGAGCGCTACGGCGGAGTCGTTCCCGAGATCGCCTCGCGCCACCACCTCGAGCTGGTCAACAGCGTGGTGTCTGCCGCGCTCGAGGAGGCCGGCACGGGCCTCGCCGAAGTCGACCAGGTCGCGGTCACCCAGGGCCCGGGGCTGATCGGCGCGCTGCTGGTCGGGCTGAGCACGGCGAAGGCGCTGGCGGCGGCGCACCGCAAGCCGCTGGTGCCGGTCGATCACCTCCACGGTCACGTCGCGGCGAACTACCTGGAGCCCGACCCGATCGAGCCGCCGTTCCTCTGCCTGATCGCGAGCGGCGGTCACACCCTGCTCGCGGGAGTTCGGGATCCATCGGGCTTCGAGGTGATCGGTCAGACCCTGGACGACGCGGCAGGAGAGGCCTTCGACAAGGGCGCTCGGCTCCTTGGCCTCGGCTATCCAGGCGGACCAGCGATCCAGAGGGCGGCCGAAGCAGGCGATCGAGACGCGTTCGACTTCCCAGTGGCGATGAGCGAACGCGGCCTCGATTTCAGCTTCAGCGGATTGAAGACGGCGCTGGTCTACAAGGTCCGCGATCTCGGGTCGGAGGAGACCGAGAGTCGGCGGGCCGACCTCGCCGGCTCGTTCCAGCGGGCGATCGTCGATCAGCTCGTCGCAAAGCTGCGCCGCGCGGCTAGCAGCGGCGACTGGCCGGCCATCGCGCTGGGCGGTGGGGTCGCGGCGAACACGGAGCTGCGCGCGCGCACCCAGGGGCTCTGCGACGAGCTGGGCCTGCGGCTCAAGCTCGTCCCGGTCGCGCTCTGCACTGACAACGCGGCGATGATCGCCTCCGCCGCGCGTTTCACCGAGCCGATCCCGTACCCGGACTACCTGAGCTTTGATGCCTTCGCGACGGGTCAGGCTGTACGCGCGGCCTGACTGCCACCTCTGCGACGAGGCGCGAGCGGGACTGGAGCGACTCCGAGCGGACGGGGTCGATTTCGAGCTCCAAGAGGTCGACATCGAGACCGACGATGAGCTGCACGCCCGCTTCCTGGAACGCATCCCGGTTGTCGAGCTCGACGGCGAGATCGTCTCCGAGCTCTTCCTGGACGCGGACGGGCTGCGCGCAAGGCTCGATACCTTGTCCGCATGATCGAGGACGTGGCGGCTGAGACCGCCGAGCAGCAGGGGTCCTCGGACCTCACGGACGGGGATCGACTCTCGCTCGGGGTTGCGGCGCGGCTCTCCCGCTACCTCCAGGTTCTGACCCAGGCTCGGAAGATGGGCAAGGACACGATCTCCTCCCAGGAGCTCTCCGACTACACCCACATCAACTCGACGCAGATCCGCCGCGACCTCTCGGGCTTCGGCAAGTTCGGCAAGCGGGGGGTGGGCTACAACGTCGAGTCGCTGGTCGAAGAGATCCGCAAGATCCTCCGCACCGCCGGCCAGCACAACATCGCCCTGTTCGGAGCCGGCCACCTCGGGCAGGCGATCGCCAGCTCGGACATCTTCGCCGACCATGGTTTCCGGATCGTCGCGATGTTCGACGTCGATCCCGCTGTGATCGGGCGGCGGATCGGCGGCCTCGAGGTGCGCTCCTTCGACCAGATCGACGAGGTCGTCGAAGGGGAGCAGGTGGTCGTTGGCGTCCTCGCCGTTCCCGCCGACGCGGCTCAGGAGGTCGCCGACCGCCTGGTCAGGTCCGGTGTCAAGATCATCTTCAACTACTCCGAGCGGCTGCTGCAGGTGCCACCGGACGTGACCGTTCACACGTCGAGCCCCGCCGTGGACCTGCTCTACGCGCTCTACTTCTATTTGACCTGAGAGACCGAGTCGCGGGTGTCAACCGATCCCGAGCCACAGCACGACGCGCTGGACCTCGAGGTCGTGCGCGAGATCTTCGAGGCCTCGACCGACTTCACGATCGGGATCGAGGAGGAGTTCGCGATCCTCGATCCGGCGATTCTCGACCTCGAACATCGCTTCGAGGAGATGCAGGCGGCCTGCCTGCGCGATCCGGAGCTCGCCCCGGCGGTCAAGGGCGAGCTGATCGATACCGAGATCGAGATCCGCTCGGGCCGCGGTGAGAGCTTTGCGGACGCGGCCGACAGACAGCGGAGCAGGCGAGCGCGGCTGTTCGGCGTCGCCGATGACTTGGGCCTTGCCCTGGCGGCGATGGGCACCCACCCTTGGGCCAACTACCTCGACCAGCACATCATCGACACCCAGCACTACCAGCGGCTCGAGCAGGACCTTCGCTGGGTCGCCCAGCGAAACAACACCTGGAGCCTGCACGTTCACGTCGGCGTTCACGGGCCCGATCGCGCCGTGGCCGTCTCGGATCGGATGCGGGAGCTGCTGCCGCCGTTGCTGGCGCTGTCGGCCAACTCGCCCTTCCTCGACCATCGCGACACCGGGCTGCACTCGGTGCGCACCGAGATCTTCACCCGCACCTTCCCGCGCTGCGGCGTTCACGAGCCGTTCGGCGACTGGCGCACGTATGCGGACTTCGTGGAACTGCTCAAGGAAACCGACTCGATCGTCGAGGCCACGCAGCTGTGGTGGAGCGTGAGGCCGCACCATGCCTTCGGCACCGTCGAGGTGCGCATCTGTGACGCCCAGACACGCGGGGACGAATCACTGAACGTGGCGGCCCTGATCTCCGCCTGCGTCGGCCAGGTGGCGATCGATCTCGACGAGGGGCGGTCGCCTTCATCCGGCGGCGGTTTTTGTGGCCGCCTTGGTGTGAGCCAGCGCGAGATCGAGGAGAACCTGTGGCGCGCGATTCGCTACGGAATGGACGGCGAGATGATCGATTTCCGAGACCGGCGCGTCGTATCCACTCGCCAGGTGCTGGAGGATCTGGTTGAGTGGGCCGGACCGGCGAGGCAGACCCTCGGGGTGGATGTGGATCTGCCGGAGCGAAACGGCGCGCAGCGCGCCTACGCAAGCTTTGCCGAGGGCGCGCCGATCGAGGAGATCTACCGCCGCTCGGTGGAGGAGACCCGCAGGACCTACGCACCGGAGGGAGCAGTCAGTGGCAGATGAGGAACAGCATCAGGAGGAGATGAGAGGGGGCTCCGCAGGCGAAGCCGAGGAGCCACCCGATTCAGGGCGAAGCGGCGCCGAGCAACCGTCTGAGGAGGAGCTTCGTGCCCAGCTGGAGGAGGAGATCCGCAACGTACGGGTCGAGGATGTTGTGCTCCAGAGCGCCGTCAGCATCCTCAACCTGTCGGCACGCCGGATCGCCAAGGACGACGAACGCGACCTCGAGCAGGCGAAGGTCGGGATCGACGCGGCACGGGGGCTCGTGGATCTCGTCAATCCTGAGGCCCAGCCCCAACTGCGCCAGGCGATCTCCGAGCTACAGGTGCTGTACACCAAGCACGCGGGTGAGGAAAGTGCCCCTGAGCAGGGATCTTCAGAGCCGCCGAAGGGCGATTCCGGGTTGTGGACGCCCGGCGGCGGCACTGACGGATAGACTGCCGCGCCGCTTTTACCTTCTGACCCGGGAGCCATCACTTGACTGATTTTTGGACCGATTACGGAATCGTGGTCGCGCTCGGCTGCGCGGCCGCGGCGGTTCTCTACGGACTGCTGGTCACCCAGCGACTGCTTGCGAAGTCGCCCGGCAACGAGCGTATGCAGGAGATCTCCGGCGCCGTGCAGGAAGGCGCGAGTGCCTACCTGAAGCGCCAGTACACGATCATCGCCGGGGTCGGCGTGGTCGTTGCGATCCTGTTGATCCCCCTGCAGAACGTGGAGACCGCGATCGGCTTCGTGATCGGGGGCACCCTCTCCGGGGCCGCCGGGTTCATCGGCATGAACCTCTCGGTCAGGGCGAACGCGCGGGTGGCGGAGGCGGCTCGCGGGGGAATTCCGCCCGCGCTCGACATCGCCTTCAAGGGCGGTTCGGTCACCGGGCTGCTCGTCGTCGGCCTCGCGCTGCTGGGAGTGGCCGGTTACTTCGGCGCGCTGCTCGTCTTCACCGACCTCACCGACAAGGATGCGGTCGACGCTCTCGTCGGGCTCGGTTTCGGCGGCTCGCTGATCTCCGTGTTTGCCCGGCTCGGCGGTGGGATCTTCACCAAGGCGGCCGACGTTGGAGCCGACCTGGTCGGGAAGATCGAGGCGGGAATTCCCGAGGACGACCCCCGCAACCCTGCCGTGATCGCCGACAACGTGGGCGACAACGTCGGCGACTGCGCCGGGATGGCGGCCGACCTCTTCGAGACCTATGCGGTCACCGCAGTCGCCGTGATGCTCCTGGGCGTGATCCAGTTCCCCGACTTCACCCGCGAGGTGGCGATCTACCCGCTCGCGATCGGGGCCGTCGCGATCATCGCGTCGATCATCGGGGCACTCTCGGTCCGTACGCGGACCGGGAACGTCGAGGCGGCGCTCTACCGGGGCCTTGCTGTCTCGGCTGCCCTCTCGGCCGCGGCCTTCTACCCGATCACCAAGTGGCTGATGGACGACCCGCTCGGCGGCGGGGCGCTCGGCAACACGAGCGTCGCCGACCTCTGGCTCTGCGGTCTGATCGGGGTCGGCGTCACCGCGGCGCTCTTCGTCCTCACCGACTTCTACACCTCGACCCGCTTCCGGCCGGTGAGGACCATCGCCGAGGCTTCTGAGACCGGGCACGCGACCAACATCATCCAGGGGCTCGCCCAGGGCTTCCAGTCGACGGCCCTGCCCGTGCTGGTGCTCGCACTCGCGATCCTGGGCGCCTGGAAACTCGCCGGCGGCGGGACCGAAGGGATCTACGGGATCGGCGTCGCCGTGATGGCGCAGCTCTCCCTGACCGGGCTGATCGTGGCCCTCGACGCCTTCGGGCCGATCACGGACAACGCCGGCGGGATCGCCGAGATGGCGGACCTGCCGGAGGAGGTCCGGAACATCACCGATCCGCTCGACGCGGTCGGGAACACGACGAAGGCCGTGACCAAGGGATACGCGATCGGTTCCGCCGCGCTCGCTGCACTCGTGCTCTTCAACGCATTCACCCACGAGCTGCAGGCCGAGGCGGGCGACAAGGCGCTCAGCTTCTCGATCTCCGATCCGCCGGTGCTGATCGGGCTACTGATCGGGGGGATGATGGTCTACCTGTTCTCGGCCCTCTCGATCGAGGCGGTGGGGCGCGCCGCGGCAGGCGTGGTCGAAGAGGTGCGCCGCCAGTTCCGGGAGCACCCGGGAATCATGCAGGGGACCGAGAAGCCCGAGTACGGACGGGCGGTCAGCATCGTCACCGCGGCCGCCCAGCGGGAGATGATCCTGCCATCACTGATCCCGATCGTCGTTCCGCTGATCGTGGGAGTGATCTCGTACCAGGCGCTCGGCGGCCTGCTGATCGGCGTGATCGTGGTCGGCATCTTCATGGCGATCTCGATGACCGCCGGAGGCGGCGCGTGGGACAACGCGAAGAAGCTGATCGAGGACGGGGCGTTCGGAGGCAAGGGCTCGGAGGCCCACGCCGCAGCGGTCACCGGTGACACGGTCGGGGATCCCTACAAGGACACGGCCGGGCCGGCGATCAACCCGATGATCAAGGTGGCGAACATCGTTGCCATCCTGATCATCCCCATAATCGCCCTGTAGCTCCCGAAGGGATGAACAAGCGACGGCCCTCGGCTGACGAGGGCTATCAGCTCGCCGTCCGCATCTTCTCGGTGACGATCATCGGGTTCGGCGTCGCGATGCTGATCGTCACCCTGGCGAGAGGAGGGGGGCCGCTGGCGGTAGGGGTCTTGTTCGGGTTGCTCTTCATCGCACTCGGCTCTGGGCGTCTGTTCCTCTCGATGCGGGGATGAGGAGGCCGGCCCGATCATGAGGCGCCTCCTCGGGGTGCCGTTCCTGTACGCCGCGGCGTCCTCGGCGGTCGGGTTCTCGATCTACTTCTCGATCGGCGTGGTGGCCGATCGCGGGCTGGGCCTGACCCCCGTCATCTTCCTGCTCGCCGGCCTGATGTTCGCGATCACATCCCTCTCCTACGTCGAGGGAGGAGCGATGCTCAGGGAGCGGGGCGGCTCGGCGACGTTCGCGCGCCACGCGTTCAACGAGCTGATCAGCTTCATCGCCGGCTGGGCAATCCTGATCGACTATCTGATCGTGATCGCGGCGGCCGCGATCACGGTCTCCCACTATCTGACGCCGATCTCGTCGACCTTCGGCGGGGGCGATGTGGAGTTGGCGGTCGCCGCGCTCGTAATCGCGCTCGCCGCGATCCTCAACATCGCGGATGTCACAGGCCGCAACCGGCAGCGCCGGCTGGTGGTACTGGCCCTGGCCGAGCTGGGGCTGCAGCTGCTGGTGATCATCGTGGGCCTGCTGGTGGTCCTGCATCCGGATCGGTTGACCGATCAGCTGGATCTCTTCAGCTCGCCCACCGTCAAGGACGTCGTCTATTCGCTGGTGGTCGCGACGATCGCCTACGCGGGGATCGAGGCCGCCAGCGACCTGGCGCCCGAGCTCGAGTTCGAGCCGGGCGACCTGAAGAGGGTGCTCGGGGTGGGGGCGATCGCGATCCCGCTGATCTACGCGGGGATCGCAGCGGTCGCGCTGATGGCGGTGCCGGTTGAACCCACCGCGCACGGGCCGCAGACGGCGCTCGCCGGCCGCTACATCGAGGAGCCGATCCTGGGGGTGGTCGCCAACTACGACCACGGGTTCCTCTCCGACCTCATGAAGTGGGCGGTGATGCTCGTGGCGGTGCCGGTGCTGTTCTGGGCAGCGAACGGGGCGATGCTGGGGCTCTCGCGCCACGTCTACGTGCTGGCGACCAACCGTCAGATCCCGAGCTGGGCGGGCAAGCTCGAGTCGACCTATTCCACTCCCTATATCGCGATCGGGATCGCGGCCGTGCTGGCGCTCGCGCTGGCGATCCCGGGGGACATCCGCTTCCTGGCGCGGGTCTACGCGTTCGGGGCGCTGCTCGCGGTGACCATCGCGCAGATCTCGATCGTCCGATTACGCGTCGTCGAGCCGGATCTGGAGCGGCCGTATCGGGTGCCGTGGAACGTGAGAATCGGTTCGCACGAGCTGCCCTTGCTGTCGATCATCGGGGCGCTGATCAGCGGCCTCGCCTGGATCAGCGTCTTCGTCCTTCACCACACGGCCGTCTGGGTGGGAGGCGGCTGGATGCTGTTCGGCCTCGTCTTCTACGTGATCTACCGGCGCTACGTGGAGGGGACTCCGCTGACCAGGCGGGTCCAGGTGCCGGAGGCCTCGCTCAAGAAGCAGCCGACGGAGGTGGAGTACTCGACCATCCTGGTCCCGGTGTTCGGGACCAAGCTCGACGACGACATCGTCAGCACGGCGGGCCGGCTTGCGGACGCTTCGGTGGACCAGGGCGAGCGGCCACCCCGCCTTGACGTCGTCTACGTGGCCGAGGTGCCGCTCACGGTGCCGCTCGATTCGCCGTTGCCCAAGGACGTTCAGGAGCAGGCGGCGAGGGCGCTCGAGCGGGCGCGGGAGGTCGGCGGCGAGTATGAGAACGTCGAGGTCACGACGAAGCTGATCCCCGCGAGATCGCTGGGGTCCGGCATCGTCCAGGAGGCCCGGGACAACGGGGCGGAGGTGATCGTGATGGGAGGCGAGCCGCCGACGCGCGTCCGAGGGGGCGCGATCCTCGGCGGCATCGGCGGCGCGCGACCGGACGAGATCGGCGAGGTGACCGAGTACGTGCTGAGGAAGGCGCCGAGCCGGGTGCTGTTGACCGCGCCTCCGGAGGAGGACGAGGCTGATGTCACGCCGGAGGGGGAATCCGGCACCGTTAAAAGCTAGGCCGGGGCCTTGTTCCTGGCGTGGGAGCGTTTCCTCGGGCGGGCCTTGTTCACCTGCAGCGGTTCACGCGGGATCGTGTTCAGCTTGCGCCCGCGCGCGTCCCAGGAGGCGATCCAGGCGGGGAACTCGCGAGCCGGCATCGGCGCGCCGATCAGGAAGCCCTGGGCGGCGTCGCAGCCCATGCCGCGGAGCTGGCGCCAGGCGTTAGCGGTGTCGACGCCCTCGGCAACCACCCGGAGGCCCATCTGGCGGGCGAGGTGGACGGTCGAGCGGACCAGGGCCTTGTCGCCGCCGCGCCCCATGGCGTGGATGAAGGACCGATCGATCTTGAGCTCATCGACGGTGAGGCTCTTGAGACGGTCCATGAAGGTGTGGCCGGTGCCGAAGTCGTCGATCGAGATCGAGATGCCGAGGTCGGTCAGGCGCTCGAGGGCTTCCGACGGATCGGCGGCACTCATGACCGCGTCCTCGGTGACGTCGAACCGGAGTGCTGTCGCGGGCAGGCCGCTCCGGGACAGGGCGGCTGTAACGGCCTTTTCGAGACGCGGGTCGGGCTCGGCCAGGACGTCGGCGGGGAGGTTGACCGAGAGCTCGACCCGGAGGCCGGAGCGCCACCAGTCGCCCGCGGCGCGGGCGGAGAGCTCGATGACCCGCTCGGTCAGCGCCCGCATGAGGCCGCCGGACTCCGCCAGGTCGAGGAACTCGCTGGGCTGGAGGACGCCGCGCTCGGGATGGAACCAGCGGGCCAGGGCCTCGACGCCGGCGACACGCGCCGTTGGGAGGTCGACCTTGGGGAGGAAGTAGGTCTGGATCTCGTCCCTGCGGAGGGCGGCGGCGAGCTCGTCCTGCAGGGCGAGGCGCTCGAGCAGGTCGGAACCGAGGCCAGGGTGGAAGAGGCTGAGGGCCCGGGCGATCGCCTGGGTTTCCTCGTGCTCGGTGGGGTCGAACTCGCGGCCCGTTCGCGCCAGGACCAGATGGTCGCGAAGCCGGCCGCACACCGGCACCACCAGCGTGGCTTCGGAGCTCGCGCTCTCCGTGAGCTCGCCGTCGACGTAGACGCAGAGGTCGGATTCCACGGCCTCGGAGGCGCGCTGGAGGGCGATCTGGACAGCAGCCGCATAGGTGGCGCTGTCCGAGAGTGCGCGCAGATGCCCCGCCGTGCGCCCGCTCGGTCCCGGGATGGGTGGGCTGCCCATTTGAGGTTCGGTCGCGTCCATGTGGATATCCAGCTCCCCCTATCCCACGCGCGCCCATCGCGCGCTCGGACCGGGACGAAGTCTCGGGCCTGGCCGGGCGGTGGACAAGCGGTCGAACTACGCGGCCAGGTCCGTAGTTGCCCCGGATCGAAGCCGGGTCGCGTTTCGCTCCCATCTAACATCCGGGCTGTGTTCGTTCTGATCGTTGGTTGTGGGCGGGTCGGCTCCTCGGTGGCGCGCACGATGCTGCGCGCGGGTCACGAGGTGTCCTGCCTGGATGAGGACCCCGAGGCGCACGCCCGCCTCGAGGTGAACCTGGAGAAGTCCTGGGAGGACGCGGGCGGTCAGTTCACGGTAGGGACCGGACTCGAGGAGGACGCTTTGACCGCCGCCGGCATCGAGCGGGCTGACGCGTTCATAGCGTCCACCGATGGGGACAACACGAATATCGTCATCTCTCAGATCGCGAAGCGGAGATTCAATGTGCCGACTGTGGTCGCGCGGATCCTCGACCCGCTGCGGGCCGAGTGGTATTCGAAGCAGGGGGTGAACACCGTCTGCCCGACTCGGATCGCGATTGAGATGCTCGAGAAGGAGGTTCTGCAGGCGGCCGGGGCCGAGTCAACCAGCTGACCGATGGCAGAGGGGAAGTACATCATCATCGCCGGGGCCGGCAAGGTGGGATGGAACCTGGCGCGGGAACTGCTCGAGAAGGGTCACGAGGTGACCGTGATCGAAGACAACCGGAACCGATACCTGACCGTCGAGCAGGAGCTCGAGCACAACATCCAGTACGGGGACGCCTCGGAGCTGTGGGTGCTGGAGCGGGCGGGGATCTCGCGCGCTGACCTGGTTGTCGCGGTGACCGGCGACGACGAGGACAACATGCTGATCTGCCAGGTGGCTAAGGAGAAGTACCTGGTCGACCGGATCATCGCGCGGGTGAACAACCCGCGGAACCGGCCCCACTTCGAGCTGCTGGGGATCAAGCCCTATGTGTCGGCGACGGACCTGATTCTGCGACTGCTGGAGCACGAGGTGCCCGAGTACGGCCTGGTCCATCTGCTCGACCTTCCCGAGGAGCGGCTGGAGATCATCGAGATGATGCTCGGCGACAACAGCAGGGTCGCGGGCATGAGGGTGGGTGACCTGAACATGCCGGAGGGCAGTCTGCTGATCTCGATCCTGCGCGAGGGGCAGGGGGGCTTCGTGCCCACTCCCGACACGATCCTCGAGGCCGGGGACGAGGTGCTGGCCGTCCTCGATCCGGGGTTGGAGGAGGAGCTCAAGGTCTTCTTCGGGTCGGACGGTGCCGGAGCGGACTGAGTTCCTGCTGATCGGGGGTTTCGCCTCCGGTTACTGCGCCGCCGAGCTGCGCAAGAGGGGTGCGGACGGGAAGATCGTGCTCGTCGGGCGCGAGACGGACCCGCCGTACGAGCGGCCGCCGCTTTCCAAGGAGCATTTGCGCGGTGAGGCGAGCCGCGAGGACGCCTACGTCAACCCGCTCTCGTGGTACGAGGAGAACGGGGTCGAGTTGCGGACGGCGACGAATGTGATGTCGCTCGACCCGGAGGCGCGGACGGTGAAGCTGCAGGGCGGGGACGAGGTGGAATTTGAGAAGGCCCTGATCGCCACCGGTGCGAACGTGAACATTCTTCGGGTGGACGGGGCGAACCTCGATCGCATCCACTACCTGCGGACGTTCGGCAACTCGGAAAACATCCAGGCCGATGCCGAGAAGGCGGACCGCGTGGTGCTGGTGGGCGGCAGCTACATCGCCTGCGAGGTGGCCGCGTCACTGAAGTCGAAGGGGACCGACTGTTCGCTGGTGATGATGGAGGACGTGGCGCTGTCGCGAACCTTCGGGGATCGGGCGGGGCGGTGGTTCCAGGAGCTGCTCGAGTCCAAGGGAATCGAATTCCACGGCGGCGAGTCGCTCGCGACGTTCGAGGGGGATGACCACGCGAGCGCGGTCGTCACGGAGAGCGGCAAGACGATCGAGGGCGACATGGTCGTGGTCGGGGTGGGGGTGAGGCCGGACGTGATGGTGGCCCAGCGGGCGGGCTTGGAGATCGACGAGGGCGACGGCGGAATCCGCTGCGACGAGACGCTGCGGAGCTCGGTTGAGGGGATCTTCGCGGCCGGTGACGTCTGCTCGTATGACAGCCGTGTGCACGGCCGGCGGCTGCGGGTCGAGCACTGGGACGTGGCGATGCAGCAGGGGCAGCATGCTGCGAAGGCGATGCTCGGGGACACGCAGCCGTACGAGGTGGTGCCGTATTTCTTCAGCGACCTCGCTGACTGGGCAAGCCTCGAATACGTGGGGCCGGCGACCGACTGGGACGAGGAGATCTGGCGCGGTGACCCGGACGCCGGCGAATTCGCGGTCTTCTACCTCAAGGACGGCAAGCTGGCGGGCGCCTTGAGCGTGGAGTGCTCGGAGGATCTTGGCCACGCGCGCACGCTGCTCGCTGAGGGCGTGGACGTCGGATCTGACGAGGCGAAGGCCCTGCTCGGGGACCCGGACAGCGACCTGGCTGAGATGACACCCTGAGGCGAATTTCGCCCGGAGACACTCGCTATCGTTCTCGCCGCCTTCCGGGGTCGTCTAGCCGGTAAGACGCCGGCCTCTGGAGCCGGAGACCTAGGTTCGAGTCCTAGCCCCGGAGTTAACGGAGTCGGCGAGTGCCGGCTCTTTGTTTTGGGGGCCTGTTGATCCGGGCGCCTCCGGCATCCTTGCTACCTTGCGCGGCCGTATGTGGCGCCTGCGACATGTGTTCGTCCTGGTCGCGGCGGTTGGAGCGGGATTCGCTCTCTCGGCCTGCGGTGGCGACAGCTCTCCCGAGACTCCGATCGCGGCCCCGACGACGACGCAGCCGAGCCAGGGCAAGACAGAGTTCATCGCCCAGGCGGACGCGGTCTGCGCCGAGGCGAACAGCTCGATCGAGCAGTTCGCCGCGTCCGGCCAGGGACTCACCGAGGCGGACCAGATCGCCCAGCTCCGTCAGGGCGTGGTGGACCAGATCAAGCAGCTCAACCCGCCCAGCGACCCGACCCTGGACCAGTTCCTGAAGGCGATGTCCGACCAGGTCTCGGCCGGCCAGAAGATCGGCCTCGCCGTCCAGCGCGGCGAGGACACCACGCAGTTCGAGACCGAGCTCGACGCCGCCAAGACCCAGGCCGAGACGGCCGCGGCGTCGTACGGCTTCGAGGAGTGCGGCCAGCCGATTACGTCCTCGGGCACCAGCACCAGCAGCTCGAGCAGCTCGAGCAGCTCGAGCTCGTCCAGCAGCAGCGGTGGCGTGGTCACCCCGAGCGCACCCAGCACCGCACCCCCCGCCAGCGGTGGGACCGCCGGCGGGACGGGGAGCGGCACATCCGGCTCCGGCACGGGCAGCGGCACGTCCGGTTCAGGCACCGGCGGCACCGGAGGCAACTCCGGCGGCGTCGGCCCCGGTTAAGTCGGCGCCGCTGACCGCAGGGACCTAGCGCAGCCGATGGCGGGGGCGTCGCGCCGCCTAGGTGTAGTTCCTAGCCCCGTTGTTCATCCGGGCCTCCTTGGAGGCTGGAGGTGTCGAAGCCACCAGCACCAAGGAGGAGCACCGGATGAACCTTCACGCTAACGCTGCGCTCAGCCTGAACCAGCGACGTCGTCTCTCGCGTCGCGTCTGCAAGGAGGGTTGGCGGCTGGCCGATGCCGCCGCCTCGGCCGAGACCACCGCCAGGACCGCTCAGAAGTGGTCTGCCCGCTACCGGGCAGAGGGTGAGTCCGGTCTGCTCGATCGCTCCTCGGCCGCCAAGCGGATCTGGAACCGAACGCCCGCGGATCGGGTGGCGACGATCGTCGCTCTGCGCCGGCTGCGCTTCTCGGGCCCCGAGATCGCCGAGCTGCTCGGGATGCCGCCATCGACGGTCTCCGCCGTCTGCAAGCGCGAGGGAGTTGGTCGCCTCGGTCGCTTGGGCCTCGAGCCCGCCCGTCGCTACGAACGCTCCCGCCCGGGCGAGCTAGTCCACGTCGACGTCAAGAAGCTCGGGCGGATCGCACGCCCCGGCCACCGCGTCACTGGATCACGGGCGGCCAAGGGCTATCACCGCCGCGCGCTCAACCTCGGTTGGGAGTTCGTCCACATCGCGATTGACGACGCCACCCGGCTTGCCTACGCCGAGGTCCTGGCCGACGAGCGGGCTGAGACGGCCTGCGACTTCCTTCGCCGAGCGGTCGGCTTCTTCGAGTCTCATGGATTCGAGATCGAGCGGCTGCTCACCGACAACGGCAACGCCTATCGCTCCACGGTCCACGCGATCTGTTGCCGGGAGCTCGGAATCCGCCACCTGCGCACGCGGCCCTATCGGCCCCAGACCAATGGCAAGGCCGAGCGCTTCATCCGCACGATGCTCGGTGGCTGGGCATATGGAGCGATTTACCGAGACTCCCTGGAGCGCACCAGAGCTCTTTCGGGGTGGCTCAGCTACTACAACTACCGCAGACCACACGGCGCCATTGGCCGCAAGCCGCCCGGGGCTCGCTTAGCCGAGCTTCTGAACAACGGGCCTGGGTCTTACACCTAGGCCGCTACTTCAGCCCACGTCCCATAGAGCTCCGCGTACCGCCCGCCGGCCGCGATCAGCTCGTCGTGCGTGCCGCTCTCCACGATCCGCCCGTTCTCGAGCACGGCGATCCGATCCGCGTTCCGGATGGTGGAGAGCCGATGCGCGATCACGATCGCGGTCCGTCCCTGCAGCAGCCGCTCCAGTCCCGCCTCGATCGTCCGCTCGGTGCGTACGTCCACGTTCGAGGTCGCTTCGTCCAGGATCAGGATCCGCGGCTCGGCCAGCAACGCTCTCGCGAACGCGATCAACTGCCGCTGGCCCGCGGAGAGCGCCACTCCCCGCTCGCCGACCTCCGCCTCGAACCCCCCGGGCAGCCGCCGGATGAAGTCGCCGGCCCCGATCACATCGGCCGCCGCCTCGATCTCCTCGTCGCTCGCGTCCGGCCGCCCGAAGGCGATGTTCTCCCGCACCGTTCCTGAGAACAGGAACCCCTCCTGAGGGACGATCCCGAGCTGGCTCCGCAGACAGGTCGAGCTCAGATCGCGCAGGTCATGATCATCGACCAGTACCCGCCCCCGCTGCGGATCGTAGAAGCGCGAGACGAGCTTCGCGAACGTCGACTTCCCGGCGCCCGTTTCGCCGACCAGGGCCAGAGTCTCGCCGGCCGGCACGTGAATCGAGACGTCCTCGAGCGCCCACGCGGCATCGTCCTCCTCCGCGTCGCTCCTCTCGATCTTTCCGCTCGACCGCTTCAGCCCGGCGGTTCGGTCAAGCCCGTAGGAAAACCAGACACCATCCATCTCGATCTCGCCGCGCAGCTTCCCGGGATCGAGCGCGCCCGGCTTGTCGACCATGTCGGGCTCCGTGTCGAGCAGGTCGAAGATCTTGTCCAGCGCGGCCATCCCCTGCTGGTAGGTCGTGTAGAGGTTGGAGAGCTGCTGGATCGGATCGAAGAAGGTGGAGAGGTAGCCGACGAACGCGACCACGATCCCGATCTGCGCGTTCCGAGCCGACTCGGTCGCGAGATCCAGTGCCTGGTAGCCGCCGTAGAGCAGGATCACCGCGGTCCCGATGGCCGAGAGCAGCTCCACGGCTGGGAAATACGACGCGTTCAGGTAGACGGTCTTCAGGTTCGCCCGCCGGTTGAGCTCGTTGAGCTCGGCCATCCGCTCGATGTGGCGGCTCTCCTGGGCGAAGCTCCGCACCACGCGAACGCCGCTCAGGCTCTCCTGCAGGTAGGCGGTCACCTCCGCGATCCGCTCCCTGGTGATCCGATAGGCGCTCGCCGCGACGATCCGGAAGACCAGGCTCGCGATCGCGAGCAGCGGGAGCGTCAGGAACACCACCAGGGCCAGCTGGACGTCCGCCACCAGCATGATCACCACGACCCCGACGAGCGTCAGGGCGCTGGAGAACAGCGTCACCACTCCCGTGCTGATCAGCTGGTCGAGGGCGTCGACGTCGTTCGTGATCCGCGAGATCAACACCCCGGGCCGGTTGCGGGTGAAGAACCCGATCGACATCTGCTGGACGTGCGTGAAGATCCGGATGCGCAGGTCCTGCAGAGCGCGTTCGCCCACCCATCCGACCAGGTAGGTCTGCACGTAGCTTGTGCCCCAACCGACGAGTGCAGCGACCATGAACGCCGCAACGATCAGGATGAGAGCGGTGGTGTCGCCGTCGAGGACCGCCGAGATCGCCCTGCCGACCAGGAACGGGGGCGCCAGGGTGGCGCCGGTGGCGAGGATGAGGGCACCGAGCATCATCAGCACCTGACGCCGGTACGGCCCCAGCAGCGAGAACAGCCAGCGCACCTTCCGCCAGCGATCGTCCTGACCCCGGATCAGCCGCCAGAGCGAGCGGAAGAGAGCGAGGAAGTTCTGTGCGCCGTCCGTCTCGTTCAAAGTTTCGCCAGCTCCTCGCGGTCCTCGAGGTCCCGCTGCAGGTAGACCGAGTCCTCCAGGCCCTTCTCCGCGATCTCCTCGTACAGCGGGCAACGCTCGAGCAGCTCCTCGTGCGTGCCGCGATCGACGATCCGGCCGCGGTCCATCACCACGATCTCGTCGGCCAGCGAGATCGTGGAGAGGCGGTGGGCGACGATGAACGTCGTCCGGCCCTCCATCGCCTCGCGCAGCCCGGCCTTGATCTGCGCCTCGGTACGAGCGTCCACTGAGGAGGTCGCGTCGTCGAGGATCAGGATGCGCGGCTCGGCCAGCAGCGCCCGCGCGATGGCGATCCGCTGCCGCTGGCCCCCGGAGAGTGTCAGGCCCCGCTCGCCGATCACGGTCTCGTACCCCTCGGGAAGCTGGGTGATGAACTCGTGCGCCTGCGCCTGCCGGGCCGCGGCCTCGATCTGCTCCGGCGTAGCCTCCGGCCGGGCGTAGGCGATGTTCCCCGCGACGGTGTCGGAGAACAGGAAGCTGTCGTCCGCCACGAAGGCGATCTCACGACGCAGCGAGGCCAGGTCGACCTCCTTGATGTCGGCGCCGTCAATCACCACACGCCCCTCACTGGGGTCGTAGAGCCTCGCGAGCAATCCCACCAGGCTTGTCTTGCCGGATGCAGTCGGCCCGACCAGCGCGACCGTGCGGCCCGGCGCCACCTCCAGGTCGATCCCGGTGAGCGCGGGCTCAGCGCCGTCATAGCGCAACGTCACCCGCTGCAGAGAGACCTGTCCCCGGCCCTCCGGCAGCGGCGGCGCATCCGGCGGGCTCTCCATCGACGGCTCCCGGTCCAGGATCTCGAACATCCGGTTGCCAGAGGCGACGGCGCGCTGGGCCATGCTCAGCGACATCCCCAGCCATCGCACCGGTCCGGAGAGCAGCACGACATAGACGTAGAAGGCGGTGAGATGACCGACGTTGGCGCTGCCATCGATCACCTGAAGGCCGCCCACCAGGAGGACGGCGGCCAGGCCGATGTTCGGCAGAAATCCCATCAGCGGCGTGTAGAAGGACTGCAACCGAGTCGAGACCATGCTCTGCTCGAAGACCCGGTTCGCGGAGTGCCGGAACCGCCCGATCATGTGACCCTCTCTTGCGAACGCCTTGACGATGCGGACCCCCGAGATGCTCTCCTCGGCGTTCGTCGTCAGCTCGCCGACCCTCTGCTGGACCTCCTGCTCAGCGGGCCGGTTGCGCCGGCTGTAGCGGGTCGCGGTGACGATCAGGAACGGCACGGGCGCCAGCGCGAGCAGCGCCAGCAGCGGGTCGAGAATGAACATCGCGACTGCCGCGAACAGGATCGTCAGCGCGCTCTGGCTCACCCAGATCAGCCCATACCCCAGGAAGAAACGAATCGACTGCAGGTCCACCGTGGCGCGCGACATCAGCTGTCCCGTCTGCTGCGTGTCGAAGAAGGCGAGCTCGAGTTTCTGGAGGTGCTCGTAGAAGCGCTGTCGGAGGTCGAACTCGACCGCCAGCGAGACCTTCCCCGCGATCAGGCGTCGGCCCACCGTGAGCAGGAGCCGCAGAACGCCGGCGCCGAGCAGGGCCAGCACCAGCGGCAGGATGTCGTCTCGGTGCTCCGACTCGATCGCGTTGACGGCGCCGCCGATCAGCAGCGGAATCAGCACAGTCAGCCCCATCGCCAGCCAGGCGAGGAGCAGCGAAAAGATCAGCGGACGGCGATATGGAACTAGAAAACCGAGCAGGCGCCGGAAAGTGGGCATACCTCAACTATAGAAAGTGAAGTAACAACCCTCGCGCGGTGTCTGATTAAACGGGTTGCTCCTCTCCCACTACACGGGTCGCGCTGTCGCGCGCCCTCGCACCTGCGGAGCACCTCGCATAATCCCACCTGCCGGTCGCTACTCTCCGGCCAGTGCTCAGAGAGATCATCAGCTGGCCGATCTCGATGGCTCGCACGGCGGTGGACCTGCCCCGCGCGATGGAACGCAGCATCCGTGAGGCGAACGAACTGATGGAGGTCTCGCGCGAGCAGCTCGAGGCGATACGCCGGCAGGCCGATGACGCGCTCGAGCAGGCCGAGCGCATGAACGAGCTCCTCGGACGCTTCGTCCGGCTCACCGAGCCGCTCGAGCGCGCACAGCGTGGCGGCGAGTACGCCGCGGAGCGGCTCAAGCGCGCGATCTTCGGGCCCGAGGAGGCGGCGGCGCGCGCCTCGATCGACGCCGAGGTCATCGCCGAGGAGACGGCAGTGGCGGAGCAAGGGGAAGTGGCGGAGCAGCAGGAGGAGTCCGCACGGCCTCCGGATCCCCCGGAGCGGTGAGCCGTCCCGACGCCGGGCTCTGTGACCGCTGCCGCCACCAGCGCCTGATCCACAACACGCGCGGCTCGGTTTTCTCCCTATGCGAACGATCCAAGACCGACCCCGACTTCCCCCGCTACCCCCGGCTTCCGGTGCGAAGCTGCCGCGGTTTTGAGGAGCGTGCCCCGGGTGATGGCTGACGGAGCACCGATGTGGATGGGGATCAGGAAGGTCGTCGGGCTGGCGATGCTGCTCGGACTCTCGGCCCTCGTGCTGACGGCCTGCGGTTCGGGTGACGACGCGACCACCACCACCACGGCCCGGCCCGTGGTCTCTCCGGCGACCGCGGACCACCTCGCCAAGCTCAGCGACCGCATCGCCTCGGATCTCGACGCCGGGGACACCTGTCACGCGGCGCACGCCGCGGACGACCTGCATGCTGCGGTCGAGGATTCCGACCTCCCCGCCAACCTCCGGCCCGGCGTCGACGCGGTCGCGGGCGACCTGGTCAACCAGGTCAACTGTCCGCCGCCTCCACCGCCGCCCGAGCCGGAGAAGAAACCGAAGGAGCCGAAGCCCGACGAGCACCACGATGGCGACGAGCACGGTCAGGGTGGCGATCACGGGAACGGGGAGAACGGCGGGCACTCGGGCCACGGCGGGTTCGTGCCTCCCGGCCAGGCGAAGCTCAAGGGAGAGGGATGACGCGCAACCTGGCCGGCGAGCGCTACGAGCTCGAGGACCGACTCGGCCACGGCGGAATGGCGACCGTCTATCGGGCGCGCGATCTGAAGCTCGATCGCGAAGTCGCCATCAAGCTCCTCGCCGACAACTTCGCCGACGACGACGAGGTGCGGAAGAGGTTCTCCCGCGAGGCCCGGCTCGCGGCCCGGCTCGATCATCCGAACGTCGTTCAGGTCTTCGACGTGGGCGAGGAGGAGGACCGCCTTTTCATCGTCATGGAGCACGTCGAGGGGGGCACCCTCGAGGACCGGCTCAACCGCCGGTCCCTCGACCGCGACGAGGCCCTCCGTCTTCTCGGCCAGCTCTGCCAGGGACTCGGTCACGCCCACGCGAAGAAGCTGGTCCACCGGGACATCAAGCCGCAGAACCTGCTGCTGCGCGACTCCGACGACTGCCTGAAGATCACTGACTTCGGGATCGCGCGCGCCGCGGAGGAGACCACCCGTCTGACGCGCCCCGGCAAGGTGATCGGCACCGACCGCTACATGGCTCCGGAGCAGCTGGCGGACGGCAGGATCACGGCGGCGACCGACGTCTACGCCTGCGGGGTGGTGGCCGACGAGCTGCTGCCCGAGTCGCGCTCACCCGGGCTGCGCCAGATCGTGGCCCGCTGCCTCCGCGATGACCCAGCCGAGCGGTTCGGCGACGCGAGCGAGCTCGGCGAGGCGCTCGCCACGGCGGAGGGCAACGGCGCGGTCGGCGTGGTTCGCCGGATCATGTCCCAGGGCCACCCAACCAGGCCTCTACCCGCCGGGGAGGCGACGACCGGCTGGCCGGCGCCGACCGACGTCAGACCCGGCAAGCCCCGCCGGCGGGGCGGCCGCACGCGTTTCGTCGTGGCGCTCGCGCTGATCGCGGCCGCGGCAACTGTCGGCGCCGTGATCGCCATCGCCCCCGGCGACTCGAGCCCACCGAGCACCGCGAAGCAGGAACGACGAGCGGCGGCGCCCGTCGCGGTGCCCCGCTCGGACGACCCGGCGACCCAGGCGAGGCAGCTCTCCGAGTTCCTGCGCGCGCAGTCCCGCCCGGGGGCGGCGAACACGCAGCAGCCCTAGGGAGTCGTCTTCGGCACCGGAGCGGTCGGGGTCTGTGCCGGCTTCGTGGTCGTGGGTCCGGGCGCCGTGGTCGTTGGCGTGGTCGTGGGCGCGGCCACGGTGGTCGGGGGGTGCACCGCCGGTTCGGATTTCTCGCCGCAGCCCGCGGCGGCCAGGGCCGCGACGGCCGCCATGCCGAGCACCAGCGGCCGCAGCCGCCACCTTCTCGAACCGTGAGAGCTCACGGCCGGGACGGTAACGAAGCCGTTATCGCGAGGTGTCGGCCGTGTCGGGAAACTCGACCTCGACCAGCGGGCTGCGGGCGACGAACTCCTCGAGGTCGCCGGAGCCTCGCCCGAGGTCGTCGAGGATGCTGGGCATCACCTTGCGCCGTTCCGTCTCGTCCGTGACTGGGTGCGCGATCGCCGGCAGATCGGCCTGAACGCTCCCCTTCAGATGGAAGGTGAACTCCGGCTTCGCAAGCAGGTTGGCGTACCAGTCACGGGTGCCGGGCGACCCGCTCAGGAAGATCCGGCCGTCGTGGAGGTACCGCCAGACCTCGATCCGCCGAGGCTGGCCGCTGTTGCGGCCGGTGGTGGTGATGTCGATCGTCCGATCGTTCTCGAGCGCGCGCCTGATCCGCTCGTCCACCGGACGAACGTTACGCGGCCTCCGAGTAGACGGCCTCGCTCGGCATCTCCTCGGACTCCTCGTCCGTGAACTGCTCGGCGGCCTTGGTCTCGGGCTGGATCACGGTCGCGGCAACGGCGATCGCGGCCACGACGAGGCCCGAGGCGACCCAGAACGCCAGGTGAAAGCCGCTGGTCAGCGCCGAGGCCGTCGAATGCCCGGCGGCCTCGAGGCTGTCGGTGCGAGACGTGGAAAGCGTCGCCAGCACCGCCAGGCCGAGCGCGCCGCCGACCTGGGCGGACGTATTGACCAGGCCGGAGGCGAGGCCGGCATCTGCCCGCGTGGCGCCCGACATCGCGAGCGTCATCAGAGCGGGGAAGCAGATTCCCACGCCGGTGCCGAGCAGGATGAGGACCGGCAGGATGTAGACGACATAGTTGCCGTCGACCGGGGCGCGCGTGAAGTACGCGAGCCCGGCGGCAACCAGGGCGAGGCCGGGGAAGAGCAGCCGCCGCGCGCCGAAGCGCATGATCAGCGGCTCGGAGTAGCGGCCGGTGAGCGTGCCCATGATGATCGTCACCGGCAGGAAGGCGAGCCCGATCTGGAGTGCGTCGTAACCCTGGACCTGCTGCAGGTAGAGCGAGCCCATGAAGAACACGCCGAACATCCCCGCGACCGTCAGCACCTGGACGAGGTTCGCGCCCGTGACGTTCCGCGAGCGGAAGATCCGCAGCGGGATCAGGGGATTGTCCGTGGTCGCCTCGCGCGCGATGAACAGCGCGAGCAGGATGAGAGAGCCGGCGCCGAGCCCCAGGGTCAGCGGAGCGCCCCAGCCGTCCTTGGCGGCGGGCTCGACGATCGTGTAGACGCCGAGCATCAGCGAAGCGGTGATCAGCACGGCCCCGAGCGTGTCCGCGCCCTGGCCGAAGCCGATCCCCTTGTCCTTCTCGAGCAGGCGGTGGGCGTAGATCGCCGTGAAGAGCCCGATCGGAGCATTGATGAAGAAGATCCAGTGCCAGCTGATCGCCTGCGTGACGACACCGCCGATCAGCAGGCCGACCGCACCGCCCGCCGAGGCGACGAAGGCGTAGACCCCCACCGCCTTGGCCTGCTCCCGCGGCTCCGGGAACATGGTCACGATCATGCCGAGGACAACGGCCGAGGTCATCGCGCCGCCGATGCCCTGGAGGAGCCGCGCGCCGATCAGCATCGCCTCGGTCTGCGAGAGGCCGCAGAGCACTGACGCGATAACGAAGACCGCCAGGCCGTAGAGCAGGATCGTCCGGCGGCCGATCAGATCGCCCAGCCGCCCCGCGAGCAGCAGCAGCCCGCCGAACGTGATCAGGTAAGCATTCACGACCCACGCGAGGCTCGACTGCGAGAAGCCCAGATCGTCCTTGATCGAGGGGAGCGCGACGTTCACGACGGTGACGTCGAGGACGATCATCAGCACGCTGATGCAGAGCACGTACAGCGCGACCCACCGGTTGCGGTCGCTGGTGACGCGAGGGGGCTCTTCAGGCGGAGCCGAGGAGCCACCCGTTTCATGCTGCTGCGTTCCCACCTGTGCCTGCGTCATCTAAATCTTCCTCCTGCGCATGTGTTCAGTCGTTTTCAATTACGACCGCCTCCGCCCCCGGAACTAATCGGTTTTGTAGCGGTTCGACCTAGGTCGAAGTCAAGCGATCGTGAAGCTCAGTCATCCAGCCGCGCCGGCAGCCCGAAGCGCTCGTAGGCGGCCGCGAGCTTCTCGTAGTCGGCCGGCTGCTCGGGGGTCCGCGCCTGCACATCCGGGTCCGGATCCATCGAGGCCCGCAGGATAAAGGCGTCCACCTCCTTGATCTTCTCGCCCTCGAAGGTGAGCACATTGACCGCGAAGGGGACGTGCGCCCCCTGCTCCGCGTCCCAGCTGTAGAAGGCGAGCGCCGGCTGGCCGTTGGCGGTCGTGGGGATCGACCGCCAGCCCCAGTCGGGGAGCATGGACCAAAGCTCGAGGAAGCCCCTGATGCCGTCGTGGCCCTGGAACCAGCGGGCCATCGGAGGCATCGTGAAGGCCGCGTCCTCGGCCAGCATCGAGACGACCGTGTCGACGTCGTTTCGCTCCCAGGCGTCGGCGTACTGCTCGACGATCTCCCGCAGCCGCTCGTCGCCCAGCGAACGCAACGTCTCCTGCTGGCTCTGGTCGGGAAGCTTCTTCTCAACCGTCGCGCGGGCGCGCTGCAGCGCGCTGTTCACCGAGGCCACGCTGGTGTCGAGCGTGTCGGCTGTCTCCTGCGCGGAGAAGCCCAGCACCTCGCGCAGGATGAGCACCGCGCGCTGGTTCGCAGGAAGGAGCTGAAGCGCCGCTATGAAGGAGAGCTCGACCGCCTCGCGCTGCTCGTAGCGGGCGCCAGGCGAGGCATATCCGTCCTCGATCCCCAGCGTCTCGTCCGGATAGGGCTCAATCCAGACCGACTCCACGACCGGCTCGCCGACGCCGCCATGCGGATCGGCGGCTGGCCTGTAGTCGATCGGCAGCACGCGCTTCGGCCGGCGCTCGATCGCGTCCAGCGAGGTGTTGGTGGCGATCCGGTAGAGCCAGGAACGAAGAGAGCTGCGCCCCTCGAACCTCGGGAGGCCCCGCCAGGCGCGTACCAGCGCCTCCTGGAGCGCATCCTCGGCGTCCTGCACGGAGCCGAGCATCCTGTAGCAGTGGGCATGGAGCTCCGAGCGGTGGGGCTCGACCAGGCGCCGGTAGGCGTCCTCACTGCCCTCTTTGGCGGTCTCGAGGAGCTCCTTCTCCTGCACCGTCGACTCTGTCCGGCTCGGTGTCATCGGTTCTATGGAGACTAGACGGAGCGCGCCGCCGGAATTCATCGGCAGCGATGAATTTGTGCGCCACCGTCGGTCTAAATGGCAGGCGATGAGCCAACCCAATTCCAACTCCGTGGTCCATCTCGAGCTCCATACCGGCGATCTGCGCGGCGCGGTCGACTTCTACGCACACCTCTTCGGCTGGCGGCCGGAGCGGATCCAGGCGGGGGAGGGCTCGTATCTGGCTCTGGGGATGGGGGACCGGGTCGGGGGCGGCGTCGTCGAATGCGCCGCCGACCAGCCGCTCTGGCTCCCCTACGTCGAGGTGCGCGACGTCCGCGCGACCACGGATCGGGCCCAGGGGCTGGGCGGCGAGGTGCTGCTCGGCCCGCGCGAGGGGCCCGAGGGCTGGCGGAGCGTCGTCTCGACCCCGGACGGGGGCGAGGTCGCCTTTTGGCAGCCGAAGGTCGACCGGCGCTGAGGCTTCTACGCAGGCCAGAAGATGGCGAAGGCCCCGTGCTGCAACCCGGACTGGCCGCGGATCGGGATCGCGCTGACCGCGATCTGGTGATCCTCCCCGCCGGCCCCAGTGATCTCCATGCGGGCATGGCCGGGTTCGCCATCGCGAAGCGCGACCGCCAGCGGCAGCTCTTCGACCGCTAACTCGCGCCCCCCGGGCTCACGCGGGCGAAAGCGGCTGCCCCAGTCCTCGGGCGGCATCTCGCCTGCCTCCTCGAACGACATCCCGAGAAGCTCCCCGGCCGCGTGGTTGTAGAAGAGCAGCGTCCCGGCCTCGTCCACCAGGAAAGCCGCCGTCGACAACGACGCGATCAAGCTGCGTGCCTGGATTACCTCGATCGGCTTCTGGGTGGTCGGCACGGAGCCAGCCTAGTCCCGGCAGAACGCCGGGGCAAGGACCGCCGGTCAGTGAGGTGCCCGAGGACTCGAACCGTCGACCAACCCTGGTTCTCCTGGTCACATCATTGGGAGCTGGCGGTTGGACCAGCTCGGATCGAGTGGCTCGCCGGCCAAGCTCCTGCGCTCCAGGTTGATCAGCGCTTGCTTTCGCTGCAGGCCGCCGCCGTAGCCGGTCAGGGAGCCGTCCGCGCCGATCACGCGGTGGCAGGGGACGATGATCGAGACCGGATTGCGACCGTTGGCGGCACCCACGACCCGTGCGCGCTGGTAGGGCTCGACGTCGGAGCGATACAGGGACGCGTCGATCCGCCCGGCGAGCTCGCCATAGCTCGTGGTCGTCCCGTAGGGGATCTGGAGCAGCTCATCCCACACCGCCTTCTGTAGGGGGGTGCCGTGCAGATCGACCGCCAGATCGAAGCTCCGGAGCTCGCCGGCGAAATAGGCCTCGAGCTGGCTGACGGTCTCCGGCATTGGCCGCTTCGCGGCCTCGGCGGGCGTGCGCAGCCGGCCCGGGAAGTTCAGATTGCTGATCCCGCTCGGCCCCGCGACGATGGTCAGGGGCCCAATCGGGCTCTCGTAAATCGTCCAGTGGGCTTGCGCGTGGGGCATGTCGTCGTCCTCTCGGTCGAGTGCCGTCCCAGATAAACGGCCCTGCACGCCGAAGCGTGAGATCTCAGGCAAGAGGCTGGCTGCTACTCAGCGTGCTGGACGGAGAAGCGGGCGTAGCTGCCTTGGTCCTGGAGTGCGACACGTACCCGGCGGATCGCGTCGGCGCCGTCGCGGGCCTCCACAGAAACGAGGTACCGCTGCAGCTGCGGTCCCCACTCGCCACTCGGATGGCGCTCGATCACCGAGACTCCGGCCGCCGAGAGAGCGCCCCTTGCCCGACGGCCGAGGGCCGGGCCGAGAAAGCGGACCAGGTGGGTGCTGAGGATGGTGAGCTCCATCCTCTTCCCGAACACGCCTTTCGCGTACTCGACGCGCATTCATCCGTTCACGTTGCGTTCACCGAGCGCATGGCGGCTTTCTGGGGGCGGGCGAGTCGTCCAAGCAGCTCGATATGGGCACCATGCGCCTGCGCTACGAGAAGCTGAATATCGAGGGTCGCGACGGTCAGGCCCTGCTCGCCTACCACGCCGAGCCCGGCGGCGAGTCGACCGAAGAGCTCGCGCTGCTTGCGAGCACCGTGGCCGGAGACCTGTCAATCGCTTGACCCGATCGTGGCGCCAGCTGCCTCGTCGGGCTTGGAGTGTTCACCGGAGACCCGGAGCGGAGCTGGGATCAAAGCCGCGCCTGCGATGACGAGTCCGAACGCGATCATCCGTCCGGCGATCGGCACCGTCCCGTGTCCGATCGAATCGCGAAAGACCAGGACGCCGCCGACGATCGCGATGAGGTTGGCCGCCACCGAAGTGATCGCGATGACCTCGACCCCCGGGCCGATCTGCAGGCCACGGGCCGAGGCGTAGAAAGCGATGACCGAGGCGGCCAGCGCCGCCACAGCCCATGGGCTGATCAGCTCCAGCACCCCGTCTTGAACGGCATGGGTGAGGAACTTGAGCGCTATGTCCGAGATGCCGAACAGCGCGCCGGCGGCTGCACCGAGTAGCAGGCCCTCCCTCGCCTGGAGAACGCGGATGCGGCCAGCCATCACGGCAACTCCCGTGGCGACCAGGAGGACGCCGACCTCGATGATGATCAAGGCGGCGAGTGCGTAGCCCGGAGGCTCGCTGGGTTGCGCCCCTTGGGTAATCCCGATGATCGCGAGTCCCACCGCCGTGATGACCAATCCGGTCCACTGCCGCCGACCGAGGCGGAAGCCGAAGAACCGCTCGGCGAGCACGGCGAGGAAGACTAACCCGGCGGAGAGGACGGCCTGTACGACCGACAGCGGTGCGAGGGCGAGGGCGCCGACGTGAAGCGCCCAGGCTCCGAGCGCCACGAGCCAGCCCACCGCGAACCACCGGGAGTGAAAGAGCCCGGCCGCGCTTTGAACCGGGTGCCGACCGCGCACCGGAGGTGCCGAGACGGCGCCGCGCTGCTTGAGCAGAAAGGAGACGCTCGTCGCGAGCGCGCACGCGACGGCGAGCGCGAGTCCGAGGATCACAGCGCTGAGCATCTTCTCTCTCCAGCGGTCGTGATGCCCGCTGGACCGTCTTCTCGCTAGCCGACCAACACCTCGAGCAGATCGCCGACCTCATGCTCCTCGGCAAGGGGGTGGCGCAGCGGCAGCTTGGTCTTGACCTCGTAGCGGTTCCTTCGGCCCTGCCGCTCCCGCACCACGTAGCCCTCGTCCACAAGCTCCGAGACGATCCGATGGGCGGCGCGCTCGGTGATGCCGACGGCGGTGGCGATGTCTCGAAGCCGGATTCCGGGGTCGCGCGCGACGCAGACCAGGACATGAGCGTGGTTGGTCAGGAAGTCCCAGCTGGGAGTGGTCTCCTGTGAGTTCTTGCCTACCATGACACCGGAAGAGTATTTCATGAATTCGTGGTAGTGTGTTCTTATGGCCACGGCGATCATCTCGATTCCTCCAGCCTCACCGGTGCCGGCCGCATCGCCGATCCCGTCGGCTTCGCCAATCCCGCCCCCCTCCGCCGTGCCGGCGGGATCCCAGCGACCGGAGGCATGAAAGACCGCCGCCGCGGTCAATGAGCCGGTCCCCGGATACGACAAGCTGAAGACCAAGGAAGTGGTCACGTCGCTATCCGGCCGTTCCCAGGTCGAGCTCGCGGAGATCGAGAGCTACGAGCACACGCACCAGGATCGGGTCAGCGTCTTCGACAAGCTTCGCTGGCTGCGTCAGGATGAGCCGCTGCCCGGCTACCACGCGCTCAGCAGCGACGAGGTCCTGGCCGCGCTCGACGAGGCCGACATCGCGGCGATCAAGCGGGTGAGGGGATACGAGCGCAAGTTCCACGCCCGTCGCGAGGTCCTGCACGAGGTGGACCGCCTCCACCGCGACCCCCGGGCCCCGCTCGCCTCTCGCGACTCCAAGCCCTAAACCGGCCGGTCAGTCGGAGGTCTCGCTGGCCTTCAGGCTCGCGACGTGCGCCGGGTTGACGCCGACGGGTTCATTGGTTCCGTACTCCGTGAACCAGGCGAGACGGGCTTGGCCTGATCGAGAGGCATCGGAAAGCTTGCCCTCGACCTCGTCCACCGTCCCCTCCACCACGAAGACATCGCCATTCAGGAGCCTGACTTCCGCGTACACCGCACCGCATTATGCGCGCTACTCAGTCGCCGACGATCACCACAACCAGATCGGGCTCAAGATGAGTGCGGCAGGCAAGTTGCTGCTGCCACCGGGCAAGGCCAGCTAACTGTCCTCGGATGCACCAGCCGCCGAACTACCGCCCCGGTTGCAGGCAAAGGTGTCTCCCTGGGGCCGACGACAGGCAGCCCGGCGGCAGGGAACCTCTGTGATTCCAAACCCTGACCGGAGGAACACTCATGAATCGCAGCAGACCGATCACCTTCTTCGCCAGCGCGGCGGCGATCCTTCTCATCGCGGTGGGGGTGGCCAGCTGCGGTGGCAGCAGCGGCAGCAGCTCGAACTCCCCGGCCCCCGCGAAGCAGTCGCAGGCGGCAGCCGTGGCCAATTCCGCTCCAGCACCCGCAGCCAAGCCCGCCAAGCAGGCATCTCCGAAGCCGCGCCCAGCCCCGGCCCCGGCCCCGGCCCCCAGGCGTCACCTCCCTCGAACGGCATCCCCCAGGGTGACGTGGGCGACAACGATTCCGACAACCACGGCGGCCCCGATGACGGCGACGGAGGCATCTAGGGGTGAGCAGGCGAGCAACAGCCGCGATCGGCGCGACCGCGGTCGTCCTGATCTTGTTGGGCGTGTTCGTCGGCCTGACCCCCGGTGATCAAAGGAGTCAGGGCCCCTCGGCCGGGGCGTTCGCCTGGCTGCGGCCCGCCCCGGCGCCGGCCGACTGGAACGTCACCCGAATCAGCGGCGGCGCGACGCTCTCGTATCCGCCCGGATGGAGACCGCTCAAGACCGACCCTGGCACGGCGACGGCCGGTCTCCTCCGGGGCGGGGATGAGGATGACATCGTCGGCTACCTGAACGCGACCCCTCGGCAGGGGGAGGAGACGCTCGAGAACTGGGCCAGCTTCCGGTCGGACCACAACCGCGACGAGGGAGATCGAAGCGTGCATCTGATCGCCTCCTCGACCGGCTTGCCCTTCCGGGGAGGGCACGGCTCCTGCGTGATCGACGACTACACGACCTCGAGGGCGACTTACCGCGAGATTGCCTGTTTCGCGTCAGGTGCAGGATCGAGTGGCGTGGTGGTTGCGGCGGCGCCGACCTCCAGCTGGCACCAGCAAGAGGCCACCTTGCGCCGGGCCGTTTCGGCCTTCGCGCCTTGAGCAGCGCCACGGCACACGACGGTGGGGCTGTCCGCAGGGAATACCTCCCTCGGCGTACGCGAAAGAGCCCTCTGCAGGCCGACGACAGATGCGCGCCCGACACCGAACATCGATGACTCACAACAGAAGGAGTGAGCGTGATTCGCAGCAAACCGATCAGATTTCTCGCCGGGGCGGTGGCCCTACCGGTGGTGGCCCTGGCCGTCGCCGGGTGTGGCGGCGGCAGCGACAACGGGGGGAGCGCCTCGGCAGCGACCGCGCCCCCCAAGACCCCCTCCGGGCAGGCGGCCACCGTCGGCACGGCGCAGGTGGGCAGCCTGGGCACGGTCCTGGTCGATTCACAGGGGCGCACCCTCTACCTGTTCGGGGCGGACTCGGGCACTGAAGAGCGCCTGCTCAGGCGCCTGCGCGACCGCGTGGCCCCCGCTTCGGGACAGCGGTAAGCCGACGGCCGGCGCCGGGCTGAATGCCTCGTTGCTGGGCACGGCACCCCGCTCCGACGGAAACGCACAGGTCACGTACAACGGACATCCGCTGTACACGTTCGTGATGGACCAGAAGCCCGGCGACGCAAACGGTCAGGGCTCGACGGCATTCGGCGGCAGTTGGTTCACGCTGAACACCGCCGGGAACCAGGTCACGGCCGCGGCGCAGCCCACGACGACCACGTCCGGTTCAAGCGGTGGTGGTGGTGGCTACTAACCCTACGCGCGCTGCCCTCTACACCGCCGAGGCACACGTCACCGGCGGGCGGATTCAGGGCCACGGCCGCACGTCGGACGGGGCGCTCGAGGTCGACCTCCGTGCCCCGACCGAGATGGGCGGAGAGGGAGGGGGTACGAACCCCGAGGAGCTCTTCGCCGTCGGTTACGCCGCCTGTTTCGAGAGCGCGCTGGGCGCGGTGGCGCGGCGCCGGAAGGTGGACGCCGGGGACGTTGCGATCGATTCCAAGGTGTCCCTCTATCCGAACGAGGACCGCGGGTTTGAGCTCGGCGTCGAGTTCGACGTCACGCTCCCTGCTATCGAGGACGACGCGACCGCGGTCGAGCTGGTCAAGGCCGCGGAGCTCGTCTGCCCCTACTCCAACGCCACCCGCGGCAACATCGAGCTCAGGGTGATGGCGAACGGCGCCGCCGCGAGCTAGGCGCGATCGCGGTCCCGATCCGGCGGTCGCCGTGTCAGCCGTGGGCGCGTGCTTCGTTCAGCGTCACGGCCTCGCGAATAAGGGCCTTCAATGCCTCCTCGTCAATCTTCTCGCCCTCGTGGAAGTTAATGGCGCGTCTGGTGTTACCGGCGAGGCTGGAGTTGAAGAGGCCTGATGGGTCCTCGAGTGCGGCCCCCTTGGCAAAGGTCATCTTCACGACGTTTTTGTACGTCTCGCCGGTGCAGATCAATCCGTCGTGAGACCACACCGGCGTCCCGGGGTTCGTGGGTTTCACCCACTTCCACTCCTCGACCACCTCGGGGTCGGCTTGCTTGATCAAGGTCCGGATCTGGGAGAGCATCTCGCCCCGCCAGTCGCCCAGCTCCTTGATCCTCTCGTCAATCATCCGAGATGGAGCCTTTTCCATGACGTTCATTCCGTTCCGTTTGTTTCCAGCAAGAAGGCGATGCCCTACACGGCGACCGTGCGCAAAAACCCCGCTTAGCGAGGCTTTCTAGGTGCCGGAGGAGGGACTCGAACCCCCCGACACGCGGATTATGATCCCTCGCCGCCGTTCCGGCCGAGTCGGTCCACTCGAGGCCCGGCGCTAGACCCGCAGCCTGACCGCGAAACCCGGTGCGAAATCTGAGAGGCGTCGGAAACGAAGCGGGGACCCCACCGACTAGGACCCGCAAAGCCCGGCAGGACAGCGAAGAGACGTCGGCCTGGGAATTGGCGCGACATCGCGAGTATGTTCTGAACGTGGCGGAAGCCGGCGACGAGACGACTCGGCAATTCGACGAGGAGGTGGCGGAGCAGCGGCGCGCTCAGGGGTCGACGGTCGCCGCCGTCAGCGCCTTTTCCGCCGCTCTCCCCTCGGATTCCCGCGCCGGGCTTGGTCTTGCCGGCCCCGACGACGCGATCGAGGCGCTCGCCGCGGCGGTTGAAGAGGACAGCCTCCACGTGCCCCGCCTCTTGGTGCTCGATTCCCTGGTCCGGTTCGCCGGTCGGCGGGGGGGCCAGCTTGCGGCTCATGGCGCGGCCCTCGACACGCTGCACGAGGCGCTCGTCAGGCAAGCTGGAGTCCCTGAGGCGGAGGTAGGAGCCGCGGTGGTCACGGTGCGGCGTGCGCTCGATTCGGCCGGTCGGCTGAGGGGTATCCCTCGGCGGCCCCACCCATGGCGTGTATTCGCCCAGCAGGCCGCAGACGCCCTGCGACTCACCCAGGCCGAGATCGAAAAGCCGCTCTGCAACGACCGCGAGGTCGTAAAAAAAGGCCCCTATGAAGCCGTCGGGGTGACCGTGGAGTTCCATACGGATGACAGCCCGGGTGAGCTGCGGGACTTCTGCGATCCGACGCGCTGGCATGAATGCAGCGCCTACCAAAAAGCGATGATCCCGTGGAAAGACCCCTCGGCCATCGATGAGCAGCGCTCTAACGGATGGCGACGCGACCTCGTCGAGACTGTCGACTTCACGCCTGGGAACACGCTCGTGACACCACTGCGGTTCACCTACACGATCCAGGATGCGAACGATCCCAGTTGGGTCCATCTGGACTACGCGCTGCTCAAAGAGACGAAGGCCATCCTGGTCGACGAGGGCGCCCTCGACGTCCGGCGGGTCACTACCGGCGAACAGCAGGGGCGCACGCGGGTGAGCGCGAAGAAGGCGATCCTTTTCAAGGACCCCCTGCTGGCGGAATGGCCGACCGTCGCCTGCGACACCTTCTGGATAGACCAGGTGATCAACGCCGCCGTCGGTTGCCGCGACGCCAGCGGGCCACTAAACTCCCACGGGGGGTAATCCACGATGGCCGACAGCAAGGAAGCCCGGCTCGCCAAGGCGATCGATGACGCCACGTCGGCGGCACAGGCGTCAATCGACGCTTATGCCGACCTCGCCAAGGAGGCCGGCGCGCAGCTCACTGGGGATTCGCCCGGCGATACCGGCAAGTGGTTGGAGCTGAGCACCAGGACCTACACCCAGGCCGCGCGCGACACCGTCCAGGCGTGGACTACGTATGTCGCTGTGCTGCAGACTCTCGCCGAGTCCGGCGGAACCGGAACCGAGTCCCGCGATTCCAAAGGAAACGGAACCGAGACCTGATGGCGGGGCCGCTGGATGACCTGGTGGCAGCTGGGGTGCGGGCCTGGCTATCGGTGGCTCAAGCCTCGATCAAGGCGGCCAGCGACATCGTCGTCGTGTGGTTGGACCTGGCCGACGTCGAGAGCGGACGCAGGAGCTTCAACAAGGAGGCCGTGATGGTCCCATCTCAACAGGCCCCGACCGATCTGCATCCTGGACCCTTTTCCAATTGGGACCGCGATCAGCTCCCGCCCGAAGCGTTGGCCGTCGTGCCAGCAGGGGTGAAGGCAGGCGTGGCGACGGAAGTTCTCCTGGTGGTCCGGCCACCTGAAGGCGCCTGCAGCGGCACATATACGGGTTCGCTCTGCGACCCCAATGGCGCCTGCCTGCTCGACGAAATCGGGGTCTACGTCGTCGGTGACACGCCGCCCTGAGGCGATAGGCCTCGTGGGCAGTCATCGGCGGCGCATCGTCATCCTCGGCGGCGGCATGGCCGGGTTGGCCGCTGCTTGGCGCCTGAGCGACCCCGACGGCGAGCCGGCGGAAGTCACCGTCTATCAGCGCGGCTGGCGCCTGGGCGGAAAGGGAGCGTCGTCCCGCGGGCCCAACGGGCGTATCGAAGAGCACGGGCTGCACGTGTGGCTCGGTTTCTACGACAACGCCTTCCGGCTGCTTCGCTCCTGTTATCAGGAGCTCGATCGACCTAGCAGCGATCCAGCCTGCCCGATCCAAGACTGGCGCGACGCGTTCGTCCCCGCGAGCGCAATCGGGCTCGGGCGTCCCGACGAGACTGATTCCTCGCTCTGGCTAGCCCAGTTCCCCGAGAACGACCGGCTGCCGGGAGGAGCGATTGGTGGCGATGAGCTCAGCGCCGTTGACTTCCTGGAACGCGGGCTGACGCTGGTCGGGCGGTTCGGGGTTTCGCTGGACTCGGATCCGACGGCGCTGCCCAGAGCGGTGCTGACGTCATCCCCAAGCCATCCCGCACTCGCTCCAGGTGGCGCGTCGCCCGGCGCCGAGCTGTTGCGGGGCGCCCGGGCCGGGCTGCGCGCGGTGGCCCGAAATGGGGAAGCCGCTCAGAGGAGCAGCGAGTTCACCGAGCTCATGCTGACGATGCTGCGCGGGACGGTCGCTGATCGATTGACCGTCCGCGGCTACAACGCCGTTGACCACCTCGATCTGCGCGACTGGCTCACCCGGCATGGCGCGTCGCGGCGCGCGATCGACTCGCCGCTCGTGCGCGGCCACTACGACCTCTCGTTCGCCTACGAGGACGGCGACCCGACCCGTCCGCGTTTCCCGGCGGGCCTGGCGCTCCATCTCACGATGCGAATGTTCCTCGACTACAAGGGTGCGATGTTCTGGAAGATGAGGGCCGGGATGGGCGACGTCGTCTTCGCGCCGCTGTATCAGGCGCTCCGTCTGCGAGGCGTGCGATTTCGCTTCTTTCATCGTCTCGACCACCTCCACCTGACGCCGGACGGACGGTCGGTGAGCGCGGTCAGCCTGGGGCGGCAGGCGAAAGTGCCCGGTGACGACTATGACCCACTGGTCCGGATCCGCGGTCTTCCCGTGTTCGCCGATCGACCGGATCTGGCTCAGCTCGACGCAGGCGAGAAGCTGCTCGGCCACGACCTCGAATCACATAACTGCGGCTGGCCCGACGCGGCGCGAGTGACCCTGGCCGCGGGCCACGATTACGACACGCTGGTGCTCGCGGTGTCCGTGGGGATGTTGCCGCACACATGCGGCGAGCTGCTCGACGCAAGTGAGCCCTGGCGATCGATGGTCGAACGCATCGGCACGGTCGCCACCCAGGCGTTCCAGACCTGGTTGCGCGTCGACGAGCGTTCCCTGGGCTGGCGCTCAGCGGCCGCGACCGTGACCGGATGCGGTGAGCCATTCGACACCTTCGCCTCACAAAGCCAGACGCTCCCCTTCGAGGACTGGCCCGACGACGAGCGGCCACTGACCGCAACGTCGTTCTGCGCGGCGCTGCCCGAGACGGCGATTCGCGAGACAGCGGAGCCACGCGAGGTCGTCCGGGCCAATGCGGTGCGATTCCTCGAAAACCGCGGTCCGATGCTGTGGCCGGGGGGCGTGGACGCCGACGGCGGGTTTCGGTGGGACCTGCTCTGCGGGCACGGGCCCACGTCAGCGGCCGCCTCCGGACAGGCGCGCTTCGACTGCCAATACTGGCGCGCCAACGTCGATCCGTCCGACCGCTACGTCCAATCGCTGCCGGGAACCGGCGGGCACCGGCTGCGCGCCGACGGCAGCGGCTTCGACAACCTCTTCCTGGCCGGTGACTGGATCGACACCGGGCTGAACGCCGGCTGCATCGAGGCGGCGACGCTCGGCGGTTTACAGGCGGCGAACGCGATCAAGGAACTACGCCTCGACGAGGGTACGTCGGGCGGCTACCGACCGCTCGGAGCAGGCGATCCTGGAGCTGTCGCTCGTGCCTGAGCGAGACCCGTTCGACCCGCTGGCTGCTCTGCGAACGATGGCCGACGTCCAGCGCGCCGGCCTAGATGCCGCGGCGGCCGTGGTCGAGCGCATTCTCGAGGTGGGCCGGCTCGGCGCGCGGCCGCAGTCTTCCTTCCACCTCCCGGCACAGCCGGTTGACGGGACCGAGGGAAACGGTGCGGATGCGCTCAACGGAGCGGACGCGGATCACGACGTAGACGACAGCGCGGGCGCGGACCCCGTCACGGGGCCGGACAAGGAGGCTCATAGGGCGCGTGAGGTTCGCCGCCTGCGGGCGGATGGCGAACGTCTGCTCGAGTTGTGGGGCGAATGGATGCGCGTTCTCCTCGACGCCGCCGTGGACGGCGCCGAGGCGGGCGTTGCCGAGCGAGACACCGGCGTTCATGCCGACGACCAGCCGCTGCGGCTCGGCCCGGTGAAGCCGGGCCATCCGGAGTCCGGACGGGCGTGGGTGCACATCCTCGACGGTCCGCCCGGGCCCCCGGCCCGCCTGGGCGCGACGGCTTTCACCGCCCACGACGGCGCCACAGTCGAGGCGCGAGCGGCGAGCTTCGAGCCGCCAACGCTCGACAGCTTCAACCTTCGCTCCAGCCACGAGGTCGTCGTCACCGTCGCCGTGCCAGAAGGGACGCGCCCCGGCGCCTACTACGGTTACATCCTGGCAACCGGCATGCCCGAGGTCAGCCTTCCCGTCCGCCTCGAGGTTGCGGAATGAGCCGAGTGGCGGTGCCGTCGATCGAGGCAGACCTGGCCAACTATGCCGCGGTGACCCACGAGGCCATGAGGGTCTACCTGCCCGACACCGAGCCGCGTCAATACCTCTGGGACCTGGTCGGTGAGTATCCGCGCCGGGACGGCAAGGCGATCCGCCCTGCGCTCTGCCTCGCGACGGCGGTCGCGTTTGGCGCCGAGCTCGATGAAGCGCTGCCGTCGGCGGTCGCGCTGGAGCTGCTCCATAACGCGTTCCTCGTTCACGACGACATCCAGGACGCCAGTCTGCTGCGCCGCGGCCTGCCGACACTCCACGCCCAGTACGGCGTCCCGCTGGCGCTCAACGCCGGAGACGCGCTCGCAATCCTCGCCGGAGAGGCGCTGCGCGACAATCGGCGGCTGCTTGGGAGCCGACTTGCAGCGCGGATCGGCGACGAGTTCGACCTGATGGCGCGACGGACGCTCGAGGGCCAGGCGCGGGAGTTGGGCTGGCGTCGCGACGTCGCCTTGGAGCTTGAGCCCGACGACTACCTGGACCTGATCATGCATAAGACGTGCTGGTACACGACGATCCATCCGCTGCGGGTGGGGGCTCTGATCGGCACCTTGGACCGCGCGGACCTCGATCCGCTGGTGCGCTTCGGCTTCTACCTGGGCGCGGCTTTCCAGATCCGAGACGACCTCCTCAACCTCGTGGGGGACGAGTCGAAGTACGGCAAGGAGTCGTGCGGCGACCTTTACGAGGGCAAGCGGACGCTGATGGTCATCCACCTGCTGCGTGAGGCGCGCGGCGACGACCACCGCGCGGTCGGGCGCTTTCTGGCCATGGAGCGCCAGCAGCGCACTCCGGGCGACGTCGCCACGATCCTCGAGCTGATGCGCCGACACGGCAGCATCGACTTCGCGCGCGAGTTCGGCCTTGGGATCGCCAAGGCGGCTGATGACGCGTTCGAGGGCGCGTTCGCCGACGTACCGGACTCACCCGAGCGCCGTTTCGTGCATGAGCTCATCCCCTGGATGCTCGAGCGGGAGGCCTGACGCGCGCTCTCTCGCCGCGAGATACTGCGTGGGCGATGTCGAAGGAGAACGCCGAGGCTCTCCGGGCCGCGTTTGAGCAGTACGCCCACGGGGACTTCAGCCCGATCGGGCTGCTCGGCGACGACTTCGAGTTGGTAGTCAGCCCCGAGGCACCTGACGCCGGGACTTATCGCGGAGAGGAGGCGAGGCGTTGGCTGCGCTCGTGGGTGGCTTCCTTCGAAGGGATGACGATCGAAGCCAGCGAGATCCTCGATTCCGGCGACAAGGTCTTCCTTGGGATGACTCAGAAGGGCCGTCCGCCCGGTAGCGCGGCCGCGGTTGAGGGGCATTGGTGGCAGGTTTCGACGTTTCGCGGGGCAGAAATCGTCAAGGCCGAGATGTTTCGTGAACGCGCGCAGGCACTCGAAGCCGCCGGGCTGGGGGAGTAAGCGATGCGGCCCGGCTCGACATGGAGCATCGACCAGGCCAACGGCACGCTCAAGCAGAACGGAGACCCCGACGTGAAGGTCAAGGGGCTGATCATCACGGGGACTGGGGCGAATCCGGTGCCCACCTTCCGCGCGGTGGTCAGCTGTCAGTCGACCGCCAATGCGGCAGCCACGGTGATGAACCGGGTCACCGCGCCGTTCCCGGCCACGACCTCGGGCGATGCGCAGTTCAAGGGCAAGGTCGACCTGCCGAGCCCGTGCATCGCACCGATCGTGTTCGTCACGACCGGTACCGGCGATCCGCGTGCTTGGTTCTCGATCACAGGAGTCTGACCACGGGCGAGGGGCGCCGGGCGACCGCGCCCCCTCGCTTTCAGTCTGAGCCATTGAGGGCAAGTCTTCTCAGGGCTTGGCTGGCGTTTAAGCGGTTGACCGAGCTGGGATTTCCACGTCGCTTCCCGATTGTCCAGTTCCCCAATCTGCCACTGATCGTTGCCTTGTTAGCTGCCGAGGCAGGCACGTTCATAGATGGCGCGGGCCACCGGTACGCCGCGGCCGTGACCTACCTGGCGACGGCGATATGGGCGTGCGAGGAGCTTGTACACGGGGTTAACTGGTTCCGGCACCTACTCGGGTTGGTCGTCGCAATCGTCTTGATCATGCGTGTCGCGGGCGCATTGCACGCATGACACCGCCTCCAACGGTCCACCCGGATGAGCGCTTCGCTAGTTGTCCCACGGGTCGAGCCAGTGCGCGAGAATCTTTCTGATGGCTGCCACAACGGCTCCCGAGGTCACCGTCGTCGATGAGCCCGAGCGCCAGCGCTTCGAGATTCGAGTCGACGGGGAGCTGGCCGGCTTCACCGAGTACCGCCGCAGCCCCGGGCTAATCGCGTTCATTCACACCCTGATCGATCCGCGCTTCGAGGGCCAGGGGCTCGGCACCCGACTGGTCACCGACGCGCTCAGCGAGGTGCGTGGCGCGGGCCTCGCGGTCCTCCCCTTCTGTCCGTTCGTGCGTGCATTCATCGCGGACCACACCGGCGAGTACCTCGACCTCGTACCCGAGGGATACCGCTCGGAGTTCGGTCTCCCGGCGAATGGCTGATCCCCGAGACACCGTGACGACGCGCAAGCGCTATCGCGGCGAGGCTTTCGACGTCAGTTTCGATGGGGCGCGCTGCCGGCACGCGGCCGAGTGCCTGCGGGGGCTTCCCGCCGTCTTCGACGTGGGGCGCAGGCCGTGGATCGATCCGGACAGGGCGGGTCCCGATGAGCTGATGAGGGTGGTCGCACGCTGCCCGACCGGCGCGCTCCGCACGCATCCCAAGTCCGGTCCTGAGGAGGAGCCTGCGGTTCCGACCGAGGTGACTGCCATTCGCGGCGGCCCACTGCTCTTGCGAGGCGATCTACATGTGCAGGCGGCAGGCGTCGACGAGCACGAGACCCGCGCGGCACTCTGCTCCTGCGGCACCACGCGCAACGCGCCCTACTGCGACGGCAGCGGAACCTGCGCCGACTGGCCGCACCCGCGTCGCAAATAGCCCCAAAGCGGGATACTCCGCCTCGAGGTATTAGGCATCGCTGCTGAGGATCAAATGACCGTGGTGTCGCCCGCGCACCGGTCGGAGTCCCCAGAGCTGCGGCGCGGCGGTCCGGCGATCCGGGTCGAGGGGGTCGCGAAGCGGTTCGGCGAAACGCAGGCGCTGGAGGGAGTCGATCTCGAGGTTCCGGAAGGAGCCGTCTTCGGGCTGCTCGGCCCGAACGGCGCGGGCAAGACCACCCTCATCCGGATCCTTTCCACGCTCGTCTCGCCGGATTCGGGCCGAGCCGAGATCCTCGGCCACGACGTCGCACAGGAGCCGTCGGCCATCCGCGAGCAGATCGCTCTGACCGGCCAGTTCGCTGCCGTCGACGAGCTGCTGACCGGGCGTGAGAACCTCGAGATGTTCGGGCGACTCTTCGACCTCTCCCGGGAAGAGGCGGCCGAACGCGCCGATCGGCTGCTCCGCGAGTTCGATCTCGCCGATGCGGCCGACCGCCCGGCCCGGACCTACTCCGGGGGGATGCGACGGCGGCTCGACCTGTGCTCGAGCCTGCTGACGCAGCCCCCGATCCTCTTCCTCGACGAGCCGACCACCGGGCTCGACCCGCGCAGCCGCAACCAGATCTGGGCTGCGATCCGGGACCTCCAGCGCGGGGGCACCACCCTGCTCTTGACCACTCAGTACCTGGAGGAGGCCGATCAACTCGCCGAGCGGATCGCGGTGATCGACCACGGTCGGGTGATTGCCGCGGGCACGGGAAACGAGCTCAAGGAAAGGGTCGGCGGTCAGATCCTCGAGGTCGAGCTCGCGGACGTCGCCCAGCGCGAGCTCGCTCAGGAGGCGCTCACCCGGGTGGGCTGTGGAGATCCCGAGCCCGACGAGCGTCCCGACCGGCTGACGATGCCCGCCCCACGGGACGGCCTCGAGCTGATCGAGGACGCCGCCGCGGAGCTACGCCGTGAAGGGATCCGGGTCAGCGACCTCGGGCTCCGGGGGCCGACCCTCGACGACGTCTTCCTGCAGCTCACGGGGGCGCCTCCCGGGGAGGACGGCGACCGGCCCGCCCGCGCCGCGGTCGATGGGGCCGGCGCGTTGCACGTGTCGCGACCGCAATTGCGCGTCCCATCGCTGGCGGGCATGCGCAGCAGCTGTCACGGATGCGGTCGTCGTCACCGTCCGCAACCTGCGCCACTTCATCCGGGAGCCGGGCCTGCTGCTCTTCTCGACCATCCAGCCGGTCATGTTCGTGCTGCTGTTCGTCTACGTGTTCGGCGGCGCGATCCAGGGCTCCCTGCCGGCCGGCGTCTCCTACGTCGACTTCCTGCTGCCGGGGATCTTCGTCCAGTCGGTGGTCTTCCGGGCGACGCAGACCTCCGTCGGGCTCTCCCAGGACCTGCAGCGGGGGGTGATCGACCGCTTTCGCTCCATGCCGATGGCGCGGTCGGCCGTCCTCATCGGGAGAACCGCGGCGGACCTGGTGCGCAACATCCTGATCATCCTGCTGATGATCGTCGTCGGCTACATCGTCGGCTTCCGGTTCGAGGGGGGCCTGGGAGGCGCGCTGGGCTGCATCGCGGTCGTCGCGCTCTTCGGCTTCGCGCTCAGCTGGATCTTTGCCTTCGTCGCGCTCACGGTCCGGGGCGCAGAGGCTGCGCAGTCGGCCGGCTTCGTCGTGACCTTCCCGCTGGTCTTTGCGAGCTCGATCTTCGTCCCCCTCGCCACGCTGCCCAGCTGGCTCGAGGCGATTGCCAAGGTGAGCCCGGTGACGCTGACCGCGGATGCCGCCCGCTCTCTGGCCCTGACCGGGACACCGACATCCCTCGGAGGGGCGCTGGCCTGGACCTTCGGGCTGCTCGCGGTGTTCGTGCCGCTCTGCGTCTGGCGCTATCGCCGGATGAGCTAGAGCTTCCCCGCACCCGGAACGTGCGGGGGATGATGAACCTCGTGGAAGGAGGGAGGATCGAGATCGCCTGGATCCGCGTGTCGAGCGGGTTTCAGAATCGCCGATTTGCAGGGACTTCAGTGCCGGAGGAGGGACTCGACCCCCCGACACGCGGATTATGATGACGGCGAGGAGGGGTCCTCTGAGGTGGAATAGGCATGGCTCGGGTGCGGTGAGCTGGCCTCAGTTCGGTCCGAAGTCGGGAGTTGGACGCACGGTTGGACGCACAGTTGGATTCGGCTGGTGGCCAGAGGGCACCCATACCGCTGCGCGCGGGCGCAAACCCACCGGCGCTTGACTTTGCGACAGACGCGTGGTGAGGTCGGGGCATAGCGAACCGAGTATCGGAACTGATCTCGCGGGCCAGGGCGTCCGAAGCAAATGGGCGGTGGCTGGAGGCGCTCGACTACGCCTCCCAGGCCCTTGCCGCGGACCCGAGTCAAACCGCTGCCGCGGCCCTGGTCGGGACGGCGCGTAAGCACCTCGGCACGATCCACAAGGACAGCGCCGAGTTGAGGCAGATCACAGTGGTGGCGGTCGACATGTATCGATCGACGGCGATCGCGGCCCAGGTCGGGCCGGAGTCGATGCGCGAATTGATGCTCGAGGTCTACGAGGTTTGTGTCAATGCGGTCTCTCGTTACGAGGGTCGGGTGAACAGCTACATGGGGGACGGCATCCTCGCCCTGTTTGGTTACCCGGTCGCCCATGAGGACGACGCCCGGAGGGCGGTTCTCGCGTCGCTCGCGCTGCTCGAGGGCATCGATGCTCACGCGGATGAGTGGGAGGCGCGTTTCGGCACCCCGGTCGCGGTTAGGGTGGGGGTCGACAGCGGCGTCGTGGCTGTCGGTCCTGTCGATGCCAGCCCATGGGCGACCGAGGAGATCGCCGGCGACCCACCCAACATTGCGTCGCGGGTGCAGGCCACCGCGGATCAGATGACAGCAGTGGTGACCGACGCGACCAACGAGCTGATCCGGGGGTGGTTCGAAACCCTGGAGATCGGTCCGGTCGCGCTCCGCAATTACCCAGAACCGGTGTGCCTCCACCGCGTGCTGCGCCCGACGAAGGCCGAGACACGTCTGGAGGCCCGTTCGGGCGCAAGTCCGCCACTGCTCGGCCGCGACGCCGAGTTGGCGGTCTTGCGGGGGGCGTGGAGCCGGGTGGCCGCAAGTGGTGAGCGGCAGGTGGTGAGCCTCACGGGTGAGCCGGGGATCGGAAAGTCGCGTCTTCTCGAGCACCTGATCGCTACGGCGATCGCCAGCGACGGGGCCCACGTCACCCTCGCCTGCTCCCGTCTGCAGCAGGAGAGCCCCCTGAGACCCGTCGCCCAGGCCTTGGCGCGGTTCTTCAGCCTCTCACCGCGGGAGCGCGGCAGCGATGCCCTTTCGCTGGACGCGATCCGGCGGCAGCTGGAGCAGTTGGCCAACAGGCGCATGGCGACCGAGCAGGCCGTCCCGATCTATGGGTGGCTCCTGGGGGTTCGCTCAGCCGTCGACCTCGAGCCCGAAGAGCTGCGACGGAAGACCTTCGACGCGGTGATAGATCTGCTCGAGGCGATCTCGATGAGGTCCCAGCTCGTTCTCTGTGTCGACGATGTCGATTGCGCCGATCCTTCCACGGTCGAGCTCCTGGGAGCGCTCCTCTCGCGCCCGGACACGCCGATGCTCGTTCTGCTGGCGGGCCGCGGACCGCTGCCCGAGCTGCCCGGCGCCGGCGAGCTGCTCGAGCTCACCGGTCTTTCCGCCAGCGACGCGGCGGCCTTGGTGCATGCGGTCGCGCCAGAGGTGGAGGACGAGCTCGTCAAGGGACTCGTCGCCGGCTCCGACGGTGTCCCTTACTTCCTCGAAGAGCAGGCGCGTGCAGCTCAAGAATCCCCTGACGGGGTGGGCGGCGCGCCGCTGGAGCTTTCTCTGTTCCTGGCGGCCCGGCTCGATGAGCTTGGCCCGGAGCTCAAGCGGCTCTTGGGGGGGATCGCCGTCGCCGGAGAGGGGGTGGGGCTGGATGTACTCGCGAAGCTGACCGAAAAACCCCCCGAGGAGCTCGAACGGCTTCTCGACGAGCTCTACCGCCGCCGGGTCCTCCTGCGCAAGAGCGGACCGACCGGTGACGTTGTCCGCTTCCGCCACGCGCTGATGCGAGAGGTGGCGTTGGACGCCATTCTCGAGTCTCGCCGTGCTGAGCTCCATGGGGATCTCGCTGAGCTGCTTGCACAACCCCCCGGCGTCGCAGCGCCCGAGGACCTGGCTCTCCACTACGAGCTGGCGGGCGAGCACGAACTCGCGGCACGCCGCTGGCTCGAGGCGGGTCGTGTGGCGGCATCGGGCGGGGCCGGCATCGAGGCGACCACGCTCTTCCGTCGCAGCCTCGCGTCGTTAACCGATCTGCCGGAAGATGCCACTCGGGCCGCCGTGGAGCTAGATGCGCAGCTCGGGCTGGGTACTCTGCTTTCGACGCTCGAGGGTTACACGTCGCCGGATGCACGCGCAGCATTCGAGCGGGCTGTGGCGCTGGGCGACCAACTCGGTAACAGCGCCAGCCTCTTCCCCGCCTTGTGGGGCACCTCGTCGTACTGGTTCGTCCTCGGCGAGCACAAGATCGACTCCCGGCTGGTCGAGCGCCTGGTCCGGATCGCGGAGGAGCAGGACGATCCTCGCTTCCGATCCGAGGCTGCCTTCGTCGTCGGATACCGGCGATTGCATCTCGGGCATTTCGAGCGGGCGCGGGAGGAGCTCGAGCGCGCGACCCGCCACCTCGGCCTCAAGCCGATAGCCGACCTTCCCGAGGATTCCGGCATCGTCTCTCGGTCGACGCTCTCGGTGATCCTCTGGATCCTCGGCGACGCTGCGGCTAGCAGGCAAATGGCCAGCGAAGCACTGGGTCTTGCCGAGTCGCTCGATCCCGCCGGCCGGCGAACAGCGTTGACCTCGTGCTGGGTGCAGGTGAATCTGGCCTGGCGCTCGGAGCTGGACGGCGAGTCGGAGCTTGCGATTGAGTTCGCCGATCGGGCTTCCGCGATCGCGACGGAGCGCAGCTATCCGGTCTGGTTCGCTGCCGCCACGCTCCACCGCAGCATCGCGCAGTGCCGCCTCGGACGGTTCGACGAGGGATTGTCGATGCTGGTCACGATGGTGGACGCGTGGCGCGCGGCGGGCCGCGACGAGAACGGGCGCCAGCGTCACTCGATGCTGATGACGCCGTACTTCGCTGGGCGGCTGGCGGAAGCGCAGTTGGCCTCGGGTGACGCCGACTCGGCGGCCGGGCTCGTCGACGAGCTACTCGCTGAGACCGCCCGCAGCGGAGAGCGTTTCTGGGACGTGGAGCTATTGCGGCTGCGAGCCGCCGCGGCACAGGCGAATGATGCCCCGGCCGAGACGATACGGGCCGACCTCGACGCAGCCGGCAAGCTGGCCTCCGCGCAGGGCGCGCGCGCGCTGGCGGAAGGGCTTGGGGGTGGTGCGGAGGTGCTCGGCCCGGCCGGCAGCGGATCATGATCCCCGAGAACCTCCCCGATTACGTCGACCGGGGGGGCCGGCAGGTGTGGCGGCCGCCGTACACGGCCAGGGGGGTGAAACTGTTCGGCTTCGTGGTCAACGCCGACGCGAAGGCGATCGACGGTCTGCTCGAGCGTGACTTCAATGAGCCGGCGGGCGGCGCGGTCGATTACCGATGCGCCCACTCGAGCGTCATCGTCATCTTCGCCGCGATCGACAGGCTGGCCTCTGAGGACCCCCGCGACGAACAGCGCGGCTACATATCCGAGCGCGAGGTCTCCGTTTGGTGTCTTGCAGCCGACGTGGCGGCCGGCAACCGTCTCCTCTGGTACCTCCCCTACGTCTTCGTCGATGCGGGGCAGGCGGTTGCAAGCGGCCGCGAGGTCTACGGCTATCCGAAGCAGATCGGCTTCTTCGAAGACGACTATCCGGACAAGCTCGAAAACGGGGGCAAGACGACGGTCCGCGCGGCCGCGATCGACCAATTCGGGGTCGACGCGAAGGCGATCCCGCTGCCAATGCTCTCCGCCGACCATCAGCCAGCCGGCGGACCGGCGCCGGCCGACAAGTTCTCCAAGCTGCGCGAGCGGTTCACCACTGGGCTCGACATCAGCGACAGGGCGCCATTCGGTCCTGGGCCTCGGCCGTCTGGAGCGATCACGCCGATCGGCGCTCCGCCGCCGAGTCGCGGGACGGTCTCCACCGTCCCGGCTTGGGCCGGCCGGCGCGTGCTCGACAGCCTGCTCGGCCGAGGACAGATCGAGAGCGCGGGCGCACTGGTCGGCGAAATGGTCGAGAACCCGACGCTCATCTTCCTCAAGCAGTTCAGGGATGTCTCTTGCCCCACCAAGGCGTGCTACCAGGCGATCGTCGAGGCGCCGCTGGCCATCCACCTGTCAAAGGCGACCTACAAGGCGCTCCATAAGCAAGCGTTCAAGCTCACAGTCGCGGATTGGGACAGCCATCCAATCGCCAGCGATCTCGGCCTGCATCCCGGGGAGCTGAGTCCCGAGCTCGTCTTTCAGGCGGGGTTCGACTTCGACATCCAGCTCGGCCTCGAGGTCTGGCGGTCACCCACATGACGGGGGCGCACGGCTGATGGCGAAGCCCCGGATCGCGATCCTCGGCGGCGGCGCGGGCGCGGTCACGGCGGCGCTTGAGCTGTCCAAGCCGGGCTGGGAGAACCACTACGAGTCGATCAGCCTCTACCAGCAGGGCTGGCGGCTGGGCGGCAAGGGGGCCTGCGGGCGCGGGCCCGACCTTCGCATCGAGGAGCACGGGCTGCACCTCTGGTTCGGTTTCTACGAGAACGCATTCCGGCTCCTCGATCGCTGCCACCGGGAACTCGACCGGCGCGCCGACAATGGAGACCCCCGCTGGGACCTGGCGTTCAAGAACGTTGAGGAAAGCTTCAGCCCGCTGGAGCACCTCGCGGTCGCCGACTATGACGGCTGCGGGTGGAGCCCGTGGGCGGCGGACTTCTTCGAAGATGACGACGACCGTCCCTGGCTGGAACCCGATTTGCGCGCCCCGGACGAGCGCCCGGACCAGTGGACGGCCGCCTTCTACGCGGCGCGCTGCCTGCGGCTGGGGGCCGACCTTGCGTGGTCCCTCGTCGAGTCCGACCCGGGGCTGGGGAGGATCCGCCCGGCCGCCGCGGAGGGTCGCGGGAGCGTCGCGGTGCTCGACGACGCGGTCGACCTCGCGCTGGGGTCCGTGGGGGGCGACGTCCGCGCGGCGCTCGACGCCGCTGCCAATCTCCTCGATGCGATCGTGGAGGAGGCCTTCGACCAGCCCGCGGTGCTCGGGGCCCTCGGGATCGTAGTCCGGGCAGTCGATCTTGCCGGAGACTTCTTGCGCCGTCGCTTCGACGAGGAGGCCCGTGCGAGCCCCTTCCTTCGGCGCAGCTACTACGTCGTCGACCTGATGGTGGCGATCGTCCGCGGGCTGATTGAGGACGGCGTGATCATCGAGGACAGCTTCGATGTCGTCGACGACGTCGACTTCTACGACTGGCTGCTCGCCCACGGTGCGCAGCGCGAGACAGCCGATTGCGCCCTGGTTCGGGGCATCGTCTACGACCTCGGCTTCGCATACGAGGGCGGCGACCCGCAGCTCCCCTCGTGCGAGGCCGGAACCGCGCTGCGGGGGCTGCTACGGGCCTTCTTCACCTACCGCGGCTCGCTGATGTGGAGGATGAACTCGGGCATGGGGGACGTGGTCTTCCTGCCCTTCTACGAGTTGCTGATAAAGCGAGGGGTGGAGGTCAGCTTCTTCCACCGCGTCGAGGAGCTCACGGCCGCGAACGGAGTGATCGAGCAGATCAAGATCGACGTCCAAGCCAACGTCCCACCGAACACCCCGCCGGAGGCCTACGCGACGGTCACACCACCAGGCGGCGGGCAGGCGATCTTCGCCTGGCCGGGGAATCCGGGCGCGATCCTCGGCGGCGCCGCCCACCCCGCCGAGGACTACGAGTCCTGGTACTTGGGCCGGAGCGCAGCCCTAGTTGACACCAAGGTCCTCAGCCGCGGGGCCGACGACGGATTCGACCTGGTCGTCTTCGGGCTGCCGATCAGCTGCGTGCCCTATGTGGCGCTTGACTTGGTCGAGAGCTCGCCGCGCTGGAAGCGGGCGGCTGACTACCTCAGGACGGTCCCCACCCAGGCGATGCAGCTCTGGCTCAAGCAGCCGGCCTCGCAGCTCGCCGACGTCGGCGACGGCGTCGTGGTCAGCGGTTACGTCGAGCCCTTCGACACTTGGGCGGACATGTCGCAGCTTCCCCCGCAGGAAAGGGTGGCCGGCTCCGCCACCGTCGCCTACTTCTGCAACGTGCTGGCCGATGCGCCGCCACCGGCGCCTGGCGAGGACGCAAACACCTGGCTTGAGGAGCGGAAGGCCTTGGTGCGTGCCCAGGCGGTGCGGTTCCTGACGCGTGACGTGGCGGTCCTGTGGCCCAGGGCGGTCGACCGCGTCACCCGGAAATTCAACTGGAACCTGCTGGTGGCGCCGCCGAATGTGACGGGTGAGGACCGGCTCGACGAGCAGTACCTGCGCGCCAACGTGGACCCGTCGGAGCGTTACGTGCTCTCCGTCCCCGGCTCGGGCGAGCATCGCATCGCCCCCGACGACACCGGGTTCTCAAATCTTTATGCGGTCGGCGACTGGACGGCGTGCGTGATCGACGCCGGCTGCGTGGAGGCGGCGGTCATTTCTGGGATGCTGGCTGCTAACGCGATCCACCAGACTCACGGGGACCCTGGTAACGCCGAGCCGATCATCGGGCTCGAGGGCCCATAGGAAGGGAGGAGGACGTGGCTGAGAGACGCGAACCACCGCGACGGCAGGTCGACCCGCTGCTGGGGGTGGCCGCCGAGGCGGCGCGCGCCGGCCTGCGCGGCGCCGATTACGTCGTCGAAGGGCTGTCCGAGGGCCTTCGCCGGGGCACGGGACGACGCTCAGCGGGCGGGGCCACCGGCCGGAAGCGGGCGGCGCAGAGGAGGGCCCAACGGGCGGAATTTGGCGGCTACGGGAGGGCAACCCCCCCGGGCGCGGAGGCCCCGTCGGCGCCGGCGAGCGGCGGCACCGCTGATCTCTTCGTCGAGCTGCTGGGCCGTTTCGGCGAGACGATTCAGGACGCCGCGGCAGCGATTGCCGAGTGGGAGTGGTTCGACCGCGAGCCGCAAGGTCCCACGCTCGAGCTCGGGGGGCCCCCGGGCCACAAGGCGGCGGTCGATTTCGCCTTCACGAACACCGGTCCCTCGGCGCTGGCCAGGGTCAGCTTCGAGTCGACCGACCTGCTCGGCGCGACAGAGCGGATCGACGCCGGAGCGGTGGACTTCCGATACAACGACGACCCGTTCATTCCCCGGGTCGGGCCCGGCGGAACGGTGAGGGTCACTGTCGAGGTCGAGATCCCCGAGCTGCCGGACGGCACCTACCGCGGGGTCATCGCGGCCCGGTCGGCGCCGCCAGAGGGTCGATCCGAGGCCGAGGGCGGTCCCGAGGACGCGTGGGCGATGCTCGAGCTCGAGGTGGCGGCCATCGACCCGCGCAGTCCAATCACGCCCGTTGAGCGCTCGCGGGAGTCGTGACCACGGCAACGGCCACGGCCGCTCCGGAGCTCGTCGAGACAACGCTGTCTGCCGACGGGCGCCGCACGCGTGAGGCGCTGCTGGACCACCTGTACGCCCAGAGGTTGCAAGGCGAGCTGTACGAGCTCGTTGTCGACTATCCGCTCCGGCCGGCGAAGGGGATCCGACCGGCGCTCTGTCTGGCGACCTGCCGGGCCTTCGGCGGCCGCAATGAGGACGCTCTCCCGGCCGCGGTCGCGATCGAGCTCCTCCACAACGCGTTCCTCGTCCACGACGACATCTGCGACGACGCGCGCCTGCGGCGCGGGGGGAGGCGCTGCATCTGCGTCACGGCATCCCGCGGGCGCTCAGCGCCGGCGACGCCTTGGCCTGGGCGGCGCTCGGGCCGCTTCTGGAGCACGCGGCGGGCCTCCGCCCACGGCTCGCCTTTGACCTGCTGGCCGAGTTCGACCATCTGGCCTGGCGGACGATCGAGGGCCATGTGCTCGAGTTCGAGTGGCGCGAACGCGGCCTAACCGGGCTCAGCTCCGACGACTACATCAACCTCGTGCTCGACAAGACCTGCTGGTACTCGGCCATCCATCCGTGTCGGATCGGGGCGATGCTGGGCTCGGGAGGGCGGGCGGACCTCGACCCGATCGCCCGTTTCGGGTTCTTCGTGGGCGCTGTGCTCCAGATCCGCGACGATGTCGAGAACCTGACCGACCGCTCGGAGTCAAACGGGAAGGACTTCGGCAGCGACATCATCGAGGGCAAGCCAACCCTGATGCTGATCCACCTGCTGCAAACGGCGCCGCAGGCGGCGCGAGACGAGGTGCTGGGGCTGGTTGGGCGGGCGGGAGACCGCTCGGGCCTGGGTCGCGACGAGCGGATCGAGCGGGTCCTCGAGCTAGTCGAGGACTGCGGCTCGATCGACTACGCGTGCGCGTTTGCCGATGGAATCGCCGGTGCGGCCTTGGCCGAATTCGCGTCCGCGATGGCCGGGCTCCCCGAATCGCGCGACAAGGCTTTCTTGCGCTCGCTTGTCCTCCACCTCCGTGATCCCGCGATCCGCGGTCGCTGATTGCGAAGGGCCCGCGGCACAGACGACCCCTAGCCGGAGATGATCGGCCCTGCTTCGCTTGTGCAAACTCAGGCGCCAGGGGGAGCCCAGCCGCCGTGCATCGAACATCGAGAAGCGGAGCGGGCTAGAAACCGGGAGATCCTGATTGAACTGGCGGGGCTCAAGCTGTTCGAAGGACCTGATTTGCAGGAACTTCATGCCGGAGGAGGGACTCGAACCCCCGACACGCGGATTATGATGACGGCGAGGAGGGCTGATCTGAGGCTGAGTAGGCACGCCTCAGGTGACGTGAGGTGCGCTCAGTTCGGTCCGAAGTCGGGAGTTGGACGCACAGTTGGACGCACGGTTTGGTGCGATCAGCGGGAGGGGCGGAATGGGCTGGGGCCGAAAGGTCGCTGGTTCAAATCCAGTCGCTCCGACTTTCCCCGCTAATCGGGGTGTTTCGGCGAATCGAGGGCCGCTGATTACAGACTCCAACCGATCTGGGCTGGGGATCATCTCCAGGCAGGGACCCCGCCGAATTGGGGCGAGGGTCCGCAACCGAGGGCCCAATCTGCGGTCTCGTCGGAACCTGGTCTTACGAAACCTGGCGTGACCTAGTTGTCGCGCCAGTCCGTCAGGTGGTGGCGCCAGCTCGGGTCGATCTTGTCGAGCATCGAGTCGAAGGCATCGGCCTCGGCATCTTTCGCATCGAGCTGGTAACGCCTGGTGCCGTCGGCTATCACCTGCATCGACTGGATGTTGAATCGCGCCTCGAACTCGTCGAGGATTTCGGCTCCCTGTTCAGTCTCAGGGCGTAATGCGATCACAGCAGCCATGCGATTCCAAGAATAGGCACGGCCGTGGGTTCGTAGCCATCGACCGGGACTGAGGAATCTGTCTGGTCTCGGCTCGCAGGCTCTGGCGCTGGTCGGTTACCGTGCCTGGTGCCCGATCATCGCCCGCGTCCACCAAGGGCTTCGCTCTCGGACACTAAGCCGCCTCGGTTCCCAGGAGTCACCCGTCCACGCTGCCGGTCACATCCCGCGGGGCAATAAGGTGTCACTGACCGGCCATTTTGCGACGAGCTCTCGGAATGACGGCTGACAAGCAGGACGCTCCGCTCGAAATCCGTACGGACCAGTTCGATGCCGTGATCTTCGATCTGGACGGCGTGATCACGGATACCGCCTCGGTCCACGGGGCCGCCTGGAAGCAGATGTTCGACGAGTGGCTCGCGACCCGCGCACAAAGCGAAAGCGAGGACCACCGGCCGTTCTCGGATGACGACTACTACGTATACGTAGACGGAAAGCCGCGTTACGACGGAGTCCGGTCGTTTCTTGCCTCGCGTGGGATCTCGCTCCCGCGCGGCCAGCCAGGCGATCCCCCAATCGCCGAAACAGTATGCGGATTGGGCAATCGCAAGGACGAACTCTTCCTCGCCTTGCTGCGAGAGGGTGGGGTCGCCGCCTTCCCGTCCTCGCTCGAGTTGCTGCGGCAGCTGCGGGCAGACGGGATTCGCACGGCGATCATCTCCGCGTCGCGCAACTGCGTGCAGGTGCTCGAGGCTGCCGGAATCACCCGGCTCTTCGACGCGAAGGTCGATGGTGTGGACGCTGAGGCGCTGGGGCTGGAGGGCAAACCAGCCCCCGCGGTATTCCTGGAGGCCGCGAGCCGGCTCGGAGTCAAACCGGACCGGGCCGCCGTAGTCGAGGACGCGCTCGCCGGCGTCGAGGCCGGCCACCGCGGGGGTTTTGGGCTGGTCATCGCCATCGACCGTAGCGGCCATGCCGAGGCGCTCCGGGAGCGCGGCGCCGACGTCGTCGTCGGTGACCTCAGTGCCGTGCGCGTGTCCCCGGCCAGGCACGACGGCCGATGAGCGACGCGGCGGCCGCGGGGACGCCCACCCTGAGCCGCTGGTCGCTGGTCTACGAGGGGTTCGATCCGGCCCAGGAGCCCCTGCGCGAGGCGCTCTGCGCGCTCGGGAACGGACGCTTCGCCAGCCGTGGCGCGGCGCCCGAGGCGGGTGCTGACGGGACTCACTACCCGGGCACCTACGCGGCCGGCGTGTACAACCGGCTGCAGAGCGAGGTGGCGGGCCGCGAGGTGGAGGACGAGTCGCTCGTCAACCTGCCGAACTGGCTCCACCTCGCCTTCCGGATCGAGGATGGAGAGTGGTTCGACGTCCGCGAGGTTGAGCTCGTCGATTACCGTCAGGCACTCGATTTGCGCCGCGCGACGCTGACGCGGAGGGTTCGGTTCCGTGATGCCGAGGGCCATGAGACCGTGATTGCGCAGCAGCGCTTCTTGAGCATGGCGAGACCGAACGTGTTCGCGCTGGAGATGACTCTCCGCCCGGTCAACTGGTCGGGCCGCGTGACGTTCCGCTCCGCGCTCGACGGCAGGGTGTCGAACGGCGGGGTCGCGCGCTACCGCGGCCTTGCCAGCCGCCACCTGGTGCCGATCGAGGCGCGAGCCGAGGACTCCGAGATCATCCTGCTCCAGGTCGAAACCAGCCAGTCGCACATTCGGGTGGCCGAGGCCGCGCGGACCCGGCTGCGTCGCGGTGGCGAGGTCGGGTCGCCGGCGACCACGGCGATCCAGGAACAGGCCTATATCGGCCTCGAGATCTCCTCGGAGGTGGCCCAGGGGGAGGAGATCGCGGTGGAGAAGGTCACGACCGTGTACACGTCGAGGGAGCCGGCGGTGTCCGAACCGGTCCTGGAGGCCGGCAGCGAGGTGGTCCGCCTACCCGGCTTCGACGAGCTGCTCGATGAGCACGCATTGCGCTGGGAGGAGCTCTGGGATCTGTGCTCGCTCGAGTTGGAGGACGAGGAGGACCTGGTCCCCACCGAGCTGCGTCTCCATATCTTCCACCTGCTTACGAACATCTCCGAGCACGCCGCCGACATCGACGCCGGAGTTCCAGCTCGCGGACTCGCCGGTGAGGCGTACCGCGGGCACGTGTTCTGGGACGCCCTCTTCGTCTACCCCTTCCTCAACCTGCGTCTACCGGATCTGAGCCGGGCCCTGATCCGTTATCGCTACCGGCGGCTCAACTCGGCTCGCTGGGCCGCGAGGGATGCTGGGTACGACGGGGCAATGTACCCGTGGCAGAGCGGCTCGAACGGCACCGAGCTGACCCCGACGCTCCACCTCAACCCCCGCTCCGGCCACTGGACCCCCGACAACTCCAGGCTCCAACGACACATCAATGCCGCGCTCGCATACGACGTCTGGCTGTATCACCAAGCCACCAACGACATCGAGTTCCTCGCACTCTGCGGGGCCGAGATGTTCATCGAGATCGCGCGCTTCTGGGCCAGCATCACGACATACGACTCGGCTCGCGACCGTTACCTGATCCCCGGGGTGGTCGGTCCCGACGAGTACCACGATGCCTATCCAGGGTCCGAGCGGCCCGGAATCGACAACAACGCCTACACCAACGCGATGGCGGCTTGGGTGCTCTGGCGAGTCCAGGACGTCATCGAGGCACTTCCCGAGCAGCGTCGTGAGGAGCTCTCACACACGCTCGTGCTGGGGCGCGAGGAGATCGAGCGGTGGGAGGAGATCAGCCGCAAGCTCTTCCTTCCCTTCCACGATGACGGGGTCCTGAGCCAGTTCGAGGGCTACGAAGACCTGGAGGAGCTCGACTGGGAGAGCTATCGGGCGAGGTACGGGAACATCCAGCGGCTGGACCGGATCCTCGAGGCCGAGGGGGACAGCCCGAACCGGTACAAGGCCTCGAAGCAGGCGGACGCGCTGATGCTCTTCTACCTGCTCTCCGCGGACGAGCTGAGGGAGCTCTTCGCCCGCCTCGGCTACCCGTTCGAGTACGACACCATCCCCAAGAACGTCGAGTACTACACGGCGCGCACGTCCCACGGCTCCACCCTGAGCAAGGTGGTGCACGCCTGGGTGCTGGTCCGCTCCGATCGCGAGCGAGCCTGGCAGCTGCTCTCCGAGGCGCTCGAGAGCGATCTCCTCGACCTACAAGGCGGCACCACTCCGGAAGGGGTCCACCTCGGCGCGATGGCCGGAGCCGTGGATCTGGTTCAACGTGCCTTCACGGGGCTGGAGACCAGAGATGAGGTGCTGTGGCTCGACCCCAGAATCCCCGAGGAGCTGTCAAGGCTTGACCTCAGGCTCCGCTATCGGCGTCACTGGGGGCTGGAGATCGAGATCACCAGAGATCGCGTCAGGGTCAGCGCCCGGCCTGCCGACACCTACCCGATCAGGATCGGCATCTGGGGCGAGATCTTCGAGCTGCATGCCGGTGCTTCCGTCGAGCGCGCGCTCTGAGCATGCGGACCGGGA
>CAVOHV010000011.1:0-119768 GCA_963695805.1 uncultured Solirubrobacterales bacterium | reverse complement strand
AAAGCGGCTATCTGACGGCCACCGCTCCGAGCGGTTCAGCCTCCTGCGTTCACGCGGGAGGAGGCGTCAGCTCAGCGCCCCCGCTCTTCGTCCGAGGCGAGCGTCTAGCGCGAGGTAACTCGCGCTACTCCCTTCATTGGGAGCGGCAGTCTGGCCGCGCGTGGTAGCCGCTGCGTCGCTCCGAGTTCCCCGCGTCGCCGTTCTGCTTCCGTGGGAGCTATGGCCGGCTGCGGCCGTAGAGGTCGTGCGCCCTGACCCACTCTGCAACGACGATCGCCCAGCCGAGCGAGAGCTCGCCGCAGAGCACCGTCGCCGCGACGATCTCGGCAAGTTTGCGCACCTTTCCTTTCCCATAGCAACCGAGTAGTTCCAAGCACTCACGCTGGGTGGCGAGCCCGGTGCCGCCGCCGTAGGTGGCGACGATCAGCGAGGGGAGAGTGATCGAGCCGTAGTAGTCGCCGTTGGGGAGCAGCTCGCTGAAGCCGAGAGCCGCGGAGGACTCTGCGACATTGGCCGCATCCTGGCCGGTGGCGATGAACAGGGCGGCGATCCCGTTGGCCGACTGGAGGCCGTTGTTGTTGACCCCGGACATGAAGCCGCCGAGCTGCGACACCTGTCGTGCACGGAACAGCTCCTCGCCGCTGGTGTGCATCTGCTCCTCGATCAGGGCCGCGGGAATCGTCACCTCGGCGACGACGCGCTTGCCTCGCGTGCGCAGCACGTTGATCTGCGAGCTCTTCTTGTCGGTGGCGAAGTTCGACTCCAGATAGAAGTCGGTTATGCCCTGGTAGTTGGAGGTGATCCACGCGCATGCCGCCGCGGTCGCCTTGCCCGTGAGGTTCTGACCAGCGGCGTCGCCAGTCGTGTAGTCAAAGCGAGTGAACAGGATCCGGCTCGCTGAGTACTGCTCGATGCGGCGCAGCCGGCCGATACGCGTGGTGTTTTCCGCCGCCTGTTTGATCTCCGCGAAATGCTCGGTGAGCCATTCTCCGAACGCTCGTGCCTCGCGGGCGCTCTCGAAGACGAAGGCGGGTGCCCGCTGCATGGCGTCGTCCAGGACCGTGGTCGTCACGCCGCCGGCCTCGCGAAGCATCTTCATGCCTCGGTTGTAGCTCGCCACCAGGGTGCCCTCGCTGGTCGCCAGGGGAACGTAGAACTCACCCTGTGCGTGCTCCCCGTTGACGAGCAGAGGTCCGGCGATGCCGAGCGGCACCTGCGCGACTCCCGTGAAGTGCTCGATGTTGCCGGGGAGATGCGATGGATCGAAGGAGTAGTGGGAGACGTGCTCCAGTCCCACGCCCGTCTGCTCGCGCAGGAAGGCCCGGCGGGCCTCCGCGGCCTCGGGCGTGTAGTCGTTCTCGCGATCACGCGGGATCTTCTTGCGCACCGACCGGGGAGGTGTCATCTGGTGTCTGCTCCTGATCCGGATCGTGTTCGGGAACCGATGTCGGCGTCAGACAGCAGCAAACATTCCTAGGGTTGTAACCATCGGTTAAACCATAGGTTACACTCCATTGGTGCCCGTGACCCACCAGCCCCGCGCGGCCCTTCGACGGGCGCGCGAGCGGAAGATCGTCGACGCGACCCGCGCCCTGTTCGACGAGCGCGGGATGCAGGAGGCCCGCATCGGCCGCATCGCCCGCCGAGTGGGCATCAACAAGGCCCTCATCTACCGGCACTTCGCCTCCAAGGAGGAGTTGTTCGTGCTGACGATCACGCGCTATCTGGCCGAGATCAACGCCCTGCTTGAGGCCGTGGACGAAGAGACCAGCGACCCGTCCGAGCGGCTCCGCCGCGGATTTGAGGCCTTCGCGGACTACGGGATCGAGCATCCCGCCTTCCTCGACTGCGCTCTCTCGCTGCTCCGCCAGCCGGCCGAGGACCTGCATGCGGAGGTCTCCGACGCCGTATGGCTGCGTCTAGGCCGGGCGACGGGGGCGTGCATCGGATGGCTCGCCGACGTCCTGCGCGACTTGGGCGTGGCCGAACCCGACCTGCGCGCCAACCAGCTCTATCTGCAGGCGATCGGGGTCCTGCATCTCACCCGCTCGGGTGTGGGGGTGCGCGCGATCGCGCCCGGCGTGGCCGAGCCCTTCCCCGTCGGCGCCGAGGAAGTGCGGGCCGCATGCGTGCAGCTGGCACTCGCCGCGGCCCGGAGGGAAAGGAGCGCGACCTGATGGAGAGAAAGACAGCGCTGTGGAAGCCCTCGAGCTGGGGCGCCGCCGACGAGCCCCTCGGGCCCTACGAAGAGGTCACGCTGCACGGCCATACCGTCGGCTTCCAGGCCGCCGGCGAGGGACCACTGCTGGTGCTGCTGCACGGGATCACCTCGACATCGGATGCCTGGCGCGAGGTGATGCCAAAGCTCGCCGAGCGCTACACGGTGATCGCCCCCGACATGATCGGCCACGGCCGCTCGGCCAAGCCCAGGGGCGACTATTCGCTGGGCGCCTACGCCGCCGGGGTCCGCGACCTGCTGGCGGTGCTCGGCTTCGAGCGCGGCACCGTCGTGGGCCACTCGCTGGGCGGCGGGATCGCAATGCAGCTCGCCTACCTCTTCCCCGAGTACGTGGAGCGGATGGCGCTGATCTCCTCGGGGGGGCTCGGCAAGGAGGTCCACCCCTTGCTCCGCGCGGCGACCCTGCCGGGGTCGGATTGGGTGCTGCCCCTGCTGGCACGCGAGTGGTCGGTGCGGGCCGGCGACGCGGTCCGCTCGTTGGCGGCCAAGCTTGGAAAGGCGCCGGGGCCGGACCTGGCCGAGTTCGCTCGCGGCTACGCCTCGCTGGTCCACGAGGGCGCCCGCGACGCCTTCCTCGACACGATGCGCAGCGTAATCGGCCCCGAAGGCCAGAAGGTCTCGGCGCTTGACCGGCTCTACCTCGCCGACCAGCTCCCCTTTCTGCTGATCTGGGGAGACGTGGACCCGGTGATCCCGGTCGAGCACGGCCGGCGCGCCCACGAGCTTGTCGCCCACAGCCGCTACGTCGAGATCGAGGGTTCGGGCCACTGGCCGATGCTCGACGCCCCCGAGCGGATCGTCGGCGAGCTGACCAGCTTCATCGAGGCGACCGAGCCGTTCGAGTGGTCGCTGGAGCGGGTGCGCGAGCGTATGCGGCGTGGCCCGGAGGGTTCAGGTGGAGACGTCGACTGATGGACAAACCAGAAAGGGTGGTACCGATGGCGTTAGCAGACAGGTCAGTAGAGCTGTCCGATCAAGTCCTCGAGGAGATCAAGGAGGGACAGGAGGCCGCGATCAAGGCCGTTCGCAGCTTCACTGAGACCGTCGACAAGACGCTCGCCGAGAGCGATAGCCCGACCCAGGCGGAGCAAATCGTCGACTCCGCGTTAAAGATGGCGGACAAGCTGGTCGAGACCCAGTACACGTTCCTAAAGAAGGTCGTTCACAGCGCCGGCGAGTCTCTGGGCGTCGAGGAGTCCAGCGAGAAGAAGTAGGAGCCCAGCGCAATCTGGATCGGTTCCCGGGTCTCGCGCGAGGCTCCGTGAGCTCACCGAGCTACAGCGGGGCCCGGGGATCGACCGGCAGGCAACTATCCTGACCGGCTTCCGGCGCGAAGCGATAGGCGGTCGAGGGGGACCGGCTTGTTGCTGGCCACATGAAAGGGGCAGCGCGAGTTACCTCACTCGAGACTGCTCCGACGAGAAGGAGGAGCGGGACAGCTCCGCTCAGGACGCCTCCTTGCGCGAAACCGAGCAGTGAGAGGCGGTAGTGCTACTAATCGCGCAAGGGAGGCGCCCATACAGGAGCCGGTCCCACTTCCCCTTTTCGTCCGAAGCGGTGGTTCTGACTACTCCGACAGCACGGCGTGGCTGGGCGGCAGCGCCGCATCGTATTGCGAATAGGATCGCTCTCAGGTGGCGCGGGATGGATGCTCGCGCCGAGACAAGGAGTGGTCATGGAGAGACTCAGGGGAAGGAAGCCATCGCCCGCGATGGTGGTTTCAATCATCGCGCTGGTCTTTGCGCTCGCCGGGAGTGCCGCGGCCGGCGTTGCGACGATCAGCGCCCTCAGCAAGAAGGAGAAGAAGCAGACTAGAAAGATCGCGGATAGCGAGGTCAACAAGCTTGCGCCGGGCCTCTCGGTGAAGTCGGCGGGTGCGCTCGCCGACGGCGGCCTGAAGCAGTCGGCGTTCAAGCTGAGCGTCGTCGTCACGCTCGATTACCCGAACATCCTGCCCCAGAGCTGTGAGACGCTGGACAGCGACATCGGCCCGGGGCTGGGTGCGCTGTCAGGCGTTGGGGGGACGGATGCGATCATCGCGACTCCGTCTTCGACCAAGATGCCACAAATCACATTCGTCGCGGGCCAGCTGAACCCGGGTGTCTACTTCGATGCCTGTAACCCGACGGCGAATCCGATCGACCCACAACCGTTTACGGTGAGGGTGAACACCATCGGCGCGTAAGATCTGCCGCTGCAACCAGCGCGGTAATCGGCGCTTCTTCGGCCTGCCCGTCGGAGGAGCGCCGTTTCTATTCAGAAGGATGCCCAGCCGACGGCATCGCTCACGCAATATCCCGCGGCTACAAGCGAATAGCCGCTTTCCATGCGAAGCGGGATAGCCGCTGTTCGTCCAAAAGCGGCTACTCCGGCACCGTTGCGGTTGACTACACGGGGCGGAATCGCGCTCTTCGACGAGCGGAATCCACCCCCCAAACTCGGCACGCCCAGCTGAATAGCATCAGTTGAAGAGGATGTAGAACCCGTGTTCATGGCGGTGCCGTCGCTGCGCTGGGTCCAACTCACGAAGACGTCCTCAGTTCCCGCGCAGCCGCCGGTATCGCCGATCAGCACCTCGCCGATCCTGTTGACGGTGAAATCCGCCGTGACCTGCAGGTTCCTGGGAGTGAAGCCGAGGTTGTAGAAGCAGTAGATGCCGGTCGACGGGTTCGTCACGTTCGCGTCCGTCAAGCCAGCACCTTCCGTCCTCGCCTCATCGACGGTACCTGTGGGGAAGACGCGTGCAAACGCGAGGGCCGAGCCAGCCGCACCGGCCGCGCCAGCCGCACCAGGCGGGCCCGGTACACCCTGACGCGCCTCCAGCGCCGCGACTCGCTTCTTGAGCTTCTTGAACTTCGCGTCGGTGACGACGCTCTTCCCCGCACTGGGACCGCCGCCGCTCGACTGCTGGCCCGCGAGTGCCGTGCCGGTAAGGGCGATGAATATCGCTGTCAGCCCGAGCAGATTGGATCGGATGAATCCCCCAATGTTCTGACTAGTCATGTCGAACTCCCTTCGCCGTGAGCGGCTATCCAATCACTGCGGAGTACTGCTTTCCGTGCAAAGCAGAACTACTGCTTTTCGTCCAAAGCGATACCGAGCCGGTACTTCCGCAGTATCCCGAGCACCGCTCCACCGTCGGTAGACGGTCCCCCTGGGGTGGCAAGCCGCGTGCCTACGAAATCTCCATGCTGCCGCCGACGATGTAGCCATGTGCGTGAGGCTCATCTCCGATCGCCGCCTGTAGGCGTCCCAGGTCGGTGTGCTCTAAGCCGTCCAGGGTGACCTGAACCTCGTAGACGGGGTTGTCCGCCTCCGTCTTCACCCTCAACATGCAGGCAAAGCCGCCAGTCGCCAGCGCGTCGATCAGCCTCATCGCGTGATCTCGCTCCACCTGGGCCAGAGTAATGACTTGACTCCCGCAGCCCGGCTTCGAGCCCTTCGCTCCGGTCCAAGATGCTTTCGATCCGCACGATCACGTTCTCCTGCGACATCGCCCGCAGTATCTCGCCGTACCGCCTAGCGCGTGCAGCTCGCGCGGGAGCGGCGTCACCAAACGTGATCGTGGGTCTTCATCGATGCGAGTCCCGCGATTCGGATCCCCGGCGACTCCACGGGCGGGGGTCTGCTGAGGGCGTGCGAGCCTGGGGGCTGTCCGCATCGCCTTTAGGTGGCGCCTCTACGGGCACTGGGGCGGATACGGTCAGCGAGCGCTTCCCGTAGAGCTTCTTGTAGACCTCGCTCTCCGCCAGTTCCGGATTGGAGGTTCGCGCCTGCCTCGCTTTGATCGCCGGCGCTGAGCGCAGCAGCAGCACGGTCGCCACGGCGATGACGCCAACCCCCAACACGATGAGCACGATCAGCGCGAGCACTGGGGCGATCTTAGGCGTCGGCGATGCAGTCCTTCACAGGTGCGATGTCAAACGACGAAAGCCGGCAAGCGCGACCTCGACGTTCTCTTGCGACATCACCCACGCAGTATCTCGCGCCGGCGTGCGAGCAGCTATTGACCGCCGGGTAGCCGGGGTGATTGGACCCCGCAAGTTCGTCCAGGGGGTGAACGTTTATGAGCATGGGCCTGATCCGAACACCGCCAATTCCCGAGAGCCCTCCCGGCAGGCTTCTTCTCGGCGCGATCTGGTGCTGGATCAGGGATCGCCTCGACGCGATCTACGACAAGCGCTGGTAAAGCGGCCCGCCGCCCGACGATCCCGACCAGAACTAGACTGCCCGCCAATGGCTGCGGTGATCTTCCTGAGACCCAGGACCCGCAAAGGCCGCGAGATCCTCGACAGGCTCGAGGAGCAAACGAATGCGAAGCCGATGCCGGTTATCGAGGACGGCACCCGCCGCTACTACCTGGACGGCAAGGATGCGGACGCCGACGCCTTCGACCCGATCCTCGACAAGATCGCCCCGGACTGGCGGGACCACGTCAGCAACTCGACTCCGACCTAGCCTAGGTCGAGTAGGTCCCCCGTCCCTTCCCCGGAACTAGAACCGGTGGGCAATACGGATGCCGCTCACCCGATTATGGGAGGAGACTCAACGGATTCGCTCCCCGTCCGAGGCGCGAAAAACCTGAAGAGGTAATCCCATGATTCTCGTCACGACGTACAGACTCAAGCCGTTCCTCAGCAATGAGGAGACGAGGGAACTGTTGGACGTTTTCGCCAATGAGGGCGCGGGACCCGGCGTCACAGCGCACTACGCGGCCGCCGACGGCAGTCTCGGTTTGGTGATCTCCGAGACCGATGATGTGGAGGGCGCGTATCGGAACATTCTGAATTACACGCAGTGGGTCGAGTACGAGACCAAGGTGATGCTGACGGTCGAGCAGGCCGTGCCGCACATCGCGGACTCGATTGCCTGACCTAAGCCTTTGACGCCCTGGTGCGTGTGGTTGTCCACCAGGGCGTCAAAGGAGGCGGTTTTTTTATGTGGCGCAGCGAATAGACCGCCGGGTAGCGCGGCTCGCAACGGCGGACGTGCTAGCTGGCCCCACCCGGCATCGAGCTTCCGACCGCTGCTTTCCATGCAAAGCAGCGGTTTGCGGCGCTGGGGCGGCCTGACTCCTTCGCGCGAAAACCGGTCGCCGCCGCAGACGCCCCTTCGCCGGATCCATTCAGAGCGGTGCGGTTTTTCCGGCGGCGTCTTCCGGCTATCGGTGGGTCAACGCGAGTCAACGCGGGGCCTCATGGGTGAGATTTCGTTCCCCCCGACAGGCCGGGATTCGCGTCTTCTCAGGCACTCAGCGCGGCTGCGACGGCAGTCGATTCGCCCGGATTCGGCTTCAGAGAGCCGAATCCGGCTTCAGAGGCGGAGGGGGTGGGATTCGAACCCACGGAACGCCCTAAAGCGTTCAACGGTTTTCGAGACCGCCCGGGATTCGGAGAATACCCTGCAAATGGGCGGGTCGGGAGCGCTGGGGGAACACGAGAGGGAATGAAATCTACGAACCGGCCGCAAGGTGCCGACTCCGGGTCGCCAGGAACGCGTCCAGCAGGTCGCGGGCCCGCTCGATCTCTCCCGGCAGCGTATGCGTGTATCGGCGAAGAGTGATGGGGGCTGCGCCGGCCTGGTAGTCGGGCGTCTTGTGCCCCATCAGCTGCGAGGCGACCTTCGGGCTGACCCCGGCGTGGTCGAGCCAGGTCGCAGCGGTGTGGCGCGCTTCATGGAGACCGATCGGCTGCACCGCACGCTCGCCCCAGATACGACGTGCCTTCTCCTGGAGGTGGTTGAGGGAGATCAGTCGAGTCTTCGACTTGTTCAACGGTGGACAGACCTTTCCCTGGGAGGGTTTCCCCTGCGAGATCCATGCCCGGCGCAACATCGTCCGCAGCGGCTTGACCAAGGGCACGACTCTCCAGGAGCCACCGGGCTTGCGGCCCTCCTCATCAGCGGCGAGTTCCATCGCGCCGAGCGCCAAGTCGACGTGCCTCCAGTCGAGGGTCCGGATCTCCTGGGCGCGGGCGGTGCCGTAGCCGGCCAGCGCGAACGGGAGCGCCTGTTCCAGGTTGAGGGCATCGATCAACCGAGCGAACTCGACCGGGGTCGCGACCCGGTCGCGCGGCGTGGCATCCATCGCGGGTAGGCGGACGCGCGCAGCGGGGTCATTGTCGATCAGGTCCCGGTCCTGCGCCCACCTGTAGAGAGAGCGCAGTGCGTTCACTACCGAGCGCACTCGGGAGCCGGACAGACCCGCCCCGACGAGCTCGTCAACGACGCGCTGCACATCGCCGCGGCGGACGTCGCCGAGCCGCCTCCGCTTGATCCAATCAGGCAGGCGGTTGAGCGACGATTCGAGATCCTCCACAGCTCGAGCTCGGTAGCGCCGCCCCCACTTGTTGAGCGCCACTCCGTCGCGGGCAGCGGCGATAAAGCCCGCGATCGCCTCGTCGACCCTGTCTCCAGCCGCGACCGCGGGCACCCTCCCCCGATCGAGCGCAGCAATCAGGTCTCCCCTCGCATTCCGTGCCGCGGTCGCGGAGGGACAGCGGCGGGTCCTCCGTTGCTTCCCTGCGACGTGGTCCCAGACGATCCCGTAGTAGCTCGGTTTGCAGGTGCAAGGGTCGGCGGTACAGGCCTGCTGATGGCGGGCATAGACGCCCGGGAACCGCGTGCCGGTGTCACGACCAGGGCTCAACGTCATGCCTCAGGTCGACCGAGCTTCAAGAGATTTCGTGCGGCCCACCGCTCCAAGTCGTGGGGGCGATACAGGCGGAGTTGACCTGAGTACACGCAGGGGACATGCGGCTGCACGTGGCGCTGGAAGTGGCTGAGCGACATCCCGAGCGACTGAGCAGCCTCTTGGCGAGTGAGGAGCAGCATCCGATGTCCGTCCTTCGTCTCGGCCCGCTCCGCAGCCGGTGCATGATCGATCGGATTGATTTCCCGGAGCAGCTGCACAACCCGCCTCGCGACTGCGTCGACGTCATCAGGGCTCAGAGTCACACCCCTAAGGACGCTCGGTCGCCGTGTCTCCCCCCTCGAGTTGCTCGGCCATCGCAGCGGACAAGGAACGCCGCGCCCAACCAGCTACCGGAGCGCTAGCTCCGGTAGCTGTCAGCGAGAGGAGACGAAAGCGGGTCATAAAGCCCAGGCTGACTACATGGAAGCCGGCACTGAGCGAGGGTCGCAATCGACCGCTGCTCGCTACCGGTCCTCGCGCAAGGCAGCGGCTGCGTCGCCGCTACCGACTAGCTCGTTGGAAGAAGACGCGCCTCTGACAAGCTGCGTCTGTGAGTCGAGGCGGTGACGCCCCGGCCCGGGGAAGGTTCAGATCCAGCGCGATGGCCAGAATCAAAGTGGCGGTCCATGCATCTACCGGGTCGAGCCAGAGGGGCTCATCACCGCCAATGAGATTCGCAACGAGCCAGACGACGAACCACGCAACGGTCACGGCGCCTTCTCCGTACGTTCCGGCAGCGCGGGCCGCCCGATTACCCTCAGACGGCCACTTGGGATCTTGATCGTGCGGCCCGATCCGCGTGCGTTGCTTTCCGGACCCCAGGCGAAGTCGACCAGCGCCGACTTACCGTTGATGATCACGACGGTACCGCGCGCTCCGGCCTCGTGTTCACCATGACGCTGGACCAGTTCGACCATGTCGAACGCGGCGACTCTCTCACCATCCGCAGAACACTGGGCCTCCAAAAGGATCCTCCTGCGGTTCCGTGACGGGGCGGTCTTTGAGACCGCTTCATCCGGATTCAATCGAGAACGAAGGTGACCTTGAGGTCGACCCTGTACTCGTCGATCTTCCCGTCCTTGACGGTCACCTGCTGCTCATTTACCCAGGCGGCGTCAATATTGCGGACTGTTTCACCGGCCTTCGCGATGCCGGAGGCAATCGCATCCTCAAAAATCTCGTTCTAGGCTGCGTTGATTTCGATCACTTTGGGCTCTTCTGTCGACGGGTCTTACGAGGGAACCGCAAGGGTCGGTCGCTTGGCGATATGGAGAAGCCGGTGCGCGACGCTCCCGAGCATCAGGCCGGCGATCGAGCCGTGGCCGCGGGTGCCTGTGACGATCAGATCGCCGTCGTTGCGGTCGGCTATCTCGACGATCGCATGCGCCGGGCCGCCCGCGCTGACTTCGGCCAGCTCGACCTTCGTCTCGATGCCGCGATCGGAGAGCTTCTTCGCCTCCTCGTCGATCTCGGCGCGGACCTGATCTTCGTCGACATGCGGAAGCTCTCCGCCCTTCGCCGCCATGTACTCGGTCACATGGGCGATGACGATCTTCGCCTTTTCCTTCTCGGCCAGCTCTGCCGCGACGGGGATCGCCTGCTTCGCTCCGTCTGACCCATCCAGGGCCAGGACGATCGTCTTGAACATGTCCTTCTCGCGTCTACTGCTCCACGGCAAGCTCATCATTGGCGCTCCTTTCGCTTGCTTCTAACTGGCGGACAGATCCTCTCGGCGTGATCAGCACCGGACACGGAGCGGTCCTCATCACCGCGGACGAGATTGCTCCCAGCAACGCGCTGCGGACCGGGCCGTAGCCGCGCGATCCCATCACTAGCAAGTCGAGCTCGATGGCCTGCTCGGCGAGCACCTTCGCCGGGTCGCCTTCCCGAAGGACAGCTTCCGCCTCGGTCTTCTCGTTCAGCTTGGAGAGCCCTCTCTCCAGAACTCGACGAAACTCCTCCCGAAGGTCCTCCAGCAGTTCTCCCCCAAGCGCGGCCTGCATCTGGAAGGCGATCTGGGTGGGCACGACTGTGATCACCCGCAGCTGGGCTTCCACAGACCGCGAGAATCGCTCGGCCCGCTTCAAGGCGAGTTCAGCCTCGTCCGAGCCGTCATAGCCGACTCCGATCAGCCCGAAGCCCGCGTGCTCACGGCGGGCGAAGCCGCGGGGCGCGACTGCCACCGCGCACGGCGCGCCCCGCAGCAGACTCTCCCCGACGCTGCCGGGCAGTATCCGCCCGACCTTGCCGCGATGGGACGATCCCACCACGATCAGATCTGCGTTCTGATCCCCCGCGTACTCGTAGAGGGCTCGGGCCGCTGATCGGCCGCCGAGTTCACCATCGAGGCTTGCGTGAGTGAATTTGGTCGTCTCCAACCGGCGCTCGGCGGACTCGTAGAGCCGCTCCTCCAGCTGGGCCGAGACCTGTCCGCCCGCGATCGCCTCCTCGAACGGGATCCGGGTCCGGGGCAGGACGACCGCGACGTGGAGCTCAGCGCCGTGGACCTTGGCGAGAGCCTGGCCGAGCACTAGAGCGTCATCGGACTGCTCGCTCGCGTCGAAGCCGACGATCACCTTGCTCATCTCGCGATCACCTCCGAGGGATCCAGTGTGCGGGTGATCTCGCCGATCTTGACGTCACTTGGCGAGGGGAACGTGCTCCGCCCTTTCCAGGCACGTCGGCGCGCTGCCGTCGCAGCAGCTTCCTGACCGAAAGAAGGAGACGGGACCGTGCCTCTCGCTGAGACCAACGATCAACTCGAGCGCGACTGAAGTCGCCTAGACCATTTGCATGACGACGCATGTCATCAACCTCGTGCGGCTAACCCAATCAGCACCGCTATGAAGAGAAATCCGTGCCACGTGCGGACCCCTATCCGGGCTGACCACGTAGATCGCCTGGCGCCTCAGTCGTAGGCTTCTTGAATGCCCGAGAGCGCCAGCCTGGCCGAGCTGCCCCAAGTGTCGTGCGCGCTGGCCGTCTTCGCCCCGTCGCCGGCGGTGACGATCACGGTCGAGCCGAGCCCCGGCGATGAGCCCGAGATCCATCTCCATGCCGGCGGCCAGGGCTTCTGGGTAGCGCACATGGCGGCCCGGCTCGGCGCCAGGGTGAGTCTCTGCGTCCCCCTGGGGGGCGAGACCGGCACCGTGCTCGAGTCGCTGCTGGCGGTGGATGGGATCTCGGTGCTCTCGGTGGATACCGAAGGCGCGAATGGCGCGTACGTGCACGATCGGCGCAGTGGGGAGCGCCGGGCGATCGCCGAGACCTCCAGTCCCTCCCTGGCAAGACATGAGCTCGACGACCTCTACGGCATCACCCTCGCCGCGGGCCTGGACTCGGACGCCGTGCTGGTTACCGGGCCGCGCAACGAGGGCGTCCTGTCCGCGGACGTCTTCGAGCGACTCTGCCGGGACCTGCGAAGCGACGGCCGCCTCGTGCTCGCCGACCTCAGCGGCGAGCCGCTGACCGCCGCGCTCCGGGGCGGCGTCGACTTCCTCAAGGTGAGCGATCAGGAGCTGCTGGACGATCAACGCCTGGACGACCGAGGTCAGCCGGCAGCGGTGGAAGCCGCCGGCCGGCTTCACGCCGAGGGTGCGGCCGCCGTACTGGTCACCCGGTCGGCGGAATCCGCTGTGCTCCACGCAGGAGCGCGTGTGTTCGGGGTGCACAGCCCACGTTTCGCGCCGGTCGACGAGCACGGCGCGGGGGATTCGCTGTTCGCCGGGATCGGCGTGGGGATCGGCGCCCACCTGCCCGCCGAGGGCGCGGTCAAGCTCGGCGTGGCGGCGGGGGCGCTCAATGTCGCCCGTCACGGCCTCGGGACGGGCCACATGCGCGAGGTGTCGAGACTGGCCGAGGAGGTCCGGGTGGAGGCGCTGCGGCTGGATCAGCTGGAGGCAGGTGGGGAGAGGTCTGCCGCTTCCACGGCTTCCTGAACCAGCGGCGAGAGCTCGTCCACGAGGCCGGGCGTGCAGCAGATCGTGAACTCCGACTGAGGCGTCCACGGATCGCCGCCGTGGTCGAAGGCCTCGGCACCCGCCTCACGCGCGATCAGCACGCCCGCGGTCACGTCCCAGGGAAGGCTCGAGAGCATCACCGAGACGTCGAGGCGCCCGGCCGCCAGCCAGGCCAGATCGAGGCACTCGGAGCCGTGCACCCGGACCCGCAGGCAGCGCGGCACGAGGAGCTCCATCAGCTCGCGATGAACGTCGTTCTCGACCTTCGCGCGGGGACCGACGGCGAAGTCGGCGAACCCAACGATCGCGTCATGGAGGCCAGGCGGCTCGATCACGTTGATCCGGCCGCCGTTCAGCGATGCGCCCCCGCCCCGGAGCGCGACATAGCGCTCGCCGAGCAGCGGCAGGTCGATGATCCCGAGCATCGGCTGCCCCTCCTGAACCAGAGCGAGGGAGATCGCGCATAGTGGGCTGCCGTTCGCGAAGTTCACCGTCCCGTCGATCGGATCGAGCACCCACATCTCCTTCACCGCTCCGTCGTCGACCTCTCCCTCCTCCTCCCCGAGGAACGCGATCCCCGGCGCCACCTCACGGAGGGCCGCGCGAATCGTCTCCTCGATCCTGAAGTCGACCTCGGTGGCGTAGTCCCGGTCGCCCTTCGAGACGATCGCGCCCACCTGCCGCCGGCTGCGGCGCAGGAGCGCTGACCCGGCGTCGACGGCGCGCTCGGCGGCCAGCAGCAGAGCCGGATCGAGCGTCACGCGTGAGCCTCCTCGGCTTCGCGGCGGCGGAGCAGCCAGCGACGCAGCTCGTCGGCGCCCCAGACGATGACCGGGAAGGGAAGCGTGAACAGCAGCATGTGCGGCTCGAGCGCGGCAGTATTGAGCAGCGACTGAAGCGGCGGCGCATAGATGATCAGCGCCGAGAGGGCGAGCTCGAAGGCGATCCCCCAGAGCAGCAGGCGGTTGGAGAACACGCCGATCGAACGCAGCGAGGCGCGCTCGGTGCGGGCCGCGAATGCGGTTCCGATCTGCCCCATCACCATGCCCAGGAACGTCATGGTGGTCGCCTGCTGGTAGGCGTGGTGCAGGGGATGTCCCGCTCCGGTTGGATCGCCGGGCGACCAGCCGGCGCCCCCCAACACGTAGAAGAAGCCGGCCATCGCGAGGGCGGCGCAGATCAGGCCGAGGAAAAGCCAGGCACGGGCCAGCATCGCCGGCCGGATCACGCCCTCCGATCGCTCTCGCGGCGGCCGTCGCATCAGGCCCGGCTCGGCCGGCTCGCGACCGAGCGCCAGCGCGGGCAGCGTCTCCGTGCCGACGTCGAAGGCGAGCAGCTGCAGCACGGTGAGGGGCAGCGGGATCGCCCCGCCGCCAAGCGCGAAGACGACGAACGGGGTCACCTCGGGAGTGGCGTGGGCGAACAGGTAGAAGAGGAACTTGCGGACGTTGTCATAGACGCGCCGCCCGCCCTCGATCGCCGCCACGATCGTCGCGAAGTTGTCGTCCGTGAGGACCATCGTCGATGCCTCCCGGGCCACGTCCGTACCGGATCGGCCCATCGCCACGCCGATGTCTGCTCGGCGCAGCGCCGGCGCGTCGTTTACGCCGTCGCCTGTCATCGCGACGGTGCGCCCCTCCTCGCGCAGGGATTCGGCGATCCGGAGTTTCGTCTCCGGCGAGCTGCGCGCGAAGATCAGCTCGTCGCTCCCGCGCAGCAGGGAGTCGAGTTGCGCATCGGTCATCCCGTCGACCTCGGTGCCCTGAACGACGCGGGGTTCATCCCCGCCGATGCCGACCCGTCGCGCGATCGCCGCCGCTGTCAGTCCATGGTCTCCGGTGATCACGATCACCCTGAGCCCCGCTCGGTGGCAGCTCTTGACCGCGGCCGCGACCTCCGGTCTCGGTGGATCGAGCATCGTGACCAGTCCCAAGAGGGTGAGGTCGGCCTCGGCCTCCTCCCGCTTCTCGGGGACCCTGCCCCCGTCGAGGTCCCGGTCTGCGATGGCGAGCACCCTCAGCCCCTCCGCCGCGTAGCCGTCCACCACCGACTGGATCCGGGCGCGCTCGTCGTCGCCCAGCGAGCGGTCCCCTCCGTTCGCAGCGATCGAGGTACAGCGCGGCAGCACGGCCTCGGGGGCGCCCTTCGAGTCCACCCATAGCCGGCCGCGCCGCTCGTCGATCGTCGACATCAGCCGCAGCGACGGATCGAAGTGGAAGAGCGCCCGCCGACTGCGTTCACGCTCAGCCACGTCGATTGGGGAGCCGACGCCCGCGGCGGCCTCGAGGATCGCCACCTCGGTCGGGTCTCCGACCAGGTCGCCGTTCTCATCCGCTTGCCGGGCGTTGTTGCAGGCGACCATGGCGGCGGCGAGCTCGCGCAGGCGGTCCCCGTCCGGCCGGGCGCCGGTCCGGACCGCGCCGTTTTCGAGGCTCACAGCGCCGGTTGGGGTCCAGACCGTGGTGGGCCGCATCCGGTTCTCGGTCAGAGTTCCGGTCTTGTCCGTGCAGATCACCATGGTCGACCCGAGGGTCTCGACGGCGCTCAGCCTCTTGACCACGGCGCCGCGCCGCACCAGGTCCCTGGCGCCGACCGCGAGGGCAAGGGTGATCACCGGGAGCAGCCCTTCGGGAACCAGCCCGACCAGGAGCCCAACGGCGAAGACGACCGAGTCGGAGACGGAGAGCCCGGCCACCAGCGTCGCCACGGGGATGAAGGCAATGGCGCCGACGACGGCGATCAGGGCGATCAACCACGCCACCCTGCGGACCTGGTTCTCGAGCGGCGACGCCTCGCTCGTAACGCGTTGGGACAGCGTCGCGATCCGCCCGAGCTCGGTGTGCATCCCGGTCGCGTAGACCAGTGCGCGGGCCTCGCCTTCGACGCAACTGGTACCCGAGAACACCAGGTCTCTGGCCTCGAGCGGCGGAACGCCGGTGTCGGCGAACTCGGCGTCGCGATCGACGGGCGCCGACTCGCCGGTCAGCGTCGACATGTCGATCTCGAGCGATCCCTCGAGGAGCCGCGCGTCGGCGGAGATCCGCTCCCCCTCGTCAATCAGCAGCACGTCGCCCGGGACGAGCTCCGTCGTCGGGATCCGGAGCTCCTCTCGGTCGCGCAGGACGCGCGCCTCGGAGGGGAGATAAGCGGCGAGCGCCTCCACCGCACGCTCGGCCTGGAGCTCCTGGATGAAGGCGAAGATCGCGTTGACGAAGATCACGACGACGATCGCGATCGCGACGGCGACGATTCCGGCAATCCACGCGAGAACGGCCGCGGCCCAGAGGAGGAGGGCCAGCGGGTGGGTGAATTGGCGCCCCAGGTCGCGGAGATGGCTGCGCTCCTCCCGCCGGCGAATCTCGTTTGGCCCGTACTGCTGGAGCCGGCGCTCGGCCTGGCGCCTGCCGAGGCCGCTGGGGCGAGTCCCAAGATGCTGGAACAGCAGGTCCAGCCGCTCCTCCGGGTTCACCTGTGGCTCGTCAGGCATACAGCGGACTCCGCGCGCGCATGATCGCCTTGAACGACTCGACCGCGAGGAAGGGGATCGTGGCCAGGGCGAGTGCCCAGGACACCTGAACGGGCGAGAGCCCGACGACGTCGAAGCGCTCGGCGACGGCCGGGACCACCAGGATCACGACCTGCACGATCGCCGACAGGGCGACGGCGCCGAGCAGCGCGGCGTTCCGACCGGCCCGGAAGAACCAGTCAGTTCCCCGCACCGCGAAGACGTAGGTGAGCTGGGCGAAGACCAACGTCGCGAACGCCATCGTCTGTCCCGCGGCATGGCTGTCCGCATTCCCGATCAGGAAGGAGGCGAAGGCCGCCAGGCCAGTCGCAACGCCTCCGACCACCAGCCGGCCGCGGATCGGATCCAGGATCCCCTCGGTCGGCGACCGAGGGGGTCTCCGCATGGCCTCTCTCTCTGGAGGATCGACGGCGAGCGCGACGGCCGGCAGGCCGTCCGTCAGCAGGTTGACGACCAGGATCTGCACCACCGTCAACGGAGCATCGAGCCCGAAGGCGATCGCGAGCGCAAAGACCATCACCTCCCCGGCGTTGGCGGCGAGGAGGAACTGCACGAAGCGAAGCACGTTCTCGTAGATGGACCGCCCTTGCCGGATCGCCGAGACGATGGTCGAGTAGTCGTCGTCGGTGAGGATGAGATCGGCTGCCGCCCTGGCTGCGTCGGTGCCCCGCTCGCCCATCGCGACGCCGATGTCCGCCGCCTCCAGCGCGGGGACGTCGTTGACGCCGTCGCCCGTCATCGCCACCACCTCGCCGCGCCGTCGCAGCGCGTCAACGATGCGGACCTTGTGCCGCGGGACGACGCGGGCATAGACCCGCGCCTCGGAGCTGCGCGCGGTGAGCTCCTCGTCAGAGAGCTCGTCGAGCTCGGCTCCGGTCACGACGCTGGTCTCGTCCTCGCCCACGATGGTCGTCTCCCGGGCGATCGCCAGCGCCGTGCCCGGATGATCGCCGGTAATCATCACTGTGCGCACCCCCGCCTCTCGCGCTTCCTCCACGCTCTCCGCGACCCCGGCGCGCGCGGCGTCGCGGATTCCGAGGAGGCCCAGTGGCGTCAGCTCGCGCTCCTCCTCGTCCCCCGCGCTGAGCTCTCGCTTGGCCACCATGAGCACCCGCATGCCATCCTCGGCCCATCGCTCTGAGCACTCGCTGAGGCTGGACGCGTCCACCGCATCGGTCAGCAGGCGGAGCATCGTCTCGGGCCCACCCTTGGCGAATAGGACGCGCCCTTCCGGAGATTCGACTGTGACGCTCATCCGCTTCCGCTCAGAGTCGAACGGTCGCATCCCCACGACGGCCCTTTCGCCGAGCAGCTGCCCTGCATCGATGCCTCGGTTGGCCGCCGTCTCCGCGATCGCCGCCTCCACCGGTTCGACCGACGCATCTGCTGAGCCGTCCGACGCCCGTACCAGCTCGTCGGAGGCCAGCAGGCTCGCGGTGAGGAGCTCGTCTATCGCATCAGCGCCGGCGTCATCCTCCGGAGCGACCTCGGCTCCGAGCGCGCTCGGGTAGAGGAGGGCGAGGCTCATCCGGTTCTCGGTGATCGTCCCCGTCTTGTCCGCGCAGATGACCGTCGCGGACCCGAGCGTCTCGACCGCCTCCAGCCGCTTTGCAATCGCCCGGCGCTCGGCCATCCGCTGCACCCCGAGCGCGAGGGCGATGGTGAGCACCGCCGGCAGGCCCTCCGGAACGGCGGCCACCGCGAGCGAGACCCCGATCAGGAGACTGTCGGCCAGGGAATCCCCCTGAGCCCAGGCCAACCCGGCCAGCCCAAGGCAAAGGAGCACCGCCGCCTGCAGGAGAAACTTCGCGAAGCGCTGGAGCCGGCGTTGGAGGGGCGTCGGGCTCCTGGGTATGCGAAGGGCGCTCATCACCGCGCGGCCGATCTCCGTCTGGGCACCCGTCGCGCTGACCGAGGCTTCTCCCGCCCCGCGCGTGACGATGGTGCCCGCGTAGAGGGTCGCGCCCACCTGCTTCGAGACCGGAAGCGATTCGCCGGTGACGGCCGACTCGTCCACGTCGACCCCGTCTCCGCTGGTCAGGCCGAGATCGGCGGGCACTCGGTCCCCGCCGCGCAGCCTGACCAGGTCACCCACCACCAAGGCCTCGGCGCTGACGCGTTTGATCCGCCCATCCCGCAGCACGTGGGCCGTGGGCGCCATCAGCTTCCGCAGGCGGCGGCTCGCTCCCTCCGCGCGCCCTTCCTGGAAGTAGCCCAGCGCGGTGTTGGCGAGCGCGATCGCAACGATGATCGCAGCGTCGACCCACTCGCCGATCGCCACCGAGACCGCTGCGGCGAGCCCGAGGAGGGCCACCATCGGATTCGCGAGCTGCCGGCCCACCAGCTCGAGCCGCGACGGCGGCGCCGCCTCGGGTACGCGATTCGGGCCCTCCCGGCGCAGCCGGCTCTCGGCTTCGCTCGTCGTCAGTCCCTGAACTCGCGATACCTCGAGCTGGGGCTGCGTTGCGCCGCTCATTTCTCCGAACGATGACCGCTAGAGGCGCCCGCTGCCTAGGTGTTGAGCACGGATGGGGATCCGTGGCGGCGGGCGATGCCACGCACGAGGCGCGGGACTACCTTTGGTGTGCATGTTCGGCGGTGATCTCAAGATCGGCCGACTCGCGGGTATTCCGATCAGCATCCATCCGCTCTGGCTGGTGATCGTCGCGCTAATCACCTGGTCGCTGGGTAGCAGCTATTACCCGGACCAAGTTTCTGGCATCGCGCCCCTCGCCGCCTATGCGCTCGGGCTGGTGAGCGCGCTGTTGCTCTTCGCGAGCATCCTTCTCCATGAGCTCGGCCACGCGGTCGTGGCGCGCCGCTACGGGGTTGAGATCGAGGGCATCGAGCTCTGGCTGCTCGGCGGGGTGGCGAAGATGAAGGGAGCCGCCCATGCTGCCGGCGAGGAACTCCGCTTCGCCCTCGCGGGTCCCGCGGTTACCGTCGTGATTGCGCTGCTCTTCTGGCTGGCCCTTCTGGCCCTTCCCTCGTCGACGCCGGATGCCGTGACCGCCCTGCTTGCCTATCAGGCCCTGATCAACACCGCGATCCTGGTCTTCAACATGCTGCCCGCGTTTCCGCTGGATGGCGGCCGAGTGCTGCGCGGCATCCTCTGGCGGCGAACGGGCGACTTCGAGCGCGCGACCGCACGGGCGGCTCGGGTGGGCCGCGGCTTTGGCTACGGCATGGTCGGGCTCGGAGTGCTCGGCGTCTTCGCCGGAGCGCCAGGGCTCCTCTGGCTCGGCCTGATCGGCCTCTTCCTGATCTTGGCGGGGAAGGCGGAGGAGAGCAGCGTCGCGCTGCAGTCGACCTTCAAAGGCCTCGGGTTGCGGCGGGTGATGGCCGTACCGGCTGCGACGCTCGAAGCGAACACCGTGGTCGCGGACGCGCTGCGCGACTCGTTTGCCCGGCTCGGTTATCACGCCTTCCCGGTCGTCGAGGGCGGAGTACCCGTTGGCCTACTCGACATCGACCAGGTCGAGGCGCTTTCCGCCACCGAGCGGGCGACGACCCGCGTCGGCGAGCTCGCCGACCGGGATTCCTCGGTCTTCGTCGACAACGACGTAACCGTCGACCAGCTGCTCGCCAATCCCGCCTTCCGGCGGCACGGGCGCGCGGTCGTTCGCGGCCACGATGGCGAAATCGGGATGCTCTCGGCGACCGCCATCCAGCGCGCCGTCCGGGCGAGGCGCATGCTCGACGAGCACGAGCCCGCCGGGCCGATCCGAGCGAAACGGGGGGCTTGAGCTCATGGACCTCGGTTACGACGACAAGCTCTTCATCCTCGCCTTCGACCACCGCGGATCCTTCGTCAAGCGCTTCGGCATCGAAGGCGATCCAACTCCCCAGGACGTGCAGCGCTTCGCCGACGGCAAGCATCTGATCTTCGAGGGGATCGAGGTGGCGCTCGAGCGCGGAGCCGATCCGTCGGTGACCGGCGCCCTGGTGGATGAGCAGTTCGGGGGGCCGGCGCGGGTCCCGGAGGAAGCCAAGGCTCGGGGAATCAAGCTCGCGATGCCGGTCGAGAAGAGCGGACAGAAGGAGTTCGACTTCGAGTACGGCGACGATTTCGCCGCCCACATCGAACGCTACGACCCCGATTTCTCCAAGGTGCTCGTCCGCTACAACTCCGACGGCGACGCGGAGCTGAACAAGCGACAGCGCGCGCGCCTGCGGCGCCTCTCGGACTGGCTTCACGAGCACGACCGCAGGCTTCTCTTCGAGCTGTTGGTGCCGGCGGAGGAGGGCCAGCTGGCCTCGGTGGACGGCGACACGGATCGCTACGACGCCGAATTGCGACCGGAGCTGATGCGCCGCACGATCGCCGAGCTCCAGGATGCCGGGATCGAAGCTGACGTCTGGAAGATCGAGGGCGTCGACCAGCGCGCCGACTGCGAGCGGATCGCAGCCCAATGCCGCACCGGTGGCCGAGACGGCGTGGCCTGCGTGGTCCTCGGCCGCGGGGCCGACGAGGCCAAGGTCGACCATTGGTTGCGCGAGGCGGCGCCGGTCGAGGGCTACATCGGCTTCGCGATCGGTCGATCGATCTGGGGTGAGCCGCTGCAGGCCTTTCTGGACGGCAGCTCCAACCGCGACGATGCAGCCGCGCAGATCGCGGACAACTACCTGCGGTTCATCGACGTGTACACAGCTGCAGCCGATTCGGCCTAGCGATTTGGAGCGGGCTCCCGGAGCAACTGAACGTAGGCGAGGACGCCTGGGCCGATCGGAAGCCAAAACGCGAATAGGCGATAGGTGAGAACGGCGACGATCGCCAGTCCGGCGTCGACGTCGAAGCCGATCAGCGCGCCGATCATCCCGCCGTCGACCGCGCCAATCCCGCCGGGCACGGGCAAGGTGTTGGCCAACATTCCGACGAAATAGGCCATCACGACGATCGACACCTCCGGCTCTGCACCGAAGGCACGGAGCGACGCAAAGAGCACGCCGATGTCGAATGCCCACCATCCGAGCGCGCCCAGCATCTCCGGCTTGCGCGCCCGCGTCAGCGACAAGACGCCCTTGACCCCGGCCCCCAGCGTCGCTGGGACCGTAGCGGCAGCTCGAACCAGGCGGGCGCCCCTGCTTTGAGCGGTCTTGAACCTCTCGGCCGCGCTCTCCAGGTCCCGCGCGAAGATCATCGCAGCGACGGATAGCGCGATCACGGTGGCGCCGAACAGCGCCGGGATCAGCGTGAGGCCAAACGGCTGTGGGCCCGGGAGGACGCCGGTCCAAAGCCCAATTCCGCCGAGCACCAACGCAGCCATGTACAAGCCGTAGAGGAGAACGAGGAAAGTGGCCTCCCGCGCCGCGATCTCGCGGCGAGGCATGCCGGCGCGGTCAAGCGCCCAGACCGTTAGTACGACCCCGCCAGCGCCGGCTGTAGCAAGCAGCCGCGTCGCGACGACGCCCGCCATCGTGATCCGGTAGCTGTCCCGCCAGGAGATCCGAATTGTCCCGCCCTCGAATACGGCGCGGAAAGCGACGATGTAGGAGAGGAAGGAGAGGGCCTCGAGGCCAGCGGCAGCGAGCAGCCAGAGAACATCACCCTCGGAGATCCTGCTCCAGGTGTCCTCCAAGCCCGCCAGGGCGGGCAAGAGGACATAGAGCGCGCTGACGGCGACGACGACCAGGGCGGCGAGCAGGAGAAGCGTCCTTCCCGTCGGTGCCGCCGGGACCTGACGCCGTGCTGTCATTCCTCAAGCTGCTCGGCTGTGCTCAATCCTCCGCGTCCAGGTGATCGCCGCTGCACGGCGCCACCAGGACGGGCCGGCCGCAATGGTTGACGACTCCGTGGGAGACGCTGCCGAGCACCGCCGAAGCAGCTGGCGACCGGCCGTGGGATCCGACTATCACTGCCAGAACATCGTGCTCGTCGGCGATCTTGACGATCGCCCGCCAGACCCCATGGCCAGCGCGCTCGGTCAGGGGCGTCGCCTCGAACCCCACCCTTGAGGCGGCTTCGGCGCCCTCGGCCGCAATCCGCTCGGCCTCCTTGTGCGCCGCCTCGTCGAACTCGGCGATTGCCGGGGCAAGGGGATGGCTGTCGGCGACGATCCTTCCCGCCAGGAACAGAGCGGAAGGGGGCAGCCAGACGTGAAGGACCAGCGCGGGTCCCCCGCCGATCAGCTCCCCAGCCAGCTCGATCGCCTCGGTCGAGTCGGGTGAACCGTCGTAGCAGAGGAGCAGCGGGCGCTTTCGGGTCTCTGAGCTCGCGGAGGCGGGGCTCATCGAGCGGACCCTAGCGTCCGTGGGTCGTCCCAGCTACTAGCTGTTCGCGAGGCGGCAGATCAAGACCGGCGCTCTGGCATGGTGCGCCACCGCAGTGGCGACGCTGCCCAGTGCGACGTAGCTGAGCCCGCTTCGCCCGTGTGAGCCCATCACGATCATTCCGGCGCCACGATCCTTAGCCACCTCGACAATCCGCTCCCAAACCGGGGTGCCTTCGACCGCCGCCGCCTCTGCGTCGAAGCCGGCCTCCCTCGCCAAGGCCGCGCCCTCGGCAGCGACCTCGCTTGCCTGCTGCTCGGCCTCCTCGGCGAATCCGGCGGGCACCCTCGCATATGCCACTCCCCAGAACGGAAGCGCGGCCAAAGGCTCGAAGACCGAGAGGACGATCGCGTCCCGTGGGGTGCGGAGCTCCTGACCCGCCTGCGCGATCGCCGCCTTGGCGTGATCCGAGCCGTCGTAGGCGATCAGGACCGGGCTCTCAGCTGAGGGGTTGTCGGGCGTCATGCGCTTCCTTTCCAGCGGGGTGCCGCCTATTAGCCGATGTGGGAGGCGTGGTGCGGGTCAAGCGCCATCGGCTCCCGGTGCCACTCCTTCGGGAGCGAGACCTCGACGTCGAGCGTGCGTCGAGGCGGTTCGGGCTCGGCGAAGCCCTCCTCGCCGTGCTCCAGCAACGGGGCCAGATAGCGGGCGCTGATCTTGTGGGCGGGCCACCAAAGCTGGTCGAGCGAGACCATCCCTTCTCCGCCCTCCTTGGCGATGTCGCTGCTCAAGTGAAGGGACTCCTCCCCGGTGAGCAGCTGGCCGCGCAGCACCGGGTGAAATGGCTCGGGGGAGATTTCGGCACCCAGCCGACTGGCGATGTGCTGGGCGGCGGCGTCGGCCTGCTGGGTGGCGAGCCCGCCCTGCTTGATCGGGAAGTTCGTCGCGTCTCCCGCCGCGTACACGTCCTCCACGCCGACGACCCGCGCGTGTTCGTCGATCGGGATGAATCCGCGCCGGTCGCTTGGAAGCCCGTCGATCTCAGGCCCGCTCATCTCGGGCAGCGCGATGACCAGCTGGGCCTCGATTCGGCGATTTCCAGGCTCGATCCTGAGTGCCCCGTCTTCCTCTGCCACGAACTGAGCGTTCGATTCGACCTCGATTCGGCGCGCCGCAAGCAAATCGGCCACGGCGTCGCTGGCGTCGCTGCCGAAGATTGCGAGCGGTGTCTCCTCCGGGGTAATCAGCTTGAGCTGAGTGTCGTGCAGGCCAAGCTCCCGGACACGGCGAGCGGTCATCAGCGCGATCTCGTAGAGCGGAAGTGCCCAGGCCACCCCCGCCGGAACCACGAACCCGATCGTCTGCGGGCCGCCGTCGAAGCTGGCGAGGAGCTGGTCGATCCAGAGCGGCTTGCGCGATGGAAACGTCGTGGCCCTGTCCAGGGCGGGGTTGAACCGACCCCCGGTGCAGACGACCAGGTACGCGTAGTCGATGGTCGAGCCGTTGCCAAGCTCCACCAGGTGGCGCTGCGGGTCGATCCGTCTGACCCGCTGCAGGATGAAGCTGGCCTCGAGTTCTGCCGCAAGCGGCGCGAGCTCGTGGCGCTCAGCCGGCTCGAGGCCAAACGGCTCCTCGACGAGCAGAGGCTTATAGAGAAAGTCCGGATCCGGCGAGATGAGAGCGAGCGAGGCGCGTGCTCCGGCGAGGGCATGCAGCGCAAGCAGCGCTTCCAATCCGGCAACGCCGCCGCCGACGATGACTACAGGCGGGTGTTCGGGATCGCCGCCAGGCATTCGCTGGATCATCCTCGGCCGGCGGGACTAGGTCCGTGCCCCGGGCAGCTGCTGCTTTCGGCGCCGCTCGATCAGCCGCAGCGACCTGTTCTTCACATTCACGGCGTCATGCTCGTTCGGCCGATGGTTGTCGGACCGGGTGAAGTCGACGAAAGCGTGTCCCGGTCCCGTGAGCATCACCGTCCCTCTGTCGCCGGCTGGATGCCCGCGACCGGCTCGGTCAACTCAACCAGGTCGTATGCATCGAACTCCATATTGGCTCTCCTCTCTTTATCTGGCTCAACGGGATGGATCTAGCTCTTCGACTGCACGTTCACGGTCCAGTGTCCCAGCGGACCTTAGGCGCGTCCAGCGTCGCGCTCATCGGGGGCGGTCGCGCATCGCCGATCGGTGGCCAGCACGGAGACGGCGAGCCCTTGTTCTCGCCGGATCGATCGATGGGGCGCTAGAAAGAGCCCGCGCATGTTTCGCCTGACCTTGCTCGGAGTCGGCGCGATGAAGTCGCCCCGATTCGCACCGGCGGGACTGCTCGTAGAGTACGAGGGTTCCCGGGTGATGCTCGACGGCGGCCCAGGAGCCGAGCCGGGCGGGCCGATCGATGCCTGGCTCGTCAGCGACGACAAGGCGGAGCTGATTCGCGAGATCCGTCAGCTGGCGGCCGACTCGGGAGTGGAGGCCGAGGTGGCCCGGTTCGCGGCACCCGATGGCCTCGAGATCTCTCCGCGAGCGGTGAAGCACACCTCTCATCCGACCTACGGCTACCTGATCAAGGCTGAGGGGAGGAGGATCGCCTGGGCGCCGGAGTTCTGGAGCTTTCCCCGCTGGGCCGCGAGGGTCGACCTAATGTTTGCCGACGCTGCGGGATGGGACCGCCCGATCCGGTTCGCGAAGGGCGTCGGGGGTCATGTCGCGGCGGTGGAGATAGCGGAGCAGGCGCGGAGGCGGGGAGTCCGCCGGCTCGTCCTCGCCCACATCGGACGACCCACGATCCGTGCGGTGGACGCGGGCAAGGTTCCTCCCTTCGGAGAGTTCGGTAAGGAGGGGACGGTCTATGAGCCGCGCCGCTGGCGGGATCCCACTTCCGCCGGGAGCGACTTCTGAAGGTGCGCGGAGAACCAGGCCGCGGCCAGCTCCGAGACCCGCTCCAGGGCAACGGGCTCCTCGAAAAGGTGGGTCGCGCCGGGCACCACGGCGAGCTCGTGCTCGCAGCGCAGAAGTTTCGCCGCCTCCTCGTTGAGGCCGAGGACCTGCCAGTCCGCGCCGCCGACGATCAGCAGGGTCGGAGCCTCGACCTCCGCCAGTCTAGGTGCGGCGAGGTCGGGCCGTCCCCCCCGGGAGACCACCGCGCCGATGCCGCTGCCGAGCGCGGTGGCGGCGCAGAGCGCGGCGGCGGCGCCGGTCGAGGCGCCGAAGTACCCGAGGGGAAGATCGTCGATGCCGGGCTCCGCTTGCGCCCATCGCGTCACCGCCGCGAGCCGCTCCGCGAGCAGGTCGATGTCAAAGACCTTGGCGCGGTCGCCTGCCTCCTCGTCGGTCAGCAGATCGAACAGCAGGGTGGCGAGTCCCCTCTCGTTCAGCTGTCCAGCGACCTCGCGATTTCGGGGGCTGAGCCTACTTGAGCCGCTGCCGTGGGCGAATATCAGCAGGCCTGCGGCGTCCTCGGGCACCCAGAGATCGCCGTTCAGGAGCAGCCCGGGCTCCGCCTCAATCTCGGCTGCCAGCTTGACCGGCGGCGGGTCCGATGCGGCCGCGGCGCCGGCCGCGACACGCGTCGCTGGCGCCTGGGCCCCCGCGAGCAGGTCGATCACCTCATGGTCGTCGAGCTGCCCGAAGTCGACGTAGAACTGGCCGATGCCGAAAGAAGCCGTGTGGCTGCTCGAGGCAGACCACCTCGTCGAACTCACCGGCAAGGCGCACCTCGCTGCCGGGTGGAGCGACCGGAACCGCGAGGATCACCCTGGCCGCGCCGCGAGCCCGGAGCACGCGCCCCGCGGCGACGGCGGTTCCACCGGTGGCGATGCCGTCGTCGACCAGGATCACGGTGCGGCCTGCCACCGGCAGGGGCTGGCGCTCGCCGCGGTAGACGAGCACGCGACGGTCGAGTTCGGCGGTCTCGCGGCCAACGATCGACTCGAGCTCTTCTTCGCTCATCCCGATCAGCTCGACGTCCTCCGTGCGGATCACGCGAACACCCCCCCTCGGCGACTGCCCCGATCCCGTACTCGGGCTGGAACGGACCTCCGAGCTTGCGGACGAGCAGGATGTCGAGCGGCGCATCCAGCGCCATGGCGACCTCATAGCCGACCGGGACACCGCCTCGTGGGAGCGCCAGCACCACCGGATCATCTGACCTGAAACGCTCGAGCACCTCGGCAAGCTTGCGGCCTGCGTCTCGACGATCGAGAAACAAGGCCAACTGCAGCGCTCAGGTGTTCCACTTTGCCCTTGATCCGAGGGGTCTAGCTGCCCGCTCGTGGGCCCGACCGCCAGCACACCTCCGAGGCGCAGGGCCGGCCGCCAATTGCGGATGGGTGCGCCTCTGCAACTCCGGGTCGAAGTGCGTGAAGACGAGATTCCGGCAGAGAGCAGCCGATCGAACGGACCGCCTTACGATGCGTCTGATCTCACCTGGCTGTCCTCGCCCGGCCTCTCCGCCTCCGCACTCGGCGGGGACCGCCCACGAGTGCACGGCGACCCGCCGGGGTGGGCAGCACGCGTTCCCTGATCTCGTAGAGCAGGCGCGCCGCGAGCTCGGCTGGCTCCTCGTCCGGCCGCGGGTGGCCTTCTCTGGGGCAGAAGAACGAGACGCGCACGCAGGGTCGGCGCGGGAAGCGCACGTAGTCCGTCGTCCCCTCGACCGTGCAGAGCACGACCTGCACCCCCGGGCACGACCACGCGAGGCGCCCGACCCCGCTGTGCGCCCGGAGCCGCAAGCCCCAGGAGAGGCCCCCCTCGGGGAAGACGCAGACCGCCTCGCCGGCCCGCAGCGCCTCGGTGGCCTTCTCCAGGGCCGCCGCGTCGCCCGCGCCGCGGTGGACCGGAATCTGCCCCAGCCCGTAGAGGATGGGGCCGAGCCCGGGGATTCGCCAGAGGCTCGCCCGGGCCAGAAAACGCAGCCGCCGGCGCGGCTTGATCGCAAGGCCGATCAGGACCGAATCCCACTGGCTGTCATGGTTGGGGACGACCACCAGCGGGCCCTCCGCCGGCACCTGGTCAAGCCCCTCCACCCGCAGCCTGCCCCACCAGGCGGTCGGCCGGAGCAGGAACGCGACAACGCCGTAGAGCATCGCCGCGAAAGCTAGGAGATCGGGCCACCACCTTCCCGGTGGTCCCCTGCTCGGCGTTCGCGATCACGATGCCGCTTCAGGGAACGGTTGAACGAAGCCGACTGCTCAGAACTCACAGGCATGCCCGGCGCAGCCGCCCGCGCACTCGGGCTCAGCACGCAACGGCGGTCCGGGAGCCTCGCCCGGCTGGGACATGAAGGTCAGGACCTGCCCCTCTTGAGCCGTAGCGATAGACCGTGTTCCCTTGACGCCGCTGCGCCACGCCCGCATGTAGATCTCCTTGATGTCGGCAATCGTCGCCGAAGCCGGCATCGCAGATGCTCTCCCCAGCCCAACTCCCAAGGTGAGGTCTGCGATCTAGCCGGGTCGCGGCACGATCATCACCGGAACCGGTGACTCACGGATCACGCGAGAGGAGACGCTGCCGAGCACAAGCCGCTTCATCGGGCCAAGGCCCCTGGACCCGAGGACGAGGAGGTCTACTCCCAGCTTGGCCGCTTCGAGCAGCTTCTCAACCGGTTCCCCTCGTTCGAGAACCGGCAGGGCACGGAGCTCGGACGGGAGCCCTGCTGCAGCACTGTGGAGCTTCGCTTGTAAGACCTCCAACGGAGTCACCGGCGAGGCGACCGCGATCACCCGCATCGAGGCTTGTGCGCGACGAGCGAGCTCGGCTGCATCGGCAAGTGCCGCCGAAGACTCGGCCGTCCCGTCGTATCCGACAGCGATCACCCGCAACCGGTCACCGGAGTGATCCCGTCTCGAATAGCCCTTGGGGGCGATCAGAAGCCGGCAGCGGGCACCCTGAAGCAGGTTCTCGGCGACGCTCCCGGGCGCGACCGAGCCGATCGCCGCCCGGTGGGTGGAGCCAAGCACGATCAGGTCGGCATCGCCGCGCTCGGCCATCCGCCGCAGGACCTTCGCGGGATCGGCGTCGTCGACGTTCAGGATCGCAAGTTCGCCCCCTGCCGCTCTGACGATCAACTCCCCGAGGAGCTTCGCGTCCTCGCCGCGATCGTTCGACTCGTACCCGACGACCACGTGCGGGTAGAGAGGCTGGTCGGTCATCGTCGGGCTGCATCCGTGCGTGGCACGGATTCTCAGGTGGTCCCGGACCGCACCTTTGGCTTCGGAGAATGGGCCCGGACACCGCTGGAGGGTCGGTCACGGGGGTCAGTGTCTTCATGGCCCCGGGCGTCTCCATGGCCATCAGCGTCTCCTTGGCTATCTGCCGCCACGTCTTCATGCGGACGTGTCGACGAGACGTTGGAGGAGCGCTGCCCGTACAACCTCTTGTACACCTGCTCCTCGATCGATCCCGAATCGACTTGTTCCGTTCGGGGCAGCTCGACCCGCCGCCTGAAGCGAGGTATCACAACTCTCGCGACCGGGAGGACGATGAGCGCGAGCAGGGCGAGTCCAAGCATCACCGTGCCCATTCCATGCCGGGCGGAACGTGGTTAGTAGCGAAGCAGCGCAACTATGCCTCCTTGCTGGGCCAACCTCTGCGCGCTCGCGCCCTCAACCGGGGTGATCTCGGCGCCGCTCGAGAGCGCGAGCTCCACCATGCGCTCGATCAGCGGCTGGCCATCCAGGCTCGACGCGGCAACGGAATCCAGCTCGACGCCCGCGTAGTCCCGGTTCGCGTCGTAGACGAGGTGCTGGACCCGTCCCTCGGTGAGTGCCTGGAAGGTCTCCTCGGGGCCGAGCGAGCTCCGGCCCTCTGCGTAGGCGGCCTCCTTGATTCGCTCGATCAACTCCGTCTCCCGCGAGCGGTTGAGCTCGGGCAGGAGCTCCTCGATGCGCCGCTCGATCATGTCGGTGGGCTCGGAGATCAGGTCCCCGTCGAGGTGGAGCAGCGTCATTCTCTCCCCGAAACCCTCGGAGAACTTGCTGACGTATCGCTGGTCGCCGAAGACCACCGCGCGTCGCCAGCTCCGCCTGCGCGACTCCTGATGCGCGAGCCGCCCGGTCTGCTCCGCGAAGCGCTCCCGGTTCGCTTCCAGGCGCTGGTCGTACTGGTCGCGCCCGGAGGCCGAGACGGCCTCGCCGCGCGCCGGGTCGCGCGGGCGCTGGGCCTTTCGCTCCTTCCAGTCCCCAGCGAAGTACTCGAGCTCCCAGTCGTGCAGCTGCTCGACCCGGCCGAGCCGCCAGTCGAACAGCCGGACCTTCTCCGCGGAGACCGCGGCGACGCCGAGCGGCGCGCCGTCGTCGAGCAGCTCAAGCAGCTGATGGACCTGCGCGACGGGCGTGTGCCGGACCTCGATCCTGTGCGCCGGAATCTGGACTCCGTACCAGTGCTCCTCGCCCTGCTTGGCGGCGACCTCGATGAACCCGATCAGCCCGCGCGGCTCACCGTCCCACTCCTCCTCCAAGTCGTGCTCGAGGCGGTCCGCCGTCGCCCTCATTGCCTTGCGGAGCTCGTGGTCGCCGCCCTCGGCGGACCGAACCACCTCGGAGAGGCCGTTGCGCACCGCCGTGCGCCAGCCCTGGGAGCGGTTTCCCGGGTCGATCTCGATGTAAAGCGAGAGCACGCCGTGCGCCGGGTGCCACCCGAGCAGCTCGGCCGCCGTGCCCGCCTCGGGCGCCTTCAGCGTGTCTGGGTCGGGGATCATCCGGCGAGGACGGGCCGCATCTCCTCGGGGAAGACAGCAACCACGTCCTCGATCTCACCAGCGGAGACGTGCCGGCGCATCACGCGCGCCGCGGCCGAGCAGGCGTACGAAGCATCGGTCTCGCCCGCGAGTTGCGCCTCGTCCGCCACCCGGTCGAGGAACTCGTCCACGGTGCGGTACTTGAGCGGCGTTCTGGCCGGAACCCAGTCCTCGTAGTAGATACCCCGGATCAACTCGGGCAGCTGCGCCGCAAGCTGCGCCGCCTCGTTGACCATCAACCGGTCCCGGACCGCGTGCAGGTACGCGCGAAGCACCCGGTAGGCCAACTGGCGATCGTCGGTCCCGAGCTCGTCCGCGAGCTCGTTGAGCCAGACGTGCGTCTTCTCGACGCTGCGATCGATGATGTCGACGTCGGTCATCTCCTCGTCCTTTCCTCGCTCAGCCGATCGCCACCATGCGCTCGATCGGCAGCCTGGCCCGCTCCGCGATCTCCTCGGGAACCTTGACCTCGAACTTCCCGTCTCGAAGCGCGTCGCGCAGCTTCGGCAGGGTGATCATCTTCATGTACTTGCAGACTGCCTTCGGATTGGCGGCCGTCAGCCGCGCCCGCGGGGCGGCCTTGTGCATCGGGTGGAGCATTCCCGTCTCGGTGGCGACGATGAACTCGCCCTCCTGGTGTTCGCGGACGTGATTCAGCATTCCCGAGGTGGAGAAGATGTGGACGCCCCCCTCCTCGAGGTCTCCGGCTGCGACGGAGTCCATGTACTCGGTCGCGCAGCCGCATTCGGGGTGGATCAGAAACTCGGCATCCGGGAGCTCCGCGCGCGTGCGGTTGACGTCCTCCGGCCTGATTCCCGCATGTACGTGGCACTCGCCCGGCCAGACGTTCATCCGCCGGCCGGTGACCCGCTCGACGTATGAGCCCAGCCACATATCGGGCCCGAAGAGGATCTCGACGTCGTCGCCGTGCTCGCGCCGGACGTGCTCCACGACCTTGACCGCATTCGCCGAGGTGCAGCAGTAGTCGGTCTGGGCCTTGACCTCCGCGGAGGTGTTGACGTACATGACCACCACGGCCTCGGGGAAGCGCTGCTTCCAGTTGCGCAGCTCGTTGGCGGTAATCGAGTCCGAGAGCGAGCAGCCCGCCTCGAGGTCCGGGATCAGGACGGTCTTATCCGGAGCGAGAATCGACGCCGTCTCCGCCATGAAGTGGACGCCGCAGAAGACGATCATCTCGGCGTCGGCGGCGGCCGCCTCACGTGAGAGCCCGAGCGAGTCCCCAACGATGTCCGCAAGGTCCTGGATCTCGGGCACCTGGTAGTTGTGGGCCAGGATGACGGCGTTGCGCTCGGCGGCGAGCGCTTTGACCTCCTGCGTCAGCGACTCGACTTCCTCCTCGGACAGATCGAGGACTGAGACGGGCTCCTCGATTGTTGGGACTTCCCGCATAGAAGCCGGGCCTAGCTTTTCTTCGTCTTCTTCGACTTCGCAAAGTGCTCAATGAAGACGTCTGAGCCGGGGAAGATCTCGCTCTCGTGGCCGTCCTCCCAGCGCACCAGGTAGGGAGGTCCTCCGCCCGCCCCGAGGGCCTTCACGACCTCCGCGTCCCGCTGCGCCTCGCCCTGGTGGTGCCCGCGAATGACCAAGCGGTCCCCTGGTTGCGCGTGGAGCGGTGAATTGCTGGCGGCCATCTGGATTTCTCCTTCTCGCTTGCGGGCAACCAATGGTCGTGCCGGCTCGGTTGGCCTGCATCCGTGCTGGACCCGGATCTGGACTAGGGCTGCCCCGCTATAACCGGCGATGCCGGCAGCGATAGGGTCGGCTCGGATCGCTCTTGTACCGCTGGGTTGAGCACACCTCAGAGGCCGAGCTCGAGATCGAGGCGGAGTCGCCCACCGATCTGCTGACGGAGGCAGCCACCGCCTTCGGAGACCTCTTTAGCGACGCACCGCGCCACGAGGAGGCGGAGGTCCGGGTGCGCGCCACGGCGGGCGACTACCCCGCGTTGCTTGCTGCCTGGCTCGGCGAACTGGCCTATCTGGTCGAAACCGACGGCTTCATCCCGGAGCGCGTCGTGGAGGCGGAGCTCTCCGGCACCGTCGTCAGTGCCCTGGTCGCCGGCCACCGCTCCGAGCCTCAGAGCCTCGTCAAGGGCGTTACCTATCACCGCTTGGAGATGGCGCCGAGCGCAGGCCTCTGGAAAGGCCACGTCGTCCTGGACGTCTAGAGATCGATCGAACGACGGCGTCAGCCGGCGAGCTAGAGCGCCGAGGGGTAGGTCTCCGGCGGCTCCGCCAGCTCCCAGCTGGCGGTTCGCTCAAGCGGCTCCACCGCGCGGGTCTGGTCGATGTGGATTACCGCGTCGAACTGAAAGGAGATCTGCGCGGCAAAGTAGTGGCTCTGGCGCTCTGTCTCAGGGCGGTAGATCACGCCGATCGCCCTCTCCAGCCGCGGCTCCCACAACCCCGACCCGGCCCCGTTCCCGCGGAGCGGCAGAAGGAAACGGGGCTCCCCGAGTCGGTGGAAGAGCGCCTCGTAGCTCTCGGGGAGCGCCGGGCGGACGCGCTTTCGCTCGGCCAGTGCGTCCCACGCCGACGCGGCCGTCACGGTTCCCTCGAAGGTCGTGAATCCCACCAGGGTCGTGCCGTGCGGGGGATGGGACCGGACCAGCTGACCGAGGTTGAGCTCGCCACGGTCGCTCATCTCGGTGCGTCGTGCGTCGCCGACGTGGGAGTTGTGCGCCCAGACGACTAGCTTGGCCGGGTCTCCGTGGCGCTCGAGGTGGGCGAGCAGCCTGCGCGCCGTGTCCGCCATGTGGCGGTCGCGCAGGTTCCAGGAGGAGGTGTGCGACGAGAACATCGTCCGGTAGTACTCCTCGGCGCCGACGATCAGGCGCGCGTTCTGCTCCGCATAGAACTGGTCGTCCTCCGCCGCCAGCCCGTCCCGCCGCAGGTAGGAGACCGAGTTGCGGTGCAGCTCGAGCAGCTGCTCGGTGACTCCGCGCCTGCAGGGCTCGCTGATTCCCAGGCTCACCGATCGGCCGTACTCCTGGCTCTCGCCGCCGAAGTGCTCGAAGCAGGCGTAGCGCTCGCGGGCCCGGGAGGCGGCCGGCGGATCGATCCGATCGAGGTAGGCGATCACCTCCTCGATCGAGGCATAGAGGCTGTAGAGGTCGAGGCCGTAAAAGCCGACGGCGTCGGCGGGGTCGCGGGTTTCGTTGTGAGCGCGCAGCCAGCCGACGAAGTCGAGCACCTCGGCGTTGCGCCACATCCAGGTGGGGAAGCGCTGGAAGCCGCGCAGCGCCTCCTCCGCGTCGCCGTCCTCCGGCGCGCCGCGGACGTAGCGGTTGACGCGATACGCGTCCGGCCAATCCGCCTCGACGGCGAGACCGGTGAAGCCCTTCTCCTCGATCAGCCGGCGGGTGATCAGGGCCCGCTCGCGGTAGAACTCGTGGGTGCCGTGCGAGGCCTCGCCGAGCAGGACGATCCTGCTGTCGCCGATCAGCTCCAGCAGCGGGTCGTAGTCGTTCGCCGAGCCGACCAGGGGGTGCACGGCGCCACGGAGGGAATCGAGCCTCCCGTCGCGCGATCCTGTTGCCGTCGCCCCAGACATCGCACTCAACCCTTGGCGCCGGCGCGGGGAGCCCACTTGTCGGCCCGGATTCGCAGAAGGCCCGCGGCGGAGATCACCGCCAGCCTGCGGCTCCCGCAAGCGGTACATGCCCTGGGTGGTCCCCCGGCGCTGAAGTGCTTTGACTTGCAGTCGAGACAGGTACTCAACATCGGTCACACTCCTCCGGTCTTCGAAACGGCCCGCGGGCGACCTTATTTCGGACTCCAGCGCCCACCATCAGCGCCAGCCACCGATCGTCGTCCGTGCCGACTACGTAACCGCGGAGCTACGCCCTGTCCTGCGCCGCTGTAACCCCGGCCTCGTGCGCGCAGTGCGCCCCGCAGTAGAAGCTGTCGCCGGCCTCCACGCCGTGGCCGACGATCCTGCATCCGCACTGCCCGCAGGAAGGCGCGAGAGCATGGATCGCGCACTCGAAGCTGTCAAACACGTGTCGTCCGTCGCCGGTCAGCAGCTCAAAGGACTTGTCGTAGTCGTTGCCGCAAACCTCGCATGTCGCCATTACGAACCTCCTTGCCTTGCTCCTGCGGCCACCCTAGTCGCCGGTAGGCACCCGGATATCCGTAGTGGACCCGGACCCGGGGCCGAGTCGAACACCGATGTGCCGACCCTCCGCGGATCCTAGGTTCGGCCGCAATGGCCGATCGATTGGCCCTCTTCGCGGACCGTATGGACGCCGGCCGGAAGCTGGGCGAAGCACTTGAGCGCTTTCGGGCAGACGACCCGGTGGTGCTGGCGCTTCCTCGGGGCGGCGTTCCGGTCGGCTACGAGGTTGCGGCCGCACTCGATGCCCCCCTTGACATCGTCCTCGTCCGCAAGCTCGGAGCACCGTTTCAGCCCGAGTACGGGATCGGTGCGATTTCCGAAAACGGAGTCGGGGTGATCCGCCATGAGGATGTCGAGTTGATCGGGATGAGTAATGAGGAGCTGATGGAGATCGTCGCCCGCGAGACCAAGGAGCTCGAGCGACGGGCCCGCATCTACCGCGGCGAGCGCGAGGCCCTGCCCGTGGAGGGGCGAACCGTGATCGTCGTGGACGATGGAATCGCCACAGGTGGAAGCGCCGTTGCCGCAGGACGGGTGCTCCGAGCCCGCGGAGCGGCCCGCGTGATTCTCGCCGTCCCGGTCGCCCCACCCGGCACCGAAGTTCGCCTGGCCGGGGAGTTCGACGAGGTGGTCTGCCTCGAGCAACCGCACGGCTTCCATGGCGTCGGCCGGTTCTATGTCGATTTCGGGCAGCTCGACGATCAAGCGGTGATTGACCTGCTCTCTCGTGCACGCGAACCGGCGTTGAGTGCGGCCGGCTCGCCAGCGGCGTCGGATCCGCCTCCCTTCAAGGGCGCAGCCGAGATCGAGGTCGAGCCGGGGGTAGCCCTGAACGGTGACCTGTGGCTTCCGGAGGACGCCCGCGGCCTGGTGATCTTCGCTCATGGCAGCGGCTCGAGCAGGCTCAGCCCCCGGAACCACGAGGTCGCCGCGTCCCTGAACGAGAGGGGACTCGCGACGCTGCTATTCGACCTTCTCAGCGACGAGGAGGCGGCCAACCGCGACAAGGTCTTCGACATCGAGTTGCTCGCTGCGCGCCTCGTCGCGGTCACTCGCTGGGCCGGGCGCGAGCCGGGCATCGAGGAGCTTCCCCTCGGGTACTTCGGCGCCTCGACGGGCGCCGCCGCCGCGCTATGCGCCGCCGCCGAGCTCGGCAGCGGCATCGGCGCGGTGGTCTCCCGAGGGGGGCGGCCCGATTTGGCCGCGTCGATGCTTGCCGATGTCCGCGCGCCGACCCTGCTGATCGTGGGCGGCGCGGACTGGCAGGTCCTCCAGCTGAACGAGGACGCGGCGAAGCTCCTTCGCTGCCAGCATGAGCTCGCCGTGGTCCCGGGCGCCACCCACCTCTTCGAGGAGCCCGGTGCTCTGGAACGCGTGGCGGACCTTGCCTCGCATTGGTTCTTGGCGCACCTCGGCGCGCCTCTCGGAAGTCCCCCACGCCGGGTTCCCCATTAGGCAACAGAAGAGCTGCCGCGTAATTTCATTTCTGAAATCCGTTTGGCAGCCCTTCTTGCGCACCACCATGGACTCTTGGCAACGCCTGAGCATCAGTAGTCGACACTCATCCTGAATACGTAGCGGGCACCGATCTTTGCTCGCGCGAGAGAGTCCCGGGCAGGCTGCTTCAGGTAGTGGGCTCCACGGGCAGAAGGAAGATCGGGACTGGAGAGCGCGTCAGGGCCTCACGGACGACCGCCGCGTGCCCGGCGTCGAGATCCTGGCTCCAACCCATCGCGATCAGGTCAGCTTCCGTTTCGAGCGCCACCTGAACGAGGAGTTCATCCGGGTTGCCGACGCGGAGCTCAAGCCGTACCTCCTCCGGAGGCAGAGGGCAGTTGCGGGCAATGAACTCCTCCGCCCAGACCCTCGCTTCATGCTGGAGGTGGTCGGCAAAGCGCGGCAGCCGCTCTTCCTCACGCACGTGCAGGACGACGACTTCGAGCCCCGACTCGCGTGCCAGGCTGATCGTCCCGGCCAGGGCGGCCGCGCTCGCCCGGCTGCCGTCCAGAGGAACGAGGACGCTCTCGATCCGCTCGGGCCGGGAGACATCGGGCGGGACGACCACGACGGGCTTGCCAATCGAGGTGATCAGCGCGAGGGCGGTCCTCCCGGCCGGCCTCCTGCCGCCTGGAAGGCCGCGCGCCCCAACCACGATGGTCCGCACGGCAGGCTCACTGGCGGCGGCGATCAGCCGCTCGACGGTTGGGCCGCTGACGCTCTCGAGTTCGAGGTCCGCCGTCCGAGCCGCGGCCATCGCTGCCTCGCTCCCGTCCTCTCGGACGTGGAGGGCTCGAGTCTCGGCCGAGTAGAGCTCCGCGAGCCTGATCGCGGTCGCCACCACGGGTTCGGCGGCCGCGCTGTTGTCAAGAGCCGCGACGACGATGCTCATCGTCCCGTCACCCCGATGTCCTCCGGCAACTGCCAGCGGGTCGTGCCCGCGCCGATCCTGGCCGGCTCGGCCTCCGCCCCGCGGAGGACCATGATCGGCCGATCGCTCGTCAGCCTCGCTTCGCCGGCTTCAACCACCAGCTTGAGGTTGGCTCCACGGAAGCGCAGGCGCAAACGAAGTGCCTCCCACTGCTCGGGAAGGCGGGGGTCGAGGCGAAGCGAGCCACCATCCACGCGGAGCCCCGCAAAGCCCCAGGCGATCGCCTGCCAGACGGTTCCCATCGCGCCGAGGTGGACGCCACCGGCGGTCGCCTCGGAGAGGTCGTCGAGATCGATTCGCGCGGTCAGCCGGAGCCAATCGAGGGCCTCATCCATTCGACCGCAGCGCGCCATCAGCGAGGCGTGCACCCCCGGCGACAGCGAGCTGGCGTGCGCCGTGCGCGGCTCGTAGAAGCTCAGGTTGGCAGCGAGCGAGTCGGGAGCGACCTCATCCGGAACCAGGTGGTGGAGCATCAGGACATCGGCCTGCTTGACCACCTGGGAGGTGCCGACCCGTTCGGGCCCCAGCAGAAGGTCCGCCGACACCGGGCGCCTCGGCGCGAGCTCTGAGATCAGGATTGGCTCGAGAGCATTGAAGCCCGCGAACTGCTCGTAGAGGCCGGTGGCAGGGTCAAAGCCATCCACGAGCGCGTCGGCCGCGGCGAGCCAGGCGCGGCGCTCCTCGGTGTCGATCCCCGCTCGTTGCCTCGGAGCGAGGCTGGCCGCCCGCCGGAGGTTCCAGCGCGCCATCACGTTGGTATAGGTGTTGTCGTCGACCGCCACGTGGTACTCGTCGGGGCCGATGACCCGCCTGATGTGCCCGCGGCCCTCAGGATCGAGCTCGATACGGGCGGCCCAATAGCGCGCGGTTTCGATCAAGAGAGGTGCCCCCGAGGTCTCCAGGAATCCGTCATCGCCAGTCCAATCCACGTAGCAGCCGACTGCCCATGCCACGTCAGCCACGATGTGCTCTTCGAGGAGCCCGGTGCGAATCTCAACCCGTCGGCCGGCCCGGTCGACCGCGGCGCCTGGCGTGACATCGCCTCCCGTGGCCGCGGACTCCCAGGGGAACCTCGCGCCGGCTCTGCCGGCCTTACGAGCAGCATCGAGCGCGGCCGGGAGGCGCCGAGCCCGGTACTCGAGCACCGCGCGCGCGGCGGCGGGATGCGTTGCGGCGAGGAAGGGCAGGACGAAGACGTCGGTGTCCCAGAAGACGTGGCCGCGATAGGCGGGTCCGCTGAGGCTGCGCGCCCCGATCGCGGCCTCACCGGCATCTGCTGCGGACGCCATCAGGTGGAACAGGCAAACGCGGACCGCGTGCTGCAGGTGCGGGTCGCCGTCGATCTCGATGTCCGCCTCCCTCCAGCGACCCGCCCAGGCTTCCCGGTGCTCGATCAGGAGCTTCTCGAAACCCCCTTCGGCGGTCATGCCGACCGCCTTCACAGCCGCGGCCTGTACCTCGGCGGCGTCGGGGCCCGCGCGGTAGCTGGCGAACCGATCCAAACGACCCGCATCGGCAACCCTCTCCACCGCCGCAGCGCACAAGCTGCCCGCCTGGTCCGCCGCGCACATCCAGTGCTTGTCTCCCTCGACGCCCTGCTCGACGGTCTCCTCCTCGGTCGCGGCCGGGGCTCGCAGCCGGTCACCGTCCGCGATCGTCTGAGCAGGGCCACTGCATCTCAGTGCGACGTCCGCGGGCCGGGCAAGCGACGAAAAGAGGATCGCTCGGACGGTCCCGTCGCGAGTCCCTATCTCCTGCTCCATGAGGCCGCCATGCAGGTCCAGCGAGCGGCGGATCGACCGTCTCGCGTCGATATGAAAGGGAAGCTGGTTCCATCCCGGCCCAGGGCGGAGCTCGGTCTCGGCCCCGGTGCCGCGGTAGACCCCCGCCGCAACCACCAGGGGTGCGGCATCAGCGTGCTCCCCCAGGGGGGTCCCCCGGGTCCCAAGGCGGCCGTCGGCGAGGGTGAACAGCGATTCGTGGGCGCGCTCGAGCTTGGGATCGAACCCATCCACCTGCAGCGTCCAGGCGGGATCCCCGTCGAGTTCCGGGGGATCCCGACGGCGTCGACGCGCGAGCTGATCGTCCAGCACCTCAAGGAATCTCTCGGGGCCGCCGCCGAGCGCGATGACCGGCGCCGGAACTCCGCCCGGCTCGACGCCGACCGAAATGGCGGTCGCGCGATCGGCCTCCGGCACCAGCAGCTTCGCGTCGCTGCCGGTGGCGCCGCCCAGCAGTCCGAACTCATCTCCCCCGATCAGCACCTGGCCTGGCCCGATTCCGCGTTCCCACAGATCCCGGAGCATCCAGCGCGCCGAGTCCGACTTGTCCGTGAGCCCGATCTCGACATGCTTCGCGTCGCTCGTCACCCGCGCATCCGCCAGCCCGGCCCTCCCGGCCGCGCCCTCCGCCAGCTCGATCGTCTCAGCCAGGCCCCCTATCCCGGCTGCCGCCAACCTCTCCCCCACGGCGTCGAGCAGCCTCGCGATCCGCGCCTTCGGCGGGTTGGCCCACTCAGCGACGGGGATCAGATCGAGCTTGCGGCGGTTGAGGCGCCGCGAGACGACCTCGGCATCCAACCCGGCACGCGTGAGGTCCTCGACCGCTAGCTCCGCGGCGCGATTCAATTGCGCCTCCTCTCGCCGACTTGCGACTCGCCGGTGCGCCAGCTCCGGGCCTCGGCGCCCGACCGTGAACACCTCCGAGCCCCTATTGAGGAGGAGGTGCAGCCGCCCAGGGCCCCCCGGCCGCGCGCCGAGCTGCCCATCGACGTTCTCCACACCAGTGCCGCTCACCAAGGCGATCTCCATCCCCTCGGCGCAGAGCGCCTCCACCAGGGAGCGCAGTCGCGAGGCGTCGGCACTGCGATCGGGGACAGCCGTGCCGTCCCAGTCGAAGATGACGGCCTCGAACCTTCGCTCCACGCCCTTCCGAGCGCTCGGCTGAGGCGTCACGCCTAACGCGGGTCGAGGACGATGTTGACCTTGATCGACCCCTCCCGTTTCAACAGGGAGACGCCGGTGATCTCACCGTCTCGCTCGAACGCGAGGCTCACTCGCGACCCGCCGACCTTCATGTCGTGCAGCTCCAACCGCGACAGCCAACCCGGGAGCGTCGGCCGGTTGATTTTCAGATCTCCCTCTGGTGCTCGTGCGGAGATCCCCAGCATCGCCTGCAAGACCATGAATGGGGCTGCGGCCGCCCATGCCTGCGGGATGCAGGCAACCGGGTAAGACACTGGAAAGCCCGAGCCATCTCGATCGAAGCCGCAGTAGAGCTCGGGCAGCCGGTAGTCACGCGCGCTTGAGGCGACGTCGAAGAGCGCGGTGGCGATCCGCTCGGCAGCGTCGTCGAAGCCGTAGCGCTTGAAGCCCGCTGCCGCGATCGCGTTGTCGTGCGGCCAGACCGAGCCGTTGTGGTAGCTCATCGGGTTGTAGGCCGGAGATCGGCTGGAGAGAGTGCGGATGCCCCAGCCGCAGAACATGTCCGGCTCCATTAGCCGGCGAGCCACGCTCTCCGCCTTCGGCGGATCGAGCATGTCGCAGTAGAGGCAATGAGCCGGGTTCGAGGTGACGCTCTTCACCGGGCGCTTCTCCCCGTCAAGGGCCAGCGCCAGGCTCTCCTCCTGCGGGTCCCAGAACCGCTCCTCGAACTCGGCGCGAAGCTCGGCGGCCTTACCACGCAGGCGTTCTGCCACCTCCGATGCCCCAAGCGCCTCATAGACGTCGGCCGCCCGCAGCTTTCCCAGATAGACGTATCCCTGGACCTCCGCCAGCGCGATCGGCCCCTCGGCCAGGGTGCCATCGGCATGCATGACCGAATCGTGGGAGTCCTTCCAGCCGTGGTTTCGCAACCCGCCCTTGGAGCGCCGCTCGTACTCGATGAACCCGTCGCCGTCTGCGTCACCATGATCGTCGATCCAGCGGAGCGCCGCATCGAGGGCCGGGCGGAGCGCCTTCATCGTTTGCGAATCCTGCGTCCAGCGAAAGTAGCTCCCGGCGAGCAGGAGGAACAGGGGAGTCGCGTCTGCGGTTCCGTAGTAGGGCGTGTGCGGAACGATCCCGGCCCGGGCAAGCTCGCCCCGGCGCAGCTCGTGCGGGATCTTCCCCGGCTCGGCATCCCGCCAGGGATCATCGTCGCCCGCCTGCAGGGCGGCCAGCGCCAGTAGCGTACTGCGGGCGAGCTCGGGGTTGAGCGAGAGAGCCTCGAGGGCGGTCAGTAGCGAATCGCGACCAAACGGGGCCACGTACCAGGGGATTCCCGCGGCCACGATCTCGCCGTCGCCTACCGGGGTGAGCAAGGCGTGAAGGTCGGCCACCGAGGTCGCGATCAGCTTGTCGAAGAGCTCGTTGTCGCTCTCGATCCGCGTGCATTCCTCCCGCCACTCGCGGTCCGCAGCGCGGAGCCGCGCGGTCGAGGTCGCGAGGGCACGCCGCCGTTGACGGCGGCCCTCGGTCGATGGCTCGACGGTCGCCAGCAGCGAGACTGTCCTGCGTGGGCGAAGCTCCAGCTCCCAGCTCGCACTGGCGCGTTCGCTCTCCAGCACGAGCTCATCTGGCTTGGGGTCGAACTCCACGATCGTCTCCCGGAATCGCTCGTCCTCGCCGACGTAAGCGAGGGCCAGCCCGCGATCGAGCGCCTTGGGGGCGAGCGCGTGGCCGCGAGCGCGCCGGCGTGGGAACCCCCTGACCTCGAACACGTCGGCAAAGTCGGCAGCCAGGGCCAGGCTCAGGGTCAGCGTCACGGGCTCACGGAGGAAACTGCTCAGCTCGGTCAGGTGATACAGGCGTCCGGCGACCACCAACGTCCGCTGCACGTCCAGGCTCTGTTGCGGGACGCTCAGCTGTGCGTCGGCCCGCAAGGTCGCGTTGGTCGCGTTCACCGTGGCGCTGTGGGCCCGTTCGGTCGAGTAGGAGAGCGCGACAGGTGAGGTCGCGCCGAGCTCGAGGCGAAACTCGGACAGGAAGCGGGTGTCGGACGCGTAGAGCCCCTCCCCGCTGACGCGCGCGGCGCGGATGTCCCCGTCGGGCCGGGCGCACAGAAAGACCTCGCCGTCTTTCAGGACCAGGAGTTCTTCTCGGGCCTCGGCGGGGACGTAAGGGGCGCGCTGGGCGCGGACCGGCCCCGCGCGTCCAACGACCTCGAATTCCTCGCCCCGCGGGCTCCGGCGGCGCGCTCGGGTCGCGGGATTTTTTGAGGGTTGCTTCATCTCCGCAAGACCGTCGACCATTTTCGCTCGCTCTCCCGACGGTGTACAGCCCGCTCACCATGGCGAATCGCAAAGGGCGAGTAGTCGGTACGGTTGATCGACGGCGAGGAGAACGATGGACGACGCGACCCCACACCCCGACCAGCCAAGCTACGAGGGGCCCCAAACCAGGGGCTCGGCCCTGGACGACCTCGACCCTGAGGTGCTTCTCGAACTGGCACCGGACGCGATCGTGATCGTCGATGACCGCGGCGTGATCCAAATCGTCAACGAGCGGGCCGAGCAGATCTTCGGCTACTCACGAGCGGAGCTGATCGGCCAGCCGGTGGAGCTATTGGTTCCTGAACACCTGAAGCAGCTCCACGTCGAGCACCGACGCCGCTATATGACACAGCCCAAGGTACGTTCCATGGGCGTCGGTCTCGATCTCACCGCGCTTGGAAAGGACGGCAACGAATTCCCGGTCGAGATCAGCCTCAGCCCTGTGTCGACCGACGACCGGCTAATCGTCATCGGCGTGGTTCGCGACATCAGCAGTCGCCGACGCTTGCAGGAGGCCGCACTCAGCGCTCGCGCCATAGCGGCGCAGGAGCAGGAACGCGTGCGCATAGCTCGGGACCTTCACGACGAGGTCGCTCAGGCGCTCAGCGGAATCGCGCTCGGCTTGGAGGAGATCGAGTCGGCACCGCATCTCGAGGCGGCGCGTGACGAGGCCAAGCGGCTTGCTGGCGAGGTAAATAACGCAGTGCGCGAGTTGCGTCGGGTCGTCGAACATCTTCGCCCCGACAAGCTCGCCGACATCGGGTTGGCCAGCGCTCTGGAGCGCATGGCTGAGGGGCGCCGGGAGTCAACACCGGACATGACGATTGTCTTCCGCAGCCACGGAAATGGGCGTCGCCTCGATCCCGACACCGAGCTGGCGGCGTACCGTGTCGTGCAGGAGGCGGTGACCAATGCGGTCAAGCACGGAAACCCGAATACGATCGAGATCGACCTTACCGCGACGGCGGACGCAATGACCGCCGCAGTTCGAGACGACGGATGCGGATTCGATGTCGAGCAGACTCCCGAGGACGGCGGCCTCGGGCTCGGTGGGATGCGCGAGCGAGCCCGACTGATCGGGGGCAAATTGAACATCGATTCGGCGGCGGGCCGGGGCACCGAGGTCACGCTGCGTCTGCCTGTGCGGCCCCGATGACCGAGGGGACCAAGACCATCGAAATCGTGGTCGCCGACGATCACCCCGTAGTCCGCAGCGGACTTCGGCGCGTTCTCGAGGGGCAGGATGATTTCGACGTGGTGGGCGAGGCCTGCGACGTCCAGGAGGCGGTGCGCAAGGTGAGCGCGTACAAGCCCGACCTGCTCCTGCTCGACCTGATGATGCCCGGCGGGCCGTCGGTGGACTCGATTCCGGAGATCCAGTCCAAGTGCGAGGGCACGCGAATCCTCGTCTTGACGATGCTCTCCGATCTCGCATACGTGAGGACGGCGCTGCGCGCGGGGGCAGACGGTTTCATCCTCAAAGAGGCACCGACCGATGCCCTCCTCGGCGCGGTGAGGGAGGTAGCGATGGGCGGTACCTACGTCGACCCCGCGATCGGGGCCCGGCTTGCCCGAGCGCCCGAGGTCGAGGGCCCTCCAGACGGACTGAGCCGGCGCGAAGCCGAGATCCTCGGCCTCGTCGCTCTCGGCCTCACGAATCAGGAGATCGCCGACAAGTTGTTTATCAGCGTCCGAACGGTCGAGGCACACCGCACCCATATCCAGCAGAAGATGGACTTCGGTACGCGCGCCGAGCTCGTGCGCTATGCGCTCGATCATGGGCTGACTGATGACTAAGCGCTTACGGCCACGCGCAGACTCTCTCCGAATTACGTAGTCGGCCTCGATCTAGATACGTGCGGGGCAACGATGGCGGCCGGTCTCGCCGTCAATAGCGTCGGCCCCCTTGATGGCAAGCTCGGACGACGCTCAGCGTCAAGCACGGCTCGATCGACTTCCGGCAGTCGTGGACAGGCCGCTTCGGATCGCCATGCTGGCGCCCCCATGGATCGCGGTGCCGCCGCCCGGCTACGGCGGAGTCGAACATGTGATCGCCCTGCTTGCGGACGAGCTCACACGCCGCGGACATTTTGTCACGCTGCTCGCCGCGCCGGGATCCCAGTCCGCTGCCCAGGTGCGCAACCTTCTGCCGGAGCCTCACCCGGACCGGATCGGAGCCTCGGTCTTCGAGGCGGACCACGCGGCCCGCGCCTTCGCCGCTATCGATCACGCCCGGGAAGACGGTCTGGCGTTCGATGTGATCCACGATCACTCCGGTTTCACCGCGCTTGCCATGGCGGATCGAATCTACGCCCCGATGGTTCACACCATCCACGGCCCGTTCATCGCTGAGACATCGGAGTTCTACTCGGCGAATGCCCACCGGGCCACGACCGTGGCGATCAGCGAGGCCCAGCGCAAGCAGGCACCGCCAGCCGTCCGGGGATCCGCGGTAATCCCCAACCCGATCGCGGTCGGTGATTGGCCCCTGCGTCGCAGCAAGGACCGATATCTGCTCTGGATCGGGCGGATGGCGAAGGAGAAGGGGCCTCATCGGGCGATTGAGATCGCCCGGCGCAGCGGCCGGCAGCTGCTGATGGCGGGTCCGGTGCAGCCAGGCCAGGAGAGCTTCTTCGAGAGCGAGATCGCACCGCACCTCGATGATCGAGGCGTGCGTTACCTGGGCGAGGTTGGCGGTCAGGTGAGGACGGAGCTGTTTGCGCGAGCGTCGGCCCTGTTGATGCCGATCCGCTGGCAAGAGCCGTTCGGCATGGTGATGGTGGAGGCGCTGGCCTGTGGCACGCCCGTGATCGCCTACCCGGAGGGGGCAGCGACCGAGGTCGTCGTCCACGGGGAGAACGGATTCCTAGTCTCCGACGACGCCGAGGCGACCCGTGCTGTTGGGGAGCTTCACCGCATTGACCCCGCCCGCTGTCGCTCCAGCGTCGCCTCTCGTTACGCACCAGCCTCGATCGCCGCCTCCTATGAGCGCATTTACCGCATGGCCGCCGGCATCGGCCGCCCCCGTGAAGCCGAACCCAGAAGGCGATTCGCCACCGCAAACGGCTCTCCAAGACAGCAGGCCCCTCACAACGGTGCAGACCCGCCCAGCTCCCGGCGTGCGGCGGCAAGGCGGTAGGCGGTGGGCGCCCTGGCCATTGCGGCCTTGGTCTCGGGTCGCTCCACTCGCCCAAGCCGCGCGAATCGTCAGGACCGGATCCGCACACGACGTCTCCCTGATCTGGCTCTGCCTGTACGCGGTCGGGAGCGCCGTGTGGATCTCCTACGGTGCAGCGATCGGCAACCTGCCACTCATCGTCAGCCAGTCGACCGCGCTCCTCTGCGTCGCCGTCACCCTCTCCCTGGCGGCACGCCATCGACGGGCCGATGGGGGCCTCGATCAGCCTCGACCCATCCCGCGGTCGAGAGGGCGCCGTCCGGGCTTGGGCGAGGACCACGATCGGCGCCCCAGCCTGACCGAGCACCGCGTACACCGCCGGCTCAGCCCTTGACCACCCCGAGCGGGATCAGCCGCGCGACCGGCGCGGCGATCCCCACCCGCTCCACCACCGACACCACCCGATCGACGTCCTTGTAGGCGAAGGGCGCCTCTTCCGCCAGCCCTCGTGCGGATGGGCAGCGGACGACGATGCCCCTCGCCTCGAGCTGGCGGCGAAGCTCGCCCCCGGTAATCTCGTGGCGCGCCCCCGTGCGGCTCATCCGCCGCCCCGCCCCGTGGCAGCACGAGCCGAAGGAGAGCTCCATGGCGCCGGGCTTGCCGACGAGGACGAAGCTCGCCGTCCCCATGCTCCCGGGAATGAACACCGGCTGTCCGACGGCGCCGTAGCAGGCCGGGATCTCCTCCGAGCCCGGCGCGAACGCCCGCGTCGCCCCCTTCCGGTGCACGCAGAGCGTCCGGCTCCCGTTCGTCTCCAGCTTCGCCACGTTGTGAGCCACGTCGTAGACCTGCCGGGTCTCGTCCGCGGCGCGGCGGTCGATCGCCGCGGCGACCGACTCGCGAGCCCGATGGGCCATGGTCTGCCGATTCGCCCAGGCGAAATTCGCGGCGCAGCTCATCGCTGCCAGATAGGCCTTCCCCTCGGGCGAGGAGAGCGGCGCCCAGGCGAGCTGGCGGTCCGGAAGGACGATCCCGAAGCGGTCGAGCACCGAATCCATGCGCTTCACGTAGTCCGTGCAGATCTGATGACCCAGGCCGCGCGAGCCGGAATGGATCAGAACGGTGACCTGGCCCTCGCACAGGCCCAAGGCGTCGGCTGCGTCCGGTTCCACGATCCGCTCGACCAGCTGCACCTCGATGAAGTGGTTGCCCGATCCCATCGTTCCCAGCTGGCCCTCCCCGCGCGTCCGGGCGCGCTCGGAGACCGCGGCGGGGTCGGCTCCGGGCAGGCGACCGCCGGACTCGGTTCGGTCGAGATCGTCGGCCGTGCCGATCCCGTGCCGCTCGACCACGGATCTCGCCCCCTCCCGGAGCACCCGGTCGAGCTCCGCGCCCCGTACCGCGAGCCGCCCGTGCCGTCCCATTCCCGCGGGGACCGAGCGCGAGATCTGGTGCACCAGCGCGGTGCGCCTCTCGCCGAGCTCCGTTTCGGTGAGTGGCAGGGCGAGGAGACGAACGCCGCAGTTGATGTCGTAGCCGACTCCGCCTGGGGAGATCACCCCGTCAGGGGGCTCGGTCGCGGCGACTCCGCCAACGGGGAAGCCGTAGCCCTGGTGGACGTCGGGCATCGCCAGCGCCGCGCCCGTCACGCCGGGCAGCGTTGCCACGTTCTGGAGCTGCTCCAGCGATTGATCCGCCCGTATTCCCTCCAGCAGCTCCCTATCCGCGAACACCCGCGCCGGCACCCGCATGTCCGCGCGCGCGTCGGCAGGGAGCTCCCAAATGTCCTCGGACACCTCCCGCAGCCTCCCGGCGTCCGACTCGATCCGATCTCGGACCTCAGCCGCCCTCACCATCGGGGTCCCGATCCCGGCGTTGGCCAAGACGAGTCCCGATCCTGTCCATCTGGCACCCCCGCGTTGGGACCGCGCACCCGTCGCAGCGAGCCGAGCTCTTCGGCCGGAACCAGCCACACATCCAGCGTCCGGCAGTCCTCGAGCTCGACCAGTCTCTCCTCGTGGAAGACCCGTGAGACGATCACCCGGTAGAGCCTGAAGCCGTCAGTGAGATACTCGCCCGGCTCAGAGTCTCGCTCCATGACCGTAGTGGCGAGTTCCCGAGGCGTGTCCCTCTCCATCAAATCGCTCCTCGTGGGCTTTCGACGGCACCCTAGGAGCCTGAGGCGCTGACACATCGGGGCTGGCCACTCGGTCCGCTCGGGGCTGACTACGTAAAGACGCGCGCACAGCGGGCACTACGATCGGTCGATGGAGCACAAGGAGAGACGAGAACACCTCAGGCGACTGCTCGATGACCTCAGTTCCCAGCGCAAGGTGGACACCGACGAGGTCTTGATGGAGCTCATCCATCTCGTCCTCGAGCTGGAGGATGAGATCGGCCAGCTCCGCGCTCGGCTTGCTGAGCCCAAGACGGCTACATAACCGTCCTTGTCGCTGCTTGTCCTGACGGCCTCGCGCTGAGCTCGCGCACACCCGCGCATGTCGGCCGCCTCCGTGTTCGCCACTAATCGCGTTACGTGCCTGGCCACAATGACGGCTGGTCCCGGCAGGCCTACGGTCACCCTTGTATCAGCGAAGGAGGTGTCCAGATGGAAAACACCATCACGCGCCGGCATCCGATCGCGGATCTCAGCGAGCTACTCGATCAGGCGCTCACTCGCTTCGGCGACGGTTATGGGTGGAACCCCCGGATCGACGTCGTGAAGAAGGAAGGCGAGCTCGTCCTGCGCGCTGACCTTCCGGGGGTGAAGCCCGACGAGATCAAGGTCGAAGTGGAGGACGGCGTCCTCACCGTCTCGGGAGAGCACGAGGAGAAGACCGAGGAGAAGAAGGAGCGCTACCTGCGCCGCGAGCGTCGTTACGGCTCCTTCTCACGCTCGATGACCCTGCCCGAGGGAGTGAAGTCCGACGACATCGAGGCCACCACCAGCGACGGCGTCCTCGAGCTCAGGATTCCGCTACCGGCGCCGAAGGAGAAGCCGGCCAAGACGGTCAAGGTCGAGCCGAAGAGCTGATCACAGCAACGCACGAACCCGTCCACGAGGAGGATCAGATGGCTGTAGCGAAGGTGATCGAAATCAACGCGGCCTCCAGCGAGAGCTTCGAGGATGCGATCAACGCCGGCATCACCAAGGCGAGCGAAACGGTTCGCAACATCCACGGCGCCTGGGTGAAGGAGCAGCAGGTGACTGTCGAGGACGGCAAGATCGGCGAGTACCGGGTCGACCTGAAGGTCAGCTTCGTGCTCGACTGACGCGGATGGCGATGATGATCGGCAGAGTTGGGTGACCACACAATGAAGAAGGTCGCGGTCGGCTTTGATGTCGGCGCGGAGTCGGACGACGCCCTGGCTCTGGGCCACGCGGTGGCGGAGCCGGATCGCGCGGAGCTTCACGTCGCGATCGTGCTTCCACGGACCCGGGTTCCGTTCGAGCGAGCAGTTGCGGGAGGTCATCTCTCCGAGCAGCTGGATGAACGGCTCTATGAGTCCGCGGCGAGCCAGCTCGGAAGCGCCGACTTCGTACGGGCGAGCCTCGACGGCGCGATTGCAGGGCGCTCGGCCGCGCGTGCCCTGTACGAATACGCCGAAGAACAGCAAGCCGACCTGATCGTGGTCGGATCCTGCCGCCGCGGAAAGATCGGACGAGTTCTCACGGGCAGCGTCGGGGAGAGCCTGCTGCGAGGCGCGCCTTGCGCGGTGGCGGTCGCGCCCCGTGGATTCGCGCGACAGGAGCAGCACGGTTTCGATCTGATCGGGGTCGGGTACGACGGCTCGTCCGAGGCGGACCTCGCCTTGAAGGAGGCGGAGCGTCTCTCTCACACGCTCAACGATCAGCTGCACATGATCACGGTCGTCCCAACCGCTCACGGGGTCGTCAATGCCAAGCTCGAGGAACTCGAACGGACTGCCTTACGCCGGCAGTATCGCGGCATCCTTGAGTGGGGTGCCTCAAACGTCATGGAGGCCGTGTCCAAGGAAACGCTACTGCTGGAGGGCGATCCTGCCACGATCCTCGCGGACCAGGGGGGCGACCTGGATCTGCTGGTGCTGGGGTCCCGTGGCTATGGAGCGATCCGGAGCGCCCTGCTCGGCGCAGTATCGAGCGAGGTGATCAGGAATGCTCCGTGCCCGGTCGTGGTGACGCCGAGAGCGCTTGCCGGTGATTTGCAGCCGAGCGAGAGGCCCGCGAAGCATGAGACTGCCGTGGATTCATAGGAAGGACAAGGATGTTCAAGACGATCGTCTTGGCCCTCGATGGGTCGGATGGCGCCAAGAAAGCGATTCCTGTCGCGGCAGAGCTGGCGGAGACGGAGAAGGCCGGCCTCGTCATCGCCCACGTCACCGAGTACATGGCGGCAAAGGGCGGCGAGCTTCCGCGAGTTGATGAAGATCAGATCCGCGCGGAGATCGATCGGCAGGCCAACGAGCTCTCCGACCGCGGTATCGAGACCAGGGTCGAGCTCGCCGAGTCAGTGCTCGGCGGTCCCGCTCATGCGATCGTCGAGATCGCCGACCGCGTCGGCGGGGACCTGATCGTCACCGGTACTCGCGGACACTCGTCGATCGCGGGATTGCTCCTGGGAAGCGTGACGCATCGCCTTCTGCACATCGCGAAGCGGCCGGTCCTGGCCGTTCCTTCCTAGGGGGGTGGCCCTCCATGAACAGCTGGTACGGACGACCCAGGAGCGGGCCGAATTCGCCGAGGCGTGGGCGAAAGCGGGAATCGAGCTTCGGCCCGGGGAGCGCTACTACCTCTGCCCGTTCCATGACGACCACCACCCCTCGCTCCATATCGATACCGAGGGCTGCCGCTGGTATTGCTTCGGATGCCAGCGAGGAGGCGGGATCGGACGCCTGCGCCAGCTGATCGGCGAGCCGCCGCAGCCGTCGCCACGGGCGCGGCTGCGCCGACACGTGGGCGCGAGCCGGGCGGTGACGCTGCCCGGCCGCAGGGAGGTCCAAGCGAGGGGTGAATCGCACCACCAGGACGAGCTCCTCACCCTTGCCGGCGGGCGGCGGCCCTATGGCGGGGTTGAGCTGGAAGCGGTCGCCGAGCTGGTTGCCCTCTTCGACCAGGTCGCGTTCCTGATCGACGGCATCGAGGTCGGGACGCTCGGCCGCGAGGAGGCACGGCGGCTGGCTCCGGCGATCCGAGAGGCGCGGCGGGAGCATGGAGCCGCGACCTGCCGGGCCGTGGTCCGCGGCGGTTGGGACCGTGGCGGTGAGGACATCGGCATGTTCGGCGTCGTTCTATTCGTGCCCTGAGAGCGAAAGGGGCTGATCCGATGCCACACCGGCTCGATGCGTGGATGTACAAGGGCGGTCGGCCGAATCGTGTCGCGAGATTGCTGAACGGAATCTGGAGGCGGATGGCCGCAGCGGGCTGGGCCCCGCAGCGCTTGAGCGCCCTCGAGGTTCGGGGTCGGCGGAGCGGGAAGCCGATTTCATTCCCGGTCGTGGTGGCCGACTACGAGGGCGAGCGCTACCTCGTGGCGATGCTGGGCGAGGACGTGAACTGGGTGGCCAACGTACGGGCGGCCGGCGGGCGCGCGGTCCTCAGCCATGGCCGCCGGGAAGCTGTGCACCTCGGGGAGGTCGACCCCGACGCCCGCGCCCCGATCCTGAAGCGCTACCTGCAACTGGCGCCCGGGGCTCGCAGCCACGTCCCGGTAGACCCTAAAGCCCCCGTTGAGGAGTTCGAACGGGTCACTGCCGAGCACCCTGTGTTCCGCGTCCGCACGGATTGATCGGGCCCAGCCCGAACCTCGTGACCTGCCTTCAGGCGATCCTGGGCGTCCACCTGAAGGTGCGCGTCGCGAGAGCCAATCCCGTGATCCCCCAAATGGCCACGACCAGGAGATCATCGACGGCGATCCCGGTTCCTGACCCACTACAGACCGCTACTTGACAATCGGCCCTTCTTCATAGAGACGAAAAGCAGCGGTTCCGCTTTGCATGGAAAGGAGCACTTTCGAACTGGCGCGCGCTTCTCGCGCGACGGAGGAGTGGGTGTGGTAGTCCGGTAGCCCTTTGGGTCCGATAGTTTCCGGACCCGAGCACACGAGCAGATCACACATACGGGCCGGTAGAAGGCTTGAGAAGGGAGTTCCGATGCTGCTCCTAGCCGATTTCACCCTGGGCGATCTCCTGGTCTCGATGATTGCCTTGTTCTTCCTGATCCTTGCGGTCTGGCTGTTCATCGCGGTGTTCGCTGACATCTTCACTCGCCCCGATCTTTCTGGATGGGGAAAGGCGGGCTGGGTCCTGCTGATCTTCATCCTCCCGGTGATCGGGGTCCTGATCTACCTGATTGCACGTCCGCCGGAGGCGGAGGTCGCGGCGCGGGGGATACTCCGGAGGGACTAGGGGGCCTGCCTGGCCTTGACGCCGCCCGTTCGCCTCACACCGATTCGACGTGACGCGGGCCGCCGCAACGGCGGCAGCGGAAGCTGATCTGGATCACCGACCGAAATAGCCGCTTTGGACGAAAAGCGGCTATCCGCCTTGCATGGAAAAGGGCACTGGGTTTCACCCCTTCCGAATGATGTGCTGGCTGGGCGGCGGCGCGTGATTCTGGGGTAATCGGGCTCACAGTGCCGGGCAGTGGTGAGTTCGGTGGATTCCCGAGGTGTCTGGGAACCTTGGAAGTCTCGCAAGCTCAAGCGAGAACCTGGACGAGCGCCCACCCACCCCAGGCACCGCCGACGACCAGCGCTAGCCCGAGCCAGACCTCGGCCGCGTAGTGCCAGCCGCCCATCGTATAGGCGAGCACAGCCTTGGTCACCGTGTTCGTCGTCAGTGCCGCCAGCACCGGGACCACCGCCTCAGCTGCCGAGATCTTCCCCCCAGCGGCGAGCGAGGACGCCGAGACCGCGGCCGACTGCGAGTCGGCGAAGCCGGCGATCGCCGCGCCCAGGGTCACGCCACGCACTCCGAGCGCCTGGTTGAGCGCTCCGGCGACCACCAGCACCAGCGAAACCGTACCGGCGAGGATCAGAGCGGTCTTGAAGTCGAAGGCGCGACCTCGATCGAAGTGGTCCGGCGGAGGTGCCCGGATTACTCTTGCCGTGACGATCGCGGCGTATCCTCCAGCGGCGACGCCGGCCAGGGCGAGCGGAAGCGCGACCTCCTTCAGGGTCGCAACGCTGGTCGCTCCGAGCACGATCGCGAGCAGGATGATCGTAGCCACCGTCGAAACAACCGCGGCCCCGACCGCCGGTCGTAGCAGCTTCGGCTCGTTGGCGGCGCGGGAGCCCATCATCGCCACCGTCGCGGTGCTCGACACGAACCCGGATATGAAGCCGCTCAGCAGAAGTCCGAACCGGGGACCAATGATCCGTAACGCGACGTATCCGACGCCCTGCACCGCCATCACGATCACGACGAGCTGCCAGACGACGAACGGGTTCAGCGACTGATTCGGACCGACGCCCTTGTGGGGCACCAGCGGCAAGATGATCAACGCGGCGGCCGCCATCAGGAGGCCGTCGTGGACCTCCTGCTCGGAGAGGGTCTCGCGCACGAGGTGGTGAATACGCTCCCGGTGGGCGAGCACGAGCGCCACCCCCACCGCCAACGCCGCCGCCGCCGCCGTGTCCTGCTGGGCGAGCGCCCCGAGCAGGAAGGCGACCATCAGCGCGACCTCGGTCGTCATTCCAGGGTCGTCGCTGTCGCTCAGCAGGTATCCCGCCACCGCCGCGAGGCCGACAAAACCCCCCACCACCGCCACCACCGCGACCTCTCCGACGCGGTCCGCCAGCCCCCCGAGCAGCGCGACAAGTGCGAATGTGCGGATGCCCGCCGGCGCTCGGGCGGGGCCTTCGCCCTTTTGCCTCTCGCGCTCGACCCCGAGCATCAGTCCAATCCCGAGCGCGACAGCCAGTGGGAACAGCTCCGTCGAAGCGACCTCCGACCTCAGAACAGCCACGTTCAGAGTCTCCCTCTTCAATGAATCGACCGGCGACGAAGTTGCTGTACAGCCAGTTGCACACGGTGCTCAATCTCGCCGACGGGTTGGATCCGCAGGTCGATCCAAGCCGCTCTCCGAGGTCTATCGCCATCTCCTAAACCAAAAGGGACATGCCCGAGCCTCGGTCGATACGCCGTGGCCGATGGAGCTGTTCAATACCGAGACCGACCTGAGCGAGTGCCACGACCTCGCCGAGCAGGAGCCGGGCTATGCAAATAGCCGCTTTGGACGAAAAGCAGCACCGCTGCTTTGCATGGAAAGCAGCGAGCTGGCCCGGCGACGCGGGGTATCCGGTCTACCGCTGCGCGCTTCGTAATGGCAGCGCCTGTGTTAGAGCTAATGACGCGTGAGAAGTGCACTTATCACCGGGATCGCCTTTCTGCTCGCCGTGGCGCTGATCCCCCCTGCGGCCCAGGCGGCGACCCAGGTCCGCCAGGTCCAGGTTCCAATGAGTGATGTCTCCGGCATCCCGCCCAACCAGGCATCGCCTGGCACGCTCACCCTGGACTTCGTTTTCAAGAACACGCGGAGCAACAAGAAGAGGTTCACCCCGCGCCAGCTGATCAGGATCGACTTCTTGAAGGTGCCGCTGGATTGCGCCAACGGCCACACCTCGAGTCCGGGCCACTCGAAACTCTTGTACACCGCGACATTCGAGACCAAGATCAAACTGAAGAAGGTCCCGAAACCGCATCCGAAGCCTGGCGCCTATGCCTTCCGCTTCGCTCCCTACAGCTTTCCCACCTTCGACGGCACGATCGAGGGCACGATCGACAAATCCAACGACGCGCCCAAACCAAGGCCGCTGAGGTCCCAGGGTCATCTCAACATTTTGGACCTCGACGCCGACCCCGGCCACTCGGACTGCACCAACTTTCCTCCCACGGGAGGGTCATGGGGTGGCGTTCCAGTGGTTGCCGTCTGAACGGCCCGCCCCACTACGGGGCGCTGCGATAAACGAGCGCCAGCAGTGCTGCTTGGACGGTAAGCAGGCACATCCACGTCCGAGTGGAGCGTCTCGGCTTCAACCGGAGAGCCGCCGGATGGAGCGGTGCACCGCATCACGCAGGGCCTTCTCGCGCGGGTCATCGAAGACGAAGTAGTCCATGTTGTTCATGACATAGGCGAAGCCAAGCCGCTCGTCGGGATCGGCGAAGCCGAATGAGCCGCCGGCGCCCGGCATTCCGAAAGCGCGCTCAGTCGAGCCGAAGATGAGCTGCGGTCCCGGTCTCAGGAAGCCAAGCGACATCGAGCTCGGCTCACCCATCACCTCGTCCCTCGAGGGCTCGAAGTCGTGGGGCGCCGTGAGTGCCGCCAACGTCGCCGGAGCGATGTCGAGCTCTGCGCCTCCCTCGGCGAACGCCGAATAGGCCCGCGCGACCGCACGCGCCGTCCCTACGCCGTTGCCTGCCGGGATCTCGATCTCGAGCGAACCGCGATCGTTCGGGTCCATGTCCGCGAAGAGCATCGACTTTCGTAGCAGCGACCATGGCCACGCGACCCGCAGCACGAACCTGGGGGAAGCCGAACGCAGGGCTCGTACGCCGCGCATCGGAGTGAAGGTCCTCAGCTTGGCGAGCCGCTCGTCGGAAATCTCCGCGGGGAGCCCGATGTAGAACTCGATCCCGAGAGGCCTCGCGATCTCCTGCTGGAAGAACTGGCCGAGGGTGCGGTGCGCCGGGTCGACGTGACGGATCAGCTCCTGCATATAGAGACCGATCGTCATCGCCTGGTAGCCATGTCGCGTTCCCGGTTCCCACGCCGGCTTCTGCCGCGCGAGCACCCGAGAGACGTGGTCGAGGTCGCGTAAGTCCTCGAAATGCATCGGCTCGTCGATCCAGACCAAGCCCGCCTCGTGGCTGAGGAGCTGGCGCACGGTGATCGCGCCCTTCCCGTTCTGCGCGAACTCGGGCCAGTACTCGGCGACGAGCGCGTCGTAGTCGATCCAGCCGCGAGAGTTGGCAACGGCAATCGTCATCGCCGCCAGACCCTTCGTCGTCGAGTTGACAACGACCAACGTGTCCTTGTTCCACGGTTCGCCGCCGGTGGGCGTGCGCCGGCCTCCCCACAGGTCGACCACCTTCTCGCCACTCCAGTAGGCACAAACGGCGGCGCCGATTTCGCCGCGCTCGACGAAGTTGCGGTCGAACTCCTCACGCACTTCCTCGAAGCCCGGACCGATCCAACCGCCGCGGTGCGCCGTGCCCTCGACGGCTTCGAGATGCAGGTCGGCGTGTTCGCTAGGCCTCTTCTGTTGACGGGTCTTAGGAGGGAACCGCAAGGGTTGGTCGCTTCGCGATATGCAGGAGCCGATGGGCGACGCTTCCGAGCATCAGGCCGGCGATCGAGCCGTGGCCGCGGGTGCCGGTGACGATCAGATCGCCGTCGTTGCGGTCGGCTATCTCGACGATCGCATGCGCCGGGCCGCCCGCTGTGACCTCCGCCAGTTCGACCTTCGTCTCGATGCCGCGATCGGAGAGGTTCTTCGCATCCTCGTCGATCTCGGCGCGGACCTGATCCTCGTCGACATGTGGAAGCTCTCCGCCCTTCGCCGCCACGTATTCGGTCACATGGGCGATGGCAATCTTCGCCTGCTCCTTTTCAGCGAGCTCAGCCGCGACGGGAATCGCCTGCTTCGCTCCTTGCGACCCGTCCAGGGCCAGGATGATCGTCTTGAACATGTCTTTCTCCTGCTTACTACTCGATGGCGAGCTCATTGGCGCTCCTTTCGCTTGGTTCTGACTGGCTGGCAGATCCTCTCGGCGTGATCAGCACCGGGCACGGAGCGGTCCTCATCACCGCGGAGGAGATTGCTCCCAGCAACGCGCTGCGGACCGGGCCGTAGCCGCGCGATCCCATCACCAGCAGGTCGAGCTCGATGCCCTGCTCGGCGAGCACCTCCGCCGGGTCCCCTTCCCGAAGAACAGCCTCCGCCTCAGTTTTCTGACCCAGCGCCGAGAGCCCGCTCTCCAGAACCCCACGAAACTCCTCCCGAAGGTCCTCGAGCAACTCACCCGCGAGGGAGGCCTGCATCTGCAAGGGCATCAGGGTGGGCACGACCGTGATCACACGCAGCTCTGCATTCAGGGAGCCCGCCAGACGCGCCGCCAGCTCGAGCGCGAGATCTGCCTCCCTGGATCCGTCATACGCGATCCCGATCAGGCCGAAGCCGGCGTGCTCACGGCGGGCGAAGCCGCGGGGCGCGACTGCTACCGCGCACGGCGCGCCCCGGAGCAAGCTCTCTCCGACGCTGCCGGGCAGTATCCGCCCGATCTTGCCGCGATGGGACGATCCGACAACGATCAGATCGGCGTTTTGATCGCCTGCGTATTCGTAGAGGGCTCGAGCCGCCGACCGACCGCCGAGTTCACCATCGAGGCTCGCCTGGATGAACTCGGTTCCCTCCAACCGGTGCTGGGCCGACTCGTAGAGCCGCTCCTCCAGCTGGGTCGAGACCTGTCCGCCTGCGATCGCCCCCTCGAACGGGATCCGGGTCCGGGGCAGGACGACCGCGACGTGGAGCTCAGCGCCGTAGACCTTGGCGAGAGCCTGGCCGAGCGCCAGAGCGTCATCCGACTGCTCGCTTGCGTCGAAGCCGACCATCACCTTGCTCATCTCGCGATCACCTCCGAGGAATTCCGTTTGCGGCTGATCTCGCCGTTCTTGGCGTCACTTGGCGAGGGGAACGAGCCCCGCCCTTTCAAGGCACGCCGCCGGAACAGCTTCCTGACCGAAAGAAGGAGGCGGGACCGTGCTTCTTGGTCACCTTGACGATTGACTTGAGCGCTACTCACGTCGCCTTGAGCCTGTTGATGGCGAAGCATTTCCATCGACCTTGTACGGGGAACCTAACCACGACCATCCCGACAACAAATCCGTGCTCTGCTCCGGACTGCTATCCGGGCGGACCACGGAGATCGTTCGGGTTGGCAGTCGTAGGCTTCTTGAATGCCCGAGAGCGCGAGGCTGGCCGAGCTGCCCAAGGTGTCGTGCGCGCTGGCAATCTTCGCCCCATCGCCGGCGGTGACCATTACCGTCGAGCCGAGCCCCGGGGAGGAACCCGATATCCACCTCCACGCCGGTGGCCAGGGCTTCTGGGTTGCGCACATGGCCGCCCGGCTCGGCGCCAGGGTGAGTCTCTGCGTCCCCCTGGGGGGCGAGACCGGCACCGTTCTCGAGTCGCTATTGGCGGCGACCGGGATCTCGGTCCTCTCGGTCGATACCGAGGGCGCCAACGGCGCCTACATCCACGACCGGCGGGGTGATCGACGAGCTGCTGCGCGACTCTGCCACTGCCATGGAGCTCGGCGCTGCCGGCCGCGAGCACGTTCGAGAGCACTCCCGCGCCGACCGGCACTTCCGGGGGTGGGCGCGCCTTCTCGGCGCGCTTGGTGAGTCCTCGGCGTCCTGCCGTGAGGCGATCTGACGCGATCGTCAGATCTGAGCTGCGACGTAGTGCGGGTGCTCGCCCTCTCCTGGCTCGCGCTGGGCGCTGCGGGGAGTGACCACCACGGGGCAGGGCGCGGTGCGGATCACCCGGCCGGACACCCCTCCGAGTAGAGCGCGCCGCATTGGCCCATACCCTCGTGACCCCACCACGAGGAGATCCAGCTCGGCTCCCTGCTCCGCTAGGACCTCGGCCGGGTCACCATCGACGATCAGCCGCTCCACCTCGATGTCGGTGATTTCCTCGGCGGCCGCGGCCTGAGCTTTCGCGACGTCGTCCCGGACCAACGTCCGATAGTCCGGTGCACCGACCAGTGCGGCTCGATATGGCAGGCTGAACTCGCGGATCGCCGTGATCAATCTCAGGCCGGAGCCGAGCCGGCGGGCCAGCGACTCCGTCCAGCTGAGCGCCTCTCTCGACTCCGGGGAACCGGTATAGCCGACCCCGATCGGGCCGCTGCCGAAATGGTTGCTCTCAGCGAAGCCGACCGGCGCTACCGCGACTGCGCACGGGGCGCCTTGGAGTAGCTTCTCGCCGACGCTGCCGATGAGGACGCGGCCAACGGCGCCCTGGTGGGTCGAGCCGACCACCACGAGGTCGACATCGGCATCCTCGGCCAGCAGGGTGAGCTCGCGCGCCGGGGAGCCCCAGAGCTCATGGCGCGCGTACGGTCGACTACCCAGCTCGGCCTCCACCATTGCGAAGTTGCGCCGCATCTCCGCCTCACGCTTCGCGCGTGCCCTCTTCTCATCGACCGGAGAGAGATAGCGGTCACCGGCGTCGAAGATCGACTCCGGCTCATATACACAGCCGACCAGGAGCTCCGCCTGCTCCGCCTGGGCCATCGCCCGGGCGAGATAGAGCCCATCGACTCCTCGATCGGAACCGTCGAAGCCGAGCAGGACGCGGCGGAGTTCGTCGTCTTCATCTGACTCGCGCGCTTCGCTCATCGACGCTCCAAGGGTACGTGACGTTCCGCCCGATCCAAACCGTGTGCGTGCGAATCACGGGCAGGCACGAACTCGCCCCGCCCGCTCGTAGGCCGACCATCTGCTCGCCCGTAGCCTTTCTCGCAAGCTCGGCGATGATCGCGGGTCTACGATCTACGTCCGTGGCGGGTGTAATCCGACTAGTCCCACTCGACGAGTGGGGTCGGCAGATCATCGCGGAACTCGAAGAGAAGGCGAGAGAGCAGCCGACCGAGATTCAGGAAGATGGAGGCCGCCTGTACCACGTCGAGGGCGCAGATGTAAGTGGTAAGGAGCTCGACGCGATGCTGAGCGACATCGATTCCGACTGGCAAGTGCACGTCACTCGGACGAGCTCAATACTGCCCTAGCTTCACATGGACGGGACCAAAAGTTCATCCGACGTGGTTGTTTTCGGCGGCGGTGTCGCCGGCATTGAGACCTTGCTCGCTCTGCATGACCTCGCCGGCGAGTCTGCCCGGATCACACTCGTTGCACCCGATCCGGACTTCGTCTACAAGCCGCTCCTGGTCGAGGAGCCGTTCGGGCTCGGGCCACCCGAGCAGCGCGCGCTCGCCCCGGTCGCCGAGGAGCGCGGGGCTCAGTTCGTGCTCGACGAGGCCACCGCGGTCCGACCCCACGAGCATCGAGTCGAGCTCGCCCGCTCGCCGGCGCTCGAGTACGACTACCTCGTCGTGGCAGTGGGTGGCCGCTTCCAACCCGCCTACGAGGGCGTGGTGACTTTCCCCTCTCGCGACCCGGTCAACGCCGACGTCCTGGTAAGGATGGCGGGCGACCAGCAGGACGGCATCTCGTTCGTCGTGCCTCCGGGGGTCGCTTGGTCGCTACCCCTGTTGTGGTGGCCCTGCCGACCATGGAGGGTCCGCGCCTGGCCGGCCTGCCGGCCGACGAGCTCGGGTTCATCCCGATCGACGATCATGCCCGAGTCAGGGGGATCGACGACGTCTACGCCGCCGGGGACGGCACCAACTTCCCGATCAAGCAGGGTGGGCTCGCTACCCAGCAGGCCGATTCGGCAGCATCCGGAATCGCCCATAGTCTGGCCGCTGTGGTCGAGCCCGAGCCGTTTCGCCCAGTGCTTCGGGGCAAGCTCCTCACCGGGGAGGCCTCCTTGCACATGCGGGCCGCAGTGACCGGAGGCAGTGGCGAAGGAATCTCCTCCCTCGACTGCCTGTGGTGGCCGCCGTACAAAGTGAGCGGCCGGTACCTGAGCCCCTGGCTCTACCACGAGGAGGACGGGCTGATGGACATCGAGCCCCCTGAGGGGACCCTCGATGTCGAGGTTTCGCTTCCCCAGGAATGGCACGAGAACCCGATGGCGCTCGATCCTTACTCGCCAATCCGGACCGAGCGCTAGAGGCCCAACGCAGGCTCGCAATCCACATGGTGAGACATCACGCTCTCGGTTTGACTCGGCGCTACCCGGTCAGGTCGCGGCGTTCGAACAGAAGCGAGCCGAGGCCGGCCAGCAGCGCCGCTGCGACGACGACGCCGGCGAAGGCCAGCGGGTCGATGCCGTCCTCAATCGCGTTCCCGTAGTAGCGGAACACGGAGCCGTATCGGATCCAGTCGAGACTGGTGTCGAGTCGGCCGGCGAGGTCCACTATGTACATCGCCACGAGCACGCCGGCAACAGAGCCGGTGACCATGCTCGTCCGCAGCGAGAAGCCCGTCGCGATGACGCCCAATCCTGCCGCCAACAGCCCGAGCGGCCAGACGTTCGCGAAGCCGGCGAGCGCCGACCCGAAGGACAGCCCAGCGCCGGAGATCGCGCTGCCCAGCTCTGTGAGGATCAGCGTGATAGCCAGGACCGCCGCCAGCTCGGCTGCGGTTGCGAGGAGGTCGGCCGCGACCAGCCTCCGGCGGGAGAGCGGCGCGGACAGGAGGACGTCGAGGCGCCCGCTCTCGGCTGCCCCCGAAAGCCCGCTCGCAATCGAGCGCACCGCCAGATAGCCGACGGCAAGCGGCACGATCAGGCTCAACATCTCGGCGTGGAGGTACTGCTCCACCGTCGCGAGCTTGCCAACCCCGAACGCCTCCTTCAGGGCCGGGGGGTAGTTGGTCACAGCCTTCGAGAGAGCGCTCTGGATCGAGGGGTAGATCGCGACGATGAACGCCGACCACAGCCCGAGGGGAAGACCCCACGACAGCAGGGATCGCCGGCGCTCGTACAGCTGATCGGTGATCAGCGGGATCAGCTGGAGCCGACCTCGTAGTAGGTGAGGAAGACCTCCTCCAGCGAGGGGCGAGCGAACTCAAGATCGGAAACTCGGTGGAGAGCCAACACCTTGAGGACGGGATCGGGGCTTCCGACGAGCCTGAAGGTGACCCGGCGTCCCTCGACCTGCACGTCATCGACTCCCTGGCAGGCTCGCAGCTGATCCAGATCGACGTCCTCCGCGAACTCCACCGAAACGCGGCGAGGCGTTCGGTCAAGGAGGTCGGCGACCCGTTCCACCGCGATCAGCCTGCCGTCCCGGATGATGCCGACGCGGTCGCACACACGCTCGACCTCATCGAGCTCATGGGACGAGAGAAAGACCGCGCAGCCGCGCTTCCGCTCCTCGCGCAATAGCTCCATGAACTCCTCCTGCATCAGCGGATCGAGCCCACTGGTCGGCTCGTCGAGAATCAGCAGCTCGGGCTCATGGAAGAGGGCGAGGATCAGGCCGATCTTCTGACGGTTGCCCCGCGAGAGCTTCCCCAGGGGGCGATCCAGGTCGGCACGGAAGCGCACGGCAAGGGTCTCCGTCCGCCCGAGGTCGTCGATACCCCTGAGGCGGGCGAGCAGGGAAACCGCCTCGCGCCCGGTGGCGAGCTTGCCGTAGCCGAAGTCGCCGGGCAGGTTGCCGAGCCGGGCATGAATTGCGACGCAGTCGCGGTGGCTGTCGAGGCCGAAGATTCGGGCACTGCCCCCCGTCGGGTGGAGAAGATCCAAGAGGGTCCGAATCGTCGTCGTCTTCCCCGCCCCGTTGGGGCCGAGGAAGCCGAATATCTCTCCCGGCTCCACAGCCATCGTGACCTCGTCGATGCCTCGATGGCTGCCGTAGAACTTGCTCAGCCCCTCGGTTTCGATCGTCGCCACGCGGCCAGACGGGCGATTCCTAGTCGCGGTCAGCGGGACGGCAGATCAATACAGGGAGATCGGCATGGTGCGCAACGGAGGTCGCGACGCTTCCCATGACCGCCGAGCCGACGGCTCCGCGGCCATGCGATCCAAGAACGATTATCCCGGCGCCTGCCTCTTTCGCTGCGTCAAGGATTGTTTGCCAGGTTCGTACCCCTTCGTGGACCGAGGAGCTGGCATCAAACCCCGCCGAGCTCGCTAGCTCTGCGCCCTCCCCCGCCGTCCTTTCTGCTTCGGTACGGACTTTCTCGATCATTTCGGGCGGCACCATCGCTGCGGGAGCACCCCAGAAGGGAATGGCCGCGAGGGGCTCGTACGCGGCAAGGACGACTGCCTTCCTGGGCGTTCGCAACTCGGCTCCAGCCTGTTCGATCGCATGCTTTGCATGGTCTGAACCGTCGTAGGCGATCAAGACCGGCTTCTCATCGGCAGGCATTTGTCTCCTTTCGGGCGCTCGCTATCGAGCCAGACACTCAGAACCTGAGGTGCTCAGGACGGTGGCTGACAACTATCACCTTCTCGTATCGGTGGATGCTGAGAGCGTGCCACCGGGAGGCCCGGTGCTCCGCAGGTTGCCGCAACCACCAGTGGCTGGGATGCTCAAGCCGCCATGCGGAGCCCTGGAAGAACGCCACCATTTCGCGCGGCGGATGGAGTTCTCATGCGCGGGAGCATTGCCGAGATCGAGTTTCTCAAGCTCGGTGGGGTCGATCAGTGGGTGATGATTCGCGGCGAGAGCCTCGCCAATCCACCGTTGATCATGCTGCACGGCGGGCCAGGCTGGAGCGAAACGCGGTTCTTCCGTTACTTCAATGCTCCGCTGGAGAAGAGCTTCACGGTCGTCTACTGGGATCAGCGCGGCGCCGGCAAGTCGTTCGACCGCAGCATCGCTCGATCATCGATGACGGTCAAGCAGTTCATCTCCGACCTCGACGAGCTGGTCGAAGCCGTGCGCAAGCGGCTCGGCAAGAGGAACGTGACAATCTTCGGGCACTCCTGGGGCTCCGTTCTCGGAGTGCTCTACGCCGCCCGCTTCCCGGAGAAGGTCGCGGCGTACGTCGGCTGCGGGCAAATCGGCGACTGGGCAGCGGCAGAATCCGCCTCCTACGCCTTCGCACTCTCGGACGCCCAGCGCCGCGGAAACCGACGGGCAGTGAGGAAACTGCGCGCGATCGGCCCCCCGCCGTACCCGGCTGCGTCTGTATTCACGGAGCGGACCTGGGTAGTGCGTTTCGAAGGCGGCATGAGACCCAGAGCCCTGTGGCAGGCGGGCCGAGCCGTTCTCGGCGGTCAGGAGTCCTCGATCTTCGAGCTGCCTGGCGCCATACGCGGATTCCGGTGGTCGATGGAGGCGATGTGGCCCGAGGTCTCGAAACTGAATCTCATTGAGCTGGCGCCTGTGTTGCGCCTTCCGGTCTTCCTCTTGCTTGGCCGACGGGATCACTGGGTCCCCCCGGAGACCAGCGTGGCCTACTTTGACGCGTTGACGGCGCCCTCGAAGCAGCTCGTATGGTTCGAGTACTCCAGCCACGAGCCCTTCGTCGACGAGCCCGGGAAGTTCAACGGCGCCATGAGAGACCTGGTTCGCCCGGTGGTGTCCCCCCCAGCCGCCGAGGTCGGGGCCTGAAGCAGGCGTGGTTCGAGATTCTCCTGTCGACTGCCGCTTTCCATGCGGAAAGGGGCCGCAGGGACTGTCGGGCATGAGATCGATCTGGAGGGGCTCAGAGTCCGGCCACCGTCAACACCGCCAGGGCGCCGACCGAGAGGGCGATCAGAGCGAATACCGCCCCGGTCAGCGCTCGGCCGAGGCCGCTCAAGGCGTGCTCGCCCATGATCTCGCGGCTCTTGGCCAAGCGGCGCATGAAGGGCAGGATGACGAGCAAGAGGACGGCGTTCAGCGCTTGCGAGAGAAAGAGGATCGGGATCAGCGGCGCTCCGGGGACGAGGACAATCGCGGCGGCGGCGATGACGATCGCGCCGTAGCTGAGGTAGAAGACCCGGGCTTGGTCGAACTTGTCGTCGATGTCGCACTCGCGGCCGAAGGCCTCGGCGACCGAGTAGGCGGTCGAGAGTGGCACGATCGCCGCCGCCAGCAGCGCCGCGCCGAGGAAACCGAGCCCGAACAAGGTTGCGGCGAGATTTCCGGCCAGCGGCTCGAGCGCCCGCGCCGCGTCGCTGGCGTCATTGATCTTGATGCCCTGAATGTGCAGAGTTGCGGCGCAAGCGATGACGACGAAGAGCCCGATCACGCCAGTGAGGACAGCGCCGACAATGACGTCCACCCGCTCGTAGCGGAGATCCTTGACCTTGAGACGCTTGTCGACGGCGTAGGACTGGATGAAGGCCAGGCCCCAGGGGGCGAGGGTGGTGCCGATGGTGGCGACAGCTACCAGAATCGCCTCGCGGTTGAGGGGGATGCTCGGTTTGACCGTGCCTTGAAGGGTCGCGCCCCAGTCGGGATGGGCGAGGACGCCGGAGAGGATGTAGGCGACAAAGATCGTGCTCAGAGCGAGCAGAACGTGTTCGACATATTTGAACGAGCCGCGCAGGACCAGGAGTGAGACCGCCAATCCCGCCAGCGGCACGCTGACATAGCGGCTGAGGCCGCTCAGGAGGTCCATACCGGCGGCGACGCCGGCAAACTCGGCGCAGAGGGTTCCGAGGTTGGCGATGACGAGCGCGCCGAGCACGACCTGAACGGCGCCCGGCCCCGAGTGCTCGCGGACGAGTGCCATCAGCCCCTTACCGGTGACGATGCCCATCCGCACCCCGAGCTCGTGGAAGACGATCAATGCCACGGTCGAGAGGGCCAAGACCCAGAGCAGCTCGTAGCCGTACTTGGCGCCGAGGATCGAGTAAGTCGTGATCCCGGCGGGGTCGTCGTCGGAGAGCCCGGCGAGGATCCCCGGCCCGACGACGGCCAACAATGCGGCGAGGCCGCCGCCGCGGATCAACACATGCCGGCGCCGGCTTAGGTGCCAGTGCAGATGACGGCCCGGCGTCCCGTGGGCCCTCGCCGTGATTCGCCGGCCTAGCCCAGATCGAGGATCAGTCGCGGCCAAGCGCCTCGGCCCGTTCCTTGGTCCCGTAGAGCAGATTCAGTTCCATCAGCAGCGACACTGGAGGGAGAGCACTGCTTTCCATGCGGAGTGTGCCTTTTCAGCGCGCTCTCGCGCTCGTCGCTTCGCTGCTCCGTTCGCGTGCTTGCGGAAGTGCCGAGACGCGCGAGGGCAAGTCGTCGTCGGCTTCTGCTTTCGGTCGCTGCCACGGGCGGTGCCTCGAGCGGGTCCCCTCAACACGCACTCAGGCTAGACCGGCGTCCGCGGAAGCTACAAATTGTGCCCTCGAATGTGGCTCCGCCCGAATTAGACCGGGGGTCTCGTGCCTGGAGGGGACCCCCAGTCTGGATCGGCTGCGGCAGCATTCTGCCGCTCTCGATTCACCGACACCTGCCGATTACCAGGGAAAAGTCGGGGCGACTGGATTTGAACCAGCGACCTTTCGGCCCCCAGCCGAATGCGCTACCAGACCGCGCCGCGCCCCCCGCTGTCGTTAGCAGGTGATGCACCTGGTTTGGTCACGGAACTGCCCTCATGACCCAAACCCGCCGGAATCTGCCGGAAGCCAACGGCAACTCACGAGTCGCACCGATCAGGAAAGTCACTGCATCCACGGCCAAATCATGGCTTCGACTTCCTGACCCGAAAATCGGGTTGTGGCCAGTTCGAGATGTGACAGTCGCGTCACGGCCAGTCGCGTTCGGGGGAACATCGGGGGAACGAAATCTGTCCGCCAGGCGTCGCGTTGACCCTCGTTGACCCGACTCCGGCAACCGTGTGGCATTGCGTTGGACGCCTCGGATTCCGCTTTAACAAGCGGAAACCGAGTTATCAAGCGGAGGGGGTGGGATTCGAACCCACGAGGGACCCGAAGGCCCCTAACGGTTTTCGAGACCGCCCCGTTCAACCGCTCCGGCACCCCTCCGGGACGGTGAAAGGCTAGCGGCGCTACGGCGACCCGACCGCCAGGATGTTGCCGTCAGGGTCCTTGAACCAGGCGATCTGATCGCCACCGATATCCGCGATGCCTCTCTCATCGGTCTTAATCGGGTCCATGTCGTATTGCTCGAACTGGACCCCTTTCGTGGTGAGCTCGTTGACGACCCCCTCGACGTCTTCCGTGGACCACGCCGCGAGCGTCGCGCCCGACTTGCCGGCGTTGTCCGGCGAGGGGTAGATGTGGATCTCGGTACCCCCCGCGCACCGATACGTGATGCCGCCGTCGGGCTGCTCCGGCCCACCCGGTAAGCCGAGCTTGCCCCCGTAGAACTCCTTGGCCTCGTCCATGTCGGTCACGGCGACGATCGCCTCGACCTTGCAGCTCTCCAATCCCATCTCGGTCTCCTCTCTAAGCCCCGGCGGGCAGCTTGCCCTCGAGCACGTAGCGCAGCACCTCCACGACCTGCTTCGGCGTCTCCGCAGTCGCCATCGCGGCGCGGTCGATCTCTTTCAGTGCGTGCGTGGTGTCCGGATCGTGCAGGCTAATGATCGGCTTGCCGAGCGCCGCCGCGTAACCGGCGTCGAAGGCGGCGTTCCACTGTTTGTACTTGTCCCCGAAGCGGACGACCACGACGTCGGCCTGGCGGATCAGCGTCTGCGTGCGGATCGCGTTCACGCCCGCGCCCTTGTGGTCCTTCCAGAAGCCGTCGGACTCCTGGCCGAGGATCGCCACGCCGACGTCATCGGACGCGGCGTGGTCGGTCACGGGCGAGGTGAAGGTGAGGTCCAGCCCGGCCTGCTGCGCGCCCGAGGCGACCCGTTCGCGCCAATCGGAGTGAATCTCACCAGCCAAATAGACCTGCCAAGCCACGGGGGGAGTTATACGCCAGGACCCCCCGCCGAACGTCCCGGAGTGCTCGCTGAGAAGGGGGCTCCGGGACGTTCACCGTGAACCCCTTTGCCGACCGTCCCGGAGTGCTCGGTGAGGAGGGGGCTCCGGGACGTTCGGGGCGAGGGTGAGTAGGCGATACGGGCGCTCGTAGACGTCCTCCGTTGGGATTCTGAGAACGGTCCATCCCGCGTGCTCCCAAGCACGCTGCTTGCGAGCGTCCTCGCCCACGTCGAGATGGAAGGGCCCGCCATCCACTTCGACGATCAGCCTCGCCTGCGGCCAGCTCAAATCCGCCTCTTCGCCAGCGATCCGCACGTTGAGTTCCGGCAGCGGGCGCCCGGCGTCGCGCAGGAGCTCCAGCGCCCGCACCTCTGCTCCACTCCGGGCACGCTCCAGTGGCAGGCCGGCATACCGAGCGATCGTGGTGGCCAGCCGACGAACGCCACGACGGCCGCGGTAGCGGCCGAGACTGTCTCCGAGCAGTGGGAGAGTGGTCAGACCCAGCCGAACGGTTTCGCGCACGGTCCGCGCCAAGGCTCGATCACCCACCACCCGGGCGAGATCGAGGAGGGTCCGGGGCACGATCGTGATCGGGATTCCGCGGAGCGTCGTGCAGTCCCCCGGGAGGGTCTTGCTGCGAAATGCACGGACGCCGCCGTGGAGCCGGGGTCCGCCGCTGCCAGCTCGGGTGACCGTTTGAGGCCCGACCTGCTCCGACAGGAGACCCCATGCGGCTGCCGCGCCCTGGTGGCTCAGAACGCTACCCGGCGCCGTCAAAGTCGCGGCCATCCATCTGCCCCAACAGTCGTGCTCCAAGGGAGCACCAACCGCGAACACCCCCTCCTCGACGAGTGTGAGACGGCCTGTCACGGTCCAGCGCGTGATCGCGGCGTCGCTCAGACCGATCTCGAGGAGCTGCTGCCTCGAAACGCGATTGAACTGCCGACCCGCAAGCTCCGCTACCCGAGCGTCCCACATACCCCCTCTGAGCGAACAATCCGGGACGTTCGCCCCCGGTGCACTGCTCGAACGTCCCTGGTACCCCCTCTGGGCGAGCACTCCGGGACGTTCGCGCGGGTGGGATCAGCGGAGAGGGTGGGATTCGAACCCACGAGGCGGTTTAACCCGCCCACTCGCTTTCCAAGCGAGCTCCTTAAGCCACTCGGACACCTCTCCAGCGGCAACCGGGAAAGGGTAATAGGAGAGAGCGAGAGGGCCGCACGCGGTCTCCCGCGCGCGGCCCCCATGGAGCGCCGGATGCTGACTCGCCCTATGAGGCGGCCGGCTGTGCCGGCGCAGGGCCGCTCGCACTCATCGCGAGCAGGATGCTGGCGACGATGACCCAGAGGGCGGCGCCAATCGCTCCGAAGAATCCGATCGGGCCGGCAAGCCCGATGACCCCGAAGACGATCGCGGCCCACCCCATCCACTTCGGCAGGACTCGGCTCTTCAGCACCGCGAGTCCGACCGACCAGTTGAAGACGAGCACGCCGAGCAGAAATGGCAGGAAATCGTTGTCCCAGATCGCCTGGATCGTCTGGATCTCGGGCGCCGGGACGTCGTTGACCGCCTCGGCGGCCGCGAACATCAGCATGCCGTCGATCGCCGCCCCGATGGCCACGATCGCCACCCCGATAAGTGGCAGAACCGAGAGCATCAGCCCTGCTCCGGGCTCCAAGACCTTGCGCAGGTACGCCCCGAAGAAGATCAGGAACGCCCCGGCCACAACGCTGATGAATGCCCCGATCTCGGCGGCGTCCTTGTTGTCGCTGTACCACTGCGCGACCGCCGCGGGCCCATCATCCGCGCTCTTCGGCTCACCCGTGACGATGATGCTGACGATCAGCAACACGATGAACCCGAGACCCGCAACCAACGGCACCCATGCCTTGTCGCTTCTCTCCATGCGCGTTCCTCCTCTTTTGGACGCCTCCCGAAGGCGTTCTGACGGGGATTCGTGCCACGGTTGGTGGCAGCGGGGGCGAGTATCCCAACGTGGTCGGTCGTCACCAATGGCCGATGAGCGGCTTACTTGACGCTGCAATAGGGTTCCCGCGCCATGCCACAGGTGCCCACGGTGACCGGAATGGTCGAGGCCGAAGAGCTCGGCACCACCCTGATCCACGAGCACCTGCGCAACGCCGACGAGGCGGTCCGCAACCAGTGGCCGATCGTGGGCGCCGTCAAGGAGGACAAGCCGCACGAGGTTCCCCCCGAGCAGGTCTTCGAGATCGCCGTGCGGGAGGCGAGGGCTGCAGTCGACCTCGGCGTCAAGACGATTGGCGAGCCCACCGCGATGTTCCTCGGCCGCGACGTGGAGTTCATGCGGCGGGTCTCGGAGGAGACCGGGCTCCAGGTGATTCCCTGCACCGGGATCTACACCTACGACCACCTCCCACAGTTCTTCATGAACCGCGACCCCGACCAGATCGCCGAGCTCTTCGTGCACGACATCGAGGAGGGCATCCAGGGGACGGACATCAAGGCGGCCTTCATCAAGTGTGCCGCCGACGAGCCCGGGGTGAACGAGAACATCGAGAAGGTCCATCGTGCCGCCGCCCGCGCGAGCGTCCGCACCGGTGCGCCGATCATGGCCCACTCCCGGCCCGCCAGCAACACCGGCCCGCGGCAGGTCGAGATCTTCGTCGAGGAGGGCGTCGAACCGGCCAAGATCCAGATGGCCCACACCGGCGACAGCGACGACCTGGACTACATCGAGGGTCTTCTGGAGACCGGTGTCTGGATCGGGCTCGACCGCTACGGCCTCGACATCTTCCTGCCCTACGAAAAGCGCCAGGAGACGGCCAAGGCCCTGCTCGAGCGCGGCTACGCGGACCGGATCTTCCTCTCAGCCGATTCGGTCGCGACCACCGACTGGTTTCCTGTCAACGTGATCGACGCCCTGATCGCCGCGGGCGCCGCTCACGATTGGACCATCCGGATCATCCATGAGAGGGTGCTGCCCGAGCTCCGCGAGTGGGGTATGACCGAGGAGCAGGAGCGGACGATGATGGTCGAGAACCCCGTGGCCTGGCTCACCGGCTGAGGGTCGACCTACATAGGCTTCGCCCATGGCGGACGCGAATGACCCCGGGCTGCTGACGCCGGCAGAGACGTCACTGCTGATCGACCTCTACGAGATCACGATGGCGGCGAGCTATCACCAGCTCGGCCGCAACGATCCGGCCGTCTTCGAGCTCTTCGTCCGCAAGCTCCCGCCCCACCGCGACTGGCTCGTCGTCTGTGGCCTCGGCCCGACGCTTCGGCTGATCACCGAGATGCGCTTCGGGCCGGCCGAGCTCGAGTACCTGGGAACGCTCGGGTGCAATGACGACTTCCTGCGCTACCTCGAGGGATTCCGCTTCAGCGGGCACATCGAAGCGATGCCGGAGGGGACGATCGCGTTCTCGGACGAACCGCTGGTTCGGGTGACCGCACCGCTGATCGACGCCCAGCTCCTCGAGACCCTGCTGCTCAACCAGATCAACTTTCAGACGATGATCGCCACCAAGGCAGCTCGGATCGTGCTCGCCGCCCGCGGCAAGGGAGAGTCCGTGCTCGACTTCTCGCCCAGGCGGGACCACGGGGTCGACGCGGCGATGAAGGTCGCCCGGGCATCCGCGGTCGCCGGATTCGGCGGGACCTCGAACGTGGCGGCCGCGATGCGCTACGGCCTGAGGCCGGTGGGCACGATGGCGCACTCGTACGTGCTCAGCTTCGAGAGCGAGGAGGAGGCCTTCGAGGCGTTCATGCGCGGGAACCCGGGGAACGCGCTCCTCCTCGTCGACACCTACGACACTCTCGAGGGGGTCCGCCGGGCGATCCAGGCTTCACGCCGCACCGAGATCCCGCTGACCGGGATCCGGATCGACTCCGGAGACCTGGCCGGTCTCGCTCGCGAGGCACGGCGCCTGCTCGACGAGGCCGGGTTCACCGATGCTGTGATCGTCGCCTCCGGAGACCTGGAGGAGCACCGGATCGGCGAGCTCTGCCGGGCCGGGACACCCATCGACCTCTGGGGCGTCGGAACCGAGCTGGGGACCAGCCACGACTCGCCGGTGGTGAACGGCGTCTACAAGCTCGTCGCCGAGCTTCGAGGCGAGGCCTGGCGCGGGGTGGCGAAGCACTCCGAGGGGAAGGCGACGCTACCGGACGCCAAGCAGGTGTTCAGGCGCCTCGATGAGGGCACGATGGTCGAGGACGTCGTCGGAACCGCGGACGAGCAGCTCGACGGCGAGCCACTGCTCGTGCCCGCCATCAGGAACGGCGAGATCGTCAACGCCGAGACCCTGGGGGAGCTGCGGGAGCGGACCAGGCTTAGCATCGAATCCCTCCCGGACGCACTGCGAAGCCCGGGTGAGAAACCCCGGTACCCGGTGCGGCACTCCGAGGCGCTCACGGAGGCCGCTCGGGCGATGACCTCGGGCTAGCGGCGCGCCGAGAAGAATGCCTCGAGCAGGTCGGCAGATTGATCGGCGAGCAGGCCCGCATCCACCGCTGGGCGGTGGTTAACGACCGGCGCGTCGAACAGGTCGATCACGCTGCCGACCGCTCCGCCCTTGGGATCGGCGGCGCCGTACACCAACCGCGGGACGCGCGCCAGGGTGATCGCCCCCGCGCACATCGGGCAGGGCTCGAGCGTCACGTAGATCGTCGTCTCGAGGAGCCGCCAGCCGCCGAGTCGCTCGGATGCCTGGCGCAGGGCGAGCACCTCCGCGTGCGCGGTGGGGTCCCCCCGCAGCTCGCGCTCATTGCCGGCCGAGCCCAGCACTTCGTCGCCCCGCGCCACGACGGCGCCGATGGGCACGTCGCCGTTCCGGGCCGCATCCTCGGCGAGCCGAAGCGCCATCCGCATGTGCCGCTCATCGGTCTCGCTGAACTCCGGCGGAGACATCTCTCCGCCAGTATGGAGCCGACCGAAGTCGCTCGCCACCAGGAACTTTTCGCCCTAGGCGGTGTTCTCCGGGTCCCATGCGCAAGCTCGCCGGAACAATCGCCCTCGTCGTTGCCGCGCTCGTCGTGCCCGGCGGCACGGCCGGCGCAGCCGAGACAGCGGCGGCTCCGGGGTTCGTCCCCGGGCAGCTGCTCGTCCGATTCGACGGCGGCACGGAGCAGGTCCTCGAGGTGCCCGCGGGCGTCGACGTCTCCACCGCGCAGCGGGCCCTCGACGCCAATCCGGCGGTCGCCTACGCCGTCCCCAACTACGTGGCGCACGCCTCGAGCATCCCCGATGATCCGGGCCCCGCCGGCGTTCCCGGCGGCTGGGAGCGGACTCAGTGGAACTTCCTGCCCTGCGGATCGCTTTGCGGCGAGTCCCCCACCCCGCTGCAGTTCCAGGAGCGAGGCGGGCTGAACGCTCCGGAGGCCTGGGAGCTCCTCAAGCAGCGGGGCGTCCCCGCCGGCAAGGGAGCGAGAGTCGCGGTGCTCGACACCGGCGTCGCCTACATGACCAGGAAGCCCAAGTTCCGCCTCAGCCCGGACTTCTCCCGCAAGCAGTTCCTGCCCGGCTACGACTTCGTCGACAAGGACCGGATGCCGCTCGATGAGGACGGCCATGGCACCCACGTCACCGGCACGATCGCCGAGCAGACCGGCAACCACTTCGGCCTCACCGGGCTGGCCTCCCGGGCGAAGATCATCCCGGTCCGCGTGCTCGACTCCGAGGGCTTCGGCACGGCGCGCAACATCGCCAAGGGGATCCGGTGGGCCGCGAACCACAAGGCCCAGGTGATCAACATGAGCTTCGAGTTCTCGCTGGGCGTGAACAGCTGCGGGAAGATCAAGGGGATCTGCTCGGCGGTCAAGTACGCCTTCAAGAAGGGGTCCCTGGTGGTCGCCGCGGCCGGAAATGAGAACGGCGAGCCCGTCGCCTACCCAGCCGGAGCCCCGCACGTGATCGGCGTCGGGCGGACCACGAAGGACGCCTGCCTGGCGAGCGACTCCCGCACCGGGGCGGGACTGGACCTGGTGGCGCCCGGCGGCGGTTTCCCGCTGCTCGCCAGCTGCGGGACCGACGACGCCCTGTTCAGTCGCGGCGCACCGATCTTCCAGCTCACCCTCATCGGCAGCGGCTTTACCACCTTCGGCTATCCCGGCGGCTACGAGGGCACCTCAATGGCCGCCGCCCATGTCTCGGGCGTCGCCGCGCTGGTGATCGGAAGCCACCTCGTCGGCAGCTCGCCGACGGCGGTCGAGTGCCAGCTCGAGGCGACCGCCCGCCACAGCGATTCTCAGCTCGGCCAGCCCTATGACGCGCGCCTGTTCGGCGCCGGGCTGATCGACGCGGCGGCGGCGGTCAGGGCGAGAGCGTCCGGTTGTTAGCTACGTCGTCTTGACGATCCACACGTCGCAGGGCGCGTGGTGCGAGATCTTGTTCGGCACGCTGCCCAGCAGGAAGCGCCGCGCCCCGGTCATGCCCTTGTTGCCGACCAGAACGAGGTCGGCGTCGTTCTCCTCGGCGACGTCGAGGATCGCGTCGGCCGGATCGCCCTCGAGCGGGTGGGTTACCACCTCGACATTGGCCTGCTTCGCCACGCCCGCGGCCTTGTCGAGCACGAACTGCACGTCCTCCCTCGGATTGATCGCGTGGGAGATGTCACCGGTGATACCCGACTCCTCATCCCTGAGGCGTGATTGCGGCACCGGCTGGTAGGCGCTGACGATCTCCAGCTTCGCGTTGGAGAGCTTGGCGAGCTCCACGGCGGTCCTCACCGCCTCGGTGGCGGTCTCCGAGCCATCGGTTCCTACCACTATGCGCTCGAACATCGATCCTCCTGCTGGGGCGGAATTTGCGGGAGGAGTCTATCCGCCGCTCAGCTTGACGATGGCAATCACCATCGAGGCGAGGAGACAGACGACGAGGATCACGAGGCTGATGGCCCAGAGGCGGGGCATGCGGCGATCGTAGTGATGCGCGGCTCCGTGTCACCTTCCGCACCCCCGTAGGTGCCGAAGGTGACGACTAGTCGTCCTCCACCGGCTGGGGATGCGGGGCCGGCACGCCCTGGAGCGCGCTCGGTGGGGTGCCTGGCGCGACCTCGTACCAGTCCACGTAGCGGCCGCAGGCCCGGCGAGAGCACGGGCTGGCGCGGCGGGTCGGCGCGCGTGGCCGCAAGACCGGTCAGGTAGGCCTTGCTCTCGGTGTGCAGGAGGCGGCCGACCAGCGGCGGGTCGTCGACGCTGACGTCGAAGACGACCTCTCCCGGGCGCTTCACCTCGAGCGTTCCGACCGGGTAGTACGGCGAGGGCCCGCGGAAGAGCAGGTTGGTGCGGAGCGTGGCGTCGAAGGGCGCGGCCAGCGGCCCGCCGCTCCCGGTGACGTGCAGCGCCTGCGTGCTCGCGTACTGGATCGAGATGTCCCAGCGCCCGGGGGTGAGGTAGAGCCGCTGCTGGGCGGGCTTGGTCTGCGTCAGCTCCGGGCTCGGGCGCCAGACCCGGCCGACGACCGGCTGCACCGTGAAGACGGTCGCCGTACCGTCGATCTTCCTGAGCTTCGCCTCGCCCGGGTCGCTGCAGTCGAGCGGCGCGCCCGGATTGATCGGCTCGAACAGGGTGCGGCGCTGCCCGACCGGGTGGTCGCGATGCCAGAGGACGAAGTCGTGGGTTCGCAGTCGCGGCCTGAAGCCGACCGGCGCCTGGCTCTGCATGGCCGCACTCGTCGTGACCACCCAGTCGAACCGGTTCATCACGGGCGGCGGCACGTTGTCCCAGTCGAACTTGGCGTTCAGGTCGGTGGCGCGGTAGAGGGCGGGCACCTCCTCGACGTCGTAGTGGTTCGTGATCGGCGCGTAGACCTCCGAGCCGATCAGCTCCCAGGACACGAAGTTGTCCCGGCCGAGGAAGAGCACGTTCTGGCCATCCACGATCGGGACGCATCAGGAGCATTTCCTGGAGGTGGTAGTCCGGTCCGACCGCCGCCTGGCGGAGCGGCAACAGGGTCGAGAACGCTGCCGCGGCCACGAAGGCCACCGTGAGCAGCGGTACGGCGACCGGCAGGAACGGCCGGAGCATGCCGGGCGGCCACCGGGCCGCACCACCCTCGGGGACCGCCGACTCCTCGCCCTCGATCGCGTCCGCCGAGACCAGCCCCCGGAGCGTGATCAGCATGACCAGCGGCGCGGCGATGGCGAGGGCCTTGGCCTGCGTGTACGGAGTGCCGACGGCGAGCGCGGCCAGGTAGCAGAGCGCCGAGGCGATCAGAGCCGAGGGCAGAGCGGACTCCCGCCGCGAGAGCGCCCGCGCCAGTCGCCCAGGCGAAGGCCGCCAGGGCGAGCAGGCCGCCGAGATAGAAGGCGATCTCGGGAGTCGTCGAGTTGGCCGGGGTGATCCGGAACTCGCCGGAGGGCCAGATTCCGAATGCCTCGAGCGGGTTGAGCTGCTGGCGCAGGTTGCCGAACCCGACGGTCGGGCCGGTGCCGGATGGGTTGAAGGCCTTGAAGCTCGAGAAGCTCGCGAGGCGGAAGACCTCGGGCAGGGCGGCGATCACCGGGATCCCGATGCCGAGCAGGAGTGCGGGCCGTGCACCGCGGAACCGCTCCCTCAGGCGGAGGCCGGCGAGCACGGAGGCCGTACGGTCCCGCTCCCGCAGCGCGATCACCAGCATCCAGATCACGGCGGTGCCGACCAGCCACGCGAGGCCGGGGAAGCTGTAGTTGTAGATCGTGCCCGCGGCGATCACCCCGAGGGGAATCGCGAACGTCCCGGAGTGCTCGCTGAGAGGGGTACTCCGGGACGTTCGGCCGGACCAAACCGCGCGCAGGGGCGGCAGGGCCAGGGCGAAGCCCAGCACCGCGAGGCCGAGGAGTGGCTCCTTGAAGGCGCCCTGCGCCAGGTAGGCAGCCGCCAGGTACGGGCTCGCGGCCAGGACCGCCGCCGGCACCCGGAGCAACGCCGCGGACACCTCGCAGGGCCCCGTAGGCGGTCAGGGCGAGCAGGACCGCGATCGCCCCCGTCAGCCCGGCGAACCCCTCGATCAGGCTCGCCCCGCTCACCTTGGCCGTAGCGGCGACGATCGCATGAGGCCCGAGCGGGTATCCGTCCTTGATCAGGTCGGGTGTCGGGCCGGCATGGCTGCTGATCCACTCCGTGAAGAGCAGGTGCGATGCCATGTCGTCGTTGACCAGGCCCTGACCCAGGATCCCGACGCGGCCGCTGGTCGCAAACGGGATGGCGGCGACGAGCACGGCGCCGACGACCACGATGACCGCCCCCACTCGGAACGCCCCGGTAGGCGCTCGCGTTCGGCCGAAGACCACGAAGCAGCCGACCAGCGCCAGCCCGACGGCGATCGCCGCCGTGACGCATGCCCCGGCAGCTTGACCGCGATGCCGCAGATCACGAGCAGCGCCGAGATCCCGGTTGCGGGGCCGGCGGCGGAATGCCTCGGCAGGCCGGCGATCGCCATGATCGCCGAGCCGAGCAGCAGTGAGGCGCCGACGATCAGCGCGCCCGCCAGCAGAGCCGAAAGCATCGCGGAAGCCTAGAGAGGAACGCCTAAGCGGAAGGTCTAGAGCCCCGGCAGGTGCCGGGCGACGAAGCCCTCCGGATAGGCGTCCAAGGGATGCCAGCGGGGGCCCGATCCGCGTGCGTCGCCGACGGTGTCCCAGCGCAGCCCGGCGATCACCGCGTAGACGTGGCCGGAATTGGCGTAGATGGTCAGCCAGCGGCCTGGCCCGGGAATCCCGTAGCTCATGAACTGCCCCGAGGTGAGCGGGGCTCGGAGCAGACCGGCACCGGCGAGCGCGTAGCTGACGGCGCCGGAGCAGTCGTACCCCTTCGACTGGAAGGAGCCGTGCCCGCCGCCCCATTCGTACGGCTGGCCGACGATCAGGTTCGCCGCACTGATCATCTGCCTGATCGGGTCGGGGGCCGATACCGGGGCGAGGGCCGTCCGGTTCAGCAGAAGGGCGGATTCGACGCCGCCCACGGGATGCGTTGCCGTGTAGACGCGCTTTCGCTCCGCCGGCGACGGGGGTGTGTAGGAGCCGTTGGTGCCGGCCGAGGCCGCGGGCATTCCGGTCTTTGGATCGATCGCGCCGGGCGCCGTCCGCTTGGAGGGCGTGTCCCAGGGAGCCGCCTTCTGCAACTCCGTCTCGGACCGGTACGCGGGCTTGGCGTGACCCTGCCAGGGCTCCGGGGCGACCTTCACCGAGGCGAGCTTGCCGGAGGCGGAGCCCGAGCCGCCGGTCAGCTTCGGCAACGCGATCAGGGCCGCCACCGCGACTGCGACAGCGGCAATGGCAGGAACCACGACGACAGGTGGAAGCCTGAGTCGACGTCCTCTCGTCACTGCGGGAGCGCCTTCCATTGGCCGGGCAACTCTAAGCGGGAAGGCTGGGATTCGCGCCGATCGGACGTCACGCGGCGGCGGGCCGCTCCATGAACCAGTTGGGGCCGCCGCCGGGGAGGGTGGATTCGCCCGGTGACCTCGTAGCCATGAGAGCGGTAGTAGGGGAGGTTGTCCGAGTTGGAGGTGTAGAGGTAGGCGGGCACCCCGGCGTCGTCGGCGATACCGAGGGCCGCGCCCATCAGCCGCCGGCCGAGGCCCTGGCGCTGGTAGGCGGGCCGGATGCCGAACATCCAGACGAGGAAGTGGTCGTAGTCCGGCTCCGCCTTCTCGAAGTGCCGCTCCGCCCGGAGAGAGCGGGAGAGCACAGCCGGGCCGGCCAGGATCGGGCCGGGTGCGAGGGTGAGGAGCGTGCGGAGCTGCGGCGGTGGCCAGCGCTCGGGAGCGCAGCCGACCAGTACGCCCACGGGAGTGCCCTCATCGCAGATGCACCAGGAGGGCCCGCACCAGCGGTCGGCTACGCCGATCACGCCCAGGCAGGTCCGATAGATGAACCTCCGCCGGGACTGCGGTCTGCCGGGCCCGATCGACAGCCAGCCCGGGTCCTCGATGAACGCCTCAGCCAGCGTGGTCGCGGCACCCTCGTGCTGGGCCGGGGTGAGGGGTTCGGGCGAACCGTCCTCAGGCAACGGAGGACGCCGCGTCGGACTCCGCCCAATCGGCGCGATAGACCCGGTGGCTGCCGGCGAGTCCCTTGAGCTCGAGCTCGCGGCCGTCGTCGAAGCGGAGTCCGTTCCCATTGCCGGTCGATACCGACTGCCGCAGCTCCTCCGAGACGAGGATCTCGCCCCCGAGCGCCTGCGCCGCGATCCGGGCGGCGAGGATCACGTTCTTGCCGAAGTAGTCGCCCTCCTCCGAGATCACCTCGCCGGTGTGCAGGCCCATCCGAACGCGCAGTAGCTCGCTCGATTCGTCCCGCTCGCGCTCGGCGAACGCGCGCTGGACCTCGATCGCGCACTCGAGCGCCTCACAGGGGTCGGGGAAGGCGAGCATGAACCCGTCGCCCTGGCTCTTCACCTCATAGCCATCGTGGCGGGAGAGGAGCTCGCGGAAGATCGCGTTGTGCTCTCGCAGCAGCTGGAGCCAGCGCTCATCGCCGAGCCGCTCGGTGAGGACCGTCGAGTCCTCGATGTCGCTGAACAGGATCGCCACCCTCCCGTCGGGCGCCATGTGGGCGCGCATGTCGGGCTGCTCCTCTTCGAGCGCCGAGACCATCTCGTCGATCGAGGTCGTGACGTCGACGCCCGCGAGGCCCTGCGCCTCGAGCCGGTCCCCCAGGGCGCGGTCGGCGATCCAGCGCGCGCCCATCTCGCGGGCCGTGCCGAGCACCGCGGCGAGGAGCTCCAGGGCGTGGTCGCGATCGTCGTCCCGTCCCCGCTCGAGCAACAGCTCGGCGAGAGCCAGGCCACTGAGCGCCATCCCCGGGCGGTCGCCCATCCGCGTGGCGATCTCGACGGCGTCGCCGAGGTGCCGCTCGGCGTCGTCCGGGCGGCCCATCGCCTGAGCGAGAAGGCCGAGGACCCGATCCACTGGGCCGTTGCACGCCGCGGCCCGTGCCACGACGATCGTCAGCCCCTCGTAGGGAAGGAGCAGCTCGTAGACGCGCTCGGCGTGCTCGGCGGCGCCGATCATCGCGATCGCCTCGCCGATCAGGCTCATCGCCGCGAACCAGTTGACGTCCTTGGGGAGCACGCTGAAGTCGTCGGCGGCGAAGCGGTCGAGCTCCCTCTGGGCCAGCTCGTTGTCTCCCGCCCTGGCCGCGAGCGTGACCTGGCCGGTTCGCCAGGCGGGGATGCCCGGAAAGCGCTCGGCGAGGTCCCGCACCGCCGGCAGAAGCTCACCGGCACGCCCCTGCATGCTGCGGATCTGGATCATCTGGATGCCGTAGTACTGCTGTGCCAGCGACTGCTCCGCTCGATCCCCGGCATGCCTCGCCTCTCCTGCGAGCCGTTCGGCCTGCTCCATGTCACCGTCTAGCAGGGCACGCATGCCGCGCATCGCGAAGGTGTGCCAGGTGTGCTCCGGCATGCGCAGTTCTTCAGCCAGCCGCGCGTAGAGCTCGAGCTCGCGATCGACCGCCGGGATGTCGCCGAGCTCGAGCAGGGACCAGAGCCGGTAGGCGTGACCCCGCACAACCGCCTCGCGGTCGCCGGAGCGATTGCCCAGCTCGACCATCTCGTCGGCGATCGCCAGTCGAACCTGCGGAGCGTCCGGCCCGGCCGGAATGAAGATCTTGCGCGTCAGAGCCGCCGCCAGGGTGGAAGGCGAATCAATCTCCCGGGCGATCTCGATCGCCTCGTTGACCAGTCGTTCCGACTCGCGGACGTCGTTGTCCACCCAGTACATCTCGGCGGACTTCGCGCTGAGCAGTGCGGCCCGTCGCGCGGTTCGCTCCGGCCCGATCCTCTCCAGGGCCTCGTCGAGCAGCGCGAGCAGTTGCTCGTCGAGCCGACCGGCGTCGCTCAACAGCGCGATGCCGATGGCGGCGCCGACCAGGCTGTCGGTGTTGTCCAGCCGGCGCGCCGACTCGGCCGCCCGCTCGAACGCGGCGCGGGCATCCGCCACCCGGGCGGACTTGGCCTCGGCGCCCCCGAGGGAGAGCAGGAGGCGGCAGCGCAGCGCCTCGTCGGGCTGCTCCATCAGCTCGAGCACCTCGAGGGCCCGGTCGTAGACCTCGACTGCGTCCTCGTAGGCGAGTTGCTCCATGTCCTGGGCGCCGGCGCGCTTTGCGTAGTCGATCGCCTTGGCGAGGTCGCCGCGTGGGGCCGCTTCGAGGAAGTGATGGGCGAGCTCGCCGAGGCGCTCATCGACGTTGCCGCCGCAGACCTGCTCGATCGCGAGGCCGGTGCGCTCGTGGAGCGCCGAGCGCTTCGGCGGGCTGAGCTCGTCGTAGAGCGTGTCGCGAACAAGCGCGTGGGCGAAGGAGAAGCGCCCGTCACCCAGATCGGTCACGAGCCGCTCTGCGATCGCCTCCCTGGCCGCCTTCATCAGCTCCTCCGGCGGCTGCTTGGCCACCCGCCCGACCAGATCCTCGTCGAAGTCGCGTCCGATGACCGCGGCCACCCGGAGCGCCTCGTTCGTCGAGTCGCTGAGGCGGTCGAGACGGCGGCCGATCACCTCGCGCACGCCCTGTGGGATCTGCAGCTCGGCGAGGCTGCCACCGCCGGTGAGCTTCCCCTCGCTCGCGAGCAGCCGGACCACCTCACCGACGAAGAAGGGATTGCCGTCGGTCTGCTCCTCGACTGCCTCGGCGAGTCCCGGGGGCGAAGGGGCGCCGGAGGTCATCTCGATGTATCGCTCGACGGCACCAACCGCGAGGCCGCGCAGCAGGATCCGCCCGCTCCCCTCGATGCTCGAGATCTCGCCGAGAACCCGGGCGAGGGGATGGTGGCGGCCGAGCTCGACGTCACGGTAGGTCCCGAGGATCAACAGGCCGCTCGAGGCGAGCTCCCTGGCCGCGAACCGGAGCAGCAGCAGCGAAGGCTCGTCCGCCCAGTGGAGGTCATCGAGGACGATCACCAACGGCCGGTCGCGCGCCGCAGCGAGCAGCAGGCTGGTCACTGAGTCGAACAGCCGGAAACGTGCCTCCTCGCTGTCGGACCCGCCGGCCGGCTCGATGTCGAGCTTCTCCGCGACCTCGGGGATCAACTGTGCGACCTCGGCCGCTCCGCCGCCGAGCTGCCACGCCAGGGCGACCGGGTCGGCATCGCGCGCGTAGGAGCGGATCGCCTGCACCCAGGGCCAGTAGGCGGGCGCGCCCTCGTCCTCGCGGCAGCGGCCCCAGTACACCCGGGCGCCGCTCACACTGGCGTAGGTCGCGAGCTCCTCTGCCGCCCTCGTCTTGCCGATGCCCGGCTCGCCCACCACCAGCTGCAGTGAGCCGCGACCCCCGAGCGCCCCGTCGACGGCCTCGCGGAGCAGGTCGAGCTCGCGCTCGCGGCCGACGAAGACACCGCCCGCCAGGCTCTCCAGGGGGTTGGCGGGGCGCGCCTCGGCTTCCTCCTCCGGTTTCTCCTCGAGCGCGCCGAGAGTCAGCTCGCGCGCCTCGGTGGCGTTCGCCGGGCGATCATCCGGGCGCTTGGCGAGCAGGGCGAGGACGGCCCGGTCGAGCGCCTCGGGGACCTCGGGGTTGTGCCGCGAGGGCGGCACCGGGTCGGCGTGCAGATGCTGGCTGATGATCGAGACGGCGTCGTCGCCCGGGAACGGCGGCTGGCCGGTGAGCATCTCGTAGAGCAGTGCTCCGAGCGAGTAGAGGTCGCTCCGCGGCCCGGCGGCCTCGCCCAGCGCCTGCTCGGGCGGGAGATAGGCGACCGTGCCGACGAGAGTGCCGCCGCTCACTCGCGAGCGGGCCTCGGTGGTGGCCAGGCCGAAGTCGCCGAGCCGGGCGCGGCCGTCGTCGTCGATCCAGACATTCGCCGGTTTCAGGTCGCGGTGCACGATCCCGCGCGCGTGCGCGTGCTCGAGGGCGCGCGTGACGTCAGCGGCGATCTCGGCGGCGCGCGGGACCGCGAGATGGCCGCCCGCAGCGCTGAGCAGGCCCTCGACATCGCCGCCTGGCATGTAGCGGCTGACGATGAACGGGTTGCCGTCGTCCTCACCCGTGTCGAGGACCGGGACGACATGCGGGTGATCGCCGAGCTTGCTCATCGCCTCCACCTCCCGGCGCGCGCGAGCCTGGATGCCGGCGCCCACCCCCTCCGTGTCGTAGAGCGCCAGGGCGACCTCGGCCCCGCCGATGGTGTCGGTCGAGAGATAGACGCGCTTCCGCCCGCCCTGGCCGAGGAATCGCCTGACCCGGTAGCGGCCGGCGATCTCGGTCGGGACGTCGGCGGGCAGCGGCTCCTCCATATCACGGGTCGCGCTGGCGCGCGCCCTCGCATCAAGCTCGGCCGGGGGCTGCTCCGAAACCAGCTCGGTTCCGCAGGAGTCGCAGAACCGCGCCCCCTCACGATTCTCGTTCCCACAGGACGGACAACGCATCTCTGCGGATTATCCCAACCGCGTGCACCGGGAGATCGGCGATGGGGACATACGGGGCCTCCGGCCGCTAGCGCAAGAAGCAGAACCGCAGTTAGATATCCCCCGAGAAGGTGTCGCAGGCCTCGAGCCTGCCCGAGTCGAAGCCGGTCTGCAGCCAGTGGTCGCGCTGCTCCGAGGTGCCGTGGGTGAAGGACTCCGGGTCGATCCTTCCCTGTGTCTGCTGCTGGATCCGGTCGTCCCCGACCGCCGCCGCCGCGGTCAGTCCCTCCTGGAGGTCGCCGCTCTCGAGGATGCCGCGGTCGTAGGTCGAGCGGGCCCAGACGCCGGCGAGGCAGTCGGCCTGCAGCTCCAGCCGCACTGAGAGCTCGTTGGCGTCGTCCGGATTGGATTGGCTCTGCTGCCGGACCTGCTGCTCGATGCCGAGCTGCTGCTGGACGTGGTGGCCGAGCTCGTGGGCGATCACGTAGGCCTGGGCGAAATCGCCGGGAGCCTTGAACCGCTGGTTGAGCTCGTTGAAGAAGCCGAGGTCGAGATAGACCCTCTGGTCGAGCGGACAGTAGAACGGCCCGGTCGCTGAGCTGGCAAGCCCGCAGCCGGATCGCACCTGGTTGCTGAAGAGCACCACCTTCGCGCGCTGGTAAGGCCTCCCGGCGCCCTGGAACTGCTGCGTCCAGAAGTCCTGCGCGTCACCCTGGACGAAATCGACGAACTGGACTTCCTTCTCCTCGCTCGGGCTTCCGGGCACGGAGTCGTTCCCTGTCCCGCTCTGCGGCACCTGTGGGAAGGAGCTGGTCGGGTCGGGGACGTTGAAACCGCCGCCCCCACCCCCGCCCTGGATGAAGAGGAAATAGACGATGGCCAGGACGATCAGGGTCCCGATCCCACCGCCGCCGAGGCGGCCCATCGGGATCGGCATGCCACCGCCACCGAGCCCGCCTCCCTCGCCGCGCCGATCCTCGATGTCGCCGCTGCGCTTGCCCGGCTTCCACTTCATCCGCGGCCACTCTATCCGCGCCCCAGAGGCAGGAAACTGACGCAGTGAGCGAGCGACCCCTGCCCGATGCCATCGCCCGGCACCTCGATCGGGCACTCCCGGAGGGAGCCCCGGAACCCCAGCGCGTCCGGCTCGGGCAGAGCGGAGAGATGGTCCAGAAGCCCGGCGGCCGTCGCCTGGAGTTCACAGCCGTGCAGCAATACGCCACCGACCGCGTCGAGTTCGAATGGCGGGCCTCCTTCGGAACGAACCCCTTCGTCCGCGTGAGAGTCACGGATCGCTACCGCGATGGCAAGGGGCTGCTGATCGCCCGCGTCTGGGGTCTCGTCCCCGCCACACAAGAACACCGGGCCGGAGACCGACCGGGGAGAGGCCATGCGCTACCTCGCTGAGCTGCCGTGGGTCCCGTTCGCGATGACGGCGAACCGTGAGCTGTCCTGGCGAGAGCTCGACGACGGCGAGGTCGAGGTCTCCACCCTGGTCGGCGGAGTCGCAGCCAGCGTGCGACTGGCATTCGGCGAGTCGGGCCTGATCAAAAAGGCATCCGCGATGAGGCCCCGGGTGGCTGGCCGTGCCTTCGTCGACACGCCGTGGGTCGGCGAGTTCGGCGACTACATCGAGCTCGGCGGGATCCGCGTCCCGGGCACGGCCGAGGTGCGCTGGGAGCTGCCGGATGGACCGTTCAACTACTGGCGCGGCGAGGTCGCCTCGCTGCTCGTGGAATAGGCCTCGAGCGTCTGCCGCTGGGAGAGCGAATAGAGCAGGACCAGCGAGGGGATCACCGTGACCGCCGCGACCCCAAAGATGACGATCACCCACGTCAGCGTCGTGGAGGCCCCAGCGGCGTCCGAGATCTTCAGGGACGTCGGCAGGATGTAGGGGAAGGCGGCGGCGAAGTACCCCCAGATGACGGCCGCTCCGGCCCCCACCGCCGCCGCCCGCAGGCCATAGTTCCGCCCGCTGACCAGCAGGCCAAGGGCGACCAGGCCACAGATCCCGGAGAGGATGACCAGCGCGATGCCGGGCCACGAGGTGAGCCCGTCGTAGACGTAGCGGCCGTCGGCGTGGAGCGCGATCACCCCTACGACCGCGGCGGCACCCGCGATCACCGCCGCGGCCAAGGCGCGGCGCTCGAAGTAGTCGCGGAGCTCGGTGTCGCCCGCCGCTCCCGAATCGCGCACCAGGAAGACTGCGGCGGTGTACGCGGTGAGCAGCACGAAGAGGACACCGGTGACCAGGGGCAGGAAGCCCGTCCAGCTGCTCGTGGGATCGCCGTCGCCGCCGGCGGGTACCTCACCGGAAGCGATCGCCCCGACCACCGTGCCCATGAAGAAAGGTGTCAGCACGGACGCGAACCCGAAGACCCGGCTGGCGGGTCGCTCCACGGGCCCGGGCAGAGCGTGGCGGAAGGCGAAGCCGGAGCCGCGCAGGACGATGCCGAGCGCGGCGAGGGCCAGCGGGATGTAGAGCGTGGTGAAGATCGCCGAGAAGGCCTGCGAGAACGCGGTCCAGAGAATGACGAGGACGAAGATCAGCCAGACGTGGTTGGCCTCCCAGACGGGGCCGATTGAACGGTCGATCTGGGTCCGGATCCGCTTCGCGCGGTCGCCCGACCCCGCGAGCAGATCCCATACTCCCGCGCCGAAGTCCGCTCCGCCGAAGATCGCGTAGAGCGTCACCCCGATCCAGAGGATCGCCTGCGCAGGCGTCCGCGCTGCTCATGCGGATGCCCCCGATCGGTCTCCCGGCGGAGGTCCGTATGGGATCTCGGCCTCAGGCGCACCCTCACGCCAGCGGCGGGAGAGGCCCCGCAGCACGGCGATCGCGATCACCGCCAGCGCGGCATAGAGGGCCATCGTCACCCCGAACACCCACCAGATCCCCTGGGCCGGGGTCACCGCGTCGGCCGTGCGCATGTAGCCGTTCACGATCCATGGCTGGCGGCCCACCTCGGTGACGATCCAGCCGCACCAGAGCGCGACGACCGCCGCCACCCCGGCGACAGCGCAGATCCTCAGGAACCATCGTGTGGCCGGCAGATCGCGTCGCCGCCACCAGGAGATGGCGAACCAGACCGCGAGCAGGAAGAGTGCCGTGGCGATCCCAACCATGAGGTCGAAGGAGAGGTGCAGCATCGTCTTCGCGGGCGGCTGGTCGTCCTTGGGGATCTGATTGAGACCGGTGACGTCCGTGTTCTTGCTGAAACCCACCAGGAACGAGTCGAGCCCCGGGATCCCGATGCCACCCTTGACCTGGCCGTCGACGCAGATACCGCCGAGGTACTCGGTCTGGTCCGGCCCTCCCTTGTAGATGCACTCCATTGCGGCGAACTTGGCAGGCTGGTCGTCGGCGATGGCGCGAGCCGCCGTGTCCCCGACGAAGAGCTGAATCGGCGTGGCGATCGCCGCCAGAGTGAATGGGATCACCAAGCCGAGCCGGTGGTAGCGGTCACGGCGACCACGGAGCATCCCCACCGCATACACGGAGGCGATCAGAAAGCCGGTGACGATGTAGGCCGCCAGGAACATGTGGAAGAACTCGTAGCCCGTCGCCGGGTTGAAGAGCACCTCGAGGGGCCTGACGTTGGTGACGTTGCCCGCCGAGTCGAGGTCGAATCCCTGGGGCTGGTTCATCCAGGCGTTCACCGCGATCACGGAGAAGGCGCCACCGATCCCGGAGATGACGATTGGCACCGCGGCGAGCATGTGCGCTCGGGGCGAGAGCCGGTCCCAGCCGTAGATGTAGATGGCGATGAAGATCGCCTCGAGGAAGAAGAAGATCCCCTCGATCGCGAAGCCGACTCCGAAGGCGTCACCGAAGCGGCCCGTGAACCGCGGCCAGAGCAGGCCGAACTCGAAGGAGAGGACGGTGCCGGTCACCGCGCCGACGGCGAAGAGGACCGCGACAGCCTTCGACCAGTTGCGCGCCAGGCGAAGCGCCTCCGGGTCCTTCTTCCGATGGCCGTGCCACTCCGCAGTCAGCATCACGGCCGGGAAGGCCACGCCGAGGCAGGCGAGCACGATGTGGAAGCCGAGGGTGAACCCCATCTGGGTTCGGGCCGCCAGGAGGTTCGACGAGGAGTCAGCCAACAGGGAGATCGGCAAGCCCATCAGCGTGAGCCTTTTCCCCCGGCATCTTCGGGCGGCGGCTCTGCCTTCTTTCGATCGGCCTCGCCTCCCATCAGCGTCTGAAGGAAACTCCGACCGCCGGCCTGCTCAATGGCGACGCGCGCTACGACCTGCTGCATGCTGACCGTCCGTTGAGGCCGGCTGTTGCCGATGAAGGTGACCGCCCACCGCACCAGTGTCGAGAGCCGGTTCTTGAAGCCCGTCAGGAACGCCAGGTGGACGAAGAGCCACGCCATCCAGCCAAGGAAGCCGGACAGACGGATGCCCTTGAAGCTGACCACGGCGCTAAACCGGGAGATGGTCGCCATGCTGCCGAGGTCCCGGTAGCGGAACCGCTTCGACTCCTCCCCGCGCAAGCGGCGCACGATCGTGTTGGAGGCGTGGAGTCCCTGCTGCATCGCCACCTCGGCCACGCCGGGGAGCTTGTCCAGGGACATCATGTCGCCGATCGCGAACACCTCCGGGTGCCCGGGCAGCGTGCAGTCGGGGAGCACGCTGATACGCCCGGCGCGGTCCACCTCGGCGCCGGTGGCCTCCCCCAGCATCTTCGCCAGCGGCGAGGCCTGGACTCCTGCGGCCCAGACCTTCGTCCGCGCGGGAATCCGGCGCTCCTCGTCCCCGTGCTTGACGACCACGCTGGTTCGATCGATGTCCGTGACGATGCTCGACATGTGCAGCTCGATTCCGAGGCCCTCGAGGCCCCTCGCCGCCTTGCCGGACAGCCGGTCGCCGAAGCTGGCCAGCACCTCCTTGCCGCCGTCGAAGAGGAGGATCTTGGCGTTGCGCGGATCGATCCTTCGGAAGTCGTCGGTGAGCACCCGCCTCGACAGCTCGGCGATCTGGCCGGCGATCTCCACGCCGGTCGGTCCGCCTCCGACCACCACGAAGGTGAGCCACTCCTGTCGCTTTGCCGGGTCTTCCTCCAGCTCCGCCAGTTCGAAGGCCCCGAGGATGCGGCCGCGCAGCTCGAGCGCGTCGTTGATCGTCTTCATCCCGGGCGCCCAGCGCGAGAACTCGTCGTGGCCGAAGTAGGACTGGCCGGCGCCGGCGGCCACGATCAGGCTGTCGTACGGGATCTCGATGGGGCTTCCATCGGGGCGCGTGGCGGTGAGCTTTCGAGCCTCCAGGTCGAAGCCGTTGACCTCCGCAAGCTCGACGTCAACGTTGCCTTGGCGGTGGAGAATGCCGCGCAGCGGCGGTGCGATCTCACCTTCCGAAACGATCCCGGTGGCGAGCTGATAGAGCATCGGCTGGAAGAGATGGTGATTGTGTCGGTCCACCAGCGTCACTCGCACCGGGGCGCGACGCAGCCTGCGCGCGGCGAATAACCCTCCGAACCCTCCGCCCACGATCACCACTCGATGGGACCCCGAGGCCATCGTCAGTCCGTGAAGCCCCCCTAGGCGCCCAGACGCTCGAGCAGGTGATCCCCCACCCGCAGACCGTTGGCCATGGCCGTGAGCCCCGGGTTCACAGCACCGATGCTCGGGAAGAAGCTGGTGTCCACGACGTAGAGGTTGTCGAGTTCATGGGCCTTGCAGTTCGTGTCGAGCACCGAGTCGGCGGGATCGGTGCCGAAGCGGCAGGTCCCGGTCTGATGCGCGACCCCCGCCACCGGGATCTCGTTCTTCAGGTAGGCGTGGTGCGGGAGAAGGTGGCCCTCGTGCATGCCGATGTGGCCGAGCATCGACTTGAGCTTGTCGTAGAGCTCCTTCTTCGGCTTCTCGTTGGAGTAGGTGTAGCTCAGCCTGATTGCCCCGTCGTCCGTGAGCGTCACCCGGTTCTCGGGCTTCGGCAGGTCCTCGGTTGAGAGCCAGAAGTCCACCGCGTGCGCCGCAACCGTCTCGAGCGACCAACCCGGAGCGAATTTCGTCTCTCCCGGCTTCTCGCCGCGGAACATCGGCGCCTGGGACTTGCCGACCATCTGGATGTTGCCGAGCGGGTGATCGAACTCCTCACCGGCGAAGTAGAAGTCATTGAGCCCGAGCGTCTTCTGGAAGACGGTCGGGTTCGGCTCCTTCGACAGGGCCAGGACGGCCTGGCTGTTGTGGAACATGTAGTTGCGGCCCACCTGGTCGGAACCGTTCGCCAGGCCATTCGGATGCTTGTCGGTGGCGGAGGCGAGCAGCAGCTTGGCGGAGTTGGCCGCACCGCAGGAGACCGCGACGATGTCGGCTGAGTAGGTCTCCCGCTCGCCGTCGCGCTCGACCACGACCTCCGTCACCGCCTCACCACCGGCGTCGGTGTTGAGGCCGACCGCCTCTGAGTTCGTCAGCAGCGTGACGTTCGCGTGCTCGAGCGAGGGCCGCACCGCGATCACCTCGGCGTCAGACTTCGCGTGCACGAGGCAGGGAAAGCCATCGCAGTCGTTGCAGCGGACGCAGGTGCTGTAGGGCATGTTCGCCTCGTCCAACATCACCCCGCAGGGAGCGTGGAAGGGCCGGTAGCCGGCGGCGGCGAGATCGTCCGAGAGCTGCTGGATGCGCGGCTCGTGGGAGACGGCCGGGAAGGGATAGGGAGCGCTTGCCGGGGGCTCCGTGGGGTCCTCGCCTCGAGCACCGTGCACCTGGTAGAGCTCCTCCGCCTGCGTGTAGTAGGGCTCCATCTCGTCGTAGGAGATGGGCCAGGCGCGCGAGACGCCATCCTCGTACTGGACCTCGCCGAAGTCCTCGGCTCGCAGGCGGTAGAGCGCCGCGCCGAACATCTTGGTCGCGCCGCCGACGAAGTAGTGCACCTGCGGGGCGAACTGCTTGTCCTTCGCGTCGTACCAGGTGTCATCCGACTGGTAGCGGCCGTCGACAAAGACATCCTCGGCCCGCCAGTTCTGCGGCTCGCGAGTCAGGAAGTCCCCTCGCTCCAGCAGAAGGATCTTCTTGCCGGAGCCGGCGAGCCTGTGGACGAGTGTCCCTCCCCCAGCCCCGCTGCCGATCACGATCACGTCGTAGTCGCTCACGCGTTGACGCCGACCTCCTTGAGGCGCTCGCTGAGGATGATGCGCGCCGCCGCCTCGATCAGGGCGAGGTGGGAGAAGGCCTGGGGAAAGTTCCCCAGGTGGCGGCCCGTGCTGGGGTCGAACTCTTCGGCGTAGAGGCCGAGCGGCGAGGCGATGCGGAGGAGCCGGTCCATCAGGTCGCGGGCGCGCTGTTGCTCGCCGATGATCGCCAGACCCGTGACAAGCCAGAAGGAGCAGATCAGGAAGCTGCCCTCCTTGCCCGAGAGCCCGTCGTCGGTCTCGCCGGTCCGGTAGCGCAGGACGTACCCGTCCTCGGTGAGGTCGTCCGCGATTGCCAGCACGCTCTTGCGGAGCACCTCGTCATCGCCCGGCAGGAAGCCGAACAAGGCGGCCAACAGGGTCGAAGCGTCGAGGGCGTCGGTGTCGTAGTACTGCCGCAGGACCCCATCCCGTACACCCTTGTCGAGGATGTCCTTGCGGATCTCCTCGGCCGTGGCGCCCCATGTCTCCTGGAGCTTCGAGTCCCCTCGGATCTCCGCGAGCTTCGAGGCCCGGTCCATCGCCACCCAGCACATCAGCTTGGAGGAAACGTAGTGCTGGGGCTTGCCCCGGGCTTCCCAGATCCCCTGGTCCGGCTTCTTCCAGACCTGGGTCGCGCACTCCGCCTGCGCCTGGACCACCGGCCATAACCCCCGCGGCAGGCGCTGGCTCCGGTGGCTGTGCAGCAGGATCGAGTCGAGAGCGGCGCCGAAGACGTCGTTCTGGCGCTGGTCGAAGGCGCCGTTACCGACCCGCACGGGCGATGCTCCCGCGTATCCCGAGAGGTCATCCCGAGTCGTCTCGGTGAGGTCCCGCCGACCGTCGATCCCATACATGATCTGCAGGCCGCCGTCCTCGTTCGGCTCGAGCTCGCCGACGAACTGCATGAACTCGTTGGCCTCCCAGTCCAGGTTCAGGTAGTGAAGGGCCTGGAGGGTGAAGGTCGAGTCCCTGATCCAGGTGAAGCGATAATCCCAATTTCGCTCGCCTCCTGGCGTCTCCGGCAACGAGGTCGTCAGGGCCGCAACCGTTGCGCCCGTGGGCATGTAGGTGAGCCCCTTGGTCGTGAGCGCCGAGCGCTGGATCGCACCTCGGAAGCGGTGGTCCGGCATCCGGGCCTTGGAGACCCATGTGCGCCAGTAGTTGGCGGTCTCGCTCATGCGTGCGTTCGCCTGGTCCATGTCGTCCGGCGAGGCGAGCTCCTCCGCCCAGGACAGCGAGCAGAACGCCTGCTCCCCCTTCTGGAGGGTGTGCCGCGCCTGCGCCATCTGTCCCTCCACCCCCAGCGGAATGCTGCTTCGGAGCCTGACGGTCACACCCGCTCCGCTCGCGTCAGCGGTGTGTCGGTCCTGCAGCGACCAATCGGCGGGGATCCGGCCGTAGTCGAAATCCGGCTCGCAGAGCAACTCCATATCGACCGAGCCCTCTATGCAGAGCACCGTTCGCACGAGCATGTGATGAGCGTCTTCGTCGGCGGGCGCGCGTGTATGCGGGGTGACCTCGTCCTCGTGCAGGGTGGGACCGATCGTCAGGGCATCGCGCACCATCGCCCATCCCGTCGGCGTGTGCCAGGTGGTGTTGAGGATGTTTGTGCCGGGCTCGTAGATCCGGGAGCTCGGGACGTTGATCCCGAAGGTGGCGAAGCGGAACGCGCCCGCTTCGCGGTCGAGCAGCGTCCCGAAGATGCTGGGCGAATCGAACCGCGGCACACAGAGCCAGTCGATCGCCCCGTCGGGCGCCACCAGTGCGCCGGTATGGCAATTGGAGAGGAAGGCGTAGTCGGCGATCGGAGGGAAGGGCGACGGCATCGCCGCGCTCTGCGGCATTCCTTTCTCCTTGCCGGCCGCGGGCGCCTTGCCGTCCCCGCTCGCCGCCGCCTTGCCTCTGGGGCGGGTCTTTCCGGCGCTCGTCTGCTTCGCGGGACTCATGACCCGGTCCACGGCTCGTGCCACCCGCCGAAGTCCTTCACCAGCCGATCGGCGGCCTTTGGTCCCCAGGTGCCCGGCTTGTATGGCAGGGCCCTCGGGGGCTTCTCGAGCAGCGGAGCGCAGACCCGCCAGTTCTCCTCGATGTTGTCCTGCCGGGTGAAGCGCGTGCTGTTGCCGACCATCGCGGCGTGGAGGAGGACCTCATACGGTGTCGGCCCCTCCCCGCCCTGCTCGGCGAACTCCATGTCGAGGTTGATGTGGTCGGGTCTGGTTTCGTCACTGCGCTGTGCATTGACCAGCAGACGAATCCCTGTGCTCGGGTGGAGCCGGACGACTAACTGGTCGGGCGCAGGCCGCTGCCGGCTGTCCGCGCCGTAACCGAGGCGCGGCGGCTCCTTGAAGATCAGCCTGAGCTCCCACTGCTCCACCGGGAGCTCCTTCCCCGTCCGGATGAAGAACGGCACCCCGGTCCAGCGCCAGTTGTCGATCTCGAAGCGAATCGCCACAAAGGTGGCCGTCTTCGAGTCCTTCGCGACCCCCTTGATCTTCCGGTAGCCGTCGTACTGCCCTCGCACGAACTGCTTCGGGTCGGCCTTCGGCATCGCCGAGAAGACACCGAACATCGCGTCCTTCAACGCCCGGGCGTCGCGGCTGGAGGGTGCCTCCATCGCGCAGGCCGCCACCACCTGCATCAGGTGATTGACCACGACGTCCCTCAGGCAGCCAACCGGGTCGTAGAAGCTGCCACGGTCGGCGACCCCGAAGTCCTCCGCCATCGTGATCTGGACGCAGGCGACGCTGTTGCGATTCCAGACGGGCTCGAACATCGCATTCGCGAATCGCAGGTAGAGAATCTCGGCCAAGCCCATCACGCCGAGGAAGTGGTCGATCCGGTAGAGCTGGTCCTCACTGATGTACTGGTGGATCTCCGCCGCAAGCTCGCGGGCGGAGGCGAGGTCGTGGCCAAAGGGCTTCTCGACCACCACCCTGGCGTTCTTGGTGAGACCTGCTTCGGAGAGCCCCTTGATCGTCATGCCGAAGAGCGACGGCGGGATCTCCAGGTAGAAAACCGGGCTCCTGGCTCCCTTGATGTGGGCGGCGAGGCGCTCGTATGTGTCGGCCTCCGAGAAGTCGCCTTGGACGTAGGAAAACCGCTTGGCGAGGCGATTGAAGACCTTGGGATCCGGCTTCTTTCCTGAGGACGTCTCGATCGCCTTCCGGGCGTGGTCACGGAGGTCCTTTTCCGACCAATCGTCGAACGCCACCCCAACGATCGGGCAGTCGAGGAGGCCACGCGCCTCGAGCCGGTAGAGCGAGTTGAAGGTCATCACCTTCGCTAGGTCTCCGGTGATCCCGAAGCTAACGAAGCAATCGCATGAGCGATCAACCTTCCTTGGCATCGCGCGCATCCTATTACTCGGATAAAGCAGTTTGTAGTCGTTTTGTAAATGGCTACCCGCCCCCTGATCAAGCAGACTGAGAGCTATCCGATGATCGGCGAGCGATTGATCGACGGGATTCCGGCGCTGACCCTGGGCTCGCGCGACGCCGACGGGCTCGAGGCGACCTTCGTCCCCAGCGCCGACATGGTCGGCTGCTCGCTCCGCTACCGGGGCGAGGAGTTGCTCGGCCAGCGAGGGGGGCTGCGCGTCTACATCGCCGAGCGCTCCACCATGGGGATCCCACTGCTCTATCCATGGGCGAACCGGCTCGCGCGGACTCACTTCACGGTCGCCGGGGAGGAGGTCGACCTGGACGACGCGATGACGGTGACTCGCGACGCGAACGGCCTGCCCATGCACGGCATGCTCAATGCGGCCGTGGGGTGGCGGGTGGACCGCCACCAGGAGATCGAAGACGGAGGCCTTATCGCTGCCAGCTACGACTTCTCCGGACACCCCGAGCTGATGGCGGCGTTCCCATTCCCTCACGAGGTGCTGTTCCAGGCCACCCTCCGCGGCCGCACCTTGACGATCAGCACTGCCGTGGAGGCGACCGGGGATCGGTCCGTGCCGGTGGCCTTCGGCTATCACCCCTATCTGCGCCTGCCGCACGTCGAGCGATCGGCCTGGGAGGTGGAAATGCCCGTGACCGAGCGCCTCGAACTGGACGAGCGCATGGTGCCCACCGGAAAGCGATCGCCCGTCACGGTTGAGGGCGGGCGACTCGGGTCAAGGACCTTCGACAATGCCTACGTCGCGCCCGGCGCCGATGAGCCGTTCGTGCTGGCCGGCGACGAGAGGCGGATCGAGGTCGCTTTCGGAGATGGCTACCGGTTCGCCCAGGTCTATGCCCCGCCCGATGACGACGTCGTCGCCTATGAGCCGATGACGGCGCCGACCAACGCTTTGGTCGAGGGAGGTCCCGATCTGCCGGTGCTGGAGCCGGGCGAGCGCTACGAGGCGACTTTCTCGATAGCCGTCACCTGAGCGAGGGGATAATGGCCACCGGCATGGACCGCCCGGAGGAGAACCTCACCCTCGCTGAGTTCCATGAGCTGTTCGAGTCGGTCTCGAGCTGGGGGCGCTGGGGAGCCGACGACCAGCGTGGAGCGCTCAACTACCTGACCCCCGGAAGCGTGCAGGCGGCTGCGGGGCTCGTCCGAAGCGGTGAGACGCTATCGCTCAGCCTGCCGCTCAATACGAAGGTTGGGATCGACAACCCGGCTCCGGCTGACCATCACATGACGCTGCTCGCCGACGATGCGTCCCAATCCGGTCCCCTGCAGTTCGCCAAGGACTACATCGGGGCGGACTACCACAACCCCTCCCACAGCCATATCGACGCGTTCTGCCACGTTTCATTCGACGGTCGCCTCTACAACGGGAGGCCGAGCTCGTCGGTGACCTCTCGGGGGGCGACCGAGGATGCCATCGATGTGCTCAGGGACGGCTTGATCGGGCGTGGGGTGCTGCTCGACGTGCCCCGCCTCAGGGAGGTTCCCTGGCTCGAGCCCGGTCAGAACGTGTTCACCGAGGACCTCGAGGACGCGGAACGAAGCCAGGGCGTGACCGTTGGGGAGGGCGACATCCTCTTGGTCCGGACCGGGCATACCAGGCGCCAGCTCGAACGCGGCGCCTGGGACTCGGATACGGCGAGGGCCGGCCTCCACCCGACGGTCGCGCGTTTCCTCGCCGAACGCAGGGTCGCCGCCCTCGGCTGCGACGGAAACAACGACACCGCACCGAGCACGACCGAGTCGGTCGACTTCCCGATCCACGCCCTCGCCCTCAACGCCATGGGCATCCACCTGCTCGACTACCTTCGGCTGGAGGACCTGGGTGCCGCCTGCGAGCGCGAGGGACGGGGGGAGTTCATGTTCGCCGCGGCGCCTCTCCGTCTCGTCGGCGGGACCGGTTCGCCGCTCAATCCGATCGCGATTCTGTGAGGGCGCCGCGACCGGCCCGGCGCCTGTCCAACCAAGCCTTCCGGGCGAACGAGCTGAGGTAGGTCGACGTGCCCGAGGCGCCAGCTTCCCCCGATCCCGAGTCGACCCTGCGCAGCAGGGCGTTCGTGGCCGTGCTCGTGCTCGCGGCCGTTGTGGGGGTGATCGCCTCCCTGGCGGCGTGGTGCTTCCTGGAGCTCCTCTTCTACATCCAGCAGTGGGTGTTCACCGACATCCCCAACGACCTCGGCTTCGACCAAGGCCCCCCCTTGTGGTGGTACCTCCCGGTGCTCGCCTTCGCCGGTCTGGTGGCGGCGTTTGCCATCGCCCGACTGCCTGGCCGCGGAGGGCATGTCCCCGCCGAGGGCCTCGACTCCTCGCCCACACAGCCCATCGACCTCCCCGGCGTGCTGCTCGCGGCCGTCGCCTCGATCGGCCTCGGTCTTGTGGTCGGGCCCGAGGCACCCCTGATCGCCCTGGGCGGCGGCCTCGGCTTTCTCACCCTCAGGTCGATCCGCCGAGACGCGCCACCGCAGCTGGGTCCGCTGCTCGCCAGTTCGGGCACCTTCGCGGCGGTGTCGTTCCTGTTCGGCTCTCCGCTCATCGCTGCAGTGATCCTGATCGAGGTGGCGGGGCTGGGAGGGTCGCGCATGCCGCTGGTCCTGATTCCGGGCCTCCTGGCCGCCGGGATCGGGTCGCTGGTCTCGATCGGGATGGGGTCGTTGACGGGGCTCAGCACGAGTGACATCTCGCTCAGCCCGCTGAACCTGCCGGCCTTTGCACGACCTGATCTCGTCGACTTCCTCTGGACGATCCCATTCGCGGCCGTGATCGCCGTGGTCACCTTCCTGATCTTTCGCCTCGCTCGAGAGGCCGAACGCATCGCGACGCCGCGACCGTTCATCCTCCTCCCGGCTGCCGGATTGCTCGTCGCCGGGCTCGCGATCGCATTTACCGAGTCGACCGACCACGGCGCAGACCAGGTGCTGTTCTCGGGTCAGAGCGCCATCGGCCCCTTGGTCGCGGACCCCGGCGCCTGGTCGCTGTCGGCGCTCGCGCTGCTAATCGCCTTCAAGGGCCTCGCCTACGGCATCTCGCTCGGCACCTTCCGCGGCGGCCCGACCTTCCCGGGGATGTTCCTCGGAGCGGCCGGTGGCCTGATGGCGGCCCAGCTGCCCGGATTCGAGCTGACGCCCGCGGTGGCGGTGGGCCTGGGCGCAGCGGTCGTCTCCGTGCTGAGATTGCCCCTGTCCGCGGTCGTGCTCGCCACGCTCTTCACGGTGCATACGGGGTTGGGCTCGGGACCCCTGATCATCGTGGGGGTTGTTGTCGCCTATCTGACTGTTCAGGCTCTCGATGGGCGCGGGAGCTCCGGGCAATCGGGAGCCGGTGGAACCGATGACGCCGGGAGGCCCGAACCGGCGGCGATGCCAAGCGGCTGACCGAGACCGTTCCTCGCAAAAAAGACTCTTGCGGATGGGCCGCGGCTCAGACCAGGAACTCGCCGCACTCCTGACAGCCGCCGACTTCGCCCTGACACTCGGCTGCAGTCAACGGTGCCTACCTCTCCGGTTCGGCGGGGGGATGTTCCGGGCAACGCACGGTCCAGGCATACGGCTCAAGGCTCTCCCTGATGGCCCGGTCAACCCAACCGACCGCTTCCGGTGGAAGCTGTGTTTCGGTCATGCGAGGGCGATCCTAAACACGCGGATTCGTAGTCGCAATTTTGCAGGGTGAAACCAGTCACTCAGCCGAGAGCGTTTTCAGGTCGGCCTCCGCTGGACCAACGCACTCGTCCGGCGAGACCCCCGTGCTCCCGGCGAACTCCACGCCAGCATCGCCAGAGGGGTTGGTGGCCACGGCGTAGTCGACTGCCTCAGCGTTGACCTGGGCCGAGATGACCTCCTCCGACTCTGTAAGAACATTGATGACCATGCACTCCTGACCGGAGGGCAGGTCGTAAGCCATGTCAGGGCCGTCGAAGCGAGGCGAAGCCAGTTACGCCGCCGCCTCTTCGCGCGGCGGCAGCAGAGCCCCGATCAGCCAAAACAGGGGGAAGAAGATCCCAATGATGAACATCACCCAGTGCCCCTTGCGGATGGACATGATGCCCAGGGTCACGAGCAGGATGAAGTAGAGGATGCCGCCGATAACGAATTCCATCTGGATTCAGCCTCCAGGTTGTGGGCGGTCGCTGCGTGTCAGCCTAAACGCTCGGGGGCAGGGGACCAATGGACGTTCTAGCGTGAGCGCAAGGGTTGAAGAACTACGCTAAGCCCGCCTCGCGCCGCAGTGCGCGAACCCGGAGCCGTTGTAGGCGATTTCCAGTCGCACGGAGGGCAGGGTGCGCGACACTATCCAGCGATGGCCCTGCCCGGCTCAGACGAACCGGCGTCGATCTCTCAGGACGAGGGCCGCCAGGAGCTGTTCGGTCACGGCCCGAGCAAGGTGGGGATGGAGATCTATGAGGTGGTCGCGATCGCTCTTGGGATCGTCGGCGCGGCTATTGCGTTCGATTCGATCGACAACTGGTCCCAGTGGGTCGTCCTGGCGGCGATCATCGTCACCGTGATCGGCTTCATGATCGCGGTCAGCCCCCACCGCCGAGGATGAGGTTCTTGTGTGAGGTTCACGCAGAGCTGATGCCCCATCGCCACAGCTGAGCCGAACAACTTCCTGTACACCCCGCGCCCGGACCTGACGGGCGTCGGGGTGCTGCTGTTTGCGGCCAGCTGGTTGCTGATAATCGGCCTGCTCAACCTCTTCTATGCGATCTCCGTCATAGCCGGTTCGGAGATTTTCATCACGACCGCGGGATGGCTGGTCGGCGACGCGCGTCCCTGGGGCTGGTTGATGCTGATCGTCGCGCTCGTGCAGCTGGTGGCCGCCGGGGGCATCTTCGCGGGCGGGCGGTGGGCGCTCTGGATCGCGGTCCTCTCGGTCTTCGGGCACATCGCTGCCGCAGTCATGTTTCTCTCGGACTCGACCCTGTTGGGGATCTTGTTGCTCGGCCTTGACGTCACGGTGCTGGGCAGCCTGGCGATCCTGATGGAGGAGCACGCGACGGGCTGATCGCATCAAGCTCCATCGCTCTGCCAGCTCGACCTCGAGCGAGGCACTGCTTCCCTACACAGTCGCTTCGGACGAGAAGCGGCGTTTTGCATGGAAGGCGGCGAGTTCGATCTGACGCTCGCTTCTCACGCGGAGCCGGCGCGGCTCCGGCGAAGCCGCCGGGCCCTAGGCCGCGTCTTCTTTGGCTGCCGCGTCGATCTCGCGCTGGAGCTCGTCGGCGTCGGCATCGATCTGCTTCTCGATCAGCTTGTTGGAGCGCGTCACCGCCTTCTCGAGCTGCTCCTCGATCTTCGATTCGCCGAGCACGATCACGGCGGCGTTTCCGGCCTCGAGCTCGTCGCCGAGCTCCTTGAGGTCGTCGCGCGAGACGCCGCCCCTCAGGTGGCCGATCAGTCCGCCGGCGCCGGCGCCGACGATCGCGCTGCCGATGATCGCGGGCGGGAAGATGATCCCGACTAGGGCTCCCACGCCGGCCCCGGTCCAGGCGCCGTGCTGAGTGGGCTTTTCGGTCTTGTGGACGTGGACCTTGCCGTCCTCGTCCTTCTCGATCACCGCCGAGTCGAAGGTCCCGATCGCTCCCGCCGCATGGAGGTCGAACACGGCCTCGTAGTCGGCCTCGGCGTCGGCGGGGTCGTCGTAGATGGCGGCGTAAAGAAACACTGGTCTGTCGGCCATTGGGATTCCTTTCCGATGGGGATTCCGGCGTCGGCAGCAACTCTATTCGCTGGCATCTATGCGCCCGCTTTAACCCGAATCGGGCGATTGACAAAAGTGTGTGCGAGGCGTTGAATCGAGCTGGCGTAGTCGCACACCGAAGACGCTTCGCCGACCGGTATCTAGCATGCCCACCGCGCCCACTGATTCCCCACCTGTAGACACGCTTCCCTCGGCAGATGAGCGCGCCGCCGCCGGCAAGGCGGCGCGTGAGAAGGTCTCGCGCTCGAGTCACGGAGACTGGGCACCGGCAGCCCGCCGGCGAGATCCGGTCAAGGTGCTCGAGGTCCAGTCCAAGAACCGTGTCCAGGAACTCGTTCCGATCCGCTACGGGCGGATGCTGGCCTCGCCCTTCACGTTCTTCCGTGGCGCGGCGGCGATCATGGCGATGGACCTCGCGAAGACCCCCCGGTCCGGGTTTGAGGTCCAGCTATGCGGCGACGCCCACCTCTCGAACTTCGGGGTCTTCGCCGCCCCCGACCGCCAGCTGGTGCTGGACGTCAACGACTTCGACGAGACCCTTCCCGGGCCCTGGGAGTGGGACCTCAAGCGTCTCGCAGCCAGTTTCGAGATCGCCGGGCGCGACCGCGACTTCACGCCGAAGGAGACCCGCCGCGCCGTCCTCAGAACGGTCCGCGAGTACCGCGAGGCGATGCGGAGATTCGCCGGGATGCGGAACTTCGACGTCTGGTATGCGCGCCTCGACGTCGAGGCCCTGCTCGCCGACCTGGCCAAGGTCGCAAAGCACAAGCAGATGAAGGCGGCGCGCAAGAACGTGGCAAAGGCCAAGAAGAAGAACAGCCTCAGGGCGTTCGACCGCCTCGTCCACGAGGTCGATGGCGAGCCGCGGATCATCAGCGATCCGCCGCTGCTGGTTCCGGCCGACGAGCTGGTTTCGGAGGATCACCGCCAAGCGCTGGAGGAGCGGATCATCGAGATGCTCGGCCGCTACCGCAAGAGCCTCGAGGGGGACCGCCGCCACCTCATCGACAGCTTCCGGTTCGTTGAAATGGCCCGCAAGGTGGTCGGGGTCGGCAGTGTCGGGACGCGCGCCTGGGTGCTGCTGATGATGGGCCGCGACGGGCAGGACCCGCTCTTCCTGCAGGCCAAGGAGGCCGACGCCTCGGTGCTCGAGCCCTACCTCGGGGCGAGCGAGTTCGGAAACCACGGCGAGCGGGTGGTCGAGGGCCAGTGGCTGATGCAGACCTCGAGCGACATCCTTCTCGGCTGGCTTCCGGCGACCGCGTGGGAGGGTGGCCAGCGAGACTTCTACGTGCGCCAGCTTTGGGACGGGAAGCGATCGGTCGACGTCGAGACCCTGCCACCAGAGGGGCTGGAGATCTACGGGCGAGTGTGCGGCTGGACGCTGGCCCAAGCCCATGCGCGATCCGGCGACCGGATCGCGATCGGCGCCTACCTTGGCAAGGGCGACAGCTTCGATCAGGCGATCGCCGAGTTCTCCGAGCGCTACGCCGACCAGAACGAGCTCGATTACGCCGAGCTCGCCGATGCGGCCAAGTCGGGCCGCATCGAGGCTGAGACGGACCTTGACTGAAGGGCCGGGCCAGTGGGCGATATCAGCGACCTCTACGAGATCTCCTTGTTGCGCCCCCAGCGCGGAGCGCGGGACACCGTCCCAGCCCGCTGTGGCGGTCGCCGCCAGCACGGAGCCGGCCTCCAGCGACGAAATGGTTCTGCTCGCAGGCGGCCGGTTCCTTAGTGGCAGCGACGATCCCTGGGCCTATCCGTCCGACGGCGAGGGGCCGGTGCGCGAGGTCTCGGTCGACTCCTTCTGGGTCGACCGCTTTGCCGTCTCCAACGAGGACTTCGGCGACTTCATCGAGTCGACTGGATACGCGACCGAGGCGGAGCGGTTTGGCTGGTCCTTCGTCTTCGCAGGGCTGCTGCCTGACGATTTCCCGCCTACCCAATCGGTGGTCCAGACTCCGTGGTGGCGCAAGGTTGACGGGTCCGATTGGCGACACCCAGAAGGACCTCAGTCGTCGGTTGACGAACGCGGTGATCATCCGGTCGCGCATATCTCCTGGGCCGATGCTCAGGCCTATTGCACTTGGACCGGCAAGCGCCTCCTGACCGAAGCCGAGTGGGAGTTCGCGGCCAGGGGAGGGCTCGAGAGCAAGGTCTTCCCTTGGGGCGACGAACGCGAGCCCGGAGGCGAGCACCGGATGAACGTCTGGCAGGGGACCTTCCCGTCGAAGAACACGGAGGTCGACGGCTACTACGGGACTGCCCCAGTGGACTCCTTCCCTCCCAACGGCTACGGGCTCCACAACATGACCGGCAACGTCTGGGAGTGGGTCGCCGACTGGTTCCACCCACGATTTCGCCGGAGAGATCGAGACCACGATCCTCGCGGTCCCGCGAGCGGCACCCTCAAGGCCCAGAAGGGTGGCTCCTACCTTTGCCACGACTCCTACTGCCGGCGCTACCGGGTCGCCGCTCGGCAGGGCAACTCGCCTGACACCTCCGCTGGCAACGTCGGTTTTCGCTGCGCGCGCGACGCTCGGTGATCAGCGCTCGGGCTCGAGTCGACCTGCTTCCCCTCGTTCTCTCGCCGCGTGGAGGCGGTCGCCAACTCAGAACGAGGCTCGTCTAAGCGAAGATGTTCACCGCTCGGGCGATCACGAGACCGAGGACGACGAGCGAGATCAGCGCTTGCAGGGCCATCGTGATCTTGGCCCAGGGCGCCAGAGGCATGGCGTCGGTCGGGCTGAACGCGGTCGCGTTGGTGAAACCCAGATACAGGTAGTCAATGAAGCGAGGACGCCAGTGCGCCGGCGCGAGCTCGGGGTTCATCTGCTGCGGAAACGCGAAGTCGACAGTTCGAGAAGACGGCTTGTGAGCCCGCTCCGCCGCTCCGCCACCGTCCAGCTCCCAGTAAAGGAGCGCGAACGCGATGATGTTCGACGCCCAGACGGTCGAGCCCGCTTCCAGTAGAGCCCCAGCTGAATTCGTCTCCTTGCCGCCGTTGATGAGATGTGACGTCAAGAGGACCGTCGCCCACAAAGCGCTGAAGACGAGCACGGAGATCAGCCCGATGGAGAGCGCCCGGAGCGTGCCCGTACGCCGGTCGATCCTCCCCGGATCTCCGGCGATGTGAGCGGCGAGCAGCACCCCTACGATCAGAGGGAGCAGCCAGTTCGGCCCGAGCCGCAGGTCGTCGGGCATCAGGATGGTGAGGACAATCGCGGCGAGTATGGCGCTGGCCATCGGCCAGCGCGGCTCGCCGACGACCAGATCTTCCGCGGCAGGCTCACCGCCCACGACGCTGGGTACCTATTGCGCCGGGCCACCAATCCAAAGCCTGGGAGCGCTTATGACTCATCGCTGTCGGCGATGCCGGGCGGAGCGACCTCACCGCTATCGATGCCCCGGGAGAGCTTCTGCTTGGCCGCGAGCCTGCCCTCGCCCAACACGCCGGAGCCGGCGGCGCGGGCGATCGGGTCGCCCCCGCGTCCGCGCAAGATGTAGGCGAACCCGACCGCGATCGCCGCTCCGGCGAGCGGCCCCACGACGTAGACCCAGTAGCTGGAGAAATCGCCGCTGACAAGGGCGGGCCCGAAGGAGCGGGCCGGGTTCATTGACACTCCGCTGACCGGCGCCGCCCAGAGGCCGGCGAGCGCGATATAGCCGCCGACGCCGAGGGCGGCAATCGCACCGATGTTCTGGGCCGCCGAGGCGGTGCCGAGGATGACGCTCACCAAGCCGGCGGTGAGCGCGATCTCCATCAGCAGTGCCTGCCAGTTCTCGTAGCCGGCGCCGGGCAGTGTGGCGCCGAGGTGCTCGACGTTCCCGAACACGGCGAGGAGGAAGAGGCAGGCCAGGGTGGCCCCGACGAGCTGGATGAGGATGTAGCCGGGCACGCGCTGCCAAGGGAAGTCGCCCCGCAGTGCGAAGGCAAGCGACACGCCTGGGTTCAGATGGGCTCCGGAGATCGCCCCCATGAAGAGGATGATCGCCATGACCATGAGCCCGGGAGCGACCACAGCAGCAGACAGGCTGATCTGGGTCTTGCCGACCAGGATCCCGCCCCCGGCGGCGACGAGCACCAAGAAGAACGTCCCGAGCAGCTCTGAGAAGAGGCGGCGCCATTCGCGCTTCGGGTCGTCCCATTCCTCCCGTGAGCCGAACTCGAGCGCCAGCCGGTGTCGAACCCTCACCTCCTGCATGGCAGGAGAATCGGCGCGCTCCTCGGGAAGGGCACGTCGCTCCTCCGCCATGCCGACCACTCTATCTCTCTACATCTCGTTTGCTCTGATCAGACGGACCAGGAGCACACCGGCGATCACGACGACGGCCAGCAGCACGACGATACCCGCGACCGGCCCGATGAAGAAGAACGCCACGAACACCGCCAGTATCGCCACAATCGCTCCGAGGGCCACTGGGATGCCGACAAGGTCCGAATCGCCGCCCATACGGACATAAAAGCGCACCCGCGGCGACCCCGCATCGCCGGTCCTGGTGATTACTTGCTGGTCAGGTGGAAGCGGTCGCAGACGTCGCAGCGGTAGTAGGTCATCCCGAAGCGCGCCGCTTCGGCCTTCGCCACCTCTTCCTTGACATAGCCGCGCTTCGGCCTGCCCTGCCTGTTGAAGTGGCTGCCCACGATCCTGCGCTCGGCCATACCCCGAGCGTAGAGGCTGCCCGGAGTCGTCCTGCGAGGGGAAGATGGGGGCTGGCTAGGGGTGATTCCCGATAGACGATCGGGGCCAGGGCCGTCATCGTCGGTGCCATGAGCGAACAACCAAAAAACGACAAGACAGAAGAGACAAGAGACAAACAGGTCGGCCCCCGGCGCCCCCTCCTCCGGTCGCGAGACGACCGAATGATCTGGGGCGTCGCGGGCGGCCTCGCCGAGCACGTCGGCTTCAACCCCACGCTGGTGCGAATCTTCTTCGTGGTCACCCTCTTCTTCGGAGGGGCCGGCCTGCTCGCCTACCTGGTGCTCGCGGTCGCCCTCCCCGAAGACGATGGCACCGGTCAGCCGGTGCCCGAGAGCGTCTGGTCGCGGCTCGGCAAGGTGGTGCTCGTCTGCGTCCTGGTCGCCGTGGGACTCTTCCTCGCAGCCGGGCTCGCGGTGGTGAGCGCCTGGGTCACGGCGACGGGCCATGGCACCGTGATCGCCATAGCGGTGATCGTGTTCGGGCTCGGGCTCGTGGCGGCGGCATTCGCCGGAGACATCCGCCGGCGCATCGTCCCCCTACTCGTGGTCGCCGGCATCGTGCTGGGGATTCCAGCGGCGGCGGTGGCAGCAGCGGACATCAACATCGACGAATCCATCGGCCAGCGCACGTACACCCCGACGGTCGCCGCTGACATCCCGGCCGATGGCTACAGGCTCGGAACCGGGCAGCTGATCGTCGACCTGCGCGAGCTGCCTTGGGAGAACGGCCAGACGATTCCGGTCTCGGCCCACCTCGGGATCGGGCAGATGATCGTCTCCGTCCCGCCCAATGTCTGCATTGATGGCGATGTGCACGGGAAGGCGGGCGAGCTCATCTCCGGCGGCCAGGTCACCCACGGGGTCGACCCGGACATCGACCAGGGCTCGCCGCTCACCCATGCACCGACGCTCAAGGTCAACGCCGATATCCAGTTCGGGCAGATGCTGATCACGGACGAGGCGCCCGATCAGATCGACACCCGTGGCGTCGACTACGACCACCACCAGCAGGAAGAGGACACCCAGAGGCAGGTCTGCGGGAGGTGATCCTCCGACTGTGAGGAGACCCGATTCGAGCGCGCTGGGGGCCGGGATCTCGATCCTGGCCCTCGGCGTCGTTCTGCTGCTCCAGGACAGAGGAGTGATCGACCTGCAGGCGGGTTGGCTGCTCGCCGCCGTGACGGCGACGGTCGTCCTCGCTGTCGCGTCCAGGAGCCTTTCCGGGCCGGCGCCCGTTGAGGAGACGACCGCTAGGGAGCGCGAGGCCCTCAGGGTCTCCCGGGTGGGGTTCGCGGCCGCGGTCGTGCTCGGGGGGGCGCTGTTCTTCTTCTGGGCGACCGGCGTGCTGGAGTCGGCGGGCAGCGCGGCGCTCGCCGCTTTCGTCGTCACGATCGCGCTGGTCCTGATCTCGGCACCGCTCTGGTGGTCGATGGCGCGTCGCCTCACGGCGGAGCGGGTCGCCCGCGCCCGCTCCCAGGAGCGTGCCGAGGTGGCCGCTCACCTGCACGACTCGGTCCTCCAGACGCTCGCGTTGGTGCAGAGGCGGGCAGACGAGCCGGAGGAGGTCGCGAAGCTCGCCCGCAGGCAGGAGCGGGAGCTCCGCTCGTGGCTCGCCGGCGAGGGCCCCGCCCGACCCGGCGAGCGCCTCGCGGACGCGCTCAAGACGGCCGCCGTCGAGGTGGAGGATCAGCACGGCACACAGGTGGAGGCCGTGGTGGTCGGCGACGCGCCCCTCGACGAGCGGCTCGAGGCTCTCGTCGCGGCGACGCGGGAGGCACTCACCAACGCGGCGAAGTTCGCCTCCGACGGCGGGCCGGTCAGGCTCTACGCCGAGATCGAGGCGAGGCAGGCCAAGGTGTTCGTCGACGACCGCGGCCCCGGCTTTGACACGGAGGCGGTGTCCCAGGACCGTCGCGGCCTCCGCGAGTCGATAATCGGGCGGATGGAACGGCACGGCGGGCGAGCGGAGATCCGGACCGGAAACGGCGAAGGAACCGAGGTCGAGCTCACCATGGACGTGGTGACCCGATGAGCGAGACCCCGACCGTGGTGATCGTCGATGACCACCGCATCTTTCGCAGCGGCGTCCGCGCCGAGCTCGGGGAAGCCGTCGAGGTGCTGGGCGAGGCGGAGTCGATCGAGGATGCGGTCCGAGCGATCACCGAGCTCGAGCCCGACGTGGTCCTGCTCGACGTCCACATGCCCGGCGGCGGCGGGGTCGAGGTGATCGGTCAGGTCTCGAAGGCGCGACCCCAGCAGAGGTTTCTCGCGCTCTCGGTATCCGATGACCCCCAGGACGTGATCGCCATCGTCCGGGCCGGAGCCCGGGGCTACGTCACCAAGACGATCACGGGCGACGAGCTCGCCGACGCCGTGCGGCGCGTACGCGACGGGGACGCGGTCTTCTCGCCCAGGCTCGCCGGCTTCGTGCTCGACGCATTCGCCGGTGATCTGCCGGCGGAGGAGGTCGATCCCGAGCTCGACCAGCTGACGGCCCGCGAGCGTGAGGTCCTCCGCTACATCGCCCGCGGCTACCTCTACAAGGAGATCGCATTGCGACTCAGCATCTCGGTGAAGACCGTCGAGGCGCATGTCAGCTCGGTGCTCCGCAAGCTGCAGCTCTCGAACCGCCACGAGCTCAGCCGCTGGGCTGTCAGCCGCCGGCTGGTGGACTAGGGCCCGGGTTCGCGGAGGTCGTCCAGGCGGTGCAGATCCGCCCGACGTGCCGATCGTCTGTGCCGCAGCATCCTCCGAGCAGGTTGAGCGCGGGCAGCCGACCGCGGAGCTGGGCGTAGCGCGCGCCGAGATCCTCGGGGTCGCCGTCGTCCAGCTCCGTCGCCTCGTCGAGCTCAGCGTGGCTCTTGGTGGAGGCGTTCGCTCGGAGGCCGTGAATCCGAGTCGTCCAGGACCCTCCGAGGACGGACTCGAAGTGTGTCGGGTGGGCGCAGTTGATCATGTAGTAGGCGGGCCCGCCGCCGGTCGCGGCGTCCGTCTCCTGGATCGCCTGGGACAGCGGTTCCCCGCTGGGCAGCGTGCCGTCCGTCTCCACGGTGAACGAGATCGCCACCGGGAGCCCCTCGGCCTGCGCAGCTCGCGCGATCCCGATCGCCTCGTCGACGTAGGTCAGGGTGAGCGCCGCGACCATGTCGGCCTCGGTGTCGGCGAAGGTGCCGATCTGGGTCGAGTGGTACTCGGCAGCCTCATCGGCAGTGAGTTTCCGCTTGGGGTCATAGCCGTCGTCCTGTGGCCCGATGCAGCCGCTGATTACGATCGGCGAGATGTCGTCCTGGTACCGGTCGCGCAGATCGGCCATCAGTGCGATCGCCTTCCGATTCATCGCGTCCAGCTCCGCCGGGCCGTAGCCGATCGCCTCCCCCCATCTCGGGCTCGCGCGCCAGGTTGGACTCTCCAGCACGAAGCCCGCGCCGTGCTCCTTGGCGAGCTCGAGATAGGGCACGAAGTATCGGCGCAGCTCGTCCATTCCGTCGTCGCTCCTGAGCAGATCGAAGGCGGCGAACTCGGGTAGGTCGAGGCCGCGGTGGAAGATCAGAGTGGTCTCGATCCCCCCGTCGGTCAGGAAGAGCTCGTCGCCCAGCTGGGGGAGCTCCGCGCGATATCGCGACGCTGGGGTCATCGCGGTCATTATTCAACTGTGAGCTCGGCTCTTCTGGAGCGGCACCTGTTGCGCGCCCGCGACCTAGTCGACAGCAGGTACGGGGAGCCACTCGACCTGGGAGTTCTGGCTCGTGAGGCACACGTCTCGCCTCGCCACTTCAGTCGCAGCTTCAGGCGGATCTTCGGCGAGACCCCGCACCAGTACCTGATCAGTCGTCGGCTGGAGCGCGCGCGCCACCTGCTGCGAACGACCGAGCTGTCGGTCGCAGAGATTCTGCCTCGAAGTCGGGTTCAGCAGCGTGGGCTCATTCACCACCACGTTCACGAGACATGTCGGCTTATCGCCGACGACGTTCCGCAAGGCGTACGGCGGTCCCTCGGACGCCGACCGCGTTCCGCTCTGCTTCGCGATGGCCTGGGCACGCCATGGCACGTTTCGAGAAGACAGTCCGCCGGCCCGCGACTAGGGTCGAACCGTCCGTCATATCGAGGAAAGGAACGAAAGATGATCGACGCGATTTCGCACGTCAACGTGTGGGTGGAAGACCAGGACGAGGCCAAGGTCTTCTATACCGAGAAGCTCGGCTTCGAGGTGCGCCAGGACGCCACGCTCGAGGAGTTCGGCGGCTATCGCTGGCTGGCAGTCGGCCCGCCCGGCCAGCCGGACGTCAACATCATCCTCAGTGCTCCGACACCGCCTGCGATCGACGAGGACACCGCGAAGCAGCTGATGGCGCTGCTGAACAAGGGCGCCATGGGCCCGGGCATCTTCCGAACAGAGGACTGCCGCAAGACCGCCGAGGAACTCCAGGGCCGCGGCGTCGAGTTCACGGCGGAGCCGGATGAACGCTTCTACGGCGTCGACGCCGGTTTCCGTGACCCTTCGGCAACGAGTGGCGGCTCGTCCAGCCGATCGAGTACGACCTCGAGACGGTTCAGGGCGCACGGTCGAACGGCGGCTGACCCGTATGTGCCTGATCAGCCATCCGGGCGGCCAACGCCCAGCGGGCCGGCTAGAGGAGCGGAAGGCCTTCTACGAGGGATTGGATCGCCGCGTTGGCGCCGGCCTCGATCAGCTCCTCGGCCGTGTACTCGCCGGTCGCAACTCCCACCACCCGGATGCCGGCGCCGTGGCCGGCGTCCACGTCTCTAGGGGTGTCGCCGCAGGCAAAGCTGCTGTCTCTGTCGAGGGTGTGCCCCGAGACGAAATCGGCCCTCTCGAGCGCCTTCCTGGTGAGCTTCGTGCGATCCGGTGAATCGGACCCGTAGCCGCCGAAGGCGAAGTAGCGGTTGAGATTGGGGCGGGCGAGCTTTACGTGCGCGGCCTCCTCGACGTTTCCTGTAGTGAGGCCGAGCATGATCCCGTCCTGGATCAGGCGGTCGAGCAGCTCGACCACGCCATCTTTGACGACGAAGCCTGGAGAGCTCTCGACCTCCTCGGGCAGGTGGTCGAGGCGCCGGCGCATCAGCGCCTCGGCCTCCTCCTCGGTCGGCTCGCGGCCGATCGCCTTCTCGAAGACGACCCGCCCCACCTCCGGGTCCGGCACCCCCTTGCCGGTCACGGCGGGGACATCGACGTCCACTCCCTGCAGCTCCTCGAAGGCGCGCTTCCAGGCGCGGTCGCTCGCCCCGCCGGTCGAGATCAGCGTGCCGTCGATGTCGAAGAGGACCGCCCGGGTCCCCCAGCCGGCCATCAGGCGGCCGACGCCTCGAGCACTGCCTTCCGGATCGCATCTGCGGAGCGGCGGATGTCTTCCTCTCCCGTCCGCCAGTTGCACACCGAGATGCGGATCGCCGGCCGTCCGCGCCAGCGCGTGGCCGCCAGCCAGCAGGTCCCGTCCTGCTGGATGCGCTCCACCGCGTCAGCGGTGAGCTCGCCCGACTCGTCGCCGGTCACGGCCACCAGCGCCTGGTTGATGACGACCTGGTTGATCACCTCGAGGGCGGGATCCTGCTCGAGCTCGGCCGCCATCAGCCGTGCGAGGAACGAGCAGCGCTCGACCAGGTCCGCCACCCCCTTCCGGCCCAGCGAGCGGAGCGCCGCGTAGAGAATGAAGCCGCGGGCGCGCCGCGAGGACTCGGGGACGTATTGGTAGGAGTCGCGGGCGTCAGCAGCCGCCGTCAGGTACGGCGCGCTGATCCCCATCGCCCCGCGCAGATCGTCCGCGCTCCTGACGGCGATGAAGCCGCAGTCGTAGGTGACGTTGAGCCACTTGTGAGCGTCGGTCGACCAGGAGTCCGCCCGTTCGAGACCCTCGGTCAGGGAGTCGAACTCCCGGCTGGAAGCGGCCCAGAGCCCGACCGCGCCGTCGACGTGCAGCCAGGCCCTGTGGCGCTCGCAGACCTCCGCGATGGCCGGGAAGGGATCGAAACAGCCGGTGTTCACCTCGCCGGCCTGTGCGCAGACGATGGCCGGTCCCTCGCCCCGGTCGAGCTCCGCGGCCAGCGCCTCAGGATCCATGCGGCCCGCGTCGTCCGCTCTCACGCGGATCGCGTTCTCAGAGCCGAGCCCCAGCAGCCGAAGCGCCACGAAGATCGTCGCGTGCGCGTGCTCGCCGACGAGCACCCGCACCTCCGGGGCGCCGTTGAGGCCCTTGGCCTCGACGTCCCAGCCGGCCCGCCGGAGGACAGCGTGCCGCCCGGCGGCGATCCCTGAGAAGTTCGCCATCGTGCCACCGGTCGTGAGGCCGAACCCGGCGTCCGTCGGCAGGCCGAGGACCTCGAGCACCCAGCGCCCCGAGATCTCCTCCGCCACCGCGGCCGAGGGGCCGCAGACGTAGAGGCTGGCAATCTGATCCCAGGCGCCGGCCAGCCAATCCGCGCCGAGCGCGGCCGGCAGCGTCCCGCCGATCACGAACCCGAAGTAGCGCGGGCTGGCGAGCGCTATGAGCCCCGGCTCCGCGGCATCCGCCAGCTCCTCGACCACCTTCGCCGGGTCCTCGCCCTGTTCGGGAAGCTTCCGATCCAGGGACTTGCGCAGCTCGCCCACGCTCGCCTGCTCGGCCACGGGGCGGTCGTCGACGCCGGCCAGGTAGCGGCGAGCCCGCTCGTCCGCAACCTCGAGAACCCGCTCGTATTGCTCGAGGCTCATCGCGCTCAACCCTGAGAGCGGTTGGCCCGGTAACGCCGGATCAGGTTATTGGTCGAGCTGTCGTGTTCGAGCTCCGGCTCCTCGGGCGCCTGCAGCTGGGGAATGATGCTCCTCGCCAGCACCTTCCCGAGCTCCACGCCCCACTGATCGAAGGAGTCGATCTCCCAGATGGCGCCCTGAGTGAAGACGCTGTGCTCATAGAGGGCGACGAGCGAGCCGAGCGTGCGCGGCGTAAGCCGCTCGGCGAGGATCACGTTCGAGGGCCGGTTCCCCTCCATCACCCGGTGGGGGACGATCGGCTCGGGCGTCCCCTCATCGCGGACCTGCTCGGGCGTCTTCCCAAAGGCGAGAGCCTCGGGCTGCGCGAAGACGTTCGACATCAGCAGGTCGTGATGCTCGCCGAGCGGATTGAGCGACTGGTAGAAGCCGATGAAGTCGGCTGGGATCAGCTTCGTCCCCTGGTGGATCAGCTGGTAGAAGGAGTGCTGGCCGTTGGTTCCCGGCTCTCCCCAGAAGATCGCGCCCGTCTCGTAGTCCACGCGCGCTCCGTCGACGGTCACGTGCTTGCCGTTCGACTCCATCGTGAGCTGCTGGAGGTAGGCCGGGAAGCGGTGCAGGTACTGGTCGTAGGGGAAGACGCCCACAGTCTGGGCGTCGAAGAAGTCGCCGTACCAGACGCAGAGCAGGCCGAGGATGGAGGGCAGGCTCTCCCCGATCGGCAGCTCCCTGAAGTGCTCGTCGACGGCGTGGAAGCCGGCGAGCAGGTCGCGGAAACCCTCGGGCCCGATCGCCAGCATCGTCGAGAGGCCGATCGCCGAGTCCATCGAGTACCGGCCGCCGACCCAGTCCCAGAAGCCGAACATGTTGTCGGTGTCGATGCCGAACTCGGCGACGCCCTCAGCGTTGGTCGAGACGGCGACGAAGTGCTTGGCGATCGCCTCCTCCGAGCCCAGCTTCGCGAGCAGCCACTCCCTCGCGGTCTGGGCGTTGGTCATCGTCTCCAGCGTCGTGAAGGTTTTCGAGGAGATGATGAAGAGGGTCTCCTCTGGATCGAGGTCGCGGGTCTTCTCGGCGAAGTCGGTGCCGTCGACGTTGGAGATGAAGCGAAAGGTCATCTCCCGGCGCGAGTAGTGCCGCAGCGCCTCGTAGGCCATCACCGGGCCCAGGTCCGAGCCGCCGATGCCGATGTTGATCACGTTGCGGATCGGCTTGCCCGTGTACCCCTTCCACTCCCCGGAGCGCACCCGGTCAGAGAATGCGGACATCCGATCGAGCACCTCGTGCACTTGCTTGACGACGTCCTCGCCGTCGACGATCAGCGAGCGGCCCTCCGGCATCCGCAGCGCGACGTGCAGGACCGCGCGATCCTCCGACACGTTGATGTGCTCGCCGCGGAACATCGCGTCGCGTCGGTCCGCCACGCCGCACTCGTTGGCGAGCTGGCGGAGCAGCCCCAGCGTCTTGTCGGTGATCCTGTTCTTGGAGTAGTCGAGGAAGAGGCCGTCGCCCTCGGCGACCATCCGGGTGCCGCGCTCGGAGTCCTCGGCAAAGAGGTCGCGGAGGTGTCGCTGGCCGATCTCCCTGCGGTGCTGCTCGAGGGCCCGCCAGGCCGGTCGCTTGCGGAGCTGCGGTTCCGGGCTCACCGGCCGCAGCCTAACTATGCGGGGCTATCGGCTCATGCCTAGCGCTTCTTCTCACGCAGCCAGCCGCTCGGACTCGGACTTGATCGTGTCGAGCAACTCCGTCCAGGACTTGGAGAACGCTTCCGCGCCGTCCTTCTGAAGCTTCAGCGCGAGTGCGTCGGTGTCGATGCCCTGCTCCCGGTGCGCTTGGAAGACCTCCTCCGCGTCGCCGCCGTCGGCAGGCATTGGCTCGCCGACCTTGCCGTGGTCCGCGAACGCCTTCAGGGTCTTGTCGGGCATGGTGTTGATCGTGTCCGGCGCGGCGAAGGCCTCGATGTAGAGGGTGTCCGAGGCCTCCGGGTCCTTGGTCCCGGTGCTCGCGAAGAGCAGGCGCTGCAGCCGCGCCCCCTGGCCGGCGAGGGCGCTCCAACGGTCGGAATCGAACAACCGGCGCCATGCGGCGTAGGTCGCCTTCCCGACGGCGATCCCAAGCGTGTTCTTGATCTCGTCGGGCACCTCGTCATGGACCGCGACGTCCCACCGGCTAACGAAGAGGGAGAGCACCGAGGGGACGTCGGGGTCGAGTCCGTCCACGATCCGTCGCTCGATTCCCTTCAGGTAGGCCTCGGCCGCCGCGATCGTCTGATCGGTCGACATCAGCAGCGTGACGTTGATCGGCACGCCGGCATAGATCGACTCCTCGATCGCGGGCAGGCCCTCGGGCGTCCCGGGGATCTTGATGAAGTTGTTCTCCTCCGCCCGCCCGTACAGGTCGGCGGCCTGCTGGATGGTCGACTGGGTGTCGTAGGCGAGCAGCGGCGAGACCTCGAGGGAGACCCAGCCATCCATCCGGTTCGTCCCCTTGTAGATCTCGGTGAACATCCTGGCCGCACGCGTCACATCGGCGAGGCCGAGTTCGAAGAAGATCTCCTCGGGCTCCATGCCCTTCTCCCGAAGCTCCGCGATTTGCTCGTCGTAGGCGTCGCCACCGGAGATCGCCTTGTCGAAGATCGTCGGGTTGGAGGTCTGACCGGTGACGGACAGCTCGTCGATGTAGCGCTGCTCGGTCCCGTCGTCGAGCATCGTGCGGGTGATGTTGTCGAGCCAGAGGCTCTGGCCGAGGTCGTGCAGCTTTTGCGTGGGCTTCATCGTCCAAGTACCTCCTTGGCTGTCTCGGCCACTCGGTCTGGAGTGAACCCGAACTCTGTCTGTACGTCCTTCAGCGGTGCGGAGGAACCGAAGGTGTGCATGCCGATCTTCGCTCCCGCGAAACCGACGAACCGCTCCCAACCCAGGGTAGATGCCTCCTCGATCGAGACCCGCGCGGTGATCTCCGGCGGCAGCACCTCGTCGCGGTAGGACTGCTCCTGGCGCTCGAAGAGCTCCCAGCAGGGCAGGCTGACCACTCGCGAGCGCACCCCGTCGGAGATCAGCTTCTCGTGGGCGGCCACAGCCAGCGACACCTCGCTGCCGGTGGCGATCAGGATCACGTCGGGATCGCCCCCGTCGGGATCGGCGAGCACATAGCCGCCCCTGCGCAGACCCTCGGCGGACGCGTATCGGGAGCGGTCGATGATCGGCACGTCCTGGCGGGTCAAGACGAGCGCGACGGGCTGGTGATGGCGGTCAAGGGCGGCTCGCCAGGCCTCCGAGACCTCGTTGGCGTCGGCCGGGCGAATCACGTCGAGGCCCGGGATCGCTCGCAACCCGGCCAGGTGCTCGACCGGCTGGTGCGTCGGGCCGTCCTCGCCGAGCCCGATCGAGTCGTGGGTGAAGAGATGGATTACGGGCAACTCCATCAGCGCAGAGAGCCGGATGGCGGGCTTGGCGTAGTCGGAGAAGGTCAGGTACGTGGACCAGAGGGGCCGAAGCTTGGAAAGGGAGAGCCCGTTCGATAGCGCCGCCGACTCGTGCTCGCGGATCCCGAAGTGAAGCTGGCGGCCATGGCGAGATGCGGGCTCGAAGTCCTCGGCCCCCTCCACGTCCTTGAGGCGGACGGAGGTCGAGTCGGTGAGGTCCGCGGAGCCCGCCAGCAGCCACGGGATTCGGGCGGCGACGGCATTCTCCACCTGGTTCGAGGCCTTGCGCGTCGCCATTCCCTTCTCATCCGGCTCGAAACGCGGGATGTCGATGTCCCAGCCCTCTGGGAGGTCGCGGCGTTGCATCCCGTCGATCTCGTGGGCGAGCGACTCGTGCTCCCGGGTGTAGCTCTCGAGAAGGTCCTCCCACTCCCGGCGAAGCTCCGCGCCCCGCCTGCCGATGCCCTCGTCAAAGTGCTCGCGAACCCCGTCCGGGACCAGGAACTGCGCGTCCTCGGGCCAGCCGTACGAGCGCTTTGTCTCCCGGACCTCATCCTCGCCGAGCGGCTCGCCATGGGCCTCCGCGGTGTCCACCTTGTGGGGGGAGCCATAGCCGATGTGGCTGTCGAGGATGATCAGTGTCGGACGCTCCTGCTCTTTCCGGAACACGTCGAAGGCCCGGGTGAGCAGATCGAGGTCGTTTGCATCGCCCACCCGCGTCACGTTCCAGCCGTAGCCGGCGAAGCGGGCGGCGACGTCGTCCGTGTAAGCGAGCTCGGTCGGGCCGTCGATCGAGATGTGGTTGTTGTCGTAGACCCAGCAGAGGTTGTCGAGCTGCTGGTGGCCGGCCAGGGAGGCGGCCTCGTTGGAAACCCCCTCCTCCAGGTCGCCGTCCCCGCAGACGGTGTAGACGTCGAAGTCGAAGATCTCGAAGCCGGGGGCGTTGTAGCGGGCCGCGAGCCACTTCGAGGCAACCGCCATGCCGATGCTCGTCGCGACTCCCTGCCCGAGCGGGCCGGTGGTGCTCTCCACGCCGGAGGTCCAGCGGTATTCGGGGTGCCCCGGGCACTTGGAGTCGAGCTGGCGGAACCGCTTGATGTCCTCGAGGCTAACCGAGGGCTCACCGACGATCTCGTAGTCGGGATCGACGGCCTTCACCCCGGTCAGGTGGAGCATCGAGTAGAGGAGCATCGAGGCGTGGCCATTCGAAAGCACGAAACGGTCTCGATTCGGCCAGATCGGCTGCTGCGGATCGAAGCGGAGAAAACGCTGCCAGATCACGTACGCCAGCGGGGCGAGTGCCATCGGCGAGCCGGGGTGCCCGGAGTTCGCCTTCTGGATCGCGTCGATCGACAGGGTGCGGATCGTGTTGATGCACAGCTCGTCGATGTCGGTGCGACGTTCGGCTGCGACTGCCATCTCCACGATCCTACGACTAGTGTGCCCTCGGTGACCGAGGCCAATCTCGACGCAGAGAAAAAGTTGGCTGCGGAGGCCGCCGCCGAGCTGGTGGAGGACGGGATGACGGTGGGCCTCGGCACGGGCTCCACCGTCGCCCACCTGCTGCCCGCGATCGCAAACCGCGGCCTGAGCGACCTCCGCTGCGTCGCGACCTCTGAGGCCACGGAGCAGCACGCCCGTGAGCTCGGCCTCCCGATGGAGAACTTCGACTGGCTCGATCACCTCGACATCGCGCTCGACGGTGCCGACCAGGTCGCCTCCGACCACTGGCTAGTCAAGGGCGGCGGCGGCGCACACACGCGTGAGAAGATCGTCGCGGCCACCGCGGAGCGGTTCGTCGTGATCGCGGACTCGTCCAAGACCGTCGATCGGATCGCGGCCCCGATCCCGCTGGAGCTGTTTCCGTTCGGGCTCGCGTCAACGCTGACGCGGATCTCAGAAAACCTGGGTCCCGTCACGCAGCGCCCGGAGACCCCGACCAGCCCCGACGGCGGCGTGATCGCCGACTACGAGGGAGATGTCGGCGACCCCGCCGAGCTCGCGAGTCGACTGGCCGCGATCCCGGGCGTCATCGACCACGGGCTGTTCCCCGCCCGGATGGTGAGCGTGGTTCTGATCGGGCGCGGCGACTCGGTTCAGCGTGCCTGAGCCGCTCGAGAAGCTCAAGGCCCTCTACGAGGAGTGGGGCGACGGCGACTACACGGGACACGCCGAGTTCTTCCACCCGGAAATGACGACCGAGACCTTCGGCATGGGGGACCCGATCCGGGCCGACAGCTACGAGGGATTCGTCGAGGTGATGCGGGATTGGCTCAGTGCCTGGGAGCGCCCCCTGACCATCGAGGCCGAGGAGTTCATTCAGTCGGGAGATCGGATTCTGGCGCTCGTCCGGTGGAAGGGCCGCGGCAAGGAAAGCGGCGCTGAGATGGAGGCGAGCGGCGCCCATCTCTGGACCTTCCGGGACGGACTCGTCGTCGACTACGAGGTCTACCGCGACCGCGACGAGGCACGGACCGCCCTCGAAGGCGGGTGACGCCACTCACACCCCGGGGCGTGCGAGGCCGGATACGCTCGACCCCCTGAGATGGTGGAGAAGGACGCGGTCATCGTCGGAGCCCGGTGCGCCGGCTCGACCCTCGCGATAGCGCTGGCCGAGAGGGACTGGGACGTCCTGGTCGTGGATCGGGACACCTTCCCAAGCGAGACGGTGTCGACCCACTTCGTCTACCCGAACACGGTCTCCCGCTTCGAGCAGCTCGGCGTTCTAGACACGCTCCATGCACGGCACGAGGTACCGATGGTGGCGAGCAGGATCATCGGCCTGGGCAACGTGATCGAGGGTCGCTATACCCCGATCGACGGCTTCGATATGTGCATCGGCCCCCGCCGATCGGCGCTCGACGAGGCGATCGTCGACACGGCGCTCGCCGCCGGCGCGGAGGGCCGATTCGGCGAGCGCGTCGTGGATCTGATCGGCAACGGCACGGACGAGGACCCGGTCACCGGGGTGATCCTCGAGAACGGGGATAGCGTCAGGGCGAAGTGGGTCTTCGGAGCGGACGGCCGCGCCTCGACCGTCGCCGGGAAGCTTGGGCTCGGGAAGGAGCGGCCGCAGCAGGGCGAGTTCGCGTTCCTGTTCGCCTACTGGAGAGCGATCCCGGACAACGGCCACATGACGCTCCTGGCCGGCGAGGACGTGGTGGGGAACCGCTGGGCCATCGAGGACGGCCTGCACATGCTGATCGCGGGAGGCAATGCGGACCTGACGAAGGGCACGAAGGATGAGAGGCATCGGAGGTACCTGGAGACGCTGCGTCTCGCGCCGGAGCTGATCGAGCCCGAGGTCCTCGACCGGGCGGAGCTGGTCAGCGAGATCACCGTCGCCCCGGAGTCGCTGATGCGCGGGTTCTTCCGCAGGCCGACCGGGCCGGGGTGGGCCCTGCTCGGTGACGCCTGTCACTTCAAGCACCCCGCCACGGCTCAGGGGATCAACGATGCGGTCGAGCAGGCGATCTATATCGCGGAGCAAGTCTCGGGCGCCGATCCGAGGCTGGAGGGGTACGAGGCCTGGCGCGACGGGCGCGCGGCCGAGCACTACGACTGGTCCTTCGCCTGGGGGCGGTTCCCCAAGCCGGAGACCGCCGGACCCTTGTTCAGGGGCTGGGCGTCCGAGCCAGATGCGGGCCAGGACCTGCGCGACACCTTCAGTCGCCAGGTGGAGCCATCCGAGCTGATGTCCGAGGAGCGCCTGGCCAGGTGGCTCGGCGCTCCCCTCGTCGGGAACTCCTAGGCGATCAGCCCGAGCGAGACCTCCCAGAGACGCTCGGCGTTCGCCGGATCCAGGGCGTAGGGGGCGACGCCGGAGATGGTGTCGGGCTCGCGGCGGTGGATCACCTTGGCCTCGTTGCAGTCATCGAAGTAGCGCCCGCCCACGCCCTCCAGTGCCGGATAGGTCGCGAGCAGGACCGAGGTGGCCGCGCCCTGCTCGGGAGTCTTCAGCCTCACACCCGAGTTCCTGAACCGCTCGACCGCCTGCTTCATGTATTCCGAGCCCCCGACGTGGCGCTGCAGGTTGGTGGCGATCCCTCCCGGCATCAGAGGTTCACCGAGGCCATTCCGGTCTCCTCGTAGCGCTCACCGGCGACCTCGGGCAGCTCCTGGGAGATTCGCTCGAGGTCCTCGTCCGAGAGCTCGACCTCGGCGGCCTTCGCGTTCTCCTCCAGGTAGGTGCGGCGCTTGGTGCCGGGGATCGGGACGATGTCCTCGCCCTGCGCCAGCACCCAGGCGAGTGCGAGCTGCGCCGGCGTGACGCCCTTCTCATCGGCGATCTCGCGGACCTTGGCCACGATCCTCATGTTTGCCTCCAGGTTCTCCCCCTGGAACCGCGGCTGTGTCCGCCTGAAGTCGTCCTCGGCGAGCTCGTCCGGGGAAGTGAAGCGCCCCGACAGGAAGCCCCGTCCGAGAGGTGAGTAGGAGACGAAGCCGATCCCCAGCTCGCGACAGGTCGGAATGATCTCCGCCTCTGGCTCCCGGGCGAACACCGAGTACTCCGTCTGCAGCGCCGTGATCGGGTGGATGGTGTGGGCGCGGCGGATCGTCTCCGGGGCCGCCTCGCTGAGGCCGATGTGAAGGACCTTCCCCGCCTGCACCAGCTCCGCCAGCGCCCCGACGGTCTCCTCGATCTCGACGTTCGGATCGACCCGGTGCTGGTAGTAGAGGTCGATGTGGTCCGTGCCCAATCGCTCGAGAGACCCATCCACGGTCTTCCTCACGTTCTCCGCGGAGCAATCGATCCCGCCGAGCGTCGACATGTCACCGGGTACCGCGCCATCCAGGTTGCGCTGGAACTTGCTTGCGATCACGTACTCGTCGCGGTGCCCCGTGACCGCCCTGCCGACCAGCTCTTCATTGGTCAGTGGGCCGTAAATCTGGGCGGTGTCGAGGAAGTTGATCCCCAGCTCCAGCGCCCGCTGGATCGTCGCGATCGATTCCTGCTCGTCGGTGGTGCCGTAGAAGGCCGACATCCCCATGCAGCCGAGGCCCATCTCCGAGACTTCGAGATCACCGAGATTGCGCTTCTTCATTTCTACGCCTTTCGCTGTAGCCGGCAGTCCACCCGATCGAAGATACGCCTCAGCGATTCCCGGCTAGTAGCTCAGCTGCTCGTCCCAGTCTGGGCGCCCTTCCGGGGTTAGGTCGAAGAGGTTCCAGAGGGGCTCGAGGGTGCCGACATGCCTCGGATCCTGTCCCGGATCCCACGGGGCATAGAAGAGCTCGGATCCCCAGAAGTGCCGGATCGAGTCATCGTCGCGATGGAAGACATTGAGCATTGGCCGCTGTGCTCCCTCCGGCGTCTCTGCGAGGTAGTCCGGGTTGTAGGTGTTGCCCTCAGAGGAGAGCAGCCGCAGACGGCGCCAGCCGCGCTCTCGCTTCCAGGTCTGGAGCAGGTCCAGCGGCGACTTGGCCACCACCGCGAAGTTCATCACCTGCTTGGCGTGCTCGACGACCCCATCGAGCTGGTCGAGCAGGCTCACGCACGACGGGCATGGACCTTCCGCCAGGGGCAGCTTCGCCGTCTCCTTCTCACGCACGGGTCCGGGCCGATCGTCCTCGGGATCGCGCGGGAACATGAAGCTGTTGATCGCCAGCGAGTCCTTTCCCGGTGCGAACAGGTCCGAGAGGCGCACGTCCATCGGCTCGCCGTCGGGTCCGTCGCCTTGGAAGACGTAGTCCTCAGGGACGACCCCTCCAGGTGGCAGCTCGCGCCGGGCCGCCGCCACGGCTTCCATCCGGCGGCGCAGCTCGATCTCGCTCTCGAGCAGACGGTCGCGCGCAGCGCGGTACTCATCGGACTCGCCCGGGAACCTGACGCTCATCAATTCCTCCGGCGCGCCCTCATGACGCCAGCACGCGCTCCAGGTTGTCGAGACAGGCTCGCCAGCCCTCGTACTGGGCGTCGCGCCTCTTCTCGGCTGCGATGTCGCTGTTCACGAACACGACCCTCGTGGCGCCATCTTGCTCGGTGAACTCCAGCTCGATCGTCTGCTGATTCGAGGGGTCGTCGTCGAAGGTCCAGGTGAAGACCAGGCGGTGGGGCCGCTCGATCAACGTGTACTCGCCGCCTGCGCGCACCTCGGAGCCGTCGGGGGCGCGCATCACGACGCTGACCTTCCCGCCGACTCGGAGATCCACCTCGGCACTCGCTTCCCCCCAGTCCCGCCCTGGGCGGAACCAGCGCCCGATGACCTCCGCACTGGTCCAGGCGTCGAAGACCTCCTCAGCGGGGGCCTCGAAGGTCCGCTCGATTCGCACCACCTGCGCCGATTCCTCCGTCACCTCGCTCCTTTCGCTCGTCGAGATACTCGCCTACGACGTCGAAGAGCCGCTCCCAGCGCTCGCGTTGACTTTCTATCCAATCCGAGGTCTCGGCAAGCGTCTCCGGTCGCAGGGCGAGGCGATGAGTGCGGCCGTCGATCACCCGGCTGACCACGCGGGCCTCCTCGAGCATCTTCAGGTGGCGAGAGATGGTGGGCTTTGAGACCCCGAGGTCCCGAGTAGCCTCGCCGACAGTCGAGGCGCCATCGCTGAGCCGCTCGACGATCTCCCGCCGGGTCGGATGCGCCAAGGCTTTGAACACATCGTTAGCCATTTTGCTAACTATATAGTTGACCGATCGGACCGAGGAGGAAGGCAATGCCAGAGCACAGAGTCGGAACCCAGCA
>CAVOHV010000010.1:0-72984 GCA_963695805.1 uncultured Solirubrobacterales bacterium | reverse complement strand
GAGAACCCTGCGTCAGCGATCCGAAGGAGGCCCATCATGGGCGTTCCCTACAGCTCTCTTTACCGGCTCGGCTTCCATCCGTGGGAGGACCTCGCAGAGCATCCCCCGTTTGCCGAAAAGCTCTCGGAATTGTTTGCCCGCGAGGAGACCGGGCGCGAGCCGCCTTACGGACCGGCGCTCGACCTCGGAGGCGGCAGTGCCGTCTGGGCGGTCCCACTCGCAAAGCGCGGCTGGCAGGTCACCAGCATCGACATCGTGGACAAGGCCTTGGAACGTGCCCGCGAGCGGGTTCGGGAGGCCGATGTTGACGTGCGGGTCATGCACGCCGACGCGACGGCTCTTCGGGAGGCGGAGGTCGGCTCCGACTTCCGGCTGGTGCTCGACACGGGAACTTTTCACGGTCTCGCCGATGGCCAGCGCACGGCGATGGGTCGGGAGATAGCCGCGGTCGCCGCCGACGATGCCACCGTGCTGCTCGATTGCTTTGCGCCGCGCCGCCGAGGGCCGCTGCCGCGTGGGGCTAGCCGGAGTGACGTGGAGGCGGCGTTTCCCGACTGGGAGATCACAGACAGCGAGGTCGCGGACGCTGAACCCGACGCCATCGCGAGGCTGCTGAAGTTCGACGAGCACTTCTACCGACTTCGTCGAGCGGTGACCTTGGAGGGCGAAGCCGCCGGGGTGCGGGACTAGGCGATGTCGAAGGAGAACGTCGAGATTCTGAGGCGAGCTATGCCCGAATCCGCTCCTGCGAATCCGGAGGACCTGTTCTCGATTCTCGATGAAGACGTCGAGTGGGATTACGTGGGCGCGTTTCCAGAGATTCAGACCGCTCACGGTCCTGCGGAGGTCCGCGAATTCCTTCGAGAATGGTCGGAAGCGTTCGACGATTTCAGCTTCCAGGCTGAAGAGATGGTCGATGCAGGGGACTCCGTGGTAGTCCGCGTGCGTCAATCGGGCCGTGGCAAGCAGACTGGCGCGCAGGTCGAAAGCGACGCTTGGCAGGTGTTCACCCTGCGCAACGGAAAAGTCGTCCATTGCCGGGGGTATGACACCAAGGCGAAGGCAATCGAAGCCGCCGGCCTGTCGGAGTAGGCCCGGACTCATTACACCGTGAAAGTGCTGAGGTTGGTGATGCCACGTCGCGGACCTCCATCGCCCTGCTCCTGGCCCGTGTGGCGGCGGTTCGCGTGGAGCGTTCTGCGAACTCGGGTTAGCAAATCCTAATGAGCGCAGTGGTCGGAAGCACGCACTCCAGGAGTGCTGCTTTGCATGGGAAGCGGCGGTCTTCACCACGCTTCCTTGTCGCGCAAAGGGAGTCAGCCCGGGCGGATGACGCGGACCGCGGTATCAGTCCGACTCACCGCGGGTGCGCCCGTAGCGCTCGTAGATCACCCGCGAGCCGATCGTCCTGGTCTCGATCAGGTCCAACGGAACGTCTTTGGTGACCGGCGGCAGGAACGGCGTGCCGCCACCGACGACGACCGGATAGCGGAACATGCGCATCTCGTCGACGAGGCCGAGCTCGATCGCCGCCGCGGCCAGGCCGGCGCCGCCGATCCCGACGTCCCTGTCAGTCGCGAGCGCCGCAGCGGCTTCCTCGGCCAATGACGCCTCGGCGAGCCGCGCGTTGCCCTGGACGCTGTCGAGCGTGCGGCTGAAGACGATCTTCGGGATCGCGCACCAGGCGTCGGCGAACGCGGCGTCGAGCTCGCTGTCGCGCATCGACGGATCCGTCTCCCACACCAGCATCGTCTCGTAGAGCCTGCGGCCCAACAGAAAGCCCCCAAGCTCCCGTGTCTGCGTGACGTTGTAACGAAACAGGTCCTCGTTGGGCGCCGACCACTTGAACGCCCCCTCACGGTCGGCGATAAAGCCGTCCACCGAGAGGCTCATCGAGTAGATCACCATGGCTTCAAGCTCGTCGCACCGGAGCGGCGGACGATGATCGTGATGAGGTTCACTATTGAGCTTGGCATCGGGTTCTCGCTTCCTTCTGCAGTTTGCTTGGCCACCAGGTACTGACCGATCGCGAGACGAAAACTCATCGTTGTGGGCGGTCGAACCCTCCATGGAACGGGAGCGTTGCGTTGTCCGTCGCAGACAGCCGCTTTGGACGAAAAGCAGCACCCGTCCGAGAGATGCTGCGTGGGCGATGTCGCAGGAGAACGTGGAGATTGTGCGGGAGCCTTCAGCGCGTATCTCGCCGCCGTCCGGGATGGCGACTTTGGGCCGCTGCTCGTCTACTTCGACCCTGAGGTGCTGGTCAATCAACCACCCGAACTGCCGGACGCCAAGTCGTATCGGGGGCACGACGGGGTGGTCGAGGCGTTTGGCGACTGGCCCAGCCAGTGGGATGAACTGCGTGTCGAGGTCCTGAAGCTCATCGACGGCGACGAGACTGTCGTTCAACTGACCCGTCAATACATGCGGGCTCGGGACATGGAGATTGAGCAGGACGTCGCCTTCGTCTGCACGTTCAAGGACCGCAAGATCATTGGTTGGGACGCCTACTTCACGTTCGACACGGCCCTCGAAGCCGCCGGGCTGTCGGAGTAGGTCGCTCACCACTGGCGCGCCCCGTCGGTCAACCGGCGGTTTCCGGAGCCGGGCAGTCTTGCGCTGGCACCCTCCCCTCGGATAGGTTGGGGTGACCCAGCCGACTGTGGTGGGGAGAAGGAGTTCCTCATGAAACGAAGGATTCGCCTCGCGATCGCAGGGGTGACTGCCACGCTGCTGCTTCGCTATTCCGTCCGCCGCGTCGGCGCAGCCGCCCGTCCGGGAGTCCGTTTCCCCTTCACCTTCAGCGACTTCATCCAATGCGACGGCTTCCAGGACCAGTTCACGGACTTCTTCAACGCCAAGGCGGCGACCTACTTCGACTCGGAGGGCAATCCAATCCGCATCATCGTTCACTGGGAGCATCACTCGAATCGACACCAACTCGGTTACCGGCCTCACCCTGCATGAGCACGGTCACTTCACGGAAACGGATGACCTGCTCGACGGGGACGGCCACGATCACCGGAAACCAGGAGATCATGAACCGACCCGGGCACCGGGGTCGTCGTCCAAGACGTCGGGAGAGTGATCTTCGACGCGAACGGCGACATCGTCTTCTTCGCCGGGGGCCGCAAGCACAGCGAGACGCTCTTGGGCGACCAGGTGCTGTGCGACGCCCTGGCCTAGCTCGGGCCGGCGATGTCGGAGGAGAACGTCGAGATCGTCCCGTGCAGCTCCGAGATCTGGAAAAGCCGCGACCTGTCGGAAGTGCCCGACCTCACCCACCCCGACGTTCTTGACCTGTCGCGAACATCTTCAACCCAGACCTCTACAGCGGCACCGATGGGATCCGGCTCTTCTTCAAGCGAATGGATGAGATGTGGGACGAGTTGGAGGTAAATGCTGAGGAGATCATCGACGGCGACGGCACGAAGTACGTCGTAGCTGCCCGCTCAAGGGAGTCGGCCGTGACGGAGTCGAGGCAAACATGGTGGTGTTTCAGGTCTGGGAGTTCCGGGAGGGATAGGTGGTGCGTCTGACTGGGGGCTTTCGCGAGCGAGGCGAGGCTCTCAAGGCCGCAGGGCTCGCCGGAGTAGGGCGCTCACGTCACGGCGCCCGCCGTCCCTCATTCGGCGGCTGTTTGAGCAGCCAGCCTTGCGCTGGCACTCTCCCCTCGGATAGGTTGCGACCACCACAGGGGACTGAGGTAGGGAGAGGGAGTTACTCATGAAGCGAAGGATTCGCATCACAGCGGCGACGGTGATGGTCGCTGCAGGAGTCTTGACTGCTCTGGCCGCTCCCGCGTCCGCAGGCAAGGGGTATCCCGGCCGCAGGCAGCTGCGGACTCGGGATGGTCACTGCGCAAGACGCGATCGCGGATCAAACCTCGCCCGGCGCTACGGAGGCTTCGCATGTCAAGCCTGCGGACGTTGGTTGCACCGGTAAGGGCTGAGTAGCGGGCCAGGATTCGGAGTTGAAGCGGCTGTGAGAAGCAGTCGCTTCTCTTCCTACCCTTGCTGAGGCGAGGCCGAGGCCCTCGAAGCCGCCGGGCTGTCGGAGTAGTGCTTTCGGACGAGAAGTGGCTAGCCGCTTTGCACGGAAAGCAGCATCTTCAATCGCTGTTCACCTTCGACGCTTAGGCGTTTGCCGAGTGCCCAGCCGGTGCGGCGTCCGGAGCGAGGAGGGGAAGAAGTGCCAGCAGACCTCCCTGAGGAGGTCGATGACCTCGGGGGTCATTTCCTTGGTCTTGTCGAGTTCGGCTGGGACCTTGATCCCGAGTTCCTTGGCGCGCTCGACGATCGCCGGTGCCACGGTCTTGCCGAGTGCGCTGAGTCCCTTGGCGAGGGCCTCTTCGTCGAGATGTGACGCCGGAACCGGAAGGGCCTTGATGGTCGCCCAGGTCTCCGGGTCGCGCGGCTCGTCGAGGGTGAAGAGGTCGTCGAAGGTTCGCGACGAGGCGTCACGCTCGGTGAACGGGTCGCCGAGATCCCAGCTCTTCCGCAGGGTCGCGATCAGGGAGGTGTGGCGGAACTCGTCGTTGAACACCGAGCCTTGCGGGACCCACGGGGAGACGAGGATCGCGGGCACGCGGTAGCCGGAGCGGTCGAACTTGAACCCAAACTCGCCATCCGGCGCCTTCGGGTCGGGCGGAGGGACCGCTCCGGGTGGGACGTGGTCGAAGGTTCCGCCCGGCTCATCCCAGCCGATCAATAGAGCGGTGTTCCAGGCGGTCGTGCCTGACTCCGAGGTCATGGAGCGGTAGGCGTTGAAGATGCGCTCCAGGAAGGCTTCTCCGGTCAGCACCGAGGACGGCGGGTCCATGGGGTCCACGTTGACGCCGGCCAGTGAGCGTCCGAAGGCCGGGTGGTAGTCGCCGTGCCCGCTGCTTATGTTCGGCTCGATCAGCGAGAAGTCGGGCAGGGTTCCCGCCGCTGCGTCGCGCTCGAACTCGGCGAACGGCACCACGTTCGTCGCCAGCCGATCCTTGAGGCGCGAGAAGTGGATGACGCCGTGAAACGACAACGGCATCGGCTCTGCCACGTAGATCTTCCAGGTCTTGCCGTGTTGCTCGAGCCGTTCGAAGATCGTCTCCGCGTCGTTCTTCGTGAACCACTTGGCCGCCGGAGAGTTCACGACCAGCCCTGAGGAGGTCGCCGCCGTCCAGAAGGAGCGGTTCATGAACGTCTGCGAGGGCACCTCGCTGAACCAGTGGTCGAAGACGCCGAACTCACGCGCGATCCCGTTCAGCACCGGCAGTTGCTCCGGCGTGTACCCGGTCATGATCTCGGCGTACTCCTCGTAGGTCGGCTGACGGCCCATCTCGCCGGTGAAGGTGCTGACGTAGTCCGTGACGAACCCGTCCATCGTCGGCGCCGCACCAAGTGGCGGCGCGTTCCACGGCTCGATCACCTCCTCACCGATCTGGAAGCGGTTGTGCTCGTCGAGGCCGCCGAACAGCTGCGTATTCGTGTGGTACCACTCCTCACCGGAGTCTGGATTCGGCGCGTCCATGTCGGTCGCAACCGTGTAGGGCACGACCTTCTTCTCGGCGCCGTGCTCGGCCCAGTCCGGGATCGGGTTGCTGAGGTCCTTTCCGATCACGCCCTCGAAGGTCTTGCCATCGTCAGGGCCGTAGAGATGCCCGAGCATGTTGTCGAGCGAACGGTTCTCGAAGAGAACCACGACAACGTGGTCGAGACAGTGGCTCCGGTCAGTGGAAGCCATAGACGCCAGGACTCCTTTCCACCGTAGCTCCCCTCATCGGACGGCGGCCATCCTAACTCGCGCACTCGACCTGAGCAACGGGAATCAGCCACCTCGGCATAGCTGCTTTGGACGAGAAGGGGCGCTTGCACGTGGTTGGTCGGAGCGCTTCGCTGCCTTGGTGGCCATCTCCTCGATCTCCTTGGCTATGGAGCACCCGCCGGCCTTGCGGTTGAAGGCTCACCTGGCGCGACCCTCCCACCCCGATCAATCTCTTAGGCACACCGTCACGTAAGTAGTCGAAGTGTCTGTCCGGTTTTCTGAGTGGGCGTTGTCGCACGATCGTGATGTATGCCACGCATGGATCGTGCCCTCTGTCACATACTTTTCACCAGCGCTGGGGGAGCATGGGAGAAGCCCAGGGACTCCTGAGGAGGGGTCGAGTGGAGGAGAAGATCATGTCCGTTGCGGTGTCGGTGCTCGAGCAGAACCAGGAGGGCCGAGCCGCCAGCTGCGTTACGCGGGTCCGGGAGGAACCCACCTTTGTTGCCTCTCTTGAGCTCAGCTGGAAGATGGCCGAGCTCTACACACTGCAGGAAGAGGATTTTCAGGTTTTCCGCGACCTGTGCGACGCCTTCAACGGTCTCGGAAAAAGCCAGCTCGCTGACCCGTTTGGTGCCGAGCCTTTTCGGTATCTGCACGAGGACGTCGAACTCCAGGACTATCCCGGCATTCCAGGAGCGACCTGGCATGAGGGGCACGCCGGAGCCCTGCAATGGACCACGAATCTGTGGGAGTCCTTCGGGGACTTCTACTTGGAGCCACAGGAATTCATCCGTGCAGGACGAGGGCGGTTCGTGTGCGTCACCGCCACTTTTGGGCAGGGTCGCCGCAGTGGCCTCCAGCTCAGCCTGACTGCTTACGCCGTCGTCACCGTCGAGGACGACAAGATCAGGCGCATCGCAATAGCCGCCGATCGGCAGGCCGCCCTCGAAGCCGCCGTGGCCACGCCTAGGAACCCAGCCACTCCTTGACCCGGCCCGGCGTGCCGAGGCCGGAGAAGTCGCCGTCGTCGATGATCCGCTCGGCCGCCTCGATCGCCCCGTTGATGGCGGACCAGGTGAGGCCGCTGCCGACGCTGACCCGCTGTGCACCGGCCTCGGCGAGTTCGCCGAGGCTGAGGCCGAGCCGGCCGAACGCGAGGACGTTGACCGGCTTCGAGACCGCGTCGGAGACGGCCTTGATCTCCTCGGCGGTGACCAGCGCCGGTGCGTAGAGGACATCGGCGCCCGCCTGCTCGAAGGCCTGCAGGCGGGCGATCGTGTCGTTCAGATCGGGATTGCCTCGCAGGTAGTTCTCGGCGCGGGCCGTGAGGGTGAAGGGGAAGCCGAGGGCGCGTGCCGCCTCCGCTGCGGCGACGATCCGCTCCGCGGCTGCCTCGAGGTCATATAGGGCGCCGCTGTCGCGGTCGTAGTCCTCGATCGAGCCGCCGACGGCTCCCGCCTCGGCGGCGGTGTTGATCGCTCGAGCGGCGTCCTCGGGCGCCGGTCCATAGCCATTCTCGAGATCCACCGAGACCGGCAGGTCGGTCGCCTCGCTCAGCGCGGCGACGTGCGCGCCGACCTCCTCCAGCGTCACCGTCCCATCGCTCCGCCCTAGGGTGAACGCGAACCCTCCACTCGTGGTGGCGAGCGCTTTGAAGCCGAGCCCGGCGAGCACCTTGGCGCTGCCGTCGTCCCAGGGGTTGGGGATCACGAACGGGGGACCCGTGTGCAGCGCCCGGAAGTCCTCGCCCTTCTCTTCCTGAGTCAGACCCACCCTGGGGGTTATACGCGGGGAAGAGTGTCGATGCCTGCGAAGCCGGGTAGTTCCTGGTCCGCCAGAGAGAGGAGAGTGGAAATGGCCAAGACCAAGGCAAACAAGGATCTCTACGGTCGCCTGCGCGACAGCGGCATCCGCAAGCGTGTCGCGAAGCTGGCCGCCGAGGCAATTCCGGCGAAGGGACAGAAGAAGCCTGCCCGTGCGCATCGGGTGGCCGATCAGCTTTCGGCGGCCGCCGAGACGATCAGGGAACGCGCCGGCGGCGGCTCGCGCAAGCGCTCGGAGGCCTCAAGGAAGGCCGCCCGCACCCGGAAGGCCAAGGCGAAGAAGCGCAGCGACTCGGCGAAGAAGGCGCTCGAGCCCGCGCCAAGAGCTAAGAGTTCATCTTGCGCAGGCGCTCCAGGTGCTCGCGGGATAGCTCGTTGGTCGTGCGGAGGAAGTCGATCACCCGCTCGAGCTCCTCGGCGGTGAAGCGACCGCCGAGCCGGAAGGCCCAGTCGGCAGCCACCGGTCCCCAGATCCTGTCCGCGCGGGCGTAGAACTTCGGCGTCACCTCGAGCTTGACCCGCCGTCGGTCGGCCGGATCCGAGACGCGGCGTGCGTAACCGGCGCGCTCCAGGCGGTCGATCACACCCGTGACAGCGCCGGTCGTGAGGCCTGCCTCCGCGGCCAGCTCCCCCGCGGTCAGCCCGCCGCTGTTCTCGATGATGTTGATGCAGTGGAGGTCGGTGCGGTTCAGGCCGAGCCTCTCCGCCGCGAGGTTGTCGAAGGCGCTGTCCTGGTTTCCTGCGACGCGGAACTCGCCGATCAGCTCCGCGATCAGGTCCTTCTTCTGCTTCCGGTCGGGCGACATTATGATCTCTTATCTACTAAGATACGTAGAACGTAAGTAACTCAGCAGGCAAGGGGCAGCTTAGACCCCGCCGCCGACCTAAAGGAGATCGAGATGGCAATCGAGATGCGACTGGAGCTGGTGCAGGTGCCGGTGTCGGACATCGACCGGGCGAAGGCCTTCTACGTCGACAAGGTCGGCTTCAACGACGACCACGACCACCAGGTGTCGGACGAGATCCGCTTCGTTCAGCTCACCCCTCCCGGGTCGGCCTGCTCGATCGCCCTGAACACGGGCGCCCACGAGATGGAGCCGGGCAGCATCGAGGGGCTTCAGATGGTGATCGAGGACGCCGACGCCGCCCGAGCCGAGCTCGCCGATCGCGGGGTCGAGGTCTCAGATGTCCAGGATTTCCCCTGGGGACGGTTCGTCTTCTTCAGCGACCCCGACGGGAACGGCTGGGCCCTGCAGCAGCTCGTGCCGCAGCGCTAGCCAGGAGGTACACAGACCGCCCCTGGCGATTGGCCCTGAACCGTCAGTCGCCAGGGACGGAGGAGACCATCCACCGGCACCCGTAGGCCGCTGCCGGATCCAGGCGGGAGGGTCACCACCGGTACCGGGGCGCGCGGCGGTGAGAACCGTCCGACCAAGACGGTCAGCCGGTTCGGCCCGACGTTGGTGATCAGCGTCGTACCCGTTCGAAGTTCGAGTTCCTCGGGGCCGTGCCCGCCAGCGAATCGCCTACATCGCCTCCGCCCCGACGCTTGATCCTTCGGCGTGACCATCCACCCAAGGCGATCCGCCAGCAGCAAATAGACCGAGACCCCGACTCCTGCCACCGCGAGACCGAGGATCAAGCGGAACGGGAGCTGTGAGTACCCGAAGAGCGCGACCACCGCCTTGAAGGTCAGGTCGAGCCCCACGACCAGCTGCCCGTTGTGGGGGACGAAGAGGGAACTCCCCTTCAGGCCTGCGCGTACGAGCAGAAAGTTCCAGTCGTCGCCGAAGAAGCTAAGTCTGGTTCCGAGGAGACGAGAACCACCGTCGCGACCAGGCAGACCAGAGCCAGCGCGGCCCATGCCGCGGTTCCGCCTCGCTCTGTCGCCGGGTCCACCTCTTTATCGCCCGAAAGCTCGCTAGCCGGGCTGCCCGACGAGGCGCTCGACGCCGGCCTCGTCGATCGTCCGCTTCAGTCCCTCCTGGAGCGGGACCTTCGGCTCCCAGCCGAGCAGGTCCTTGGCGCGGGAGATGTCGGGCTGGCGGATCTTCGGGTCGTCGACCGGCAGCGGCTCGAAGCTGATCTCGGAGCGCGAACCCGCCACCTCGATCACCGTCTCGGCGAGCTGGAGCAGCGTGTACTCGTCCTGGCTCCCGATGTTGACGGGCAGGTGGACGTCGGACTCCGCCAGGGCGACGAGCCCGTCGATCTGGTCGTCGACGTAACAGAAGCTCCGGGTCTGGCTGCCGTCGCCGAAGACGGTGAGCGGCTTGTCCTGGAGGGCCTGGCGCAGGAAGGTAGGGATGGCGCGGCCGTCGTGGGCCCTCATCCTCGAGCCGTAGCTATTGAACGTTCTCGAGATGCATGTGTTCACGCCCTGCTGGCGGTGGTAGGCCATCGTCAGCGCCTCGGCGTAGCGCTTGGCCTCGTCGTAGACCCCGCGCGGGCCGATCGGGTTGACGTTGCCCCAGTAGTCCTCGGGCTGGGGGTGGATCTCGGGGTCGCCGTAGACCTCGGAGGTCGAGGCCAGCAGGATCCTGGCCCGCTTGAACTTCGCCACGCCGAGCATGTGGTGGGTCCCGTAGGAGCCAACCTTCAGCGTGTGGAGGGGCAGCCGCGCGTAGTCGATCGGGCTCGCCGGCGAGGCGAGGTGGTAGATGAAGTCGACGGGCTCGTCGATCTCGACGAATTCGGTGATGTCGTGGTTCCAGAAGACGAAGTTCTCATCGTGGATGTGCACGAGGTTCTCGAGCGTGCCGGTGTCGAGGTTGTCGATGCAGATGACACGGTGGCCTTTGCCGAGCAGGCGCTCGCACAGATGCGAGCCCAGGAACCCCGCTCCTCCGGTGACGACGCTGGTGGTCATGGCGGCGCGAGGATAGCTAGCGACCATCGACGCGACGGCAGGTTGGGTCGCAGCTAGGCGCTCGTCTGCACGGTCGCCCGACCGAAGCCGAAGCCGATCTTCTTCACGCGGTGCTTGCGCTTCACGCCCTGGACGTCGATGTGGACCCGCTGGCCGTTGGCCCAGGAGACCGGACGCCGGCTGGCGGGATCGAACGGGTCGGTGGCGATGTTGTAGGTGCTCGGCATCACGAAGGTGACCACCGCCTCCCCCTTCCTGTTCGTGTGGAACGGCGGCGAGCCGGGGACTGGGGTGACGGGAGCGACGTCGCAGAAGTAGAACTGGCCGCACTGCAGCGTCGTCGGGAGCGGCTCGATCGCCATCTTGAAGTTGGTTTTCCGCGGCATGTGCGAGACGCCCACGGTCTCTGGCTGCCCGGGGGTGAGGAACCCGTCGGAGGCGACCCGGGTCTTGAGGAGGATGACCTTCACCCTCTTCTTCGCGAGCGACTGGGCGGGCTCTCCCGCGACCGCAGTGACGGCCACTCCGACGGTAAGAGCCAGAGTCGCCAGCGCGATGGTTCCCCTCCCGACGGGCATGGGTTGACTATCGCAGGACACCCTCGCTCCCACAAGCGGGGCCAGGCCGGAAATTGCAGTCACGCGTATCGCGCAATTTGCGGAGCTTTTCGGAGCCCGCCTTACGCAATTTCCGAACAGTGACGCTGGTGGCATGGGGCGAGTCGTGTCAGTTTTCAGCTCACCTGGATGTGTCGGAGGTGAGCCGTCTGGGTCTGATGGGAGGAAAAACCGCTGATGCTGGGGTCGACGAGCGATCCGCCGTCGATCGTGGGGAGGACGCGGTCGCAACGGAGTCCCGTCGGCGCGCCGCAAGCTCCCTGATCGACAGCCATGACGCCGTCTTCAGGCGCACGGCTCGTCGCTACTCGATCTGCGCGGACGACGCCGAAGACGCCTATCAACGCGCCCTCGAGATCCTGCTCACCAAGGCCCCGCCGATCGAGGGCGATGCCCTGGTCCGCTGGATGCAGACGGTCACGAAGCGGGAGGCGCTGGCTGTCCGCCGTCAGCGGGAGCGGCTGCTGGGCTCCCCGCGGGCACCGGGCCACGGCGATGACGCCGATCGCGACCCGCTTGAGTTCATCGCCTCGGAGAGCCCTGGACCGAACGACCGACTGGCTCGCCGCGAGCGGGTCGCTCGCTCGGGAGAGGCGCTGCGAGCCCTCAAGCCACAGGAGGTTCGCGCGCTGACCCTCAAGGCCCAGGGCTACTCCTACGCCGAGATCGGCGAGATCACGGGCTGGTCCTATACGAAAATCAACCGCTGCATGGCGGAAGGCCGCAAGCGCTTTCTGCAGGTCTTCTCCGACATCGAGCAGGGACGTCGGTGCGAGCAGCTCGCCGGCGCACTCTCGGAGCTGGCAGACGGGGAGAGCGCGAGCGGATCGACCGACGCCGTGGAGTTCCATCTGCGTAGCTGTGCAACGTGCCGGGCGAAGCTGCGCGCCTACCGCGCGGTCCCCGGCAGGGTCTTCGACCTCGCTCCAGCCGGACCGGTGCTCGATCAGGCGATCGGCGGGGGTCCTCACGAGTGGATCGCCGAGCGGGCTGCGGTCGCTTTGGACAAAGTTCGCGAGACGAGCTATTCGCTTCTCGCTCGCGGCGGCGGAGGGGGCAGCGGCGAGGCGACCGCGCTGGCCACGGCCGGAGGGACCCGTGGAGCGGGGGTGGCGGCTGTCGCGAAGGTTCTCGCCATCTGCGGAGCGACCGCGGCGGGAGGCGCGACCTGCGTTGCGACTGGACTGGTGGATCCGGGGGCGGTGGGAGGGAACGCCCCCTCGAATCATCAGCGGCCTCAGTTGCAGCGGCCCGCAAGTCCGACGGAGCCGCCGGTTGTGGCGGAGCAGCCGGTGGAGCGACCGCCGGCGCAGGGGCCTGTCGAGTCCGCTGAGAGCCCGCCGTCCGCCGAGCCGCCGTCCGCCGAGCAGCCGACGCCGGTCCAGCAGAAGACCCGGCAGTTCAGCTTCGAGCCGAGCTCCGCGCCCTCCTCTTCAGGCAGCACCGGTAGCAGTGAGTTCGGCGGCGCGCCGAGCGGCGGGGGCGGTGCCTCAGGCGGCGGCGGAGGCTCTGGCGGTGGCGGCTTCGGGATTGAGGGATGAGACAGGGGACGACTTTCGCGAATTCATCGCTTAAGGAGTCGATGGCATTCGGTGAGGAGACCACGATGAGTGAGACCGCGAGTAAGGCAGGCCTCCGGCGTTCTCGGTTCCGCAACTTCGTACTGATTCTGCTCGCCCTTGCCGTGATCGGGGTGAGTTCACCCGCCCGCGCCCAGGCGGATTACCGGGTCACCCAGTGCATTCCACCAGCGGTTCCGTACACAGATGCAATCAAGGCAGCGTTCGGTGCCTACAGCATCTGGGGCACGAACGATTGTGGTGGAGGACAGCTTTACGGGCTTCGCCTTGACACCAACTACGAGGGTGCGGCAACCGGCTGGACCGCCAATGGCGCGGAACTGGCGTGGCGTTTCGTTGCCGCGAGTGGGACGACCTTCACGACCACAACTGCGCTAGTTCATTACGGAAATGACAGCGGCTTCGCCGCCGCGTCGTTCAGCGACGGTGCTCCCGGATTCCAGGTTTTCGCGACTTGCGCAACGCCAGCTAACTGTTGGACAAACGCCTCGGCAAACGGAGGGACGACTTTTGAGATCCGCCTCCAGTGCTTCAAAGCTCCCAACTGTCATAGCGATTGGGCGTATGTCTGGATGACTAACTTCAACGCCACCGTCCACGACGGTTCCGCACCGGGGATCACGGCCGATGGTCCACTCCTGAGCGGTGCGGTTGTCCATGGTGTGCAGGACCTTCAGATAGTCGCAACAGACTCGGGCGGAGGTGCACGCGCTGTCCGCGTCTACGTGAACGGCATTTATTCGCGCGGTGTTGATTTCTGTGAGCCGAACTACAACGGCACCTATACGGCTCTCAAGCCGTGCCCAGGGTCATCTGGTCAGGGCCTCGCAATTGATACTCAGCGTGACCAGGGCTGGACGAACGGCCCGAATGATGTTGCGATCTGCTCTGAGGACGTCGGCGGCAACGTCTCATCACCATGCGTGCGGCGCACCGTGCAGGTCGACAACTCGTGCCCAGGATCCGGCGGCATTGCAGCGGCCGATTTGGAAGTCGGCGCGGACGTGGGCGGGCAGCCACGGGGTCGGGCCTCGGTCACCTCGAAGGTACAACCGGTAATCCGTGGCTCCCTTAAGGACGGCGCCGGAACGCCGGTGTCAGGAGCGACGGTCTGCGTGTACGAGACGATCGACCTGCCCGACGCTTCGCGCGAGCTCGTCGGTACCGCCACAACGCAGGACAACGGTCGGTTCGCAACGCGCCTCGAGGCCGGGCCTTCGCGCCGGCTCGATCTCGTCTACCGCTACAACGACAAAGTTCTCGGCGGGAAGGTGCAACTCGATTCCAGGGTCGTCCCGACGCTTGAGATCCTGAAGAAGAGTCTCGAGAACGGGGAAGCAGCACGGTTCTCGGGGCGTGTTCCTGGGCCGAACGCCGAGGGCCGGGCCGTCGCCATGCAGGCTCGGGTCGGTCGCAAGTGGCGCACCTTCAAACAGCTGCGGACCGAAGCAGACGGACACTTCCGAGGGAAGTACCGGTTCACGCAGACGCGAGGTCGCGTGCGCTACGTGTTCAGAGCGCTCGTGAAGCGCCAGAGCGGCTATCCGTACGAGCCCGGGGCCTCAGGCAAACGCAAGCTTATAGTCCGAGGCTGAACCATTGGATTCCGTTCGGACTACTTTCCTGGCTTAGCTTTTAGACACAGCGCGTACGCAACGACCAACCTGTCATCCGGCCCGGTTCCTTGTTCCACAAACCAGCCGTTGTTGCCAGGACGCGATGAACCCAGCGGACCACCGGTGCTTCCTCCACCGCCAACGAGACGCTGACCCTCGGTGCAAGGGGCAAAAGCATTGACCGAGCCAGTGACCTGGACTACCCGGATTCCAGCCAGATCCCGTGCGGTGACGTTGTAAGGCTTGATCGAACTGCTCGCGACGGTGTTCTTCCCGGCTTTGCTACCGGCGATCGCCGTCGTGCCGCCGGCAACAGCGATGATCAGCGCCGCAGTCGCTGCGACATTGGCGTACGTGAGATGCGGTTTGAGTTGGCGCATGGGTCTCCCTCCTGTGGCTGCTCTTGAAACCCGGATCTGGGGCCAGCGTCGCGCTGACCCTATAACCAGCTCGAGAAGCTGAAAGTCTCTCGGCCGTGAGCGGAAGGGAGCGGGTCATTCTCGGTGTGACGGCGGCGGTCACGGCGTTCGCCGGAGTCCTCCACTACTCCGACGCGAGCGCCGTGCTTGCCTTTGCCGTCTCGGCGCTGGCGCTCGCAGGGCTCGCTTGGCTCGTCGCGGTGGCCACCGAACAGGTTGGGCTGCACTTCGGGCCGGCCGTCACCGGGTTTCTCCAGGCGACGCTCGGGAACCTGCCGGAGCTCTTCGTGGTCATCTTCGCGCTCGGGGCGGGCGAACTGCTCGTCGCGCAGACGTCGCTGGTGGGCTCGATCCTGGCCAACGCGCTGCTCATACAGGGGCTCGTGATCGTCACAGGGGTGCTCGCCTCCGACGATGACGTGATGCGCTTCCGGACACGGTTGCCGCAGGACGCCGCGACGCTGGGGCTGGTGACGATCTTCGTCATCGTCGTGATCGGCCTCACGATCGAGTCGAGCAGCGAGGCGAGCCACCACATCCAGGGGCTCTCGATCGTCGGGGCCTGCTGCCTGCTGGTCGTCTATGGGTTCTGGGCCTGGGGGTATCTCCGCTCCGACGTCCCACCGGAGGAGAACGGCGGCACCGCGCAACTGTCGATCCGGGTAGCGGTCGGTTTTCTCGCGCTGGGCGCCGTCGGCGCGGCGTTCGTCTCGGACTGGTTCATCGACGCGCTCGATCCCGCGGTCAACTCGCTCGGGATCTCCAAGGCGTTCGCCGGCCTGGTGATCGTCGGGATCGCCGGCAACGCGGTCGAGCACGTCACCAGCATCTTCCTGGCGGCGAAGCGCCGCTCGGACGTGGCGATATCAGTCGTGAAGAACTCAGCAGCCCAGGTCGCCGCCTTCCTGTTCCCGGCGCTCGTGCTGATCTCGATCCCCTTCGACACCTCCCTCACGTTCGCCCTGCCGACCGTATACATCGGAGCCCTCTTCGTGACCGCTATCGCCAGCTGGCAGATCACCGGTGACGGCCAGGCGAGGATGTTCGAGGGCGTGGCGCTGGTCGCGATCTATGTTGTGCTGGCGGCGTTCACGCTCTACGACTGAGCCGTCCTTCACTCAGCTCATAGACTCGGATCGTGGTCGAGCCGAGGGAACTCGCTGATCCCGTCGTCCGGAAGCTCGTCGAGGCTGTCAACGCCGCCGACCGCGATGCCTTCTTCGGCCTGCTGACGGAGGACGCCACGATGTCCGACGACGGCTCGGAGCGCGACCTCGAGGAGTGGGTGGACCGCGAGATCTTTTCCTCGGATGGGCGCATGGAGGTCGAGTCTCAGTCGGACGACGGGCGCTCCCTGATCGTCAGTTACACGAACTCGACGTATGGCTCCATGCGGACCCACTGGAGCTTCGTCATCGAGGGTGACAAAGTCGCCCGCTTCGAGACCGGTCAAGCCCCTACGAGCTGACCAGCCGGCCGACCGCTCCCATCAGGTCCTGAATCTGCTCTTCGGAGGCGCCCCTGCCGCTACGCATGCAGTGCCGGACGTGGTCGTCGACCAGGCCGAGGGCGACCTTGTTGAGCGCCGCCTCCGCTGCCTCGATCTGGGTGAGGACGTCGATGCAGTAGCGGTCCTCTTCGACCATCCTGGTCACGCCACGGATCTGGCCCTCGACGCGGGCGAGGCGGTCCAGCAGCTTTTGCTTCGACGCTGCGTAGCCGGGTGCCTTTGCGTTGTCCATGTTGAGGACCATACCCCCAGGGGGTATATTCGTCAAGCGCGATGGCTGACGTGATCTCCACGATGGGCGAGGGCTTCAAGCAGTCCTTCCTGATGGCCTACGAGGTCTGGTGGGCCCTCGTTCTCGGCTTCGCGATCTCGGCGATCGTGCAGGCCTGGGTCCCGCGCGAGCGGATCCAGTCGGCGCTGGCTGGCAGCGGCATCGGGCCCCTCGCCAGGGCGACCGGGCTCGGCGCCGCCTCGTCGTCGTGCTCCTACGCCGCGATCGCGATCGCCAAGTCCCTCTTCCAGAAGGGCGCCTCGGCCGTCACCTCGCTGGCCTTCCAATTCGCCTCCACCAACCTGGTCTGGGAGCTCGGACTGGTGATCTGGATCCTGCTCGGCTGGCAGTTCACGCTGGCCGAGTTTCTCGGCGGCTTCGTGATGATCGCCCTGATGGCCCTGATGCTGCGGCACTTCGTCTCGCCGAGGCTCGAGGAGCGGGCGCGGGAACACGCGCAGGAGGCGCAAGCGGGCCATCAACACCACCCGGCGGGCGAGCGGATGGGCTGGCGCGAGCGGCTGACCTCCGCCTCCGCCTGGTCAGACGTCGCCCACAACTTCCGCGCCGACTGGAAGATGATCTGGAAGGAGATCACGATCGGCTTCTTCCTGGCCGGTTTCATCGGCCTGCTCGGCGACGACTTCTTCAACTCGCTTTTCATCACCGACGCGCCGTCAGGGGCACAGACGCTTCAGAACGTGATCGTGGGGCCAATCATCGCCGTGCTCAGCTTCGTCTGTTCCGTCGGCAACGTGCCGCTTGCCGCCGTTCTCTGGTCGGGCGGGATCAGCTTCGCCGGCGTGATCGCGTTCATCTTCGCCGACCTGATCGTGCTGCCGATCGTCGCCGCCTACATCAAGTACTACGGCCGGGAGTACGCACTGCGGATCACGGCCCTGATGTTCGTAACGATCGTGGTCTCGGCGCTGGTCATCGACGGCCTCTTCAGTCTCGTCGGCCTGATCCCGGACACCCATCCGTCGCGTTCGGACATCTTCGGCTCGGTCGAGCTCGACTACAAGCTGGTCCTCAACCTGCTCGGCGTGGCGATCTTCGCCGCCCTCTTCTGGCTGACCGCGCGCCGCGGCGCGACGGATCCCGTCTGCGGGATGAAGGTGGACCGCTCGAAGGCACTCCGGGTCGAGCACGCCGGCCGCACCCACTTCTTCTGCTCCGAGGAGTGCCGCGATCGGTTCACGGCGGACCCCGACGGGTACACCGAGAGAGAGCCCGAACCAGCCGCGGCGCACGCGGCCGGCCACGCTCATTGATGGAAGCCGCTCAGCAGACCCAGACCGGCCCCGATCTCAACGCGCTCGCGATCGCGGCCACCAACCACTGCCTCACGGGCTGCGTGATCGGAGAGGTCCTCGGGATGGCGATCGCCGTGGCCCTCGGCTGGGGCAACGTTCCGCAGATCGCTCTGGCCGTCGGGCTCGCATACTTCTTCGGCTTCCTGCTCACCTCGATGCCGTTGATCCGCGCCCGCCTCGCGCCACGCACGATCGTCGCCACGGCGCTGGCAGCGGACACGGTCTCGATCACGATCATGGAGCTGATCGACAACGGCACCGTGATCCTGATCCCGAGCGCCCTGGAAGCCGGCCTAGGGGGATCCGCTCTTCTGGGGCAGCATCGCCGTCGGCTTCGCCGTCGCCTATCCCTTCGCCTTCTGGGCCAACCGCTACCTGATCGCCCGCGGACGAGGGCACGCCGTGGTGCACGAGCACGACGGCCACTGAGTCACGCGGCCGGCGTGCCGGTCGAACTCGACCCCGTCTCCTCCTGCAGCGAGAAGGGCGGGTACTTGTCGGTGGCCAGGATCAAGGCGTACGCCGTGACCCGGTTGCTCCAGCGAAACACCCCGACGACGAAGTCGAAGGCCGAGCGCGGGAAGCGACCTGTGAACAGGATCGCGAACCAGGCGTAGATCACCACGAAGAACGCGGCGATGTGGAGGAAGAACAGCACCACGTAGTGCGGGATCGCCAGGAACCACTTGACGAGTGGCAGCCCCCGTGCCAGGTCGGTCTCTGCGTTCGGATACTCGATCTCAAGGGCCAGCGCCTGCTGCTCGTCCGTTGAGGGGTACTCGTCCCGGAGGAGGGCGAAATAGATCACCACCCGGTTCGCGAAGCGGAGCAGCTCGCGGTTCCAGTCGAACCACCAGCGCGGGTATTTCTTGCGAAACAGGATCATCAGCAGCGGCCCCGCAAAGAGCAGGCCGCCGGCGGCGATATAGGTCGTCTCTCGGTCTCCGCCGCCGCCGAAGGTCGCGTGGGCCACGGTCCCGAGCACGATCGCGATCGGGATCACGGTGAAGAGCCGGAAGAAGGTGGTCAGCCGGTTGAGCTCGCGGTCCGGATAGTCAACCGAATACGTCAGCGGGTAGTTCTCGTTCATCGCTCACTCCCTAGTTGGACGGCGTCGGACAAGCTACGGCGCGGCGCGGACCCACCCGCAATCGCGATGATTCGTGAATGAACCATCGGATCGCCTGGCTCGACGTCTTTGCTGAGCGGCCCCTGGCCGGCAACGGGCTGGCGGTGGTCGACGACGCCGATGGAATCGCCGACGAGACGATGCTCGCCTTCGCGAGGGAGATGGGGCTCTCCGAGACAACCTTCGTGCAGTCGCCCGCGGCCGATGGTGCCGACTACCGCAACCGCATCTTCACGGTCGCGGGAGAGATCCCGTTCGCCGGGCATCCCTCCCTCGGGACCGCGGTGGCGGTGGCACGCTGGCGCGGCCTACAGGAGGCGAGCTTCGTGCAAGAGACCCAGGCGGGTCTCCAGCCGGTCGAGCTGCGCGCCGAAGAAGGGCGCTGGCGGGCCGAGATGGTCCAGAACGCGCCCGAGTTCGGCACCGAACTCGACGTCGAGGCGGTGATGCACGCCGTCGGTCTCAACCCCGCCGAGGCGCATCAGGATCTCCCGCCCCAGGTCGTTTCCACCGGCCTGCCGACGGCGATCGTGCCCGTCTCGGACGCCTCCTCGCTGGAGCGGATCACCCCGGACTACGAAGCGATCGACGCGGCACTCGCGGACGCCGAGCCCCGGGCCGGCGAGACGCCGACCTTCTACCTCGTCTGGGTGGACGAGGAATCTTCGGAGGCGCGGGCTCGCATGTTCTCGCCCGTGCTGCCCGGCGGCGAGGACCCCGCGACCGGATCGGCGGCCGGTCCGCTGGGCGCTTACCTCTCCCAGCGCCAGAGTCGCGAGCGCGTTGTGATCAGGCAGGGTGAGGAGATGGGGCGCCCTAGCTTGCTCCAGGTCGAGATAGTGGACGGCCGTCCGCGGGTCGGCGGAGGAGTGATCCCCGTGATCGACGGGGAAATCAGCTTGGCGAACTGACGCGCTCGACCGATCGCAGCCGGTCGCGAACCCGTCTGCGCCGGGCCTCGAGCTCGTGGGTGAGCTTCTCGATCTCGTCGCGGCGGCTCCGCAGCAGGGCGAGCTGGGAGTCGATGTGCCCCAGACCCTCATCCAGTACCTCCCGCTGCCGGACGGGATCCTCGATCCCCTCATGCCACTCCCGCCTCAGCGAGGCACGGGCGCTTTCGGCCGCCACCAGGTCGCGGAGCTCCTCGAGCGAGACGCCGAGCAGCTCGCGCAGGCGGAGCAGTTCGCGGAGCCTCTCCAGGTCCTCGTCGCCGAAGGTGCGGTGGGCGCCGGGCTGCCGCTCCTCCTCGGAGGGGAGCAGCCCGATCTCCTCGTAGTAGCGGATCGTCCGGGGCGTCGTCCCTGTGAGCTTCGCCAGGTCCCCGATCCGGTAGCGCATCTCGGTCATGCCGCCACCCGATCCAGGCCGGCATCGACGCCCGGCTCCCGCGCCGGCCCGGCGTGCCGGGGACGCAGCAGCGAGACGCCGGCGCCGATCAGCGAGGTGATCGCGAGCACCCAGAGCGCCGTATGCATGTTGTGGATGAAGGGGGCGAGCTGCTCACTGGAGAGGCCGGAAGCGAGGCCCGAGAAGATCTTGAACAGCACCTCCTTCGGGACGGCAGCGGTGACGATCGCCAGGACGAATGCGATCGAGATCACCGCGCCCGTGTTCTGCAGCATCGTCCGCGCGCCGGAGGCGATGCCTCGGCGCTTCGCGGGCACGGTCGCCATCATCGCGGCCGTGTTCGGGGAGTTGAACATTCCCGAGCCGATCCCGACCAGGCCGAGCCAGAGCGCGGTCTCCCAGTACGGGCTGGTCGGGCCGAGCGTGGTCATCCCGGCGAGCGCAAACGCGCTGACCAGCATGCCGAGCGCGGCGAGCGTGCGGGAGCCGTGCCGGTCGGCCCAGAGGCCAGCCAGCGGGGAGGCGATGACCATTCCGATCGCCATCGGCGCGAGCTTGATCCCGGCCGTGATCGGATCGTCACCGATGACGCCCTGGAAGTAGAAGACGAAGATGAAGAGCAGGGCGAAGCGGGAGAGGCCGTTGATGAAGGCAGCGCCGGTCGCGGCCGCGAACATTCGATTCTCGAAGATCGTGAGGTCGAGCATCGGGGCGGAGACCCGCTTCTCGATGAGGACGAAGGCCGGCAGCAGCACGACCGCCGCGACCAGAGACCAGATAACCAACGGGTCGTCCCAACCCGAGAGGCCCGCGCGCGAGAGGCCGTAGACCAGCCCGGTCAGTCCCGCCACGAAGGTCAGGGTGCCGAGAATGTCGAAACCCCGTTGGGTGTCACGGGTGGACATTTCGTGAAGGACGAGCCAGCCCCAGAGGGCGCCGGCCAACCCGACCGGGACGTTGAACCAGAAGACCCAGTGCCACGAGATCGCGACCAGGGCTCCGCCGAGCACCGGTCCGATGACCAGGCCCACGGCCGCGACCATCGTGTTGGTGCCCATCGCCAGGCCCAGCTGTTCGCGCGGGAAGGCGTCGGTGACCAGCGCCGGAGCGTTCGCGAAGAGCACCGCGCCGCCGACGCCCTGGAGGATCCGCCAGAGGATCAACTGGGTGCCGTCGGCCGAGAAGCCCGCGCCGAGCGAGGCGGCGGTGAAGAGCAGGAAGCCGCCGACGTAGGCCTTCTTCCGGCCGAATAGGTCGGAGAGCCTGCCGGCGGTCAGCACCAGCACGGTGGAGGCGATCATGTAGGCGAGGATCACCCAGACGAGCTGCAGCAGAGTGGTTCCGAGCGACCTCTCCAGGTCGGGGAGGGCGATGATCAGCGTGCCCGAGTTGATGGTCGCGAGAAGCATTCCCAAGCTCGTACAGCTGAGGACCCACCACTTGTAGTGCTCGTGTCCCGCTTCGACACCCGGGCGGAGCCGGCTGGCACCTGATCTGACGAAGTTAACGTTCACGTAAGAATGAGTTTAGCGTGGGATTCGGGCGACGGAACGGCAACGCGGGATACTTCCGGCGATGCATGACTGTGACGTCGTTGTCGTCGGTGCGGGCCTCGGCGGGCTGACGGCGGCGCGCGAGCTGAGCGCCGCCGGGCTCGATGTGCGGGTGTTAGAGGCCCGGGACCGAGTCGGCGGCCGGACCCTGAGCCAATTGGTCGGCGAGCACCCCGAGGACATCGTCGAGCTGGGCGGCCAGTGGGTCGGGCCGACCCAGCACGAGGTCCTCAGCCTCGCCGAGGACTTCGGGATCGAGACCTACCCGACCAATGTCACCGGCAAGAACCTCTTCGAGGACGGCCGGGGAAAGCTGAAGCGCTATCGCGGCACCATCCCGATGCTCGCGCCGCACGTGATGGTCGACTACGGCCAGGCCGATCTCAGGCTGAAGCGGCTGATCAAGGGGGTCGACCCGGCGGCACCGTGGGACGCGGAGGACGCGGAGCGCCTCGACGAGCAGAGCTTCGCGACCTGGATCCGGCGCACCGCGAAGACGAAGAACGCGCGCGAGGCGCTCGCCGTCGCGTGCCGCGCCGTCTTCGCTGTCGAGCCGGCCGACGTCTCCCTGCTGCACGTCCTCTTCTACGCCGCATCGGCGGGCGGCTGGGACGACCTGCTCGAGACCGAGGGCGGCGCCCAGCAGGACCGGCTGGTGGGCGGGACCCAGCAGCTCTCGATCCGGATGGCCGAGGAGCTCGGGGACCGCGTGCAGCTCTCCGCGCCGGTACGCGCGATCCGCGCCGACGTGGATGGAGTTGTTGCCGGGGAGGTGCGTGCCCGCCGCGCCATCGTTGCGGTGCCTCCCGCGCTCGCCGGCCGGATCGAGTACGACCCGCCGCTTCCGGGGTCCCGCGACCAGCTCACCCAGCGGATGCCGATGGGCTCGGTGATCAAATGCATGGCGGTCTATGAGGAACCCTTCTGGCGGGATGACGGGTTGACCGGCCAGGCGATCAGCCTGCCCGGCCCCGCCCAGGTCGTCTTCGACAACACGCCACCCAACGGCAGACCCGGGTTGATTGCCTTCCTCGAGGGGAGAGATGCGCGAGAGCTCGGTGGGATCCCCGAGGCCGAGCGTCGAGACGCCGTCCTGCGGGGCTTCCAGCGGCTCTTCGGACGGCGCGCCGCTCACCCCGAGGTCTACGTCGATAAGGACTGGAGCACGGAGCCATACTCGCGAGGTTGCTATGCCGGAGTGCTGGGCCCCGGCGCCTGGACCGGATACGGCCGTCTGCTCCGCGAGCCGGTCGGCCGCATCCACTGGGCGGGAACCGAGACCGCGACTCGCTGGATGGGCTACCTGGACGGTGCCATCCAGTCTGGCCGGCGCGCCGCGGCCGAGGTCACGAACTCGGAGGGAGCACCGTTGGCGGAGGCCGCGGGTGCGCGGGCCGCACTGGCGGCGCGGATCGTCACAGGGTGAGACTGATCGACGTCCGGCACCTGGGCCGGGACCGGGTGATCGGCTGCTGGGAGTTGGACGGGGTCCTGATCGATCCCGGGCCGACCAGCTCGCTGGAGACTCTGATCGAGGCCCTCGGCGATCAGCGACCCCGCGCTCTGCTGCTGACTCACATCCACCTCGATCACGCCGGCGCGTCGGGATCGATGGTTCGCCGCTGGCCCGACCTCCCCGTCCATGTGCACGAGATCGGCGCGCCCCATCTGGCCGATCCCGCGAAACTCCTCGCCAGCGCCCAGCGGCTCTACGGCGATCAGATGCAGCGGCTCTGGGGCGAGGTCCTGCCGGTACCGCAGCAGAACCTGAAGCCGCTTCGCGGCGGCGAGGAGGTGTTCGGCTTCCGGGTGGCCTACACGCCGGGTCACGCCTCCCACCACGTCAGCTACTTCCATCCACCGAGCGGACGCGCGTTCGTCGGGGACGCGGCCGCCGTCCGGATCCCGCCCAGCGACTTCGTGATGCCTCCAACTCCGCCTCCGGACATCGACCTCGACGTCTGGGAGGACTCGATCGACCGCATCCTCGACTGGCGGCCGGAGAGCCTGGGATTGACCCACTACGGCGAGATCACCGATCCAGAGGGCCACCTCGACGTGGTCCGCGAGCGCCTCCGAGAGCAGGGCGAGCTCGCGGGGAGCCTCGGGCCGGAGGAGTTCGAACGGCGGATCCGGGATCACGTGGGTGAGCGTGCCGATCCCGAGACCGCGGAGGCGATGCTCCAGGCAGTCCCGCCCGAGCAGCAGTGGGCAGGGCTGGATCGTTACCTCTCCAGGCGAGCCGCGACCGGCGATTGACGACGGCCGATCAGGCCGGCGTGAGCTCGGAGTCGCGCGCCAGCACGCTGCGATCGCGGCCGCTGCGCTTCGCCTCGTAGAGCGCCGAGTCCGCCCGGGCGATGAGCTCCAGACTCGATTCGGCGCCATTCCACTGCGCGATCCCGGCGGAGACGGTCTCGTCGCGCGGCATGCACTCGCGCAGGGTCTCGATCACCTCCCGCGCCTGGAAGGTGTCGGTCGCCGTCAGCAGAACGGCGAATTCCTCGCCGCCGTAGCGGGCGATCAGGTCGGCGGAACGCAGCCGGTTCCGCCAGACGGAGGCCGCCTCCTTGAGGTGGGAGTCCCCGGCGGGGTGGCCGTTCAGGTCGTTGAACTGCTTGAAGAAGTCGAGATCGAGGAGCGCGACGCAGAGCGGGGTCTCGGTGCGACTCGCATGCAGAATCTCCCGCTCGAGCTCCTCGTCCCAGGCGCGGCGGTTCGGCAGGCCGGTGAGCGCGTCGGTGCGGGCGGTGTGCTCGAGCCGCGCCGCGAGCAGCTCGCGCTGGCGGACCAGCTCGCTGAGCGTGAAGCCCGCGATCCCTGCGATCACCATCCAGAGCAGCGCCGCGATCGCCTCGGTCGCCGGGTATCCGGCGCCGCTGAGGGCAGGTGAGGGGACCGCATAGGTGATGCCGACGCAGATCACCGAGATCAGCAGCTGGAGGCGGGTCCCGTACAGCGCGAACCAGAACACCGGCAGCAGGACGGCCGGGCTGTAGGCGGCGATCGGGCTCTCGTTGAAGCCGCGGACCAGCGCGATCATCACGAAGGGGAGCAGCGGGGGCAGCGCCTGCATCCAGGCCGGGTGCCGCTCCCAACGGGGGAGCAGCGCAAGGGCCACGCTGATCGGAAGGAGCAGGCCGGCGAGCAGATTGCCGAGATTTCCGGCGCCGGGCAGGAGCGGGAGCAGGACGAACGCGAGTACCCCGGAGCCGACCCAGGGCAGCAGGCGCAGTCCCGCGCCGTCGCCCTCGAGCGGCCTGCCGCGGGTTACGTTGAGTCCGGCCTCGATCAGAGGCTGGAGCGCCCGTCGCCCTTGCCTGCCCATCACGTATTCCCAAGGGTCGGCACTTTCGGCCGTTCTCACAAGCCCTTAACTGAGTATTCGTGCTGACCTCGCCGGGCATCTATAACCCTGCCTCTCGATGAAGCGAGTTCTGCCACTGCTATTCGTCCTGATCGGGCTCCTGTTCGGCGCCAAGCCGGCGCTCGCGACGCCGCAGGGGGTGGTCCAGGGGGGCTACGACGAGGCCACCGGCAAACTCGAAGGCGGATTCAAGATCATGGCGATCAAGCGCGTCTTCTCCGAGGACGAGTGCTATCCGCCTCCGAACGAGGTCGCGACGGTCCTTCGGCGCGATCTGCACACCGAGGTCGTCGTCACCTCGAGCCTGGATTCCGTCCAGGGCTCCGACCTCATCAACGTGATCGCTGACGAGACCAGCTGTGATCGCCTCGTCCTCGCGATTCGGGCGGGAACCAAGCAGAGAATCTTCGTGCTCGATTCGAACTACGGCCCCGTCTACCTCGCCGGCGGCAAGGGCAACAGCGGCGAATCGCAGGCCGGGGACGCCGGTCCACTGAGGGACCTCACCTCCGCCAGCAAGGAATTTCGGATGTCGGAGCCGGACGGGACCGTCCGGCTCGAGGTTCTCTGCCCGGACGGCGCCCATCCGATGGGCGGCGGGTTCTACAACGCGACGCCGCTCGGGGCCGACGGCGAGGGGGTCTATTCGCACTCCTACGAGCGGCTCGGCGCGCAGAGCGGATTCCATAACACCGCCACCCTGGTCGACCCGAGCCAGAACTCCACCGCGACGCGCACGGTGGTGCTCCAAGTGGTCTGCGGTCAGGGACTCGTTCCGACGGCCTCTCCGCATGCGACGACCTACGTCCACCGTCACGAGACCGCCACGGTGGACGCTCACTGCCCGGAGGGCACCCAGATCTTCTCCGGAGGCTTCCAGCGGACCAACTTCACGACCCCGGGCGTTGAACGCTTTGGCGGCCACGTCTACGGCGGCGACTACATCACTGAGTCCAGGGCCGTCGGCACGGACTCCTGGCGGGTGAGCGGCGGCGCAACCGGTGAGAACGGGGGCGAGCTGACCGCGATCGCCTACTGCGGAGACGATCAGAGCCTCCCGGTCAAGACGGTCTCAACGACCGTCTCCGTCGGCGAGAAGAGGGCGGCGTCCGCGACCACGCCCAGCTGTCCGAACGGGTACGCCCTGATCTCGGGCGGATTCAGCTTCGGTGACTCGCACAACGCCCTCTTTGCGGACGGCTTCTTCACCCGGGGAGGCCGGTGGGCCGCCACCGGGTACGGCTGGTTCGGCTCTGCCGATATGACCGCCTATGGCTACTGCGCCGAGGCACGAGACACCGTCGACCGCAGCGACTTCCCCAGGGATCCCCCGCCCGGGCCGACGCCCTCGGGCGACGATCACAAACTGCTCTACATCGGCCTCGGGGTCTTCGCCCTGATCGTGATCGCCCTCTTTCTCCGCCGGCGCCAGGTCGTCCGCCGGCGGCGGGGCAAGCGCCGCGTCAGGCGCGGCTAGACACGAAGAGAGTTCCGCGTTGGCTCAGGCGGCCTTGATCAATTCGTTGGGGTTGAGCACGTACTTGCGGGCGACCCCCGAGTCGAAGTCCTTGTAGCCCTGGGGCGCTTCATCGAGCGTGATCACGGTCGCGTTCACCGCCTTGGCGATCTCAACGCGGTCGCCCAGGATCGCGTTCATCAGTCCGCGGTGGTAGCGCATCACCGGGCACTGGCCGGTGGTGATGGTGTGGGACTTCGCCCAGCCGAGGCCGATTCGGATCGATAGCGACCCCTCCTTGGCAGCCTCGTCGGCAGCTCCGGGATCGCCGGTGACATAGAGGCCAGGAATGCCGAGCTTGCCGGCAGCCTTGGTCACCTCCATGATCGAGTTGAGCACCGTGGCCGGCTCCTCGACCGCGGAGCCCTCCTCGCCGTGGCCGCGTGCTTCGAAACCCACGGCGTCTACGGCGCAGTCCACCTCCGGAACGCCGAGGATCTGCTCGATCTGGTCCCCGGGCTCGCCCTTGGAGACATCGACTGTCTCGCAACCGAACGAGCGGGCCTGCTCGAGGCGCTCGGGAATCAGATCGCCGACGATCACCACCCCGGCCCCCAGGAACTGGGCGGAGTGGGCGGCGGCGAGCCCGATCGGTCCCGCCCCCGCGATGTAGACCGTCGAGCCCGAGGTCACGCCCGCGCTGACGCAGCCGTGGTAGCCGGTGGGGAAGATGTCGCTGAGCATCGTCAGGTCGAGGATCTTCTCCATCGCCTGGTCCTTGTCGGGGAACTTGAGCAGGTTCCAGTCGGCGTAGGGGACCATCACGTAGTTGGCCTGACCGCCGACCCAACCACCCATGTCGACGTAGCCGTAGGCCGATCCCGGGCGATCGGGATTCGTGTTGAGGCAGACGCCGGTGTGACCCTCCTTGCAGTTCTGGCACCGTCCGCACGCGATGTTGAACGGCACCGAACAGAGGTCGCCCTCCTTGATGAACTCGACGCCGGGCCCGGCCTCGATCACCTCGCCGGTGATCTCGTGGCCGAGAATCAGCCCCTCCGGTGCGGTCGTGCGCCCGCGGACCATGTGCTGGTCCGAGCCGCAGATGTTCGTCGAGACGATCCGCAAGATGACTCCGTGGGGGGTCTTGCGCCCGACGTTGTCGGAGTGCACTCCGGGCCCGTCCTTCAGCTCCAACTCCGGGAAGTCGATGTTCTGAACCTCGACCTTGCCCGGCTCGATGTAGGCAACACCTCTGTTGTCAGCCATCATTTCCCTCCGCTAGAAAGCCGCGACGCCGGCATCGGCAACTTCGTGGTCCTGCTCGACGCTGCCGCCGCTGACGCCAATCGCTCCGACGACATCGTCGCCGTCCATCAGCGGAATCCCGCCGGCGAAGACGATCAGCCGGCCCTGGTTGCCCGCTTCGATTCCGTAGAGCGGCTGGTTCGGCTGCGCCAGCGGCGCCAGATCCTTCGTCGACATGTCGAATGACCGGGCGGTGTACGCCTTGGCCTGGGCGATGTCGATCGATCCGAGCCAGGCGCCATCCATACGCCCGAACGCGGTCAGGTTGTTGCCGTCGTCGACGACGGCGATGTTCATCGGCACGCCGATCTCATCGGCCTTGGCGCGCGCTCCATCGACGACCTTCTGTGCGGCATCCAGCGTCACGGTCTTTGCCACGGTCTCCTCCTTTGCACCCCGAGTCCGCTCAGGGAGATTTGTCTTGACCGTATCGCGGACCCTCGCCCGGGACAAGCTCCGCTTTGTCCAACGTCACCGGTTGAGGCGCGCCGCCTCCTCGGAGCTCTACAGCTCAGCTCAGCCGCAGCCGGTGTTGTTGCCGCACGATGAGCACGTGTAGCAACTGCCGGTCCGCTGCATCATGCCGCCGCACTGGTCGCAGGCCGGGCCCAGCTCGAGATCGGCGCCCATCCTCGCCGGGACGACCGGCGGGGTGTCGGTGAGTGCCGCGGTTGCCGGCTTGGCCTCGGCCTCGGGCTCAGCTGAGCCGTTCCCGTTGCCGTTGCCCTCGCCGTTCGAATGACCGTTGGTCTCCTCGATCGGGAAGGCCTGCTGCGCCTCCTTCTTCGCCCGGACCTCATCGGTGAGGATGCCGAGGCTCTCGAGGTAGTCCACGTCCTCGATGAAGCGGCTGGCAAGCCAGCGCATGATGTAGTCGGGCATCGACTTGGCAAAGGGGATCTCCGGGTTGCGGGTGATGCCCTCCGGCTCGAAGCGCATGTAGCTGAACTTCTTCACGTAGTCCTCGAGAGGGACGCCGTACTGGAGGCCCATCGAGATCGCCGTCGCGAAGGCGTTCATCATGCCCTTGATCGTCGACCCCTCCTTGCCGATGTCGGTGAGGAAGATCTCGCCGACCGAACCGTCCTCGTACTTGCCGGCGGTGATGTAGCCCTCGTGCATGCCGATCGAGAACTTGTGGGTGATCGACTCTCGCTCCCGCGGCATCTTGTGGCGGTGCGGCTTGGCGGTCGCCTCCTCGGCCGGCTCCGGCTTCTTCTCGCCGACGTCCGTCTTCAGCGCCTGGGCGGTCTTCGAGCCGTCGCGGTAGATCGCGAGTGCCTTGAGGCCCTTCTTCCAGCCGTCCCCGTAGGCGTCGGCGATGTCTGAGATCGTCGCCGTCTCCGGCAGGTTGACGGTCTTCGAGATCGCGCCCGAGAGGAACGGCTGCGCCGCGGCCATCATGTCGATGTGGCCGGTGTGCGAGATGGAGCGTTCGCCGACGGCCACGTCGAAGACCTCGAGGTGCTCGTCCTTCAGGGCGGGCGCCCCGATGATCGTGTTGTGCTCGTTGATGTGGGCGTCGATCTGCTCGACCTCGGACTGTGAGTAGCCGAGCGTCTCGAGCGCCAGGTTGACCGAGCGGTTGACGATCGTCATCTGGCCCCCGCCGACCAACTCCTTGAACTTGACCAGCGAGAAGTCCGGCTCGATGCCGGTCGTGTCGCAGTCCATCAGGAAGCTGATCGTCCCGGTGGGTGCCAGCACCGTCGCCTGTGCGTTGCGGTAGCCGTGCTGCTCGCCGAGCGCGACGGCCGCGTCCCAGGACTCGCGGGCGGCGTGGAGCAGCGGCTCCTCGACCAGCTCGTCCTCGATCTCGTAGGCCGCGGACTGGTGCATCCGCATCACCTGGTTGTGGGGCTCGCGGTTCACCCCGTAGCCCTCATAGGGGCCCATCGTGCCGGCGATCTCGGCCGACATCTTGTACCCGCGCCCCGTCATGAGCGCCGTGATCGAGCCGGCCAGCGCACGACCCTGGTCTGAGTCGTAGGGCAGGCCGTTCGACATCAGCAGCGCGCCGAGGTTGGCGTAGCCGAGGCCGAGCTGGCGGAACGCTCTCGCGTTCTCGGTGATCTGCTCGGTCGGATAGCTCGAGAAGCCGACCAGGATCTCCTGGGCGAGGAAGACGATGTCCACCGCGTGGGTGAAGTCGTCGACGTTGAAGGTCCCGTCCGCGTTGCGGAACTTCATCAGGTTGAGCGAGGCAAGATTGCAGGCCGAGTCGTCGATCGACATGTACTCGGAGCACGGGTTCGACGCGGTGATCGGACCGGTGTTCGGGTCCGTGTGCCACCGGTTGATGGTGGTGTCGTACTGAATGCCCGGGTCCGCGCACTGCCAGGCTGCGTCGGCGATCTGGTCCATCAGCTCACGGGCCCTGACGGTCTTGACCGGCTTGCCGTCGACGCGACCGACCAGGTCCCAGTCCTCGTCGTTCTCGACCGCCTGCATGAACTCGTCGGTGACGCGGACCGAGTTGTTGGCGTTCTGGAACTGGACCGAGGCGAAGGCATCCGAGTCGAGGCGCATGTCGAAGTCAGCGGCCTTCAGTGCGGCGGCCTTCTTCTCCTCATCGGCCTTGCACCAGATGAAATTCTCGATGTCCGGGTGGTCGACGTCGAGCACGACCATCTTGGCCGCGCGCCGCGTGCCGCCGCCCGACTTGATCGCGCCGGCCCAGGAGTCGGCGCCGCGCATGAAGCTGACCGGGCCTGAGGCGATCCCGCCCTTGGAGAGGTGCTCCATCGAACCGCGGATCTTGGAGAGGTTGATGCCGGAGCCGGAGCCGCCCTTGAAGATGATCCCCTCCTTGGTGTTCCAGGAGAGGATGGAGTCCATGTCGTCCTCGACGGAGAGGATGAAGCAGGCCGACGCCTGCTCGGAGCCGGGGTCCTTCCAACCGACGTTGAACCAGACCGGGCTGTTGAAGGCGGCCTTCTGGTTGACGAGGATCGAGGTGAGCTCGTCCTCGAAGGCGTCGCCGTCCTCGTCGCTGGCGAAGTATCCGGTCTCGCGGCCGACCTGTGCGATCCGGCCGGCGACGCGGCTGACCATCTGCTTGACGGAAGTTTCTCGCTCGAGGGAGCTGGGCTGCCCGCGGAAGTATTTCTGGGCGACGATGTTCGTGGCGTTCTGGGACCAGCTCTTGGGGAACTCGACGCCGCGCTGCTCGAAGGCAGGCTTCTCGGGATCGCCGATGATCGCGTCCCGCGACTCCCAGTCGAGCTCGTCGTAGGGATGCACCCCGGCCGTCGAGAACCGGCGTTCGATGACCAGGCCCTTCTCTGTCGTCCTCGCTGCCTTTGAAGTGGCCCTAGCCATCAGCTTTCTCCTCTCGCTCGTCTTTCGGGGTGAGCAGAGCAGCATCCTCTGCGCTTCGGACGGAACGGGGGCTTCGGTTCTTCCGTGTTTGCGGGGATTTCATGACCTGGTCCGAGCGGCATCCGGGAGAGTTCCCGCAAACTGCAGGTAGGCGCCGCGGTCGAGTTTTTGCAGTCCTTCGAGACAGAGCTCGGTGACCCGCGTCGCGCTCAGCTCTCCACCGGAGTCACGGGCCTCGCGCTCAACCCGGTCGACGAGGAGGGCGAGCTTTCGCGGGTCGAGCTTCCGCTTGTGGGTCGAACGATTGAGGCTGCTGAGGAGCTTCTCGCGGTCGAAGGGCTGCCGGGAGCCATCGCGCTTGACCACCTCGAGAACCTCCGGGACGGCCCGCTCATAGGTGGTGAAGCGGTGCCCGCAGCTCGTGCACTCACGACGCCGGCGGACGGCGCCGTCGGGGACGCGGCGGGTCTCGAGGGTCTTGGTTGCGGAGTCGCAGCGAGAACAGTTCACTCGTCAGAGTGTACCGGGGTGTAGTGCTTGACTAACACCGGCAATGAAGGTGAGCCCTAGATCTAGTGCCTGCCGCTGAGCGGGGCAGACGGACCGGAGATTGCTTCTGCGTCGCCGTATGTCCGAGGGTCGGACAGAACTCGACACAGAACCGCCACCGAGCGGAGCCCCTCCTTCATTGCCGGTGTTGGTCCCGCCGGTGTTGGTCCGGTCACGGTTCCCTGACAACCGCCTCACCCAGCCGGGCTATGGTTCGAGCATGGCGTCCGACGGAGCGCATGCGGGCCGGGATCCCGTCGATGTGGCGCGCGAGGCAGCGGACGCCGCCGGCGAGCGCTTGGGCAACGCCCGGGTCGAGGCCGGTGAGCGTTTCGGCGCGGCCCGCGACGCCGCCGGCAAGCAGGTCGCCGCGGCCCGGGAAACCGCCGCGATGGCGGCTCAGGCGGCCGCTCAAAAGCTCGCGCAGAAGCCGCGCCTCCGCGGCGTCTCTCACCAATGGGCTTTCTTCGTCTCGCTGGCTGCGGGCGGCGCTCTCGTGCTCGCCGCGAGCGGCAGCCGCGCCGTCGTGGCCATGTCGATCTACGCCATCTCGCTGTCGGCAATGCTCGGTACCAGCGCCCTCTATCACCGCGTCACGTGGACGCCGGACGTGCGCGTCTGGATGCGTCGGCTGGACCACACGATGATCTTCGTCTTCATCGCGGGGACGTACACGCCCTTCGCCCTGCTCGTCATGCACGGGACACTCGCGAACCTCGTGCTGATCGTGGTCTGGACGACAGCGCTCGCCGGGCTGGTCCTCAACCTGGTCTGGATCAGCGCCCCCCACTGGTTCACGACAGTGGTCTACATAAGCACCGGGTGGGTGGCGATCGTGACCCTCCCGCAGCTGTGGGACGAAATTGGTCCGGTCGGCGTCGGAATGATCGCGCTCGGCGGCGCCCTCTACTCCGCGGGTGCGGTCGTCTACGCGCGCCGCAAGCCCGACCCGCGCCCCGAGGTCTTCGGTTACCACGAGATCTTCCACGTGCTGGTGATCGCGGCCGCCGCCGTTCAGTACGCGGCCGTCGCGATCTACGCGCTGCCCGCCGGCTGACCCCAGGGGGTGGAGCGGCCTAGAGTGCCGCGTTCTTGTCCGCGATCGAGATCAATGGGATCAGCAAGCGCTTCGGCTCGGTGCAGGCCGTCTCCGACCTCTCGTTCGAGGTCGAGTCCGGCCGCGTAACCGGATTCCTCGGCCCGAACGGAGCCGGCAAGAGCACGACCCTCCGGATCCTGCTCGGACTGGTTCACGCTGACGGTGGAAGCGCCACCTTCGACGGCCGCAACTTCGAGAAGCTGCCGGAGCCGAGCGCCGAGGTCGGCGCGGTGTTGGAGGACGCGAGCTTCCATCCGGGCCGCAGTGGGCGCAACCACCTGCGCATCCTCGCCGCCGCCGGCGGGCATCCCGCCTCCCGGGTCGACGAGGTCCTCGAGCTGGTCGGGATCGCCGACGCCGGCGACCGGCGGGTGAAGGGCTACTCGATGGGAATGCGCCAGCGGCTCGCGATCGCCGCGGCGTTGCTCGGCGACCCCGAGGTGCTGATCCTGGATGAGCCTGCGAACGGGCTCGACCCACCGGGGATCCGGTGGATGCGCGAGCTGCTCCGCTCCGAGGCCGGGCGAGGGCGAGCGGTGCTCGTCTCCAGCCACCTGCTCTCCGAGGTCTCGCAGAGCGTCGACGACGTCGTGGTGATCGCACACGGGAAGCTGCGAACGGCAGGGTCCCTGCAGCAGGTCCTCGGACAGGCGGAGGGAGGGGTGACGAAGGTTCGCGCCCGCGACCGCGAGGCGCTCGGGCGGGCCCTGGCGGAGGCCGGCCTCGAGTACGAGCCGGACGATTCAGGGGCGCTGCTGGTACGCGGCGTAGCCCCCGACGCGATCGGCGAGACGGCGAACGAGCATCGCGTCGCTCTGTCGGAGCTGGTCGCGGTCGGGCCCTCGCTCGAGGACGTCTTCTTCGAGCTCACCCGGGGTGAGGAGGAGTGAGCAGGCTGCTGCGCGCCGAGCTGATCAAGCTCCGGACGACCCGTACCTTCTACGCACTCGCCGGCGTCGCGGTCGGGATCTCGCTGGTGATCACCATCCTGGTCGCCTCGCTCAGCGAGCCGACCAAGGACTCGGTGCTCAGCGACGTCTTCCAGAACGACGTCAGCACCCTCTTCATCATGATCCTGGCGATCGTCGGGATCACCGGAGAGTGGCGCCACCGGACGATCACCAGCTCGCTGCTCGCGGCGCCCGACCGCACCCGCTTCCTCGCGGCGAAGACGCTCGCCTTCGCCGCCGCCGGCGCCCTTCTCTCGATCTCGATCTCGGTCGCGATCGCGATCGCCGGCTACGCGATCCTCGGGATCCGCGACCTGCCGACGCCCGCGTTCGGAGATGTGATCGATCTGTTCGCCCGCAACGCCGGCGTCGCGGCCCTCCTCGGAGCGTTCGGAGTCGGGGTCGGCAGCCTGATCCGGAACCAGCCGACCGCGATCGTGGCGATCCTGATCTTCGCGTTCGTGATCGACCCGCTGCTCGGAAACTTCGCCCCCGGCGTTGACCGCTTCAGCCCGGTCGGTGCGCTACCGAGCGCGATCCAGGGCCTCGATCCCGACGACGTCGGCACACCCGACGTCGACTTCCTCGCCGTGATCCCGGCCCTGGCGGCGATGTTCGCCTGGATCGGGGCGCTGTTCGCCGGCGGTGCCGCCCTGCTGCGCGCCCGCGACGTCGAGTAGGAACTAGGCCGAGGCGCCGAGCGCGCTTGGGGGAGCGCTCCTTCCGCTCGGCCCCCACGCTCAGTTCGCGCGCCGGATTCCGGTCACCTCCCACGCACGCGCCAGTCCACTGCCGTAGAGGATCGGGATCATCACCAGCAGCGCCCGCTGGAGAGTGGCGTCGTGAGGGGCCACCAGGAGTGCGACGGCCAGGCCCAACTGAACTGAAAAACCGACCGCCGAGACGATCGCGAACGCGAGGTTCAGCTTCCGGGTCGGGAAGCCGGGGGCGAAGTTTCCGGCGCGTCGCGCTCTCGGCATCAGTCGGCTGGTCGCCAGCAACCCGATCGCCGCCATCGTCAGGCTGGCCAGCCCGAAGACGACCGGTCCACCGGTCAGCGCAAGAATCGAGACGAAGAAGGCATCGGCGAGAGCCATGAAAGCGCTGCCGGCAAGGACGGTCCGCCGCTCCCGTGTCCCCGGATCGGACTCCCCGCTGTCAACAACGGTGAAGCCGACGAACAGGAGGCCGAGAAAGGCGGCCGCAGCCCCTGTGCTGGCGATGAAGAAGCTCTCGTACTGGCCGAACACACAGGCAAGCCTATGGCCGGTTACCTCGCAAGCGCGGCGCTGAAGCGCTCCTTCTGCTGCTCGATCAGGCGCTGGACCTCGTCCTCGCGTCCCTGCTTGATCAGCTCGACCGGGTCGGGGTCGCCGTTGACGATCCCCTCGAAGAACTCCCTGCGGTCCTCGTAGGTCGGAAGGGTTCCCTTCGCCCAGCCGCGGTGGTCGTTGAGGATCACCGCCAGCCGGGCGTAGGGCTCGCCGTAGGTCTCGGCGATCTCGCGCTTCATCCGCTTGGCGAGCGCGGGCGAGGCGCCGGCGGTCGAGATCGCGATCGCCAGGGGTCCGCTCCGCACGATCGCAGGGAGGATGAAGTTGCACAGGGGCGGCACGTCGACGACGTTGACGAGCATCGCCCGCCGCTCGGCCCCCTCATAGACGGCGACGTTGACGTCGGTGTCGTTGGTGGCCGCGATCACCAGGAAGGCTCCGTCCAGGTCGCCATCGTGGAACTCACGCTGCTCCCAGGTGATCGACCCTTCCGCCCCGTAGCGCGCGAGCTCGGAGACCGCCTCGGGTGCGACCAGGCGGACATCGGCGCCGCAGAGCAGCAGGCCATCGACCTTCTCGAGTCCGACGTCGCCACCGCCGATGACCAGGCAGCGGCGCCCCTTGAGCTTGATCGCCGCCATGTAGAAGGGGGTCTCCAGCATGTCGCGCACGCAGCTCTGGTCGCAGATCCCGCGATGGAACTGGCAGATGCACTCCTTGCCCTCGAACGCCTGCGCCGGCATGCGCCAGAGATTAGACGGGCTCAGGCGCCCGCTTCGATCGTCTGCTCGATGCCGGCCTCGATCGTGCGCTCCGCCCGCCAGCCGAGCCGCTCCGCCGCTCCGCCCGTGTCGAGCGCGGTCCGCTCGATCTCGCCCTCGCGGGCGGGCGCGAACTCCGGCTCGAAGTCATCGCGCCCGGATGCACTGCCGACGAGCTCGGCGAGCCGGAGCACGCTCGTCTCCACTCCGGTGCCCACATTGATCGGACCGGCGTCGTCACTCTCCTGCGCCGCGATCAGCGCCGCGACGACGTCGGCGACGTATACGTAGTCGCGCGTCTGCTCGCCCGTGCCGAAGACGGTGGGCCGGCCGCCGTCCCGCCCCGCCTCGCAGAAGATGGCGACGACGCCTGCCTCGGTCGCAGGGTCCTGCCGGGGGCCGTAGATGTTTCCCAGTCGCACGGTGGTCGCAGGCAGCCCGCGCGTGCGCGCGTAGAGGTCGATGTAGCCCTCGGCCGCGAGCTTGCTCTGGCCGTAGATCGAGAACGGCTCGCAGCGTGAGTCCTCGGCGAAGGGCAGCTCGTCGGTGCGATCGGCCCCCTCTCCATATATGGCACCCCCCGTTGATGTGAAGACGAACTTCGCGGCCTCCGCGCGTGTGGCGGCCTCGAGCGCGTTCACGGTGCCGACCACGTTGAGGCGAGCGTCGAAGCCCGGATCGGCCATCGAACGGCGCACGTCGATCTGCGCCGCCAGGTGGAACACGTTCTGCGGCTTGTACGCGCCGACGGCGTCGAACATCTCCTGGGTGTCGGTGACGTCGAGCTCGATGACCGCTGCGCCCGATTCCAGCGCATCGGCCAGGTTCTCCCGCTTACCGCTGGAGAAGTCGTCGAGCACGAGGACCTCGTCGCCGCGGGCGGCTAAAGAATCGACCAGGTGCGAGCCGATAAACCCCGCGCCGCCTGTGACCACCGATTTCACGGGGGGCACCATAAGCCCCTGCTACGCTCGCCGACCGCATCGACCAGAATGAAACGGGTTGCTCCTCGGCTTCGCCTGCGGGGCACCCTCGCACTACATCACCAGGGGGCATCCCGGGTCGCGGCTACCGTGGAAGGCCGATATGCGACTGATCGTCACTGAGAAGAACAACAGCGCGAAGAAGATCGCGGAGATCTTGAGCGGCGGGACCGCCACTGAAGGCGCGTCCTACAAGACGCCGTTCTACACCTGGGAGGGCCCCGACGGGCCCCAGATGACCATTGGCCTGAAGGGCCACGTGCTCAACCCGGCCTTCCCCGAGTCGTACAACAACTGGCAGCAGACCAACCCCCGCGACCTGATCGACGCCGAGCTGATCAAGGAGCCCACCGACAAGAACGTCGTCCGAGCCCTGAAGAAGGTGGCGAAGGACGCCGACGACATCGTGATCGCGACCGACTACGACCGCGAGGGCGAGCTGATCGGGCTCGAGGCGCTGCAGGAGGTCGTCGAGTCGAACCCGCAGCTCGCAGTCGGCGACAACGGCGACTTCGTCGGCGTGAAGCGCGCCCGCTACTCCGCGCTCACAAAGGACGAGATCCAGCGCGCCTTCGACAACCTCGAGGAGCTCTCGATGCCGCTCGCCAATGCCGGCGCGGCCCGCCAGGACATCGACCTGATCTGGGGAGCCACGCTCACCCGCTCCGTCTCCATGGCGACCCGGCGCTTCGGCGCGAACTTCCTCTCGGTCGGCCGTGTGCAGAGCCCGACGCTCGGGCTGATCGTGCAGCGCGAGCTCGAGCGCCGCGCCCACGAACCGGTTCCCTTCTGGGAGGTCACCGCCAACTTCGGCCATCCCGACGGCAGCTTCGTCGCCGAGCACAGCACCGACAAGTTCTGGGATGAGGCCGAGGCCAAGGCAGCGGTCGCCAACTCGAAGAGCCCGGGCACGGTCAAGGAGATCAGCGCCAAGAAGAACACCCGGAAGCCACCCACCCCGCTGAACACCACGGCCTTCACGACCGACGTCTCCAGCCGGCTCGGCATCACGCCCTCGCGGGCGATGCGGATCGCCGAGGACCTCTACATGGACGGCTACATCTCCTACCCCCGGACCGACAACACCGTCTACCCGAAGTCGCTCGACACCAAGGAGCTGATCAACCAGCTGGTCGCGGTCGACGACTTCAAGGCGGCGGAGTTCCTGGTCGACGGGCGTTCACTCGAGGCAACCCGCGGCAAGAAGGAGACGACCGACCACCCGCCGATCTATCCGACGCAGGCGGTCAACCCGAAGCGTCTCGAGGCGCGCTCGGAGGCCCACCGCCGGGTCTATGAGCTGGTCGCCCGCCGCTTCCTAGCCACCTTCTCGCCGCCGATGATCAGCGAGTCGACCCGGGCCAACATCGTCGCCGCCAAGGGCACTCCGACGGCAGATGAAGGGGAGACCTACTTCGTGCGCGGCTCGGTCGTGCTCGACCCGGGCTTCGCGGCGATCTACACATACGCGCGTTCCGCGGACACCGAGATCCCCAAGCTCGAGGAGGGGCAGCAGCTCGATCTCGAGGGCGTCGAGATCGAGGGCAAGGAGACCCCGCCGCCGCCCCGTATCAGCCAGGGCAAGCTGATCGAGATGATGGAGGAGCGCGGCCTGGGCACCAAGGCGACGCGCGCCGACATCATCCAGAAGCTGTACGACCGCGGCTACGTCTTCGCCAACCCGCCCGAGCCCTCGGAGACCGGCATCGCGATGTCGAAGGCCTTCGAGCACTACGTGCCGCGGATGGCGACGCCCGACATGACCGCCGAGATGGAGGCGGAGATGGACCAGATCGCCGCCGGTGAAATGACCAAGGACCAGGTGCTCGCGGACAGTCGCGACATGCTGCGCTCGGCCTTCGATGAGATGGGCGACGACGTCAGCACGGACGAGGAGGACGCCAAGTGGCGCAAGTTCGCCCGCGAGGTCTGGGCCGGTATGGACCAGGACCGGATCCTGGGACCGTGCATCGTCTGCCAGGAGGCCGGCCGCAAGCAGGAAGACGGCTCCCCGAACATGCTGCGGATCATCAAGGCCCGCAAGTCCGGCAAGCGCTTCGTCGGCTGCCAGGGCTGGGACGGCGACAACCCCGACTCGCCCGACTCCTGCGACCAGACCTTCCCCCTGCCCCAGCGGGTCAGGGGCCTCTACAAGATCGAGGAGGTCTGCTCGGTCTGCGGCCGCACGCCGCGCCTGCAGGTGATCCCCTGGCGTGGCCGCCCCTGGAAGCTCTGCCTGAACGACGAGTGCCCCTCGATGGCCGAGATGAAGCGCCGTCGCGCCGAGCGCGAGGAGGCGAAGGCGGCCAAGGAGGCCGCGGAGGCGGCGGCGAAGGACGGTGCCGAGGGCACCGACAGTGCCGATGCGGTCAAGGAAGCCGAGAAGATCGCGGGCCAGGCCTCGGCGACCAAGGTGAAGCGCGCCCGCGGCAACGGCGCCAAGGCGAAGAACGGCGCCGGTTCACGCCCCAAGTCAGGTAACGGCTCGGGCGCGAAGCCGAAGCCGCGCGCGAAGAGCTAGCCGGCGCGACCGAGCGCGGGCACTATGAGCCCCAACGGCCAGCCGTGCGTCTTGATCACGATTCCGATCAGCCATTACTGCGAGAAGGCTCGCTGGGCGCTGGATCGCGCGGGCGTCGGATACCGAGAGCAGGCGCATCTGCAGCTCATCCACTGGCTAGCCGTGCGGCGAGCAGGGGGTGGGAGGACGGCCCCGGTGCTCGTCTGCGGGGACCGCGTGCTGGCCGACTCGGCCGAGATCGTCGACGAGGCCGATGCCAAGGCGCCGCCGGGTCAGCGGCTCTATCCGGACGATCCGAACGCCGCCGCCGAGGTTCGCGACCTGGAACGCGACTTCGACGCGAACCTGGGACCAAATGGACGAAGGTGGATGTACAACGCGATGCGCGGACGCCGCGATCTCGCGATCGCCTACGCGTGTACCGGCGTCCCCGGCTGGGAGCGCCGGGCACTGCCGCTGGCCTATCCGGCGGTCACACGGGTGATCGATCGCTACCTCGACATCACTCCCGCAACGGCGGCGTACTCCGAGGCGCAGGTGCGGATGACGTTCGACGCCGTTGCAAAGCGGCTCAGCGACGGCCGGCCCTATCTCTGCGGCGACCGATTCACCGCCGCCGACCTGACGTTTTCCGCCCTGGCGGCCTCCGTCCTGATGCCGCCGGAGTACGGGGTGCCCCTGCCGCAACCCCAGGAGCTGCCGGCGGCTATGGCGGCGGTCGTGCGGGAATTTCGCGCGCACCCCGCGGGCGAGCACGCGCTCGCGATGTTCCGCGACGAACGGCGCTGAAGGGGCGCCCACCCGGGCGCGAGCGAGGGCTAGCCTGGGACGCCGATGTTCATCTCACTGGAGGGAATCGACGGGTCGGGCAAGACGACCCAGGCCAGGTTGCTCGCCCGGGCGCTGGGCGACGAGGTCGTGCTGGTGCGCGAGCCGGGCGGCACCGAGACCGGCGAGCGGATCCGGGCGCTGCTCAAGGACCCGGCCCTGGAACTGGACGCCCTTGCCGAGCTGCTGCTCTTCTGCGCCGCACGGGCCGAGCTGGTCGCGCAGGTGATCGGTCCCGCTGGGTACGAGGGCCGCGACGTGGTCTGCGATCGGTTCAGCGACTCGAGCGTCGCCTACCAGGGCGTGGCGCGCGGGCTCGGTGCGGAGCGGGTCGAGGAGATCTGCGACCTGGGGACCGGCGGGGTCTGGCCCGACCTGACCATCCTTCTCCGCATCGACCCCGAGGCTGCTGCTGCACGGATCGGGCGCCGCAAGGCCGATAGGTTCGAGGGCGAAGGGATCGAGCTGCAACGCCTGGTCGCGGAGGGCTATGACGAGGTCGCCCGCCGCCATCCCGACCGCGTCCGGGTCGTCGACGCCGCGGGGGACCCCGAGTCCGTCCACGCCGCGGTGCTGGCCGAGGTCCAGGGGGTTCGCGCGTAATGGAGGCCGCTGCCAACAGTTCGGCGATGCCCGAGGCCCTCGCCGAGGCGACCCGCCATCAGCCACGGGCCGCCTTCGCGTTGGCCGCCGCCCTGGGGGCGCCCGGCCACGCCTACCTCTTCCGGGGGCCGCGCGGTTCTGGCAAGGCCGCGGCGGCGCGGGCGTTCGCCGCCGAGCTGCTCGCCGAAGGTGCCTCGGATCCGGATGACTCGCGCCGCCGTGCGCTGCTCGATCCGTCGCCGCATCCCGACCTGGTCTGGCTTCGCCCCCCGGGCGCCCAGCACCTGGTCGAGGACGTCCGCGAACAGGTGATCCGCGCCGCCAGCCTCAGCCCGGCGGAGGGAACGCGCCGCGTGTTCGTCATCGAGGAGGCAGAGGACCTGCGCGACGAAAGCCAGAACGCTCTTCTCAAGACACTCGAAGAGCCGGCGCCCTTCGCACACCTGATCCTGATCTGCTCTGAGCCGGAGCAGCTCGCCGAGACGATCCTCTCCCGCTGCGCGCCGATCGAGTTCGGGCCGCTGGCACCCGACGCGGTCCTCGAGGCGCTCGGCGAGGGTGCCGATGCGGACGCCGCCGCCCGCCTGAGCGGCGGCGACGTCGAGCTCGCCCGGCTCCTCGCCGACGAGCGCGGCGCGGCGCTGCGTGCCATCGCCGAAGAGGCGGCTCGGGCCCCACGGTCCGGCTCCGGCGCGCCCGAGCCTTGGCGCGGCCTGCTCGCGGCGGCCAGCGAGGCCGGGGAGCGAGCAGGGGCGGAGGAGGAGAGCCGGCTGCTCGAGGAAGCTGAGGTCACCGCCCGCCGCGGCCGCAAGGGGAAGCTCACGCGGGAGGCGATCGACCAGATGCGGCGCACCGAGCGGCGGGCCCGCACCCAGACACTCGACCTCGGCCTCGGCCTCTGCTGCGCCTGGTACCGCGACCTGGCGGCGATCTCCTCAGGCGCAGACGATGTCGTTCTGAACACGGACCGGCTCGAGCAGCTTGCCGAGGACGCCGACGGCCTAGACCCGGCCAACGCCCGGGCGGCCGTCGAGTGGGTACTGGACACCCGCCGCCGCCTGCGGGTCAACGTCTCCGAGGAGCTCGCCCTCGAGGCCCTCTGGTTGCGGCTGAGCGCGGCGCTTGCACCGGAAGTGTGAGCAAGCGGTAACAATCTTCTCCACGATGGCTCTAGATCCGAGGGTGCGCCCCCAGGGGCAACCCGTTTCATGAAGAGGGGTGGGGAGAGACGCCGCCGGATTCCGATGCGGCTCTGGCTCGGCACTGCCTTCGCGCTCGTCAGCCTGATCACCGCCGCATCGGTCTACGTCTTCGTCGACGACTCCTCCGGCCGCACCCTGCAGAGCGAGTCCGCGGACCTGGCGGTCGGCAAGACGGCCAGCCTGGCCGACGACCTCGGGCGCTCTGACAAGTTCCACGCGGCCAACGTGCTGACCATGGCCGACACCACGACGTTCAAGGCCTGGGCGCTGAACCGCCACGGCCGCCCCTTTGCACCGGGCCAGAACTTTGCAGGGCTCGACGCCTTGCAGCAGAGGCCGGAGGCCTTTCGCGTCGCGCTCGATGGCCGCCGCTACAACGCGATGCTGCCGGACAACGTCACCGTGGCCGCCGCCCCGATCTTCGGCAGCGGCAAGGTGCCGGTCAGTGGGACGGTGATCGTTCGCGCCGAGCCGCCCCCCGCCCTGACCCATGCCTTCGACGAGCTCCGCGGGGATCGGCTCCGCGCGCTGATGATCGCGATCGTGATCGGCGTCCTGGTCGGCTTCCTGGCGTCCTCCCTGATCGCGATCCGCATCCGGCGCCTGGCGCGCTCGGCGGAGCAGATGGCCGCCGGAGACTTCGAGGCACCGCTGGCGCCCGGGGGAGGCGACGAGATCGGCGACCTCACCCGCTCGCTCGACACGATGCGCCGGGAGCTCCGCAAGACGTTCGACATGCTCGCCACCGAGCGCGACCGCCTCTCGGCGGTCTTCGACGGCCTCACCGAGGCGGTGATCGTGGCCGGCGAGGACGGCACGGTGCGCTTCACCAACCCGGCCGGCAGCCGCCTGGTCCACGACGGCCGGCCCGCGCCGGCGCTGACGCCATCGCTCCGCCGTGCCGCCGAGCACGGCGCTGACGAGATCCCGGTGCTCTCGATCGACGGGCGGCTCTACGGCGTGCAGGCCAGGCAGGTCCCGGCCGAGCACGCCGTGCTCGTGGTGGTCCGCGATCGCACCGAGGAGCTCAAGCGCGAGCAGGCCGAGGCCGAGTTCGTCTCCAACGCGGCGCACGAGCTGCGCAATCCCCTCGCCGGGATCATGAGCGGGATCGAGGTGCTGCAAGCCGGAGCCAAGGACGACCCCGAGGCCCGCGACCGGTTCCTGGCCCGCCTGGCGCACGACGCGGAGCGGATGACGAGGCTCACCCAGTCGCTGCTCACCCTGGCCCGGGCGGAGGCGGCGGGGGCACACGACACCGTGCAGGTCGTCGACGTGACGGTCGCGGCAGAGGAGGCTCTGGAGGCTGTCGAGACGCCCGAGGGCGTCGGGTTCGTGAACGAGGTCGAGCCCGACCTCGTCGCCGAAGGAGATCCCGTGCTCCTGAGACAGGTGATGATCGGCCTGCTCAGCAACGCGTGCGCGTACACCCCCGCGCCGGGCACGGTTACCCTTCGCGCCTCGCGCGGGGCGCAGAACAGCGTGACGATCGAGGTACGGGACACCGGGAAAGGAATCCCCCCAGATGAACAGGATCGGGTCTTCGACCGCTTCTACCGAGGCTCTGGCATGCTCGAGGGCGAGGGCTTCGGCCTCGGTCTGTCGATCGCCAAGCGCATGGTCAACGTGATGGGCGGCCGGATCGGGCTGCGGTCCGAGCCCGGGAAGGGCAGCACCTTCTGGGTCCGTCTGCGCGCCGCCAAGCCGACCCCAACACCGGTCGCATGAACCCGACGCCCCCCGCAGCGAACCGCATCCTCGTCGTGGACGATGAGCCCTCCGTCCGCGAGTCGGTCGGCTATGCGCTCGAGCAGGAGGGCTTCGAGGTGACAATGGCGGCCAACGGGGAGGAGGCCGAGGGGCAGATCTCAGACGACGCCTTCGACCTGCTGATCCTCGACATCATGATGCCGGGCAAGAGCGGCCTCGATCTCTGTCGGGAGGTCCGCGCCTACAGCCCGGTGCCGATCATCCTGCTGACCGCAAAGGACGCTGAGGTCGACAAGGTGGTCGGCCTCGAGGTCGGTGCCGACGACTACGTCACCAAGCCCTTCTCGGTCCGCGAGCTGCTCGGCCGGGTGCGTGCGCAACTGCGTCGCCGCGAGCTCGACCGGTCAGACGGGAAGGAGGCCGCCGAGATCAGCGCCGGGCCGGTGTCCATCGACCTGGCGCGCCACCTCGTCACCATTCGAGGCGAGCCGACCAACCTGACCCGCTCCGAGTTCCAGGTCCTGCGGCTGCTCGCCGGTAGCCCGGGCCAGGTCTTTTCGCGCAAGGAGATCATGGAGGAGCTGTGGCAGACCGAGTTCCGCGGCGACGTTCGCGCCTGCGACGTCCACATCTCCAACCTGCGCCAGAAGGTCGAACGCGACCCGCAGAACCCCGAGCTCGTACTCACGGTGCGCCGACTGGGCTACCGCTTCGCCGAGGACACGAGCTAGCGACTAGCGATATCCGTGTAGGAGCCGCGACGTCACCCCGGTGATCGTGGCGACTCCGTATTCGAGGCTCGGGCTGCCCCGGGTGAGAACGGCGATCGCGATCCGGCGGCCCCCATCTCGCAGCAGGGCGGCCTGGTGGACTCGCCAGCCGTCGTCGTCCTGGAACCAGCCGCCCTTGAAGTAGGGAACCCAGCCGGTGGGGGTGGCCGGCGGGATCCCCCAGCGCTCATAGGAGACGATCCGGCGCAGCAGGCTGAGCGCGTATTTGCGGTGTCGCTTCGGCAGCAGGGCCCGGATGCGAAGGAAGAAACGGGCCTGGTCGCGCGCCGTCACCTGGCAGCCGCCCCAGACCGGGTTGGCGGCGAACTGCCGCATCCCCGCCCGGCGGGCGAGCCGGTTCAGCCCGTCGATGCCGACCCGCTGGTAGATCGCGCTCGCCGCGTCGTTGTCGGAGACCCGGACCATCGGGCCGAGTAGCCGCCGCTCACTGCCGCGCAGGTCGCGCCGCCGCACCTCCCCGCGGTCCAGGTAGGCAACGAGCAGCATCGCCTTGACCAGGCTGGCCGACGAGTACTGCACTCCGCGCCGGTGACCATGGATCCGACCGTGCTCGTCGACGACCGCGAAGGAGGCTGCGCCGGCGCGAGTGGAGAGGAACCGGGTTGCATCCTGGACTCGCTTGTGCCACGGGAACGGATGTTGCTTCGCCCCAGGCTTCGCCGCGACGGCCGCGGAGGAGGAGGCCGTGGTCGCAGCGAGCGCGCAGAGGGCGAGGCAGGTCAGGCGGAATCCCATCGGGCGCATCCTTGCGCCTGATGAGCTCAGATGTTCAGGTGGTAGCCGCCGCGGTAGTGGCTCGGGCCGCCGACGATCTTGTTCCGTGGCGCAGAGCTGTGAATGGGGGGAGGTGCGAAGCTCGGGGCGGGTCCACCTGCGCGCTGCTGGCCGACCTCCCTCAGCGAGAGCCTGGCGTTCAGATTCTGAGTTGAGTTCGGTGGCATCCGATCTATCTCTTCGCTGTCTTGCACTTCTCACCTTCTCGGATGCTTCGGACGGCCGCCAGAGGGCAAAACCCCACTTCCGGCTACCGCAAACCACCCAACCCGAGTCGGGGTTTCCCCCGGACGACCGTTCGGCTAGATCAGGCACCGTTTCGAAAGCGGGATGATGTCCGGGCGCACCACGGAGGAGATGGAGATGAGCGCGACAGATTCCCTCACGTACGAGAAGGCCCGTGATCAGCACCGCTGGCAGGTGCCAGAGCGCTACAACATCGCGGCCGACGTCTGCGATCGCCAGCCCGGCGACCGCACGGCGATGGTCTTCGAGGACTTCCGCGGCAACCAGCGGGAGGTGAGCTGGGCGGAGCAGCGGGCGCTCGCGAACCGCGCCGCCAACCTGCTGGCCTCACGAGGGGTCGAGCGCGGGGACCGGGTGGCCGTCTGCGCCCCGGCCTCGCCCGAGACCGCGGCGATGTTCCTCGGCACCTGGAAGCTCGGCGCGATCCTGCTCTCGCTGTCGGTGCTCTACGGGGACGATGGGATCGAGCACCGGATTCGGGACTCCCGGCCGAGGGTGATCGTCACGGACGCTGACAACGCGGGTCGCATGCCGGGGGACCTGGTCGACGAGGTGATCGTCCTCGACGCTGGATTGCTCGCCGGACAGGACGACCGATTCGAGACCGTCGACACGTCGGCCGAGGACCCGGCCCAGCTCTACTACACGTCCGGGACGACGGGCCTGGCGAAGGGCATCCTCCATGCCCACCGTTACATCCTCGCCCACGAGGAGTTCGTCTACTGCCATGACATTCAGGAGGGCGAGCTCTTCCACGGGATGGGCGAGTGGGCCTGGGCGGCCGGCATCTGCCCCCTGATCGGGCCCTGGCGCTACGGCGCCGTCCAGTTCGTCTATGCGCGCGAGGGCGGCTTCGATCCGCACGAGCAGCTCGGGGTCCTCTCGACGCACGGGGTGACCAACGTGTTCACGACCCCTACCGCGATGCGCTCGATGATGTCGATCGAGGACGCCGGCGAGCGCTATCCGCAGAAGTTCCGGCGGGTCTGCTCGGCCGGGGAGCCGCTCAACCCCGAGGCGATCCGCTGGTTCCGCGATCAGTACGGCCTCACCGTGCTCGACTTCTACGGTCTCAGCGAGTCCTATCCGCTCTGCGGCAACTTCCCCTTTATGGAGGTCCGGGAGGGGTCGATGGGCAAGCCGATGCCGGGCTGGGACGTCCTGATCCTCGACGAGGACGAGAACCCGGTCGGCCAGGGCGAGCGCGGCGAGATCTGCCTGCGCGCGAGGTCCAACCCGCACTATCCGCTCTCCTACTGGGAGAACCCGGAGGCCACCCGCGAGGATTTCGAAGGTGAGTGGTTCCACACCAAGGACGCCGCGGAGACCGATGAGGACGGCTACTTCTGGTACGCCGGGCGCGCCGACGACGTGATCATCTCGGCCGGCTACCGGATCGGCCCGTTCGAGGTCGAGTCGGCCTGTATCGAGCATCCGGCGGTCCGGGAGGCCGCCGCGGTCGCCGCGCCCGACGAGCGCCGCGGCCACGTCGTCAAGGCCTTCATCGTCCTGGCGGAGGGCCAACAGCCCTCCGATGAGCTGGCGGACGAGATCAAGGGGTTCGTGAGGGGAAATCTCTCGGCCTACGCCTATCCTCGCCGGGTTGAGTTCGTCGACGAGCTGCCGAAGACACTGACCGGCAAGATCCGCCGGATCGAGCTCCGCGAGGCGGAGCGCCAGCAGGTCAAGTAACCGAAGGAGCGCTGCGGGGCTAACCCCGAGGCATGACGACCAAGGAAGAGTCGCTCAGCTCAGAGGCCCTGGACGTGGTCGTGCGCCTTCTCTTCGAGCTCGAGGAGGAGCGCGGCCTCGACGATTTCTACGATCGGATCTGCGAGGCCGTCTGCCTCCAGACCTCGATGGAGCGCGCGGTCCTCTTCCTCTATGACGCCGAGCGCAGGATGGTGCTGCCGGCCGGTAGCCACGGCGTCTACCGCGAGTTCATCCAGCACGGCTACGGCACCCTCGAGGAGACCCCGATCGCCCAGCGCGCTCTGTCCGAGGACAGGGTCGTCGAGACCACCGACCTCGAGCACGACGTCCCGGCGCGGTACTCGACCCTGCCGGGGATCGTCAAGCTCACCTGCACCCCGGTAGCGGCCGCCGGTCGCTGGCTGGGCGTGATCTTCGCGGACCGCGACGGCCAGCCCTTCGCCACCACCTCGTATGAGCGCTCCACCATGTACGCCCTCGGCAGGACCGCCGCCCTGGCCAGCCACGTGCGCGAGCTGACCCGACAGCTGGAGCGCGGCCGCCGCCTCTCCGAGCGGATCGACCTCGCCCGCGAGGTCCACGAGCGCGTCACGCAGCGCCTCTTCGGAGTCTCGCTGGCGCTCGGCTCGGACCGCCCGCTGGCCGCCGAGGACCGCGAGCGTTGCGCCGCCGAGATCGAGGCCGCCCTGGGCGACCTCCGCGAGGCCCTGATCGGCTCGGCCGGGAGCTCGCTGATGGAGCTCGCCGACGGCGGCCTACGCTCCGAGCTCGACCGGCTCGGCCGCCAGTACAAGCGCCTCCCGCTGGTGGTGGATTGGCGCGACGGCGTCGATGTGCCGGAGCGACTCGAGCCGCTGGCCGTGTCGATTCTGAACGAAGCGCTCCGCAACGCCGAGAAGCACGCCGACCCGAGCGAGGTCCGGGTCACGATTGACGGCCCCGACGGCGCCTTCCTGATGGAGGTTCGAAACGACGGCCTGGCACCGGGCGGTGGAGCCGCAGGCCGAGCCGGATCCCGCATGGGGCTGCGGCTCGCCTCGTACGAGGCGCTGCAGCGCGGAGGAATGCTCGAGTACGGCCGTGAGGAGGACCAGTGGCGAGTGCGCCTGGTGCTGCCGAGCAGCTGAACGGCGGTCGCAAGCTGAGCGTGCTGGTGGTCGACGACCACGCTGTGGTCCAGTGGGGATTTCGCCTGCTGCTCGGCCGCCAGCCGTGGATGGGGGAGTGCGCGGTTGCCTCGACGACCGAGGAGGCGGTCGAGCTCGCCGGGCGCAGCAAGCCGGACGTCGCGCTTGTCGACCTCTTCCTCGGCGAGCGCTCCGGTGCGGAGCTCTGCGAGGCGCTCAGCGAGGTTTCGCCCAAGACGCGGGTTCTGCTCATCTCCGGAGCCGGCTGGATTTCACCCGAGGCGGCGAAGGCGGCCGGCGCCTCCGGGTTCATCTCCAAGGACTGGAGCGCCGAGGAGGTCGCGAACGCGGTCCGGATGGTGGGCCGCGGGATGACGGTCTACGCGCGCCAGGCCGAAGGGCCGGCGACGCCTCTCTCGCCCCGCGAGCGTGAGGTCCTCGAGCTGATCGGGGCCGGGGCGACGAACCGCGAGATCGCGGAGAGGCTCTTCCTCTCCCCCCACACGATCAAGGACCACACAACGGCGCTCTATCGCAAGCTCGGGGTGCGAAACCGGACCGAGGCGACCCGGAAGGCGGAGCAGCTCGGCCTGACTCGTGACGCAGCGTCCCGCTCGGACTCCTGATTCAGAGACTGCTGCTTTGCATGGAAAGCGGGCACGTAGGATTGCGGCCGTGCCGTTCACGCTCAGGAACCTCAAGGAGGATCTGGAGGACGTCGGGTCCAATTTCGACGGCGCGCCGGACCTGGAGTTCCGCTTGGCGACCGAGGCGCTCGAGCTCGAGCAATCCGGCCTGAGCTACCAGCGCGTCCCTCCCGGCTATCGCTTTCCGTACGGCCACACGCACAAGAAGCAGGAGGAGGTGTACCTGGTCGTGCGCGGGGGCGGGCGGATGAAGCTCGACGGCGAGATCGTCGAGCTCAAGGAGTGGGACGCGGTGCGCGTCCCGCCCGGTACGTGGCGAGGCTACGAGGCCGGACCGGAGGGCCTCGAGATCATCGTCATCGGCGCACCCAGTCTCGGCGACGCTCGGCGCGAAGACGTCGAGGGCCAGCGCGACTGGTGGGCTGACTAGGTCGATCCGCGCAGCCCAGCGTGCAACCCGTGACCTCCGCGTGCCTCCGCTGCCGGAGGGGAGCAGCCAGAACCTCTCGCTGGACAACTGGGAAGGCAGACAGACGCGCGAGTTCGCGGTATGCCAGCGCGTTTGTCATATGCGTAGTTCCCCACGATGAGGGCGAGGTCATGCGCAAGAACACGAACGGCAGCTACTTCGTCTCGTGGGAGCGCATGACCGGCAACGCTCGTAGACATACGGAACCTATCGACCTGGGGGACGGCCTACCCCGACATGACGGCGCGGGGGTCAAGGCGGCGCAGGTGACCCTGGACCTTTTCAACCCAGCGTTCCCGCCCGCGTTCCGGCAGGCCATTGAGATGAACGAGCCGGCAAACCAAAAGCGCGCCGCGCAGGGACTTACTCAAGTCGCCTTCACCCGGCCCTCCGCCATGGGCGTGAACCTCGAGCCCCGACCTTCCACCTGGTGAGCGAACTCGGACTAATACTGGCCTTGGGTTGTGCCGCCTTCTCCGGCGTGGCGCTGCTCTGCAAGCACCGGGGCGCGGTCGCCGCGCCCGACGTCGCGATGCGCCGGCCGCTGCACAGCGCGGCGGGGCTCTTTCGCTCCCGCTGGTGGCTGATCGGTTTCGGGCTCGCCTTCCTCGCCTGGTGCCTGTACCTTGCCGCGCTCTCGATGGCGCCACTCTCCGTCGTGCAGACCGTGATCGCGGGTGGGCTCGCGCTGCTCGCCTTCCCCGCGCGGCGCTGGTTCGGACTCGCCGTGGGCAGGCGAGAGCTCATCGGCCTGGTTTTATGCGCCTCCGGCCTGGCGTTCCTGGCGCTGACAGCGGGCCAGGGCCACGCGGGCGGGGGCTTCACCGGGTCGAAGATGATGGCGTTCGAGGGTGGCGCGCTGGCTCTCGGTGGCTTCCTGATGCTCGCCTCGGCTCATAGGCGGCTCAGCAGCCGGGGCTGGCTTCTGCTCGCAACTGCCGCCGGCACCTGCCTGGGCGTCTCTGACGTCGCCCTGAAGGCCCTGGCCGAGACGGTGCCGGGCTCGCTGATCGACATAGTCAGCCCGTGGACGGTGGTTGCGATCCTGGGCGGAATCGGCGGCTTCCTGGCCCTCGCTCGGGGCCTCCAGCTCGGGGACGCGGTCGCCGTGATTGTCGCTTACTCGGCCACCGCCACGCTCGCCGCGATCGCGGGCGGGATCCTCGTCTTCGGCGACCCCCTCGGGTCAGACCCCTTGACCGTGGTCACCAGGTCCACGGCGTTCCTGGCGGTGATCGCCGCGGCTGCGGTGCTGCCCATGATGCCCGCCGCGGGCGGCATGGCTCAGGCGCCCCAGCGGGCCTGAAGGCTGCCTGCACGCCGCCAAGCCGGTAGCGGACGGGTGCAACGTCCGGTTGATCGCACGTTCGAGCGGCCCGTCGGTTTGCTGAAGCGGGGAATTCTCGGGCCGAGGGTTGATCGAAGTAGCGGGACCGCTGCTTTGGACGAAAAGCAGCGGCTTCAAGAACCGCAACGCCGGGGGCGTCTCACCACACGACTGATCCCCCGGCCGTCCCTCTGAACCCCCCCGATCGGGGGGCATCGGCGCAACAGCCGTTCATCTGCTGGGGGGACGGGGCTATTGATTGGGCATGGACGCCAGCAGCGCCTCAGCTGTCCTCTTCCCGGGACAGGGGGTCGGTGACGCCTCCAGCCGCGAGCTGGTCGCCGCCGTTCGCCCCGATTTGCTCGAGCTCGCAACCGAGCTCGTCGGCGAGGACCCCTTCGAGCGGATGTCCGAAGGAACCGCCTACGCCCAGCCCGCCGTGTACTGCGCCTCCATTGCCGGCTATGAGCAGCTCGGCCGCCCGGGTGCTGAGTATTTCTCAGGCCACTCGCTGGGCGAGGTCGGCGCGCTGGCGGCGGCGGGCGCGATCGAGGACGTCGATGGCGTTCGCATCGTGGTCGCGCGCGGCCGGCTCATGGAGGAGGCGGCCGATCGCAGCGAGCCCGGCGGCATGCTCGCCGTGGGCAGCGACCGTGAGGGCGCCGCGGCCCTCGCGGCCGAACACGGCCTGACCCTGGCCAACGAGAACTCGCCCCAGCAGTTCGTCCTCTCGGGCCCCCTGCCGGCGATCGAGGCGGCGGAGGCCGCCGCCAAGGGCTCGGGTATCCGAGCCAAGAAGCTCGCCGTCGCGGGAGCCTTCCACACGGAGGCCATGGCCTCCGGGGTCGCGCCCTTCCGCGCGGCGCTCGATCGGATCGAGTTCCGCCCGTCCCGGGCCCCCGTGGTCTCCTCGACCACCACCGAGATCTTCGGGGGCGACGTCCGGGACGCCCTCGCCGCCTCGCTGATCAGCCCGATCCGCTGGACCGGCGTGCTCGGCAGACTCAGGGAGCTCGGTGTGACGCGCTATGTGGACGTCGGGCCGGGCAAGGTGCTGGCCGGCCTGGTCCGCCGCACGATCGACGGCGCCGAGACCGAGACACTCGCAAGACGGGAGTCCGCCCTTGCCTGAGATCGACCCCGGACAGCGCTGGGAGGTCGACGCCTCGCTGGTGGACCCGGAGGGCCTCGTCGCCCGTGCGACGGGTGCCAGGAACGGTTCGAAGAGAACCTCCGGACCCGGCATCGCCTCCGTCGCCGCCTGGCTCCCCGATCGCGTGGTCGAGAACGAGGAGCTGGCCGGCCCCCTCGGCTTGGACTCGCAGTGGATCGCATCCCGCACGGGCATCCACCGACGGCGCCGGGTCAACGGCGAAGGGCTCGTCGACCTCGCCGCGAGGGCGGGTGCGAAGGCCCTGGCGCTTGCCGAGGTCGAGCCGAGCGAGCTCGACCTCGTTCTGGTCGCCACCTGCACGCCCGATCAGCTCCTGCCGCATGCAGCCCCCCGCGTCGCGAACCGGCTCGGTGCGCGCTCGGCGGGCGCGGTCGACGTGGGCGCGGCCTGCACGGGCTTCCTCTCCGCCCTCTCCCTGGCGACGGCGCAGCTCGAGTCCGGGCGGGCTCGGGCTGCGCTCGTCGTCGGCGCCGAGGTGCTCAGCAGCATCACCGACTTCAACGACCGGCGGACGGCCGGGCTGTTCGGCGACGGCGCCGGGGCCGCGGTGATCGCGCCCGGCGGGCCGGGCCAGATCGGCCCGATCGCGCTGCGCTCCGACGGCAGCCGGGGGGACCTGATCCAGGCCGACCACGACGAACGGCTCATTCGAATGGACGGCCGGGCCACCTTCCGCGCGGCGGTCGCGGCGATGAGCGACACGACACAGCAGGTCGTCTCGGACGCCGGGCTCGCCCTCCATGAGATCGACCTCTTCGTCTACCACCAGGCCAACTCGCGGATCATCTCCGCGGTCGGCGAGCGGCTCGCCCTGCCGGCCGATCGCGTCATCGACTGCCTCGCCGAGTATGGGAACACCTCGGCGGCCAGCATCCCGATTGCGCTCTCTGAGGCCGCCTCGACGGGCCTTCTCCGGAAGGGCTCACGGGTGCTTCTCTCGGCCTTCGGCGCGGGGCTCACCTGGGGGGCCGGGATCGTCGAGTGGGAGGGCACGGCATGAGCTCGGTCGAGACCCGCCCGGTCACCGATCAGAGAGACGCGCCTCAAACCGCCGGCTGTGCGCTGGTCACCGGCGCCTCCCGCGGAATCGGTGCCGCCACGGCGAGGGCCCTGGCCTCCGACGGCTGGTCGGTGGGCATCAACTACCGCCGCGACCGCGACGGTGCCGGAGCGGTCGCCGCCTCCATCGAGGAGCAGGGTGGCACCGCCCTGGCGGTCGCCGCCGATGTCTCCGACGGCGCCGCGGCCGACGAGATGCTGGCACGGATCACCGAAGAGCTCGGCCCGGTCCTGGTGCTGGTCAACAACGCCGGCATGACCGCGGACAACCTCTCCATGCGGCTGAGCGACGAGGACTGGACCCGGGTGCTCGACGTCAACCTGACAGGCCCCTTCCGCCTGACCCGCGCCGCTCTCGGCCCGATGATGCGCCGGCGCTTCGGGCGGGTGATCAACGTCTCCTCCGTTTCGGGCATCCGCGCCAACCCGGGGCAGGCCAACTACGCCGCCTCGAAGGCGGGGCTGATCGCGTTCACCCGCACCGTGGCGGCGGAAGTGGCACGGCGCGGCGTCACCGTGAACGCGGTCGCCCCCGGCCTGATCGAGACCGAGCTGACGCGCGACTTCACCGGGAACGGCGCCGACTCGAACGGCTCCAGCGCGCTGCTCGATGCGATTCCCGCCCGGCGTACCGGAACCCCTGAGGAGGTCGCGGCCTGCATCCGCTTCCTGGCCTCTGAGGAGGCCGGCTACGTGACCGGGGCCGTCCTGCCAATCGACGGCGGCATGTCCGCCTGATCAAGAAAGGAGACCGATGACAACCGCAACCAAGGACCAAGTACAGGAGAGGGTGATCTCTGCCCTCGTCGAGTTCGGCGAGGAGCCGGAGAACGTGAAGCCCGATTCGCGCTTCGAGGATCTCGACATCGACTCGCTCGACCTCGTCGAGCTCGCTCAGGTGATCGAGGACGAGTACAAGATCGAGGTCACGGACGCCGACATGGACAAGATCGCGACCGTCCAGGACGTGGTCGACTTCGTGGCCGAGCGCCAGTCATGACCCGCAGGGTCGCGATCACGGGGATCGGCGCGGTCACTCCGCTGGGGGTCGGTGCATCGGTGCTGCACGAACGGTGGTCCGCCGGTGAGTCCGGGATCGAGGACGGCCTCGGCCGCTGCTCGGAGTTCGAGCCGACCGACCACCTCACCCGCCGCCAGGTGCGCCGCACCGACCGTTTCACCCAGCTCGCCCTCGCGGCCGCGGCGGAGGCCATCTCACAGGCCGGGCTGGACGAGGCGCCCTACGACCGCGGCGAGATAGGCACAGTGATGGGCACCGGCATCGGGGGGCTCTCGACGATCGAGTCGGAGCACATCATTCTGCGCGAGAAGGGCCAGCGCGCTGTCTCGCCGCACTGCGTGCCCCAGATGATGGCCAACTCCGCGGCCGGGGCCCTCGCCATCCAGCACGACCTCCGCGGCCAGTGCTACGGCACTGTCTCGGCCTGCGCAGCCGGCGCCCACGCCCTCGGTACCGGTGCCAGGATGGTGCAGCACGGGGACGCGATCGCCTGCGTCGCGGGTGGTACCGAGGCCGCGATCACCGACCTGGCCGTCGCCGCCTTCGCCGAGATGGGCGCCACCTCGCCCACCGGCATCTCGCGCCCCTTCGATCGCCGTCGCGACGGCTTCGTGATGGGCGAGGGAGCCGGTGTGATGGTGCTCGAGGACGCCGAGACGGCCGAGTTGCGCGGCGCGCAGATCCTGGGCTACCTGACCGGCTACGGCGCGACCGCCGACGCCCATCACATGACTGCGCCGGAACCGACTGGCGATGGAGCCGCGCGGGCGATCCGCAAGGCGCTGGCGGACGCCGAGGTCGAGCCCGGGCAGCTCACCTACGTCAACGCTCACGGGACGTCGACGCCACTCAACGACCGCTCCGAGACGGAGGCTCTGAAGACCGCGCTCGGCGAGCAGGCATCGCGAGTCCCGACCTCCTCGACGAAGTCCTCGATCGGGCATCTGCTCGGGGCAGCGGGTGCCGTGGAGGGCGTGGCCACGCTGCAGGCCCTGCGCGCGAAGACGGCGCCGCCGACGCTCAACCTCGAGGAGCCCGACGAGGATCTCGACCTGGACTACGTGCCGCTCGAGGCCAGGGACCTGGCTGTGAACGGTCACCCGGCCATCGGGATCTCGAACTCCTTCGGGTTCGGTGGCCACAACGTCGTCATCTGCTTGGAGGCTGCGGCGTGAACCTCATGCTCGCCGAGCGCGAGGCAGCCCAGCGGGAGCGGCTTACCCCGCTCGGCCGGCTCGAGGCACTCTGCGACCCTGGGTCGCTCGAGCTGCTGCGGACGCGGATCGCGTCGCGGTCAGCGCGCTCGGCGCCCGGCGACGGTGTCGTGGCCGGCGCGGGGACCGTCGGTGGCCGGCCCGTCTACTGCTATGCGCAGGACCAGAGCTTTGCCGGGGGGTCGCTCGGCACGGCGCAGGCCGAGACGATCGTCCGTGTGCTCGAGCTGGCGGGCCGGGCCTCCGCGCCGGTGGTCGGCTTCATCGCCTCGGGCGGCGCCCGGATCGACGAGGGTGCCGGCGCTCTGGGCGGCTACGGCGCGATCTTCCGGCAGCACGTCGCGCTCTCGGGCCACGTTCCGCAGATCAGCGTGATCACCGGGACCTCGGCCGGGGGCGGCGCCTACTCGCCCGCCCTCACGGACTTCGTCGTGATGGCCGAGGGGTCGAGGCTGTTCCTCACCGGCCCGAGCGTGGTGGAGGAGGTCATGGGGGAGAGCGTCACGATGGACGAGCTGGGCGGCCCCCGCGTCCACTCGCGAAACGGGGTCTGCGACCTGGTCGCCGAGGACGACCGCGGTGCCGCCGAGCTCGTCCGCGACCTCCTGGGCCACCTGCCCCAGAGCTCGTGCCAGCCGCCCGATCCGGCGATCCCCCAGGAGCCGTTCGGCGCGAATCCCGGCGCGGCCGTGCCGGCCGATCCGCGCAAGGTCTACGACATGCGCGCTGTGATCCGCTCGATTTCCGACGGCAGTTCGATGCTCGAGCTCTCCACGCGCTGGGCGCGGAACATGGTCACAGCGCTGACCCGCCTCAACGGCCACCCGGTGGGAGTGGTCGCCAACCAGCCGCACCACCTGGGCGGTGCGATCGACTCGGCGGCCTCCGAGAAGGCGGCCGGGTTCATCCGCCGCTGCGACGCCTTCGGGCTGCCGCTGATCGTGCTCGTCGACACGCCGGGGTTCCTGCCGGGGACCAAGCAGGAGGGGCTTGGCGTGATCCGTCACGGAGCCGGGCTGCTCCACGCCTTCTCCGCGGCGCAGGTGCCGAAGGTGACGGTCGTCCTTCGCAAGGCGTACGGGGGTGGTTTCATCACGATGAACTCGCGCGAGCTGGGCGCCGACCTGGCGCTCGCCTGGCCCGGCGCCGAGATCGGCGTGCTGGGCGCCCGCCAGGCGGTTGGGATCATCCACCGCCGCTCGATCGAGGCCTCGGAGGACCCGGGCGCCGAGCACGACCGCCTCGCCGCCGAGTACGCGGAGCAGCATCTGACCGCGGACGTCGCCGCGGCCGCCGGCGACGTCGACGAGGTGATCGAGCCGGTCGAAACCAGGAAGCGGCTGATCTGGGCCCACTCCGCCCTCGGCGGATCCAACGGACGAAGGAGGAACGGATGACAACGGAGACGATCGAGGCGGTTCGCGAGGGAGTCCTCTGGCGGGAGGCGCCGCCGTATTTCGATGATCTGGAGATCGGGGACTCGATGGAGTCCTCGGGCCGCACGGTGACCGAGTACGACGTCGTCTCCTTCGCCGCGCTCACCGGCGACTGGCACCCGCAGCACGCGGACGCGACCTGGGCGGCCGAAAGCGCCTTTGGGCGCCGCATCGCCCACGGCATGCTCGTGATCTCCTATGCCCTCGGGCTCCTGCCCATCGACCCCCGGGTCGTGCTCGCTCTGCGGTCGATCGACAGCGCCGTGCTGAAGCGGCCGGTGGGACTAGGGGACACGATCCGCGTGCGCGCCCGCCTCTCCGGCAAGCGCGAGCTCGGCGCCGAGGCCGGTCTGGTCACCCTGGCAGTCCGGATCTTGAACCAGTCCGACGAGCTGGTCGCCCGCATGGAGATCGTGGTGCTCTGGCGACGCAAGCCCGAGACGGAGGCCGGCTCGCCGACGGCTACCGCCGGTGCCGCTGATGGTTCGTCGGACGATCTCTCGCCGCTCGAGAACGGCAGGTTGCTGGCCTGATGCTCGCCCGGAAGAGACTGCTGATCACCGGGGTGCTGACCCGGAAGAGCATCGCCTTCGCGGTCGCTCGCGAGGCGCAGCTCTCTGGCGCCGAGGTCGTGCTCACCGGTTTCGGTCGGACCCGCCGGATGACCGAGCGAGCTGCGGCCCGGCTGCCGGAGCCGCCCGAGGTGCTCGAGCTGGACGTGAACTCAGAGAGCGACCTGACCGGGCTGGCGAGCGACCTCGAGCAGCGGTGGGGTGGCGTCGACGGCGTCCTGCACGCGATCGCCTTCGCGCCGCAGGATGCGATCGGGGGCAAATTCATGGAGACCCCGTGCGAGAGCGCGATGGAGGCCTTCCGTACGAGCGCGTACTCCTACCAGGCACTGGCGCGCCATCTCGCTCCGCTGATGGAGTCGGGCGGCAGCGTGGTCGGCCTCGACTTCGACGCGTCTGTCGCCTGGCCGGCCTACGACTGGATGGGGGTCGCGAAAGCCGCCCTGGAGGCCGTCAACCGCTACCTGGCGCGGGAGCTCGGTCCCCGCGGGATCCGCGCCAACCTCGTCTCCGCCGGCCCAATTTCTTCACCGGCCGCCGGCGGCATCCCCGGCTTCGACGGGCTCTCGGGCAGCTGGCATGAGGCCGCCCCGCTCGGCTGGGACCCGGAGGACCCGACCCCGGTCGCGCGGGCCGTCTGCTTCCTGCTCTCAGACTGGTCCGAGGCGATCAGCGGAGAGTTGATCCACGTCGATGGCGGCGCCCACGCCGTCGCGGGGGTCTCGGCACCACAGGCCAGCTCAAACGGCGTAGCTCCGGAGCCGGTGCCGGCCGAGAGCGCTTCCGCTCGTTCGTAGACGGCGACTCCAGGAGCGCAGCTTTTCACCACGTTCGTTTGGTCGCGAGATACTGGGTGGGCGATGTCGCAGGAGAACGTCGAGCTCTTCCGTACGGCCATTGAGGCGTACAACGGACGCGACATCGAGGCGATGCTGGTGATCTGGCACCCGGAGGCGGAGTGGTACCCGTTCACAGCGCAGGTTGAGGGCGACGACGCCTACCACGGCCACGAGGGCCTCAGGGCGTGGTGGGCGAACGTGGACGCCACGTTCGAGGAAATCGAGGCGAGTGTGGAGGAGGTTCGAGACCTCGGCGACACCGTCCTCGCGCTCGGCCGGCTTCGCGCCCGGTTCAGGAGCGGCGTCGCGTTGGACTCGGAAATCGGCTGGCTCACCCGCTACCGCGACGGTCTTGGCGTGTGGGGTCGGGCATACCAAAGCCATGCCGAGGCCCTCGAAGCCGCCGGGCTGTCGGAGTAGGCGATGTCGGAGGAGAACGTGGAGACGGTCCGGCGGGCGGTAGAGGCGTTCAATCGCGGCGACCTCGACTCTGCCCTCGAGCTGATGCACCCCGACATCGAGTGGCAGACGCCCGATTCCTTTCCCGATGCCGCGACTTATCGCGGCCGTGAAGAGGTCCGGGAGTTTTGGAAGACCTGGCGGGACACGTTTCGAGGCTTTCGGTTGGACCTGGAGCAGTGCGTGCCGGTAGGCGAGGACTACGTCCTTGCCAACATCCGAGTTAGTGGCGAGGGAAGCGGGAGCGGAGTCGGGGTGAAGTCCCCCGTGGTCTTTCAGCTCGGGGAGGTCCGCGCGGGGCAGGTGATTTGGGTGGGGATGTTTTTGAGCGAAAGTGAGGCCCTCGAAGCTGCAGGGCTGTCCGAGTAGGGCACGGCCGCGGGGGATGGCGCCGCTAGCGTCCGCGCCAGTTCGGTTCGCGCTTCTCGGCGAAGGCGGTCGCGCCCTCGATCGCATCCCCTGAGGCGAACACCGGCGCGATGAGCTCCCCCTGCTTCGCCCAGAAGGTCTCGTCGTCCCAGGACCACTGCTTGTTGAGGACCGTCTTCGAGGCTCGCAGCGCCATCGGCGCGTTGGCCGCCACCTCCTCCGCGAGATCGAGGGCGACATCCAGCGCCTTGCCCGGGTCGGCAAGCCGGTTGACGAGGCCGAGCTCGGTAGCGCGGTCGGCGGTGATCGTCTCTCCCGTGAGCGCGAGCTCCATCGCGATCGCAGCTGGGAGGCGGCGAGGCAGCTGGCGGAGAGCGCCTCCGGCAGCCACCAGTCCGCGCTTAGCCTCCGGGATGCCGAGCCTGGCGCCCTTCGCAGCGACGATCAGGTCGCAGGCCAGCGCGATCTCCAGCCCGCCCGCCACGGCGAAGCCCTCGATCGCGGCGATCAGCGGCTTCTCGGCGGGCTTCTGGACGATTCCGGCGAAGCCGCGATCGCCGGCCCAGGGCCGCTCGCCGCTTGCGAACGCCTTCAGGTCCATCCCCGAGCTGAAGCCCTTGCCCTCGCCGGCGATCACGCCGAGGCTCAGTTCGTCGGTGGAGTCGAGCTCGTCGAGTGCGGCCGCCATCGCCTCGGCCATCGCCAGGTTGACGGCATTCCGCGCGTCCGGCCGGTTCAGAGTGATGAGGAGAACGCGGTCGCGGCGTTCGGTAAGCAGTGGCTGTTCGTTCATGGGGCGGGACCTTACAATCGCCCGTCAGTAGGAGTGCCCAGGTAGCTCAGTTGGTAGAGCACATCTCTCGTAAAGATGAGGTCGCCGGTTCGAGCCCGGCCCTGGGCTTCTAGGCAGCTTTCTTTCGGCCGGCGCCGAAGGTGCGCTCACGGTGGCAGTTAGCGCAGACCAGCTCGCAGTTCTCTAGTTCGGCCAAGATTCGTGTCTTGGAGAAGGCCGCCCGTCTCGTGTCAGCGAGGACGAGGGTCTTCACCGCCTCTGGCAGATGATCCCATTCCATTACGTACGGCGGGTAGCTGCGCCCGCAATCGGTGCAGAGTTTCCCGTCCTTCAGTGAATCGAGCCACGCCACGTACTCTCGCCGATCGGCTTTCACCTTGGCTTGTCTTTGCGCCCGGTTTTCCCGGTACCAGGCAGCGTCGTACTCCCTCTGGCACGCGCGGCAATACGACTGGTAGCCGCTGCCGTAACGGGCGAATGCGGAGAGAGGCAAAGACTGCTTGCAACGGCCGCAGCGTCGTAGTTCGGCCTTCCTACTCATTCTCTGATTGTTCAAGGCTAGGAAGCCACCTGGACACCCCCCGGCGGATGCTCTTTCGCCGGCTTTGACAGCACGTGTAGGGTCCTGCCCAGGACAGGGATGTGATGCGAGGGATCTCGAAGCTGGCGGTGGGAGCAGCGACGGTCGTCGCGGTCGGAGTGCTGGTCGTCACGCCGCCCGTGGCGGCGATCGCGGGGCACGGAAAGAGTCGCGGCGGCGGCCGGGTTGCAATTCTCGGAGCGACCCAGACGAAGATCCTCAAGCGTGGGCTGCGGGTACGCCTGCCCAAGAAGCACCGCGCGGGAATGAAGGTGAAGGCGACCTCAACGACCTTCGATGACCCCACCCCGTCGCGTCTTACGAAGGTCGGCCGCGCTGGCCGGCACAAGCGGATCGTCCGTCTGAAGCTGACAGAGGCCGGCAGGGCCGCGATCGGCAGCTGCGAGGCGCGGCAGATCAAGGTGAGCGCCGGAAAGCAGAGGCGGGGTAGCGACCTCGTCCGCAACAGCGCCGGCTGTGCTCCCAAGCCCATCGACCTGAGCCGCGCCGCGGACTGCGACTTCATCGGCCAGCAGCAGGGATCCCTCTGCCTGCTGCCTTTCCCTGACGACTACTACACGGTCTCCCACCCATCGACGGCGACTGGCAGACAAGTCGACTTCCACGCCGCCGGGATGCCCAAGAACGCCGGGGGCACCCCGATCGATCCGAGCGCCTACCTCCGCAACGACGGCTTCAGCCCGGGTGCTGGAATCGTCCTCAAGGTGCCGGGCCTCGACAGTGCGCCCGCCCTTCAGCAGACAGCCGCAACCCCGATCAACCACATCGGCCGCTACGCCGACCCCGACGCACCGGTGGTCGTGATCGACGCGACGACGGGCCAACGCCAGCCGATCTGGGTTGAGATCGACTCCAACGCCGGCAGCCCCGGGACAACCGCCCTCGAGATCCACCCTGCCGTCAACTTCGCCTCCGGGCACCGCTACGTCGTCGCCCTGCGCAACCTGAAGGACGCCGCCGGACAGACGATTCCGGCCCCGGAGGGATTCCGCTACTACCGCGACCAGCTCCCGTCGAGCGAGGCCCCAATCAACGCCCAGCGGTCTCGCTTCGAGTCGATCTTCCACACATTGCGCGGCGCGGGCATCCGGCGCTCGAACCTGTACCTGGCGTGGGATTTCACCGTCGCGACCGACGAGAACATCGCCGCCCGCGAGCTTCACATCCGAGACGACGCCCTGGCGTCCCTCGGCGACACCACCCCCGGCGACGGGGTCATGGACGGCTCCGCCCCGGACTTCCAGGTGACTCAGGTCGACAACTTCACCCCCGTCCAGGACCCCGAGATCGCCCGCCGCGTCCGAGGCACGTTCACGGTTCCCTGCTACCTGGAGCCGAACTGCGGCCCGGGCGGCAGCTTCCAGCTCGGCGGCGACGGGCTGCCCAGCCGTAACACCGGCAACGACTGGACCGCCAACTTCGACTGCATCATCCCCCGCTCGGCGACCGAAGGAACGCCCACGCCCGGTCGCCCGGCGATCTACGGGCACGGGCTGTTCGGCAGTGCGTCCGAGGTGTTCAACGCCGACATTCAGCAGGAACTCGCCAACACCTACGGCTTCGTTCTCTGCGCCACCGACGAGATCGGCATGTCGAACAGCGACGTGAGCAACACCGTCGGGATCCTCGGCGACCTGTCCAAATTCCCTCAACTGGCCGACCGGCTCCAGCAGGGCCTCCTCGACGAGATCCTCCTCGGTCGCGTGATGGCGATGCCGAGCGGGTTCGCCTCGGACGGGGCGTTCCACGTCGACGGGATGACGAGCAGCGCCTCGGTGATCGACGACACTGAGCTCTATTACCAGGGCTCGAGCCAGGGCGGGATCATGGGCGGCGCGCTCACGGCCGTCGACCCGGATTTCACGCGAGCGGTCCTCAACGTGCCGGCGATGAACTACTCCGTGCTGCTCCCGCGATCGGTGGACTACGACGAGTTCGCGCTGATCCTCAACAACTCGTACAAGGACGAGCTCTCGAGGCCCCTGATCCTCTCGATGATCCAGATGCTCTGGGATCGCGGCGAGCCGAACGGCTACGCGCACCGCATGACCTCGAATCCGCTGCCGGGGAATCCCGCCCACAAGGTGCTGATGAACGTCGCCCTCGGCGACCACCAGGTGACGAACTTCCAGTCCGACGTGGAGGCCCGGACCATCGGCGCCTCGACACACACCCCGATCCTCGACCCGGCACGCTGGCCGGACCACGACATCCTCTGGAACGTTCCCGCGATCGGCAGCTATCCGTTCGACGGCTCGGCCGTCGTCTACGGGGACATCGGCCCGGTCCGCCCGAACCCGAGCCCGCCACCGGACACGATCGGCGTGCCGCCCCCGCCCTTCACCAACACGCCGAATCGCGAGGGCGAGGACCCCCATGGTGCACCGCGCGGAGCGCCGCTGGCGCTACAGCTGATCTCCGATTTCCTGAGGCCGAACGGCGTCGTCACCAACCCGTGCGGCGCGAGCCCCTGCTACTCGGGCGGCTATACGGGACCGGGCCCGTAGCCCCTAGGGCAGTCCCGCCGCGCGGCGGATGAATCCCAGCCGGCTCGAGACCCGCGCGTAGAGGCTGGGGGCGCCGAGGCCGCAGGGGAAGGGGCCGGCGCTGACGACGCCCACCAGGCGGGGGCCCCGGGGGGTGTCAGCCACAACCGGCCCGCCGCTGTCGCCGGTGCAGGAGGTCGAGTGGTAGGGCAGCCGGCTGTGGAAGCGCCGGATCCGCTTCCCGAGCGCGCAGATCATCGTCCCCTGCTGGAAGCCACGATCCTTGCCGAAGAGGCGATCGCAGACTCGTGCACGGAAAACCCGCTCTCTGGTTGCCTTCAGGCGCCGGGCGACGTTGAAACCCCAGGCGCTCCTCGTGCCGAAGCCGCCGGTGCGGACGATCCGGTCGGGGCTGGTCCCAGTCTTCGCCTCAGCTGCGGTAGGCAGCACGATCGGGTCAACGGCCGGGGCTCTCGCCAGCGTCAGGACGGCGAAGTCGCGCTCGACCTTACGGCCGTTGTAGGTCGGGTCGATCACCACACCACTCACCTTGATCCGGGGAGGCCGTCGCGCCGGCTTGATCGAGGCGCTGCCCGCGAAGACCGAGAGCTGCTTGCGCTTGCCGCCCTTCGCGCAGTGGGCGGCCGTCAACACCTTGGTTGGCGCGATCAGCGTCCCGGTGCAGATCAGTCGGCGCTTCTGCTCCAGGGCGACGGCGAACTGCCACCCTGTCGCGTTCGCCTTGCCGCCGCCGACGATGCGCGGGGACGGTGTGGTCGTGCCACCCGCGCCCGGCGCGGCCACGAGAATGGCGGCGCCGAGCACCGCGGCGGCACAAGCCAGCTGCCGGGTCACTGCTGCTGCAGGGCCCGATACCGCTCGCGGAGGAAGTCGAGGGCAGCCCGCCGCTGGTCGGGCGCCGCCAACAGCTCGGCGTACCCGAGCTCGGCGCCCTCAAAGCCCTGGGCTTGCCAGAGCTCCCCCGAGACATCGGCCGTCCACGGGGTGACGTAGAGGTAGGGCTCGGAGTGGTTCTCATCTCCGGGCGACGCTCCGATCGTCGCCCGCTCGCCCGCCGTCTCCGAGCCGAGATCGAGGGCGATGTCGAAGTGCTGGGGCCAGAGGACGACCTTCGAGGGGTCACCGTCGACCTCATCGGCCCGCAGCTGCTCGAGCACCGAGCAGCCGAAGCCGTAGAAGTCCCCAAGCGCGCTCGTGGCCGCCGCATCGACCTCGGGCGGCAGCGGCTCGGTGGTCTCGTCCCTGCCGCGTTGGCGAACAAGCTCACCATCTGCGACTCGAACCTGGCAGTCCTGGCCGTCCTCCTCGAAGAAGGGAGTGCCGAAGCCGCCGCGCGTGTAGCGCAGCGAGATCTCGCCGGGCGGCAGGCGGGCGGGAGAGACGACGGCCTCCGCCACCTTGTGGAGTGCGTCGCGCGTCTCGGCAAAGGCCGCCGGCAGCGGCTCGAGCCGCTTCCAGGCCCCGAGCCAGCGCTCGGCGCACCACGGCGCCAGGTCGGGATCCTGGCTCGCGATCTCGTCCCAGGTCAGGTCGCCGCGGTTGTGGACGGGCGAGACCAGGTCCCGGCCCTCGGGGACCTCTCCGGGTTCCACTGGGTCGTCCGTGTAGGGCGGCTCGGTGACGGCCGGCGGCGAGGGCTCGAGGACGCGCGCCTCGTAGTCGCCGCCCAACATGTCCTTTGCCTCGGCCTTCGGATCGGTCATCCGGGTCCCTACCCTAATCCCGTCGGGCTCGGCTTAACGCCTGCGGGGCGATCCGGGTCGTAGGCTGCGGCTATGCCTCGATCGAGCGCGTTGGCCGTCGCGGCGCTGGCGTGCCTGCTCGCGTCCTGCGGCGCTGATCGTGCTCCCGCGCAGGTGAGCTGGCAGCCGGTCCAGTTCGCTCCGGGGATCGTCGACGTCGCAGGCCCGAGGAGCGACGGACGGCTGGTTGCCGCGGTCGGTGGCGGGCTCGAGCTGTTCGGCGGGGCGGGCCTCGTCCCCTTCACGCACCAGACGGGCCCCGGGGCGTATCTGCCCACCGCCGGCGAGTCCTACCTGGCGGTCTCCCCGGGGGTCCGCTTGCCAAAGTCCCGCTGCTCCTTCCAGCGCGACGACGCCTTCGCGATCGGCGACAACCCCGATCGTGTCGTGCGGATCACCAGGCGGGGCGCGGCCTCCGACCTCGTCGCGCCGCCGAGCCCCTTCCTCGGTGCGATCGCCTTCGACAGGGTGGGCACCTTCGGGCACCGGCTGCTCGTCGCCGGGACCGCGAACAATCGGACGACGCTGTACGCGATCGACTGTCGCGGTCGGATCAGGACCCTCACCCGCCGCGGCCCGGTGGTCGAGGGAGGAATGGCGGTGGCGCCGCGCAGCTTCGGGCGCTTCGGCGGGCGCCTGATCGCGGTGGACGAGCTCGGCGGCGCGATCTACGCCTTCAAGCCCGATGGGAGCGCCACGACCATCGCCACGCCCACCCTGCCAACCGGCGGCGATATCGGAATCGAGGCCCTGGGTTTCGTCCCGCGCCTGAAGCCGAACGGTGCCGCCTATCTGGCCGACCGCGGCGTGCCCGGCAACCCGCATCCCGGGACCGATTCCATCCTGCGCCTCACGGCCGCGCAGCTGGGCATGGTCGGCGTGCGCGCGGGGGATCTCCTGGTCGCCACGGAGGGCGGCGCCGAGACGATCGCCGTCCGCTGCCGGAGGGGCAAGCCCTGCTCGGTGCGCCGGATCGGGAGCGGGCCGTCCGTCGCCCACGCCGAGGGGCACATCTCCTTCCTCGGGACCAGGCGCTAGCTAGAGGCGAACGAGCTTCTCGGAGGAAATCCCGCGCGTGACGCCCCGGAAATCGAGGACGAGCGGGGACCGCTCGACCACGTCGCCGTAGTCGACCGACGGGTGCGCGGTGACGATGCAGACCAGGTCGGCGGCCGCCAGCGACTCCTCGAGCGGCGCCGAGGAGAGCTCGAGGTCGATCAGCTCGGGTACGTGCGGGTCGTGGTAGGTGACGTCGGCGCCGAGGTCACGAAGCAGGTGGATGATCTTCAGGGCGGGGGACTCCCGCATGTCGCCGACGCCGGCCTTGTAAGAGACCCCGAGCAGGACCACCTTGGAGCCGTTGGTGGGCTTGGCGACCTCGTTCAGCGCCCGCTCGATCCGCCGCACGCACCACTGCGGCTGGTTCTGGTTGATCTTCCCGGCGAGCTCGATGAACTCGGTGTAGAAGTCGTGCTCCCTGGCCTTGTAGGAGAGGTAGAAGGGATCGACCGGCAGGCAGTGGCCGCCCATGCCCGGTCCCGGGTCGAAGCGCATGAACCCGAAGGGCTTCGAGGCGGCGGCCTCGACGACCTCCCAGACATCGACCTCGAGCCGCTCACAGAGCATCGCCAGCTCGTTGACCAGCGCGATGTTGACCGAGCGGAAGATGTTCTCGAGCAGCTTGGTCAGCTCGGCGGCGTCCGGGGTGGAGACCTCGATCACCTGGTCACAGATCTGGCTGTAGAGCGCGACCGCACGCGCGGTGCACTCCTTCGTGAGCCCACCGACCACCTTGGGGGTGGTCCGGATCGTGTAGTCGGTCCGGCCGGGGTCGATCCGCTCGGGAGAGAAGGCGAGGTGGAAGTCGCGGCCCGCGGCCAGGCCGGACTCCTCCAAGATCGGGCGGAGGCGCTCCCTCGTCGTGCCCGGATAGGTGGTTGACTCGAGCACCACCAACTGGCCCTTCTGCATCACCGCGGCCAGCGAGGTGGCGGCGTCGATCATGTAGCTAAGGTCGGGCTCGCGCGAGTTGGTCAGCGGCGTCGGGACGCAGATGATCACGGCGTCGCAGGAGCCCAGGTCCGCGTAGCGGCTCGTGGCGGTGAGGCGCCCATCCAGCGCCGCGAGACGCTCCGAGGGAACGTCCTCGATGTAGCTCTTGTGCTCCGCCAGCGCGTCGATCTTGCGCGGGTCGGCATCGAGGCCGGCCACGTCGTGACCCTCCTCGGCGAAGGCGACCGCCAACGGCAGCCCCACGTACCCCAGCCCCACGACTCCTACCTTCATGCGAAGGAAGTGTAGGGACGCGCCTATTTCCCGCTGGATTCCTCCTTGCCTGCTGGCGTGCCTTACCGTCCAGGCCTGCTGGCGACGTTGCCGCCGATGATGTGGTCGACGTAGAGGCCGCACGCGGATGCCGTCGGGACCGTCCGGAAGCCGGTGCGGTTGACGGCCGTCAGGTTGCCGATCACGGCGGGGGCGTCGACCCCCAGCACCTTCTGCAGGAAGTTGACGTCGTCAGCCTGGACGCTGACGGTGATCGGACCGCCCTTGCTGGTCACCTCGCCCGCGGGCCAGTAGGGGCCCTGGTCGGGGCGATATGGGATCGCGGCGTCCATGCCGGCGGGAAGGGGCGTCGCGAGCCCTGGGGCCCTCACCTCGATCCCGGTCACCGGACTGACGTACTGGATGGAGAGCTTCCACTGTCCTGGCGGCAGATTGATCGTCTGGCTGGCGGTCTGCCCCGGAGAAAGGTTGTTGTCGAGAGACCCGCGCTTGGGGGAGCTGACGCCGCCCTCGGCCACGAGACCGCCGCCCGCCCCCGCCTGCCAGTAGAGCCGTTTGGCGATCACCGGCCGGGGCCAGACCACCGCCTCGCCCCCGCCCGCGAGAACCCGGCGGAACTTCGGATTCTTGCAGCGGAAGACTCGGCCCGGTCTCGCCTCCTCCGCGAGGATCGACACGTTCGGGGTCGTTCCGGTGCGCCTCCAGAGTCTGTAGGAGCCGTTCGAGGCGGCAAGGGTCCAGCCCGGGGGCGCCTGGCTCTGGTAGACGGCGCTGGTGGTCACCGCGTACGGAAACTGATTGAGGACGTCGAAGGGCACGGAGTCGAAGTCGACCGGCAGGCGCTGGGTCTTGGCGGGGGTCGACGGCACCCTGATCTCGGAGTTGTAAGCGGGGCTGTAGACCGTGGCGGTCCGCAGGGCGTAGTCGGTGAAGCGGTCGCTGGTGAGGGCGAGCACCCTCTGTCCCGCGACCCGGCTCCGGAACTCGGCCAGCTGGTCCAGGCGATCTGTGGATGCCACGACCGTGTCGCGTAAGGCGAGGAAGGACGAGTACGCCGCGAGGGCAATGAAGACCACGGCGAAGACTCGCCTCCCCAGGCCCCCACCCGGGGCCAGCAGCGCCACGACGGCGAGCAGCATCACGACCGAGGCCGGCACGACGACCGCCTTGGCGAGGATGTAGAGGCCGCCGTCCTCGACGTACTTCGTCCCGAGATAGATGACGAGCCCGGAGACGACGGCGGCAGGGACCGCATAGTCCCGGCGCCCGATCCACCAGGCCAGTCCGACAGTGAGCCCGGCGAGCCCGATCAGCCCGAAGAGCCAGTAGGTCCAGGCATGGGAGAAGTCATGAGTGCCAAGCAGCCAGTTGCCGCTCGGCCAGGCCCCGAGGGTCTCGAGGGGCGAGACGACGTAGCGGAGCTTGCTGTTGGTGTCCGCGACGTTGCCGATCGAGCCCGACTGGATGAAGTCGATCACCTTCGGCAGCTCGACCAGCCCTATGACTACAAGGAGGATCGCGGCCGGGATCACGATCGGCATCGAGGCGCGCACCGCCTGCCGCACGCCCTGCGGACCGCTCTCCGCCCGGATGCGGAGCAGGTGAGCGAGCACCCAGAGCCCCGCCGTGATCGCAAGCCAGGCGACGCCGGGCAGGCTGTAAACCGGGACCATCGCGGCCGTGAGCAGGGCGAGCCCGATCACGATCGCGATCCGGCCGTCGGGTTCTCGCTCGATCTGCCGCAGTCCCAGCGCGAAGGCGATCAGGAACATGCCGGCGATCAGTTCCTTGAACCCGGCGATCCCGAGCACCGAAGCGGTCAGGTAGGCGAGCCCGACCAGGACGGCGCCGAGGATGTGTCGCCAGCCGGGAAGCTTCCGCAGCGCACCCAGCGACGCGATCGCGGTGAGCATTGGGGCGGCAAGCAGGAGCCCAAGCCAGGCCTGCAGCGGCTCGGTGCCGAGCAGGTTGGCGACCGTCGCGACCAGGCTGTGGGGCCCCACCGGGTACCCGTTGACGATGCTCTGTGGCTGCGGGCCGTGCGGGTCGAGCAGGTAGTCGGTGTCGACCAGATGCATCGCCATGTCGTTGTTCAGGCCCACGCCCGGAATCCCGAGGTGGCCGCTGGCGATGAAGGGAAGGGAGGCGAGGAATCCAGCAAGCAGGGCCACCGGCAGCGCGAGGCCGACGGCCGGGCCGAGGATCGCCTCGCGGCGGACGATCAGGAAGCCGACCGAGGCGACGACGACGATCGCGGAGGCGGCCAGGGAGGTGGCGGCGTCGCCCGGCAGCCGGATGGCGACCGTGCAGATCAGGATGAGGATGGCGAGGCCCACGGGCCCCTCGAGGAACGAGGCTCGATGGCGGCCCAGCGCAAGCAGCACCGCCCGGCCGACAAGCAGGGAGGAGAGCAGGATTATCCCTGCAGAGAGGTAGGTTCCGAGGAAGAGAGACAAGCGGGAGAGGATATGGAGTCGGGCCGAAAGCGGGCCTAAGCCCCGCTCTCGCTGACTAAGCCCCGATCCGGTCGCGCTCGGACTGCCCGCGCTCGCGCCCCAGCGTCGCGAACTGATCGAGCGGATAGCCCCAGTCCAGGCGGCGCAGGACGGCCCAGTCTGAGCGGCGGCGGACCGACTGGACGAGCCGCCGGCGCTGCCGGATTCGCTCGAGGTTTCCCGAGATCCAGCGGTAGCTGTCGAGCTTCGCCCGCAGGAACGAGCGCCCGCGGAGCAGGCAGTAGCCCCACATCATTAACTCACTCAGTGCGAGCAGAGGCGAGAGCGCGAGCCTGGTCGACACGCGGGTGTTGGCGAGCAGCATCGACCAGCGGTTCCGCTCGAGCAGGAACAGCTTGTGGGGAAACATCGTGAGGTGGTAGTCGTGGCTGACGGTTGAGGCGGGCACGCAGTAGATCTCCTTGCCGGCCACTCGCAGGAGCCAGGAGAGCTCGACATCCTCGTGGTAGAGGAAGCCGCTCTCGTCCCAGCCGCCGATCCCTTCGAAGAGCTCGCGCCGGATCAGGAACGCGGCACCGTGCAGGCCACTTACCCCAAGCGGTTGGATGCCGGCGCGCTCGCGGGGTTCCCCCAACCAGCGGTTGAAGCCGAGTCCGGTGACGTGGATGCTCTGCCCAGCGGCGTTGATCCGGCCCGGATCGGACTGGAGCACGATCAGAGGGCAGACAGCCCCGGCATCCGGAGTTTCCTCGAGGAAGCCGATCAGCGGGTCGAGCCAGCCGGCGCCGACGACCACGTCCATGTTGAGGACGGCGACGTATCTGCCACGGGCCTCCGCGAGCGCGAGGTTGACTGCTCCGGCGTAGCCGCGGTTGGTCGGGGACCGCAGCAGCCTCACCGACTCGTGCCGCTCGGCGGCAGCCTCGGCGATCGCGCCGCTGCCGTCGGATGAGGCGTTGTCCACCACCAGGACTTCCGCGATCGCATCGTCTGCGTCCTCCACAAGGGCGTCGAGGCAGCGGGCGAGCGAGTCGACGCCGTTGTAGTTGACGACTACGACCGAGACCAGCGCGTGGAGCCTTCCTCTGCGAGGCGACTGATCCGGCCGCTGAAGATCGAGATGAAGAGCACCGCAGAGAGGATCTGCAGACCCAACACCAGGAAGCTGGTCGAGAGAACGAGGGCCCTGGTGTCGGTGAACGGGTTGTTCCCCGCCCATTGGATCGTGAGCTGAATCAGCTTCGCGAGCGAGCCGATCATCACGAAGATTCCGACGAGCCCGACTACGACCCGGACGCGCACCGAGATCACCCGCAGTAGCCACCATGGCGGTTGCTTTCCGGCCTCCACCCCATAGAGCGCCGCGGCGACGCCGAGGATGATCAGCTGGAACGCGGCCAGGACCCCGATCGCGGCGACTATGAAGCTGTTCTTGTCCAGCCCCAAGAAGAAGGGGGTGGCTGGACCGCTCGAGAGCAGGATCGCCCCGCTGATCGTGATCCCCATCAGGATCAGGCCGGGCACGATGAAGGTCAGGGTCGGGTTGTAAATCAGCAGGAGCACGATCACCCGGCCGACGATGCGGAGGCCGTCACCCCAAGGGCTTAGCTTCTTCTCGCCAACCCGTGGGAGATAGGAGATGGGGATCGTTGCTTCCCGCAGGCCACGGGCGCGTGCCTTGATCCCGATCTCGGTCTCGATGTCGAAGCCGCGGGCCTCGGTGCCGAGCTTCACCGCGGCCGTGCGGCGGATGGCGTACAGGCCGCTGAGGTGGTCGCTGCCCTCCAACCCGTGGCTGATCGCGAGCAGCTTGTTGAAGAGCCAGTTGCCGAGGCGGTTGACGACGGGCATGCTCGCCGCATCGGACTCGCGAACGCCGCGCACCAGGTCGTGATCGTCGAGCAGCTCGACCATCTCCTTGATCGCGGGCACCGGGTAGGTCGCATCAGCGTCCATGATCACGACGTTCTCGCCCTGCGCCTCGGCGATGCCGGTCCGGATCGCGACCCCTTTGCCCCGATTGGACGAGTGCTGCACGAGGCGGACCGGGTAGGCCTCGGCAACGTCGGCCGTGTCGTCGGTTGAGCCGTCGTCCACGACGAGGACCTCGTAGCTGTCGTCGAGGTACTCGCCAAGCTCGTCCAGGACGTGTGGCAGGGCAGCGCCCTCGTTGTAGGCGGGAAGTACGACGGTCGTGCGAACGCCGTCGGCGCTCGTCCACTTCGGTTCCTCGGTTGACCTGTCGGCGGTGATCGGCATCGATGCGTGCTGTAGAGGCAGGGGAAGGATAGGAGTGCGGGAGCGGCTCGCGCGGGCCTAGCCTCTCGCCCCCTCGTGTTGCCGCGCCTCGAGAATCTCCTCCCGCTCCAATAGGCGGTTCCGCCTGCGCGTCTCGGCCTCGCGTTGGCGGCGCTCCTGGTCCGGCGTGTCGGGGATCAGAGGCGGTACCTCGATGGGCTCGCCATCCTCGTTCACCGCCACCATGGTCAGGTAGGCGGTGCTGGTGTGACGCACCTCCGCGGTGGGGGCGTTCTCGGCTTCGACCCGAACCCCGACCTCCATCGAGGTCCGCCAGGCCGCGTTCACGCAGGCCCGGCATCTCAGGAGCTCTCCGACGTGCACCGCCTCCGTAAAGGTCATTCGGTCCACTCCCGCGGTCACCACCCGACTGCCCGAATGGCGGATGGCGGCGATCCCTGCGACTTCGTCACACATCCGCATCACGACCCCGCCGTGCACAAAACCCGCCGAATTCGCGTCCTGGATGCTCATCCACCGGATCAGCTCGGAGCTCGACCTGGAAACGGGACGCGGATCGCGATCCTCAGTCATCGGTTGCGATCCTAGTGCGGCCGACGGTAGCCACTCTCAGCCCCGACCATGGCCCGCCACAGCGACATCACGGTGGTGATCCCGTGCTACAACCACGGCCGCTTCGTGCTCGAGTCGGTCGAGCGGGCCCTCGGTCAGCATGGCGGGCCCCCGGGGGTGGTCGTGGTCGACGATGGGTCGACCGACGAGGAGACCCTGCGCGCTCTCGATGACGTGCCGGCCGGTGTCGAGGTGATCCGGCAGCAGAACGCCGGGGTCGCCGCAGCCCGCAACGCCGGGTTCGAGAACTCGGACTCCGACCTGCTGCTGATGGTCGACGCCGACGACCTGCTCACCGTGGACGCGCTCGACGTGCTGCGCCCCCCGCTCGAGGCCGACCGGGCAAGTGGGCTACTGCTACGGCCTGATGAAGCTGATCGGAACCTGGTCGGGCGTCCTGCGCTTCCCCGACTTCGACCCCTACATCCTGCTGCACCGCTCGATCGCCGGCGCGCAGCTCGGCCTGGTCAGGCGGAAGTGCTGGGAGGAGGCCGGCGGCTTCGACCCGGCGATCGACGGCTACGAGGACTGGGACTTCTGCCTGAGCGCACTGGAGAAGGGCTGGCGCGGACTACAGATCGACCGGGTCACCCACGAGTACCGCAAGCACGAGCGCTCGGGCAACGAGGAGCACCGCCGCCGCTACCGCCACGTCTATCGCCAGATCCGTGCCAAGCACGCTGACCTCTTCGCGCGCCGGAGTGAATTCGCCCGCCAGAGCGATCTTGGCCTTATGCACCGCCTCGCCTACCGGACGTACT
>CAVOHV010000009.1:0-27357 GCA_963695805.1 uncultured Solirubrobacterales bacterium | reverse complement strand
CGAGCGAAGACTGACACGGAGTCGCTAGGGGAAGTGACCTACACCAACCGAAAGCCCACACCCGGGCGAGCGCATCCGGCACAGGATCCGCTCGGGTTCGGCTACCCCCGTGTGCGGTCCCAGCCCTCTACGACGGGTATGTGCGCCGCCCAGACCTCGTCTCGCGTCTTCGCCAGGCCAGCGAATACCCGCTCGTTCTCATCGAGCGCCCGCCGGCTACGCGAAGACCAGCGTGCTCGCCGAATGGGCCGAGCAGGACGAGCGGCCCTTTGCCTGGGTGAGCCTCGATTCGAGAGATGACGACGCGACACGGCTGCTGAACCGCCTGGTCGAGGCCATCGACGGCGTGAGCCTCAAGGGGCGGCCCTTCGTCCTCGTCGTGGACAACGCGCACGTCGTCAGGAGCAAGGGCGCATTGGATGCCCTCGCCAACACGATCGCCAGCCTTCGCCCGGACGGCCAGATTGCGCTGGCCTCCCGCAAGGAGCCTGACTTGCCGCTGGGCCGGATGCGCGCACATCGCGAGGTCTTCGAGTTGACCCGGCGAGACCTGGCGATGAGCCGGGCCGAAAGCGCCGCGTTGCTCGAGGAGATCGGCCTGGAGCTCAGCCCGGAAGAGGTCGACGCTCTCCATGAGCAAACCGAGGGCTGGCCTGCGGCTCTGTACCTGGCGGGGCTCTCGCTCGGACAGGAGCCCGATACGGCTCCGACGTCGCCGGCTTCGCGGGCGACGACCAGTTCGTGTCCGACTATCTCAGGGACGAGTTCCTGACGCGGGATCTCCCTTGCGCGGCTCAGGTTCCTGATTCGATCGTCGATCCTCGACGAGCTCGCCGGGGAGCATCTGCGACGAGGTGCTCGAGCGCTCCGGGTCGGCACGGGTCCTGCGTGAGCTGTCCCGGTCCAATCTGCCGCTCGACCCCCTCGATCACGCCGACGGCTCGTACCGCTACCACCCACTCTTCAGAGCAGATGCTGCGCGCGGAGCTGCACCGCCGCGAGCCGGACCTCGAGAGACCGCCTCCACGGACGTGCGAGCGACTGGTACGCGGGGCGCGAGCGATTCGAGGAGGCGATCGACCACGCGATCGAGGCCGGCGACGAGAAACGGGCCGCCGAGCTGATCTGGGCTCGCGCGGCGCCTTCGCTGGCCCGAGGCGATCGCGGAGCGGTGCGGCACTGGCTGGACCGATTCAGTGACCAGAAGGTCGCAGGCTCTGTTCGGCTCGCGCTTACCGCCGCACATCTCTACCTGGCGCTGGGAGAGGGAGAATTGGGTGCGCACTGGGCCTCGGTTGCAGATGAAGACTTCGACGAGGAGGCGCGACGACGATCCCGAACTGCTCGCCGACGTGCTCCTACTCCGGGCGACGCTTCAGCGGGACGGCATCGAGAACATGGGGAGGGATGCCACTCGGGCGGCGGACCTGCTCCCGCCGGAGAATCCCTGGCGCTCGATCTCGTACTTCTATGCCGGCGCCAGCCGCTACCTATCCGGGAATCTGGAGTCAGGCAAAGAGTTGCTCGAGGAGGGCGCCAGAAGGGGGGCGGCGAACGCTCCGATCGTTCAGGTGTTCTGCCTCGTGCAACTCACCCTGCTGCACTTGGACCGCGACGACCTAGAGCGCGCCCTTCGCGTGATCGCGCAGGCACGCGAGCAGCTCGAACGGTTCAATCTCGGCGACTATCCGGTGATGGCGACATTCTTCGCCGCCTCGTCGCTGACCCGCGCGCTCGAGGGGCAGATCGAGGACGCGGCGGCCGATGGCAAGCGCGCCGCGAAAATGCTCAGCGGTCTGGCCGGCTTCCCGGACTGGTTGGTCGCGGCGGCCGGGATCTTCCTTGCCCGCGCGTACATGCTGCTAGACGACCCAGTCGAAGCGGGAAGACTGCTTGTCTACGCCGCGGAAATCGCCGACCGGATCCCGGATGCGCCAACCCTTCGCCGCTGGCTCTCCGAGTCGCAGTCGTCGGCATCGGCGATGTCCGACGAAGTCGATCACGCTGGACTGACGCCCGCGGAGTTGAGAACGCTTCAGTTTCTCCCGAGCCACCTCTCGTTCAGAGAGATCGCCGAGCGCAGCTTCGTTTCGCCGAACACCGTGAAGACCCAGGCGCAGGCGATCTACAGGAAGCTCGATGTCTCCTCCCGCGCCGAGGCTGTCGATCAGGCCCGGGAGGCCCGGCTGCTGCGGGACGAAGCAAGAACGCCGGTGGGTCGGTGGCCCGCCGCCTGACGCTCGCGTGAAGCACGGCGGCGCGGGCGAACTCCCTTCGCAAATCGGGCAAACGGGGATCGGTTTGCCCCTCTTAGATCGCAGCGATCCATTTCACCCCTTGCGGGTGATACGTCGGCTCTGCCACAGCGGGATCATTCGGTTCGATGTCACGAGTCCCCACCAGCGACATGGAACACCCCGATAACGCGGCCCAAATCAGCCAATGGCCCAGGTCCTGACCCCCGCAGAGAGCGAGGCGGTCGGGAAGGGCGCTCGGGGGAAAACCCCCCGGTCGAGCCACGCGCTCTGGGAGGCCCCGTCAGACCGGCCGGACCCAGTCGAGACGCTTGAGGCTCAGGACGCGACGCGGGTTTCCGAGCTGGTGCCGATCCGCCACGGGCGCATGCTCGCGTCGGCATTCACCTTCTACCGGGGCGCAGCGGCGATCATGGCGGCCGACCTGGCGACCACTCCGAGCTCCGAGCTCAGGGTCCAGCTCTGCGGCGACGCGCACCTCTCGAACTTCGGCGGCTTCGCTGCCCCTGACCGGCGGCTGATCTTCGACATCAACGACTTCGATGAGACGCATCCGGGCCCGTTTGAGTGGGACCTGAAACGACTGGCCGCGAGCTTCGCAATCGGCGGCCAGGCAATCGGGCTGAAGGCGAGCGAGACACGGTCTGCCGTTGCCGCCACAGCCCGGGAGTATCGGGAGGAGATGCGGCGGCTCGCCTCGATGCGGACGATCGACGTCTGGTACGAGCGCATCGACGTGCAGGCTTTGGAGCAGTACCGCTCGCAGGTCAGCCGCAGCCAGGCGAAGAACTTCGAAAAGAACGTCGCCAAGGCCGAGCGTAAGAACAGCATGCGGGCCTTCGACAAGCTCACCACGACCGAGAACGGCGAAATCCGCATCGTCAGCGATCCGCCGTTGATCGTCCCGATCGATCAGTTCCTCGGCGTTGACCCGGCGCTCATCGAGCAACGCCTGACCGAGGTGTTCTCGGCCTACAGGGACACGATCGATCGTGATGTCCGCCATTTGATCGACGAATACCGATTCGTGCACGCAGCTCACAAGGTGGTTGGGGTTGGAAGCGTCGGGACGCGAGCCTGGATCCTGCTCCTGCTTGGGCGCGACTCACGGGACCCCCTGTTCCTCCAGGCGAAGGAGGCCCAGAGCGCGGTGCTCGAGCCGTACACCGAGGCAAGTCAGTTCAAGCATCAGGGCCGGCGCGTGGTCGAAGGGCAGCGCCTGATGCAGGCCGCCAGCGACATCTTCCTCGGCTGGGTGACGGCGGAAGGACCTGACGGGAAGAACCGGGACTTCTACGTCCGGCAGCTCTGGGATGGCAAGGGGTCGGCGGTGGTCGAAAGGATGACTGCGAAGACGATGGCGCTCTACGCGAAGCTCTGCGGCTGGACGCTCGCCCGCGCCCATGCGCGCTCGGGGAACCGGATCGCGATCGCTGCATATCTCGGCAAGGGTGATGGGTTCGACCGCGCGATCTGCGACTTCGCCGAGGCCTACGCGGAGCAGAACGATCGCGACTACGCGGAGTTCGCGAGCGCCGTCGAGAAAGGCCGCATGCAAGCGGAGCTGGACATCTGAGCGCCCATGACCACCTGCTCGGGTGGGCAACGCGTGGGCAACAGGACCTGAAACAGCCGCAAATGCCTCATTGCTTACGGCGTGCCGGATCTTCCTACTGGCAGGCGAAGGCTCAATCGCCCGCAAGAGACCATCAAGGCAGATGACGACTGAGTTCGATTCTGGCCCTCGCCACTTCTCAACGGCCCGGCGGCCTGTAATAGCGGGGGATCGCGCCACGCGGCTGGCCTGTCGGCCAGTTTGTTAGCGTCTCGTTTGCGCGCTCAAAGGAGTGGACGCGCCGAGGAGAGAGGAGAAGGCGGGATGATGCGTCGATTCGTGGTCGCCGTTGGGGCCGTGCTACTCGTTGTGGTCGCCTGCGCGAGCGCAAGCGCGAAGGCGCCGAAGGACCCGACGATCATCGCCCGGAACATCGTTCCGTCCGGCCAGTACGGGACCCCCAATCCGAGTGCCGCCGGCCAGGCGCTGATGTACAACGCCCTCACGCCGCTCTTCGACCAAGTCACGCCTACCGACCTCTTCACCGACTTCAAGTCCGAAAAGCTCGGTGTCGACACCGATGGCCCGACCACTCAGGAGGCCGTGCCGTTCCCCGGCGTGACCCTCCTGCGCGACCGCTTCAACGTCCCGCACGTCTTCGCCAACACCCGGGCGACCGGCATCCAGACGGCGGGTTGGATCCTCGCGGAGGACCGCGGCCTGCTGCTCGAACAGGCCCGATACAACTCGCGCGTCGCGGTAATCGACGCGCCCGGCCTAAGCGCCATCGGGCTCACCGCAGGACTGCAGACCTTCAAGCCGAGTGCGCAGACCGAGGCCTTCACCGCGACCGAGACAAAGGCGCTGAAGGGCCGGGGCAAGGAGGGCAAGGCCGTCCTGCGCGACATCGACACCTACATCTCGGGGATCAACGCCTACCTGGCCGCCTCGCACTCACCGAACGCGCCCTGGACTCGCAACGACGTCTACGCGGTAAACGCCCTCAAGGGCCAGTTCCTCGGCCAGGGCGGCGGCGACGAAGCCGATCGCTCCTCCTTCCTCAACGGGCTCCAGCAGCAGCTGGGCAGGGGCAGGGGCATGGCGGCCTTCAACGACCTGCGCCAGTTCAAGAACCCGAGGAGCGTCACCTCGGTGAACGGGACGTTCCCCTACGGCCACATCCCCAGGAAGCACCCCGGCAGCGTGGTGATCGACCACAACAGCTTCACCCCGACCCCCGCCGCACCCGCGAGCATCGCCCGCCGCTTCGGGCCGCAGCGCGTGCAGGCGAGCAACGAGCTGATGGTCACCGGCAACCGCTCCACGACGGGTCACCCGATCCTCGTCGGCGGCCCGCAGATCAGCCACTTCTTCCCCGGGCTCGTCCTGGAGATCGACATGCACGCCCCCCATCTGCACTGGCGCGGCGCGACCTCCGCGCCGTTCCCCGGCTATTTGCTGATCGGCCGCACCCCGAGCTTCTCGACCACCCTCACCTCAGCGAGCGGCGACATCATCGATCAGTACGCCGAGACGCTCTGCGGCGGCAGCAACGAGCGGTACCTCTACAAGGGCAAGTGCCGGACGATGGGTCACTTCGACGCGGGCACGCTGGACGGCAATCCGGTGAGCTTCCTGACCACCGTGCACGGCCCGGTCGTCGGCTACGCGAGGGTGCGCGGGCGCACAGTCGCGATCTCATCGAAGCGCTCGAGCCGCGGCAAGGACGTGCTCGACCAGCTCTTCTTCCGCAAGCTCTCGGACGGCTCGATCAAGGACCCGAAGGACTTCTACAGGGCCGCGTCGCTCACCCCGCAGACCTTCAACTCCTTCTACATCGACTCGAAGAACATCGCCGAGTACACGAGCGGCCGATTGCCGATCCGCAACCCAAACGTCGACCCCGGGCTCCCCACCAAGGGCACCGGCCAGTACGAGTGGCAGGGCTTCCTCCAGCCGATGGCGCACATGCACGGCAAGAACAACAAGCAGGGCTACCTCACCAATTGGAATAACAGCGTGGCGCGGGGCTTTGGCGCGGCTGACAACGAGTGGATGGGGAACGGCTCGGTGGCCCGAATCAACCTCCTCAACTTCAACCTGAAGCGCCTCCAGAAGAAGGGCAAGTGGTCACCGGCGACAGTCACCTCCGCGATGAATGCCGCGGCGACACAGGACGTGCGCGCGATCGTGATGGTGCCGCTGCTCGCCAAGTTGCTTCGCGGGTCGACGCCGCCCTCTCCGCAGGCCGCGCAGATGCTCAGCCTGATGCAGCAGTGGCGAGCCCAGGGCGGCAACCGTCTCGACCTCAACGGCGACGGCAAGATCGACCTTCCCGGCGCGGCGATCATGGACACCGCCTACACGAACATCGTCAACAACGCGATGGCGGCGCGTCTCGGCCAGTCCCTGCTGCCCGAGCTGAATCAGCTCGCAGGCCGCTGGGACGCTCCTCCGGGCGGCCAGTACGACGGCTGGTACCAGTACTTCGATCGGGACATCCGCGGCCTGCTCGCGAAGAAGCGCAGCAAGGTCCCGGACCGCTTCGAGCTGACCTACTGCGGCAAGGGCCGGCTCGGCCTCTGCCGCTCAGAGGTCTGGAACGCCATCCAGGCGGCCGGAAATCAGCTGACCGCCGAGCAGGGGACCTCCGATCCAGCCGCATGGCGTGCCAGCGCCATCGACGATCAGTTCTCCTACACGCCGCTGCCGCTGGTCACCTCCCCGTACTCGAACCGGCCTACCGGGATCCAGCAGGTGATCTCGTTCAAGAAGTGAGGGAGCGCTGGCCGGATCTGGGACCGGCGGCGACCGCCTCGATCTCGACGAGCTGGCCGCTGTAGCCGAGCACCGTCACGCCGACAAGGGTGCTCGGGGGTCTGCTGGAACCGAAGGCCTCCTCCACGACATCCCACACGGCGGTCAGGTCGGTTTGACTGGTGGTCGCCACGTAGATCGTGGTCTTGACGACATCCTCGGGCCCGCACCCTGCCTCGGAGAGCGCGGCGAACAGGTTCTTGAGCGTGAGCTCGGTCTGGGCCACGAGGTCTCCGGCCGCGACCAGCTTGCCCTCGAAGTCCAAAGGGCACGCCCCGGCGGTGAACACGCTGCCATCGGGAGTCGAGGCACTGTAGGAATACGGGACCCCGGAATAGAGCCGAACCCGGTCGCCGCCTGACATGCCAGCAAAGTTAAACGCCGTGGTGGGAGCGCACCTCTCACCCAAGAAGCCACTCGAGGAGGCGGCGTCGGTCGGCGCCGACTGCGTGCAGATCTTCCTCTCGGACCCGCAGGGCTGGGAGAAGCCCGCTCCGCGGACGGACGCCGCTGAGCTCCGCGGGTCGAAGCTGCCGCTGTACGTTCACGCGCCCTACCTGATCAACGTCTGCTCGCCGCGCAACAACGTCCGCTACGGGTCGCGCAAGATCCTCCAGCAGACCTGCGATGCCGCCGCTGACGTTGGAGCGGCTGCCGTGATCGTCCACGCCGGATACGCCGAGGACGGCATCGCCAACGGCGTGGGCCGGTGGCCGCGGACGCTGGAGATGCTCGAATCCGAAGTTCCCGTGCTGATCGAGAACACCGCCGGCGGCGAGAACGCGGTGGCGCGCCGCTTCGACGCCCTCGCCCAACTCTGGAAAGCGGTCTCCGCGGCCGACTCGAGCGTCGACGTCGGCTTCTGCTTCGACACCTGCCACGCTCACGCGGCCGGCGAGGAGCTGTCCGACGCGGTCCCACGTGTGCTGGAGATCGTCGGCAAGATCGACCTGCTGCACGCGAACGACTCGCGCGACCCGCCCGGCACCGGCGCTGACCGCCACGCCAACCTCGGCAAGGGACAGATCGGAGCGGAGGTGCTCAGCGAGATGATCGTGGCCGCCGGTCCGCCGGTCGTGGTCGAGACCCCGGGCGGAGCGAAGGACATCCAGGCGGACCTCGAGTTCGTGCGCAGCGCCCTCGCCTAGGCGGATCTGAGCCTGCAGACCGCCTGGACGAACGGCTCAATTCGGGTATCTACGGTGGGTCGGTCGGCGGGTTGGGCCGATTTCTGAGGAATGGCGGGAACCTGGCTCTGTCGGGACGACTTCGATCGCCAGCGCCTACTCGATATGGAGGAGCGCATCAAGCCGGTTCGCCGGCTGGCGATCGGCATCCTCGCCCTCGCCCTGATCGCGAGCGCACCCTGGCTCGGCTGGTGGACGCTGATCCCGCTGGCGGGCGTCGGGTTCCTGTTCCTCGTCGCCGATGCGCGACTCCAGCAATCCGAGCGGCCGGAGTACCTGATGTTCGCCGCCTGGGTCGGCTCCGAGCTGATGATCGCCGTTGCGGTTGGGCTCACCGGTGGGGTCGAGGTAGCGAGCCTCTCGTGGCTCGCCATCCCCGTGGTCACTTTGAGCGCCCGCTTCTCACTGCGGGGCGTGATCAGCGGGGTGGCGATCGCCGTTGCGTTGCTGATCGCCGTGGCCTTCAGTTCGGGTACCGGAGAAGTCCTGGACAAGCCGACACTCCTGCTCGCCCCCCTCGCGCTGATCCTGGCCGTCGCGGTGCTCTCGACCGCCCTGATGGAGTCGGACGTGGAGCACCGCGGCGAGGCCGTGATCGATCCACTCACCGGGATGCTCAACCGCAAGGCGCTGATGAACCGCGTCGTCGAGCTGGCCCAGCTCTCCGAGGTCACCGGTGAGCCGGTCGGGATGATCCTCGGCGACCTCGACCGCTTCAAGGATGTCAATGACTCCCAGGGACACGCCGCCGGTGACGCCGCGCTCACCGACGTGGGCTACCTCGTGCGGAAGCGGCTGCGGGCGTTCGACTTCGCCTACAGGGTCGGTGGCGAGGAATTCCTCATTCTGTTGCCGGGGGCCGACACGCGGGAATGCGTCGCGATCGCGGAGGACCTCCGCCGTGCCGTCGCGGCAAACATAGTCGGCGATGGCACGGCGCTCACGATCAGCTTCGGAACGTCCGCCTCGGCACGCGGCGCCGGCTTCGACTATGAGCGGGTGTTCGCCGCCGCCGACGAGGCCCTCTACGAGGCCAAGTCCGAGGGACGCAACCGGGTCTGCGCGCGGACGCCTGTGTTCGTCTCCGTATCCAGCCCGTCCGCCGCGTTGCAGGCGCCGAGCCCGGCGACAAGCACCGCGAGCTGAACCAGCGCGGACGTCTCGGTCCCGAGCGGGATCGTCGCGAGCGCCAGCACCAGCGCGACCGCCCGCCAGGGCTTGAACGACAGCCCCAGCACGGCCCTGAAGAGGGCATGTCCGGCCAGGTACAGGGCCGTCCCACCGCCCAGCTCCAGTGCCTGGGCGAAGCTGAGCGCGTCGAAGGCGTGGCCGATCGCCCGCTCGAGCCCGGCGGCGATGCAGACGATCCCGAGAAGCATCACGAGGTGGGCCCAGTAGTAGGCGACGTTCGTTGCGAAGAACTCCCCACGGGTCGGGGACATCTCGCGCAGGGCCTCCTCGGCTTGGTCGTCGTCGCCAATGAAGTAGACCCACCAGAGCTCCGCGCTCAGGGTGAGCCCGAGCGTCGCGACCGCCAGCAGCTCCCAGCTGACGTCGATGCCGGTGGCGCCGATCCCAACGGCGACCACGGACTCCCCGAGCGCGATCATCATCACCAGGCCATGCCGCTCGACGAAGTGGTCCGGTCTGAGCCAGCCGGCCTCCTCGGGCACCATCGCGGGGATCACCAAGAAGATCAGGACGGCGAGGATCCAGAAGACGTACTCGGCCGTCCCGCCGATGATCGCCCCGACCAGAATGAGCGCCCCAGCGACCAGATTCATTCGCGCGAAGCTCCACACCCCGGCGACCGTCCAGCTGGCCGACTGCGTGTACAGAACGGTGTGGACCGCGATCACGACCAGGTAGGCGCAGGCGAAGACGACCCCGTCCTCGGTGAAGGCCGTCGGGATGGTCAGCGAGATCGCGAAGAAGGCCAGCATCCCTGCAAGCAGGGGCAGGCGGAGCGCATTGTGGTCGGGCGGCACGGCGTTGGTGAGCCAGGCGAAGGCGCCGTACATCCACCAGATCGCGGCCAGCATCAGGACGACCTGGGCGAGCGCCTCGCCGGTCGGGTGGTGCACCAGCACGGTGGTCAGCTGCGTGATGGTGAAGACGAAGACGAGATCGAAGAAGAGCTCGAGCGTCGAGACCCGAAGCTCGTCATCTCTCACGACCTTGGTGCCGTCGCTCATCGAGTCGATTCTCGTTACCAAGTCGGTCATCTCGCCGGAGAGTCCTGTCCGCGCCCGCCTCTAATTTCAATGACGCGATGACGGAGGCGCTTTTCGACAACGGCAGCGGCGCCGCAGCACCCGAGCCGGGGCAGCCCCGCCTGCTGAGAGAGCTCTCGGATGGCGATCAGGTCGCCGGCGCCTTCGTCGTCCGGGAGCGCGAGCGCCGCCAGAAGCGCAACGGCGAAGATTTCCTCAGGGTCGTACTGGCCGACAAGACCGGCACCGTGCCAGCGATCGCCTGGGACGGCGTCGGCGAGTGCTTCGAGATCTGCGCCCCGGGCTCGATCGTGCTGGTCACCGGCAGCTTTGCGATCCACCCCCAGTTCGGGAAGCAGATAAAGCTCGCCGCCGTCCGGCCCGCCGGGCCGGGTGAGTACGACACAGAGCAGCTCGCGGAAGGCCCGACACGGCCGATCGACCTGCTCGAGACCGATGTGCGCGCCCTGATCGAGACGGTGCAGAACCCCTCGCTGCGGAAGCTCCTCGACCGCTTCTTCGGCCCCGAGACGGATTCGTGGGTCCGCTTCCGAGAGGCGCCCGCGGCCAAGCACTACCACCAGGCCTATACCGGCGGATTGCTCGAGCACACGCTCTCGGTCGCCCAGGCCGTCAGCGCGGCGGCCAACTTCTTCCCCGGCATCGACCGCGAGATTGCGGTCACCGGCGCGATGCTCCACGACATCGGCAAGACGGAGGCCTACAACGACGATCCCCTTGCCATCGAGCTGACGGACGCCGGCCGGCTGGAGGGCGAGATCCCGCGCGGCTATTACAGGGTCCGCCGCGAGATCGAGGACATCGAGGGGTTCGACCCGCACCTCGCCCAGGCGATCCTCCACATCATCCTCTCCCACCATGGGCAGCTCGAGCACGGCTCACCGGTCGTCCCCGCGACCCGCGAGGCGACCCTGGTGCATTCGATCGACAACCTCGGCGGCAAGCTCGGCAGCTTCGATCGGCTGGAGAAGGAGCTCGCCGACGGCGAGAGCTGGTCGCGCTTCGACCGGGGCATCGACGGCTCGGCTTTCTTCGGTTCGAAGGCCGCCTAGCCGCGTCAGCCCAGCGGAGTAGGAAAAAGACCCGCTCGCAGGCCGACGACAACGGCGATCCCGGTGGGGAAGATTGGCGATCAACCACCGCAAGAAGGGATCACTCGATGTTGACCAAAGCAGCCAGGTGGATCGTCGCCGGGGTCGCAGCACTCGCCCTGTCAGTTGGGGGTACCGGAACGGCGCTCGCCCATCACCACCACCACCATCACCACCACCACCTCACGGCATCCCCCAGCACAACGGCGGGGACCACGATTCGGACAACAACGGCGGGCCCAGCGACGGCGACGGGGGCGTCTAGCCTCTTCATTCCCTCCCGGCCCTGGTCGCCGCGCCCCCCACATGGGGCGCGGCGACACTGCCGTGGTCGCGCAAATTGCGCCATTCGGGTTCCCGATCCGTAATAGGTGCGGATTGGGCGGCGCAAGGTCGCCTCTATGCTGCCTCGCGGATGGCCAAGGACACCGAGAAGCTGATCCGCCAGCTCTCGCTGATCTCCTATCTGATGGCCCAGGGGAGGCCGACCTCGGCGCTCGAGATCAAGCGCGAGGTGGAGGGGTACAGCGACATGAACGACGACGCCTTCGCGCGCCGCTTCTACGCCGACCGCGCGGAGCTCGACGCTCTCGGGATCACCCTGCAGGTCGAGAAGCCCGGCGAGAGCCTGCAGGGCTATGAGTCGGAGCTCTACTCCCTGCCCCCCGAGAACTACTACCTGCCCGAGATCCGGTTTGGAGATGACGAGCTGGCGGCACTGCAGACGGCGCTGCAGCTCCTGGACGGCGAGTTCGCCTACGCGGAGCCGCTGCGGCTGGCGCTCCAGCAGGTCTCATGGGGGCGTCCCAGCCCGCTGACCGCCCCAGAGCAGTCCTCGGTCGAAGTGCGGATGACGGCCAAGGCCGACGGCGCCGAAGTCTCCCAGCGCCTCTCGAAGATCGAGACGGCGATCTCGCGGCGCAAGACGATCGAGTTCACGTACTACACAATCGAACGGGACTCCGAGGAGAAGCGGAAGGTGGACCCCTACCACCTGGTCTACCGCGGCGGGCAGTTCTACCTGATCGGACACTCGCACGAACGCGATGCGGTGCGCGTCTTTCGCCTCTCGCGGATCCGCGGCAAGGTCTCCTACGCGTCCAAGGCAGAGCACGACTTCGCGCCGCCGGAGAGGTTCGAGCGCCGCGACTACGCTCGCCGCGCCGAGTGGCAGCTGGGCGAGATCCAGGGCGCGGCGAAGGTCTTCTTCCGCGACCGGGTCGCATGGCTGGTGGAACGCGACTTCGGCTCCTATGGAGAGTTCCGCAATCCCGGCCGCGGCGACGGCTCGCCCGGCAAGGGCCGGATCTTTGAGACCGAGTACGCCTCGAGCCGCCAGATGGTCGCCTGGGCGCTCCACTGGCGGCAGAACGCAACGGTCCTCGATCCGCCCGAGCTCGCCGACGAGGTGTCCGAGCGGCTCGAGCTGCTCAGCGAGCGCCACTCCTCCGACTTCGAGCCGGCCGTGGTGGTGCGGACCGTTCCGCCGGCGCCGCGGTCCGCACGCTCGAATGGGCGCTCCGAGTCCTCGATCCGCCCCGAGCGCTTCGCCCGCCTGGTGACGCTCGCCGGGATGCTGATCGAGTCCGCGAAGGGCGAGGCCCGCCTGCCCGTCGCCCACGTCAGGGAACGGCTGCACGTCTCCGAGGAGGAACTCCGGGAGGACATCGACCTGCTCAACGTCGTCAACTTCGGCGGCGGGACCTACGTGCTGTACGCGGAACTGCAGGGCGACGAGATCGAGGTCGACGCCGAGCCCTATGGCGACAACTTCGCCCGCCCGGCGCGGCTGCTGCCGCTCGAGGCCAAGGCGCTGGTCGCAGCCATCGACCTGTTCGGCGACCACCTGCCGCAGAGCGGCCTGGTCAGCGCACGCAAGAAGATCGTCGGAGCGCTCGGCCACGACCCCTCCGAGGAGGGCCTGGAAATCGCGGCGTCCGGTGGCGACGACTCGGATGTCGCGCGCAAGGCGAACAAGGCGATCGAGGGGCGCCGGGTCCTCTCGATCCACTACTACAAGGAAAACGAGGACGAGTTCACCAAGCGCGAGATCGAGCCCTACGGCCTCGCCAACGGCCCGGAGGGCTGGTACGTCGCCTCCTACGACCGCCGGCGCGAGGACGTCCGCCATTTCCGGCTCGACCGGATAAAGGAGGCCGAGGTCTCGAAGGAGACGTTCGAGCCCAGGCCGGAAGTCGAGGAGATTGCCGCGATCGAGGGCACCTGGCTCTCCGGCGAGAACGTTCCCGCCGCCGAGGTCGCGCGCGTCTGGGTCTCACCAGAGCGGGCCCGCTGGGCGCGCGAGGACCACACCGTGATCGAGGAGCTCGCCGACGGTGCGCTCGTGATCGAGGTCCCCTACGGGAGCACCGACTGGCTCCTGCGCGAGATCCTCAAGGGCGCCGGCGAGTTGGTCGTGCTGGAGCCGGATTCCGCCCGCGAGGCAATCGCGCACGAGCTCCAGGTCGACGCCGGCGCCACGGCTGTCAAAGCCGCGTAGGCGGCGCCTGCCTGGGTAGGGTCCCAGGCGGCATGTGCTTCGAGTACGACTCGCGCCCGCCGGATTTACCCGCTGATCTGGTCTGCAGGCCGATCGCCGGAGGTGCCGCGGCCGAGCTGCTCACGCTCGAGTCAGACGACGGCACCTCCTTCTCGGCGACGCTCGCCCAGGCACCCGAGGGCGTCGAGCCCGGAGTGGTGATCATCCCGGACGTCCGCGGGCTCTACCCGTTCTACGTCGAGCTGGCCGAGCGCTTCGCGGAGGCCGGCCATCACGCGATCGTCTTCGACTACTACGGGCGGACCGCCGGGCTCGGCCCGCGCGACGACGAGTTCGACTACGGACCGCACCGCGAGCAGGTGAAGTTGGACCAAGCGCTCGACGACCTCGCCGCGGCGTCGGCGGAGCTCCGCAAGCGAACGGAGGGTGGCCCGCCCGTCACCGTCGGATTCTGCTTCGGCGGATCGCTCTCGTTCATCGCGGGGGCCAGCCCCGACCTGGATCTCGCCGGAGTGGTGGGTCTCTATGGCGTCCTCGACCCCTCGCGATTCGACGGCCGCGGAGTCCTGACCCAGGCCGCCGACATCGAACGTCCGGTACTCGGACTTTTCGGGGGAGCGGACAAGGCGATCCCACAGGAGCAGATCGACGAGTTCGAGTCGGCGCTGTCGACCGCCGGGGTCGAGCGCGAGATCCACGTCTACCCAGGTGCCCCGCATTCGTTCTTCGACCGCAAGCAGCAGGAGTTCGCGGAGGAGTCCAAGGACGCCTGGCGGCGAATCCTGGGCTTTCTCGCCGGTCTTCGCGCACGTGTCGCCGAGACACCGTGAGCCGCGGCTGACGGCGACATAATCGGAGGTGTTGCAGACAGCTGGGAAACTCGCAGAGGGTCACGAGTTCTTCGGGCGCCAGGCGTGGCGGCAGGCGCATGAGGCGCTGACCGCCGCGGACCGCGCAGACCTGCTCCAACCCTCCGACCTGGAGATGCTCGCCACCTCGGCCTACATGCTCGGCCGCGAGGCGGAGTACCTGGAGATTCTCGAGCGAACGTACAACGGCAACCTCGAGGACCAGGAGCCGTTGGGGGCCGTTCGCTGCGCTGCCTGGATCGCGGTAAGGCTCCTCTTCCGGGGCGAGGTCAGCCGCTCGCGCGGATGGGTCGGCCGCGCCCAGCGGCTGCTCGAGCGCGAGGGCGGCGATTGCGTGGAGCGCGGATATCTCCGGATTCCGCAGATCATCGAGCAGGAGATAGCCGGCGATCCGGAAGGTGCTGCTGCCACCGCCGCCGAGGCGGCAGCGATCGGGGAGCGCTTCGGCGATCTCGATCTCTTCTCGATCGCCACCCACGCCCAGGGCGTCGCCCTGATCGGCGTCGGCGAGCTAGGTGAGGGTCTGGCGCTGCTCGATCTGGCGATGGTCGCGGTGGTCGGCGGCGAGGTCTCCCCAATCAGCTCGGGGATCGTCTACTGCGGCGCGATCCTCGGCTGCGAGGAGGCGCATGAGCTCCGCCGCGCCCGGGAGTGGACGGCCGCGCTAACAGAGTGGTGCGAGGGCCAACCCGACCTGGTTGCCTTCAGCGGCCGCTGCCTCGTCCATCGTGCGCAAATCATGCGCCTGGATGGCTCCTGGGATGAGGCGATCGAGGAGGCACGGCGGGCGGCCGAGCGCTGCCTGAAGGGAGAGAATCCGGTGGCGGCGGGCGAGGCGTGCTACCAGCGCGGGGAGGTCCATCGGCTGCGCGGCGAGCACCCAGAAGCCGCGCAGGCCTACCGCGAGGCAAGCGGCCACGGCTGGGAGCCGCAGCCGGGAATCGCATTGCTGAGGCTGGCTGAGGGGAACGAGAAAGCGGCGGAGGCGTCGATCCGCCGAGTGGTCTCGGAGACCGGGGGGCCCGGGAAGCGAGCGCGCCTACTGCCTGCGTACGTCGAGATCGTGACCGAGGTCGGTGACCTGGAGCGTGCGGAGGAGGGCTGCGCCGAACTCAACTCGATCGCGCGCGGCGAGGACGAGCCCGGGGCGCTCACAGCCATGGCCGCCCAGGCGCGCGGTCTGGTCGAGCTCGCGGCCGGAAACTCGCAGGAGTCGCTCCCCGCCCTCCGGCGGGCCGGTGAACTCTGGCGCCAGTTCAAGGCGCCGTACGAGAACGCCCGGGCGCGGGAGCTGATCGGAATTGCCTGCCGAGACCTTGGGGATGAGGACAGCGCCGAGCTGGAGATCGAGGCCGCACGCGAGACATTCGTTCGCCTCGGCGCCGCCACCGACCTCGCCCGAATCGACCGGTCCGCGGCCCTCACCGCCGACGTCGAGTCGCACGGCCTCACCACGCGGGAGTTAGAGGTGCTCCGGCGGCTCTGCGCCGGCGAAACGAACCGCGAGATCGCCGCGAATCTCGTCCTCAGCGTCAGGACGGTGGACCGGCACGTGAGCAACATGTACGCCAAACTCGGCGTCTCCTCGCGGGCCGCAGCCACGACCTATGCGCATGAGCACGGCCTGACCTGATCCACCGAGTGGGTGAAATCACCCACTCGAGGCGGGCACTCGAATTTGGGTGGTTCAGCCGATGTGCGTCGCCCCGCCGCCTCGTAGGGTCTGGCTCACGCCAAAGTTCGACTCAAGGAGCCTGGAATGTCGGCTGGACACCGAGTGATAGTCATAGGGGCCGGGCCCGCAGGGATCGCCTCGGCCTTGGCCCTGAAGGACGTCGGGTTGGCGCCGCTGGTTCTGGATCGGGCGGACCAGGTGGCCTCAACGTGGCGCTCACGCTACGACGGACTGCGTCTCAACACGTGGCGCCGCTTCTCACATCTGCCCGACCGGCCGTTCCCGAAGGGCAGCCCCACCTTCCCCACTCGCGACCAGCTGATCGAGCACCTGGCGCGCCACGCGGGCGAGGAGGGAATCGAGTTCCGTCTGAGCACCGGGGTGGACCGAATCGATCGCGGCGAAGGCGAATGGGTCGTTCAGACGAGCGCCGGCGAGCTTCGCGCACCCCAGGTAATCCTCGCCCTTGGCCACGAGCAGAACCCGTTCATCCCCGGCTGGCCGGGGCGGGCGGACTTCGAGGGCACACTGATCCACTCATCGGAGTACCGGAACGCGGGCTCCTTCGACGACCAGCGCGTGCTGGTGGTGGGCCCGGGCAGCTCGGGGATGGAGATCGCCCACGAGCTGGCTGAGAACGGAGCCGCCAAGGTCTGGCTCGCGGTACGGACCCCGCCGAACATCCTGTTGCGCCAGGGCCCCGGCCCGGTGCCGGGGGACCTGATCGCGACCTGGCTCTGGCACCTGCCCACCGGTCTCGCCGACCGGATCGCCCGCTTCGCCAGTCGCATGGACGTCGGCGACTTGACCAAATACGGGCTCCCCCCCGCTGAGCATGGCGTGTTCGCCGACGTGCGGACCCGCGGCAAGGTGCCCGCGATCGTCGACGCCGATGTGATCGAGGCCATCAAGGACGGTCCGATCGAGGTCGTCGGCGCCGTCCAATCACTCGACTCCGGTGGGGTCCGGCTCGCAGACGGGATGCACCTCGACCCTCAGTCCGTGATCTGTGCGACCGGCTACCGGCTGGCACTCGAGCCGCTGGTGGGGCACCTCGGGGTGCTCGGGGAGCGCGGCTTGCCCCGGAAGATCGGGCCCGATCCGGCCGCGGAGGGCATGCGCTTCATCGGCTATCTCCCGCGTCCCGGCGGACTCGGCTACATGGCCAAGGAGGCAAAGCGAGCCGCCAAGGCGATCGCCCGCGAGCTCAACCGTGCCCCGGTTGCGGACGGCCTGCGCCTCACGTTTTCCCGGGGCACAGCGATTAGTCAGGGGACCGACCGGAGTCCTTCCCGATGACAACGACCAGGTGGGTGACGATGGCAGCGGAGCTCAATGACCGGTCGGCCATGCGAGGGTGGCTCAACGAGACGCTGATCGCGGCGTCCCCTACGACGCTCGCGGACTTGGAGGAGGTCGTCACGAACGTCGGGCGGTCGCCATGGCTCTGGGGCCACGCGGTCAGCTTCGACGTCGAACGGCGCAGCCATCGCGTTTTTTACAAGACCCCTCATCTCGAGATCGCTCTGTTCGGCTGGGCGGCAGGGCAGGACACGACCTTCCACGACCACGGCGGGGCCAGCGGGGCGGCGTTCGTCTGCAGCGGGCTGCTGGTGGAGGACACGGTCGAGGCCGTCGACGGGCAGGTCCTCGCCCAGCACACCCATGCCAGGCGTGCGGAGTCGGTCTTCAGCTTCGGCCCCGACTACATCCACCGGGTCCGCCACGACCCGGACCAGGGCGTCGCGCTCTCGATCCACGCGTACACCCCGCAGGTCTCCGACTCGATCGACTACGAGATCACGCCCGAGGGGACGCTCCGCCCCATCGAGTCGATCGCTGAGCCGGCCGCTGTGTAGGGCTCAGCCCTGCGGCGGAGCGCCCGCGGCGTAGCGGTGGTGGATCGCCAGCGCGTTGCCGTCCGGATCCTGGAAGATCGCCTGCTTGCAGACCCCGCTGTCGATCGTTTCCGTGACGAACTCGACGCCACGCGACTCGAGCTCGGCCTTGGCCGCGTCGTAGTCGTCCACATGGAATTCGAGCGGAGTGGTGTTCGGGCTGAAGTCGATATTGAAGGCATCGACCTGCATGAGCGCGATCGTCACGGTCCCGGTCTCGAACTCACCGGCCGGCATGCCGCCCCACTGCTTCCCGAACGGCAGCCCGAGGGTCTCGCCGTAGAACTTCCGGGCGGCCTCCCAGTCCTTGGTCGGGAAGGCGATGAAGTCGACGCCGTTGATCAGCTGTGTGTTGGTTGCCATGGGTTCACCTTCGCAGATCTAGGGGTGGCCGGCATGCGCGGCGGGGGCCTCAACGGCGAGCACCTGACCGGTCCTCGGTTCCTTGAAGATGCCCTCGGGGCCGTTCCATTCGGCGGAATTCATGAACAGCGTGCGGCCATCCTCACCGCCGAGCATGCAGGCGAAGCAGCCGCGATCCGTCTCGAGCACGTCAAGCGTCTCCCCGCCCTCAGCGACGCGCGTGCAGCGTCGATTCGGGACGTCCGCGTACCAGACGGCTCCCTCAGCATCGAGGCAGATCCCGTCCGGGGTGCCCTCGCCAAGGTCGGCCCACGTGCGGCGGTTGGTGAGCGTTCCGTCGTCGCCGATGTCGAACGCGGTCAGCTCCTTGGCGTAGGAATCGGCGACGATCAGCGTCGAGTCGTCGGGAGTCACCGCCATTCCGTTGGCGAAGGCGACGCCGCCCGCCACCTGCTCGGCCGAGCCATCCGGTCTCACGATGGCAATCGTCCCCGGCGCGAAATCGCCGCCGGCCATCATGTCGAAACCGGGCCCGTTGACATAGGCGTTGCCTCGCCCGTCGACCACGATCTCGTTCCAGCCGTAGTCGGAGAGGTCGCTGAGATCGACGTGGGTGACGAGGGAACCGTCCGGCTCCATCCGAAGGAGCTCTCGGCCGGCGGTGATCAGCATCGGACCGTCGGGGAGCCAGTCGATCGAGAAGGGGAAGGCGTCCACCCTGGCCATCACGTCATGCCCGCCGTCCCGGTCAAGCGCGATCACCTCGTGGGCGACCCAGTCCGAGAACCAGAGCCGTCCCTCGTGCCAGCGCGGCGACTCGCCGAGACCGATCCCCTCCATCATCACAGACGGCTTCGAGACTGCCGGCATCACGACCCCGCGTTCGCTCCTGAGTAGCGCAGCGAGCCGGGCGTGGTCAAGTCCTCGCCGGTCTCGAGGAGCGTCTTGAGGCCCGAGAGGATCATCCCCCAGCCGCCGTAGAGCTCGCCGTTCACGCCCGGCTTCAGCTGATCGTGGACGACCGTCAGCCGGCAGGAGTCGTCGCCCACTGTCTCGATCTCCCAGGTCACCCTCGAGGCGCCCTCTTCCTTCACCTCATCGCTCCACAGGGCGGTGAAGCTCTGGACGAGGCGACGGGGTGGGTCGACCTCGAGGTTCTCGCCCTCGGCGATGTCGATCACGCCCGGCACGGAAGACTTGTAGACGGAGCCGCCGGTGTAGTCCGACTCCGTGCGAACGCCGAAGCTGTATCGAGCCCGCAGGTCGGCGTCGGTGATCGCCTCCCAGAGCCGCTCTGGGGTGGTCTTGATGAAGACCTCGAATACCGCGGCAGTGTCATCGGGATACAGCGCGGCTCCGGCCTGGGGATATCTCTGCATGCTCTTCCTCCTCTAGCTCTCTCTTCAGGCCGCTGAGCGTCGCCGCCAGCGGCTCTGCGTACTTGCTCACCCAGCGGTCGTGGATGAGCCGGATCGGGACGGGGTTCAGGTAGTGGAGCTTCTCGCGGCCCTGCCTGCGCGAAACCACGAGGTTCGCCTCCTCGAGCACGCCGAGGTGTTTCATCACCCCGAACCGCGACATCGGGAGCTTCTGCCCCAGCTCGCTGAGCGACTGGCCGTCCCGGCGGCGGAGCTCGTCGAGGAGCTTCCGCCTGGTCGGCGCCGCGAGCGCTCTGAAGACGACGTCCTCGTCCACACCGCGAGTATATGTGACCTTTTGGTCACATGTCAAGCGGTCAGAATGCCCTGGCGATGGCCATTGACGTCGAGCGGCTGACCGCTCCGAATCCCGGCCCCATGACCCTGGAGGGGACCAACACCTACCTGGTCGGGCGAAACCCGACAGTGGTGATCGACCCCGGTCCCGACGATCAGTCCCATATCGAGGCGATCCGGAAGGCAGCGGCTGCCCGCGGCGGGATCGGGACGGTCCTGCTCACCCACGACGACGCCGACCACCTGGCCGGCGTCGAGCCGCTCGGGATCGAGCCCACGCGGCCCGCGGACGGCGAGATCGTCGCCGGCCTGACCGCGATCGCGACGCCGGGGCACGCGGCCGAGCACCTCTCCTTCCTGTTGCCGGCCGAGGGCGGCGGATCCGCGTGCTTCTGCGGGGACCTGATCCTGGGCGAGGGCTCCACGATCGTCGGCCCCCGTGAACTGGGCGGGTCGCTCCGCGACTACATGGACTCGCTGCGGCGGCTGCAGGGCCTGGACCTGACGGTGCTCTATCCCGGCCACGGCCCTGAGGTCGACGACCCGCAGGCCAAGATCGCCGAGTACATCGCCCACCGCCAGGAGCGAGAAGACCGCCTGGTGGCCGCGATCGAGCGTGGCGAACGCTCGCGCGCTGCTCTCCTCGCCGAGGTCTGGGACGACGTCCCCGAGGAGCTGCGGGGCGCCGCCGCCATTGCGATGCAGGCGCACCTCGAGAAGCTCGAGGACGAGGGCAGGCTGCCCTCCGACCTGCGTGACTGACCCCCAGGGCCGCGCCCCTGGTATGAAGGGTTGATGGGCATGGACCTAGGCCGCCTGCTGCGGACCGGAGCCAAGGGCATGGGGGTCGGCACGGCGCTCTTCGGCGGGACGGCAATCGGGCTCTGGTGGCAGCTCTTCCGCCGGCCCCTCCCCCGTACCTCCGGCGATCTGCGGGTCCCCGGGTTGGAGGGCGGCATCGAGATCGTCCGCGACCGCTGGGGAATGCCGACCGTGCGGGCTGAGACGGCCGCCGACCTCTGGTACGGCCAGGGCTTCTGCCACGGCCAGGACCGGCTCTGGCAGTGCGAGGTCAACCGGCGTGTCACCGCCGGACGGATCGCGGAGATCGCCGGCCACGACGGCCTTCCGGTCGACCGGCTGATGCGCACCCTCGGCCTGCGCCGCGTCGCGCTCCGCGAGGAGGCGGAGCTCGACGCTGATCTCAGGCAGCTGCTCGACGCCTACTGCGCCGGGCTCAACCAGGCGGCGCGCGTCGCCTCGGCACCACCCGCGGAGTTCCAACTGCTGCGCCTCGACTTCGAGCCCTGGCGCCCCGCCGACATGCTGGCAGGGGGCAAGCTCCTCTCGTTCGGCCTCTCGACCAACTGGGAGCGCGAACTGCTCCGCGCCGACCTCGTGCGCGAACTGGGTGAGGAGCGAGCCGCCAGGATCGACCCCACCTACCCGAAGGGGAACCCGGTGGTGCTCCATCCCGGTCAGGGATTCGACGGCGACGGCCTGAGGCTGGCGGAGCAGATCGGGCGGGTGCGCGAGCAGATCGGCCTGGCCACAGCGGCAAGCGGCTCCAACAACTGGGCGGTGAGGCCGGCCCGCTCGGCCACGGGGGGCGCCCTGCTCGCGGGCGATCCGCACCTGCCCGCCGGGATGCCGGGTGTCTGGTACGAGATCGGCCTGGAGCTCGGCGACCGCTTCTGCCGCGGCGCCTCGATCCCAGGCCTTCCGGGGATCTCCCTAGGCCAGAACAACGACGTCGCCTTCGCCTTCACCAACGTCATGGCGGACGTCGAGGACCTCTTCGTCGAGCGGATCGAGGACGAGACCTACGAGTTCGAAGGCGAGCAGCGACCGCTCGAGATCATCGAGGAGCCGATCGGCGTTCGTGGGCAGGATCGGACCGAGCGCCACGAGGTCCGTCTCACCCATCACGGCCCGATCGTCAACCAGGCGCTCGGGGCCGACGACGAGCAGCCGCTCGCGCTCCGCTGGGCGGGGATCGACGAGCCCGCGATCTCCCACGCCCACCTCGGCGTGCTCGCGCCTCGCAGCGGGCCGGAGCTGGTGGAGCTGCTGCGCACCTTCACCATGCCGGTCTCGAATCTCGTCTGGGCCGATCGGCACGGATCGATCGGCTACAAGATGGTCGGCCGGATCCCCATACGTAAGGGCGACTGCCCCGATCTACCCAAGCCGGGGTGGACCGGCGAGTTCGAATGGGAGGGCTGGATCCCCTACGACGAGCTGCCCGAGCTGGTCGATCCCGACGAGGGCCACCTCGTCACGGCGAACAACAAGGTCGTCGATTCCTCATATCCGCACCACATCACCAGCGACTGGCTGGACGGCTATCGGGCGGCGCGGATCGAACAGCTGCTCGGCGAGCGCGAGCAGCATGACCTGGAGGACTTCCGCCGCATGCAGACCGACCTCTATTCGATCCCCGGCGACGAGGTGGCCCACCGCCTCGCCCGTCTGGAGCCGACAACCCAGCGCGAGGTGAGGGCGATCGAGCGCCTGAAGAGCTGGGACCGCACGCTCGGGCCGCGGACCGTCGCGGGGACGATCTACCAGGCCTTCATGCTTCGCCTGGCGCGGGAGTTCACCCGCGCGGCGATCGGCGACCGAGACCTCGCCGAGCGGTATCTCGATCGGGCCGACAACGGGTTCATCGCGCACGTCACCTCGCCATGGCGCTGGCAAGCGCACCTGCTGCACCTCTGGAATGAGGCCGACGACGAGCTGATCGGCGGCTCCTGGGAGGAACTCGCCCTCGAGGCGCTGCGGGGGGCGCTGGACGACCTCGAGGAACGGTTCGGGCCGGATCCCGAAGAATGGCGATGGGGCCGTGTGCACGCGCTCGAGTTCCCACACGCTCTTGGGGCAGGGCATCCGATCGCGGAATGGGTCTTCAACCGCACCCTCCATCCGGGGGGCGCCCAGGAAACCGTCGCGCAGATCGCGTACAACCCGATCGATCCTTACCACGCGATCTGGGCGCCGAGCTGGCGGATGGTGGCGGACCCGTCGGCGCCGGAGCGCTCGCAGTGGCAGGCGTTCACCGGCCAGTCGGGACACGCCTGGAGCAGCCACTACGACGACCTGCAGCCGCGCTGGGAGGCGGGGACGATGCAGCCGATGGCCGGCGAGGGGCCCTTCGAGACCCTGGTCCTCACTCCGGCCGACGGCTCGATGCGAGGGTGCCCGTCAGGGCAACCCGTTTGATCGTGGGCTCCCGCCGGGACCAGATCAACCTCACCGACGAGGAGCAGCGTGACTTGATCGAAAGCGAGCGGATCGTGGTCGTCTCCTCGCTCGGTCCTCGCGGATGGCCGCACGCGATGCCGCTCTGGTACGTCCCGCGCGACGGCGATGTCTGGATCTGGACCTACGCCAAGTCCCAGAAGGTGAAGAACCTCGAGCGCGACCCGCGAGCGACCCTGCTGATCGAGACCGGCAGCGAGTACACGGAGCTCCGCGGCGTCCAGATCGAGGCCGAGGCGGAGCTGATCCGCGATCTCGACCAGATCGTCGACTACGCCAAGGAGATGACGATCCGTTACAGCGACGGCATCGAGTCCGTGGAGGGCGACGCAGCCGCCGCGCTCCGGGCCCAGGCGCCGAAGCGGGTCGCGATCCACTTCCACCCGAAGCGGGTCGCGAGCTGGGACCACGGCAAGCTGGGAGGCACCTACTAGCTGGGCGGAATCATGCACCTTCCGCACGATGCTGCTCGGCGCGGCCAGTGCTCATGCGGCGACGCTCACCGAAGCGGGCGGCATCATCTACTACGTGGCCGGCCAGGGGGAGAGGAACGACATCCAGGTCGGCGTCGGCTCGATCCTGGGGGGCATCGTCAACGTCTACTCCTTCGAGGACGCCGACGCCAATCCGATCGCTGTCACGGGCGGACGCTGCGAGCTGATCAACACAATCGCGATGTGCAGGCAGTCGGGAATCAGCAGCTTCGTGATCGACGCCCGCGACCGGGACGACACGATCACCGTCTCGACGGCCGGCAGCGGGATCATTCCTCCGCTGAGGCTCGGTGCCGTGATGATCGGTGGCCGAGGCGTGGACGTCCTGATGGGCGGGCTCGGCAACGACATCCTGAAGGGCAACGACGGCCGTGACTCGCTGCGCGGGCGCGAGGGCGCCGACGCTTACAAGGGCGGCCGCGGGCGCGACACGCTCCAGACACTCGACGGGATTCGCGACACGTTGATCTCGTGCGGCGATGGTGGTGACGACGTGCTGAGCAAGGACAAGCTCGATCCCCGCGGGCGCCACTGCGAGCACTCCAACCACAAGAACATCTCGAGGCCCAATAGCAGCACCGCGGTTCCCGCAGCCCAGGCTTTAGCCTCCGCCCGATGGAAAAGCTCAAGGGGCTGATCCTCTCGGGGGGTGCGGGGACGCGCCTGCGCCCGATCACGCATACCTCCGCCAAGCAGCTCGTGCCGGTGGCGAACAAGCCCGTGCTCTTCTACGGGATCGAGGCGCTGGTCGAGGCGGGGATCGGGGAGATCGGGGTGATCATTGCCCCGGAGACCGGTGATGAGATCCGTCAGGCCGCCGGCGACGGCGCCGAATTCGGCGCCTCGATTACCTACATAGAGCAGGAGGCGCCGCTTGGGCTGGCCCACGCACTGCTCACTGCAGAGGAATACCTGGGCCAGAGCCCGTTCGTCATGTACCTCGGCGATAACCTCCTACGCGACGGGATCACGGATCTCGTGGAGGTCTTCCGCCGCTCCGAGCCCGACGCCCTGATCCTGCTCACGCCCGTGGACGATCCCTCGTCCTACGGCGTCGCGGAGCTGAACGGCGAGCGCGTCATCCGCCTGGTGGAAAAACCGAAGGACCCGCCCAGCGACCTGGCTCTGGTCGGCGTCTACATGTTCACGTCGTCGATCTTCGCTGCCGCCCACTCGATCGAGCCGTCGGGGAGGGGCGAGCTCGAGATCACTGACGCCATCGACGCGCTCATCGAGTCAGAGCGACGGGTGGAGTCGCACATCGTCAAGGGCTGGTGGAAGGACACCGGGAGGCTCGAGGACATGCTGGAAGCGAACCGCCTGGTCCTCGAGGACATCGAGCCGCGGATCGACGGCGAACTGGATGCGGAGTGCCGGGTCGAGGGCCGGGTCGCGATCGAGAAGGGAGCGAAGCTCGAGCGGACCGTCGTTCGGGGGCCCGCCATCATCGGGGCCGGCAGCAGACTGACCGACTCCTACATCGGACCCTACACGGCGATCGATCGCAACGTCGTGATAACCGGCTCCGAGGTCGAGCACTCGATCGTCCTGGCCGGTTCCAGCATCCGCAACCTGCACGCGCGGATGGAGGCCAGCCTGCTGGGCAGGAACGTCAGCCTGAGCCGCAGCGAGGGAATGCCGAAGACGCTGCGCTTCTTGGTCGGTGACAACGCGGATATCTCGATCCCATGAGGGTCCTGGTCACGGGGGCAAACGGGATGCTGGGTCAGGACGTGGTCCGGGTCGCCGGGGACATGCGTCACCAGGTGATCGCGATGACCCATGACGACCTCGATGTCACGGACCCGGCGAGGGTCGAGAGGATGATCACGCGAGAGCGGCCCGGGGCCGTGATCAACTGCGCGGCCTGGACCGGCGTCGACAGCGCCGAGGAGTCGGAGCGGGAGGCGTCGCTTGTCAACGGGCAGGGCGCCGGCTTCGTCGCCGACGCGGCGGCGAAGGTGTCCGCCAAGGTCATCTACCCCTCGACCGACTACGTCTTCAACGGCGAGGGCGGGGCCTACGGCGAATCGGACGATCCCGATCCGATCAACGCGTACGGGCGCACCAAGCTCGCCGGCGAGCGGGCCACGGCGCTGGTCAACGGGCAGAGCTTCATCGTCCGCACCTCTTGGCTCTTCGGCCCGCACGGCGGGAACTTCGTTGAGACCATGCTGCGCCTCGGCCAGGGTGGTGGTCCGGTGGTCGTGGTCCACGACCAGGTCGGCTGCCCCACCTACACGGGCCACCTGGCGGTCGGGCTGCTGCGCCTGGTCGACAGCGCTGCCTACGGCATCCACCACATGGCGGGAGAGGGCAGCTGCTCCTGGTACGAGTTCGCGCTGGAGATTTTCAGGCAGGCCGAGGTTGTGACGCGGGTCATGGCGACGACCACGGACATGATGGAGCGGCCGGCGAAGCGCCCCGCCAACTCGGTGCTGGTGAGCCGCCGCTCAACTCCGATCAACCTGCCGCCCTGGCAGCGAGGCCTCTCCGACTACCTGGCCCGCCGCGGCCACGTCGAGGCGGAGGAGCCTCTGCGCCGCCAGCGATCGAGTGCCTCACGGCGCCAGCCGATGCTCGACTGGACCGCCCGCGAGCGCGAGGAGCGCCAGGCGGACGGCGAGGAGATCACCGGTGAGAGCGAGCTCCCCCTCGAGGACGTGACCTGGGAGGACGGGTCAGACGGGGCGGACAAGGGAGCGGACGCGGCATGAGGCTGCTGGTCGCGGGCGGCGCCGGCTTCATCGGCTCGAACTACGTGCGCCGCCGCCTGGACGGCCACCCCAACGACACCGTGCGGGTGCTCGACAAGCTCACGTACGCCGGCCGTCACGAGAACCTCGACGGCCTCCCCGAGGAGCGCTGGGAGCTCGTCGAGGCCGACATCGCCGACCGCGACGCCGTCAGGGCGGCCATCGAGGGCTGCGGTGCGGTCGTCAACTTCGCGGCCGAGTCGCACGTCGACCGCTCGATCGAGGCGCCCGGCGAGTTCATCACGACCGACGTCTACGGCACCTACGTGCTGCTGGAGGCTGCCCGCGACGCCGGCGTTCGCCACCTGCAGGTTTCGACCGACGAGGTCTACGGCGACTTCGAGCTGGGCTCCGCGACCGAGGAGTCTCCCCTCAACCCCTCCTCCCCCTACTCGGCCTCGAAGGCGGGGGGCGACCTGCTCGTCTCGGCCTTCGCCCGGACCTACGGCGCCGAGGCGCTGATCATCCGCGCCTCGAACAACTACGGCCCGCGCCAGCACCCTGAGAAGCTGATCCCCCTCTGCATCCTCAACGCCCTCGCCGGCGATCCGTTGCCCGTCTACGGCGACGGGATGCAGGTACGGAACTGGCTCTACGTGGATGACTGCTCGCGGAGCGGTCGACGCCGTCCTCGAGCGGGGCGAGCCTGGCCAGGTCTACAACGTCGGCGGTCCCGACGAGCTCTCG
>CAVOHV010000008.1:0-276601 GCA_963695805.1 uncultured Solirubrobacterales bacterium | reverse complement strand
CGCGTTCACGACCTCTTTACGTAGGAGCAACCATCTTGTAACGGGATTTTCCCTGCAAACGGCCACTCTGGCAGCGAACGGAGAGCGAAAAGAAAGGGTCAACGATGAACCCGATTTCGACCAGCCGGGTCGACCTGCACTGTCACTCGACAGCCTCCGAGATCTCGAAGTTGGGGATCCAGCGCAGCCTCGGATTGCCGGAGTGCGCGACGCCGCCCGAGGAGGTCTATGAGCTCGCCAAGCGGCGGAGCATGGACTTCGTAACGATCACCGATCACGACACGATCGACGGCTGTCTCGAGATCGCCGATCGTGACGACGTCTTCATCTCCGAGGAGCTCACCGTCTGGTTCCGCGGCGAGCCGCAGGCGGTCCACCTGCTCTGTTTCGGGATCTCCCCGGACGATCACGCCTGGCTCCAGGAGCACAAGCGCGACCTCGACGCCTGTGCGGAGTACCTCCACTCCCGCGAGATCGCCTGCTCTCTCGCCCATCCCTTCTACGCGGTCGAGGCGCCGCTCACCCCGGCGCACCGCAGACAGCTCGCGCAGCTGTTCCCGGTCTGGGAGACCCGCAACGGCTCCCGCGCGCGCGAGCTCAATATGCCGGCCGCGATCTACATCGAGACGCACGGTGGAACCGGCACCGGCGGCTCCGATGACCATGCCGGCGTGGACATCGGGCGGACGTTCACCGAGACGCCCCCCGCGGCCACGCCGGAAGAGTTTCTCCATCACATCCGGGAGGGGCGCGCTGAGGCCCGTGGCGAACAGGGCAGCGCGGCCAAGTGGGCGCACGCCGCGATGGCGCTCGCCACGCGGGCCCTACTGCTCGCCGACGCCGATTCCACCCCCAACCTCAGCGTCGCCCCGGACCCGGATGCCATGCTGAAGATCGCCGAGCGGGTGATGAGGGAGGGGGACACGAGGCGCGGCGAGGCCGCCGGCGACCTCGGCCCCGGGGACGCCCGGGCGCTGCTCGAGGCCTTCGTGGCGGCCGTGGAAATCGAGCCAGGACGCCCGCTGATCGACCACATGCAGGCCGATGGCTTCAGCCACGCCGAACTGGCGCGGCGGGCCCGGCGTGTGCATGAGCGCCGCCTGCGGCTGGTGGTCGATGAGACCCTCGAGAGCCTGGCGAGCGGCGGCGAGGAGTTCGATCTCTCAGCCCGCGCGATGGAGACGGGCCGCAACCTGTTTCGTGCCGCGATCCCGGCCATCCCCTATGCGCCGGCCGCCGCCTTCCTGGGCAAGGAGAAGGCCAAGCTCACCCCGTCCGAGGGCCCAAAGAGGGTCGCCCTGATCGCGGACGCGATCGGCGGTGTACATGGCGTGACCCGGACGATCGAGCGGGTCCGGGAGCTCGGAGTCCCCGGCTACGACGTCGAGGTGATCGGTACGGATCCCAACGTCGACCGCAGGCTGCCGGCGGTCGCCGAGGTGGACGTGCCGTTCTACGCCGGACTCGAGATAGGGATGCCCAGCCTGCCAGCCATGGTCGAGGCCCTCGCCGAGGGCCGCTTCGACGCGGTTCACCTGACGGCCCCGGGGCCGGCCGGCGTCACCGCCGCCCTCATCGCCCGCATCATGGACCTGCCGGTGCTCGGCAGCTGGCACACCGAGCTGGGTGCCTACGCCGTGCTGCGCTCCGCCTCGCCCGAACTCGAGCTGGGGGTGGATGCCGCGCTCTCGATCTTCTACCGCCACTGTCGCCGGGTCCTCTCGCCGAGTCCGGCGAGCGACGAGTCGCTGGCGAGGCTGGGGGTGGACCGGGCTCTGATCGGCCGCTGGGGGAGGGGCGTCGACACCTCGCGGTTCGATCCCGATTTGCGCGACCCGCATCGCTATCCAGGGCAGGTGAATGTCCTCTACGCCGGCAGGCTGACCAGCGAGAAGGGGGCCGAACTGCTCGTCGAGTCCTTCTTGCGCGCATACTCCGCGGATCCTCGCCTGCACCTGCTGCTCGCCGGGGGCGGGCCGGAGGAGGGGATGCTGCGGGAGCGGCTGGGAGAGCAGGCCACCTTCCTCGGCTGGCTCGAGGGGGAGGAGCTTCCCCGTGCCTACGCGAGCGCCGACATCTTCCTCTTCTGCAGCCGGACCGACACCTTCGGCCAGGTGCTGGTGGAGGCGGGGGCCAGTGGCCTGCCCGTGGTCGCGGTCGACGAGGGCGGTCCCTCCTCGATAGTGGTGGACGGCGAGACCGGCCGGCTCTGTGAGCCCGAGCCGGCGATGCTGGCCCCGGCGATTCTCCAGCTGGCCGACTCTCCCGCCTGGCGGGCCAAGCTCGGCCGCCAGGGGCGCGAGGCGGCCGGCGCCCGCACCTGGGAGGCGTCGATGCTGCAGCTCGCCGACGGCTACGACCGCGTCACCGAGCCGGTGGAGGAGCCCCGCATAAAGCTGGTCAGAGCGGCTTAGTCACCACCCCTAAGATGAGGGCGTGACCGACGAGCTAGCCCAGACGACGGAATCGAGCGGGCCGGCTGCGGAGGGAGGCGGAGGAGCCACGCTCGTGCCCGAGGTGGTCCGGGCGAGCGGCTCGGAGCCGGATCTCTCCGATCCCTCCCTCTATTTCAACCGCGAGCTCTCCTGGCTCGACTTCAATGACCGGGTTCTGCAGCTGGCCGAGGACCCCCGGGTCCCGCTGCTCGAGCGGGTCAACTTCAGCGCGATCTACGAGGACAACCTCGACGAGTTCTTCATGGTCCGCGTCGCCGGGCTGCACGAGAAGGTGGAGGACAAGATCGACGCTCGCGGCGCGGATGCGATGGCGCCCGCCGACGTCCTCGCGCTGATCCGGCAGCGGACCATCGAGCTGCGCGAGCGTCTAACCCGCTGCTTCGAGGACGAGATCCAGCCGGCGCTCGCCGAGCATGGGATCCGGATCATCTCGCTCTCCAGCGCGAACAAGTCGGAACGGGAGGAGCTCGAGCATCTCTTCACCAGCCAGGTGTTCCCGGCCCTCACCCCGCTCGTGATCGGCCGGGGCCGGCCGTTCCCATACATCTCGAACATGTCGCTCAGCCTGGGGGTCCTGCTGAGGAATCCCGAGAAGGGGGAGGAGGTCGCGGCGCGCGTCAAGGTGCCGAAGGAGCTATTGCGGCGCTTCCTGCCCATCGGCGACGGCGGGCTGACCTTCGTGCCCCTCGAGGAGGTGATCGCCAACAACCTCGACGATCTCTTCCCGGGCATGGAGATCGTCCATCACTCGCTCTTCCGGGTGACCAGGGACACGGACTACGACGTCTCGGACGAGGCCGACGACCTGCTGCTGGCCGTCGAGGAGGAGGTCCGCCGCCGGCGATTCGGGGAGGTCGTGCGGCTCGAGATCTCGCCGGACATGGAGCCGAGGCTCCTCGACCAGCTGGTCGAGGCGATGAACATCGACGCCCGGCAGGTCTTCGAGACGCCAGGGCTGATCGGCCTGGACGACCTCACCGACATCTACTCGATTCAGGGCTTCCGCGAGCTCCGCTACCCGCCCTGGCAGGGGGTCACCCCACCGCAGTTTCAGCAGGGCAGCCGGACCCACCGCGAGGTCGACGTCTTCGCCGCGACGCGGCAGAGCGACATCCTCGTCCACCACCCGTACGACTCCTTCACCAGCTCGGTCGAACGCTTCGTCCGCAAGGCGGTCGATGACCCGAATGTCCTGGCAATCAAGCAGACCGTCTACCGGACCAGCGCCGACTCGCCTCTGGTCCCAGCGCTGATCGAGGCCTCGGAGCGAGGCAAGCAGGCCGTCTGCCTGGTGGAGCTCAAGGCGCGCTTCGACGAGAGCGCGAACATCCGCTGGGCGAGGGCCCTGGAGGAGGCGGGCGTCCACGTCGTCTACGGCATTCCCGGCCTGAAGACCCACTGCAAGTGCGTCCTGGTCGCGCGCCGGGAGGGGGACGGGGTCCGCAACTACGTGCACATCGGGACCGGCAACTACAACCCGAAGACCGCGCGTATCTACACCGACTTCGGGCTCTTCACCGCGAATCCGGAGATCGGCGACGACATTGCCGAGATGTTCAACTACCTGACCGGCTACGCCCGCCCGAGCGGGTATCGCAAGGTGCTGGTTGCTCCGTTCAACCTGAAGGACGGCATCATCGGCGAGATCGATCGGGCGATCGAGGCGCAGTCCGACGAAACCCCGGCCCGGATCCGGATGAAGATGAACTCACTGCTCGACCCGTCATGCATCCAGGCGCTCTACCGCGCCTCGCAGGCGGGGGTGAAGGTCGAGCTCAATGTCAGAGGCATCTGCGCACTTCGCCCGGGAGTGCCCGGGATCTCGGAGAACATCCGGGTCGTCTCGATCGTCGGGCGCTACCTGGAGCACTCGCGGATCTACTCGTTCGAGCGCCCCAACGAGGCCAAGATCTTCATCGGCTCCGCCGACCTGATGCCGCGCAACCTCTACAACCGCGTCGAGCTGATCACGCCGGTCGAGGACGAGGCCAATCGGGCTGAGCTCTCCGACGTGCTCGACCGGGCGTTCGCGGACAACACCAACGCCTGGGAGCTGGGCAGCGACGGCGTCTGGTCCCGTCTCACGACGAACGGCGACCCCCCCCGCAACCTGCAGAACGAATTGCTGGAGCTGCACGCGAAGCGCGCGGAGGAGGCAGCCGTCGTCAGTGGGTAGCCGGCCGCGGGCAGTCCGTGGTCGCGTCGGGGGACCTCTGGTAGCTTGGCCACCGGTGGCCCTCCGCTCGGTGACAAGCAGGGACGCGGCCTACTTCGACCTCCTGGCGGAGTCGGGCGCCAACATCCTGCGCGGCGCCAACCTGCTCGAGCACATGTTCGACACCTGGCCGGAGGAGAGGGGTGTGGCGCGCGACATCCTCAAGGCCGAGCAGGAGGGGGACCGGATCACGCAGGAGATCGTCCGCCGGCTGAACGTCGAGCCCCCGAAGGGGGTGGAGAGCACCGATCTCTACGCGCTTGCGACGCAGCTCGACGACATCATCGACGACACCGAAGAGGCCGCCGACTTCATGGGCCTGTTCGCAATCGAGGCGCCGATGGAGCAGGCATACGAGCTCTCGAGCATCCTCGCCCAGTCGTGTGAGCAGGTCTCAGGCCTGCTCACCGACCTGCGCGGTTTCAAGGACCTGGAGCGCTACTGGATCGAGATCCACCGCCTCGAGAACGAAGGCGACCGGGTCTGGCGCGAAGCGCTCGCCTCGCTGTTCTCGAATGGGATCGACCCGATGGTGGTGATCCGCTGGAAGGACATCTTCGGCCTCCTCGAGCGCGCGATCGATTCCACCGAGACGGCGGCGCACACGATCGAGGCGATCGCCGTCAAGCACGCCTAACGGGCCTCCGCGTGAACGAGAATCCCGCCACCGGCAGGGAGGAGACCGAGGAGGAGCGAGCCGATCGCAACCTCTCCGACCTGCTGCAGGAGCTGCGTGTTGCGCTGCCGGGGGTCCAGGTGCTGTTCGCGTTCCTGCTCACGGTTCCGTTCAGCCAGCGCTTCGACCGGCTCAGTGATTTCGAGCAGTGGCTCTACTTCGGCGTCCTGATCACGGTGGCGCTCGCGACGGTCTTGCTGGTTGCCCCGACCGCCGGCCACCGGATCCTGTTCCGGCGCCAGCAGAAGGAGTTCATTGTCACCCTCTCCAACACTCTCGCGCTGATGGGTCTCCTGCTGCTCGCGGTGGCGATGACCGGTGCGATCGCGTTGATCAGCAGCTTCGTATTCGGGACCACGACCGCGGTGTGGAGCACGATCGTCATGGCGGCCGCCTTCATCGGTTTCTGGTTCCTGGGGCCCATCAGGCGAAGGCAGAAGCTGCCGCCCCGTGCATCGAGCGCCGATTGAAGATCCTCATTCTGAGTGCCTCCATCGGGGAGGGCCATGACCTGCCCGCCCGCGTGATCGGCGAGGGGATTCTCAGGGAAGAGCCGCAGGCCGAGGTCGAGATCGTCGACTCGCTGGCGCTGGTCAACCCGCTGGTGCGGAGGCTCGTCCTGGACAGCTCCCGATTTCATTCCAAGTGGGGAAACCGGCTCTTCGACCTGTCTTACAGGCTGATCACCGACGTGCCGCCGACTCGCTGGTTCGCGGCGAGGCTGACCCAGTGGCTGGCCGCCAGGCCGATCAGGCGGGCGGTGCTCGAGCGGGCACCCGACGTCGTGGTCTCCACGTACCCAGGCAGCACGGAGGTCCTCGGCGATCTTCGAGCCAGGGGAGGGATCGACCTCCCGGTCGTCTCGGCGATCACCGACCTCGCGGCGCTCCGCTACTGGGCGCACCCCGGTGTCGACCTTCATCTGATCACCCACCCGGAGTCGGCCGAGGAGGTCGCCCGGATCGCCCCCGCAAGCCGAGATTGCCTCCGTCCGCGGCCTCACCGACCCCCGCTTCTACGAGCCGCGCGATCAGTGGGAGTCGCGCCGCGAGCTCGGTCTGCCTCCGGAGGGGCCTGCGGTGCTGATCTCCGGAGGGGGCTGGGCCGTGGGCGATCTGGAGGGCGCCGCGGAGGAGGCGCTGAGGCTGGAGGACTCGACCGTGATCTGCCTTTGCGGCCGGAACGAAGAGCTGCGGAGGACCCTTGCCGACCAGTTCGCCGCCGAGCCGCGCGTCGTGGTGGAGGTCTTCACCGACCGGATGCCGGACTGGTTCGCCGCCGCCGATCTGCTCGTCCATTCCACCGCCGGGCTGACCGTGCTCGAGGCGATCATGAGTGGCTGTGGCGTGGTCTCCTACGGCTGGGGCGTGGGGCACGTGCGGGTCAACAACGAGGCGTTTGCCCGCTTCGGACTGGCGGACGTGGCCCGCTCCCGTGCCGAGCTCGGTCCCGCGATGAAGCGTGCCCTCGCCGCGAAGCCCGCCCCCGACGACTCCTTCGCCCGCCTGCCGTCAGCCGCGTCTGAGATCCTCGGCCTCGCCCACGGCGAGCTGCGCGACGGCGGGGGAGCTCGCCAGCAGGCCGGCGCCCACGGCGATCGTTACTAGAGCGGTGCCCAGCACCGCGCCGCCGAGCGGCGTGCCGCGCCAGCCCTCACCACCGACGAGGGGCGCGAGCGCCACCGGGATCACGATCTGCATCACGAGCACCGTGGGGGCGACCCGGGTCGCAGCGAAGCTCTGGAGCGCCGTCGATTCGCTGATCAGTCCGACGATCACGACGGCGGCCACCAGCGCCGCCCAGAGGACGACCGCGACCAGCTCTCCGGCCGAGGCGTCCTGCGCGACGATTTTGGCGACGAAGGCCGCCAGTCCGTCGGCCGCGCCGGCGCTCGCGACCAGGAGCAGCATCGGGTAACGGCGTTCTCTCACCAGGGCGATCGCGTAAGGAAGTAGGGCGACGGCGATCAGGATCGACAGCGCCACGACGAGGCCGGCGCCGCGCTCCACGTCGCCGGTGTCACGCGGGGCGGCCCAGGCGAACACCGCGACCGAAGCGATGATCATCGCCACCGCGACGATCTCCCGTGTGCCGACGTGCTCGCCCAGGATGCGCACCCCGAGCACCAGCAGGAGAAGCAGACCGAGGGCGAGCGTCGGTTGCACGAGGGTCAGCGGCGCCTCGGTGAGTGCGGCGATCTGCAGGGGCCAGCCGACGAGCGAGAGCGCCGTCGCCCCGAGCCAGACCGGCCTGCGGACCAGGTGCGCAACCAGTGACGGGCGCAGGGCGCGCTCCGCCGGCGCCCGTCTGGCCTCGACGGCCTGGAGGGCGTAGCCGGTCTCGTAGCAACAGGCAGCGGCGAGGGCCAGGACGAAGCCGAGAGCGAGCTCGCCGTCCATGAGTGGCACCATCCTGCCATCCGACGTCCTCTTCTCCTCGGCGCGGCCGCCGCCGCGGCTGCCTGGTGGTCACCGGCGCTCGCACCGGTCGTGCCCAGCGTCGCTGAGCTGCTCGGCCTGCCGCGGCGAATCGCCCGCACCGATGCTGTCGCGCTCAGCTTCGACGACGGGCCTCATCCGAAGGGGACCCCGGCGGTGCTGGAGGCGCTCCGGGATGGCAACGCTTCCGCCATCTTCTTCGTCTGCGGCGAGCAGGTCGAACGGGAGCCCGGCCTCGCTGCCGAGATAGTCGCGGCCGGGCATACCGTGGCGCTGCACGGGTACCGCCACCGCAACATGCTCCGCCTCGCCCCGCGCACGTTCGTCGAGGACCTCGAGCGCGGCATCGCCTCGATCGAGCAGGCGGCGGGGGTGCGGCCGGACCTCTTTCGGCCTCCATACGGGATCTTCAGCTACCCGGGAATCGCCGAGGTAAGTGCATGCGGGCTCGCGCCGCTGCTCTGGTCACGCTGGGGTCACGACTGGCGGGCGGCCCGGCCACCGGACGTGATCGCGTCCGAGGCGACGGAGGGCCTGCGCGGCGGCGACGTGCTGCTGCTCCATGACGCCGACCACTACAGCCGGCCGGACTGCTGGCGAGGCACGGTCGCCGCGCTGCCGGCCATCCTCGAGACGATCGAGACAGCCGGCTTGGCGACGGCTAGCTGACGGTATCCGTGGCCGCGGCTTCCTCGGCGCGCCATCGCATCGCGGCGGTCGCCACCAGCAGGGCGATCGCCAGGCCCATCGCGACGAGAGCCACGGTCCCCTTGTGGGGCACCCCGAGGTTGAAGAAGTGGCGAGTCCAGGGGGCGGTTTCGAGCAGCACGTAGGCGACCAGAAGCCATCCCGCGAGCGCCGCGCCGCCGGCGGGGCGACGACCGCCGGGTCCGAGGGGCAACAGGCTCAGCGCGGCCAGAATGGCGATCAGGCAAGTGACCGCGACATACGCGGCCTGCCCGGTCCCGAAGTCGTCGCTGCGGAAGGCGAGCATCGAGGGGATCAGCGTCCCGGCGGCGCACGCCAAGGCGATGATCCATGTGCTCGGCCAACCGGGTTCGCCAACTGGCTCGGCCACGGGAGCGGGCTCGGGCTCCGGCTCGGGCTCCAGCCAGGCGAGGTAGCGGCGAACGCCTTCGCGGAGCGGGGTGGAGGCCCGCCAGCCGAGTTCCTCGGCGGCCCGCTGGTTCGAGACCACCGCACCGCCGAAGTCGCCGCTTCGCCCCGGCGTGTGGACGATCTCGGTGTCGCCGACCAGGTCCGAGACGACCTCCGCGAGCTCGCGGATCGTCACGGTCTCGTCGCCGGCGAGGTTGTAGATGCGGTCTTCGTCCCCCCGCTCGAGGGCGGCGACGACTCCATCGGCCAGGTCCTCGACATAGACGAAGCGCCGGGTCTGCTGACCGTCTCCGGCGATCGTCAGGGGCTCACCCTTGACCGCCTTCGAGACGAAGATCGGGATTACCGCCGAGGGCCGCGCACGCGGTCCGTAAGGGATGCCGAAGCGCAGGATCGTGCAGGGCACGTCGTAGAGCTCTGCGTATGACGTGCAGTACATCTCGCCGGCGAGCTTGCTCGCCGTGTAGAGGTGGTCCGGCAGCCCGATGGGGGACTCCTCGTCGATCACCCCGTCCCCCGAGGCGCCGTAGACCCAGATCGTGCTGCCGTAGATCACCCGGGTGCCGGTGGCGCGAGCAGCCTCCAGCACCGCCAGCGTGCCGCGGGAGTTGCACTCCTCCGCGCTGACCGGCTCTTCGGCTACCACGCCGACGTCCGCGTAGGCGGCGAGGTGGACCACGGCGTCGCAGTCCTCCATCGCGCTCCGAAGCCCGTCGGCGTCAAGAAGGTCGCCGACGACCGTGTCGACGGAGCCCGGATCGTGGTGGAGGGAGGGGAGTAGGTCGTAGATCCGCGGCTCGAAGCCCGCATCGGCGAGCTTGTCCACGACATGCGATCCGATGAATCCCGAGCCCCCGGTCACCAAGATCTTCACGCGGTCTCCTCGGCAGGAACCTGCTCCGACTCCAGCGCCGGCGCGTAGTAGAGCGGCACGCACCAATGGTTCTCTGCCACCCAGTCGGTGTTGGGCAGATCGTCGCCGGTCCCCATGATCCGGTGGCAGGGATCCTCGTAGACCTTGCCGGTCGACCGCTCGATCGGCTCGAAGACGATGTACTTGTAGAGGCCGGAGGTCATCCCGTCGGGCAGCTCGAGCCGCGCCGGGTGAGTCGGATCGAGCCGGTCCCGAGCGATCGCGTTCTTGCGGGCGACGATCTCGTCGAGCCGTTCGGTCTGCAGCACGCCGATCGCGGCGGTGAACTCGCTCATCCTCAGGTTGAGGCCCTCGACCCGGTGGTCGGGCTTGCCGTAATTGCGGAAGGCGCGCGCATGCTCGAGGACCTCCTCGCGGGCCGAGACGAGCATCCCGCCCTCGCCGGTCGAGATCGTCTTGGTCGCGTAGAAGGAGTAGGCCCCGGCGTCGCCCCAGGTCCCGGCCCGCCGATCGTCCCAGCGCGCTCCATGAGCGTGCGCGCAGTCCTCGAGCAGGAAGATGCCGCGGTCGCGACAGTAGTCGGCGATCCGCTCGACGTCGAAGGCGATGTGCCCGCCGATGTGGACCAGCACCGCGGCGCGCGGCCGGTGCTCCTCGGCCTTGCGCTCGAAGTCGTCGAACGACATGCAGAGGTCGTCCCGGTTGCAATCGACGAAGACGGGCTCCGCGCCGGAATGGACGATCGAGAGGGGCGTCGCCATGAAGGTGTTGGAGGGACAGAGCACCTTCTCGCGGCGGACTCCGGCGAAGTCGAGGGCGGCGAGGGCGGCGCCGCTCCAGCCCCCGGTCGCGACCGAGCCGACCCCGTGCAACTCCGACCAGGTGGCCTCGAACCGAGCGGTCATCTCGCCCTCGGACCATTGCTCGGCCAGCACGATCTCATCCCAGAGCTCGTGGAGCCTGGGGAGGTCGCGACGGTCGAAGCCGATCGCAAACTGGCTGTGGTCAGCTGGGGTCAGGAGAGGGGACGCGGCAGCGGGAGCCGGGACAGGGGCGCACCTTCCGGTGGGGACGATATTGACTCAGGCAGAGGTTTGGCTCCGTTAAATGCCGAAGATGGGCCCCAATCGGGCCCGAGATTCAGGTTCTCGTCAGGTACGCGCCTCTGCGCGCAGCGCCGCGAGCTCTGACTGCATCTCGTCCAGGAAGGGTGTCTCCGGGTCGGCGTGGTGGAGCTCCTCGACGTCCTCGCTCCAGAGCTGCAGACGTTCCGGCAGGGTGGTGCCGAGGCGCTCGCCGATGGCCTCCCGGTCCTCCGGGGGGACTTTGCGCCAATCGCGCATGTTGGCGACGCGGTCCGCCGCGTAGATGACGACCGGGTCTCCTCCGGACTCCACGATCCGCTTGCGCAGCGCGCGCTTGCGCGCGCCGTAGCCCTCGATGTTTGGATCCTCGCTGAGGCAGTCGACGAGGCCGGCGACGTCGGGCCCGAAGCGCTCGCGGAGCTCGTCGACCTGAACGTCCGTGTGCTCGACCACGTCGTGGAGGTAGGCGGCCGAGATCATCGGCCCGTCGTACCCGGCCTCTATGAGCAGATCGGCGACCGCGATCGGGTGCTCGACGAACTGCTCGTGGGTCTGCTTGCGGTGCTGTCCGAGGTGAACCCGGCGGGCGAAGCGCAGAGCGGTGGCTGGCAGCTCGGAGCCCACGGTGGGGTCGGGGGGCGTCGAAACCTCAGTCATCTGATGAAACGCTAACGACGAAGGTTCGTACTCTCAATTTGCCTGCCCCAGATTTCCGCAAATTCCTAGAAAACCGATTGACAGTTCTTTCACATTGCGGGTTCGGTTGCAAGGGCAATTTTCCTCGGCACGCCTTTTTCACGGGGCGGCCGCCTCTAACTAGAATCGCCGGAGTGCTCCAGACGCTCCGGAACGTCGTGATCATCCTGGCCCTCGCGGCTGTCGTCGACTTCCTGCCCGGCGGCGGCGCCGCCGCCGACGCGGTGATGGCGGCGCTGACGCTGATCTTCCTCGCCACGATCGCGTGGTTCGTCTACCGGCTCTATCGCGAACAGCAGCTCACGCTGGCGACGCTCTCGGATCCACAGAAGGCGGGCCTGTTCGGCGCAGTCGGCGGGATCGCGCTCCTCGTCGTGGCCTATGACGAGTTCTCCTCCTGGAACGGGGGAGTGCTTCTCTGGGTCGCCCTGCTGGCGGGTTGCGTAGGCGGGATCTTCCTGATCTGGCGCAGCGCCAACACCTACTGAGCGTCTGACGCCGACGCTTCGTCGCTGACTCGTCGCTTCTTTGACGCGTCGCGTCACGAGGCCGCGCCTAGCTTCGGCGCCATGCCGCCGCTGGGAATCAACCGCTCTGGCCAGGCATCCGTCGAGTTCGTGGCGGTGCTTCCGGCGCTGGCGGTCAGCCTGGTCCTCGCCGGTCAGGCTGTGGCCGCTGGCTGGGCACTGTGGTCAGCGGGGATCGCAGCGCGCGCGGGCGCGCGGGCCGAGCACGTTGGCGGAGATGCTGAGGCCGCTGCCCGCCACGCTCTTCCCGCCCCCCTTCGACGCCACGCGGTGATCCGCTCGGGTGACGGCGTGCGGGTCAGGGTCCGAGTGCCCGCGCTTGTGCCGGGCGTGGAGCTGCCGTCCGTCGCCGCCTCCTCGACGCTCGATGCGCCGGCCGGGTGAGAGAGCCGCGGCTCCGGGGCAGGCCTCGGTCGAGCTGCTCGCGGCGTTGCCGGCGCTCGCACTCGCGGCCGTACTGGCGCTCCAGCTGCTACTCGTGGGCTACTCCCTGACGATCGCGGACGGGGCCGCGGAGGCGGGCGCGCTGGCGGGTGCGACCGGGCGGGACGCACGCCAGGCCGCCCGCGACGCCCTGCCCGGGTGGGCCCGCGGCCGATCGGAGGTGAGCGCGGCGGATGGCCGGGTGCGGGTAGAGGTCCGACCGCCGGCCCCGCTGTCAGCCCTCTCGGAGGCGCTCGCCGTCACCTCCGAAGTCTGGTCGCGCCCGCCGCGCGGAGGAGGCCGGTGACGACTGTGATCCTCGTCAGCGGCACCGATCGCCGGGCGAGCCTCGGGTTGGCCGCGGCGGTGGCCGTCGAGGGGGCAGCCCTGACCGGGGCCGGAACGTTGCTGGTGGAGCTCAGCGACGGGGCGCAGCGCCGCGGCCCCACACTGCTGGCAGCGCCCGCCAGCCGCCGGATCGAGGAGGCGCTGCGGCGGGAGGGGATGCGGGGCTCGGCCCGCGGGCATATCTGTCACCTCGCCGCGCCAGACGCGAATACCGGCGCGGCGGCCGTGGCGGCCGCGGCCGCGGAGGCGGAGATCGTCGTGGTCAACGTTCCTGGGCGACTCTGGGTGCCGGCCCTCGAGTCCGAGCTGCAGGTGGCGGGCGGCTGTCTGCTCGTCTCTCTGCCGGAGGAGCGCTCGCTCGCAGCCCTCGCGGTGGATCAATTGGAGCGGCGCGGGCTGCTGGTGCGAATCGCCACGCGACCGCCCGGAGCTCTCGCGGCCCGCCGGGCATTGGCGGGAGCGCGGTCCGGCGGCGAGCTCTCCGATACCGCCGGAGGAATCGCGAGGCGGCTCCTCGGCCTGGGGCGATCGAGCGATGAGCCATCGGGCAGTCAGCGGGCTCGGCGCGGGCAGGCCCTGCCGGCACTGCTCGGGGCAGGACTGATCCTGATCCTCGCGGCGGTGGTCCTGGCGGCGATCGGAGGGGCGGCGACAGGCCGCGGGCGGGTGCAGCGGGCCGCGGACCTGGCCGCGCTCTCCGCGGTCCGCAGCATGCGCGATGACGTGCCACGGCTGCTGGCGCCCACCCGGCTTCCCGACGGCGCCCCGAACCCGCGACACCTCTCCAGCGGCGACTACCTCTCCCGCGCTCGCCTCGCCGCGGTCGATGCCGCCAGGCGAAACCGGGTCGATCCCGACCGCGTGCGGATCGCGTTTCCCGACGCTGCCGCCAACCCGCCGCTCCGCGCCCGCGCCACCGTCGTCGGGGTGATCGACCCGGAGCGGCTGCCCGGCGGCGAGCGCCTCGGGGACCGCGCTCCGATCCGGGTGGTCGCGAGCGCCGTCGCCGAAGCCTCCGCTCCGGTGAGCTCCTGGACCGGGATGCCGTCGATGGCCGAGGGCGGCGGGTACTCGGGTCCGCTCGTGTATCGCGACGGCGAGGGCATGAGGCCGGACGTCGCCGCCGCCTACGACCGGATGAGCGCCGCGGCAAGGCGAACGGGGCTCGACCTGGTGGTGGTCTCGGGCTTCCGCTCGGACGCCGAGCAGGCGGAGCTCTTCGCCCGCCATCCTGACCCGCGCTGGGTCGCGCCGCCCGGCCGCTCGCTGCACCGCTGCGCGACCGAGCTCGATCTCGGCCCGTCGTCGGCGTACGGCTGGCTGCTCGCGCACGCCGGGACCTTCGGTTTCCTGCGCCGGTATCCGTGGGAGCCCTGGCACTTCGGCTTCGTCCAGGGTCCGCCGCCGTGCTCGGAGGCCGGGAATCTGCTCGGAAGCAATGGGGGGCTCGGGGAGGAGGAGGGCCTCGGACGGAGCTCCGGCTTGCCCGCATTCGTGCCCCCGCAGTACCGGGAAGCGATTCTTCGCTCGGCGGGCCGCTGGAACGTCTCGCCCGGGTTGCTCGCCGCTCAGCTGATGGCCGAGTCCGGCTTCAACCCCGGAGCGGTGTCCCCGGCCGGCGCTCTCGGCATCGCCCAGTTCATGCCGGCCACGGCTCGCTCCTACGGCCTGCGCGATCCGCTCGACCCGGCCGCCTCCATCGACGCTCAGGCCCATCTGATGTCGGATCTGCTGCGTCTTTTCCACTCCGTCCCGTCTGGCGCTCGCGGCGTACAACGCGGGCTCCGGCGCCGTCGCCGCCTGCACCTGCATCCCTTATGCGGAGACGCGGGCCTACGTCGCGCGGATCCTCGCCCTCGCGGATGGGGCAGGGGTGCTGCTTTCGCCGGCGCTGGAGATACGGCTGGTCGGCTAGAGCGTTGCCGGATTCGGTTTCTCGACCGCGATCTCGCCGACCACCTCGAGACCGCCCGAGGCGTACTGGTAGATATCGAAGACCCCGTTGGTCGGATTGCCATGGACGTCCATGTCGATCGGGCCGGAGGCCCCGGTGTAGTCGATGTCCTTGCCGTCCTCCAGTGCCTTGACCGCCTCCGGGAGCTGCTGCCAGGAGTACTCCGTGCCGCCGGGCGCGGTGATGTCGATCAGCTCGTCGGCCATCTTTTGCCCGTCCGTCGAGCCGGCGGCCACCGCCGCCAGGTAGCAGAGGATCGTGGCGTCGAACTCCTGGGCGGCGAACGGCGCCAGCTGCACCCTTCTCGGAGACGCCGACTCGAAGTCCTCGACGAAGGCAGAGGTGCTCTCGTCGCCCTCGGGCGAACCAGGGGCGAGCGCATGCATTCCCTCGACCGCGTCTGAGCCGACTTCCCCGGGGATCCCCGGTGAGACGAGCTGGTCGTTGCCCCAGGCGGTCGCGGGGTCCCACCCGTTGCTGCTCTCCAGTGCGGGCGCCAGTTGGCCGAACCCGGCGGGGTCGTCGACGAGCAGGACCGCGTCCGGGCTGTTGCCGGTGATCTCCGACGCCTGGTTGCTCAGCGGGGGAGGCGCGAGGGCGATATGACCGCCGACAGTTCCGTCGTCCCCCTGCCACGACTGGATGAAGTCCCGAGCGATCGTGCCCGAGCTCGGATCGGTGCTGGCCGCGACGTTCACCCTGAACCCCTCGACGCCGCCCAGGGCGCGCTCGATCGCCTTCTTCAGCGCCTCTCCCTCGGTGGAGACCGGCAGGGCGGTGCTATCGATCAGATCGTGGTCACTCAGCTCGGCCACGTCGTCGCCCGCCGCAACCGGTGAGATCTCGAGCACCTTGGAGGGGATCGCAACGTCCTGCGCCGTCTGCGCCACAGCCTCGGAGGACCAGGGCCCTGTCAGGCAGGTTGCCCCGTCGGTGCTGACCAGCTTCCTGGCCGACTCCACGGCGGCGTCGATGTCGCTCCCCTGGTCCTCGTTGACGATCCTGATGCTGTGTTTTGCGCCCGCCGAGTCGATCGCCTGCTTGATCTGCCCGAGGGCGAGCTCCGACGCCTTCTGCCCTGATTCGCCGAGGGACTTCGAACTGCCGCTGAGTGGCATCGAGTTCCCGATCACGAGATGGAGCTCCGTGGGTCCCGGCCCGTTGCCCCCGCCCCCGCCCCCGCAGGCGCCGAGGCCGAGGATGATTGCCAGTCCGGTCGCAATCGCGAGCGCGCGATGTGTGTCGATTCCGCCCCTCAGAGGCGTATTCATAGCCACTGGGCGATCAGTAGGGTGGGTCCATGGCGACGGTTCAGGTCGAGGGAATCGAGGGGTTGAAGGGCCTGCTCGGCCAGCAGATTGGGCCGAGCGAGTGGCGAGAGGTCACCCAGGAGGACATCAACGCCTTCGCCGACCTGAGCGGCGACCACCAGTGGATCCACACCGACGTCGAGCGGGCGAAGAACGAGAGTCCGTTCGGCACGACCGTCGCCCACGGGAACCTGACGCTGTCGATGATCGACGGCATGCGGCTCGAGCTGCTCAGCTCCAGCGGCTTCAAGCTCGGCGTCAACTACGGCTGGAACAGGGTGCGCTTCCCCGCGCCCGTGCCGGCCGGCTCGCGGATACGCGCCACGGCCGAGATCACCGACGTCGAGGACGTCGGCGGCGGCTGGTGGCAGGTCCTTACGCGTTTCACGGTTGAGGTGGAGGGCTCGGACAAGCCAGCCTGTGTGGCGGACTCGGTTGGCCGAGCCTTCCCCGGGTAGCGCCGCCCTACTTAACCGTCAGCGGTCCCACCATGCCCGCCTCGCGGTGGCCGGGCACGGTGCAGAAGAACGTGTAGGTCCCGGGCTGCAGGTCGACGGTTGTGTTCGCCGTACCTGAGGCGACCAGGTCGGTCTGGCCCACCGTGTCGCCCGAGGGGCTCTCGATGGCGACGTCGTGCGGGATCGACTCGTTGTTCGTGAAGTCGATCGTCACGCTCCCGGCCTTCGCGCTGGCGGACTTCTGGTCGTAAGCGAGCTCGCTGCCGGAGGGCGTCGAGATGTTGACCGTCGAGCCGCCGCCCGCGCCTGCACCACTGGTCGTGGTCGCCGGCGGGGTCGCGGCCGCCGTGGTGTCGTTGTTGTTGTCGCCACCACCGCCGCAGGCCGCCAGGCCCAGGGCCGCCACCACCGCCGCGCACGCCACTGCAGGAGCTCGTCTCATCAGGCCACCTTTCCTTGACGCTAGGTCGTTCCACTCTATTACGGGTTTCCCGACCGCAGGGATTCCTGAACGTCCCGGAGTGCTCGCCAGGCACGGGTATCCGGGACGTTCGGCCTAGTCGCCCTGGAACTCCGGCTGCTCCCCGTCGAAGAAGGCGGTCACTCCCCGCTTCAGGTCCTGCGTCGCCATGCTGTCCGCGATCCCGTGTCGCTCCAACTGGAGGTGGTCGTTGATCGAGTTCTCGGTCGACTCGTGGAGGAGCCGTTTCGCCGTCCGCACGTAGTAGGGAGCCTTGGCGGCGAGCTTCTCGGCCTTCTCCCGGGTGCGAGTGAGCAGCTCGTCGGCCGGGACCACCTCGCTCACCAGCCCGGCCTCGAGCGCGGCGTTCGCATCGAGGTTGGGGTCGTTGAGGGCCAGCTCGAGCGCCTTCGCCGGGCCGACCACGCGTGGCAGGAAGTAGGTCATGCCGCCATCTGGCGCCGCCCCGATGCGCCCGTAGGCGATTGCGAGGTAGGCATCCTCGGAGGCGATCCGGATATCGGCGGAGAGCGCCAGCGACATGCCGGCCCCCGCGGCCGGGCCGTTGATCGCCGCGATCACCGGATAGGGAATGCGGCGGAAGTCGACGATGGCATTGTGGAGAGCCTCGGCGCCGCGGCGGACCTCCGAGGGCAGGTCGACGTTCTCGTCCGTGACGCCGCGCCTGAACCAGTTGACGTCGCCGCCCGAGCAGAAGGCCCGCCCGGCCCCGGTCACGATCAGCGCCCGGATCGGGGCGCGGTCGGCGAGCCAGGCGGCGGCGATCGTCAGCTCGCCGATCATCTCCGGGCTCATCGCGTTCAGTGCGTCCGGACGGTTTAGCTTCAGGGTCCCGATCTGCCCGGCGACCTCGATCTCGAGCGTCTCGAGCTCGGGCGGCTCGTCGGTCAGCAGGGGAACCTCGGTCTCTGCGGTTTCTGACATCCGATACCTCCTAGGCGCGGGAGGGCGGAGCCTACCCTTCTACTTGTGGCAGAGACCAGTGAGAAGTTGGCAGAACAGCGCCGGGAGCTCCCCGATGCGCCAGGCGTCTACGTCTTCCGCGACAAGGCGGGGGACGCCCTCTACGTGGGCAAGGCGAACTCGATCCGTAAGCGGGTCGCATCGCACTTCGCGGGGAAGGGCTCGGGGCGCGGCGCGGGCATGGGCGGTACCGCTGAGCTGATCGACCGCACGGACTCGATCGAGTTCCTGGTGACCGAGAACGAGCCGGAGGCCCTGCTTGCTGAGCAGAGCTTCATCAAGCGCTACCGCCCGCGGTTCAACATCCGGCTCCGGGACGACAAGTCGTATCCCTACGTCGGCGTCAGCCTCGACGAGGAGTTCCCCCGCGTCTACTTCACGCGGGAACGGCACCGGCCGAACCGCGCCTACTTCGGCCCGTTCTCGAGCGCCAAGCGGGTCCGCGACACGCTGGACCTGCTCGGCAAGCTCTTCCAGTACCGCACCTGTGAGGGGCCGGAGCCCGGGCGGCGCTCCGGCGTCCCCTGCCTCGACTACTACATCAAGCGCTGCCAGGCGCCCTGTGTCGGCTACATCGACAAGGAGGAGTACCGGGGAAACATCGACCGGATCGTCGGCTTCCTCTCTGGCCGCTACAAGGAGATCGCCGGCGACCTCGAGGACAAGATGGAGGATGCCTCCGAGGCCCAGGACTTCGAGCGCGCCGCGCTCTTCCGCGACCGGCTCAATGCAGTGCGAGGGATGATGGAACGCCAGCAGGTTGCGGGCGGCGCACTGGGGAGCGCCGACCTGATCGCGGTGGCGGTGGAGGGGAACGACGCGAACGCTCAGGTTTTCCAGGTCCGCGACGGCGTGCTGGCGGAGCGGCAGGGCTTCTACCTGGCGGGCGAGGACGAGGTCGCGGAGGGGGATCGCGACCCCGGCGAGGTGGCCGAGACCTTTCTGCTCCAGTACTACGGCGCCGCCCCGGCCATCCCGGGCCGTGTCATCGTCGGGCCCGAGCTGCGGGGTCGCACCGACGTGCTCGCCGAGGCGCTGGGCAGCCAGCGCGACTCGCAGGTCGAGGTCCGGGTCGCCTCGCGGGGCGACCTGCGCCGCCTGCGGGAGCTCGCCGAGAAGAACGCGAAGCTCGCCCTCGCTCAGGACAAGCTCCGCCGTGAGCACCGCCGCCAGCAGAGGGTGGAGTCGCTCTCGGCGCTGCAGGACGCGCTCGGGCTGGAGCGGGTGCCGGTCCGGATCGAGGGCTTCGACATCTCGAACCTCGGCGAGACCCACACCGTCGCCTCGATGGTCGTCTTCGAGGGCGCCGCCCCGAAGAAGTCGGGCTACCGCAAGTTCGGTATCCGCGGCGAGTTCGGGGAGAACGGCGAAGGTCCCGATGACTTCGCCGCGATGCAGGAGGTCTTGTCGAGGCGGCTGGGCCGCTACCTCCAGCAGGCAGACATCTCGCCGCACGACTCCGATAGGGACGCCAGCTTCGCGTCGCTTCCCGACCTGATCGTGATCGACGGCGGCAAGGGCCAGCTCTCCGCCGGGATGAAGACCCTCGAGCCGCTACTGGAGCAGGGGGTGGCGGTGGTCAGTCTCGCCAAGCGGATCGAGGAGGTCTTCGTCCCCGGCCGAAGGGACCCGATCCTGCTCGAGAAGGGCTCGGATGCCCTGCGGCTGCTGCAACGGGTCCGCGACGAGGCGCACCGGTTTGCGATCACCTTCCACCGCGGCCGCCGAGACCAGGCAATGACGGCGTCGGTTCTGGACGGAGTGCGCGGCGTCGGGCCGGCGCGCAAGCGCGCGCTGCTGCGGCATTTCGGCTCGCCGGACCGACTGCTCACTGCGAGCCGCGAGGAGCTCGAAGCGGTGCCCGGGGTGCCAGGTAAGCTCGCTCGCGAGATCCACCGGCAACTACACAGAGCGGGCTGATGACTCAGGACGGCTCAGTGGGGGGAGACGGCTCAGGGCCCGGCGAGAACCGGGTCGAGCTCGTGGTGATCACCGGCTACTCGGGCGCCGGCAAGTCCGAGGCGATCGCGGCCTTCGAGGATGGCGGCTACTTCTGCGTCGACAACCTGCCGCCCCGGATGATCGAGGGGCTCGGCGAGCTCTTCCAGCATGAGGGCAGCGGAGTGGAGAAGGCCGCGGTGGTGACCGACGTCCGGGGCGGCGAGTACTTCGAGGACCTGCTCGCGGTGCTCGACGAGCTCGAGGCGACCGACGCGCTCGACCTGAAGCTGGTCTTCCTCGAGGCGGACGAGGAGGCACTCCTCCATCGCTACAAGGAGACCCGCCGCCGGCACCCGCTCGCACGCAGCGGCCGGATCGTGGACGGGATCCGGGCGGAGCGCGAGCGCCTCGCCCCGTTGCGCGAGCGCGCGGACGTCGTGATCGATACCTCGGCCCTCACCGGGGGTGCGCTGAGGCGGCGCATCGCGATCGAGCTGATCGGCCGCGACACGAGCGGGAACCAGCTCGCGCTCACCATTCTCACCTTCGGCTTCAAGAACGGGCCGCCGCTGGACGCCGACCTCACGCTCGACGTCCGTTTCCTCCCCAACCCCCACTACGTCGATGAGCTGCGGCCCCTCACCGGGTTGGACGATCCGGTCCGCGAGTACGTCGAGTCAGGTACGCAGGCCGGCGAGTTCTACGGGCGTCTGATGCCGCTCCTCGACTTCCTCCTGCCCGCCTACGTCGCTGAGGGCAAGCAGCACCTGACGATCGCGATCGGCTGCACCGGCGGGCGGCACCGCTCGGTAACGGTGGCGGACCGAATCGCGCGCACGCTGGGTCGGCGAAGCGACGTCAAGCTCCAGGTCGTCCACCGCGACGTGGACCTGGAGCCGCAATCGGCCGCCAGATAGCTCCGAACGTCCCGGAACCCCCCCGCTAGCGAGCACTCCGGGACGCTCGCCGGGGGCGCGACCCTAGACTGGCCGCGCGATGCCCGATCCCGTGATCAGCGTCAAGGGCCTGCGCAAGTCCTACGACGGCTTCGAGGCGGTGCGGGGGATCGACCTCGCGGTCGGGACCGGCGAGATCTTCGCCTTCCTCGGACCGAATGGCGCGGGCAAGACGACCACCGTCGAGATCCTCGAGGGCTACCGGACGCGCAACGCCGGCGAGGTGAACGTGCTGGGGATCGATCCTCAGCGGGCGGACCGCGCCTGGCGCAACCGGGTCGGCTTCGTGCTCCAGGAGTCGCGGCTGGTGCCGGAGCTCACCCCGCGGGAGGCGGTCGAGCAGTACGCGGGCTACTACACCTCGCCGCGGGATATCGACGAGACAGTGAGCCTGGTGGGCCTGGACGAGAAGGCGAACGCGCGTACCTCGACGCTGTCGGGCGGGCAGCAGAGGCGCCTCGACGTCGCCCTGGCGCTGATCGGCGACCCCGAGCTGCTCTTCCTAGACGAGCCGACGACCGGTTTCGACCCCTCGGCCCGTCGCCAGGCATGGGACGTGATCGGCGGCCTTCGCGACCTCGGCAAAACCGTCTTCCTCACCACCCACTACATGGATGAGGCCCAGGCCCTCGCCGACCGCGTCGCGATCATCTCGGCGGGACGGATCGTCGCCACGGGCTCGCCCGAGGACGTGGGCGGCGACCGCGAGGACCGCACGGAGATCAGCTTCCGGCTGCCGAAGGGTGTCCGCGCGCCCGACCTGCCGGAATCAGTGCGGACGCGCGCCCGGATCGACGCCGGCGCCGTCTCGATGGCAGCCACCGACCCCGTGCCGGTGCTCCGCGATTTGACGATGTGGGCCAGCGAGCGGGGCGTGGGCCTTCCGGATCTTCAGGTTCGCCGGCCGAGTCTCGAGGACGTCTATCTGGAGCTCACACGGCAGGCCGATGGGACGGGGGAGGTGGTCGAGTGAGCGGGGTCGCCCTGGTCCTGCATCAATTCCGGTTCGACCAGAAAGTCTTCTGGCGAAATCCGGCATCCGTCTTCTTCACTGCGATTTTCCCGCTGCTCTTCCTGCTCATCTTCGCCAGCTTCTTCAAGAACGCGAACATCCAGGGACTCGGGGTTCATGGCGCCACCTATTACGTGCCCGCCATCGTCGCGCTCTCCGTGATCTCAGCGACGACGGTGAAGCTCGCAATGAACCTCAGCTCAGAGCGGGAGGCCGGTCAGCTGAAGCGGGTCCGCGGTACGCCGCTGCCCCCGGCGGCTTTCGTGGCCGGCAGGGTCGGGAACTCACTGGTCATCTCGGTGATCATGGTGGCTCTCATCAGCCTGATCGGGGCGGCGTTCTACGGGGTGACGATCCCCACAGACACCCTGCCGGCGCTGCTCGTCACCCTCGCCATCGGGGTCTTTTCGTTCTCGTGCCTCGGGTTTGCCCTCGCCGCGGTTATCCCCAGCGAGGACGCAGCCCCAGCCGTCACCAATGCGATCGTCTTCCCTCTCTATTTCCTGTCGGGGGTGTTCGTGCCCGAAGACGAGATCCCGAATGGGATCCTCCATATCGCCTCAGTCTTCCCCGTGCGCCCCTTTTTTCAGGCACTGTTCACGGCCTGGGACCCGCACACGACCGGAGCCGGGTTCGAGTGGGGCGACCTGGCCGTCGTCGCGGTCTGGGGCATATTCGGGCTGCTCGTCGCGATCCGCTTCTTCCGCTGGGAGCCGCGGCGCTGACGCCGGGTGTGCCTTCCCATGTATAAGGTGGCCCTCCGGCAGGGCCGTCTCGTCCGCCGACTCCCGATCCGATGCTCCACTACGCAGCAGTCAAAGTCTCCGACCTCGAGCGCAGCGGCCGCTTCTACGACTCGCTTCTCGCTCCCAACGGCTGGCGCCGCCAGGACGCGCCGGCGAATTCGGTCAGCTGGGGATTCATCAAGGCGGAGTTCTTCATCGAGCAGGCGGACGACCCGCCGCGGCCGGGCTACGGCCTGATCTCCTTTCCAGCGAAGAGCATCCCGGCCGTCAAGGCCTCCTACGAGTCGGGGCTCGCCAACGGCGGCAAATCCGTTGCCGAACCGGGCAGCGCTCCGGCGTTCGGCCCGGGCAACTACTGCTGCCGCCTCAATGACCCCGACGGCTACCTGGTCGAGGTCTGCGTCGCGCACAATTGAGCCGACCTCCGTGCTGAGCACGGGCACGGAGGGCCCAACGGCTCGATAGTTTGGATAGATAGAAACTTCGGATTCCGCGTACTTAGGAGGACTTCCAATGGCAGTCAAGGTGGGCATCAACGGCTTCGGGCGCATCGGGCGAAACCTGTTCCGCGCGGCGCACGAGGCGGGTTCGGATCTCGAATTCGTCGCAGTCAACGACCTGATCGACACGGAGATGATCGCCCACCTGCTCAAGTACGACTCGGTCCTCGGGCGCTTCCCCGGGGAGATCGAGGTCTCCGACGCCGGAATCAGCGTCGACGGCACCGAGGTCAAGGTGCTGAACGAGAGGGACCCGGGCGCGCTGCCCTGGAGCGAGCTCGGCGTCGAGGTCGTGATCGAGTCCACCGGCCTGTTCACGAAACGGGAGGACGCGCAAAAGCACCTCGACGCCGGCGCCAAGAAGGTGATCATCACCGCGCCCGCCAAGGAGCCCGACATCACCGTAGTGCTGGGCGTCAACTTCGACAGCGACTACGACCCCGAGCAGCACAACATCATCTCCAACGCATCCTGCACCACTAACTGCCTGGCACCGGTGGCCAAGGTGCTCCACGACACGATCGGCATCGAGCGCGGCCTGATGACCACGATCCATGCCTACACCTCAGACCAGCGGCTTCAGGACATGCCCCACAAGGACTACCGCCGGGCACGGGCCGCCGCAGTCAACCTGATCCCAACCAGCACCGGCGCGGCCAAGGCGATCGGCCTCGTCCTGCCGGAGCTACAGGGCAAGCTCAACGGAATCGCGGTCCGCGCACCTGTGATCACGGGCTCCCTGGTCGACCTGGTCTGTGACGTCTCGCGCGAGACCAGCGCCGAGGAGATCAACGCGGCGATGAAGGAGGCGGCGGACGGGCCTCTGAGCGGGATCCTCGAGTACAACGACGACCCGATCGTCTCCACCGACATCATCACCGACCCGTACTCATCCGTCTTCGACGCCGAGCAGACCACGGTCGTCGACGGCAAGTTCGTCAAGGTCCTCTCGTGGTACGACAACGAGTGGGGCTACTCGATGCGCTGCGTCGAGCTGGCGGAGAAGGTGCTGCAGCCGGCGACGGTCGGTGCCTGAAGCGAATCGCCGACGCGCTCGTTCACCAAGGCGAGCGTCAGAGACGCCGAGGTGGATGGTCGCCGCGTGCTGGTGCGCGCGGACCTGAACGTCCCCCTGGAGAAGGGGGTGGTGACGGACGACACCCGCATCAGGGCCTCGCTCCCTACGGTCGAGCTGCTGCGCGAGCGGGGTGCGAGCGTGGTGCTCGTCTCGCATCTGGGTCGGCCCAAGGGCGTGGACCCGGAGCTCTCCATGGCCCCTGTCGGCGAGCGGCTCGGCGACCTGCTCGGCGCGCCGGTGAAGCAGGCGCCGGCGGTGGTCGGCGACGAGGTCTCCGCGATGGCCACTGACCTCGAAGCCGGCGAAGTGCTGCTCCTGGAGAACAGCCGCTTCGAGCCGGGCGAGACCAAGAACGACCCGGCGCTGGCGGAGGCGCTCGCCGCACTCGCCGAGCTCTACGTCAACGATGCCTTCGGGTCGGCTCACCGGGCCCACGCGACCACCGAGGGGGTCGCGCATCTCCTTCCCGGCTACGCCGGCCTGCTGCTCGAGCGCGAGGTCGTCGAGCTCACCGCGGTTCGCGACGACCCGCAGCGGCCGCTCGTGATCGTGCTCGGTGGCGCCAAGGTGACCGACAAGCTCGGCGTGATCGACCGCTTCCTCGGGTTCGCCGAGGAGATCCTGATCGGCGGCGCGATGTGCTTCAGCTTCTTCAAGGCCGAGGGCCGCGACACCGGCGACTCGCTGGTCGAGGAGGAGGGGGTGGAGTCCGCCAGGCGCGTGCTCGAAGAGGCCGAGACCAGCGACACGATCCTCGAGCTGCCGGAGGACCTGGTCATCGGCCGAGAGTTCGACGCCGACACCGAAACGCGCGAGCTGAACGGCGTCGATGTGCCGGAGGGTTGGATGGGGCTCGACGTCGGCACCAACACCACAGCCAACTTCGGCAAGCGGATCGCGCGGGCCGGGACCGTCTTCTGGAATGGGCCGATGGGCGCCTTCGAGCTCGAGCCGTTCGCGTCAGGCACCCGCGCCGTCGCCGAGGCGGTCGCCGCCGCGCAGGGGCACACCGTGGTCGGGGGTGGCGATTCCGTGGCGGCGCTGCACAAGTTCGGGCTAGCGGATGCGGTCGACTGGCTCTCCACCGGCGGTGGCGCCTCGCTCGAGCTGATGGAGGGCCGGGAGCTGCCCGGCGTGGAGGCTCTGCAGGATGCCTGACCGCTCGGCGTACCTCGCCGCCAACTGGAAGATGCACAAGACGACCGAGGAGACGGAGCGCTTCCTCGGGGAGTTCCTGCCGCGCGTCTCCGAATCGGGCCCCGAGGTGGTCATCTGCCCACCCTTCACCTCGCTGAGGGCGGCCGTCGAGCTCTGCTTCCAGAGCCCGGTCCGGGTCGCCGCGCAGAACATGCACGAGGCCGACGAGGGCGCCTTCACCGGGGAGATCTCCCCGCCGATGCTGCTCGACCTGGGGGTGGACGGCGTGATCCTCGGCCACTCGGAGCGGCGGCAGTACTTCGCCGAGACCGACGAGGCGCTCGCGCGGAAGGTGCCGGCGGCCCTCGGGGCGGGGCTCGAGCCGATCCTCTGCGTGGGCGAGAACGAGGCGCAGCGGGACGGCGACGAGACCGAGGAGGTGCTCACCCGGCAGATCCAGGCGGATCTCGCCGACGTTCCGGACGCGCGGCTCAGCGAGGTGGTGATCGCCTACGAGCCGATCTGGGCGATCGGCACGGGCCGCACCGCCACCCCCGAGCAGGCGCAGGAGGCGATCGCGCTGATCCGCCACCTGATCGACGCCCGCTCCGACACGGCCGCCGCCGCGATCCGGATCCTCTACGGAGGCTCGGTCAAGCCGGACAATGCCGCCGAGCTGATCTCCCAGCCGGACGTGGACGGCGCCCTGGTCGGCGGCGCCAGCCTCGATCCGGGCGATTTCGCGGCGATCGTCGAAGCAGCCGGCTGACGATGCCGCTCCCGGCCGGCCCGAAGAGCGTCCCGGTGCCCTCGGTGGCGCTGGTGGTCCTGGACGGCTTCGGGCTCGCACCCGACGGCCCCGGCAACGCCATCTCCCAGGCGAACACTCCGGTCTTCGACGAGCTCTGGTCCACCTATCCGCACGCCACGCTCTCGACCTCGGGCCGGGACGTCGGCCTGCCCGAGGGGCAGATGGGCAACTCGGAGGTGGGCCACCTGAATCTCGGTGCGGGAGCGATCGTCAAGCAGGACCTGACCCGGATCGACGACGCGATAGCCGACGGGAGCTTCTTCGAGAACCCGGCTCTGCGGGCGGCCTGCGGTTCGGCCCGCGAGTCCCGGCGCGGTCGCCTGCACGCCATCGGTCTGATCTCCGACGGCGGGGTTCACTCGGGCTGGGAGCACATCGAGGCGGTGATCGAGCTCGCCGGGGAGGAGGGGGTCTCGGAGCTCGTCCTGCATGTCCTCACCGACGGGCGCGACACCCTCCCGACCTCAGGGGCGGGCTACGTCGAGGAGGCGGAGCGCTGGCTGCGCCACGTCGGCTCGATCGGCACGGTCTCCGGCCGCTACTGGGGGATGGACCGTGACCGCCGCTGGGACCGGACCAAGCGCGCCTATGACGCGATCGTCCACGCGCGGGCGCCGCGGGCGGAGGGCGCCGTCCAGGCGATCCGCGAGTCCTATGAGCGCGGGATCACCGACGAGTTCATCGAGCCCACCGTGATCGCCGACTACGACGGCGCAGAGCCCGATGAGCCGTTCATCTTCGTCAACTTCCGGCCCGACCGGGCACGGCAGCTGACCCGGGCCCTGGGGGAGCCGGACTTCGACGAGTTCGACCGCGGCGGCTCCGGCCCGTTCGAGGTGACGACGATGACCGAGTACCGGCACGGCTGGCCGTACCCGGTCGCCTTCCCCCCGCGGGAGCCGGCCACCACCCTCGCCCAGGTGATCGCCGAGGAGGGTGAGCGCCAACTCCACGTCGCCGAGACGGAGAAGTACGCGCATGTCACCTACTTCTTCAACGGCGGCCGCGAGAAGGAGTGGAGCGGGGAGGAGCGCTACCTGGTCGACTCACCCCGCGATGTGCCCACCTACGACCACAAACCGCAGATGAGCGCGGCCGCCGCGGCCAAGGCCTTCACCGAGCACTGGAGTGAGGACGGCTACCGCTTCGGGGTCATCAACTTCGCCAACCCCGACATGGTCGGCCACACCGGTGTGATTCCGGCCGCCGTCGCGGCAGTCGAGGAGGCGGACACCCGCCTCGGTGAGGTCGTCGCGGCCGTTCACGAGAAAGGTGGGGCTCTGATCGTCACCGCCGACCACGGCAACTGCGAGCAGATGCTCGAGCCCGACGGTTCGCCGAACACCGCCCACTCGACCAATCCCGTCCCCGTGATCGTCACCGACGAGGGGATTCAGCTGCGCGAGAGCGGCATCCTCGCGGACGTCGCCCCGACCGCCCTCGATCTGCTGGGCATCCCCCAGCCCGAGGCGATGACGGGACATTCGCTGCGAGTATCGGATTGATGCGGAGTGACCCGGCCAGGCTCACCTTCGAGATCCAGGCCCGTGACGGCGACGCCCGCACGGGCCTGATCCATCTCGGGCACGGTCCGGTGCCCACGCCCGCGTTCATCCCGCTGGCGACCAAGGGCAGCGTCCGCGGCCTCTCCTCGGCGGAGGTCGCCGAGCTCGGCTATGCGATGGTGCTCGGCAACACCTTCCATCTCCACCTGGCGCCCGGAGAGGAGGGGATCGCGGCGCGAGGCGGCCTCCACCGCTTCATGGGCTGGGAGCGGGCGATCATCACCGACTCGGGGGGGTTCCAGGTCTTCTCGCTCGCCCACGGTGGGGTTGCGGACGAGATCAAGGGACGTCGCGGGAACAACCCCGGGGGAGCCAAGGTCGAGATCTCAGAGGAGGGGGTCGCCTTCCAGTCGCTGCTCGACGGCTCGAGCCGCTTCCTCGGGCCCGAGGAGTCGATGCGGATCCAGGCGGCGCTCGGCTCCGACATCGCTCTCACCTTCGACGAGTGCACGCCGGCGCACGCCGACCGCGACTACACGGCCCGTTCCACCGAGCGGACACACCGCTGGTTGGACCGCTGCCTTGCATGGCACGAGCGCGAGGGTCCCGCCGCGCAGGCGGTCTTCGGGATCGTGCAGGGCGGCGTGTACGAGGACCTGCGTCGGGAGTCCGCCGAGCGGAACTCCGCGGCGGCCGTCGACGGGATCGCGATCGGCGGCACCCTCGGGCGCGAGAAGTCGGAGATGCATGGCGTCCTCTCCTTCACCGTGCCCCTGCTGCCGGACGAGGCTCCGCGCCATCTGCTCGGCATCGGCGAGGTCGACGACCTGCTGGTCGGGATCGGGATGGGTCTTGACCTCTTCGACTGCGCGATCCCAACGCGGCTCGCCAGGCATGGAACGGCACTCGCGCCGAACCCCGAGGGCCGCTTCCGCATCGACCTGACCAAGTCTGCCTACTCGGACGACGACTCTCCGGTCGTCGAGGGCTGCCCCTGCGAAGCTTGCACCCGCCACACCCGGGCCTACCTCCACTACCTGGCCCGCAACAAGGACCTGACCGGCACTCGCCTGCTCACCCTGCACAACCTGACCTACATGGAGCTGCTCGTGGCGGGCGCTCGTGAGGCGATCGGGGGCGGGCGGTTCGAGGCCTACTCCAGCGAGGTGCTCGGTGGGGCCGCCCCCTGGGCGGCCTGAGACCTACTTGGTGTTGTCCTCGACGACCTGCCTGAGCGCGTCGATCTGGTCGTTGACGTTCTGCTTGACCACCTGATCGAGGTCGATTTTGTTGCCCCCGCTGCTCGAGGCGAGCGCCACGATGGCCGCCACCGCCGCCGCCAGCAGCAGGATCGAGATCACGATCAGCGCATTCCTCGCGAAGCTCGATGCCCGCCCCCGGCGTTTCTCAGAGACGGGCGCGGGCTGCCGGGGCGGGACGGGCCGACGCTGAGGGCGCCGCTGGCTCCGGGTGCGCGGCATGTGGCGGGTCGGGGCCGTCGGCGTGTCGTCGCCGAGGATCCGCGTGGCCGCGGTGCCCGCCGGCGACTCGCCGCTCAGGCCACGGCGCAGCGCGTCGGCGAGCTCGCCGGCGCCGGCGAAGCGCCGCGACGGGTCGGACTCGAGTGCGACCAGCACGGCGTCGCCGACGGCCTCTGGCACGGCGTCGTTGTAGGAGCTCGGGGGCAGGGGCTGCTCGGACTGCTGCCGGACCGCGAGCTCCGCGAGTGAGGCTCCCTCATAGGGCAGCCGGCCGGTGAGGAACTGGTAGAGCACGACGCCGAGCGAGTAGACGTCCGAGGACGGCGTCGCCTCATCGCCTCGGGCCTGCTCGGGCGCCAGATAGGCGGCCGTCCCGACAACCGAGCCGACCTGGGTGATCCGGCTCTGTTCGCTCGCCCGCGCGATGCCGAAGTCGGTGATCTTCACCGTCATGTCGCCGCCCCCGGCCGGCCCGCCGATGATCATCAGGTTCCCCGGCTTGACGTCGCGGTGGATGATTCCGTGGCGGTGGGCGTAGTCGAGGCCGGCGCAGGCCTGCACTCCGATCTCCACCGTGGTCTCCGGGTCGAGCTTGCCCTCGGCCTGGAGCAGCTGGGCGCCGGAGCGGCCGCGCACGTATTCCATGACGATGTAGTGCTGGCCATGGTCGATCCCGGTGTCGTACACCTGGACGATGTTGGGGTGGACAAGCTTCGCCACGGCGAGCGCCTCGCGCCGGAACCGCGCGACGAAGCGCTCGTCGTCCGAGAGGTGTTCGGCGAGGATCTTCACGGCGACGGTTCGCTCGAGGATCGTGTCCGTGGCGCGGAAGACGGATGACATGCCGCCTGACCCGAGGCGGTCCTCGATCCGGTAGCGATCCGCGATCAGCTCGCCCTTGGGGCCGCGCGGGCTCATAGTCCTCCGGGCCCGATGCCGCCGGAGGCGCCGGGGGTCGTCGTGGTGTCGGGCGTGGTCTGCGTCTGAGTGGGAGTGGTCTCGGTCTGGGTGCGCGTCGGTGGTGGTCGACTGAGTCCGCTCGCGTGGTGGTCTCCTCGCGTCGTCGAGGGCGTGCTTGTCGTCTCCTGGGGGTCGTCGTCGTCTCGGTCCGCCCCTGGCACTTGCTCGGGTCGGTGAGCTGGAGCTTCAGGTTGTTGGCGCCGCTGTCGAGAGCCTGTTTGACGTCGGAGTTCACGCTCGAGGGGAGGTCCGCGACGTCCGAGAGCAGGTCGTCCGTCTTCTCGGCGGCCACCAGGCAGCTCCCCACGTCCACATTGGCTTTGATCTCGGCGATCTTGGAGAGCAGGATCCGGGCGTTCTCCGGCGGGATCGACGGATCGGGTCCGCTGCTGCCGCAGCCGATCACGCCCGCGGAGGCGGCGGTCAGAACCACTGCAAGCACAATCACCCGGAGGGGCTTCGGCATCGCGGCGATGGTAGCCCGGGTCGTTTGGGCGCTCGGTGTCGTCATCACTGGCCGATGTAGAGCCGGTCGGCGAGCAGCTCCGGCAGGCCGGCGTCCCTGATCGCCTCCGCCGCCGCGTCGATGTCGTAGGTCGTGCGCTGATAGGTCGCCTTCCACGAGTCGGTGTCGAGCTCGAGCCACGCTGCGCGCGGATCGCCGTCGCGCGGCTGGCCGACGCTGCCCGGGTTGAGCAGCCAGCGCCCCTCGGAGATGCCGATCTCCTTGTCGCCCTCGGCCTGGGCGCCGCCGTCGGCTCCTGGCAGGCCGTCGCCGTCGGAGAACCAGAGGGCCACATGGGAGTGGCCGATCAGGCTGACACGCGCGGACTGCTCCTCCATGCACTCACGGGCCTGGTCGACTGCCAGCACGTACTCCCAGATCGGGTCGCGTGGTGAGGCGTGGTAGAGACCGACCTCGTGCTCGGTGTCCTTGGGCTCGAGGCCCTTCAGGTACTCGATCGTCGAGTCGTCGGCGTTCGCTCTCGTCCACTCCACCGCCGCGGCAGCTGAGGCGGAGAAGACGTCGGTGTCGATCTCACCGGTCACCGCGAGGTCGTGGTTCCCCACCAGGCTGACCTCACAGCGCTCCTTGACGAGGCGGGCGCATTCATCCGGTTGGGCGCCGTAGCCGACGACGTCGCCGAGGCACCAGCGCTGCTCGATCCCGGCCTCGTCGATCATGGCGAGCACGGCCTCGAGCGCCGGCAGGTTGCTGTGGATGTCTGTGAGGATCGCGACGCGCACGGGTGCGGGAGGGGTGGTCGGCGCCTGGGCGCCCAGAAACGGCCGTCTATCGTAGGCGGGTGCCCGGCCGATCGTCGCCCACCTGGGTCCGCCTCGGAGTCACGGCGGTCGCGGCGGTGGTCGTAGCCGAGACCGCCGCGTGGCTGCTGCGACCGCGCGACATCGAGCAGCCCGTGCGCGCGGACGAGAGCGCCTACTTCTCACACGAAGAGCTGACCAAGGCGCGCGACTACGCCTCGGGCCAGCGGCTGATCCTCGTCGGGAGCCTGGTTGCCGAGGGGGTCGTGCTCGTCCTGCTCGCGACCGGCCGGCCGGCGGTGACCCGCCGCGCGCTCGAGCGCGTCGCTGCCCGGCCCATCCTCGGGGGCGCGGCCGCGGCCGCAGGGCTCTCGGCGGTCGTCGCGGTGGTCACGGTACCGTTCGGCGTCTGGGCGCACGAGCGCTCGGTGGACGTGGGCCTCTCGACGCAATCGCTGGGCGGCTACCTGAGCGACTGGGGCAAGGCGACGGCGATCGGCGCGCTCTTGGCCGGCGCCGTCGGCACCTTCGCGCTCTGGCTCATGCGCCGCTTCGGCTGGCGCTGGTGGATCCCGGGCAGCGTCGGCGTCGTGGCCGGCGCGGCGATCATCACCTGGCTGGCGCCGGTGGTGATCGCGCCGCTCTTCAACAAGTTCAAGGAGCTGCCGCCCGGGCAGGCGCGCACCGATGTGCTCGACCTCGCGCGCCGGGCGGACGTCGATGTCGGCCATGTCTACGAGGTGGATGCCAGCCGCCGGACCACGGCGATCAACGCTTACGTCAACGGGATCGGGCCATCGAAGCAAGTGGTCCTCTACGACACCCTGCTCAAGGACCTGAACCGCTCGGAGCGCAACTCGGTCGTCGCCCACGAGCTCGGCCACGTGCACGGGAACGACATCCGGCGCGGACTCATTTTCGTCGCCCTGATCACGCCTCTCGCCCTGATCTTCGCCTCGGGGATGGCCCGCGCCATCGCTGCGAGGCACGGCGAGGAGCCCGGCCAACCGGCCTACCTTCCGGCTTTTGCGCTGGCGATAGCAGCGACGTCGTTCGTGCTGGGCGTTGCGGGCAATCAGCTCTCGCGTGCCGTGGAGGCGCGAGCCGACACCTTCGCCCTACAGCTCACCGACGACCCGAAGGGAATGATCCAGCTGCAGCAGCAGCTCGCGGACCGCAATCTCTCCGACCCCGATCCACCGGAGGCATTCACCTTCGTCTTCGGTACCCACCCTCCCGCCATCGATCGGATCGGCGCCGCCCTCGCCTGGGAGCAGGGCAAGCGTCCGTGAGGGTCACCGTCGTGGTCGTTGGCAAGGTGAAGGCGCCTTTCGCCGAGGCCGACGCCCACTACCGCAAGATGCTCCAGCGCCACCAACCGGTGGAGGTGATCGAGGTCCGCGACGAGGTCAACCTCGAGGGCCGGATCCCGCGCCGGTCGCATGTGATCGCGCTCGATCGCGGCGGCAGGGCATTGAGCTCCAAGGCCTGGGCGAGCTGGCTCTCAGAGAGGCGGATCGACGCCCAGGACCTCTGTTTTCTGATCGGCGGGCCCGACGGGTTCTCCGGCCACACCTTGGCCCTTGCCGACGAGCGCATCTCGCTCGGCCCCCAGACGATGGCCCACCAGCTCACCAGGGTGGTGCTCCTCGAGCAGCTCTTCCGCGCCACCAAGATCCTGGCCGGCGAGCCGTACCACCTCTAGCACTGCACGTAGGCTGCAATCCATGGCAGACCCGGTCGCAGAGCTGCGCTCGGCCGTCGAGGCGGCGGCCACCTCGCTGCTCGATGGGGCCGAACGTCCAAACTCCGAGCCGACGCTCGAACGGCCGCCCAAGCCCGAGTTCGGCGATTACTCGACCAACGCCGCGATGCTGCTGGCGCCCGCCCTCGGCGAGCAGCCGCGAGGCACCGCGGAGAAGCTCGCCGAGGAGCTCGGCAAGGCCCTCGAGGGGACGGTCGATCGGGTCGAGGTCGCCGGTCCCGGCTTCCTCAACCTCTTCCTGGCGGACCCCTGGTATCGGCGCGCGGAAGGCGAACTGGCCGAGCAGGGGGATCGGCTGGGCAGGCCGCCCGGCGCCGACCAGGTCACCGAGACGGTCAACGTCGAGTTCGTCTCGGCCAACCCGACGGGCCCGGTAACGGCGGCGAGTGGGCGACACGCGGCCTACGGCGACTCGGTCTCCCGGCTGCTCGAGTTCACCGGCCACCCTGTGGTGCGCGAGTACTACATGAACGACCGCGGCGGCCAGATCGACCTGTTCGGCCAGTCGATCGCCGCGCGCATGAAGGGCGAGCCGGTTCCTGAGGACGGCTACGAGGGCGACTACGTCGTGGACTTGGCGATGAGACTCGAGCAGGAGGGCCTCGACGCCGCCGACCTCGACTCCCTGGCACGGCGGGGAATGGCTCTGATGATCGAGCAGATCGAGGAAACCCTCCGCCGCTACAACGTCGTCTACGACACCTGGTCCTCGGAGCGCGCGCTCCACGAGTCCGGGTCCGTTGAGCGCGCGCTGTCCGAGCTGCGCGAGGCCGGTCACATCTACGAGAGCGAAGGCGCGACCTGGCTGCGCACCACAAGCTTCGGCGACGACAAGGACCGCGTGCTGATCCGCTCAGACGGTGACTCGACCTACTTCCTCTCAGACATCGCCTATCACCGCGACAAGCTCGAGCGCGGCGCGGATCGGCTGATCAACGTCCTCGGCGCGGACCACCACGGCTATCCACCTCGGCTACGGGCGGCGCTCGCCGCCCTGGGCTACGACCCCGAGGTGCTGGAGACGCCGATCATGCAGCTGGTCCACGTCGTGGAGGGCGGCGAGCGCGCCCAGATGTCGAAGCGGCGCGGCGAGTTCGTCACCCTCGATGAGCTGATCGACGACATCGGCACGGACGCGGCGCGTTTCTTCATGCTCCAGCGCAGCCACGACACGCCAGTCGACCTCGACCTCGAGCTCGCGCGCAAGACGTCGAACGAGAACCCCGTCTATTACGTCCAGTACGCGCACGCGCGGATCGCGAGCATCCTGCGCAAGGCCGGAGACGACGCGATCGAACGCGCGCGGCCGCGGACTTCGACGCCTCGGAGGCGCCGATCGAGCCCTCCGAGCGGGCCCTGATCAAGCGGCTCTGCGAGCTACCCGACGAGGTGGCCGAGGCCGCGGAGCGCCGGGCGCCGCACCGTCTCTGCGTCTACGGCATGGAGGCCGCGCGCGACTTCCATGCCTTCTACCGCGACTGCCAGGTGGTGGGCGCCGAGGGCGAGGGCGTGGAGCAGGCGAGGCTCGGCCTCTGCATGCTCACGAAGCGGACGATCGCCCGAACGCTCGGGCTGCTGGGGATCTCCGCGCCGGAGCGGATGTAGTTGCTGAGCTCAAATCCAGCACCTCGGAGGTTGGGAGCTCGTCTCGTTGTGCGCGAGCTCTCGCGCGCGCACCGGAAACGATCCTGGGCTGGACCTGGCCCCTCGTGCTGCTGCTCGTCCAGCTGGCAGCACTCGTCTTCATCTTCGGGCACGTCCTCGACCTGAGCATCCCGAATTACCCGTATCGAGCCATTCCGGATGCGACATCTTCCGCTGCGTCCAACGTCGCCTGACGGCCCAGAAGCTTGGGTCACCGAAGAGCGACACCAGCGCTTGCGCCAAGTCGCGGGCTTCACGCGTGAGCCACCAGCGCCGCAAGAACAAACGGGCCGCACGGCCCCGGCGACCGGTCCGGCGGTAAGCCCTTGCCCGCCACGCCAGCGCGGACGAGCCGATGAGATTCCGCCGCGAGTCTCGAGCCGGCAGGTGCTTCCGTCCCAGGTAGTCGAGCTCGACGTCGACCTCTTCGACCTTGCGGACATGCATATTGTCGGGATGAAGGCGGTAGGCGACGAGCACCTCGTCGGAGACGGCGGGAGCTGCCTTCGCCGCGAGCCGAACCCACAGGTCCCAGTCAGCCAGGAATGCGAGCCGCTCGTCGAATCCGCCCACGGCGTGTAGCAGTTCGGTGCGGGCCACGACGTTCGAGCTACCAGCCGGAATCGGATTGACGATTCCGAGCCAATCCCTGGTGGACGGCCTACCGGCCCTGTTCACGAACAGCGGGCGATCCTCCTGATCGATCGTGAGGGCGGCGCAGTAGACCCATGACGCTTGCGCTGCGCCAGCCGCGGCGAGCTGGGTTCGCAGCTTCGTCGGCGCCCATCGATCGTCGTCGTCGAGGAAGGCCGACCATGTCCCGTAGGCATTTGCGACCCCGGTGTTGCGAGCGCGAGCGACGCCGCCCGGCCGGTCATGGCGAATCACCCTGATCCGCGAGTCGAGCGTCTCGATGCCGTGAACGGCATCGGCGTCGCGCGAGCCGTCGTCGACGATCAGCACTTCGATGTCGACATCGACCTGGCGCAGCGCGTCTCTGACCGACTGCTCCAAGAACCGGCGGCGATTCCTCGTCGGGATGATGATCGTCACCGCTGGCCGCAGCTCTGGTTCGATTTCGCTTCTCCTCTACTGCGTCGGACATTCCCCTGGCGCTGGGTGCGTAGTCCGCTTCCACCGCCGCGGGCTCCAACACCACCCCCCGCCGAAAACTTAGCGCGGGAAACAGCGGAGCGCGCAGGTGGACGAAGCGGTGCTGCACTTCCGCGGCCTCCTCGACCTTGGGCTTGTGGACGTGGCGAAGCGGTCGACCAGCGGCACGCTGAAGGCGAGCGTCTTGCCCGACCCGGTTGGCGACTGGACGAGGACGTCCTCACCAGCGAGGACGTCCCGGATACAAAGACGTTGAACCGCGAAGGGCTCGGTGATGCCGCGCTTGGCGAGCGCGCCTACGATAGGACGCGACACGCCGAGATCGGCGAACGATTCGGATGACATCTGTGACGCGCTTTCAGATCGCAGGGAGGAAATGGAACCCCTCGGGGACCCGGTTGGTCGACCCGACGTAGACCACGGTAGTAGGGTCGCCCGGCGGAACCTGCAAGAGGCGGGATCGCCCGGGCGGTGCCGGAAAGGGCCTCGCTCGAACTGGCTACCAGCCGCGGCGCTGTGCGACGTGAGAGGCCGTCCGGAGCAGGAGCTTCAGATCGAACCAGAGAGACCACTGGTCGATGTACTCCTTGTCGAGCTCCACCATCTCCGAGATCGGGATCGCCGATGCGCCGTTCACCTGCCAGACGCCTGTCATCCCGGGTCTCATCGTGAGCCGGCCTCGGTCCGCGCCCGTGATCTGAGAGTCCTCCTGGGGGATGAGGGGTCGGGGGCCGACGAGGCTCATCCGACCGGAGATCACATCGAGAAGCTGGGGCAGCTCATCCAAGGAGGTTCGCCGCAGCCACCGCCCGTTACGCGTCAGGCGCGGATCACCGCTGATCTTGAACAGTCCCTCCGCTGCCTCGTTCATGTGCAGCAGGGCGGGCTTGCGAGTCGTCAGCGCCGTCCACCATCGTGCGGAACTTGAACATTCGGAACGGCACCCCGTACCGGCCGATCCGGCGCTGACGGAAGAGGATCGGACCGGGGGAATCCATCTTGATCAGCAAGGAGATGGTCAGCAAGACCGGGGCGAGGACGATGAGCAGCACCGCCCCCCCGGCCAGGTCGAAGGCGCGCTTGAGAGCTCGATCGGTCCGGCTGCGGGGTTGCCCGAGTCGCTCCAGCTCTCTTCGGACCTTGCCGACCGAGCCCGGGCGGGAGGGGGCCACCTCCCCCTCCGGCCACCGTAACTCCGCAGTGTCCCGGCTTTGGCGGATCGGATACCCCGTGCCGGCGCGCTGAGGCACCTCTATCTCGATGTCGAGGTCCGGCGTGAGGTCCATGTCAGTCCTTACCCTTTACCCGCGCTCAACGGTTCGAATCAGCCGCAGGAGCTCTCACACTCAGTGAGTCGGCGAAGTGTCTGGCTCCGCCGGTCGCCGAACGGTCCTGAAGCACTGGCGAATCCTAATCACTTGTGGGAGCCGGATGACAATTTCGAGTAAACGGAGAGGCCCGGTCTATCTTGCGGGGGCTACGCCGTTGGAGGACAGGTCGAGGGTGTGACCCGCGCGGGGATCCAATGGACATTGGTACCGTACGCCGCGAGATCGAGGCCTGACAGGAGTGTCGCAGGGGCATTTCGGAGCGCGGATGAACAGAGAAGTTGCTCAGGACCAAATCCTCAGGGATGTGCTCGGACTGCTTCGTCGTCAGAAGTGGGTGATCATCGGCACAATGCTGCTGGCCGTGGCTGCGGTGGCCGCGTACTCGCTGCTGAAGACGAAGGAATACGAAGCACGGGCGCAGATCCAGTTCGTCGATCAGAGCCAGTACCTGTCCACGATAGGCGCCGCGACCCCCTTCTCCGGTCAGACCCCGGCCCAGACCGCGGCCCAAGGCGCCGAGCGGGTGACCTCCGCTGAGGTCGTCTCTGCCGTCGCACAGGATGTGGACTCGGATCTTTCAGAGTCGGAGATCAAGGACTCAGTCGAGACTGCGGTCAATCCCGATAGCAGCCTGGTCAGCCTGACCGCGACTGCCGAGTCGGCCAAGCTTGCCGCGGATCTTGCCAATGCCTTTGCGATCGAGACGAAGAACGTCCTTACCGAGCGCCAGCGGTCGCAATTCCTGAGCCAGGCGAGGAGCCTGACTCAGAGCGTGAAGGGGCTCGACGACACCTCAATCGACAAGCAGATCTCCCTGCAGAACGCCGCACAGCTTCGGTCGGTAGCACAGGTTGCGACACCCGTCGAGGTCGCCAGCCCGGCCACTGAGCCGGGAAGCCCGAGCTCTCCCCGGCCCGTGAGGGACGGAGTCTTGGCACTCGCTCTTGGCTTGATCTTTGGGATTGTCCTCGCCTTCCTGCGTGACTCTCTCGACCGGCGATTGACGGATCCACACGACGTTCAGCACACGCTCCAGATGCCGATGCTGGGGTATGTCAACGCCAAGTCCCTCGGCGGCGCAGGTCTCACCGGCAATGGCAGGAGTCCCGATCGCGATCTGGAGCCATTCAGGATCCTGCGTGCGAATGTCGAGTTCCTCGCCGGCAACCGGCCGCTACGGACCATTGCGGTGACGAGCCCGCTCGCGGAAGAGGGCAAGTCAACGGTTGCGGCCGGGCTGGCGACGGCCACTGCGTTGAGGGGCAGGCGTGTTCTGCTCGTGGAGTGCGATCTGCGACGCCCGGTGTTCGCTGATCGCCTCGAAGTCCCCCCGAGCCCCGGGATCACCGATTGGGCGACCGGCAAGGCGCAGCCGGCCGACGTGATCAGGTCGGTGCCGATCGCGACGAGGAACAGCCTCGGATCGGAGGGTCAAGAGGACACGGCCCCCGAGCAGTCTCTCACCGTGATCTCGGCCGGGAGCTTCACGCCCGAGCCGGCCGAGCTGCTGGCCTCTCGGCGTTTTCGCGAGTTCATCGAAGAGGTCCGTGAGGAGTACGACCTCATCGTCCTCGACTGCGCGCCGCTGCTTTCGGTGGGCGATGCGCTCGAGGTGCTTCCTTTGGTCGACGCCGCGCTGCTCTGTGTTCGTCTCGATCGGACGACACGGGACCAGGCGCTTGCCGCGAAAGCGGCGATTGAGCGTATGCCCGAGCGCCCCGTGGGGCTCGTGGTCACGGGGGTCAGGTCGGGCCAGGAGGGCTACTCCTACGGGTACTACTCGTCGACGGTGAGCCGCCCGGCGATCTTGGTCCAGCCGCCCGGTTCGAGCTGAACCTAGGCGACGCACCGGAGCCTGGCCCCGAGCTGGGCGAGCTCGAGACGCCGGACCCGCTCGCGGCGATGGCCGGGCCGGCGGGGGAGTCGGATGTCCGGCCCGGGCGCAGGCTGCTGGGGAAGGGCTCGATCTACACGCTCGGCACTGCGCTCCAGCTGTCCGCTGCGGGTCTCGCAATCCCGGTCATCACGCGCCTGCTGGGATCCGGCGAATTCGGTGTGGTCGCGCTCGACGATGGCGATCCAGCTGATGCTTACTGGCCTCGCGACGCTCGGGCTGCCCCTCGCGATACTGCGCTTTTTCTTTGATCATCAAAGGAAAGCGGACGGCGCCACGGCCGGGCGCTCGCTGATCATCAGCGCAGCTCTGATCGCCGCCGCAGTGGTCTGTCCGATCCTCCTGACCGGGCTGATCTGGGCGCCGGCGCTTTCCCCCGAAGACCCGGGACCGGTGCTGCTGGGCGTCTTCCTGGCCCTGCCCGCGGCCGTCATCGGCGCCTGCCTGGCCCTGCTCCGTGCGCAGGAGCGGCCGCGTCCCTTCATCGTCATCACGCTGCTCGCCAGCGCTGGAGCCCAGCTGCTCGGGATCGCCGCGCTGCTGATCGATCGTCAGCCGTTCGCCTATGTGATCGGCGTCGCGATCGCCTTCCTGATTGCCGCGATCGCGTCGCTCCGCCTTACCGAGACGTTGGGGAGTCCGCCCGCGAATCGAAGCCTGCTCGGATCGGCTCTGCGGTACAGCGTTCCCACGATCCCCAACACGATCTCGGAGTCCGTGCTGGCGGTCGGCGATCGAATCGTGATTCAGGCGATCTCCGGATCCAGCGCAGTCGGCAAGTACCAGATCGCGAACGCGTTCGGGACGCTGGTCGTCGGCTTCCTGGTCGCCCTCCAGAATGCCTGGCTCCCGATCACATTCGGTGCCTCCGAGGAGCAACGCTGGGCCACGCTTGCCGAGATAGCCGCGCTGGTGACTCGGATTGCCGCGCTGGGCGCCGGTGTGCTGGCACTGCTCGCATTGCCGGTCCTCAAGGTCGTTGTTCCAGCGGACTACGACCCGGAGCACCTCGCCGACGTTGCATCGGTCGCGGTGCTGGCCAGCCTGCCGATCGTGGCGTTCGCCGCTCACGGACAGGTTCTGCTCTGGACGAAGCACACCAAGCCCCTGATCTTGATTTCGCCGGCTGCCGCTGCGCTGAACCTGATTCTCGTGGCCGTCCTTCTGCCGCCATTCGGGCTCATCGGCGCTGCGGCCGCGACGGTGCTGGCGGTGCTCGCCCAGGCGGCGATGACGAGGTGGGCCGCCGCGAGGATCGCCCACGTCCCATGGCACTGGGCGCGCGATGCTGTCTCCTATGGGATTGCGGCCGTGCTGGTTGCAATCGCCTTGCTGCTTCCAGCCGCAGCTTGGGCGATAGGCGCACGCGTTGCGACCTCGGCTCTAGCAGCCGGAACGCTGCTGATAGTCGTCCGGCAGGAGTTTCGGCTAGGTTAGTTTCGGTGGCATGGACGCCGTAATCGTCACCCACAACAGCGCAGCTGACCTACGCACGCAGGTCGCGAGCCGGGCCACCCTGGAGTCCTTCGACCGCGTGCTGGTGGCTGACAACGCGTCCACCGACGACACGCGCAAGGTCGCGGCGGACGCGGGACTCGAGGTCATTTCGCTGGATGCCAACCGGGGGTTGGCGGCTGCCGCCAACGTGGGTGTGGACAGGGCGTCCGGGCCGAGCTTCGCACTCCTCAACCCGGATGTCCGCGCAACCTCGGCGGGGGAGTTCGAACGTCTGGAGGAGGCGCTTGAGGACGACAAGGTTGGTGCGGTTGCGCCGGCCCTGGTCCTGCCCGACGGGACCCTTCAGGATTCAGCCCGCTGGGTCCCGACCCCGGTCGACCTGGTGGTCCGCAGGGTCTCGCGAGCTGACCGCGGTGCTGTGCGCGTGACGTACCCCGTGGACGTCGAGTGGGCGACGGCCGCGTGCCTGGTGGTCCGCCGGTGCGCCTTCGATCAGATCGGCGGCTTCGACGAGAGCTACTTCCTCTACTTCGAGGACGTGGACCTCTGCGTCCGCCTCCGGGCCGCCGGCTTCCGGGTTCGCTACGACCCGACCGTTCGCGTGCTTCATGAATACCGGGCAGCCAGCCGGGGGAGCGTTCGCTCTCCCGCGACCCGCCATCACATTCGCAGCGCGCTTCGCTTCTTCCGCCGCAACCCGGAGGCGGTCCTGCCCAGGCGCCTACCCAGTCTGAACGGGCGCAACGGGCGCCGATCGTGATCCTCCTGCTGCATCGCCATGCGGTACATGTCCATCAGACGCGGCGTCACCTGGCTCCAGTCGTAGCGTGCGGCGAACTCCCGTCCGGCCCGGCTCAGCCTCCGGCGCCGCTCAGGATCGCCGAGCAGCTCCAATAGTCCCTGCCGCGAAGGCGCGGGGCTCGGCCTCGGCGATCAAGCCTGCGTTCGCGTCGGCCACCTCCTCCGCAAGGTTGACGTCCCGCGAGATCGCCACCGGGCAGCCCGCGGCCATGGCCTCCATGACAGCGATCCCGAAGTTCTCCGTATGCGACGAGAGGGCCCAGACGTCCGCCGCCGACAGCGCGGACAGCCGATCCCGGCCATATTGCCCGCCGACGAAATCAACCTTCGAGCTGATCCCGAGGTCCTGGGCGAGCCGCTCCAGGCGGGGACGCTGCCCGCCGTCGTCGGGGCCGACCACCGCAAGTCGCGCCGGCTGGCGCTCGAGCACGTGGGCGAAGTGATCGGAGCAGCACGTCGACGCCCTTCTTCTCGGTGACCCTCCCGAGGAAGACGACAAGTGGCCCGGAGTAACCCGCCAGATGCCGCTCACGAAACTCGTCCGGAGGGGGGAGGGCGCCGAATTCCGACGTGTTGATGGCACAGGGAACGATCACCCGGGGAACCTGAGGAGCGATGTCCGAGATCAGCCTCATCTCGGAGCTGGTCGTGACGTGGATCAGTGCGGCGCCCTCGACCATCGCTCGATGCCAGAGGGCACTCGCCACCGCTTTGCGGGGGCGCCCTCGGCGCCGTAGGTACGGGTCGAAGCTGCCGTGCGGGGAGAGGATGTAGGGCACCCGGGCCTCTCGGGCGGCGCGGAATGCCGCGTACTGGGGGTACTGCCAGAGGTTGTGGATGTGCACCACGTCGCAGTTCGGTACCTCGGTACGGAGTGCCTGGGCCATCGCCGGTGTATAGGCAAGGCGTCGTGGGAAGCGGGTGGGGAACAGCTCGGCGTCCACGTGGGCGAGCGATGGATGCAACTCATCCGAGCGAACGGAGCGCTGCCTCTGAAGCCAGCCCCAAGGTGCGAGGGCGAGGTCCGTCGCGAATACACGGGCGTCTCCTCCGGCACGGGATGTCGCCATGGCCGCTTCGGAGGCGAAGGCGGTCGCACCCCCGGTTCGGGCGGCGGCCCCGACGACCACGTTGAGGATCCTCATCGGCAGTCCCGATTACCCTGGGGTCAGCACCGGTTGGCCTGCGGCTCGAAGGGGTGGCGGAGCACGGTCGGCCCTGCTCGGGATGAACTCCGCGAGATTCTCGCGTCGCAGGCGCCAGGCGATCAGCATCACTCCCGTGAACCATCCGTACTGCTGGAAGACGAACGGGGTGGTCATCGCGATGATGAGGAAGGCGAAGAACGCCGCAAGGATCGAGAGGCCGATCAGCACATCGGTCTGATCCCCGGCGATCAAAGTCCGCCAGGCTCCCCGGAGGAGCGTCCAGACGACGACCACGACGCCGAGCAGGCCGAAGATGCCCGCCTGATACCAGATCGATATCGGTCCGCCATGGACCTGGTAGGGGACGACGGTGCCGTGGCTGATCACATTGACCGATAAGCCGCTCGAGTCGAGACCTTTCCCGACAATCGGGTTGGACTCGATTCTCGGCCAGGCTCGCTGAACGATCTTGAGGCGGATCGCGCCGCTGCCCGAGTTCGTCGACACGCCGTTGCTGGTCACCTCCTCGACCCGCTTGGTGGGTGATGTCACCGCCCCTCCGGCGAGCGTGAGGCCCGCGAGCGAGACCGCGAGGGCGGCCACCACGGCCACCCGCCCCGGCGCCCGGACCGCCGGTGCGAGGAGCCAGATCAGGATCGCGATCAGTCCGGCGAGCATCGCGCCGACCGACGCCGAGAGGATCACGCCGATCGCGGTGAAGGCCAGTAGACACCATCGGACCGGTCCGAGCCGCCCGCTGCGACCCGGAAGCCGGGTGGTCGCCAGCATCAGGGCGGGAACCAGGGCGATGGCACAGGCCGCGCCGAGGTCGTTGGGATGGTCGGTGAGACCGATTGCCCGGCTGCCCTCCAGCGCCCCTCCGAGCCATGAGACGTCCATCACCTGCAGAAGCGCGGCGAATCCATTCAGGGCGGACGAGAACGTCCAGCAGCCGAGCGCGACAACGATTTGCGGGCGCGTCCTGAGCACGGTGGCTCCTGTCCAGACCCAGAGCAGCATCACGTAGATGCCCTGCAGCGTCTGGCTGACAGAGCTCGCCGTCGATTCGGCCGCGATCGAGCTGATGGCCCCTCCAAGCGCGAAGATCGTCACCCCGATGACCAGGCCGTTCGGGATCCGCGCGCTCGGTCTCCCCGCCAGGACCGCGATCACGGTCGCCCCAAGCGCGAGAAGGAAGAAAATCTCGCTCACCGTGAGCCCGAGGGCCGGGCGCCAGACCGCCTCGGTGAGCGTCAGCGAGCCGAGATAGAAGAGGACTCGCGGAATCCTGAGGAGCCGGTCCGCAGCCGATGCATCGGCGGCGTCCCAGAACCGGCCGGTCTCCCCACCCTGGAACTTCCCGGTCCTCAGCCGCGGCCTGGTGGGAGAGAGAGGCGCTCGAAAGGAGCGGCGATAGAGCAGCGCGGCAACCAGACCGAGTCCCAGCACCGCCAGCGCCAGCGTGCCCGCGATTGGGAGCGCCCCGGCCGCCAGGCCGAGCAGCACCGCGACGGCGGCCGCGCCGATTGTGAGGGCGAGGGCCGCCATACCGCTGCTGCTGATGGCCCGGTGCACGGTCTCGAAGGTTATGGCCTATTCCGCTGCGGAGCCGTCGGTCCGACTCTCTTCAATGCCGCTGCGATGCGGGCCGCAACGTGGTCCCAGGTCAGGCTCTCCGCAACCCGACGCGGACCGATCGCGGCGAGCGATCCGGCGAGCTCGTCGTCCGTCAGCAGGCTGATCAGCGCCTCCGCCAGCTCGGTGACGTCGCCTGGCGGCACCACCAGACCGGCTCCGGCCTTCGATCCAGGATCTCCGGTATCGACTGCACCGCGGACCCGACGCACGGAATCCCGTGCGCCATCGCCTCGATCAGCACGAGCCCGTAGGGCTCGTACAGCGATGGCAGGCAGAACGCCCTGGCCCGCCGGTAGAGGTTGGCGAGTTCCTGGCGGTCGTGCGACCTTGCCGTGGCCGGTCACGCCCGGGCACCCCAAAGTCCCGCGCCGCCCCGACGATGCTCAGGGTGGCACCGGGCACCTCGCTTCCGCACCAGATCGAAGGCCTCGAGCAGGACCCGGCCGCCTTTGCGCTCGAAGTCCCGCCCGATGAACAGGATCGACGGCTCGTCCGTGAGCTGCTCCGGCGTCGGCGGGTCGTCGTAGGGAAGCCCGCCGCCGACCACGCTGATGCGCGATTCCTCCACGCCGTAGTCGGCGCCGAGGGAATCGCGGGCGGGCTCGCCCATCACGAACAGGTGGGCCGCCTCCGCGTACATCGAGCGCTCCAACCGCAGCAGCTCCTCCCGTTCCCTCGGGGAGAACGGCATCCAGTCCGGCCAGCCCCTCTCAGCCATCAGGCGCGTCTGGTCGACGTAGATCGCGTAAGGGCGCTGGCTGACCCGAAACCCAGCCGTGCACCTGAAGCGCGAGGTCGAACTCCGCTGACGTCCCGGCGGCTCTCCTGCGCAGGTTCCTGGAGAGCACGCGATGGGAGAGCCGGCTGGTATGAAACCTGGCTCTCCAGCTTGCGCGCGAGGGACGAAAGGTGGTGGCTGCGATCGCAGCCCGCTGGGCGCCGTGCAGGCCGAAGTCGAGGCGATCGACCACGTCGAAGCGACGGTCGAGCGCGTCGAGGAGGTGGCGAGCCACCCCGGAGAGTGCGGTGTCGGGGTCTCCCTCGACCAAGCCCAGGATGCGGAGCGATCGAGGCTCGGCCATCGGCGCCAAGCTAGCATCGCCGTCCTCCGTGGCTCTTGTCCGACGAACTGCTCCCGACCTTCTTTGTGATCGGAGCCGCCAAATGCGGCACCACCAGCCTGCACTTCTATCTCGATCAGCACCCCGAGATCTCGATGTCGGACCCGAAGGAGCCACATGTCTTCGCCGACTCTCGCTCACTGGCAATGCGCTCCGACTACCGGGGACTCTTCAAGCCCGGACTGTCGGTCCGTGGCGAGTCGTCCACGGGCTACAGCCGCTATCCGGCCGAGGGGGACGCGGCGGCTGCGATCAGCGCCGCGATCCCCGACGCGAAGCTGATTTACCTGGTCGGCGACCCAGTGGAGCGGATCATCTCCGACTACGCGCAGCAGATCGCGGTCGGCGTGGAGCCGCTGTCGCTCGAGGAGGCCCTCAATGACTTCGACGACCCCGGGAACTTCTACGTGTGCGCGAGTCGGTACGCGATGCAGGTGGAGAACTACCTCAGGTACTTCGCGCCCCCGCAGCTCCTCGTGCTGGAGCAGTGGCGGCTTCGGCACGAGCGGCGCGCCGCGCTCAGGGAGGTGTTCGCCTTTCTGGGGGTCGACCCGGACTTCTGGTCCTCCGGGTTCGGTCCGGAGATCGCGACTCGCGAGGACCACGTCCGCCACGACGGCCTGCTCTGGAGGCTGCGCTCATCATCGCTGGGCGCCGCCTACCGAAGGCTTCCGGTGGGCCCGCGGGTGCGGCTGACGCGGGCGCTGAGACGGCGCGCCGGCGGCGCCCCGCGGCCGGAGCTTGACCCAGAGCGGCGTCACGCGCTGAATGAGCTGCTTCTTCAGGAGATGGAACGCCTTCGGGAGCTCACCGGGAAGCCGCTGGAGCATCTGCCCGGCGTCCTTCCGGCGTGATGGCCTTCGATCGGGTGAAGACCACATCGCCGGCGGGGGCATCCGCCTCGTAGCCCAGCTCCCTCATGTAGTCCAGGACCTCCCTCGCCCGCTCACCCGGCCGACGGGGGATCACCTCGACCACGACGCGTGGCGCGCCGCTCGCGAGCGTATCCCGCGCGCCCTTCAGCACCTCGAGCTCGCCGCCCTCGGCGTCGACCTTGATCACGCTGATTTCCGTGGGATCGATCTCGTGCTCGGCGACGTACTCGTCGAGTGTCTGCATCGGGACGGTGGTCCATTCGCTGAACTCCTTGACCTCCTTCGTCGAGGACCAGCCGATCCTCTCGTGGATCCCGAAGCATGCAGTGCCGGCCCGGGCGCCCAGCGCGAGCCGGTTGACCGTGATCCAGTGCATGGAGTTGCGGGCGACGTTCTCGGCGAGGCGCTCATGAGCGCGGGAGTCCGGATCGAACGCGTGGACCGCGCCACCGGGGCCCGTGCGCTTCGCCATCAGCAGCGAGAAGTAGCCGATCATGTGGCCGACGTCGAGAGCGACGCTCCCGGGGCGGACCTCTCGCGCGATCAACCTGGCGACGCGAGGGTCATGGAACCCCATCAGCATCGCCACCTGGAAGAGGTCGCCGGGGTCCACGCGGAGGGCGATGCCCTGTGGGGTCCGGTACGCCACCCGGTGGTCGATCGACCTCCGCGCGATCAGCGCCGCGACCCGCGTCCGCCCCTTGAAGGCGGGAAGGCGCCGCGTGATCGCCCAGGCACGCAGGGCGAGGGGCAGCCGCCTGCTCGGCGGAGAATCCTCGTCCGCCTCCGAGCCGAGCCGCCCGAGCCGCCCCAGATGGTAGTCGCACCAGCCGCGGAGCACGGCGCCCGCGCTCGCCAGCTTCCGGTCGGAGCGGCGGCCATGGGCGAGCAAGACGCCGACGAAGCCCGCCTCGAACGCCGCCCTCCGCATCGCTCCGGTCCTCTGGTAGCGCCGGGTGATGTAGAGCCCGTTGCGCACACAGTAGTAGGCGACGAGCGGCGAGAACTCGCCCCCGCTGGTGGCCGAGACGTGATGCCAGACTTTCGCGTTCGAGACCACGGAGACGCCGAATCCCGCCCTGGTCGCTCGAGCCGAGAACTCGACGTCATCGGCTTGGAGGAAGAGCCTCTCGTCGAGCAGGCCGACTCTCTCGAACACCTCTCGCGCGACAAGCACCGCGGCTCCGGTGGCCACCCCGGTCGGCCGGACTCCGTCGAACTGCCCGATGTCCCGCTCGCCACGGCCGTGGTAGCCGCCGTTGTAGATCTTCGCCGGGTCCCAGGTGGACCCCGCGTACCAGATCAGATCGGGGGGGTCCGCGTAGTACACGAGCGGGCAGAGGATGCGCGACGCACCCTCGTCCTCGGCCGCCTCGACCAGCCGCCGAACGCAGTCCTGTGTAACGGTGGTGTCGTTGTTGAGCAGGAAGACGTAGTCACATCCCCGCTCGAGCGCGTGCCTGATGCCGACGTTGCTCCCACCGGGGGCGCCGATGTTCTCGCTGAGCTCGATCAGGGTCACCTCGGGCGCCTCCCTCCGGACGGCGGCAGCGGTGTCGTCCTCGGAGCCATTGTCGACGACGACGACCTCGGGTTCGGGCCAATCGCCGGCGCGCAGGGACTCGATGCAGGCCAGGGTCAGGTCGAGGCCGTTGTACGAGAGGACCACGACCGCGACCCGCGGTCGGGCGCCGTTCACGTTGCGTCGCGCGGTGCTGAGCCTGCGGCGGGCACGCTCGAATTATGACCTCGCTCGGTCCAGCCGAGCGTAGATCCGGGCGAGGGCATCGCCGTAGCCGGACTGGCGGTGGGACGCCGCGATCAGCTCCGCGTTGCGGTTGCCGATCTCCGCGATGCGCTCGCGGTCCGCGTCGGCGGCGACGATGGCCGCGGCGAGCGCCTCCGCATCGCCGGCCGGCACTCGCGCTCCGTGCACCCCATCCTCCACGATCGACCCTGCGTGCTGCGTGGTGACCACGTAGCAGCCACAGGCGAGGGCCTCGAAGACGGCCCGGGCGGACCCCTCCACGTAGCTCGGGAAGACGAAGACGCCGCGGGCGATCATCTGCGCCTTGATGTCGGGTCGCGACAAGCGGCCAAGGGCCTGGATCCGCGGATCCGCGAAGAAGGGGCGGTGCTCCGTGGCGATCGCGGGTTCGACCGGACCGGCCACCACCAGGTCCCACTCGATTCGATCGCCGACGAGCTGCATGGCCTCGATCAGGGTCTCGGCGCCCTTTCGGCCCGAGAGAACGGATGCGTAGAGGAGGGGGAGGGGCCCGCTCGGAGCCGCCGGCCGGGGGTGGGCATCTGCCCGGCCCCGAAGAAGTTGTAGTCGATCCCGAGGTAGGCGACGTGGACGTGCTCCGGCCTCCATCCGGCCCGGACGAAGCTGTCCTGGGCGAACTCGGAGCATACGACGACCGCATCGGAGCGATCGAGATCCTCCGGGGCGGCCGTAGGTATCAATGGTGACATCGCTCGGATCCAAGAACTCTTCGAACAGGCGGCGCGCCGAGAGGCTTGTGAACCGCCAGTAGTCGCCCCAGGACTCCATATCCGGATGGCAAATCTGACTGACTCCCGGCACCGTTGCGAGCAACGTCCCGCCGGGTTTGAGGATTCGATGGAGCGTTGCTACTGCGGCGCGAACGTCGTAGATCAGGAGCAACGTTTGAGTGCAGATGACGCAGTCGTACGTGTCCGACGGCAGCTCCGGGGCATGGGTGAGGTCTGCGACCATCGTTGCCCGCGGGTTTGTGGGCGAAGCGTCGAGAACGTCAATTCGTTCAAGCCGGCTGGGGTCCGCGAACTGCTTGGCGTATTGATTCACCGACTTCGAGCACTATGCCGCCGGCTACCCCTGGGGCATAGTCAACTTGCCCGGAGTGCCGTTGTAGGAAGTCCTCTATCTAGTACCGATCAATTGGCTTCCCGCGATCGGCTCCGAACTCTCGTCTGACGGGTGCAAGTCCGCGCATGCTGAGTCTGCCAAGGCCTACTGGCGGCCAGGCGCGCAGGCGGCGGTAACCGTCCCGAGCTCTCCGGCGAATCTCGGCGGGTAGGTAGCGACGCGCGATGTCGCGAAGCAGCTTCGGTGCGTCGGAAGATTCGCTCAATGGTCACGCTCGCCCTTGCGGGATAGCAATACCAGTGCCGCGCCGATTGCGAACTCACCCAGCGACGGGCCGAGGACGCTTACGGTGTCGCAGCGACCGAGAAGGAGTGGATCACTCTCTGGGGTTACCGCACGGGGTGTTGCGGTGAAGCCCATCTCAAAGCCAGCGGTCCTGGCCGCATTCGCGACGCGCGCATTTCCATGGCCGTGCGGATATGCGATCGCACACAGTGGCGCACCGGCCACCTCAGACAGCTCGGCACGCCCCTCGTTCATGCTGCGCATCAGCTCCTCGTCGTTTAGAGCAGTGAGGGTGTCGTGGTGGCGCGTATGGAAACCGATTCCGAACCCTGCTTCTGCCAACTGACTCACGGCAGATCTGCTTAGACCCGAGTCCGGTGGATCTGGCCCAAACTCGATCAAGAGTTGTTGCGAGAACGCCCTGCGCTGAGCTGATTTCAGAGATTCCACGGAACGACCGAGTGCCCGAATGTCAACTGCCGCACGATCTGGATCCCCTGGGTCCGCTGGCAAGAAGCGAGCCAGAGACCGAGGCTTGCGGCCGGCAGCTACGGCCCTATCGATCCGCTCCCACCAGGCGCTAGCGGGTCCCCCCAAGCTTGCACCAGTTAAGAAGAACGTGGCAGGGATCTCCTGGCGGCGGAGGATGGGCATCGTGTAGTCGATGTGCTGTGAGAGGTCGTCATCGAACGTCAGGCAGACCGGGAAGCGTTGACCTCGGCGGCGCGCAGCGACCGTCTCCAGCAGCTTCTCTGGGGGAACGATCTGGTGGTGTCGACGCAGGTGGGCGAGCTGCCGCATGAACGCCCCTTGCTCGATAGGGGCGGACAACTCCTTCTTCGGGTTGCCCTGGCGGCTGTCAACCGCGTGGTATAGGAGCGCGATACCGGCCTTTTGCTTTGTAAGTCGTAGACACCAGATCAATGCTGGCGCGATCACCACCCCAGCCATGCGCGCCATCAGTCTTTTCACTCGGGATCGCACGGGGGGACGATAATCCAAGAGCTTTGGCGCGCAATCCACGGCATAGTGCGGCAGAGATCTCCGTTGTTGTCCCGACGGTTGGGCGTCCAGCGACTCTCCGCGACACGCTGAGTAGCATTGCCAACTGCGAACCCGGGCCTGCAGAGGTCATCGTTGTCGATCAAAGCGAGACCCTCGTAAGCGTTGCGGTTGTCGAGGCGATCGAGTTTCCCGGCGTTCGGGTGGTGGCATCGGGCACAACGGGACGAGGCGCGGCGGTCAACCTCGGTCTTGCCGAATCCATTCATGCCCATGTCCTAGTCACCGACGACGACTGCACTGTGAGGCCTGACTGGGTTAGCGTGGCGCAGCGAGTTGTTCGGGAGCACCCGGAGGGCGTCGTGTGCGGTCGAGTCCTGCCACCCCCCGGCGAAGACCCTCGCCTCGTCCCCAGGCGCTCGGTGTCGGCACCAACGAGTTCGGCCCGCGACCACGCCGTTGCCCGCCACGATGGAGGTCGACTACGTGCACGTCTCGAAGTAGCGGCGCCTAGAGGTCGTAACGCGCCATGTCCTCGTCGAGGCGGGAGCGCTCGGCCGGGTCGAGTGCCGGCCCGGAGTCCGTTGGGCGCCGGCCCACCCTCCGGACTGCGAAGTAGCCGATTGCGCCGCCGGCGAGCAGGATTCCAACCCCGGGAACCAGCCAGGCGAGGAGGTCGAAGCCGTGTCCGCTCGGCGTGGCGAGGACGCGCGGGCCGTACTCCGCGACGAGGGCGTCCTTGATCTGGTCCTTGTCCTCGCCCTGCGCGATCAGCTTGCGGATCAGGGCCCGCTCCCGGTCGGCCTGTGGGGAGTCGGACTCGGCAAGCAGCGTCCCGCAGATCGTGCACATCACCTCGTCCTCGACGTCGGGCAAGGACGCCCGCGCCTCCGCCGCAATTGCCGAGGTCGGACCCGACAGGAGGAGCGCGATCATGCCGATGATGAGCAGGGGGCGGATCACGAGCGCGATTCGATCAGGGGCGCGACCTGATCGGTCAGATAGCTCTCGTCCACCGCGCCCCGTCTGATCAGCGCCAGGTTCCCGCTCGGGTCGACCAGGAACGATTCCGGGAACCCGGTCATGCCGTAAGCGTCGCGCCGGTCGCTGCCATCCCCATCGCGAAGCTGCGGGTAGGTGAGGCCGTAACGACGAACGAAGGCGGCCGCGTCATCGGTGTTGTCGTCGAGGTTGATGCCGAGGACGGTGAAACCCTGCCGCGCATGCTGGCTCTGGAAGGTCTCGAGGGCCGGGGCCTCGGAACGGCAAGGAGCGCACCATGAGGCCCAGAAGTTGACCAGCACCCAGCGCCCGCGATAGTCGGCGATGTCGCCGCTGCCGCTGCCCGTTAGCCGGGAGAGCTGCTTGTCGGGCGCCGGGTCTCCCACGGCGACCGTTGAGCCACCCTTGGTGAGCAGACCGTAGGCAAGCAGCCCCACCACCGCCAGCACGCCGATCAAGACGACGATCCCCTTGGTGCCCATGTCGCGAAGGCTAAAGACGGGACCTAAACTGGGCGGCTCTGCGGCGGTAGCTCAGTAGGTAGAGCGCGAGCTTCCCAAGCTCGAGGTCGCGGGTTCGAAACCCGTCCGCCGCTTCCTGGTACGCATTGCTCGCAGAATCGCACGGCGCAGCCACTGGCTCGCAGAACGCCTCTGGGTCCTGGCGGCGATCGAGGTCGGCTGGCTCGCGAATCGACACTGGCGCCGCCTCGACCGTGACGAGCGCCGCCGCGCACGCGAGCTCCTGGTCAAGTCCAGGGGCATGCCCTCCAGGTTGAGCCCCCGAGAGCGGCGTGAGGCCGAGGCCATCCTCGAGAAGCTGGACTACCCCGGCTTCGGCGGCAGGGCGGCGGGGATCCTGCTGCCGTTCCGGCCCGCCGCACGAGCGGTCGAGTTCGCCCTCAAGCGGATCGGACCGTCGGACGGACGTCCGGATGAGCGGCGTACCACTCGAGCGTCCGACTGATTCCCTCACGGAGGTCGACCTTCGGCTCCCACCCGATCCGTTCGCGGATCTTTGTCGAGTCGAGGTACTGGCGGTCGATCTCCCCCGGTGGATTCCCGGTCCCCTGATAGTCGGGCTCAACGTCGCCCGGCCCCAGTTCGCAGATCAGGTCGATCACCTCGCGTACCGGATGCGGCCGCCCCCAGCCGGCGTTGAAGGCCTCGCCCGCGATGTCGCCGGTTTCGAGGGCGGCAGCGATGGCCAAATACGCCTGGGCCGCATCAGCGACGTAGAGGAAGTCGCGCTCGGGAGAACCGTCTGAGCGGATGATCGGCTGGCGCCCATCGAGCACCGCCGTGACCGTCTCGGGGATGATGCGCGAGAAGTTCCGCTCTCCACCCCCATAGAGGTTGGCGAAACGGGTCACCGCGACCGGCAGCCGGTAGGTGTGCCAGTAGCTCCGGGCGATCAGGTCCGTGGCAGCCTTGGAGACGTCATAGGGGAAGATCGGCTGCAGCGCGGCGCCCTCGGTGTAGGGAAGCTGATTGTGGGGGCCGTACGCCTTGTCCGAGGAGGCGACGATGACCCTCTCGACGCCGAGCTCCCGACAGGCTTCGAGCAAGACCCAGGTGCCCCCGATGTTCGTCTCGAAGGTCGGCAGGGGGGAGGCGTTGGCGTCGCCCACGATCGGCTGAGCGGCGAGGTGAAAGACGGAGTCGATCCGATCGGATCGCAGCAGATCGAGCACCGAGTCGTAGTCACGGAGGTCCGCGACGACGTCGTTCACATCGCCCGCGATCCCCTGCAGCTCGAGGCCGCTGGGCGAGGCACCATCGCGGTCGATCGAGGTCACCTCCGCGCCCCCTTCCAGAAGAGCCTTGGCGAGCCAGGACGCGGCGAAGCCGCGAGCCCCCGTGACCAGCGCCCTCACAGCGCCGGCTCCTCTGCCCAGACCCGCCAGGGAGGATCACCCGACGCCCAGAGATCGTTGAGCAGCACCGCGTCCTTGTAGGTGTCCATGCAGTCCCAGAAACCCCGGTGGCGATAGGCGCGGAGCTGCCCATCGGCCGAGAGCCCCTCCAGCGGTTCGCGCTCCAGGACGCTGTCCTCGCTCAGGTAGTCGAACACGCCCGGCTCGAGGCAGAAGAACCCGCCGTTGACCCAGCTGTCGACCCGGGGCTTCTCATGAAAGCCGCGAACGCGGTCCTCGTCATCGAGCTCGGCGACGCCGAATTGAAGCTCGGGACGCACGACAGTCACGGTCGCCAGCGCGTCACGCTCACGGTGGAATGCGGTCAGGGCCGAGAGGTCGATGTCGGCCACCCCGTCGGCGTAGGTGGCGGAGAAAGGCCCGTCGATGCGGTCCTCGGCCAGCTTGATCCGGCCGCCGGTCGGGGTGTCGACCCCCGTGTCCAGGCAATCGACCCGGGCGCCGTCCCCCCAGGCCGTCTGCCTGGCCCAGTCCGCAATCAGCTCGCCCTTGTAACCCGTGAGCAGCAGGAAGCGGGAGAAGCCCTGCGAGCTGTAGATCGAGATCACATGCCAGAGGATCGGCCGGCCGCCGATCTCAAGCAGGGCCTTGGGGATCGATTCCGTGTGCTCGCGAAGCCGGGTTCCCCGGCCACCGCACAGGATCACGACTGGTTCGAGAGGCTCCAAGGGCGGGTGCGATCCTAGAGGTCGCTTGCGATAATCCCAGCTGGCAGTGGATCCATCGCGCAAACGAAAGATCCGGCTGGTCATTGCGCTGTCCGCCGCGGTCCTGCTCGCGGCGGGACTGGTGTACACGTCGTTCAGCGCCTCGACCGAGGCCAAGGAGCCCTCACAGCTGCTCCAGTCGAACCCGGGCGGGACCTATGAGCTGACCGGTAAGGTCGTGCCCGGCTCGATCCAGCATGCGGGCGACCAGCTCGACTTCCGGATCTCCGACCGCGACGGCACCGACCCGATCCCGGTCACCTACAGCGGCACGGTGCCGGATCCGTTCCGCGACGGGCGAGAGGTGATCGTCACCGGCAAGCTCCAGGACGGCACCTTCGTGGGCGAGCGGGACAGCCTGATCACGAAGTGCCCGTCGAAGTTCACGACCACCACGTCGGGGCAGTCCAGCTGACCATCCTCGGCTCCGCACTGCTGGCTGCCGCGCTGATCGCCGCCCTGTACGCGGCAGGCGCCGGCGTCTATGGGGGCCGCACCGGCGATCGCCGCTGGGTGCTCTCCGCGCGCCGGGCGGTCTACGCGATGGCCGGGCTGCTCACCACGGCAGTGGTGATCATCGAGCTCGCCTTTCTGCGCGACGACTTCGGGTTCGCGCTGGTCGCCGACCACTCCTCGACCACCACGCCCACCTTCTACAAGTTGACCGCGATGTGGTCGAGCCAGGAGGGCTCGCTGCTGCTCTGGGCCTGGGTGCTCTCGCTCGCCTCGAGCGGCGTCCTCTTCATCACCCGCAACCGCCACCGCGAGATCGTCCCCTGGGCGACCGCGGTGCTGGCCGGCATCGGCTCCTTCTTCGTCGGGCTGATGATCTTCAAGGCACAGCCGTTCGCCCACCTCGATCCGGCGCCGGCGGAGGGGGCCGGACTCACCCCGCTCCTCCGCAACCCCTACATGGCGGTCCACCCGCCGATGCTCTACTCCGGCTACGTCTTCTGGTCGATTCCCTTCGCCTTCTGCGTGGGCGCGCTGATCGCCCGCCGGCTCGACGCGAGCTGGATCCGGACCACCCGCAACTTCGCCCTCTGCGCCTGGACCTTCCTCGGGATCGGTCTGCTGCTGGGCTCGCGCTGGTCGTATGAGGAGCTCGGCTGGGGGGGCTACTGGGGATGGGACCCGGTGGAGAACGCGGCGCTCATGCCCTGGCTGGTCGGCACCGCTTTCCTGCACTCGGTGATGGTCCAGGAGAAGCGGGGGATGCTGAAGGTCTGGAACGTCAGCCTGATCTGCGGCACCTTCACCCTCTGCCTGCTCGGGACCTTCCTGGTGCGCTCGGGGGTGCTGCAGTCGATCCACGCGTTCGGTGCCTCGACGGTCGGCGGTCCGCTGCTCGGGCTGATCGCCGTCGTCGCGATCGGCTCGACGGTGTTGATCGTCTCGAGGCTCGACCAGCTGCGGCCGGAGCGGCGGATCGAGTCACCGCTCTCGCGCGAGTCGATCTTCCTGGTCAACAACCTCCTGCTGGTCGGCCTGGCGGTGGTGATCTTCTGGGGGACGTTCTTCCCGCTGATCTCCGAGTTCTTCACCGGCGAGAAGCACTCGCTGGCCGCTCCCTGGTTCAACCGCTACGTGACGCCCATCGGCGTCCTGCTCGTGCTCTTCACGGGGATCGGACCGCTGCTCGCCTGGGGCAGGCTGAGCCCGAGCGCCGCCCGGCGACTGCTGCTCTTACCGGGGCTCGCGGCCCTCGCGACGATCGTCGTCCTGCTGGCGGTGAGCGACGCGAGCGCGCATCCATGGGCGCTCTTCGTCTTCGGGTTCGCGGCGTTCACGCTGGTCGCGCTCGCGGGCGAGTTCTGGCGGGCCGGGTCCACCCGCCGCGCGCTCACCGGCGAGTCGACACCGCGGGCGCTCGCGCAGGCGCTGGCGAGGAACCGCCGCCGCTACGGCGGCTACATCGTGCACGCCGGGATCGCCCTCACGCTGGTCGGGATCGCGGCCTCCTCGAGCTTTCAGACCAACCGAGACCTCCACCTGCAGGTCGGGCAGTCCGCCAACGTCGGCGACTACACGATCCACTACGACAACCTGACGTCCGATCCCCAGCCGGAGCGCCTGGCCTTCGCCTCTCACCTGACGGTCACGCGCGAGGGCAAGAGCGTGGGCACGCTCACCCCGACGCGCAACTACTACCCGACCAACGATCCGACTGCGGGGGCCATCGGGCGCTACTTCATGGGCGAGTCGACCAGCGAGGTCGGCCTGAGGAGCCGCGCCGGCGGGGACCTGTGGACGGCCTTCCAGCCCGACCTCTCGGTGCTCAATCCCGACATCAAGCGCGGCAACCGCCAGCTCGCGGACCTGCCGCCCGCTGCGCAGGAGTTCGCGATCCTTGCGCTCATCCAGCACTACGTTCAGAACCCGCCGCCGGCCAACTTCCGGGTGATCGTCAACCCGTTGGTCGGCTGGATCTGGATCGGCGCCCTGATCGCGCTGGCCGGGGCAGTGATGGCGGGCTGGCCCGCGCTCGAGTCCCGGCGGCGCCTCGAGGCGGCCTACCGGGCGCGGCTCGGCCGGGAACTGGGGACTGCCACCGAGCCCACTACCTAACGGGTTGCTCCTCACACCCCTCACGGGTCGCGCTGCCGCGCGCCCTCGCATCATCGGAGCACCCTCGCCTCATCCCCGCGGCGCACCTAGCCTGATGCCATGGAGTTCGTCCTCGCCCTGGTCATCGTCGTGCTGGTCGCCTGGTTCGTGACGGCGCCTCTTCGTGATCGCGAGCCGACGGAGCGCGACGATCCGGCCGTGGCCGAGCTCGCGGACCTCGAGGCGCGCAAGACCGCGAAATACCGGCAGATTCGGGACGCGCAGACCGACCGGGCGGCCGGCAAGCTGACCCAGGAGGACTACGAGCGCCTAGACCGGGAGCTGCGCGCCGAGGCGATCGACATCCTGAAGCGCATCGATCGGTTGCGTCCTCCGAGGGCGCGCGACGACGGACCCAACTAGCGGTGCGGCCCGGCTGGTAGTGCGCCCGCTCGATCGAGTAGCTGACGTCTACACTGCCGCGAATGGCAACTGTGCTCAGCGTGATCGAGGTCATCTTCTCGGTGGCCCTGATCTTTCTGGTGCTCCTGCACTCCGGTAAGGACACTGGCCTCTCCGGCGCGTTCGGTTTCGGCGGTGGGGGCAGCTCCTTCGGGGGCGGTTCGCTGGTCGAGCGGAACCTGACCCGGTGGACCATCTTCTTCGGGGTCCTCTGGGCGCTGAACGCTCTCATCATCATCAACCTCTAGCGGCCGGATGCGGCGGCTCGCCGCCACTCTCGCCGTCCTCGCCCTGGTGGCCCTGGCCGGCTGCGGCGGCGGCGACGGAAGCGACACGCAGCGCGGGGCGCGGCTCCCACCCGCCGGTGGGGGCGGCACCCTGAACTGGGCGCTTCCGAGCCTCCCTGGGACGCTCGATCCGCTCGCCGCGCAGGGACGGATCGCCCAGACGGTCACCCGCCAGGTCTATGAGCCGCTGATGGAGCAGCTCATCGGCCCCTACGGGCAGAGTGCCGTGCAGCCCGGGCTGGCTTTGAGCGCTCACCCGTCGCCCAATCGAACGACCTGGACGGTCACGCTGCGGCTGGGTGTTCGCTTCCAGGATGGGACGCCGTTCAACGCCGCGGCGGTGCTCGCCAACTCCCGTCGCTGGCAGAGCGACTCGCGGGGGCGGGCGCTCCTTCCGCACCTGTTCGCCGTCGATGCGCCGCGCCCGGACGAGGTTCGCTTCCTCCTCGACCAGCCGGTACGGGACCTGGCGCGGCGCCTCGCCTCCCCGAGGCTCGGGATCGTCTCCCCTCGGGCGCTCGAGCCGCAGAGCGGTCAGAGGTCCCGTTTCCTGCCGGACGCGCACGGCTTCGGTACGGGTGCCTTTCAGCCTGGAGCGGGTGGCCCAGCGCGCCTCGAGCTGGCCCGGTTCGCCGGGTGGTGGGGGAGCCCGATCGGGCTCGGGCCCGCCCTCGACGGGGTCACGTTCGTGGTGGCACCGCTGGCGGGCCAGCGCTACCGCATGCTCACCGAGGGCACGGTGCAGGTGGCCGACCCCCTGGATGCCGCCGGGATGCGCGCTGCCGCCGCGGACCCGCTGCTCAGAACCGTCGGCGGCCCGCAGAGCGGAATCGGCACGGAGGGCTCGGTTCGGGGGATCTCCTCAGCCCGGCTCGTCCCAGCCCTCACCGGCATCTGGCTCACCCGGCTCACCGGCTAGGCCAGCCCCGGGCCACCGCTGTGATGTGGAAGATCGACTAGTTTGGTTTCGGGAAGGAGAACGCGATGGCGCTGACGACGCTCCCGGGGTCTTTCCGCGGCGAATTGATCCGACCCGGAGACCCGAGCTACGACGAGCACCGCAAGGTCTGGAACGGTTCGATCGAGCGCTCCCCGGCGGTTATCGCGCGTTGCGCTGGTGCCCGGGAGGTCGTCGACGCGGTCGCGCTGGCGAGGGAATCGGGTCTTCCGACCGCGGTCAGAGGGGGCGGGCACAGCTTTCCGATGAAGCTCCTGGTCGCGAGCGCTGTGGTGCTGGCGGCGGGGGTTGCCGTCTATCTGGTGCTCGATCCTTTCGGCGATGACTCCCGGGCTCACCTGCCGGCAGCGCGGCCCGGACGCAGCCGCTGACCGGGACGGCCTGCCAGCGGCTGGCCGGCCTCGCGGCGAACCTCGCCGTCCGAGACCGCACTGCGGAGCGGTTCCTGATCGACCTGGGCCAACAGGGGGCGGGGATCCGGCCGGGTCGCTTCGCCCTCATCGATCTCGCCCGGGACGGGCGCAACGTCATCCTCGGACGCGGCTTCAAGGCCGAGTTCGATGACGGCACCCGCGGCCAGGTCCGCCACTTCGTCGATGTCGCACGGGCGAGTATGTTCGGGGGCTCAGCCCTAACCCGGTGGATCTCCGAGCACGTGCGCCGCGATCCGGCCGGCTCGCCGGACGGCAGGCTCGCCGATGAGGGGATCGACTTCGCCCAGGCGCTGCTCGCTGGCCGCCTCGCGCTGAGCGAGGCATCCGGGTGGATCCGCAAGACGCTCTGCAAGGCGTGACGGGTCGCCCGAGTGCGGCCTAGACCCGGCAGTCGCCCTTCGCCAGCCCCGCGGCCCAGAGAGCGTCGCCAGGATGTGGACGGCGCCCCGGGGATTGGAGCGGAAGCTGTACCACTCGTCCGTCCTCGTCCAGCGGGCGGGGAGCTGGCGGGTCGAGGGGTGGGATCGGTCGGTGACGTCGACCACAGCCGGCTGGACCGCGGGATGGGACAGGAAATACGCCCCGAGCAGCCGGCCATAGAACGGCCAGTCGTACTCGGTGTCGGCGGCCGAGTGGATCCCGACCCAGCCGCCGCCGTGGCGGATGTAGCCCTTGAATGCCTTCTGCTGCCGGGGTGCGAGCACGTCGCCGGTGGTGTTGAGGAAGACCACGGCGTCGAAGGGCGCAGGCGCTTGGAGCTGAAGGCCTTGGCGTTCTCGGTGGCGCTGACCGAGAAGCCGTTCCCTCGGCTGAGGCTCCTGGTGGCCGCAATTCCGGCAGGGATGGAGTCATGCCGGAATCCAGCAGTTTTGGAGAAGACGAGAACCTGGGCGCGCGGCCTAGGCTTCGCCTCCGGGTCGCTCGAGCAGGCGATCAGGCCCGCCGCCGCGAACCCGAGCACAGCCGCTGCGATCGCGATCGTCCCTCTCGCCGATCTCCGCATGGACCGATTGTGGCGGGCGTAACCCCGTGGCGGGAGGCGAGAGCAGGACCATGATCGAGGGATTCGAGTACACGCAGACCGAGGTCGGCCCCACGAGCTACCGGGCGGCAGTCGCCGGGCGGGGGTCGCCCGTCCTGCTCCTGCACGGATTTCCCGAGACCCACTACTGCTGGCACCGTGTCGCGCCGGGGCTCGCCGGGGAGCACACGGTGGTCGTCTGCGATCTGAAGGGCTACGGCGAGAGCCGCTCCGAGCCGGGAGGGCCACTGGGGGAGGGCTACTCGAACCGCGAGCGGGCCGCGGAGCTGGTCGAGCTGATGGCGCGGCTTGGCGTCGAGCGCTTCTCGGTCGTCGGTCACGACCGCGGCGGGCGAGTCTCCTACCGGATGGCGCTCGATCGCCCCGACGTGGTGGAGCGCCTGGGCGTGCTCAACATCGTCCCCACCGTGGACCAGTTCGAGCGGATGGCCGAGGGCGCCTCGCTCGGCTACTGGCCCTGGTACTTCCTCGCCCAGCCGCCGCCCTTCGCCGAGCGCGTCATCTCGGCGAGCGCCGAGTACGTGCTGCGCAGCATCCTCGAGTCGTGGCCGGCTTCGCCCGACGCGATCTCACGGGAGGCGACCCAGCACTACCTGCGGGGCTTCACGGCGGAGACGATCCCGGGGATGTGCGCCGACTACCGGGCCTCGTTCCACCTCGACCGGCAGCTGGACACCGAGGATCGCGATGCCGGGCGGAGGATCGAGAGCCCGGTGCTGGTCCACTGGGGCTCGGAGGAGGGAGCGCTCTCCGACTCGCTCGAGGTCTGGGGCCGCTGGGCCGACTCGGTCGATGGGGGCCCGCTGCCCTCAGGCCATTTCATCCCGGAGGAGGCGCCTGAGGAACTGCTCGCCTCGCTGCGGCGCTTCCTGTCCTAGCGCGGGCGCTACTTCGACCCGCGCGCAACGGCGCCCTCTACTACGCCCATCCGTCGCTCCAGCCAACCGTCGGAGAGGAGGAACGAGACCATGATCGCGCCGTCGATGGCGACCGGTGCCCCCGGAGACCAAATCGCGACGGCGCATGGGACCGAGAGCGCCGGAACCGCGATCACCATCCGCGCCGTCCTCAGCCGGATCGCCTCCTCGTCCGTGTCGTCCCGGATCAGCCGCCGGTCGTGCGAGGCCCAGAGCCAGAGCGCACAGAACGCGGTGGCGGCGCACAGAAAATTGCCGGCGTAGAGAAGCGCCGCGGTGCGCTGGTCGTCGAAATCCCCTCCTGCAGGGCGTCTCCAAGCACCTGCGTCGGGAAAGGCAGGACCGACACGACCAGCAGCAGGAGGAGATTGAGGAGGACCAGCCCATGATCGACGCCGCGCAGACGGCTGAAGATGCTGTGGTGGTTGAGCCACACGGTTCCGATGTTGAAGAAGGACAGCAGGTAGGTGACATAGAGCGGCCACTGATCCCCGAGGCGATCAGCGAGGCTTCCCGGCCCGTCCTCGACCCGCAGCTGCAGGACCAGCAGCGTGATGGCGATGGCGAAGACGGCGTCGCTGAACGTCTCGACACGGCCCGCAGTGAGCCCGTCGATCCTCTCAGGGCCCTCTAAGGCGCCTCGGCAGGACATCGGGACAATCTTCTGAAGTGATCAGCGGTAGGTTCCCTTGGGATTTAGGCGGACAGGAGCCGCAGCCCAAAGACGAAAAGGGAAAGAGGAATGAGGATGAGCAAGCACAGATTCGTGCTCACGGGGTCACTGGGGGTCGTCGGTGCTCTGTTGATGAGCGGGACCGCGTCTGCGGCCGTCACCGGCTTCACCTACGGAGCCAACATCTCGCCGGCGAAGCAATCGGCCAAGACGTTCGGCCCGGCAGCGATCACCAGCACCCTCGATACGTTCTTCACGGGCGGGTTCAGCCCGACGCCGACCACGACCGTCGTTCAGTTCAGCAAGGACATCAAGTTCACGCCGGGCAACCTGGCCCAGTGCGACCTGAGCTCGATCAGCACCAAGCCGGATTCCACGGCGATGAGCCTCTGCAGCAAGAGCAAGGTCGGCGTGGGCAGTGTCGTGGTCAACGGCGGTGCCCTCACTGGGAAGGTGACCGCGTACAACGGCATCCCCAGTGGCGGCGGCAGCCCGCCGATCGGCTTTCACACCGACCTGTTCCTCCCGTCCGGCGCCTATTCGTTCAGCACGACCGGGATCGGCACGCTTAACACCAAGACCAACACCCTGACCACCCCGATTCCGCCCACCGGGACGTCGCTCACGCATTTCGAGGTGGCGATCGGCAAGATCAAGACCGGCAAGAAGAAGGGCAAGACGACCTACTACGTCATGGCCCGGTGCAAGAAGAAGAAGTGGACCGACATGGCGACGGAAACCTACGCCGACGGCTCGAGCAGAAGCTCGACGTCGGTCCAGAAGTGCAAGGCGACCAAGAAGTAGGCCGAGCTCGAAATAGTTCCTAGGTGCGGCTGAGAGGAGTCGAACCTCCACGACCCGTTAGGGCCACAAGGCCCTCAACCTTGGTCGAACCTCCACGACCCGTTAGGGCCACAAGGCCCTCAACCTTGCGCGTCTACCAGTTCCGCCACAGCCGCCTGAGGGCCGTCGATGATAGTCGGCGGGCGCGGGAAGCTCAGCGGGGCGCGGTTGGAGATCGTTCGGCCCAGAACGCTGCTTGAAACCGTCCGTGGGGGGCGGTACTCTCCGAACATGTGTTCGCCCATCGCATCGACTGCCGCCCATCGAGTGCGGCTGACTGAGGAGGGTTAAGTGGACCTCGTCAAGGACCTGACGAAGCGCCAGCGGGAGATCTTCGACTTCATCGGCACCTACCTGAGCAAGCACGGCTACCCGCCCACGGTGCGCGAGATCGGGAAGGCGGTTGGCCTCCATTCGTCCTCCACGGTGCACGCGCACCTCTCGAAGCTCGAGAGCCTCGGCGTGGTCAAGCGGGACCCGTCCAAGCCCCGTGCGCTCGAGGTGCTGGTGGAGCGGGCCAAGAAGGCCGTCCGCCCCTCGGGCTTTCCCCTGGTCGGGCAGGTGGCCGCCGGCGAGCCGATCCTGGCCGAGGAGAACATCGAGGACTACCTCGACGTTCCCGACGTCGTCGGCGGCGAGGACGGCGACTACATCCTCCGGGTCCGGGGCGAGTCGATGAAGGACGCCGGAATCCTCGAGGGGGACTTCGTCGTGGTGCGCCCCACGGAGCGCGCCCGCGACGGTGAGATCGTGGTGGCAATGATCGGCGACGAGGCGACCGTGAAGCGCTTCTTCCGTGAGAAGGATCAGGTCCGGCTGCAGCCGGAGAACAAGAGCATGAAGCCGATTCGCACCCGAGACGTGCGCCTCCTGGGCCGCGTCGTCGGAGTCTTCAGGAGGGTCTCGTGACGGTCCTTGCCGTCGAGAAGGAGGCCCGTCTGTTCGAGCCGTACGAGGTGACGCTCGAGGACTCGATCCTCGACGCCTGGGAGGCCTTGACGGCTCACGGCCGGGCGGAGTGCCCGGTGTGTCACGGAGAGCTGGAGCGCAGCGGCTGCGACAGTTGCGGCTCCTCGCTCTCCTGACGCGCGATCAAGAGCCAGTGGGAACCGGGGCGTTCATATCGCTCTGGATCTCGGCCTGGGTGAGCGCCCGGTTGTAGACCCGGGCCTCGTCGATCAGCCCCTGGAAGTACTCGCCGTAGGGGCTGTTGCCGCCGATCCAGAGTGGGCTGTTCGTGGTCTGGATGGCGCCGGACGCGGCGCGGCTCGAGACCTGGGTGCCGTTGATGTAGAGCCGCATGGTGGCGCCGTCGTAGGTGAGGGCCACGTAGGTCCAGGCGTTGACCGGGTTGGCGCGTCGGCCCGCTCAGGTACTGGGTGTTCCCGCCGAGGGTCCCGCCGCCCGATGGACGGAGCGGTCCGTCGCTGTTGCTGGCGTTTAAGAAGTAGGCGTCGGCTTCGTGCTGGAGGATGGTCCGCCAGCCGCTCTGGCTGGCCGTCGGCTCGATCCAGGCCGAGAGGGTCATCGCCGTGGTCAGGTCCAGCGAGGCCGAATCCGCGACCCGAACCGTGCTGCTCGTGCCGTTGAAGCTCAGGGCGTTGCCGTAGCGGCCCAGAGTCGTCCAGCTGGCGCCCACCAGGGTTCCGATGTTCCCATTGCCGGAGGAATCCGCGGTCGTGGTGCCGGCTCCCTCGGCGAAGCGCCCAGGCCCCGACCAGACCCGGCGGCGTGGGCGGAGCGACGCCGGTTGTCGCTATGGCGATCGCGGAATAGGGACTCAGGTTCCCCGCGGCATCGACGGCGCGCACCTGGTAGCGGTAGGTGGTCGAGGGCGACAGACCGCGGTGTCGCTGAAGGTCGTCGCGGTGGGCGTGCCCACCTGGGCGAAGTTGGTGCAGCCCGTGCCCTGGCAGCGCTCGACCCGGTAGCCGGCGACGCCGACGTTGTCCGTCGAGGCCGTCCAGCTCAGGTTCACCTGAGAGGACCCGGCGGCGGTCGCGGTCAGCGCCGATGGAGCGGTCGGGGCCGAGGTATCCAGTACGGCCGGCGTCGTCACCGTGGCGACGTTGGAGTAGGTGCTGAGGTTGCCGGCGGCGTCGACGGCCCGGACCCGGTAGCGGTAGGTCGTCGATGGCTGCGAGGCCGGTGTCGCTGTAGGTGGTGGCGGTGGGAGTGGCGATCTGTGCGAAGTTGGTGCAGCCCGCGCCCTGGCAGCGCTCCACCTGGTAGCCGGCTGACGCCGACGTTGTCGGTGGAGGCCGTCCAGCCGAGGTTGATCTGCGTCGGTCCCGCCGCCGTCCCGGTGAGTCCCGTCGGAGCGGTGGGTCGGGTGGTGTCGGCGGCGAGGGTTCGACTGCTCACGATGGCGGAATAGGGACTCAGATTCCCGCCGGCATCGACAGCTCGCACCCGGAAGCGGTAGTTGGTGTTCGCCTGCAGCCCGGTGCTGCTGTAGTTGGTGGCGGTCGGCGTCCCCACCTGGGCGAAGTTGGTGCAGTTGTTGCCCTGGCAGCGCTCGACCCGGTAGCCGGTGACGCCGACGTTGTCCGTCGAGGCCGTCCAGTTCAGGTCGATCCGGGTGGTGCTGAGCGCCGTGGCCGAGAGCCCGGTGGGCGCCGATGGCGGCGTCGTGTCGGCCGCCGCCGGGGTGGTCGCCGTGGCGATCGCGGAGTAGGGGCTCAGGTTGCCGGAGGCGTCGACGGCCCGCACCTGGTAGCGGTAGGTGCTCGAGGGCGCCAGGCCGGTGTCGCTGAAGCTGGCTGTCGTGGGCGTGCCCACCTGGGCGAAGTTCGTGCAGCCCGTGCCCTGGCAGCGCTCCACCCGGTAGCCGGTGACGCCGACGTTGTCGGTTGAGGCCGTCCAGCTCAGGTCGATCCGGCTGCCGCTGACCGCGGTGGCCGAGAGCCCGGTGGGCGCCGATGGCGGCGTCGTGTCGGACCGTCGGGGTGGTGGCCGTGGCGATGGCCGAATAGCCACTGAGGTTGCCGGAGGCATCGACCGCCCGGACCTGGTAGCGGTAGGTGCTCGAGGGCGCCAGGCCGGTGTCGCTGAAGCTGGCTGTCGTGGGCGTGCCCACCTGGGCGAAGTTCGTGCAGCCCGTGCCCTGGCAGCGCTCGACCCGGTAGCCGGCGACGCCGACGTTGTCGGTGGAGGCCGTCCAGCTCAGGTCGATCCGGCTGCCGCTGACCGCTGTGGCCGAGAGTCCGGTGGGCGCCGATGGCGGCGTCGTGTCGGGAGCGGTGGGCACGATGGCGGTGTTCATGTCACTCTGGATCTCGGCCTGGGTGAGCGCCCGGTTGTAGACCCGGGCCTCGTCGATCAGCCCCTGGAAGTACTCGCCGTAGGGGCTGTTGCCGCCGATCCAGAGCGGGCTGTTCGTCGTCTGGATGGGGCCGGTCGCGGCGCGGCTCGACGACCTGGGTGCCGTTGATGTAGAGCCGCATGGTGGCGCCGTCGTAGGTGAGGGCCACGTAGGTCCAGGCGTTGACCGGGTTGGCGCTCGGGCCGCTCAGATACTGGGTGTTCCCGCCGAGGGTCCCGCCGCCCGACGGACGGAGCGGTCCGTCGCTGTTGCTGGCGTTGAGGAAGTAGGCGTCGGCTCTCGTGCTGGAGGATGGTCCGCCAGCCGCTCTGGCTGGCCGTCGGCTCGATCCAGGCCGAGAGGGTCATCGCCGTGGTCAGGTCCAGCGAGGCCGAATCCGCGACCCGGACCGTGCTGCTCGTGCCGTTGAAGCTCAGGGCGTTGCCGTAGCGGCCCTGGGTCGTCCAGCTGGCGCCCGCCAGGGTGCCGGCGTTCCCATTGCCGGAGGAATCCGCGGTGGTGGTGCCGGATCCCTCGGCGAAGGCCCAGGCCCCGACCAGGCCCGGGGGCGTGGGCGGAGCGGCGCCGGTGGTGGCCTCGGCGACGGCGGAATAGCCGCTGAGATTGCCGGAGGCATCGATCGCCCGCACCCGGTAGCGGTAGGTGGTCGAGGGCGCCAGGCCGGTGTCGCTGAAGGTGGTGGCGGTGGGCGTGCCCACCTCGGCGAAGTTCGTGCAGCCCGTGCCCTGGCAGCGCTCGACCCGGTAGCCGGCGACGCCGACGTTGTCGGTCGATGCCGTCCAGCTCAGCCCCACCTGGCTGGTGCCGGCGGCCGTCGCGGTCAGCCCCGCGGGGTCGGTCGGCGGCGAGGTGTCGGCAGCGACCGGGAGGTTGACGCTGGTGCTGGACTTCAGCCCGCTGCTGTCGGTGGCCGTGAGGACGATCTCGTAGCTGAAGGTTCCGATGTCTCCGTGGTCTTCCGCCATGAAGGACCCCTGGTCACCGGTTCCGCCTACGAAGGTGTGGACGTGGGTGTTGTGATGAAGCAGCACCGTCCAGCTCAGGGCGGATCCCCCCAGCGTGCCCGTCGTCCGGATCGGTGGCTGACCCGCGGTACGTCACGGTCTGTCCGGGATAGACGGTGGTGCCGTTGGCCGGGGCGGTGATGCTCGGAGTCGGCGGGAGACTGCCGACGGTCACGGAGACCGTGTCCGTCGACGACTGGCCCTGGCTGGTCACCGTGAGCCGGGCGGTGAACGTCCTCACCGTCGACGACGTGTAGGTATGCGATGGATTGGCGGCCGTCGACGTCGTGCCGTCGCCGAAGTCCCAGAGGTAGGAGAGCTGCCCTCCCCCGGGGTTGCTCGAGCCGGCGCTCGAGAACGAGACCGTCAGCGGCGAGTATCCGTTGGTCGGCGTGGTGGCCGACGCCGCCGCGACCGGTCCGTTGAACCGGATACGTCGCACCTCGCCGGTCGTGAACGAGAGGTAGTAGAGCATCCCGTCGGGACCGAGGGTGATATTCACCGGGCTCTGGACGTCGGTCGCAAACGGCTGCACCGACAACGGGTGGTGGTTGGCGTCGAACACCACCCGCTGGATCCAGTTCCCCGTGTAATCGGCGAAGAAGAAGTTGTCGTGATACTGCGCTGGGTACGCCGTGCCCGTGTAGAACGGCCCGCCGATCACCGCGGAGCCACCAGCTGAGTGGTTGTAGGTGTAGAACGGCGGCGTCACCGGGCTGATCAGGGCGCACTGCGCAGCGAAATTCGCCTGGAAGAACGGCTGCGGGCCGGTTCCCTCGTAGCACGGCCAGCCGAAGTTCGTCCCGGCGGGCCCGTGGTCGACCTCCTCCCAGGTGTTCCAGCCGACCTCGCCCATGTAGATCTCATCGGTCCCGGGCTGGATCGCGTACCCGAACGGGTTTCGGAGCCCGTAGGCCCACACCTTCGATCGCCAGGAGTTGGTCCCGTCGTAGAACGGGTTGTCCGTTGGCGCGGTTCCGTCGGTATTGATCCGCAGGATCTTCCCGTTCGGGCTGTTCAGGTCCTGGGCGCGCAGCGAGTTCGCATCACCGTCGGAGCCATCGCCGACTCCGACGAACAGGGTGCCGTCGGGCGCGAAACGAAGGGACCCGAGCGTGTGCGAGCCGCCATCCGAGCCGATGCAGTCGGCGCTCGGCAGGCAGGGCGCTGCACGGTGGCGTGCCGACGCTGCCGAGGATCACCTGCTCGCTTCCCGGCAGGGCAACATCGGGATTCGCCGGGTCGGCCGTAACCCGCACCAGGCGTGCGGTCCGAGGGGCGCTGCTGTTCGGATTGCCCGCATTCTCGAACGTGTAGGTCATGTAGATGCGGCCGTTGCTGGCGAACTGCGGATCGAACGCGAGACCCCAGAACCCGCGGTCGTCGAACGTGTTGACCTTGGCGCTCAGGTCGATGAACGGCGTGGGCAGCAGCTGCCCGTTCTTGATCACTCGCACGACGCCGTTCTTCTGCCAGACGAACATGCGTCCGTCCGGAGCGAACGCCATGCCGACCAGGGTGAACGGCGGGAGGGTGGCGACCCTCTCGGTCGCGAACCCGGAATCGGAGAAGGTGTCCGCGGCGGCCCGATCCTGGGAGGGGAGGAAGCTGGTGATGATGCCGATGGCAGCAGCCAGGTACGCGAATTTCCGGAGACTGCCCATCCTCAGTGCCTAACCGGAATTACAGAGCACGGGGAGCGCCAGTCGGACAAGATCCACCAAAGACGGCACCCCGTTCAGGCACCCTAGTTTTGGATCCGAGCCCCTCGACCTGGCCTCGATGTGCGCTCGAAAACTGGGGGAAGCGGTTCGGCGGAGCCGCCGATTCGGACTATGCTGGGGGTGCGAGTTGGGTAGTCGCGGAGATCGCCGAAAGGAGTCTTCGAGGAAAGTCCGGACACCAAAGGGCATGGCGGTGGGTAACGCCCACCCGGGGAAACCCGCGGGAAAGTGCCGCAGAGAACAGACCGCCGATGGCGCGGCCACACGTGAGCCGCGCACAGGCAAGGGTGAAACGGTGCGGTAAGAGCGCACCGGCGCCGCGGTGACGTTGGCGCGCATGGCAAACCCCGCCAGGTGCAAGGCCAAGCAGGACCTCCGACCCGGCCCGGCGAGGTCCAGGTGGGCCGCAAAGATGGATGGCTGCCCCCGACAGAATCCGGCTTACAGACTCGCTAAGGAAGAGGCCCCGCAAGGGGCCTCTTCTATTTGGGCCGGCGGAAGATGCCGCTCTCGCAGGCCTCGGGCCAGCCGTCCTTGACGCCCACGAACTTCTTGAAGCGCCAGTCAGCGAGCAGCTGGAAGGCCTCCGCATACCCTGGCCGATCCGAATCGTCCAGGAGCAACAGGCCCCCCGCCCGCACCTTGCTCATTGCCGGCCTGAGGACATCCATCCGCGTCACGGTTGGAGCCTCGAGAAAGTCGACCACCACGAGGTCGAAGCGGACATCCCGCAGGGCCTCCACCTCGCCGGCGAACTCATCGACGGGCAGCTGACGCAGCTCGACGTTGTCGAAGCCGAGCTCGCGCAGCCGCGCTCGCGTCTGATCGACCCAGATCCCGTTGTCCTCGAAGGAGAGCACCCGACCCGCACGGCGCGCGAGCCACGGCGACGACCGACCCGCGCCCAGCTCGAGCACCGACCAGTTCGAGCGGATTCGCCTGCGCAGGTAGCCGATTGCCGCCGGGACGATCCAGGGGCGCTCGGGGGTGCTGCCGCGGCGGGCTCGCCACCAGGCGGCCGGGTAACGAAGCCAGCCGGAGAGGGGCATCGGCTCGCGGACGGTGTGGAAACGCCCGGCTCGCGTGCCGGGGTCGTGTGGCCCCCTCAGCGGGACTTCGGAGGCCACTTGCCCGACTGGACCTTCCTCTTGAACGCGCGCTGGCGCCGCACCGCGTCGCGCATGAGCAGCGGGGTGAGCCTGAGCGAGAGCTTCGGATGGCGGTCGAAGAAGCGGGCGAACTGTCCCCGCCAGCGTGGAATGGCGAGCACCGGCTTCGGCTTGTCGAGCAGGCCCTCCACGTGCTCAGCGACCTGTTCGGGCATCAGCATCACGCCGGAGAAGGAAAGAGCGTCGTTCGGGTCGTCGAGCTTGTCGTTGATCATCGGCGTCCAGACGCCGTCCGGACAGACGCACGAGATCTGGATGCCGCCGAGCCCGTCGCGCCGCAGATCGGCGGCCATCCCGAGGCTGAAAGCGATCGAGGCGTGCTTGCTGGCCGAGTAGCCGATGATCCCCGTCGCCGCAGCCAGGCCGGCGAGCGAGATCAGGTTGATGATGTGCCCGCGTCCGCCGCTTCGCATCCGGTCGATGGCCGCCAGCGTGCCATTGACCGTGCCCAGGTAGTTCACCTCGATCAGCCGCCGATAGACGTCGACGTCCTGCTCGTGGCCGAGGCCGGTCACCAGGATGCCGGCGTTGTTCACCCAGACGTCGAGTGAGCCCGATCGCTCCTCCACCTGCCGGGCGGCGGCGCGGACGGCCTCGGAGTCCGTAACGTCGAGCGGCAGTGACCAGGCCCGCCGGCCGAGCTGCTCGGCCGCGGAGGAGGTGTTGGCCTCATCGACGTCGGTCACCGCGACCTCGTAACCGCGGCCGATGAGCCGCCGGGCGATCTCGAGGCCCATGCCGCGTCCCGCTCCGGTGACCAGTGCTCCCGCCATCGCGCGGAGCATATGAAGTGCTGGTCGATTCCATTCGAGCCGAAGGTTCGGACCAGAACATCCGATGCCAGGAGTGGGTGGAAGGCGTGCGGGGGTCTGCTAGTCTGCCGCGCGTTCTTCCGCTGAATCTCCGCCACGACATAGGACGGAGATCGGGGGACCCACAAGTTGGGGCGAATCGCGGGCAGTACGCCGCGTAGCGCGATCTTTCAGCGCGAGCCCGTCAGCTAACCCCGTAAGCAACGAAAGAGGAAGGTTGACGAGCAAGCGAACAATTCGTGCCATCGCTGGACTCGCATGCGCCGCCGCGTTCTGGGTCGGAGTGCCGGTCGCCGGTGCGCAGACGGGCGGTAGCGGCGTGCCGGGAGGCACCACCCCCACCACACCGACCGAGCCGACGGCACAGCCGAGCTCGTCCCCGAGCTGGACCGTCTTCAAGGCGGCCACCTGGTACGGCCCCGGGTTCTGGGGCAAGTCCACGGCCTGCGGGACCGTCCTCACTCCGACGACCATCGGTGTCGCCCACAAGAGGCTCCCCTGCGGCACGCTGGTGACCTTCAGCTACGCGGGCCGTAGCGTGACCGCAACGGTGATCGACCGGGGCCCGTTCCACAGGGGCTACGCCTGGGACCTCACCAAGAAGACGGCGAAGCGCGTCGGGTTCCTGGCGGCCGGATCCGCACGGATCCAGGCGACGGTCACGCCGCCCGCGCCCGCGGCCTAGCCGCGCAGATCCAGCGGCGGTGTCTGTGGCCGCCGTTGATGGCGAAGCCGCCTACGCAGCAGCTTCGCGCAAGACAGCCGGATCGCCCTCCTGCGGCAGGGCCGCAACGGAGGCGAACAGGCTCTCGAACTCCGCGAGGGCGACCTCCGCGACCGCGTCGAGGATCTCCTCGTCGCTCCATCCCGCCTCTCGCGCCTCCTCGACCAGGTGGTGGGGAGGACGCTCGGAGTGGTTGACCGTCTCGCGCAACAGCGTCAGCAGTGCCGCCTCCTTCTCGTCCGAGGAGGTGAAGTTGCGGGCCCGAGCGACCTCGTCAAGGCCGAGGCCGGCGACCCGCGCTGTGCGGGCGTACTGGGTCAGCGTGTAGGGGTCGTTCCGATACTCAGCCACCGCAAGGCCGATGCGCTCGCGGGTGGCGCGAGGCAGCTTGCTCGAGCGAAGCTCGGTGCGAAGGCGGGTGTAGCCGCGCAGAGCGGCTGGGGACTCGGCGAGCACGCCGATGAACTTGGAGACGGCACCGCCAGCCGTCTGGATGCTCTTGATAAGGGGGGCGCTTCCGTCCGGAGCTGTGAGCTCGTCGTGGATGTGGAAGCGACTCACGTCTGTCTTTACGGTCATTTCCTCAATCCGCCATTTACAAAGGGGTTACTTTACTTTTAGCCGGTTACTTACGCCTCGTAAGTGTACAGCCAAATTCCAGTTTCTGCTCTCAAGTACGGTCGCTGAGCCGGGTTGGATGCCATGCCGGTAAGTTTCCGCTCGATGGCTGCTTCGACGGGGACCAAGGACATTGTCGCGACCGATGCCAAGGAGGCGATCGCGTACTGCGAGGAGAACGACGTCCGCTTCGTTCGCCTCTGGTTCACCGATCTGCTCGGGCAGCTGAAGAGCTTCTCGATCCACGCCGCCGAGCTCGATGACGCCTTCGAGGGCGGCATGGGATTCGACGGTTCCTCGATCACCGGCTTCAACCCGATCGAGGAGTCAGACATGATCGCTGTGCCGGACCCGACGACGCTCCGCCTCATCCCCTGGCGGGTCGAGGAGACCAATCGCACCGCCCGCATGATCTGCGACATCCGGGTCCCGGGCGGCGATCCCTATGAGGGCGACCCGCGCTGGATCATGCGGCGCGCACTCGAGCGGGCGAAGGAGATGGGCTTCGATGACTTCTTCATTGGGCCGGAGCTCGAGTATTTCTACTTCCGCTCCGCCAACCCTGAGGACGGGAAGCCCGAGGTGCTGGACGAGGGGGGCTATTTCGACCTGACCACTCTCGATGCCGGCTCGGACGTCCGCCGCGAAACCGTGCTCGCGCTGGAGCAGCTCGGCATCCACGTGGAGTACACGCACCACGAGGTCGGCCCCTCTCAGCACGAGGTGGACATGCGCTACAGGGGCGCGCTCGCGATGTCCGATGACTGCATGACCTACCGGATCACGGTCAAGGAGTACGCGATGAAATACGGGTGGTACGCCACCTTCATGCCGAAGCCGCTGGAGGGCGTGAACGGATCCGGCATGCACGTCCACCAGTCGCTCTCCAAAGGCGGCAAGAACGCCTTCTTCGACCCTGACGACCAGTACTTCCTGTCGGACACGGCCAAGGCGTTCATCGCCGGACAGCTCAAGCATGCTCGGGAGCTCTCCCCACTCTTCGCCCAGTGGGTCAACTCGTACAAGCGGCTCGTTCCCGGATACGAGGCTCCTGTCTACCTGTCCTGGTCACGCCGCAACCGCTCGGCGCTGATCCGCGTTCCGCTCTACCACCCGGGCAAGGAGCAGGCGACGCGGGCGGAGATGCGCTGCCCCGACCCTGCCTGTAACCCGTACCTGTGTTTCGCTGGGATGCTGCACGCCGGGCTCGAAGGGATCGAGCAGGGGTATCAGCTGCCCGAGCCCATGGAGCAGAACCTCTACCACCTGACCCCGGAGGAGCGCCAGCGGCGCGGGATCGAGCAGCTTCCCGAGACGCTCGGAGAGGCGATCGAACTCGCCGCGGAGTCCGAGCTCGTCCTACGCACCCTGGGCGAGCACGCCTTCAACCGCTTCATCGAGATCAAGCGGCAGGAGTGGGAGGACTACCGGGTCCGGGTCACTCCCTACGAGATCGAGCAGTTCCTGCCGATCCTCTAGCCGAGCTGAGCGGCGAGCTCGCTCGGCTCAGTCACCGGCGCCTGGCAGGTGAAGTGCCGGCAGACGTAGGCCGCGGGCTTTCCCTCCACCGCTGGGCGCTCGCGCAGCAGCTCCGGGCGCTCGGAGCCCTCCGGTCCGCCGGCGAGGACGACGTGCGGGCGGTGGGCTGAGCGGACGACCTGCGCCAGCTCGGCGAGGTGCGCCGAGCCGGCGGCGCCGTTCCCGGGCGCGACCAGCGCGACCTCGCGCACGGGGGAGAGGTGGAAGTCGATCGCCTGCAGGAGATGGCCGAAGGCGTCAGGGTGGCGGGCGGCCGCCGGTGCGAAGAGCCGCATCGTGCCGGTCGCCCGCTCCTCGTATCCGCCCGCGCCGGTCAGCGCGGCCAGCCGAAGCAGGCCGTAGCCGGCGGATGAGTTGCCGGACGGGATCGGGTGATCGCCGACGTCCTTGCGGCGAGCGATCAGTTCCTCGTGGTCGTTGGAGGTGGTGAAGAACCCGCCGCGCTCGTCATCGGCGAAGCGCTCGATCATCTGGTCGGCGATCTCGCGGGCGGCGTCGAACCAGCGCACCTCGAGGGTCGCCTCGTAGAGCCGCAGCAGCCCCTCGACCAGGAAGGCGTGGTCCTCGAGGTAGGCGTTCAGCCGCGCCTCGCCCTCCTTCCAGGTCCGAAGCAGGTGCCCGTTCGAGTCCCGCATGGACTCCATGACGAAGCGGGCACAGGCCGAGGCGGCATCGAGGTAGTCCTCGCGGTTCATCGCGGCGCCGGCGTCGGCGAGCGCGGCGATCATCAGCGCGTTCCAGGAGCAGATCCGCTTGTCGTCGAGGCTCGGACGGACCCGCCGATCGCGCCAGGAGTAGAGCGCCGTGCGGGCATCGTTCAGCTCGGCGGGCTGCTGGGCGCTGGCGCCGAGCGCCACGTGGAGGATGTTGCGGCCCTCGAAGTTGCCTGCGGGGCTCACGCCCCAATAGCCCAGCACCCGCTCGATTGCATCCCCGGCGATCCCGGCCTGGGCGAGCGCGGTCCGCATCTCGCCTTCGTCCCAGACATAGAAGCGGCCCTCCTCCCCCTCGGAGTCGGCGTCGAGCGCCGAGTAGAAGCCTCCCTCGGGTCCCCGCATCTCCCGCAGCGCCCAGTCGAGCGTCTCCTCACAGACCCGGCGCCAGCGCTCCTCCCCCATGACCTGCCACCCATGCAGGTAGGTGCGTGCGAGCAGCGCGTTGTCGTAGAGCATCTTCTCGAAGTGGGGAACGAGCCAGGTGGCGTCCACCGAGTAGCGGTGGAACCCGCCTCCGAGCTGGTCGTAGATGCCGCCGTGCATCATCTTGTCGAGCGTCAGGCGCACCGGGTCGTTCTGGCCGCGGTCGAGCAGGAACTCGAGGGCACTCGCCGGCGGGAACTTGGGCGCGCCGCCGAAGCCCCCGTTGGCGCGGTCGAAGGCGGAGTGCAGCGCCGAGATCGCCTGCGCCATGATCGATTCGTCGAGCGGCTCCTGCGACTGCTCGACCCGGCCGACGGCGCCGAGCGACTCGCGGATCTGGGCCGACGCCTCGCGCAACTCCTCGCGCTGGTTGCGGTAGGCCCCCGCCGTCGCCTCGAGCACCTGTCCGAAGCTCGGCATCCCCTGCCGGGGCTCGGGCGGGAAGTAGGTGCCGCCGTAGAAGGGCACACCCTCGGGATCCAGAAAGACCGTGAGCGGCCAGCCGCCCTGGCCGGTCATGCCCTGGACGGCCTCCATATAGATGTCGTCGACGTCGGGGCGCTCCTCGCGATCGACCTTGATCGGTACGAACGCCTCGTTGATCAGCCTCGCCGTCTCCTCGTCTTCGAAGGACTCGCGTTCCATCACGTGACACCAGTGGCAGGCCGAGTAGCCGATCGAGACCATGATCGGCTTGTCCTCCCGCGCCGCGCGCTCGAGCGCCTCGGGGCCCCAGGGCTGCCAGTCGACCGGGTTGTCCTTGTGCTGCAGGAGATAGGGACTGGTTTCGTGGGCGAGGCGGTTGGCCATCTCTTCGAGAGTACCCAGCGCGGGCCATTTGATCCCAGCCCTCTGAATATGATGGCTCCCACGAACGGCGGCCACAAACACCGCCGCCGGGTAAAGGTGGAGGCTCGATGAAGGACCTCACGGTGATCATGGATGACCAGCCCGGGAAGCTGGCAGACCTGGGTGAGGCGGCCGGCAAGGCGGGGGTGAACATCGCGGGTCTCTGCGCGATGGTCGGGGACGGCAAGGGGTTCATCCACATGCTGGTCGATGACGCCACCACCGCTCGGGGAGCGCTCGAGCAGGCGGGGATCACCGTCGCCGATGTGCGCGAGGCGGTGGTCGTCGACCTGCACGACAAGCCGGGGGCGATGGGGGAGATCGCACGCGACCTCGCCGAGGCCGGGGTCAACATTGACGTCGCCTACACGATCTTCACGGGCGTCCGCCTCGTGATCCTCACCGAGGACGTCGAGGCCGCCCACCGGGCGCTGGACCTGAACGGCGCCTCCGGCTAGCCCGGCCGCGTCCTACGAGCTCGCGACGTCGGCCGCGAACGCCTCGAAGGCGGCCACGTAGCGGTCGATGTGCTCCTGCTCGTGGGCGATCGAGAGGGTCCACTCCTCCTCGACGCCCGGCGTCATGAAGATGCCGTGATTCATGTGATAGAGCCAGGCGAGGGTGGCTAGCTCGGCGTCGACCTTGGTGAGGTAGTCGCGGTACTCGTAAATCGGCTCGGGGGCGAAGATCACACAGCCCTTTGCCCCCAGGCCCTGCGTGTAGGCCGGCAGGCCGTACCGGTCGATGACGTCCTGGCAGCGGGACATGAGGTCGTCGTTGGTGGCCTCGAGCTTGTCGTAGACGTCCGGGGTGAGGACCTTGGTGAGCGTCGCTTCGGCGGCCGCCATCACCAGGGGGTTGCCGTTGAAGGTGCCGATCTGGTGGACCTTGTCGGAGGCGATCACCTCGCCGAGCTCCGCGGTCATCCCGATCGCACCGCCCGGATAGCCCCCGCAGATCGCCTTCGCCAGGCAGATGATGTCCGGGGTCACGCCGAAGCGCTGGATCGCGCCGCCGTAAGAGATCGTGGCGCCCGTCTTCACCTCGTCGAAGATCAGCTTGGCGCCGTGTTCGGTGCAGAGCTCCCGAACGCGCTCGAGGTAGCCGTCCTTCGGCGGGATGATGTTGATGTTCATCATCGCCGGCTCGATGATCATCCCGGCGATCTTGCCCTTGTGCTTCTCGAAGATCCCCTCGAGGATCTCGGCGTCGTTGAACGGCACGGGCACGGTCAGTTCGACGACCGCCTGCGGGTAGCCGGAGCCGAACGGGACGGCGTTCGGGCTCTCGCGCGGGCCGAGCTCATCGAGGTCCGGGTAGCAGGAGACCATCACCGCGTCGTGGTGGCCGTCGTAGGAGCCCTCGACCTTGATGATCAGGTCGCGCTCCGTGGCGCCACGGGCCAGGTGAATTGCGGCCATCGTCGACTCGGTGCCCGAGTTCGTGAAGCGCCACTGGGGGAGGCCGAAGCGCTCGGCCAGGTTCTGCGCTGAGACGATCGAGCCGTCGGTCGGCGCCGCGAAGTGGGTCCCGAGGTCGATTCGCTCCTTCACGGCGTTCCCGATGACCGGGTTCGCGTGGCCGACGCACATCACGCCGAAGCCGTTGTGGAAGTCGACGTACTCGGAGCCGTCGACATCCCAGACGAGCGCCCCCTTGCCGCGGTCGATGTAGACCGGCCAGGGGTCGTTCAGCTGGAACGAGGACGGGACGCCGCCCGGCATCACTGTCCGGGCACGGTCGAAGTACTCCGCCGAGGTCGGAGTGTGCTCACGGAAGCGCGCCATCTGCTCCTCGGTGAGCTTGTTGATCTGTTTGCGGTCGAGCGTTCCCTCGCTCGCCGTTGCCTTCTGGGCCATCGGCCGCTCAGACTATCTGGGGAACGGTTTCGCCCTCTGTCTCCCTCGACATCGCCGCCGACAGGACGGCGCAGCCGAGGGCCGCGACGGCGGCCACGTAGAAGGCCGCGCTGTAGCCCGCGATCGCCGCCGCGGCGCCCACCAGCGGCGAGCCGACCAGCATGCCGAGGTCGAAGGCGGCGGTGAAGGTGCCCATCGCCTTGCCGCGGCGCTCGGGACCGACCCGGTTGATCGCGACGAGAGAGAGGGAGGGGAAGAGAAGGGAGAAGGCCGCGCCCATCCCGATCGCGCCGGCGATCACGACCGCGAGGTCATCGGCAACGCCGACCAGGGTCAGGCCCGCGGCCTCGATCAGGGCAGCGCCGACGGCGCAGCGTGCCGGGCCGACCCGGTCCGGCAGGCCTCCAGCCAGAAGCCGCGTCGCGACCACGGTCGCGGCGAAGACGCTGAAGACGGCCGGTCCGTGGCCGATTCCCCGCTGATCCAGACTGAGCACGATGAAGGCCGAGACAGCGGCGAAGCCGAAGACGCTGAGCGCGAAGGTCACGCCGGGACCAAGTGCCTCGCGCGAGATAAACGGCCCGCGCGCGGACTCCTCGCTCGGCTCGTACTGCTCGGGGAGCCGGGACGCGATGGCTGCACCGAGCAGCGGCGCGCCCGCCGCGAACGCCCAGACCAGGTGGAAGCCACCGGCGTCCTGAAGCAGCACGCCAATCGGGGGACCGAGCGTCAAGCCGGTCCAGATGGCGAGGCCGTAGAGGCCGATCATCCGGCCGCGGGCCTCCTCCGGGGCCATGTCCACATTCCACGCCGAGCCTGCGACGAAGACCGTTCCCTCGCCGGCGCCGAGGAAGAAGCGCGCGATGATCAGGCCCACGATCCCGGCCGGGACGAAGTACAGCGCCCCTGCGACGGCGGCGAGCAGCGCCCCGACGATCACGGTCGGCTTGCGCCCTCGGGTATCGGCGATGTTCCCCGCGATCGGGCGGCAGACGATGCCCGTGAACGCGAAGGCACCGGAGACGATCCCGACCTCGAGATCGGAGCCATTCAGGTTGTTCTTGACGTAATGGGGGAGGACTGCCAGGGTCGCGCCGACGGCGAGCAGGCCGAGGTTGGTGACGATGAAGATCCCCGCGAAGCTGGCCCAGGGGGCGGTCGCGGACGGCTTCGCCATCAAACGCCCCGAAGGTGGGCCCGCCGGATCTTGCCGCTGGGGGTCTTTGGCAGCTCGTCCGTGAACTCGACGATGCGCGGGTACTTGTACGGCGCGGTCACCCGCTTGACGTGATCCTGAAGCTCAGCCGCCAGCTCGTCGGAGGGCTCGGCGTCGGCCAGCACGACGATCGCGCGCACGACCGATCCGCGCTCCTCGTCCGGTGCCGAAACCGCCGCGGCCTCCGCGACCGCCGGATGGGAGACCAGCGCCGACTCGACCTCAAAGGGCCCCACCCGGTAGCCGGCGGTGATGATGATGTCGTCGTCGCGGCCCTCGAACCAGAGGTAGCCGTCTTCGTCCTGGCGGACGTGGTCCCCGGTGGCCCACCACTCGCCCTCGAACGGCTCCTCGCCCAGGTAGTGGCTGAAGAAGGTCGGCACGGTCTCCGGTCTCACCTGGAGCTCGCCGTCGGCGACCCGCACCTCGATGTCGGGGAGCGGGCGGCCCATCGAGCCGTCGCGCTCCGGGTCGTCCTCGTCGGGGCGCATGCCGGTCACCGGTCCGGTCTCGGTCTGCCCGTAGCCATCCCAGATGCCGATCCCCATCGCCGTGCGGAAGGCGCGGATCACGTCCGGGTTGAGCGGCTCGCCCGCGGAGAGCATGCGGCGCAGCGTGCCGATCGGCCTCAACTCTGTGCCCTTCGCGAGCATGCGGTACTCGGTCGGCGCCTGGCAGAGGACGTTGACGCCCTCACCTTCGATGACCTCCAGGCGCTCCGACGGATCGAAGCGCGCGTCGTGGATCAGCGCGGCGGCTCCCCGGAGCCACGGCGCGATGAAGACGTTGCGGGTCGACTTCGACCAGCCGGGGGCGGCGGTGCACCAGGCGAGCTCTCCATTGCGGGCCCCGACCCAGTGCTCGGCCTGCAGACGTTGGCCGGTCAGATACCGCTGCGGGTAGAGCACGCCCTTCGGTTCGCCGCTGGTACCCGAGGTGAAGATGATCACGGCGGGGTCCTCCGCATCGAGCTCGGCAACGTCCGCGGGCGTCTCCTGGGGCCGGTCCTCGTCGAGCGCATCCGCGATCTCGGCCATCGTCATCGCCGGGATGCCATCGGGCAGCTCGCCGAGCAGCCCCTGCTCGCCGATGCACAACTTGGGGTTCGCGGCACGGGCCCGGACCTCCAAGTCCTTGCGGCGCAGCTGTGTATTGCAGGGCATCGCGACAGCGCCCATCCGGAAGCAGGCGAGCATCGCCAGCACCCATTCGATGCGGCTGCCCACCAGCGTCATGACGGCGTCCCCACGTTCGACGCCGCGAGCCGCCATCGCGCCCGAGAGCCCAGCGCTGCGGGCGATCAGCTCGCCAAAATGCCACTCGTTCCGGTTCCCGAAGGCGTCGATCGCGACGATTCCGAGAGTCGAGGCGGGCGCCCGCTCCATCACCTCCTGAATGAAGTTCATCGGGCCAAGTCTGCCGGAGACGTGGATTGCTTCGCTCGTGGGCCGCGACGGCCCCCCACCCGATGCGCTGCTCCGCCGAGTTATCCTCGGAGCCTTCATAGGGTTCTAAGCTGAGGGAGCGAGGAGTGAACGCCGAGACAGCTACGCGAAGGCGCAGGGCTGATGGTATACGGGTCATGATCGTCGATGAGCATGCCGTTTTTCGACGAGGCCTCCGAGAGCACCTGGAGGCAAGCGGCCTGGAAGTCGTTGGGGAGGCGCAGGACATCGACGGCGCGATCGCCCTCTCAAAAAAGACGGTGGCGCAGGTGATCCTTCTGGATCTCCGAATGCTCGGAACCTCCGCCATGGACGTCACCAGAAGGCTGCGGCTTTCCTGCCACGGTGCCCAAGTCCTGCTGATGACAGTCTCCAGCGAAGAACGGGGATTTCTGGAAGCCATCATGGCGGGCGCTTGTGGTTGCCTGCTGAAGGACTCCCAGGGGGATGAGATCCTGGCCGCGATCACAGCAGCCGCCGGCGGCGAGAGTCCGCTCTCTCCGCGGATCGCATCTGCGCTGATCGAACGACTGCGGGAGCAGGAACCATCGCCGTCCTCTGGCGACAACGACCGCCCTGCGCTCACGAGGCGTGAGCGGGAGGTGCTTGGCCTGATCGTCGAGGGCAAGGACAACAACCAGATCGCAGCCGAGCTGGTGATCAGCCATGAAACGGTGAAGACGCACGTGTCCACCGTTCTCGACAAGCTGGCGGCGGGCAATCGCGTGCAGGCGGCGGTTAAGGCCGTCCGCGCCGGGCTGGCCTGAAGACTCGTCGCGAGGGCTGCTCAGGGGTTGTGGTATTACCTCTCGGCTCGGTCGCGAAGCGCCCGCACTTCTGCCGTCAGCTCGAATAGCCTCACTCGCTCGCCTTCGAGCTCGCGGAGCGTGTTCTCGGCGCGCTTCCGCTCAGCCTGCAGGCGGAGGGTCTCCGCGGCGCATCGCGTCAGCAGCTCCTCGATCTCGTCCACGCTGAGCTTGTCGGGATCGAGGAGGGCGCGCATCACCTCGTGCTCAAGCGCTGGATCGACCGAAGGTTCGCGTGACTCGGATCTGGTTTCGCCGGATTTGGTTTCGTCTGGTGCCATACCCGCCCCTGGAGCTGAGGGCATTCTGCCGAGACTTCATACAAGGGTGCCAAAAAATAAGGGCACAAAAGCCCGCAAACTGAGTGTTCATCTGATTGAACGTAAGATCGCGCAGCCGAGCGATTCACAAAGACCTCGGCAGCGAGGAACCTTCTCACATGGCGTCCGAGCCGGGGGTTATGCCTCTTACGACCCGTACCAAACGCACCGCCCGCGATGGTGAGGATGGCGATCGCAACCTCGAGCGCAAGGCGATCGCCGCCGCCAAGTCCGGTGACTGGGATGCACTGAGCTACCTGTACTCCCGCTACTCGGACGACGTGTGCAGGTTCGTGCAGAGCATCGTGCGGGACCACCATCAGGCCGAGGACATCACCCAGGATGTCTTCGCGAAGCTGATCCGGGCGATTCGGAAGTATGAGGAACGTGAGGTCCCGTTTGCGGCGTGGATCATGCGTGTCGCACGTAACGCGGCGCTTGATCACCTGCGTTCGAGGCGACAGATCCCTGTCGAGGAAGTGTGGATCAGCGAAGACGGTGAGGAGCAGACGTCGTTTGAGTACACCCATGCGCTCAAGGAAGCGCTGGCGGAGCTCCCGGAATCGCAACGAGAGGTGCTGGTCCTGCGCCACATCGGCGGGCTCTCACCTACCGAGATAGCCGAGCGGCTGGGAAAGACCGAGGCTTCGATTCAGGGATTACACCACCGCGGGCGCGCGGCGCTCAAGATCTCGCTCAGGCAGCGCGGGCTGGCTCCCGTCACTGCCGCGGCGCCGGCAGCGTAACCGCCGGCAGCGTAACTCAAGAGCCCTCGGGGGTTGGCTGACTTTCGCTAGCTGCCCGCGTGCCGGATGATCCTCTCGGCGACTCGGCCGGCGTCCAGGTCGGCAAGGTAGAAGATGGCCGCATGCTCGACCACACGCTCAAGCCCGAGTCCCTGACGTTCGGCTTCCTGCTCTAGTCGCTCAAGGCTCCGAGCGTCCAGCTCCAGCACCAAGGCGCGGGACTCGCGCTCTGTCGCCGGCCTGCCGAACCGAGGTACCCGCGTAGCCATCCGTCCAGCGGCGAGCTCCGACTCGTAGTAGCTGCAGGCCAGCGCTACCAGCCGATCGAGCTCCAACCCCTCTCCACGCGCATGGTCCTCGAGCGCGCTCCAGCCGAACTCATCCAACGTGATCGAGATCCCCAATCTCACCGTTGTGGCCAGTGTACGGTGGTCATCGGTTGCCCTCTGGGGCTGGCGAGTGGAGTGAGGTGTCGGTGCTCGCCGCGCCATGTCATCTCAAAAAACGGTTCATGCGCGGAGCTTTTCGCGCCGGGACGCACAGTTGCTACGAAACCGGACCCGAACAATTCTCATTCGATCAAATCTCGCACCGCACAGCCGACGGAAGACCGCATCAGATGGCCGGCGCGCCCGCAAGCTTGGCTTCAGAGGTACGACGTGTGCAGTCGCTACGTGCTCGCGGCGAATGCCGGCGCGAGCTTGCCGATGCCGAGTCCGCGACCGCGTTCGGGGTCGAGGATGACGGCGACCGCTTCGCTTCGAGAGGAAACCCCGAGCTTGCCGAAGGCCGAAGACAGGTGGCTCTTCACGGTGCTCTCCGCGAGAAACAGCTCGGCGGCGATCTGAGGGTTGGTGAGCCCCCCGACCACCAGCATCAGAACCTGCTTCTCGCGCGCTGTCAGCGCGCGCGCCCGCAGCGCCTGACGTTGTTTACTTGGAGCCGACACCTGACCCGCGCAAACTGCCTCGACCACCGGCCCCAGTGCGTCATCGATGCCGTCCTCTAGCACGATCCCGTCAACCCCCAATTCGAGTGCGCGCCGGACATCGGAGACGCGCCCGCGCTTGCACACCAGGATTGCCGGGAGGTCCTCGCGCCCCGATCGAACCAGCCGCACGATCGCCATGGTCGATCGGTCTGGCCGTTGTGCTGCGACCACGACGCAAGCGGGCTCGTGCCCAATGCAGGAGGCCAGCAGCCCATCGCCACTCGCAGATCGCGCCAGAACTGCATGGCCGCTGGCCTCGAGGGCCACGGCCACCCGGTCGCGGAAGTCCCGATCGCTGCCGCACAACGCCACGGACAGCCCCTCGCCTCTTCCATTTCCAAAACCCATTCGACTCAGGAACGCGCGATGGTCAGTCGGACTTCTGCGGTCTGGAGCTCGCGCGGCAAGTCGCCCCTCTGCAGGACCGTCCGGCGACGGACTGGTCTCGAGAGCGCCTCTTCGTTCCGGCGTCATCGCCGGGCCGCCCTTCTGGCCTCGGCCAGGCATCGCGAACAGAGGCAGATCCGCTTGAGCTCCTTTGGCGGCTCCGCTGGCGCCTTCCTGTGGGCCCGACTCGCGGTGTGCCGGCGCCGCGTATGTCCACCCGGTTCGGTCACAGGCCCCGCCGCCCTAGCACGAACGGCACAGTTCGCAGCAGCGTCTTGACGTCGAGCCACAGCGACCAATTTGCCCCGTAGAGATAGTCGATCTTGACCATCTCGTTGAGCGGAATTCGGGCCGAGCCGAAGACCTGCCAGGGGCCCGTCATCCCGGGCGGGAGCTCGAGCCGCGAGCGGCGCCAGCCCTCGATCCGATCGTCCTCGTCGAGCACCAGTGGCCGGGGGCCGACAAGGGACATTTCACCGCGCAGCACGTTCAACAGTTGCGGCAGCTCATCGAGTGAGATCTGGCGTAGGCGGTTGCCGACCCGGGTAATTCGCGGGTCGTCCTTGATCTTGAAAAGTCCGCCGGCTGCCTCGTTTTGCGCTGCAAGCGCGGCCTTCTGAGCCTCGGCCCCGTCCACCATTGTGCGGAACTTGAAAATCTCGAACGGGACGCCATGGCGGCCCATGCGCCTCTGCCGGAAGAGGACGGGGCCGCGGGAGTCGAGTTTGATTGCGACAGCGATAGCCGCCAGGAGCGGGGCGAGCGCGAGCAGGATGAGGCCGGTGCCGACGAAGTCGAATGATCGCTTCAGGGCACCGGAGGAGCGGCTGAGGCCGAACCGACGCATCCCGAGCAGGGTGATCCCGTCCACATCGTCCAGCTCGACGGAGGAGCCCACGACCTCGGGTAGTCGCGGCAGCACACTGACTCTCAGTCCCATGGACTTCAGGCGCCGAGTCGTGTTCAGGAGGTCATCGGAGATCCCTCCGCGCGGCGCGATGATCGCGCGCTCGATCCGCTCCATGGTGAGCAACTGCTCCAGGTCGTCGGGTGGGCCACCATTGCCACCATTGGCACCATTCACTCCAGAACCGTTGCCGCTGTTGGAGCCGGACAGCCCCGGTAGCGGCGCTCGCCCAACCACCCGCGCCTTCAATCCGGGGGCCTCGCGGAACCGACGGGTGATCCAGTTCGCAGTCTCGGCGTCGCCCAGGATCAGGCATCGCTCTTCGCCGGAGAGCACTCGCGCCACGTGCCTGGCAAGGGTACGAATCGTGACCATGCTCGCGAACAGCAGCGCCCAGACCCCGACCGCCTGGTCGCGGCCGAACCGGCCATCGACAATGAGGTCCCCAGCCAGCCAGATCAGGAGGGCGTAGAGAGTTGCAACCCAGAACAGGGTGGGGACTTCGTCGAGCGTCGTCTTCCGGATCAGGTGCTCATCGCGATCGTAGAGCCCCGTGAGCTTTCCGACGACGAGGACCAACGGGAGCGCGAGCAGGGCGAGGGGGTTGATGGCATCGTGACCCAGCAGCGGCACGCCGATCAGGACGGCGATCGCCGCCGAGGCGACATCCGCCATGGCAAGGGTGCGGCGATAGATCGCGTCGCGGCGGTAGATCGCGTCCCGCAGCCGGCCCTCGGGGATCTCCTCCAGGGTCGGTCGGTAGCGCGGCGCGAACCTGCGGGTCCTAGGACGGGGAAGCGACAGGAGCGAAGACGCCGGCTCGTGCACCTCCAGGGGAGGACGTATGCCCGCCCCATCGACACTGGGATCCAGCTGTCGCTCCTTTTCGGCCATCGTCTCCCAGTCCAACAAACGGGTGACAGCCACGCTATGGGACGCGTCCGAGCCGCAGATCCAACGTAATTGGTACCGAACTCAGCCGACTCTGGGTGCGCGCGGGAGAATCGACGCCGATCCCACGTTGGTCCCCTGAGAGCCGGTCATGGAAGTCGAGCTTCGAGATCAGATCGATACGCGGTCAGCCTCGCGTTTGCAAGGCTGCCGATTCTGCTCGGCGCCACTCCGGCACACGTTCGTCGACCTCGGCATGTCGCCGCTTTGCGAGAGCTACATCCCCGCGGAGCGGCTTGGCGCGATGGAGCCCTTCTACCCGCTCCATGTTCGTGTCTGCGAGCACTGCCTCCTCGTGCAACTCGAGGAGCTCGTGGCAGCTGAGGAGATCTTCACGGAGTACGCCTACTTCTCTTCCTATTCGGACTCCTGGGTCGCTCACGCTCGCGACTACGTGGAGTCGATGGTCGAGCGTTTCGGGCTGGGGGCGGACAGCCAGGTCGTGGAGCTGGCCAGCAACGACGGCTACCTGCTCCAGCATGTCGTCGAGCGGGGCATACCGGCGCTGGGGGTCGAGCCCGCGGCAAACGTCGCCGAGGCGGCCCGGGAGCTGGGGATCGAGACCGTGGTCGAGTTCTTCGGCCGGGAGCTCGCGTCCCGTCTCGTCGCCGAAGGTCGCCAGGCGGACCTGTTGATAGCAAACAACGTTTTCGCTCACGTCCCCGACCTCAACGACTTCGCCGCCGGCATGCAGCGGGTACTCGCCCCGCAGGGGGTGGTCACGATCGAGTTTCCGCACATCGCACGGCTGATCGAGGGGAACCAGTTCGACACGATCTACCACGAGCACTTCTCCTACTTCTCGTTCCTCACCGCCAGGACCGTGCTCTCGGCTCATGGCCTCGAGGTGTTCGACGTCGACGAGCTGCCCACGCACGGCGGCTCCCTGCGGGTCTACGCACAGCGGGAGGAGGGCGCCGGCCATCCGGTGAGCGTCCGGGTGCCGGAACTCGCCGAACGGGAGCGAGCTCTCGAGCTGGACCGGCTCGAGGGATACAGCTCGTTCGCGCCGCGGGTCATCGAGACCAAGTGGAACCTGGTCGAGTTCCTGATCGACTGTCAGCGCGATGGCAGACGAGTCGCGGGCTATGGCGCCCCCGGCAAGGGAAACACGCTGCTCAACTACTGCGGCATCCGCGCCGACCTGCTCGAGTTCACGGTCGACCGCAACCCGTACAAACAAGGACAGTTCCTGCCCGGCACTCGGATCCCGATCCACCATCCGGAGGCACTCGAGCAGGCCCGTCCGGATTTCATCCTGATTCTTCCCTGGAACCTAAGCGATGAGATCGTTGCTCAGCTCTCGCACGCCCGCGACTGGGGTGCGCAGTTTGTGGTCCCGATCCCGGAGGTGAGAGTCATATGAAGGTGGTGATCTTCTGCGGCGGTCAGGGGTTGCGCATGCGCGAGGCATCTGAGGTGGTGCCCAAGCCGATGATCCCAATCGGCCCCCGACCTGTCCTCTGGCACGTGATGAAGTACTACGCCCACTTCGGCTTCACCGACTTCGTGCTCTGCCTCGGCTACAAAGCCGAGGCAATCAAGCAGTTCTTCCTCACCTACAGCGAGGCGATGGCGAACGACTTCGTGCTCACGAACGGCGGCGCGGACGTCCATCTGCTGAAGACCGATATCCACAACTGGAACATCACCTTCGTCGACACCGGCCTGCGGGCGCCGATCGGCGAGCGGCTGCGGGCCGTCCGCCACCTGCTGGCCGAGGACGAGCTCTTTCTTGCCAACTACGGGGATACGCTGACCGACGCCGATCTGCCCGCGATGATTGCCCGCGCGAGGGACGAGCAAGCGACGGCGAGCTTTCTGGCGGTGCGTCCGAACTACAGCTTCCACGTGGTCTCGATGGGTGAGGACGGCCGCGTGCAGGCGATGCGCGACGTGATGGGCTCCGATATCTGGATCAACGGCGGCTACTTCATCCTGCGCCGGGAATTCCTCGACCAATTGCGCCCGGGCGAGGATCTTGTCGAGGAGCCGCTGCAGCGGCTGCTGTCGGCCGGAAAGGTGCTGGCTCAGCGGCACGAGGGATTCTGGGCGCCGATGGACACGTTGAAAGACCAACAGTGGCTAGAGAACCTGCACGAGGACGGCACAGCTCCATGGCAGGTTTGGGACCCTGACCGCGTCGCACCCCGCGAGCTCGCGTACGCGGCGCTTGGATGATGCTCCCGCTGCTGCTCGGCCCGCCGGAGGCGTCCCCGGCACGCGCGCTCGCGATCGGCGCCCATCCCGACGACATCGAGATCGGTTCTGCAGGGACGATTCTGAAGCTGATCGAGGAGGGGAGCCTCTCCGAGATCCGCTGGGTCGTGTTGAGCGGAGAAGGCGAACGCGCACGGGAGGCGCGACGAAGCGCCGAGGCTCTGCTCGAAGGGGTGCCTGACAGCGAAGTCGTGATCTGCGACTTCCCCGACGGTTTTTTTCCGTATGAAGGAAAGAAGATCAAGGACTTCTTTGAGGAGCTGAAGACCGATTTCTCTCCCGACGTGGTCTTCACCCACCAGCGGGGAGACCTGCACCAGGACCACCGGATCAGCTGCGAACTGACCTGGAACACCTTCCGTGACCACCTGATCCTGGAATACGAGGTGCCGAAGTACGACGGCGACATGAGTGTCCCGAACACGTTCGTGCCGCTCCCTGAGCGGCTCTCGCGGCGGAAGATCGCCCACCTGATGGACCACTTCGGCTCGCAGCAATCGAAGCGCTGGTTTCGCGAGGACCTCTTCTCCGGGCTGCTCCGGCTGCGCGGCATGGAGTGCAACTCGCCGAGCGCCCATGCGGAGGCCTTCTTCTGCCGAAAGGCCGTCCTCGCTTGAACACGACGCTCGCGCCCGCTGCCGCGACCAACGACGCCGGACACGAAGCCTACGAGCTGATGCGCCGGCTGTTCCCGCTGTGCCGCAGCCTGACGGGCGACGGTGTGCGAGCGACCTTCGACATCCTCGAGGAGGTGATCCCGATCGCGCGCACAGAGATCCCAAGCGGGACGCGCGTGTTCGACTGGATCGTTCCCGACGAGTGGAACGTGCGCGAAGCGCACATCACAGCTCCGGACGGCACGCGTGTGGTCGACTTCCGAGACTCGACCCTGCACGTCGTCTCCTACAGCGAGCCGGTGCACGCGACCCTCTCGCTCGAGGAGTTGCGCGAGCGCCTCCACACCCTGCCGGAGCAGCCGGAGGTGGTGCCATACAGGACTTCGTACTACGAGCGCACCTGGGGCTTCTGCCTCTCACACAGGCAGCTGCTCGAGCTGGAGCCGGGCGCGCACGAGGTCGTCATCGACTCGACGCTCGAGCCAGGCAACCTCACCTATGCCGAGCTGGAGATCAAGGGGGAGGAGGAGGGGGAGGTACTGATCTCGACCTACGTCTGTCACCCGTCGCTCGCCAATGACAACCTTTCGGGTATCGCCGTCGCGACGTCGTTCGCCAAGCGTCTCCTCGGTCGTCGGCTGCGACACACTTATCGCTTCCTCTTTGCGCCGGGCACGATCGGCCCGCTGGCCTGGCTCTCTCAGAACCGCGGGGGACTCGATCGCGTGGAGCATGGCCTGACGCTTTCATGCATCGGGGACGAGGGAAGCCTGACCTACAAGCGCAGCCGTCGTGGGGACGCCGAGGTGGACCTTGCCATGGAGACCGTGCTCCGAGACTCGGGTGGACCGCACCGAGTACTTCCCTGGGAGCCCTGGGGCGGGGACGAGCGCCAGTTCTGCTCGCCGGGTTTCAACCTGCCTGTTGGCACCCTGATGCGCACCCCACACGGAGAATTCAGCGGGTACCACACCTCGGCCGACGGACTGGAGAGGATCCGGCCCGAGGCCCTGGCGGAAGCCGTGGACACCTGTCTCGAGCTCGTCGAGGTCCTCGAGAGCAACCGCCGCCCTATCAATCTCAGCCCCTTTGGCGAGCCGCAGCTCGGACGCCGTGGGCTGTATCGATCTGCGGGCGGTGCGGTGGACACGCCGGACGACGAGCGGGCCCTGCTCTGGGTGCTCAACCAGAGCGATGGTCGGTCGAGCGTGCTCGACATCGCGCGCCGCTCCGGGTTGGCATACGCGGTCGTCGCTCGAGCCGCCGAGCGGCTCGAACGGGCGGAGCTGCTGGCGCCGAGTTCGAGCGAACCGGGTAGCGGGTCCACGCCATGACGCGGCTGTCGGGCGTGCGCGTACTGGTCACCGGGGCTAGCGGCCTGATTGGAAGCCACGTGGTTCCCCTGCTGCGGGAGGCCGAGGTCGTCGCCCTGAGCCGCACCCCGCGCCCGGATGAGGACGGTGTCCAATGGTTGGCCTGCGATCTCGCCGAGCCGAGGTCCGCGTTCAACATCGTGACCTCCGTCCGACCGGACGTCATCGTCCATCTGGCTGGAGCCGTACGCGGCGATCGATCACTCGACGCGGTGACACCCACGCTGGGCGCGAACCTCGTGGCCAGTGTCGGGTTGCTCGAGGCGGCGACCAGGGTGGGTTGTCGGCGAATCGTCCTCAGCGGATCCCTGCTCGAGGAGCCGGCGGCGGGTGGCGGATTGCCGGTTCCGTCGTCGCCCTACGGCGCGTCTCGCTGGGCCGCCAGTGCGTACGGACGGATGTTTCACGCCCTCTTCGACGCGCCCGTGGTGATCCTTCGGCCCTCTTTTGCGTACGGGCCCGGACAGGAGCCGACCAAGCTGATCCCATACGTGATCAAGACGCTTCTCGAGGGTGGAAGCCCGCGGTTGAGCTCGGGTGAGCGCAGGCTCGACTGTGTATATGCGGAGGATGTGGCGCAGGCGTATGTCGATGCGGCCTTGGTGGCGGGAGTGGAGGGTGAGACGATTGACATCGGCTGCGGGACCCTGAGCTCGGTGCGCTCGATCGTAGAGCGGGTCGTCGAGTTGCTGGGCCCGACGCCTGGTCAGCCGGTCTTCGATGCGCTGCCGGTGCGACCGTTCGAACAGGAGGTGGAGGTCGATGTCGAGGGAGCCGGTCGGACCCTCGGATGGTGGGCGACGACCGGCTTGCAGGATGGGCTCCGCAGGACAATCGACTGGTATCAGGAGGAGTCGCCCCGAGAGATGAGTCGCACGCTGGCTCTCTGAGTGCCGCCTAACACCGGAAGGCTGGACTGTCGGCGATCGTTAGATCCATGCGACCCGGTGACGGGTGCAACACCTCCCGACGAGAAGGAATGAGACATGCCAACGATCTATTTGGACTCAGAGCAGGATGACCAGAAGCGCCGCCATCGACTCTATGGCGGCGATTTGTTCACCTTCACGCCGGGCGAGAGTGCTACGGGGCTGGCCGGGCTCGGCCGCGAGCTCAGCGAGGCGGCGTTCGGGTCGCACGACCCCGCGGTGGCCCAGGACAGCATGCCCGCGGAGAAGTACGTCGAGATCCTCGCCGAGCTCAAACCGACGTTCATACACCATCCTCGCGCCAAGGAGCTGATCGCAGGCCTGCTATCAGAGCTCGGGTGCGATCTCGAGAAGACCTATTTCGACGTTCCCCGCCTTCGCACGATGGCGCATGGCGAGTATTTGAACGCCGGCCTTGCCCTCCAGTTCCACCCACATCGCGACACCTGGTTCTCGGCTCCGCAACAGCAGCTCAACTGGTGGCTGCCTGTGTATGAGATCGAGTCCGAGAACTCGATGGCATTCCACCCGCAGTACTTCGATCACCCGGTACGCAACAGCTCCTCGGACTACGACTACGAAGAGTGGAATCGGATCGGTCGCCAGCAGGCCGCCAAGCAGGTGAAGAAGGAGACGCGAAAGCAGCCCCGGCCCGAGGAGTCACTCGAACTGGACCCCGACGTTCGGGTCGTCACACCGCCGGGGGGAACGCTCGTCTTCTCCGCCGCTCAGCTGCACTCGACGGTTCCGAACACAACCAACAGGACGCGATTCAGCATCGACTTCCGCACGGTCAACCTGGACGATCTGGTCGAGGGGATCGGGGCGCCCAACATCGACTCCGAGTGCACCGGGACGACCCTTGGTGACTACCTGCGAGCCAGCGACCTCGAGCCACTCCCGGAGGACGTGATCGCCAAGTACGGCAGGACCTCCACGACAGTCGAAGCCGCCGCGTCATAGGGGATCTGGACCCCTCAGCGGAGGCTGGGCGCCGTCGATGGAAGATCGGGCCAGGCTCGGTCTCGCTCCGAGATCAGACGCTCGTCGGCGGGCGGCCAGTCTATGCCCAGCGTCGGGTCGTCCCAGCGCACTCCGCGCGCCGCATCCGGCACGTAATGGTGCGACATCTGGTAGAGGACCTCGGTGTCGTCCATGAGCGTTTGATAGCCCTGCGCGAATCCTTTGGGAACGTAGGCGAGACGCCCATTTTGGGCGCTCAGCTGGGCGCCCAGCCATTCGTTACGAGTGGGTGAGCCGGGGCGAAGGTCGACCATGACGAGAAAGATCGAGCCGCGCGTGCATCGGACCAGCTTGATCTCGGCGTGCGGCGCATCCTGGTAGTGCAGGCCGCGCAAGGTGTGACGCCGCGGGCTGTGGATCGTGCTGCTCTGCACGATGCGCATCTCTAGACCCTGCTCGGCGAACTCGCGTTCGCAGAAGGTGCGCGCGAGGAACCCGCGCTCGTCCTCGTGGCGCTCCACGTCGATCAGGAACGCCCCGCCGAGCCGCTCGGAAGTGAAGATCATCGTCCCAATACCTGCAGTCGCTGTGGCTGCGGTCTGGTCAACCCGCGCCGACCGGCAGACGCCAACGGAGCTGGTCATCGAGTCGCCCGGCCTCTTGCAGCTCGCGAACCCGGTTGATCCGCAGATATCGAGTTCCGGTGAACTGCTCGAAAGTCAGACCCGTACGGGCGTACGCCTCGTGCAGCTGCTCGACGCCACGAGCCACGGTCCAGCGCGGCTCGAACTCGGGCAATACGCGCGCGATTTTCGAGCAGTCGACCCGATAGGAGCGCTTGTCCGGCCCGCCCCCGGTCGCGAATGTGGAGCGCGCGGCTGGCACGGCTTGCTCGACGATCTCGGCGAGGTCCCGAATGCGATAGTTCTCGCCGCTCGCGCCGATGTTGAAGGCTTCGCCGTGAATGAGTTCGCGCGGCGCCTCGAGGACCGCGAGGAATGCGCCGGCGATGTCCTCCACATGGACCAGAGGGCGCCAGGGCGTCCCGTCGCTTTGGATCAGAACCTCGCCGGTCGTGTGGGCATATCCCACCAGGTTGTTGACGACCACATCGACGCGCAAGCGCGGAGAGACGCCGTAGGCAGTCGCGTTGCGCATGAAGATTGGGCTGAATGAGTCACCCGCGAGGCTCGAGATGTCTCGCTCGGCCAGCACCTTGGACTCCCCGTAGGGCGTCACCGGCGCGAACTCGGCACTTTCGTCCAGCATCTCGTCTCCGGCCTTGCCGTAGAGGCTGCAGGACGACGAGAACAAGAACCGCGTCACTCCGGCATCCCGTGCCTTCTCGGCCAGGCGCACCGAGGCCTGGTGATTGATGTCGTACGTCGTCTGCGGATTGAGATCTCCGACCGGGTCGTTGCACACGGCTGCCAGGTGGATCACCGCGTCGAAGCCGACCAGATCCTCGCTCTCGACGTCACGGACATCCGCCCGCACAGAGGGGATCTCGGGGGGCTCGGCGCCGAAGGTGCAGGCAGCGAAGAGGTCGGAGTCGAGTCCGACGACCTCGTGGCTAGCACGCTTGAGTACGGGGACGAGTACTGAGCCGATATAGCCGTTGTGACCGGTGACGAGTGTGCGCAATTGGACCCTCCTGGGCCGACCCGGCAGCCGAACTCCAAGGCCCAGCCACATCGGGTGTTTATAGGTATCTAACGACTGCCGGGAGCCCATTCGTGCGCGGAGGCACACCCTGCTGGCCGACCGGTTCGCGGACCTTTTGCTCCTGATGCTGCGGGCGAACCTCCTGGCAGCTGTCAACGTGATACTCGCCTGCTCCGACGCCGGCTGTTGTCGTCTGGTACTCCCAGGCTCCATTGACGGCTGGGCCTGCGCGATCCCCGAGGCCGTTGCCCGACCTCCCTCTCACCAGCGGGACGCGCCCGATGGACCGGATCTACGTCGACAAGGTCGTCGACGCCTTCCTGGTCGGCGGGCTCGCTCCAATCTCGCAGCCCGCCGCCGGGCTGAGCATCGCGGAATCTCGCTGATCGAGCAAGTAGCCGCTCCTCGGGGGCGTTAATACGGTGGTTAAAATCGGCCCCGATTGGCTGAATAGGAGGATTCAGTGGACGCTGCGTCAGTGAGTGAACGACCATTGCGGCCAGGTGACGTCGTTGAGGTCAAGTCGCCCGCCGAGATCCTGGCGAGCCTGGACGACGGCGACGCCCTTGAGAGCATGCCGTTCATGCCGGAGATGCTCGCCCACGCGGGTCGGCGCTACAAGGTGTCGCGACGCGTCGACAAGATCTGCGACACGGTTACGTCGACTGGCAGCCGCCGTCTGCACGCGACCGTCTACCTCGACGATCTGCGCTGCGACGGATCCGCACATGGCGGCTGTCAGGCCGGCTGCCGGCTCTACTGGAAGGAGGCATGGCTTCGCCGCGTGGACACCGACCCCGAGGTGGCCGAGCTCAAAGACGCCTGGGTGCCCGAGCTCGAGCGAGTCGCCCAGGCCGGGACGAGAACCGTGCGCGAGGGCACAACCGAGGAGGTCTGGCGCTGCCAGGCGACCGAGGCACTGAAGGCAACCGATCACCTAAAGACGTTCAAGAATCCGCAGCAGTACTGGCGCGAGTTCCAGAACGGCAACTTCGGCCGGTTGCGATTCCTCCGTCTGCTGGTGCGTGCGTTCGTGATGGAGGTCGCGAGGAGGCTCGGCCTGCTCAAGCCCCTGCCGCTGCATGGCCCGAGCAGCGAGGCCCCATTGGTCGAGCCGCTGGACCTTCAGCCGGGCGAACTCGTTCAGGTGCGCTCGCCGGCCGAAATCGAGGCCACGCTGGACGACCAGGGACTCAATCGCGGGCTGTCATTCGACCGCGAGATGCTCCCGTACTGCGGACGAACCTTACGGGTCAAGGACCGAGTAGAGCGGCTGATCAACGAGACCACGGGTCGGATGCTCAAGATCCCCAAAGACTGCATCATCCTTGAGGGCGCCGTCTGTTCGGGCGAGTGCAGCACCGGACGCTGGTTTTGCCCCCGCGAGATCTATCCGTTCTGGCGCGAGGCGTGGCTGCGCCGCGTCGAGGACTCCGAGCGTGGCACCAAGAGAGCGGAGCATGCCCCAGGACCCGCCCTGGGGGCTAACGCCTCCCGCTAGCAATCCTCTGGTCGAAGCCGGCTCGAATCGCCCGATGCATGGTGTCGGAGAGCCGCATTCGGGAGGTGCGCACGACCTCCCGTGCCCAGAACCGCCTCAGGGCGCGTCTGCAGCATCGAAGCTGGGCATCCGTCAGATCCGCTTGCGTCGTTAGCGCGCGGAGATCGCGACAGAGGCGCCGGGGGGGCGTCCTCAGCTGCTCTGCGCGGGCGGGATCGAGCACGCGCCGGAACGCCGCTCGGTCGACGCCGACAGGGTAAGTGCGAGAGCGGTTGGCGAGCCGCTGGTCGAGATGGATGATCGGGCCCATCAGCGCCAGCTCGGCGCTGAGCAGCCAGTCCGTGCGCTCCGAGGGGCGGACGCGGCCCGAGCGCATCAGCTGCTCGCGGCGGTATATGCCGTAAACCGGGTCGTACTTCGCGTCGCCGGCGTGAAAGAACCAGAGCATGCGCGCGAAGCGGCGGCCTGGATCCGGCGAGCTTGGAAACTCGCCGAGGTACTGTTCCCATCTCGGGGGCACGCCCGGGGTGTGGATGGTGAAGCCCGTTGTCACTCCGATCGCGTCGGGACGGCTCTCGAGAGCCCGCACCGCGGCGGAGAGGGCGCCCGGTTCAAGCCAATCGTCAGCGCTAATCCAGCGAAACAGCGTGCCGCGAGACGATTCCAGGACGCGGTTCAAGTTCTCGTGCAATCCGATGTTGACCGGATTGACGTTCACCGTCACACGGCTGTCGTCTCTTGCGTACTCCTGCAATGTGTCCACGGTCTCATCGTCCGACGCGTTGTCGCAGATCACGAGCTCGAGGTTGGCGAAGTCCTGGGCGAGGACCGATTCGATGCAGCGCCGGATGACATACGGCTCGTTGCGCACGGGGAGCCCGACTGAAAGAGCAGGAGCCTGTTCCTCGGGCATCGTTGTTGCTCAGGGTTGCAGGGCGGGCCGGCGCAACGTGTTAATCGCGCCCCTGAGCCGCCTCCGGCAGATCTCGAGCACCCGCCTGCTGACCCTTGGGGCAAGCCACCACAGGGCGAGAGCGTAGACAAGCGTCCCCAGAGCGACCGTCAGTGCTGCTCGTTCCGCCATCCCGACCTCCAGGGCTGTCAGCGCTTCGTGTCCAATTAGGCAGGCGGTCGCCATCACGGAAGAGGCCGCGGTGACGCCGACCAGCCGGCTGGCCAGGGTTCTCGGCGAAACCCGCATCTCGGACATGACGAGAATGAACATCGGAATCTCGACTGCGATCAACTGGCAGACCACGTAGGAAACCGCGATCCCCTCGATTCCCCAATTGACCCCGATCACGACCCCGATCGGCGTTAGGCAGAGTGACGCGAGCTGTGTCCAGAGCGTGACCTCCGGCCTTCCCACGGCGTCCATGTACACCGAGCCCCAGGACTGAAGGCCACGGATGATCACATAGACGCTGAGGATCTGGACGACCCCAACCGAGACCTCCCAGCGTGATCCGAACACCAGCGGGATCAGATCGGGGCTGACGATTATCAGGCCCAGCAGCAGTGGCAACATGACCGCGGCCAGGTAGGCGATACTGTCGAGCCAAAGGGCCGCCATGCGCTCGGGTTCGCTACGCATGCGTGAGAAGGCCGAAAAGAGCACCTCCGCGATCGGGATCGCGATCAGGGTCAGCGGCAGGACCACCATGCTCATCGCGAAGGTCCAGGCGCCGAGGTCCGGGACGCCTGCGAGCTTGCCGATCAGCAGCGAGAGAACCAGCAGCTCGATCAGCCGTGCCCAGCGGCCACCTGCTATACGAACCGCGAACGAGCTGAGCTGACGGAACACCGCGCCCGAGAACTCAAAGCTGGGGTGCCATCCGGCGCCCCACCAAATCGCGATTGCGAAGGTAACCATCAGGGTGATTTGCTGCAGGACAAGCGCCCAAGCGCCGGCGCCGATGTTGGCCGAAGTCACGGCGACGACGCTGGCAGCGACGAGCGCGAGCCAGTTGCGCAGTTCGATATTGCGGAACCTCATCTCCCGCATGTAAACGGCCTGGCTTGTCGATCCCACCGCGTAGATCGCGAACGTGAGCCCGCCGCAGGCGACCATCATCCCGATCTCGGGGTCACCGAGGAAGTGTCCGACCGGGTTCGCGGCGGCGGCGAAGAGCAGGAACAGCCCGACGCCGAACCCGATCGAGGCCCAGAAGGCCGTCGAGCGGACCACCCGGGGTGCCTCCTCCGTCTGGACCAGGGCGGATCCGATGCCCATGTCGGCCACTGTCGGGGCGAACGTCGCAAGCGTAACCGCGATCGCGGCGGCGCCATAGTCCGCGGGGGTGAGCAGCCGAGCCAGTACGGCGACCGTCACCAGTCGGATCAGCTGGACCCCGAGCTGGCCGATCAGCTTCCAGGACACTCCGATGCCCACCAAGCGCTCCATCCGCGGGGCAGAGTCGCTGCTTACTCGGGCCTCCGCGCTGGCGCTGTCGCTGACGCCCGTCAAAATTGGGCTATCTCTCCGGCGGGGAGGGCCTGAGCTCGTTTCCCCGGCATCCGGTTCGAAGCCGCAGGTGACGAACGGTGGATCGTCGGCGACCGTAGTCACCCTGCGCGCCGCGCCGGCGAGCAGATGGCCGAGCGTCAGCTCGTCAGCTTCGGAAGGGACCGAGAGGGCACGATCGCCGAGCTCCTTTGCGATCTGGGTCTGGTGATCGTCAACGTGCTCCCCCATGGCGTGGCGGCGGGGCACCAGCACCGGGCACTTGCCCGCCTCGAGAGTGACCAGGGCGGCGCCGACTCCGGCGTGGGCCACGACTGCATCCGCCTCTCCAATGGCTTGGATCAAGTCGCGCTCGGGTATCGCGCGATGGCCGTCGACCCCGAGGCGGCCGGTATCGGTGTCGCCCGTCTGCCACAGCACGTCGGTCTCGGGCGGCAGGATCGCCAGCAGACGCCGTACCAGCCGCGCGAACCCGTACCCGCGGTAGGTGCCCAGCGTGACCACCACCTTGCGAAGTCGGATCGGGGGGTGCGCTCCGTTCTCGGCGGGTTCGAAGGAATCGAACACCGAGCCGCGGTAGTGCCACCCGCCGGATGCCCAGTTGGAGTACTGCGCATAGAGCCGGACACCTGGTATTCGGCTGATCGCGCGCCCGGTCGCCGACGGCCCCTCGCTGCGCGCGGCACTCTCGATGTAGTGGCAGTCGAGCCGTCGGGTCCGCGCCAGAGCGAAGAACGGCAGGGCCATCGAAGATCCCGTGCTCACCACCGTGTCGATCGCGTGACCGCGGATGATGCGGCGGGCGGCTGGCAGATTGCGCAGCAGATTGACCGGGTCGCGGCCGCCCACGAAGCGCACGAAGTCGACCGCCTCGCCGTCGAGCAGCGATCGACTCTGCGGAGTGTCGAACGTTGCCCACCGGTAGGGGCCGCTGATGCCCGAGAGCCGCCGATGCAACCGATGCAGCTGCTTGAGATGCCCACCGGTCGACGCTGCGAGCAGGGTGGTCAGTTCCGCCCACCCCAGTACTCGGAGACGAGCTCGCAGGTGCTCTGGATGTTTTGCCTGGTTGAGGCGCCGAAGACGATCGCTTCGAGGTTGGTCTGAGCGCAGACCCACTCGATTGCCTCTCGGGCCGGGATCGCCCCTGAGGCGAAGACCGACATCGCCACGGCCCGGAACCGACACTCGCGCAGGGCGGCCTCATAGGCCTCCGCCCCCCCGCACATGCGGAATCCGATCTTGTTGATGTTCGAGCAGACGATCGGATCCTCGATTGCGAGCTCGTCGAGCACGGGCAGGAGGGCCGGCAGGTTCATGGTGATGAAGCCCGGCTCGGCGTCGTAGCGGTCTCGCACGTGGTCCGCAAAGACCCGAAACGCGTGGTTGAACCCGAGGCCGAGCAGCAGGTCGACGACGATGTTTTGCAGGAAAATGACCGGAGTCCGCAGCCCTTCGAACATCTTCATCTCGGCGTCGACCAGCAGCGTGGTGATCCCGTCAATGTCCTTCATTGCCACGGAAGCCCCGCCCCGGATCGCAGCGTCCAGCAGCCCTTCGTCGGGAAGGAAGCGCTTGACCGCGCCGAGCATGCCACTGTCGGTTACCGCGTTGGCGTACTTGTGCGCATACGGCATGCAGGGATAGAACGAGAAGTCGTCATAGCGGCCGGGATGCGCTCGCACGTGGTCGCAGATCGAGGAGATCCGGTCGTGCGTCGTACACATGAAGGTGCGGATTCCCTCGTCGTATGCCGAATCGAGTACGTCGACGACCGCATCCAGCGTATGGAAGCGCAACTCCTGGGCCCGCGCCTTCTCCTCGGACATGTGATTGACGCCGAAGAACTGGTTGTCGCCGAACAGCAGCCGGTCCACCGGGCCCTACCCCCTGGTCGCGACCCGCTCGTGGACATGAGCAGGCTGAGGCCTGGATCCCGGAAAGAATCGTCGAGACCACTTGCGGTCCGGCTCGGTGGCCTCTCCGTCGATGCGCGTAGACGCTCCCTTGCGGGCATCGGCGAGCATCATCGCGATGACGCTGTCGGTGACCGCAGCGCTGTCGAAGCCGTTCAGGCCGCTCAGCCGTCCGGTCTTCACCCGCTCAACGAAGTCATCGATCTGTGCGCTGTACTCCTCGCCTCGAAGGTAGAAGCCGACCGGCTCCGTGAGCTCGGTCGCGTTGCGCAGGTTCCATCCCTGCTGATAGCCGGCGGGGATCGGGGCGTTACCTCTGAGGTAGACGCGACACTCCTGACGGTCCGCGTAGATCCGCCCGGCGGCTCCCCAGGCGGTGATCCGCGTGGTCATCTTCCGGTAAGACTCATCAGACCAGTTGACCGCGACCCGCGCCGAGCTGCCGTCCGCATAGAACAGGGTGCTGGAGACCTCGTCGTCGATCTCGCGGGAAAAGATCGAATTCAGGATCGTGGCTCCCACGCCGATCGGCTGGCCGAGATACCAGTTCAGCAGGTTGATCGGGTGTGCCGCATAGTCGTAGAGGCTGCCGCCGCCCTCTTCCTTTCGACTCCGCCAGGTCCCGCCCTTTCGCTTCAGCACCACCGGGCCATACGCTTCGCCGAGGACGCTGCTGACGGCGCCGATCGCCCCGGCGTCGAGCAGGCTCTTGACTTCGCTGAAGCTGCCGACGAAGCGGTTGTGATAGCCGACCTGGGTGACCACTCTTCGTTGGCGCGCGAGGTCGGCCAGGTGCTCAGCGTCGTGCGCGCTCAAGGTCAGCGGCTTCTCGCAGAAGACGGGCAGATCCCGCTCGAGCGCGGAACGGACCATGTCCACGTGTGTGCGGGAGGGCGTTGCGATCAGCACCGCGTCGAGGTCGACGTCGCGGAGCATCGCCTCGTAGTTACCGTAGGCGGGCATTCCCGTGTACTTCTTGAGCACACCGAGGACGTAGCTCGACGAGTCGCAGACCGCCGCAACCTCAACCTCGGGATGCGCGTTGGCGATCGCGAGGTGCGACACGCCCATCTTGCCGAGCCCGACGACTGCGAGCTTGATCACGTCGATCCCCGTCGCCGGCAAGCGGCCGAGCCGTGGTGACGCGATCTCTCGAACGCTTCTGCCCTCATGCCCAAACAACGTTGAATCACGGCGAGCGCTTCCACCTGCGTTTGGCGCGGCGAAGGAAGACGACGCCCGCGACTTCCGTTGTTATCGAGATGGCGGCGCATCGATCAGCACGGCGCCGGCTCTACCTGGCGGTGATGGCAATCAGCGCCCTGGTGGGGGCGGTTTGTGCGGGCTTCAACAGCGGTCTCGGTCCCTTTCCCCCGAACGGCGAGGAGAACGGGCTTGAGATCGCCACTGCCACGACGCACGTGATGATCGACACAGCCGCCTCCTCGCCACCGCTTGCCTTTAGTCGAGCCCTGCCCCAGGACGTCGCGACAGCAGTCAAGCACGACGAGCTGCTGGGGCGAGTGGCGATGACTCGACCGGTGCTCGAGCGCGTCGCGCGGTACTGCCGGGTATCGCCAAACGCGATATCAGGCCTTGCGCGGACGACCGCGGACGTGCCGCTCTCGTTCACGGAGCCCGACAGCGAGCGACGCGCGAGTGAGATCCAGGGCTCGAAGTCTCGTTATCGCCTCGAGGTCCAGGGCCGGCCGTCAACGCCCGTCGTCGGCGGGCCGACGCCGATCTTCGACGTCTATGCTCAGGCACCATCGGCAGCGCAAGCAGAATGCCTTGCGAACGCTGTCGTGGTCAGCTTGCGCGAGTACCTGCGCGCTCTGGGGGGCGGCGACGAGGCCAACACGGTGCGTCTGCATCAGATCGGAGCAGCGCGTGGCGTGGTGGCCAATCAGCACGTGGCCCTGGAGATCGCCAGCCTGACCCTCCTGACCGTCTTTGCGCTCTCGTGCGCCCTCCTGCTGGGTCTCGTCCATTTGCGCGATCGCCGATCGGCCGCGGGTACGGCCGCCCGAGCGGACCCGCTGCCGTCGCGCAACGGGACTCCGAATGGCGAGCGACCATCGTCGGGTTGGCTCGACCTTCCCCGTTCGCGGCTCGGCGCGCGCCACCCGAGGACCCCTGTGGATGACCACTGGCCACGGACCCGGCGCGCTGCTTCCGTGGACGCTGGCGGGCTTCATCGCGCTCATCTGGTTGGTCCCGTTCAACACCTTGGCGCTGAATGTCTCCCTGCCGATCGATCTCTCGCTCGACCGGATCGTGCTCCCGGTCGTCGCCATTTTCTGGGTGCTGGCCCTCGTGGCGCGTGGCACGGTTGCACCCCGTCTGCGGTTGACGTGGATCCACACTGCTCTGGGAGTGTTCCTGATCATCGCCCTGCTCAGCGTGGTCCTAGACGCACGCTACCTCAACCAAACGCTGGAGCTGGACCTCTCGCTGAAGAAGCTGCCGCTCCTCGTCTCGTATGTCTCCCTGTTCGTGATCACTGCGAGCGCGGTGAGGCGCGAGGAGGTGCCGGCGTTCTTGAGCTTCACGCTACTGCTCGCCGTGGTCTGCGCGCTCGGGATGATCTACGAGTACAGGTCAGAGCAGAATCTGTTCTGGAACCTGTCCGACACCCTTTTGCCGGGCCCCTTCACGCTCAGCGGTCAGCTGGACCCCGGGGCTCTCGACGGCATCGGCAGGCGGATCGTCCGCGGTCCGACGGAGACGCCGCTGGAAGCCGTCGCGATGCTCACCCTGGCGCTTCCGATCGCCCTCGTCCGCCTGATCGACGCCGGGAGCTGGCGAACGCGGATCATGTACGCACTCGCCGCCTGCCTGCTTGTGGCGGCGGTATTTGCCACCTACCGCAAGAGCGCCCTCGTGGCCCCGGCCGCGGTGGTGCTGACGCTGGTCTACTTCCGTCGCAGCGCGCTGCTCAAGCTGGCTCCGCTGGGACTCGTCGTCTTGGTCATCGCGATGGTCCTGTCGCCGGGAGCGCTGAGTTCGATTACCGACCAGTTCACCCGCTCGGACCGCGCAGCGGTGGGCACCGTCAGCGACCGCACATCCGACTACGACGCGATCCGTCCGGACGTTTGGAGCCATCCGGCCCTGGGCCGTGGCTACGGCAGCTATAACCACGAGAACTACCGGATCCTCGACTCCGAGATCCTGCTTCGGACGATCGAGACGGGCGTCCTCGGTCTCGCAGCTTTCCTGTTGATTCCGCTCGTGGTGCTCGCGAGCGCACGACGTCTGATCGCCTCCCGCGATCCGACGGCAGCCTCCGTCGGGCTGGTCGGCGCGGCGATCGCCGTCACGTTCTTCGTATGCGCCCTGATGTTCGACGTACTCTCCTTTCCGCATGTGCCGTATGTCTTTCTGTACATGACCGGACTCGTTGCGGTTGTGATCATCGAGCGGCGTGAGGAGAAAACGGACGCGCGAGGGTGCCGCCCCGAGCGCGGTCGGCCGCGCCGATTCCCGCGATCCGGCTGCCCGATCGGTGAGAGAACCGCTGGTACCGATGCGTTAGTCGCGTGGGGCGCCACTGTGGCTCCCGCCGAGCTGGACTCGAGGCATCGCAGGTATCGTCGAGTCGCGGCGCTTCGGAATCACCGTCGAGGACGAGGATGTCCCGCCTGATTCGTTCGAGACGATTGAGAGCCTGACAGGGTTCGTCAACGCAAGGCTGCCCTGACGTAGTACCCGGGGGCCGGACGGGCCGCCCGCAACTACTCGCCCACGGACAACGTTGGTGGGGTACGTGAAGCTCGGGTGGCATATGCGCATGTTGTGGCGCCGATGGCCATGGGTGGCTGCAAGCCTCGTGCTCGCCCTCGTGATGGGCGTCTGGAGCGTGGTGCAGATCAGTGTGATCCCGCCGCGCCTGACGTCTCGCTCGCTGCAGATGGCGACTGCAACGACGCACGTGGTCGTCGACACGCCTCGGTCGTCGATCCTCGATTTGCGCCAGGACACGTACGTGCTGGAGGCGCTCAGGCAACGCGCGATCGTGCTCGGGAACGTGCCCGCGCAGGGGGCCGTGCTGGACGCGATCGCCCAGCGAGCCCATGTGCCGGTGGACTCGCTTCAGGTCACGCCTCCTCTAACCCCGACAGAGCCACGCGTTGTCGAGGGCTCACCCAGCCAGAAGCACGCGACCGACATCTTCGAGTCCACCGATCAGCACCGCATCAGCATTCAGACCAACCCGACGGTGCCGATGATGGACATCTACTCGCAGGCGCCGACGGCACAGGAAGCGGAGACACTGGCGAACGCAGTGGTGGACGAACTGCGCGCCTACCTGGCAGATGAAGCCGTCGCCCAGCGAACCCCGGAAGCGGACCAGATCCGCCTGGTACAGCTAGGGCGGGCCAACGGCGAGGTGATCAATGACGGCATCGAGTGGCAAGTGGGCCTGCTGGCTTTCGTGCTCACACTCTCGTTTGCGTGCGCAACCGTGATCCTGTTCTCGCGTGTGAGGGAGGGATGGCGGACGGCGGAGCTCTCCGAGCGGGCAGCCAGAGGCTGATCGGACTCACGCATGGATTCCTTAGTCTTCCCGCGGGCGCTGTGGCGGCGACGAATAATTGTCTCGCTCGGTGCCGTGTTGGCAATTGCAGCGGCTCCCAAGTTCGCGGCGGGCAGCGGGGACGGCCGTGCGCAGGCCGAGGTTCGTGTGCTACTCGACACCCCGCAGTCGCAGCTCATCAACGCGGACCCTGCCCGCGTGGAGAGCCTGCCGTGGAGGGCGAATCTGCTTTCCCAGCTCCTGGGCACCGAGCCGGCGAGGCGGCAGATCGCTGGCGAGGCGGGGATTCCCGCTCAACAGCTCGCCGTGGTCAGCTCGGACCTGGCCACTCCGATACTGCCGGTACCCCTGTCCCTGGCAACGACAGGGGCCGCGGCGAACCCCGGCGACGTCTATCTACTGTCCGTTCACAGCAACGCCCTAATCCCGTTGATCTCGCTCGAGGCGCAGGCTCCGGACCGCGGAGCAGCTGCACGGCTCGCGGGGGCGGCCGCTCACGCATTGAAGATCAGTGCCGCCCCAGCTGAAATGCCGAAGGCCCAGAGCTTCATCGCCGAGCCCGTCGGCCCGATCACGACTCAGAGCCTCCCAGCCGATCACCGTACCGTTCTGATGCTCGGAGTGGCGATCGTCCTGTTCGGCCTGTGGTGCGCCGGTGTCGTGCTGATTTCCGCGATCGCGCGCTCCTTGCGCCTGCCCGAGACGAAACCGGTGCCCCGTCCGACCAAGTGAGCGGGACTTGCTCGCAGCCCCGCTCAGGGCTTACGATCCGCTCCGCGCTGTCGGACGAAGATCGGTACTCGAGAGCGGCTCATACGGGTCGAGCCCGTGCAGGGTCAGCGCCTCAGTGAGCCCGTTGATCACTGTGAGGCGGGTTCCTGCGCCAGGATCGGCTCCAGGTCGGCCCAGTCTTGCTCACCCAGGGGCTCATCCGGGCGGACGTAGTGGAAGAGTTCGTCGATCGCCACGGGCTACCCCGGGGGTCCGACCGGTAAGCCGCCGGCGAGGACGGGCGCAAGATCGACAGGGGTCCAGCTTGATCCACCCGCTCCGGCCCCCGACCCGGCCTCCGACTCCCTGACCCAGGACGGCGAGCCGATCGACCAGCGCAGCCGACCCGTTTGCCCGACCTGTGTTGTGGCAAGTTGGAGCCCGCTCGCCCGGATCTCGCGAGGCCCGTGACGATCCCGGAGTGAGTCGCACTGACTTCAATCGGCGGATCGCCGCAGGAAGTCCGTTGCCCTGAAGAGGCGCTCGGCGACGCGGACCGCGGTCGCCCGCGCGCTGCTGGGCCCGAGCTCGTAGGGGCCGGGGGCACGGCACTCGGTCCCGCCCGTTCCGGATTTGAACTGGTATACGCCCGGATTGTTCTCGGGGTTGACGCCGCCCAGGTCATACCAGCGGCAGCCCCGCGCAATCGCCGCCTCGATCGCCTTCCACTGCAGAAGGTACGCAGCGTTCGTCTGGCGGCCCGCGTCGTTGGAGGCCGCAAGCAGGTACACGGCGGTGTCACCGACCATGCTCGTCACGAGGCCGGCGGCGGGTGCACCGTCGACCCTGGCGATGAAGAGGAGGAGGCGCTCGCTTTCCGCCATCTTGGGCTGCAGCGCGGCGTAGTAGTCGGCACCAAGGACAACCCGGAACGCCTTGCGCGCCACCAGGTCGTCGAAGAGTGGCTTGAAGTCGTCGAAGAGCTCGGGCCCCGTGCCTTCACTCAGCTCGAGCTCTTCTCGCTCGGACTTGCCGAGGTTGCGACGCCACCGCTTCGCGAAGCCGGCCCGCAGATCGGCGAGCGGGCGATGGAGGTCGACGAGGATCGTGGTGTAGGGACGAAGATGGCGAGCTCGGACGAAACCAGCTGCCTCGTAGCAGCGCTCCAATGTTTCGTTCCAGGCCAAGTCCCCGATCACTGGCGCGAAGCGAAGGACGAGCCCCATCTGCTCGACGTATCTCTGCCGCAGCGCGGCGAGCACGAGACCAAGGCGCCCCTCGAGGTCGCTGCCCTCCGGCTTCCTCACCAGCGGCCCATTGGCCACGTAGGCGACTCCGCCGCCAAGCACCGGGAGTCGCTTGATGCGGACGCTGGCAAGGCCCTCGACCCTCTCCCCGGCAGCGATCACGAGATTCTCCACCTCGGCATTCGTCCTCGCCGCCATCGCCTCCGCGTACTCCCAGCAGTGCTGAAAGTTGTGATCGTCGAACTGAGCCGCCAGGCGAAGCCATTCCTCGCGCCCGGCGTGCCGTATCTCCACAGCGTCATCGGCCAACGCGTCATCGCGCCCGGAGTCCCTATCCGTCCGTTTGGAAGCCGTGACCGTCGCCATTCGCAACCAAATTAACGTGCAAGGGCGGCAAAAATAGCGATGGCCGACGAGCTCGGCCCTGGCAGTTCACACAGGGTGCGGAACGCGATCACCCACCCCGAGGGAATGGCTCCTTCACCTTCAGCGAGTAGGCGACGTCGACGCCCGCCAACTTGTGCTGCGCACCGATCGCAAAGCGGCCTCGGGCCCTCGTGGTCCTTAGTGACGTGGTCGAGCTGCAGGACCGGGATCCCGCGCCGCGCAGCCGACGGGGCAGCAGGTCCAGCCACTTGGCGACCTCGGTGTTATCGCGCAGGTTGTCAGTTGCCCGTCCCCGTGCAGGGCTGGGAACGGACGGTTTTGTCGACTTCGTACTTCGACGTGATCTTGACGATCTGAGCGTTCCAGTTCGGCCGTACTGCCGAGCAGTTGACGTCGACCGGCCCGTACTCCCACGAGCCGGCGACGATCTTGAGACCCGAGACCCTGCCGGGCACTCCGAGGCGGAAGGGATAGCCGCCGCCCATGACGAGCAGGCGCTCGACCCTGGCGCTCGTGTTCCCTTGGTCCGAGGGCACGAAGAAGGGCGCCGTCCCGCAAACTGGGAAGTCAATAGTCGTGTTGGTGACCGTCAACTCCGATCCGTCATATCCCTGGATGCCGTCCGAGTGCAGGTCGCAGTGACCCGGCGGAGTGACGATCTTCACGAACGAGTTCTTGATCCGGACCGGGCCGCAGCCCTCCGATCGACCGCCGTTTCGGAATCCCTCCGCGCGCCGCCAGATCTTCACCCGCCGGGCGGTGTAGCCGCCGGAGCTGACCGCTCCCTCGGTCTCGACGATGGAGCCTTCTCCCGGCGGGGGCTCTAGCGTCGTGCGCTCGATGACGAGACCGTTGCTGCAGGGGCGCCCCGCGGCGTTGTCGATCTGGCCGCCCTGAAGCTTGACACGCCGGATGGTCACATTCGGGGCGTCGACCAAGAGGTCCGCATTCCGCAGCAGCAGGTCGTGGACTACCGTCCCCGTCTGCGTCACGTGCAGGTCGGCGTTCCGGGTCCGGGCCGGCTTCCATCCCGCCGGTACGCCCGTGCTACCCGGGTTCGGGAAGCGCTTGCCCGGGTGACTCGAGTGGGCCCGCTGATTCGATCCATTAGGGACCCCGATCCGATCGTTGGAGCCGTTCGATGCCTGGACCGCCCCCCAGAGACAGGCAAGTACGACGATCGGCAACACCCAACTCGACATCGAAAGCCTCCGGGTCTCACGGCTGCGGTTCGCCCGTTCTCGATTGCCCCGACGCCCCGCCAGTGTCGAGACCGAGCCGACGGCTGCACGCCACTATAGCCTCGATGGCTATCCGGGGAGCCGAAGTCGATCCGCCTCGTCAGGCTCGTGCGGTCGGCTGGTAGTAGTCGTCTCGCCGAAGCACGCTCGCGACGGCGCGCAGCTGCACGACGGCCTTCCAACCCAGATACCAGGGGGCTACCAGCAGCGACAGCCAGGTACGGAGGCCGGCTCTCGCCTGGATCAAACCGGTGACGATGACGAGGGCGAGCGCGAGCAAGCCGGCTCCGAATACCGCTGCCAGCGGCCAGGCCTGGGCCAGCGCGGCGAGCGCGATCCCTGCCAGCAGGGAGAGCACGGCGAGCGCGAACGGCGGGGTGGCCAGAAACCATGCGGCCTCGAGACAGGCGGCGTCCCGGCGATGCACCGCGCGCTTCAGCAGCCGTGGCAGATATGCGCGCGCCGCCGCCAGCCGCCCGGCTTCGTAGCGAACCTTCTGGCCACCGAATGTGCTCCACGTGTTGGCACCCTCCGAGCGCAGCCGCGCACTGTCGACATGCCGGCAGCGGCTCCCGTCGAGCAGCAGATCGAGGGTGAAGACGAGGTCCTCGGAGGCCGGCGCGCGGAAGCGATGTGCCAGGGCCAGCTGGCGTCGGATCGCCATCCCAGTGCCCCGCAGCCGCACCGGCAAACCCAGCCGGTCGCGGCCCCGCGGCAGCGTGATCCCCTGCAGGGCGAACGCGGCGAGGGACGCCTCGGTGGCCAGGGTCCGACCGCGCCTGCCCTCACTGCGCGCCTGCACCGCTGCTACCCCCCCGGCCAGGGCTCGTTCGCAGGCCCCGAAGAACCCGGGCGCGATCACGGAATCGGCGTCGAGCATCACCACCGCGTCCCACTCGAGAGCGCGCGCGTGCTCGAGTCCTGCCTGGCGGGCGGCGGCTCGGCCCGGCTCATCTCCGGGCTCGCGTGCGAGCACGGACGCCCCGATCCGGCGGGCGACCGTCGCCGTCGAGTCCGTGCAGCGATCCGCGACTACCAGCACCATGTCGCCAGGCCGAGCGTCGGCGTAGATGGCCTCGAGGCAGCGGCCGATCACCGGGGCTTCGTTGTGTGCAGGCACGAGAACGAGGAAGCAGAGCTCTTCGTGGGCTTGGGACCGAGGTTCACGGTAGGCGAGCGAGGCGAGCGCCAGCAGACCGAGGTGCCCGGCGGCGGCGAGGCCGGGAAGGCCGAGCGCAACTGCAACGACGACCAGCAACATGGCTAGACGAGCACCTCGACGGCCGCGGGATGGCTGAGGGAGATCAGCTCGAGATCGGAGCTGATCACGTTGCGGCCTGGCCAGCTCGGCCAAGGGATGTTCGGAACGAGCGCAGTCGTCGTGTCGAGAAAACGGAAGCCGAGCTTGGCGTTGATGCCCACCACGTTGCCGCTCGGGGACAGATCGGTGAAGTGGTAGCCCTCCTGGGCCAGCGCCGCCTTGAGGAGCCGAAGACCGTTGAATCGGTGGGCGGGCAGCACGCACCAGGCGCCGAGGTTGCAGAATCGCTCGCGTCGGCCGTGGATGGTGCGCTCCGAGTAGAAGGCCAACTGGACGCCGACGATCTCGTCATCGTCGAGGAGCATGAACCCCGCGTTCGGGCTCTCGACGGCCCACGGTACGTCGACCGAGTACTCCCATTGGTCGGCCGATACGCGCTGGTTCAAGTTGACCTGTAGAAACTCGGCCGCTCGCCGGACGTCGTCGTCGATGATCGGGGCCACGCTTACCGTGCTGGAAACGCTCACCGCCATCGCTTCGCCGCTCTCTTCGCGCGCCGACGTAGGACGTCATATGTGGACCTCTCCAGGGCGAGGGCGTGCTCGACCGGTGCCGTGGCGTTCCCGGGGAGAACGGTGTAGCGCGATTGGATCCAGTCGTCGGGCCCAGTCGTTCCCGGATCGCTGGTGTATGCCCGTCGGTACCCGTGGCGACGCAGGGATCGCAGTACGCAGCGATCGTATGAGCCGAACGGACATGCGGCCTCGGTTACCGGGCGACCGACCACCCCCTCGAGCAGGACCTTCGCGGCGACATGCTCCTCCTCGAGCGCGCGCTGGTCGAGCCGCCGCCAGGGGCGGTGGTGCATGCCGTGAGAACCGATTCCCATCCCGGCGGCGGCCAGTGTGCAGACGCCTCGCTCGTCGAGGAACCCCGGGTCACCGAGTCTGCCGGCGACGACGAAGAAGGTCGCGGTCAGGCCGCGCCGGCGCAGCCCCGGGAGCGCCTGCTCCACGTCGGAGGCGTTGCCATCGTCGAAGGTGATCCGGACATCGCTGTGCCCCACCACCGAGTCGAGCGCGGATTGGAACTGATCCGAGTCGAGCCAGACCTGTTCCTCGCTCGGCTCCAAGGACCGCCCGGGCTCACCGATGCCGTGGAATGTGAGGTTGACGATTCGCTGTCGCACACTGGCCTATGAACGACGGCGGCGGGACCGCACTTGCGCGGTGGCGCCACCACGAGCCGGAAGGCGTTAGAAGAAAACCGGTCGTCCCTCCGTTTCATTAGACAAGGGACAGGCATGTGTAGCCGGCCTGGACGATTTCTAAATGGACGCTGTCACCATTCTCCGCGAAATCTGGCGTTGCCGCCTAGTGGTCGGCGTGGCGGCCGTCGTGGCGATACTCGTCGGCTTGGCGATCACCTACACCGTCTCGCTGCCCCCAAAGGATCGCAAGCACGAGGTCGCCATCGCATCGAGCCGCATCCTCATCGACACTCCCAACTCCCAGGTCGTCACTGTGGAACCTAGGGGATTGGAAACGCTCGGCGCACGCGCGAGCGTTCTGGCAAATGTGATGACCGAGGGGGAGATCAAGACGATCATCGCCGGGGCCGCCGGCCTGCACCCGAACGAACTGCACGCTGGCGTCGTGTCCGAGGGCGTGCTCCCGGCAGACCTCTCGGCGGCGGCCGCGAACCCGGCGGCCTACCTGATGACAGCCCATACGGAAACGGACGCGGACAACGTGCCGCTTCCCATTATCGAGATTGAGGCGCAGGCGCCCGACTCCGCCGCCGCGGTGCGGTTGGGCGAGGCCGCCATCACCGGCCTGCAGGGCTTTCTCGCCTCGAAGGCCGCCAACGAGAACGTCCCCGACGCGCGTCGGCTTCGGGTAACCGGGCTTGGGTCGCCGCAGGTCCGCCAGGACATTCGCGGGCCGAAGCGCATGGTCGCGCTCGTCGTGGCTGTCTTCCTCTTCCTCTGCGCGTGCGTGGGCATTCTCGTCCTCTCAACGCTGGCACCCGGCTGGCGAGTCTCTACGCTGGCACCCGGCTGGCTACCCAAGCTGGTTCCGGGGCGCGGGCGCGCGGATGCAGCGTCGAAGCCCACCGACGATGCCGGCTCAGCGCTCTGGCTACCCACGCTGGATCCGGGGCGCGCGAGCGCAGATGCACCGTCGAAGCCCACGAACGATGCCGGCTCACACAGGCCGCTCTGGCTACCCAAGCTGGTTCCGGGGCGCGGACGCGCGGATGCAGCGTCGAAGCCCACCAACGGTGCCGGCTCACGCAGGGCGCTGCCCTGGCGACCCAAGATGGTTCCGGGGCGGGGGGGCGCGGATGCGGCGTCGAAGCCCACCGACGATGCCGGCTCACGCGGGACGGCGAAGCCGAACCGGCGACCAGCCTCTGCTCCCGAGTAGCGGCGGGCATGAGACCCGTGGGCGCACGCCCAGTTCGTGTGAAAGATCGCGCGGCGCGAGGCGGTCGAGAGCGCCGGCTTCCTCGACGAGCGGTTCTTCATGTACTCGGAGAAACCGACCTCTGCCGGCGGATCAGGAACGCGGGATGCGGAGGTGCGCCACCTCCCGTCAGTGACGATTGTGCACGACGGCGCCGCGCCGCGTGCGGACCAGAGCATCGTGACTCAGACATTAGCCCGCCGGAGGCGCGCGCATCTTTGCAGTATCTGCTGGGCTAAGTCCGTTGTCGGGGTCTGGTAAAGACCTCAGGCGTGCTCTTGAACCAGAGCGATCGCCTCCTGGCGGTCCCGGACTCCAAGCTTGCGCACCACCTCCGCGCTGTGGCGGCGAACCGTGACCGGGGAGAGGTAAAGACGTTTGGCGATGCTGGGCCCGCTCAGCCCATCGCACATCATCCCGATGATCTCCCACTCGCGACTGGTCAGCTCAGCGCGGCCGTTTCTGCCTGCGATTGCTCGCTGCCGGCCCAGGGTCTGCAGGTCCCGGACCAGCTCAGCCACCAGGAAACGGGGAATCGCCGCCTCGCCCGCGAGCACTCCGCGGAGCGCGTGGGAAATCCGATCCGGGTCCATGCCTTTGACCAGATAGCCGGAGGCGCCTGCATGGATCGCGTCGACCATGTCATCGGGATCCGCTGAGGCCGTCAGAACCACCACCAATGCCTCCGGAACGCGCCGGGAGACCTCGCGCACGATTCGGATCCCCCCGCCAGTCAGATATAGGTCCACAAGGCAGAGTTGCGGCCGCTCAAGCACGCACATCTCAATCGCGGTCTCCGCGTCCGCAGCTTCGCCCTTCACCTCGAAGTCGGCGCGCTCGAGCAATCGACGCAGGGCAGTCCGAGTAAGTGGCTCGTCTTCTGCCAGAACGATGGTAGGCCCACGCTCAGTCATGCTGGAACCGCGGACGAGACGCACTCAGGCATCGATGAACGGGCCGCCGCAGCCCATCCAAGCTTCTGCCCCCTAGCACTCCCTCAAACTTCATTGCCTGAAGTTTCTCCGTCGGCGCTCAGAAAGTCAATCCCTGGCACGTCACGACCACCCCAGTCGGCACAGTGCCCGGCGCTAGTCAGTTGCGCCAGCGGCACGCGCGCGCCCTGGATCCGACCGCTCCGAATCTTTCGGGCCCCGGCGGATCCAGGCGCGGTCGCGGCAGGCCGCCATGAGGCTCAAGCGCCGACAACGACCAGCGGCAGGATCAGTCCGGCTAGCGCCAGAAGATCGACGCGAACTTCAAAGGCCGGTGGCTCAGCTGCCGGGCGACCTGGCGGCCGATCGTTGGATAGGTCCCGTCGCGGGAAACTGACCGGAAGAGATCGCGTAGCCACTCGCGGCTTAGGTCGAAACGGACAAGACCCGAGGTGAGGTCGACAAGATCGGCACGGCGGATGAGTTCGACCTCTGCGCCGCGCCCCCACTGCGGGCGAAGCTCATGGTGACGCTCGATCGCATCGAAGCAGAGCCGGATGCGCTCCTGGTCCCAGCTCTCGGCTCGAAGCATTTCAGCGGCGAACTCAGCGCCGTCGCGGACGTAGGCACCGCCCTGAGAGGCCTCGTCATACAGGCCGATGTCGTGAAGCAGTCCGGCGATCAGCAGGATCTCGCGGTCGACCACAGCCTCCCGCGCCGTGGCAAGCCGGTCCGCAACCAGGAAGACCCGCAGGCCGTGGCGCTCCATCGGTCCGCCCGTCTGGCCGGTGATCTGACGCAACCTCTCGAGCGCTGCTCTCTCCGAGTCGGTGCGGATCAGGTCCTCGGCCGTGGTCACGAGGCCTCGCCAAGCCGCGACCGCACCGCCGATGCCGAGGGCGCGACGTCGTCGTTCAGCCGGGCGAAGAAGTCGGTGAGGGATGGCTGGAGCTCCAACGCTCGGCGTACGAGGTTGAGCCCGACGTCGAGGTCGCCGTTCGCCGCTCCCAGTCCCACCCAAAGCAGCAGCTGTGGGTTCTCGTTCGAGAGACCCAGCGCATCGATGCTCGCCTGCATGGCGCCCTCGCTGTCGCCGGCTCCAGCCATCTTCTCGGCGAGGTCGAGCAGGGAGAAGGCGCGGTGGAACCGAAGCGCCCGGGAGAGCTCGGCCAGCGGATCCTCGTCGTACTCGGCGTGCAAGTCGACGCTCCGTCGCCAGTGCTCGCCCTCCGCAGGCACCACCAGAAGCGCTGCCGACATTCGGCCGCGCGCATCGCCGCCTGCGGCCTCGCCGGCCTCGAGTGCGGCGAGCAGACGGACGGCGAGCTCACCCTCCGCAGAGTCGAAGGCCTCGGCCATCGTCTGCGGTACGCCGTCCGACGCCATCATGTTCGCCTGGCAGCGACAGTCGGTGCCCGCGGTGTCCTCGGCGTAGTCAACGCAGGCGTCCCCGGTGAACCCCGCTGCCTCGCCGTCGGCGGCCAGCACCGCGAGCTGGCGCACAGCGGGCTTCGGATCCGAGTCGATGAGCTGCTCGACCGCGTCGGCAGGCCGGACGCCCGTGCCAAGCAGCTCCAAGGCGCGCGGCCCGAACGAGATCTGGACGAGCGACTGCGTGGCGACCGCACCGACGCCCGGCGCGGCGAAGGGGACGACGGAGCCCACCGCCGGCCACGCGGTGAAGACCGCCACACCGAGCTCGCCGGTGCCCGGATCGCGGGCAACAATCGACGCCGTCATCGCATTTGACGAGTTGCGCCTCGCATTGCTGCGGCGCACCCTCGCATAACTACCGCCGCAGCTCGGTGCCGTCGTAGCGCTTCTTGACGACCACCCCGCCGGGCGGCGCGGCCTCCACGCAGAGGTCGCAGAGGACGCACTCGTCGAGGTTCTCGCGGACGATCGCGACTCCGTTGTCGCTTTCCCGCACGTCGAAGATGTCGACCGGGCAGACCTCTTCGAGCTTCGCGGCGATCTCCGGATCGTTGGCGATCTCGTCCGAGACCTCGACGTCGATGAAGATGCCCTGCAAATCCTGGGTTTCGGCCATCAGACCGCGGCTCCCAGCTTCTCCTTCACAGCGGCGGGGATCTCGTCGATCCGCTCGACCACCGGGATGCCGGCCGCCTCGAGCCGGGCGATCTTCTGGGTTGCGGAGTCCTCGGCCCCCTCGACGATCGTGCCGGCGTGGCCGAAGCTCATGCCCTTCATCTCCTCATCGTCCATGAACTTGCCGGCCATGAACGCGACGATCGGAATCTTCGAGTCGTTCGCCTCGCGCCAGTCCACCAGCTCGGCCTCCATCCGACCGCCCGGCTCCGTGTAGATGACGATCGCCTCCGTCTGCTCGTCCTGCTCGAAGAGGGGCATGAGCTCGGCGTAGGTCGAGCCGATGATCGCGTCGCCTCCGATCGAGACGGCCGTGGAGACGCCCAGGCCGACGGCGGTGAGGGTGGAGGAGATCTCGGTGGTCATGCCGCCGGAGCGGGACATGACGCCGATCGAGCCCGCCTCATACGCCTTGGCTGCGTCCTTGGCCGGACCGCCGATCCCACCCATCTTGCAGACGCCGGGGACGATCACGCCGAGGCAGTTCGGACCGATGATGCGCGAACCGTGGAGGTTAGCGAGCTCGACCATCTGGGCAACGTCGCGCCGGGGGATCCGTTCCGTGACTACGACGATCAGCTTGATGCCGTTCTCGATCGCCTCGAAAACGGCGTCCTTGGTGAAGGCGGGGGGGACGGTGACGACCGAGCCGTCGATCTGCCCGCCGTGGTCGGCGACCGCCTGCTGGACGGTGTCGAATACCGGTACGCCGTGCACGTCGCGGCCCTTGCGGCCGGGGGTGACGCCGCCAACGACCTTAGAGCCGTAGTCCAGGCACTCCTTCGTCAGGTTCACGGCCTCCCGGCCGGTGATGCCCTGGACGATGAAGGTGAAGTCTTCCGTCAGCAGGATCGACATCAGCCCGCGGCTCCCTCGACCTTCTCAACGGCCTCGCCGGCGGCGTCCCACATCGAGGTGGAGCGGTCGCGGAATTCGATGCCGTACTTGCCGAGGATCTTCGCCCCCTCCTCCTCCCAGGCCCCCGGAATGCGGAAGACCGTGATGGTCTCGGCCGGGTCCTTGCCGAGCTCGAGGCAGGCCTTGATCACGCCTCGGGCGACGATGTCCACCCGCGTGTTGGAGACGATCGACATCATCACTGCGATCTTCTCGACGCCGTCCTTCTTCAGCACCTCCTTGGCGAGCCCGCAGGACTTCGCGACCGAGGGGTTGCCACCGATCTCCGCATAGTTGGCGGGCTTGCCTCCCTGGCTGCGGACGGCGTCGGTGAGGGTGAGCGAGCCACCGCCGGCTCCGATCACGAGGCCGAGGTTGCCGGTGAAGCCGTGGTCCTTGCCCTGGATGACGCCACGGTGGTCGGCCTCGTCGATCGCCTTGACGTTGCGCTCGAACTCGGACGGCTCATAGTCCTCGCGGGGCTCCTCGAGCTCGACGCCGATCTCCGCCAGCACCCTCCGGTGGCGGCTGACCGCCTCGTCTTCCATCTCCATGTGGGCGTCGAGAGCGACGAAGGAGCTGTCGGCCAGGCGCGCCAGCGGGTTGATCTCGGCGAGGGTCATGTCGTAGTCGCGCTGCAGCTGGGCCAGCCGCGCGAGCACGGGCGTGGCGCGGGTGAGCTCGCGGCCGGTCAGGCCGCCCGCAGCGGCGACCACCTCCTTCGCGCGGAAGTCCGGGATCGGGTGGAGGTTGGAGAGGTGACCGCGCCCGACGTGGTCCGGGTGCTGATCGGCCACCTCCTCGATGTCGATGCCGCCCATGTCTGAGAAGAGCATCATCGGGCGCTTCGCGCGGCCGTCCCAGAGGACCGCCGCGTAGTACTCCTGCTCGACCTCGGCCTTCGGGTCGACGAGGACGCCGACCGGCATGTGGCCGTTGATCTCGAGCTCGAGGATCTCGGCGGCATGTCCCTCGGCCTCATCGGGCGTGTCGGCGAACTTGACGCCGCCGGCCTTCATCCGGCCACCCGTGAGGACCTGGGACTTGATCACCGTCGGCCCGCCGATCCGCTCCGCGGCTTGGCGAGCCTCAGCCGCAGTCTCGGCGAAGCCGTACTCGGTGACCGGGATCCCGGCCCGCTCGACGATCCGCCGCGACTCGAACTCGTAGAAGCGCATGAGCGGCGGGAAATCTAGAGGGTTGTTGCGGCCGGGGGCCGCACCGGACCCCCCTACGCCTGCTCGGCGCCGACGACTGTCTCGGGGACGCTTGCCGCCCGCTGGGGCCGCAGGAGCCCGATTGCGGCGATCACGCCGGCCAGGCAGAAGGCCGCCCCGACGGCGAACTGGAGGTCGAAGCCGTCGGTGAGCGCCTGGGCGGCCGAGGTGCCGGTGCCGATCTCCGCGTCGGTGTGATGGGCCGCGATCGTGCTGAGGACGGCCAGCCCGAGGGCTGCGCCGATGAAGCGGGAGGTGTTGAGCACGCCCGCGGCGAGCCCGCTGAGGGCGCGGGGGACACCCTCGACCGCCACGATCGTCGCCGGCACCAGCGCCAGCCCGAGGCCGAGGGCGCCGAGCACGCCCCCGGGCAGCACGTTCGCCACGTAGGTGCCGCCCGGGTGGACGCCGATCAGGAGGGCCTCCCCGGCGGTGGCGAACAGCATCCCAGCGGCGAGGACGGCGCGGGCGCCGAACCGGCGGGCGAGGCGGGGCGCGAGGACGGCGCCGGTGGCGACGGCGAGGGTCATGGGCACGAAGGCGAGGCCGGTCTCGAGGGCGGTGTAGCCGAGCGTGCCCTGCATATAGAGGGACTGGAAGAACCAGAAGCCGAAGATGGCGGCATAGAGCAGGAAGATCACGAGGTTGGCCGCGCGCAGGTTGCGGAGCCGGAAGACGGTGAGGGGCATCAACGGCACACGCTGCGGATTCTTGGCCAGCCTCGCCTCATACAGGCCGAAGGCCACGAGGAGTGCCGCTCCCGCCACGACCGGGCCGAGGACGCCAAGCGAGCCCCAGCCGAGCCGGTCGGTGGTGACGATTCCATAGGTGAGGGCGGTCATCCCGAGCGTGACCAGCACGGCGCCGGGAAGGTCGAAGTGGCGGTTCTCGGCCTCGCTGCGGCCCTCGGGCACGAGGCGGCCGCTGAAGAGCACGATCGCGAGGCCGATCGGGACGTTGATGATGAAGATTGCGGGCCAGCTGAATGCCTCGGTGAGGATTCCGCCTAGCAACACGCCCGAGGTTGCGCCGATTGCGCCCACCGCGCCCCAGGCGCCGAGCGCCCGGTTGCGGGGCGCCCCCTCGTCGAACGAGGTCGTGATGATCGCCAGGGTTGCGGGGGAGAGGATCGCCCCGCCGATTCCCTGCAGGGCTCGGGCGGCGACCAGGGCGCCCGCGGTGGGCGCGATCGCACAGAGGAGGGAGGCGCCGGAGAACATCAGGGTGCCCATGTAGAACATGCGGCGGCGGCCGAAGAGATCGGCCGCGCGCCCGCCGAGCAGCAGGAAGCCGGCGAAGGTCAGGGTGTAGCCGTTCAGGACCCACTGCAGGCCGTTGGTGGAAAAGCCGAGCGCGTCCTTGATCGACGGCAGCGCGACGTTCACGATCGAGACGTCGAGGATCACCATGAACTGGCCGAGACAGACGACCAGGAGCAGCGCATTCGAGTTGCGCCTCACGATCGCCTGTGCCGCCGTCACCGGGTTCACTTGCGGACGGCCTCCAGGATGTAGGCGGCCTCAACCGCCGCGGCGACCTGGGAGGGGGTGGGACCGCGGTGGCCGTTGCTCTGCTCAGCCGCGGGGTCGGCACCGGTTGCTTCAATCTTCTCGTGCTCGTTCATAGACTTGCCTTCCTGGCCGTTCATTAGTACGATGAGCATCGTATCAAAGGTTCGATCATCGTCGTACAATCGAACTATGGGAATAGATCACACAACGAAGCTGCATCACCCGGAGCGGGATGAGATCGAGCTGCCGGGCGTACTGCACGCCCTCAGTGACCCGCAGCGACTCGAGATCGTGCGCCGGCTGGCGGAGACCGACGAGCCCTGCGCCTGCGGCTCGATCCAGCTCGGCGTCGCCAAGTCGACGAAGACCCATCACTTTCGCGTCCTGCGGGAGTCCGGGGTCATCCGCCAGAAGCGCGAGGGGACCAGCAAGCTGACCGAACTCCGACGCGAGGATCTCGACGCACGCTTTCCAGGCCTGATCGATGCGGTCCTCAGCTCTGAGTCCGTTCCGGCTTAGTCGACACATCTGAAGCTCCTTCATATCGGCGGTGCCTTTCCCCGCGTTTAAGAGCTCGACGAACCAGCCGCGTCAAAATCGACATGGCAATGGCAACGGCGCCGCCCATCTATCCGCAGGTCGTCGTCGGGTACTTGGAGAACGAGCGTGGGGAAGACGCGCACGTGCTGGCCGAGCGGATCGTCGAGCGAGACGGCGGCGAGCTCAAGGTGGTTCACGTCGAGAAGGGATCACCCGCCGATGCCTTGGGGGCGCTGGCGGAGAGGGGAGAAGCCGACCTGATCGTGCTCGGCTCGACCCACCACGCCGCATTCGGCTCCATTGCACCCGGCAGCGTGGCCGAGCGGCTTCTCCACGGCGCCAAGTGCCGGCTGCTCATCGCGCCGAAGGGCTACGCCCGAGGCGATCACTCGCGGGACCGCCTGCGGGTGGCAGCGGTCGGCTTCAACGGGATGGCAGAGTCCTTCGCGGCTCTCGACGAAGCGGCGAAGCTTGCCTCCAAGTTCGGCGGATCGCTGCGCGTGATCGCCGTCGCGACGCCTGTCCCGGGGATCGGGGCGGCCGCCGCCGCGCAGGCGGGAGCCGAGGCGGCACCGGACTTCCAGACGCAGCTCAACGACGCGGTGGCCGAGCTGCCGCAGGAGCTGCGGGCCCTGCCGGTGTTCGAGCGCGGTGATCCGGTCCGGAAGCTTCTGGAGGACGCCGAGGTGGGCGTCGATCTGCTCGTGCTCGGATCGCGCGGCTTCGGGCCGGTGATGCGCCTGCTGATCGGCAGTGTCTCCTCCCGCGTCATCCGTGAGGCGCCGTGCCCGGTTCTGGTTGTACCGCGGCCCGCGTAAACCCTGCTGGGGGCAGGGAATCTGCCTTGCGCACGAGCCCAGCACGACCCCTTACGATCCGTAACACCCCTCCCAACCCAGCGCGGCCTCGCGGCCGGAGGATGTGAAAGCATCTCGCGCCTGGCAGGGCAGGGGGGTCATCAATTCAACGCAAGGAGTTGAACGCATCAGTGAGTGAGACAAGCGCCACGACAGAGGCATCGACAAAGCACGCCAAGCTCGTTTCCTGGGTGAACGAGATCGCCGAGCTGACCCAGCCCGACGCGATCCACTGGTGTGACGGCTCAGCGGAGGAGTACGACTCCCTCGCGCAGCGGCTGGTCGAAGCCGGAACCTTCGAGAAGCTCTCTGACGCCAAGCGGCCCAACTCCTACCTGGCGCGCTCCAACCCCTCGGACGTGGCGCGGGTGGAGGATCGGACCTTCATCTGCTCCGAGCGGGAGGAGGACGCCGGCCCCACCAACAATTGGCGCGAGCCCGGCGAGATGCGGGAGGTCATCAAGGAGCTCTTCACCGGCTGCATGCGCGGCCGGACGATGTACGTGGTGCCGTTCTCGATGGGCCCGCTCGGCTCGCCGATCTCGCACATCGGCGTCCAGCTCACCGACTCGGCCTACGTCGCGACCTCGATGCGGATCATGACCCGGATGGGCGCCGACGCGCTCGAGGTCCTCGGCGAGGACGGGGAGTTCGTCCCCTGCGTACATTCCGTCGGCATGCCGCTCGAGGATGGTCAGGAGGACGTCTCATGGCCATGCAACGACACCAAGTACATCGTCCACTACCCGGAGGCGCGCGAGATCTGGTCGTTCGGTTCGGGCTACGGCGGCAACGCCCTGCTCGGCAAGAAGTGCTTCGCCCTCCGGATCGCCTCGGTCATGGCCCGCGACGAGGGCTGGCTGGCCGAGCACATGCTGATCCTCAAGCTGACCTCTCCCGAGGGGAAGGTGAAGTACGTCAGCGGCGCCTTCCCGTCGGCGTCGGGCAAGACCAACCTCGCCATGCTGATCCCCAAGCTCGAGGGCTGGACCGCCGAGACGGTGGGCGATGACATCGCCTGGATGAAGTTCGGCAAGGACGGCCGCCTCTATGCGGTCAATCCCGAGGCGGGCTTCTTCGGCGTCGCGCCGAACACGAGCTACAAGACGAATCCGAACGCGATGGCCACGATCGAAAAGGACACGATCTTCACCAACTGCGCCAAGACCGACGACGGCGATATCTGGTGGGAGGGGATGACCGGTGAGGCGCCGGAGCACGCGATCGACTGGAAGGGCAATGACTGGACCCCCGACTCAGACGAGCCGGCCGCCCACCCCAACGCCCGCTTCACCACCCCAGCGGCGCAGTGCCCCTGCATCGCCGAGGAGTGGGAGGACCCCGCCGGGGTCCCGATCGACGCCTTCCTGTTCGGCGGGCGCCGCGCGACCGTCGTGCCGCTCGTCACCGAGGCGTTCGATTGGGAGCACGGCGTCTTCCTCGGGGCGACGATGTCGGTCGAGAAGACGGCGGCGGCCGACGGGACAGTCGGCGAGCTCCGCTTCGACCCGATGGCGATGCTGCCCTTCTGCGGCTACAACATGGCCGACTACTTCGGCCACTGGCTGAGGACCGCGGAGCGGGACGGGGCGAAGCTGCCCAAGATCTTCCTCGTCAACTGGTTCCGCAAGGACGACGAGGGGAACTTCGTCTGGCCCGGCTTCGGCGAGAACATCCGCGTCCTCGAGTGGATCTTCCGCCGCACGGAGGGCCAGGGCGAGGCCGTCGACACACCGATCGGGCTCGTGCCCGCAGAGGGCGAGATCGACATAGAGGGCACGACGGTGAGCCCCGACGACATGCGGCTCCTCCTCGAGGTTGCACCGGAGGCGGTCAAGGCGCAGCTCCCGCAGGTCGAGGAGCACCTGGCGCGCTTTGGTGACCGCCTCCCTGACCCGCTGCAGTCACAGCTCGCGGCGCTCAAAGAGCGCTTGGGCTAAAGGGCTTCGCCACATACGGCGGCCACAAAACCCGCCGCCGGATCTACTTGAGGCGCCGCTTGGTGACGGCGCCGGTGGCCGAGTCGAGGACGATCACGTCCCGACCTCGCCGCACGGCGAGCCGAACGCGCTCGCAGGAGGCCTGTTCGGTGAGAACGTTGACCACTCCGCCGCTGACGGCCCGAGGGCCCGATGCCTGCCGGGCCTGAATCTTGTTGGCGCGGAGCGCCTCGACGAGCCCGCCCGGGGAGGGGAAGCAGCCGTTGTTCGAGACGCGCTCGGAGATGGCGACCTTCAGGGCGCTGTCGAGCACCGGCGGCGCCTTGATGGTCCTCTCGTGCGACGCCCTCGTCCCGTGACGCATCTTCGCGCGTCGCTTGATCATCGTGTTGGTCATGCAGTAGCCCTGGGCGGTGAGCGTGGCGTCAGGCCCGAACTCGTTGAACGCCGTCGCGGACCAGCTTCCGTCCGGGTTGAAGTGGGCGGATGAGACCAGCGCGGGGCCCGAGGGCGAGGTGGAGAAGCCGCCGGCGACCATGCTCGAACCCGACGGGCAGGCCGGCGTGGTGGTTGTGGCGGAATCCTCGACCGGGAGTGCTGTCTGCGAGGCGACTTCGCTCACCAGCGGGCCGCCGGACTTCAAGCAGTAGGCGATCGCGGTGAGCTCGCCGCCGAAGTTGCCGAAGGCGCTACCCGAGACCTGCCAGGACCGGTCCGAGGAGGCGCGGGACTCGGTCACGTAATTGCCTCCGCGGGTGACGAAGTTGGTCCGCTGGAATCCGCCGGCGAGAAGTCGGTTGCCGCGCGGACAGTTGGCCGTGGCGGTGCGGGTCTCGCCCGGTCCGACGAAGACCGTCGAGTGAGGAGAGCTGACTGGTCCGAGCCTCGGCCCGCAGACGACTTGGAGGGTGACCGAGCGGCTGGCGTTCCGCTGCACGGTGGGTGCGTAGAGAACGGGGGTGACGTGCCAGCCGCGCTGGACCCCCAGGCGCTCGTAGGAGTGTGGATAGACACCCTCACCGTTCGGCCCGAGGGGATCGGTGAGCATGCCGCCGCTGATGGGAAGCGCCTTCTTGCCGGGGCAGCGGACGGTGAGCCTCTGCTTCGTGTCCGCGCCGCTCAGCTGGTAGGTCTGGCTCTGCAGGGTCAGCGCCTGTGCTCCGCTCGCCGACAGGGCGGCGGTGAGCAGGCCCGCCGCCAAGGCGCCCGGAACGAGGGATGAGAGGCGCCTCCGCATTACCCCCTTCATCGGGCGTGTGGCGCGCTCCTTTAGGTTCGCGGATCGGTGGACTAGGACATTGGTCCAGTCCGCGTGCCCTCTGACTCATAGAATCGCGGCGCGATGGGAGAGAGGGTCAAGTTCGAGCTGGCCGAGGAGCAGATCCCCACGAGCTGGGTGAACCTGATCGCCGACCTCCCCGGCGACCCGCCACCACCGCCACTCAGCCCGGCGACGGGCGAGCCGGTGGGACCGGACGACCTGGCGGCGATCTTCCCGATGGCGCTGATCGAGCAGGAGGTCTCGACCGAGCCGGAGATCGAGATCCCCGACGAGATCCGCGATATCTACCGCCTCTGGCGACCGACGCCCCTGTTTCGCGCTAGGCGCCTCGAGCGCGAGCTCGATACCCCGGCGCACATCTACTACAAGTACGAGGGGGTCTCGCCGGCCGGTTCCCACAAGCCGAACACCGCCGTTGCGCAGGCGTACTACAACCGCGAGGCCGGGATTCGGAAGCTCTCCACGGAGACCGGGGCCGGGCAGTGGGGGTCGGCCCTGTCCCTTGCCTGCCAGTTCTTCGGGCTGGAGTGCGAGGTCTTCATGGTCGGTATCTCGTACGACCAGAAGCCGTATCGCAAGGCGATGATCGAGACCTGGGGCGGGACCGTGCATCGCAGCCCCTCCGATCTCACCGAGGCGGGCCGCTCCCAGGCTGAGCACAGCTCGGGCAGCCTGGGCATCGCGATCTCGGAGGCGGTGGAGGTCGCCGCCGGCTCGGACGACACGAACTACTCCCTCGGCTCGGTGCTCAACCACGTCTGCCTGCACCAGACGGTGATCGGGCAAGAGTGCATCGCGCAGATGGAGCTGGCCGGAGAGGCCCCGGACGTGGTGATCGGTTGCGTCGGGGGCGGCTCGAATTTCGCCGGCGTCGCCTATCCGTTCCTGCGCCAGAAGCTGCGCGAGGGGACGCAGACGCAATTCGTCGCGGCCGAGCCCGCTGCCTGCCCCACCCTCACCCGCGGCCGCTACGCCTATGACTTTGGCGACACCATCGGCATGACCCCGCTGATGCCGATGTACACGCTCGGGCACGACTTCGTTCCGCCGCCCGTGCATGCCGGCGGCCTGCGCTATCACGGAGACGCCCCGGGCCTCTCTGCGCTGGTCAAGGCGGGGCTGGTCGAGGCCAGGGCGATCGCGCAGACGACGGCGTTCGAGGCGGCGGTGCGCTTCGCCCGCTGCGAGGGGATCATCCCCGGCCCGGAACCGGCCCACGCTATCCAGGCCGTGTTCGACGAGGCCGAGGCGGCAAAGCAGGCCGGAGAGGAGCGAGTGATCCTCTTCAACCTCTCCGGCCACGGGCACTTCGACATGTCCGCCTACGCGGCCTACTTCGCGGGCGAGCTCGAGGATCTCGAGATGCCTGACGAGGAGCTCGCCTCGGCGCTCGAGCGCCTCCCCGAGGCGCCCGCGCTCACCTGAGCAACACCGGGCCGTCGAGTCGAGAACGAGTGCCCAGCGGGGATTGACAGCGCCGCTCGGCCGGAACTAGCCTGGTGGCAATGACCAGGTCGCCGGGCGCCGCGGACGAGCGCCTGGACCAGGCTAGGACCCGTCGGCCTCCTGGTAGCGAGCGAGTCCCGCGCGGATCGGCTCCGGAATCGGCGCCGTAGAGCCGCTCCCGGATTCGACGAAGACATAACGCAGCTCGCCCTCGGCGGCCGGCTCCCCGTCGCGAGCGAGCAGGATCTCGGCGCTCATCGAGGTCTCTCCCAGGCGCTCGATCTCGACCTGGGCTTCGAAATCGTCGTCGAAGCGCAGCGGAGCGCGGTAGAGGATCCGGGCCTCGGCGACCACCATGTCCACACCCGCGTCGACCATCGCCTGGTAGCCGCCGAGCTCGCGCCAGAGCTCGGTCATGGTCAGGTCGAAGTAGGTCAGGTAGTTGGCGTTGAAAACGACGCCCTGGGGGTCGCACTCGTTGTAGCGGACCCGTAGTCGATGCCGAAAGGGCTCCGTCACCCCGAGGTCTGGGCCTCGGCCTTCTGCGTCGGATTGCCGTTCGACATGCCGTAGGCCTCGGCGAGCTCCGGGTCCTTCTTCGCGAGCATCTCGGCGAGGTTGACCATCACCTTGCATTGCTTCCAGGTGGCGTCGTCCTGCATCTTGCCGTCGATCATGTGGACCCCCGCGCCGTCCGGGATCGCCTCGATCACCTTCTTCGCGAACTTGACCTCCTCCGGGGGCGGGCTGAACACCTTCTTGGCGATCTCGATCTGCACCGGGTGCAGCGACCAGGCGCCAACGCAGCCGAGCAGGAAGGCGGCCCGGAACTGCGTCTCACAGCCGAGGGTGTCCTTGATGTCGCCGTAGGGCCCGTAGAACGGCAGGATGCCGGCGGAGGTGCAGGCGTCCACCATGCGGGCGATCGAGTAGTGCCACGGGTCCTGCTGGGCGGTCGCTCGGGGAGCGTCCGGGTTGTCGGGATCCGGGTCCTCGACAACCTGATAGCCGGGGTGGCCGCCGCCGACGCGCGTCGTCTTCATCCGTCGTGAGGCGGCGAGATCGGCGGGGCCGAAGCTCATCCCCTGCATCCGGGGGCTGGCGGTGGCGATCTCCTCTACGTTGACCACGCCGAGGGAGGTCTCGAGGATCGCGTGGATCAGCAGCGGCTTCTCGAGCTTCGCCCTCGCCTCGAGCTGGGCGAGCAGGCGATCGACATAGTGGATGTCCCAGGGTCCCTCGACCTTGGGGACCATGATCACCTCGAGCACCTCGCCGATCTCGGTGACGAGTTGGGTCAGGTCGTCGAGCGCCCACGGGCTCTCTAGCGCGTTGACGCGGGTCCAGAGCTGCGTCTCGCCGAAGTCGACCTCCTTGCCGACCTCGATCAGACCGTCGCGAGCAGGGATCTTCTTGTCGACCGGGATCGCGTCCTCCAGGTTGCCGAGCAGGATGTCCGCCTGCTTGGCCATCTCCGGGACTTTGGCGCGCATCTTCTCGTTGGATGCGTCGAAGAAGTGGATCATCCGCGAAGGCTTGAAGGGGATCTCGCGGGGCGGCTCGGGGGCGCCGATCGCGAGGGGCTCGAAGAAGTCGCGTGGGTTTCTCATGCCCAGAACGCTACCTGGGTGGCTGGCTTAGGCGCGCCGCGGATAGCCTCAGGTGGTGGCCAAGGTCCGAGAGGCGCTGCCCGCGGAGGTCGAGAGGGTGCTCGGCATGTACGAGTGGCTGTTCGCACCGCCGGGATCGCTCCCGCCGCGCTGGGACGCCGACCGCGCACGGGCCGCGATTGCGGCCGCGATCGAGGACCCGGAGGCCGTTGTTCTCGTCGCCGAGAACCGCGGTGAGCTGCTCGGCCTCTGCACGGGCTATCTCGACATGAACTCGGTGCGCTTCGGCCCGCGCTGCTGGGTCGAGGATCTGGCCGTCAGCCCAAATCACCGCTCCCAGGGAGTGGGGAAGGGCCTGCTCGACGCCGCCAAGGGCTGGGCGCGCGATCGTGGCGCCACCCACCTCGAGTTGGACAGCGGCGAGGCTCGGGCGGATGCGCACCGCTTCTACGAGCGGGAGGGCCCGAGCTGGCGGTCGGTGTGCTTCGCCTGGGAGCTCTAACCGCCGAACGTCCCGGATACCCCCGCTGAGCGAGCACTCAGGGACGTTCGGCGCAGGGGGAGGCTGACGATTACGATGTGTTACGATATATCGCGTTAGTTCATGATTGATCGAAAGGAACAAGGATGCACCGACAGAGAAGCCGTCACGGATATGGACGGCATGAGATGAGGGGCGGTCACGGCCGCGGGCGGCATCGCGTCCGCCGCGGCGACGTGCGCAGCGCGATCCTGGCGCTGCTCGATGACCGGCCCATGCATGGCTACGAGATGATTCAGGAGCTCGAGGAGCGAACCGGCGGGCGCTGGACGCCGAGTGCCGGCTCGATCTACCCGACGCTCCAGCTGCTTGAGGACGAGGGCCTGGTCACGGCCGAGGAGGTGGATGGCCGCAAGGTCTATTCGCTCACCGACTCGGGCAAGGAGGCCGTCCCGGAGCGGACCGAGGGCGGCCAGCCCTGGGAGCAGGGCGATGAGGATTCGCCGCGCTTCGAGGCCCGCAAGGAGCTCTTCAAGCTGATGGGTGCGGCAAAGCAACTCGGCCGCGCCGACAACGAGGAGCAGCTGACCAAGGCAGCGGAGATCCTCAAGGACGCCCGCCGCAAGCTCTACGGCCTCCTGGCCGAGGAGTAGTCAGCCGGTAGACGGGCGGTCGGGCTCAAACCCGGCCGCCGTCATCCCCGCCCGTCGGTCGAGGTAGAACGCGTGGCTGATCAGGGCAGCCAGCTCGGAAGTTCTGACCCGAACGGCCATCCGCGCCGAGCCTAGCGCCCCCTCACTATCCTTCGCCCAAGGAGAGCCTCAACCAAACGACTTCAGAGGAGCCATGGCCGTAGCGACCGAGCAGCAGCAGACGACCTACCAGGAGATGACGGACGAGCAGAAGGCCATCGTCGAAATGGTGCGGAGCTTCGTCGACAACGAGATCATCCCCACCGCCGAGGAATACGACCACGAGGACAAGTTCCCCGAGCCGATCGTCGAGCAGATGAAGGAGCTCGGCCTCTTCGGGGTGACGATCCCCGAGGAGTTCGGAGGGATGGGTCTCGATCTGACCACCTACGCGATGATCGTGGAGGAGCTCTCGCGCGGCTGGATCTCGATCTCCGGTGTGGTCAACACCCACTTCATCGGCTCCTACCTGCTGATGAAGTTCGGCACGGACGAGCAGAAGCAGTACTTCCTGCCGAAGATGGCGACCGGCGAGATCCGCGCCGCCTTCTCTCTCTCCGAGCCCGAGGTCGGCTCCGACGTGCAGGGGATCAAGTCCACGGCCACCAAGGGCGACGACGGCAACTGGGAGCTGAACGGCCAGAAGATGTGGGTCACCAACGGGCTCGGCTCGAGTGTGGTCTTCGTGCTGATGAAGAACGACACGAAGGCCGAACCGCGCTACAAGGGCATGACCTGCTTCATCACCGAGAAGGAGCCCTGGAAGGAGATCAACAAGGGCGAGTACGCGGGCCTCGAGATCCCTCCGAAGATCAAGAAGATGGGCTACAAGGGCGTCGAGTCCACGGAGCTCGTCTACAACGGCTACAAGTGCCCGCCTGAGCGGATCCTCGGCGGCGAGGAGGAGGGACTAGGCAAGGGCTTCGTCCAGATGATGGATGCGCTCGAGGTCGGAAGGGTGAACGTCGCCGCTCGCGGCGTCGGCCTGGCCCAGCGGGCTCTCGAGCTGGCGCTCCGCTACAGCCAGGAGCGAAAGACCTTCGGCAAGCCGATCGCGGAGCACCAGGCGATCCAGTTCAAGCTCGCCGACATGGCGACCAAGATCGAAGCGGCGCGCCTCCTCACCCGCAAGGCCGCGCGGATGAAGGACGCCGGCGAGCGCTCGGACCTCGAGGCCGGGATGGCGAAGCTGCTCGCCTCCGAGACCGGCAAGGAGGTCGTCGAGGAGTCATTTCGCATCCACGGCGGCTACGGCTACTCGAAGGAGTACGAGATCGAGCGGCTCTACCGCGACGCTCCACTGCTCCTGATCGGCGAGGGCACCTCCGAGATCCAGCGGATGGTGATCGGCAGGAAGCTGCTGGAGCGCAACAAGATTTGACGCCGGTGGCCCTGGTCAGCGGGGCGAGTAGGGGAATCGGCGCAGAGATCGCGCGCCAGCTCGCCTCCGACCACGGCTTCGTCGTGTTCGCCGGCGCGAGGGATCCCGACGACGTCGAGGAGGCTGAGGGGATCATTCCCATCGAGCTCGAGGTCACCGATCAGGGCGACGTGGAAGCAGCACAGGAGCAGATCGGCTCCGATCCGGGCCACCTCGACGCGCTGATCAACAACGCCGGCGTCTACGGCGATCCGGTTGGGGCGGTGGACTACGACCTCGACCGGGCTCACGAGGTCTTCGAGGTGAACACCTTCGGTCCCTGGCGGCTCTGCCAGGCATTCGTCCCGCTTCTCCAGCGCAGCTCGCAGCCCAGGATCGTGAACGTCTCCAGCGGCGCCGGCCAGCTCTCGGATATGAACGGAGGCCGCGCCGCGTATCGCCTCTCCAAGGCCGCCCTGAACGCGCTCACCCGCACGTTGGCCTCGGACGAGCGCGGGATCAAGGTCAACTCGATGTGCCCCGGCTGGGTGCGAACCGACATGGGCGGTGCAACGGCCACGAGGTCGGTCGAAGAGGGAGCGGACACCGCCGTCTGGCTGGCGACGCTTCCGGACGATGGCCCAACAGGTGGCTTCTTCCGCAACCGCGAGCCAATACCGTGGTGAGATGGCGTCGACGCCGGACCTGATCAAGACCGCGATTGAGCGCTTCCAGGCGGAGGTTCCGGCGCTCGCGCAGCTCAAGCTGGTCTTCGAGCTGGAGCTCAGGGGCAGGGGCGACGTGCAGATGTTCCGCGTGGAGGTGCCAGGTCCCAAGATCACCAAGGCGGCCTCGACGGAGGATGCGCGGGTGACCGTGGCGATCCCGCGCTCGGACTTCAACGAGCTGGCGACCGAGGGGCATGTCAGCGACTACATCGCGGCGGTCGAGAACGGGCACATCCGCGCGAGCGGAGACACGAACATCCAGAAGCTCATCGCTCAGGTGGTACAGCGCCATGAGCAGCGCGCCCGGACCAAGAAGGTCCACTAGGGAGTGGGGAGCAGGGGGGTCGATCCGGCCCGGCTGGCACGGGTCCGCGCGGCCACGCAGCTGCTCCACCGGCCGGCCGCGGCCAAGGATCCCGCGGAGATCGCGAGAGCGATGGGCGGGCCGCAGGCGCAGGACGTATACGCGGGCCCGCTCCACTTCCGCTCGCGCAGCCGCAGCCTGACCGCCGCTGACATCCAAGGCGCCCGCACCGAGGAGCGCTCGCTTCTCCGCATCTGGGTGATGCGCATGACCATTCACCTGATCCCGACCGAGGACGCGGCCTGGTGGCTGCCGTTGTTCGAGCCGGACATCGCGCGCTGGCAGCGCAGGCGGCTCGCTGAGTTCGGGATGACGGCACGCAACGTGGAGAAGGCGCTCGCGGTGATCGCTCGTGCGCTCGCCGACGAGGGGCCCATGACGAGAACGGAGGCACGGGAGCGCGTCGAGAAGGCCGGGGTCAAGCTGACGACGCAGACCGGAATGCACATCGCCGGACTTGCGGTGACCTCCGGGGTGGCCTGCCTGGGTCCCGACCGAGGCAGGCAGACGTGCCTGGTTCTGCGCGAGGATTGGATCGGGAAACTGCCCAAGGTCGATCGGGCGGCGGGCCTTGCCGAGCTGGCTCGCGTCTACATCCGGGCCTTCGCACCAACGACGGACCGTGACTTCGCCTACTGGTCCGGCCTGGGGCTGCGCGAGGTGAGGTCCGGGCTGGAGGCGATCGCCTCGGAGATCGAGGAGGTCCGGGTGGGGGAGGAGACGATGGTCGCGCCGCATGGCGGGCTCAACCGGCTTCCGCGCAGGGGCCAGGTACGGATGCTCGGCAACTTCGACACGTATCTGCTCGGCTGGAAGGACCGCACCTTCTCGGTCGCCGGGGAGCACGCGATCCACGTCAAGGAGGGGGGCGGGGGTTGGATCCGGCCGGTGATCGTCGAGGACGGGATCGTCGTCGGTGGTTGGCGCTCGGCGCGCAAGAGCGGTCGGCTGGAGATCTCGCTCAACCTGCCCAGGGCGGAGCGCGAGCGGCTCGGGGACGCGATCGAGGGGGAGATCGCGGATATCGCCCGCTTCGAAGGTGTGGAGGCCACGATTGCCTGACCCAAGTACCATGCCGCGCCGATGAGCGACGAGGACCACCAGCTGACCACCGACCAGTCCGATCGCGAGGCTTCCGGCGCGCACGAGTACGGGCGCTACCTGGAGGAGTTCGAGGTCGGGGCGGTCTACAAGCACTGGCCGGCGAAGACGATCACGGAGTCCGAGGACCATCTCTTCTGCCTTCTGACGATGAACCACCACCCGCTGCACATCAACGACGTCTACGCGTCGAACAGCCAGCAGGGAAGAAACGTTGTGGCCGGCCCCTATGTCTACTCGCTGGTGTTCGGCATGACCGTCAACGACGTCTCGGGCAAGGCGATCGCCAACCTGGCGACCGACGAGCTCAGCCATCCAAACCCCGTCTTCCACGGCGACACGCTCTTCGTCGAGTCGGAGGTGCTCGAGGTGCGACCCTCGCAATCGAAGCCGGACCGCGGCGTCGTCCGCGTCCATACCCGCGCTTACAACCAGGATGGGACACTGGTGGCGGAGTTCAAGCGGGCCGTCCTGGTGCCGCGGAAGACCGAGGGTTAGGAGAGAGACGATGAACCTGAAGCGACTCACAGACCGGGCCAAGGACTTGGTCAACAAGCGCGGCGGAACCGGCGCCCTCAAGGAGGACGCCGGGGAGCTCAAGGACATCGCCGCTGGCGAGGGGAGCCTCAAGAACAAGGCCAAGGCCGCCGGAGAAGCGATCAAGGACCCGGGTGCGCCCGGCGAGCAGGAGCGGAAGCCGCCGCAGTAGTTCGGTCAGCAGGGGAAGGTCTGGATGTTGTGGGGGTCGCCGGGCGACCCGTCGTAGATGTACTTCTTACAGCTGAGGGCGATCGCGTTTCGCAACGCCGCCTTCTTGGTCCGGGTGACAGTCTGGGCCCAGGTCCAGGAGTACTCGCGGATCGCCGGGTTCGTCTCGCCGGGGAACGGCGGCTCGCCCTCACTGTGGATGTCGTTCATGTAGCCGACGCCCATCCGGATTCGCTTTCCCTGCTTCTTGCAGGCACCTCCGGAGGTGAAGCCGTCCTGTGCGGGAGCATCGGGAAAGGCGGGATCGGGCGTACCGATGGTGAATCCCATCGCGTTGTACTGGGCCTGCAGCTGGGCGCCGGTCTTATCGATCTCGACATAGAGCTGTTCGCAGTTCACCTTTAGCGGCTTGTGTCTCTTCTTGGCCGCCACGTCGCCTGACAGAAGGGCGGCGGCGAGCAGGAGAACCGCCAGAAACGGAACGGATAAGCGCAGCCATCTCCTCATGCTGGGTCTCAAGATCAGTGAGCCTCGTCCGGCGCGTGGGCCGGCGGGCGTGACTCCTCGGCGAGCGAGGTGATCTCGAGCACACCCCGCGAGGCCTCCTCGAGTACCTCGGTGGCCTCCTCGGCGGAGCGGGCGTAGAGCTCGACCAGCAGGTGGACGATGATCCGCTCCTCGTCGTGCTTGTGGAAGCGGACGTGGGTGAAGAACTCGCGCGTCCCGGCCTCCCCGAAGGAGCCGTAGGTGAGCGACTCGGCGGCCTCGGGCCCGGAGCAGCTCTCGACCTGGTCCTGATCGACCGTCACTGTGCAGGACGCGACCCAGGGGGTGCCGGCGACCATCCGCTCCCAGCGGTCCTCGATCGGAACGACCCTGTCTTCCTGGATCGTCAGGTGAGGCTGGTCATGGAGGCAGCGCAGGCACTGCACGACGGCCTCCTGGACCTCATCCAGGCGCTCCGCCGGCTCGCCGCTCTCGGGGTCGATGCGCAGGATCGCGTCGTAGTGCATCTGCACTTCGAGATCCCGGGCCCAGCAGCGGTAACAGCGAAGCCATGCCGAGCGGTCTCCGTTGAGCTCGTTCATCTCTCCCTATTGAAGCGCCCCACCGCTCCCGGCGCCACCTTTGCGACCGAGAGGGGGGTCAGGCCTGCCAGTGGATGCGCTTGTTCTGCAGCTTGCACGTGACCTCGACGACGCGGCCGCCGGAGCTCCTGCCGCTGCAGTCGAACCCCTGGACGTGGGTCTTGCGACGGTTCTTGAACTCCTTGACGATCGCCTTGGCCTTCCAGCAGGCGGTCCCGCCCTTCACGGTCACACCCCCGCCGCAGTTGACGGCCCCTGCGGGGCCAGCGGCGATCAGCAGGCCCACGCAAACGAGGCAGGCCAGAGCGGCGGTTGTCAGCAGTCGTCTCATCAATCGCTCCCTCAGGCTGGCTGGGCGGCGCGGTGGCGCTCGGCCACCAGGTCCGCGATCTCTCGCATGATTGTGTTGATCTCGAAGTCCTTGGGCGTGTAGACGCCGGCGACGCCTGCCTCACGCATGGCCGCGGCATCCGCGGCCGGGATGATCCCGCCGACCACGACGGGGATGTCGGCGCCCTGCTCTCGCAGAAGCTCGACGACGCGGGGGACGAGCTCGCGGTGCGAGCCGGAGAGGATCGAGAGACCAACCACGTCGACGTCCTCCTGGACGGCGGAGTTCGCAATCTGCTCCGGCGTCAGACGGATGCCCTGATAGATCACCTCCATGCCCACGTCTCGGGCTCGGACGGCGATCTGCTCGGCGCCGTTCGAGTGGCCGTCTAGGCCGGGCTTGCCGACCAGGATCCGGATCGGGTGCCCGATCTCCTCCGCGACCTTGGAGACCAGGGCCCGGACCTCGCCGAGCAGGTCGCCGTTCACCGCGGCACCGCCGGCCGCCTCCGAGACTCCGGTCGGGGCGCGATAGTCGCCGAAGACCTCGCGCAGGACGCCCGCCCACTCGCCGGTGGTGGCGCCGGCCTTGGCGGCCTCGATCGTCGCGGGCATGATGTTCGCGCTCTCGTCGCGGGCGGCCTGGGCGAGACTCTCCAAGGCTGCGTCCACGGCCGCCTGGTCGCGCTGCGAGCGCCACTCCTTGAGAGCGACGATCCGCTCGTGCTCGACCTCGGGATCGGGGGTGAGGATGCCTCCGTCCTCCGCGGCGGTGAGCGGCGAGTCCTCGGTCTCCGTGAACTTGTTCTGCCCGACGACGACGATCTCGCCCCGCTCGATCTTGGCGATTCGCTCGCGGTTCGACTCCACCAGCCTTGCCTTCATGTACGGGACCGCCTCGACCGCGCCGCCCTTCTCCTCGACCGCGTTCATCTCGGCTTTGGCACCCTCGACGAGTTCGGCTACCAGGCCCTCCATCACCTTCGAGCCCTCGAAGATGTCGGGGTACTCGAGCAGGTCTGTCTCGTTGGCCAGGATCTGCTGGATCCGCAGGCTCCACTGCTGATCCCAGGGGCGGGGGAGGCCGAGCGCCTCGTTCCAAGCCGGCAGCTGGATCGCCCGGGCACGGGCGTCGCGGCCTATGGTCACCGCAAGGGCCTCGAGCACGATCCGGGGCACGTTGTTCTCGGGCTGGGACTCGGTCAGGCCGAGGGAGTTGACCTGGACGCCGTAGCGGAGGCGCAGGAACTTCGGCTCGGTCACCCCGTAGCGGTTGCGGCCGATCCACTCCCACATCTCGCCCATCGCGCGCAGCTTGGCGTGCTCCTCGATGAAGCGGACACCGGCGTTGACGAAGAAGGAGATGCGACCGAAGACCCGGGAGAAGTCCTCCTCTGAAACCTGGCCGCGGGCCTTGACCTCGTCGAGCACCGCGATCGCGGTGGAGAGGGCGTAGGCGATCTCCTGGACGGGCGTCGCGCCCGCCTCCTGCAGGTGGTAGGAGCAGACGTTGATCGGGTTCCAATTGGGGATTTCGTTGACGGTGAAGGCGACCGTGTCGGCGATCAGCCGCATCGAGGGCCCGGGCGGGAAGGCGTAGGTGCCGCGGGAGAGGTACTCCTTGATGATGTCGTTCTGGGTCGTGCCGGCCAGCGCGTCCCGCTTGACCCCGTTCTCCTCCGCGACCGTCGCGTAGAGCGCCAGCAGCCAGGCCGCGGTGGCGTTGATCGTCATCGACGTGTTCATCTCGTCGAGCGGGATCCCGTCAAAGAGCGTGTGCATGTCGCCCTTGTGGACGATCGAGACACCGACCTTGCCCACCTCGCCACGCGCGAGCTCGGCGTCGGGGTCGTAGCCGGTCTGGGTGGGGAGATCGAACGCGACCGAGAGGCCGGTCTGACCCTTGGCGAGGTTCTTGCGGTAGAGCTCATTCGAGCGGCGGGCATCGGAATGCCCTGCGTAGGTCCGCATTACCCACGGCCGGTCCCGCTCCGGCAGGCGGTGCTCACTCATGGCCTAATGGTAAGTCCCAGGCAATCGGCACCGCGCCAGGCGGTACCCGCCCTTCGCCTGACCGCTCCGACCAGGGTTGCACGGTGTTCTTGCAGTCTCCGCGACCCTCGTGGTTACGCTCACGCCCTGATACGCATGAGAACGAAGCTGACAGCTCTGATCGTCGCCTGCGCGGCCCTCGCGGCCGGCGCGGTCGCCCAAGCGGCCCCGATCCCGGTCGCCGTCTACACCTTCCAGGGCCAGGACGACGTGAACGCGTTCCAGAAGGTCTTCGGCGACAAGTGCAAGCGCAAGTGGGCCGGCAACCAGGCGATGTCGATCGGGATCAGGGAGGGCAATTCGTGCAGCTACCGCTCCTCCGTGGTCGCCGACTCGTCCGACCAGTACGCCGACCAGGGGATGGTGGCCACCACGACCGTGGGCGGCGGGACGACGAAGCTGCAGACCAAGTCGTTCGTCGGGGTCGGGGTGCGCCGCAGCGACACCGCCAGCTACGTGCTGAGGATCCTGCCGAACAAGCACAAGTGGCAGTACCTCCGCGACCCCAAGGGGGCGGCGGGGCCGAAGCTCGAGGCGTCGGGCAGCGGCAAGTTCGTCAAGCTCGGCTCCAAGCCGAACGTGATCGCGATTCGCGCCTTCTCACGCGGCGGCACCACCACCAGCGTGATCGCCACGGTCAACGGCCGCGGCGTGGTGTCCGCCACCGACTCGGGGGCTGACCAGCCCGACGGCCGCCAGACCGTGCTCACGGCGGGCGCCAAGGGCTCCGGCTCCGGCGCCGGGATCATGGGCGTCTTCGACAACGTCACCGTCCAGGTCCCGAACCCGTTCGGGTAGACCGACCCGGGCGGTAAATCCCCGTTCGCTCGAGCCGAATCCTCTAAATTCGGCCGGGTGGCCACGACCACGGTTGAGAGGCCCAAAGCGGCCGGTCCCGAGGAGGGCGTGGGAGGGAATTGGCTGGTGATCGTCATGAACGACGACCACAACACGTTCGATCACGTCGCGCACACCCTGTCCAGCGTGATCCCCGGAGTCAGCCTCGATCGCGGCTACCGGTATGCGGACAAGATCCACAACAGCGGCAAGGCCGCGGTCTGGACCGGACCACGCGAGCCGGCGGAGCTCTACTGGGAGCAGCTCAAGGGAGCCGGCCTCACCATGGCGCCGCTAGAGCAGCACTAGACGGTCAAGGTCTCTCGGCCGGCTTCGGGCAGCGCCGAACGGAGCTCTTTGGGGATGTGATCTCCAGCACCGCTCATTACGATCGTCGAGTGAGGCACCCCAGCTGTTTGGAACCACGGCTCAGGAGGAGACGAGATGTCCACACAGAGCAAGGACGCCGACGCAGCAACGCCCGCCGAGGACGGCGCAATCCGTCCCTTCAAAGTCGAGGTCTCGGATGAGGAGCTTGCCGAGCTTCGTGAACGCATCGCCGCAACGCGCTGGCCCAGCAAGGAGCTCGTCGAAGATCGGTCCCAGGGCGTGCAGCTGGCGACGATCCAGGAGCTCGCCCGCTACTGGACGAGCGACTACGACTGGCGCGCGTGCGAGGCGAAGCTGAACGCGCTCCCGCAGTTCACGACCGAGATCGACGGGGTCGAGATCCACTTCATCCACGTGCGCTCCGAGCACGAGGATGCGATGCCGCTGGTCATCACGCACGGCTGGCCCGGCTCGGTCATCGAGCTGCTCGAGGTGGTCGGCCCGCTGACCGACCCGACCGCGCACGGCGGCCACGCGGAGGACGCGTTCGATCTCGTGGTGCCGTCCCTGCCCGGCTACGGCTTCTCCGCGGAACCGACGGAGGTCGGCTGGGATCCCGGCCGCGTCGGGCGGGCCTGGGCGGAGCTGATGCGCCGCCTCGGCTACACCCGCTACGTCGCCCAGGGCGGCGACGTCGGCGCCTCCGTCACCGACGCGATGGGCCGCCAGGCACCGGAGGGGCTGCTCGGCATTCACACGAACCTGCTCGCGCCGGCGCTCGGCATGACCGACCAACTGCCGGCGGAATCAGACGGGGAACGCGCGGCGCGCGATGCCCTCGCCGCATTCAGGGCGAGCGGCTTTGGCTACTTCCTGGAGCAGGCCACGCGACCGCAGACGATCGGCTACGCCCTGCTGGACTCACCCGTCGCCCTGGCGGCCTGGATGCTCGACCACGACACGGACAGCTACTACAAGATCTCCCGCGCCTTTCTCGATGGGGAGCCCGCGGGCAATCTCACCCCGGAACACATCGTCGACAACATCACGACGTACTGGCTGACGGGCACCGGGGCCTCGGCGGCGCGGTCGTACTGGGAGAGCGGACGAGCCCAAGCCAAAGCGTCTGCGGCAGGCCAGGCTCCTCCGGAGGTCTCGCTCCCGGTGGGCTTCACCACCTTCCCCGACGAGATCTTCCGGGCTCCGCGCAGCTGGGTCGAGCAGGTGTATCCCGACCGTCGCCTACTTCAACGAGGCGGAGAAGGGCGGCCACTTCGCCGCCTGGGAGGAGCCCGAGCTGTTCATGACCGAGATGCGAGCCGCATTCAGCTCACTGCGCTGACCCTCCAGGGTCGCGCGAACGAACGTCAGGAGAAACAGATGGAAACCACAGCCTCGACCAAGTCGGCCACCACAGAAGAGATTCGCCCGTTCACGTTCGAAGTCTCCGACGAGGAGCTCGAGGATCTGCGCAGCCGCATCGAGGCGACGAAGTGGCCCGACCGGGAGGTGGATCCCTCCCAGGGGGTGCAGCTCGAGACGATCCAAGCACTGGCCGGCTATTGGGGGACCGACTACGACTGGCGCAAGTTCGAGGAGCGCTTTGCGGCGCTGCCGCACTTCATCACCGAGATCGACGGGGTGGACATCCACTTCATCCACGTTCGCTCCGAGCACGAGAATGCGCTGCCGCTGATCGTCACCCACGGATGGCCGGGCTCGACGGTCGAGCAGCTCAAGATCATCGATCCGCTCACCAAGCCGACGGAGCACGGTGCCAGCGCAGGCGACGCCTTCCATCTCGTGATCCCCTCGCTGCCGGGCCATGGGTTCTCGGGGAAGCCGACCGAGACCGGCTGGGACCCCGTCCGCATCGCGAAGGCCTGGGCCGTCCTGATGGAGCGCCTCGGCTATGACCGCTACGTGGCGCAGGGCGGCGACTGGGGCAATGCCGTCACCGAGCAGCTGGCCCTGCTGAAGCCCCCGGGGCTGCTCGGCATCCACACCAACATGCCGGCGACGCTCTCGCCCGAGATCTCAAAGGGCGTTCAGTTGGGCGAGCCGGCGCCGGCGGATCTCTCGGCCGACGAGAAGAAGGCCTACGAGATCCTGGTCCACTTCTTCGCGACCGGTACCGGCTACGCGGGCGAGATGGGCAACCGGCCGCAGACGCTCTACGGCATCGTGGACTCGCCGGTCGGCCTGGCGGCCTGGATGCTCGATCACGACGAGGCCAGCTATCAGCTGATCGCGCGCGCCTTCGCCGGGAATCCCGGTGGTCTGTCGCGAGACGACGTCCTCGACAACGTCACTCACTACTGGCTGACGAACACGGGGATCTCCTCGGCGCGTCTCTACTGGGAGAGCAAGCTCGGACTTCTTCGACGTCAAGGGCGTCGAGCTCCCGGTCGGGGTGACCGTCTTCCCCGACGAGCTCTATCCGGCTCCGCGGAGCTGGGCGGAGAAGGCGTATCCCGAAGCTCATTCACTTCGGAGAGGCCGACGAGGGCGGCCACTTCGCCGCCTGGGAGCAGCCGCAGAAGTTGTCAGAGGAGGTCCGGGCGACCTTCAGGTCGCTGCGCTGATCGGCCAGCAAGCCCGCTGATTGAAAGGAAAAGAGCATGCCTGACGCAACGAACAACGATGGCTCGCCGACCGTCGTGCTGGTGCACGGCGCGTTCACCGACGCCTCCAGCTGGAACGGCGTGATCGAGAGGCTCCAAGGCAAGGACGTGCAGGTCAAGGCGCCGGCCAACCCACTGCGGGGCATCGCCAGTGACTCCGCCTACATAGCCACCGTGTTCGACGAGACGCCGGGCCCGATCGTCGCGGTCGGTCACTCATACGGCGGCGCGGTGATCACAAATGCCGCCAAGCAGGCCAAGAACGTCGTCGGCCTCGTCTTCGTCGCCGCCTTCGCCCCGGACGAGGGGGAGCGTCTGGGGGAGGTGGAGGACGGGTCCAAGGACAGCGTCCTGAACAGCGCGCTCGTCCCCCAGCACTATCCCTCGGCGAACGGCGGTGAGCCGGCCGTCGAGTTCGCGATCGATCCCGCGAAGTTCCACGAGGCGTTCGCGGCCGACCTGCCAACACAGCAGACGGCGTTGATGGCCGCCACCCAGCGGCCCGTTGCTGAGCTGGGGTTCTCCGAGCCGTCGGGGCCACCCGCCTGGAAGGACCTGCCGTCCTGGGCCGTGGTCGCGACAGTCGACAAGGCGGCGGGCACCGATGTCATCCGAGCCGAGGCGAAGCGCGCCGGCGCGGCTATCACCGAGGTTCCGGGCTCCCACGTGATCATGGTCTCTGAGCCCGCGGTCGTGGCCGACGTGATCATGGAGGCGGTGGCGGCGGTCTAGCCCGCGGACCAATGGCGTTCGGATTGGGGCAGTCGAGGCGAGAGTTGCCGTCGTTCGACGGAGCGACAGCCTGGCTCAACTCGGAGCCGCTGACACCGGGCGGCCTTCGCGGCAAGGTGGTGCTGGTCGAGTTCTGCACGTACTCGTGCGTCAACTGGCTGCGCACCGTGCCGTACGTTCGCGCCTGGGACGAGCGATATCGCGACGACGGCCTGGTGGTGATCGGCGCGCACACCCCTGAGTTCGAGTTCGAGCACGACGTCGAGAAGATCCGCTCAGCCCTCGAGGAGATGGGCGTCCAGTATCCGATTGCGGTCGACAACGACTACGGCGTCTGGCGGGCCTTCGACAACAACTACTGGCCCGCCCTCTATTTCGCGGATGCCGAGGGACGACTACGGCATCACCACTACGGCGAGGAGGACTACGACGGCTCGGAGAGGGTCATTCAGCAGCTGCTCACCGATGCCGGGGTCACCGGGATGGATGGCGGGCTGGTGTCGGTTGATGGCGGCGGGGTCTACGCGCCCGCCGACTGGGACACCCTGGGCTCCCCAGAGACGTACGTGGGCTACGCCCGGGCGGCGGGCTTTGCGTCTCCCGGCGGCCTGGTGCGCGACCGCGGTCACGTCTACGAGGACCCTCCTCACCTGGACCTCAACAACTGGTCGCTCTCAGGAGACTGGACAGCCGGAGCACAGCCGACTGAGCTGAACGAGCCGGGCGGTCGGATCAGGCACCGCTTCCATGCGCGGGACGTGAATCTGGTGATGGGCGCCCGAGGCGGCGAGGGCTCGGTGGGCTTTCAGGTTCGGATCGACGGCGAGCCCCCGGGTGAGGGGCACGGGCTGGATGTAGACGCCGAGGGCAACGGCACGGTCGCTGAGGAGCGCCTCTATCAGCTGGTCCGCCGGCCCGGAAACGATTCGGACCGGACGTTCGAGATCACGTTTCAAGACTCGGGGGTCCAGGCCTACGTTTTCACCTTCGGCTAGCGGTTCGCGAGGATGATCGGCTCCGGGACCTTTCGCCTCGAGCCGCCGCGGCTGCGCACGACCGAGGATCCGAGCAGCGAGCGCCACGCGACCTGGTATGAGCTCTTCTTCGACCTGGTCTTCGCCGCGGCGGTCGTCGAGCTGTCGACCGGGCTGGCGGATGATCCTACGAGCGCCGTCTTCGGCCGGTTCGCCGGTCTGTTCGTCGCGATCTCGTGGGCGTGGACGGGCTTCGCCGTCTACGCCAACCGCTTCGACACCGACGACCTGATCTATCGGTTGATCAAGGCCGGCGCGGCGTTTGCGACCGCCGCCATCGCCATCGAGATCCCGCGCCTGTTGGCGGGGGACGGCGGAAGCATGGCGTTCGCCATCGGCTTCGCCGTAGTCCGATTGCTGCTCGTCGCCCTCTACGTGCGCGCACGGCTCCACGTCCGCGGTGAGGGCCGCCGGCTGGTGGACATCTACATCGTGACCTTCACATTCACGGCTTGCCTGTGGCTCGCGTCGACTCTCCTTCCCGCGCCGTCGCGTTTCCTCCTCTGGGGCTTGGCCCTCGGCCTTGACCTGTGCGTGCCGCCGTTCGCCTGGCGCACGCTCGGCCCCTCGCCCATCGTGGTGTCTCACCTCACCGAGCGCTTCGGCCAGTTCTTCATCGTCGTGCTGGGTCAGTCGGTTGCGGCGGTCGTCGCCGGGGTTGCCGGCTTCCAGTTCAGCTTCGAGGCCTGGGTGCTGGCCGGAGGCTCCTTCGTCACCGCGCTCTGCCTCTGGTGGATCTACTTCGACCTCGCGGACACCTCGGTCGTGGGCCGGGGAGCCCTCGGACTCGTTTACGTCTACGGGCACTTCCCCTTGTATCCAGGGATTGCGGCCTTCGCGGCAGGTACGACGCTGGCGATCACGCATGTGGACCAACCCGGTCTCGAGGCCGGCGCGCGCTGGGCGCTTGCGGGAGGGCTCGTGGCCTTCGCGTTGGCCCTCGCCGTGCTGCACCTCGGGGCGGAGTGGACCTCGATGCAGGACCGCTCGTTCCTCGGCAGGCTCGTCCTGATCGTGCTCCTCGGGGCGCTGGCCGCTTTCGGGGGCGCCCTGAGCCCACTCGTCTTCGTGCTCTTGCTGACGGCCGGTGTTCTGGGCCAGTTGCTCCTGGAAGCCTTCACCTTCCCGACGGGAGCGGCCTCGGTGCTCGAGCGTCCCGAACCGGCCCTGGAATCGGGCGGCGGCTAGCAGCGAAAGATCGCTCCCGGAGCGCCGACGAGGCTGAGGCCGACCGGATTGCCGACCTGCGGCTCGTTCTATTTCTTGGGAGCGTCCTGGACGAGCGTGTTGTTGCCCGGGCCGCCGTTGAGGCGATCCTTGGCCGGACCGCCGATGAGCTCGTCAGCGCCCGGGCCGCCGAAGAGCCGGTCCATGCCGGGGCCGCCGCCGATCAGGTCGGCGCCGGCAGCGCCGAGCAGCAGGTCGTCTCCGGCGTTGCCGCTGAGCAGATCGTCGTCGGCTCCCCCGATCAGCTTGTCGTTCCCGGTGTTGCCGATCAGGGTGTCGCGGCCGCCCAGGCTGGTCGCCCCATCATCACCGCTACCCCCGGTGATCTGGTCCCGCAGAATGCCCCCGCGGATCTGGTCATCGCCCCTGCCGGCCAGCACGAGGTTGAAGCAGGTGTTGCCACCGCGATACCGGTCGTTGCCGGAGCCGAGCGCGGCTCCGCAACCGGTCCCGTGGCCGAAGCCGCCGGGTAGATCCCGCTGACCGAATCCCGGCGCGCTGCCCACACCGGAGAGATCGACCCGGTCGTTTCCGTCGCCGGTCAGGGCGTCGACCTCGGAGATCCCGGCGCAGGTGACGGCGCCGGTGCGGGGATTCTTTCCGTTCACCTTCACCTCGCCGCGCCTACAGACCACCTTGACCCGGTCGGCTCCCTTCCCGCCCTGGACGAGAAGGAGCTGGCCGCGGACCGTCGAGCGAACCTTGGCGTGAGCCGCGGCGGGTGCGACGCAGAGCACCGCCGCGAGGGCCACGGGCAGGATCCGGCGCACGGTTGGGCGGGGGTTGGGCACGGGCAATGAATGAACACGGGGAGCATCTCGAAGTAGCTGAGTCGACGCAGCGTGGGGGCGAAGAGCGGACCGCTCCACCTTGGGGTCCATATGGGACCCCAAGATGGATCAGTCGACGAACTGATCGCTCGAATCGCCGAGCGCACTCACGGAGTCGTCACTCGGAAAAACCTGCTGGGGAAGGGGGTGACTTCGAATCAGATCAAGCGTCGGCTGCGGCGAGGCTCTCTACATCGGGTGCACCCAGGCGTATATCGCGTCGGGCACAAAGCCCCGAGCGTCGAAGCCCGATACCTAGCTGCCGTCATGGCGTGCGGGGACGGCGATTTCGGTGACGACCGTCCCGCGCACCCTGGTCGACCTCGCGGGAGTTCTTCCCGAGCAGGTCCTGGCGCGTGCCTGCCACGAAGCGGAAATACTCCACCAGACGACGCCGGACCATGTGGAGGCTGTTCTGGCGCGCCTGCCGACGCGCCAGGGCGCCGGGACTCTGAGGCGAATTCTCCTTGGCGAGGTCCGGGTGACTCTCAGCCGGCACGAGTCCGCGTTCCTCGGCCTGTTGAGAAAGATGAATCTGCCGCTTCCCGAAACGAACCGCCCCGCCGGCGGGCGCAGAGTCGATTGTCGCTGGCCGGCGGATTGCCTCACCGTGGAGCTCGATAGCTACCGGTATCACCGCTCACGCCACGCGTGGAATGCAGACAGGGACCGAGAGAGGGAGGCCTACGCGCGGGGAGATCAATTTCGGCGCTACACCTGGGCCGACGTCTTCGATGATCCAACCCTGATGTTGCGCGAGCTCCGAACCCTGCTCAGCTTGGACTGATCCATATAGGGGTCCCGTATCGGACCCCTGGATGGAGCGCTCCACATTCGGACCGCCCTCTTTCATTGCCGGTGTTCGGGCCTCAGCAACCCGGCCGCGCCTACTCCCCTGCGATCAGCGTGTGCCAGACCGGCAGGACCGGCTTGTTGTAGTAGTTGACCGCCTGCCCGCGGAGGGCGGAGACCTCGTCCGAGTACCAGTAGCGGTCCCAGTCATCGTGGTTCTCCCAGAGGGACGCCTGGCGGAAGTGGAGCGGGTCCTCGACGTTGCGGGTCAGCGACCAGCCCTTGGCACCGAAGGCCATGGCGCGGGCGGCCGCCGGTTCCCAGATCTCATACCACTGCTCCGCCCGGAACGGGTTGACGTGCCACTCGACGTAAACGACCTCCAGACGGCCGTTCGTGGAGCCCTCGGCCATCAGGCGCCAACCTCAGCGCGGATCGCGCCCGGACCCTCCTCGACCTTGCCCTCCTCCTCGCTGGTAGCCCCGACCAGGATCGAGATCTTGCCGAGGTGCTTGTTCTCGTGAAGGAGCTGGTGTGCCTCGGCCACGCCGTCGAAGCCCATCACACGCCAGAGCACCGGCTGCATCTTGCCCGCGGCCATCAGCTCGTTCGCGCGCCAGCACTCGTACGCGTTGGCGAAGTGCGAGCCGATGATCTGCTTCTGGCGCATCCACAGGTAGCGGACGTCGAAGTCCAGCGTGTAGCCCGAGGTCGCACCGCAGATCACGACCTTCCCGAACGGCTTCACGACGAAGACGGAGGTCGGAAAGGTCGCCTGGCCGACGTGCTCGAAGACGATGTCGGGCGAATCCCCGAGGATCTCCTTGACCTTCTTCGCAAAGCCGCGCGCCTCCTTGAAGCGGCCCTTCTCGGCCTCGCGGTCCTGAAGGTTCTCGTTCGTCCGCATCATGCCGGCGAACTCGTTGCGGTTGATGTAGTCGACCGCGCCGAGCCGCTTGACCAGCTCGCCCTTCTCGTCGGAGGAGACGACGCCGATGGCGTTGGCGCCCGAGGCCTTGCAGAGCTGGGTGGCGAAGACGCCGAGCCCGCCGGCGGCGCCCCAGATCAGGACGTTGTGCCCCGCCTGGAGCTTGCACTGGTCGATCAGCATGCGATAGGCGGTGAAGTAGGTCAGCCCGTAGGCCGAGGACTCCGCCCAGGAGAGATTCTGGGGGCGGGGCAGCAGCTGCTGGGCCTGAACCTTTGTGAACTGGGCGAACGATCCCCAGGTGGTCTCGTAGCCCCAGATCTGCTGGCTGGGCGCCGCGAGCGGGTCGAGCCCGTGGACCTCGACGTCCTCGTAGGAGGCCTGGTTGCAGTGGATGACCACCTCGTCGCCGGGCTTCCACTTGGTGACGCCCTCGCCGACCTTCCAGACGATCCCCGAAGCGTCGGAACCGCCTATGTGGTGGCCGTACTGCTCGTGGTCGCCGTAGCCGAAGACCGAGACGGGCTTGCCGAGCGCGGCCCAGACGTTGTTGAAGTTGACGCCGGCCGCCATCACGCGGACGATCACCTCGAAGGCGCCGGGCTCAGGGACGTCGATCTCCTCGACCTGGAAAGCGTCCTTGGGTTCGCCCTCGCGCTCGGGGCGGATCACCCAGGCGGCCATCTTCTCGGGCAGCTCGCCCGGCTGGACATCGAGCTTCGATACGTCGGCGATCTCTACGGCCAATGTGACTCCCGTTATGCGAGGGGGCTCCGACAGGAGCCACCCGTTTGATGTGGTCGTGGACGCGTGGATCGTATTCAACCCACTGTCGTCAGGTTCCCGTCCGGACTCGCGACTACGTTCAAGAGTCCATGGAAGCTTCAGAGAAACCACAGCTGCCACTCGACCCCGGTGGAGGCTCGGGCCCCGTTGTCAGGGTCCTCGAGGACCGCCTCGTAATCGAGCGGCTGGAAGTGATCGATGAGCTGGCGGCGCGTGTCGTTCGCGACCAGGCCGCGCAGAAGCGGGCGCCTGCGGAGACCGTCCGCAAGGCGATCGAGATCGGCACCCGCGTGATCGAAAGCGAGGGAACCGCCGCGAACATCGACTTCGTCAATGCGAAGTTCCAGGAGCACATGGCGCGGCTGGCGACCGAGCTCTCCGGTCAGCTCGAGTCGGGCAGCGAGGAGCTCGCCGAGCGAATCTCGACCGCGTTCGGGGCAGACCGCAGCGACTCGGTGCAGCAGCAGATCAGGGAGATGCTGATCAAGGCGAACGAGCATCAGCGCACCGAGCTGGTCCGCCTCTTCAACGCAGAGGAGGGGACGAACCCGCTCTCGGATTTCAAGACGGCGGTTACGGCGAAGGTCGCAGAAGCGGTTCAGCGCACCGAGCGGCAGTCCGAGGCGCTCCGGGAGCAGGTCGCGGCCCTCCAGACCGAGATTGCCCGTCTGAGCGAGCGCACCGCAGCGGACCAGCGCATCGCCGAGGCGGAGGAGGCCGGCACGCGCAAGGGGCGCTCCTTCGAGGATCTGGTCCACGGTGAGCTGGAGTCCTTGGCCCAATCGCACGACGACGCCGCGCACCACGTGGGTGACACGTCCTCGGAAGCCGGAGGGAAGATGGGGGACACGGTGATCGAGGTGGGCGCCTGCAGTGGGCCCGCCCAGGCGACGATCGTGTTCGAGGCAAAGAACCGCAAGCTCTCCAAGAACGACGCATGGGCCGAGCTCAACGGAGCCATGCAGGAGCGGGACGCCGCCTACGCGGTCCTGGTGGTCGCGGGCGAGGACAAGATCCCGTCAGGGCTCAGTGAGCTCACCGAGTACCAGGGGAACAAGATGATCGTCGTGCTCGACCGCGAGGAGCCGGATCCCCTCGCCCTCAGGCTGGTCTATCGGTACGTCAGGGCGAGGACCCTCGCCGCCACCGCGGGCAGCTTCGAGGTCGATGCGGCAGGCGTGCGGGCGGCCACCGAGGAAGCGCAGTCGAAGCTCAAGACGGTGAATAGGATCCGCAAGTCGCTGACCAGCATCACGACGAGCGCCGACCGGGCACGTGAGGACGTCGACGGGATGGTCGCCGACGTCGAGAAATGCCTGGTGCGCGTCGAGTCCCTGATCGAAGTCGCCGAAGAGGACAAATGACCGGTCGAGAATTGCGTCCAGGGGCCCCGGAAAACGTCAGGGATCGATTCGGCGTGGACGAAAAAAAGCAGAGAGAAATCGTGGAAGCGTCCGAGAACACGGGGCTGCGACGGAAGGGCGGTGGCGGCGCCGCACTACACCGCATAGACCCGAATCGGGTTGCCGGAAGACTGTCTTTGGACAGCGACGGGGTCGGCTTCGCTCGGCTCAACCTGATGGTGGGCACGATCTTCGACCGGCTCGTCGCCGGCGAGCGGGAGGGCCTCAGCGGCTCTTAGGGCAGGAGGAGGTCGTTCTGCCCGGAGGGGCGCTCGGGCCCCACGGTGAAGCTGAACGGCCGCGCGGCGATTCCGCTGACGCTCGCCTCGTAGCTGCCGGTCTTCATGTCGACCTTGATCGTGCCCGTCCCCGTGGGCGGGATCTCGCTGCTGTCGGCGTCCACCGGCCCCTGGATGGCGAGCGTCCCCGGCTCCGTCGTCAGGTTCGCGATCGTGAAGTTGACGATCCCCGCCCCGAACTCCTTGGGTGAGACGGCCACACCGTCCTTGGCGATCTTCACCGAGACCTCGGCGGGGATGGGCGGTCTCGGATCGTTCTTGAAGTCGTCGCGGCCGCAGCCGGCCATCACCAGCGCCGTGACGAGGGCGGCGGCGAATATCAGCACTCTGCCCCTCTCCCGCAGCATGCGCGGAGGAATCTAACCGAAGCGGGGGACCCGCCGCGCCAGCCGGCCGTCAGTCGGCGAAGGGAAGGCCGACTACCTCGGCCGTGACGCCGCCGCCGCCGACCGCGAGCCGATCGCCCTCGGCCGCCTCGCGCCGGACGATCGCCAGCGCGATCGGCCCGAGCGCGGGGGAGAGGCATACGGTGCCGACGGTGCCGACCTCGCGGTCACCGAGCAGGAGCGAATCGCCGTGCTCCGCGGGTGAACTCAGGCGCAGTCCCCGCAGGGTGCGGTTCGGCTTGCCCCGGTAGTGCAACCGCGCCACCGGCTCCTGGCCGATGTAGCAGCCCTTCTCGAAATCCACGGCGCGCTCGGTGATCCCCGCCTCCGCCGGCATCGACTCCGGGCCCATGTCGAGTCCGAACCGCGGCCTGCCGGACTCGACCCGGATGATCTCGGCTGCCTGCTCGCTGACCTCCGCGGCGCCCGCCGCCCGGAGCAGCTCCGACAGACTCGCGGCCTGATCGGCGCTCGTCAGCAGGTCGAGGCCGACGTCGGTGGCGACCGCCAGCACGTCGGTGCCATCCCACTCCCGGAAGCGCTGGGCGTGCTCGGGCCCCAGGCCCTCGAACCCGGCGAGCTGGAGGGATCGCGGTCCGATCAGCGAGGTGATTGCCCAGCGCTCGCTCACGTCCTCGACCTCGACGTCACGGCCGATGCTGTAGGTGCGCAGATGCTTGAGGACGCCCGGGGCGGGGCCCGGCTCGAGATCGATCCAGATCTCATCGTTCTCCAGATGCAGAAGCCGCATGTCCGACTGGAGGTGTCCCTTGCGGTCGAGCAGCGCCGCGTAGCGGCCCTCCTCTCGCTCGAGCGCCTCGGTGTCGTTCGTGAGCTGGCCCTGCAGGTACTCGGCGGCGTCCGCCCCGCGGACGATCAGAGCTGTGCGCTCCCTCGCCAGATAGCCGGCCTCCTCCCGCAGGGCGCGGTACTGCCCGTCGAGCTCAACCGGCGTCGCAATCTCGGCCACGGGCCGATTGTAGGCACGAGCTCTCGGCGGGCCTCGGGGCGCTTCATTCCCAAAAAAAGTTAGTCATGCCTAAATTCTGGTTTCGCGTTTGCTTCAATTCATGTGGATGGCGAAGCTCAACAGGCGAAATCTCCTGATCGGCGGGGCGGCGGCGGGGGCGAGCATGCCGCTGCTGCACCAGCTCGTCCCGCATCAGGGGCTGCATGACGCCATCGAGGGGGCCAATGCGGCCGAGCACGGCGCGGCACATGGAGGCGCGGCAGCGCTGCACGGGGGCGGGGCTTCCGGGCCGACCTTTGGGGCGGGCAGGGAGGTCGATCACGCCGCGAACGGTTTTCACCCGACCGAGATCCTTCGCGACTTCGATTGGGGAAAGACACGCAGACTCGCCAGTGGGCGGGTGCTGCGGGAATGGACCCTGGTCGCCGGCGACAAGGAGATCGAGGTCGCGCCCCGGGTGCACTTTCCGGCCTGGACCTACAACGGGCGCGTGCCGGGGCCCACGCTCCGCTGCCGCGAGGGCGACCTCCTCCGCGTCCGTTTCGTCAACGGCTCGGAGCATCCACACACGATCCACTTCCACGGACTCCATCCATCCCCGATGGATGGGGTCCCGGGCGTCGGCGCGGGGCTGATCCAGAGCGGCGGGGAGACCACCTACGAGTTCAACGGCGAGCCGTTCGGGCTGCACCTCTACCACTGCCACGCCGGACCGCTCGCCGAGCACATCGCCCGCGGGCTCTACGGCACCTTCATCGTCGATCCGAAGAAGGGCCGCTCCGACGCGGATGAGCTGGTGATGGTGATGAACGGGTTCAACACCAACTTCGACGCCGAGGGCAACCAGCTCTATGGCGTGAACACGGTCGCCTTCCACTACGTCAACGAGCCGGTCGAGGTGCGGCGAGGCGCAGCGGTGCGGATCTACCTGGTCAACGCGCTCGAGTTCGACCCAATCAACTCGTTCCACATCCACGCGAACTTCTTCAACTACTTCCCGACCGGGACCTCGCTCCAACCGACGGAGTACACCGACACCGTCATGCAGGGCCAGGGCCAGAGGGGAATCCTCGAGCTCGAGTTCCCCTACGTCGGCGACTACATGTTCCACGCCCACAAGACGGAGTTCGCCGAGCTGGGTTGGATGGGCTTCTTCCGGGTCGGGGGCGAGGCGGACCGCAAGCGTCAGCCGGCTGCCTTCCACGACCCTGTCGATTCACCGGACCCGAGCGCCTGATGGAAGCCGCGACCGATCCAACCACCGGCCTGAGGCGGCTGCCCACCTGGGCACTGGTCGCCGGTCCGCTTGTCCTGATCGCGGGCGCGATCGTCCTGTTCGCCGCCCTTGGAGGCCCCGGCCTCGACGAGCGTCGAGGACCGCCGGTCGAGGACCTGGCTGTGGAACGCACTGTGCTCCATCCAGGGGAGATCCAGCTCACGGTTCGCAACACCGGGCCCGATGACGTGCAGGTCGCTCAGGTGGCGGTCAACGATGGGTACGTCGCGTTCGCCGCCGCGCCCGATGGAGAGGTCGGTCACCTCGGAAAGCAGCAGCTCACGCTCGACTACCCGTGGCAGGAGGGCGGCGCGTACACGATCTCGATGCTGACCTCGACCGGGGCGACGATCGAGCACACGATCGACGCCGCGGTTGAGACGCCGGAAACGGGGGGCGGCTTCTACGCGCTGATGAGCCTTCTGGGCGTCTACGTGGGAATCATCCCGGTGGCCCTCGGAATGCTGTTCATCCCGATGCTGCGCAGGGTCTCCGACGACTGGGTGCGCCTCTTCATGGCAGTCACGATCGGGCTGCTCGGCTTTCTGGTGATCGACGGCGGACTCGAAGGCATTGAGATCGGGCAGGAGTCGAGTGGCGCCTTCGGCGGTGTCGAGTTGCTGTTCATCGGGGCGGCGATGGCGTACCTCGCGCTGACGGCGGTCGACCGCTTGCTCAAGGCCGGGATCGAGCGGAGGCGCGCCGCCGGGGCGGGCGCCTTCCGGCTCTCCCTGATGGTCGCCATTGGGATCGGGCTGCACAACCTCGGCGAGGGCCTGGCGATCGGCTCCGCGTATGCCGTGGGCTCGCTTGCCCTGGGCGCCTTCCTCGTCATCGGCTTCGCGATCCACAACACGACGGAGGGGCTGGCCATCGTGGCGCCACTGGCCCGCGCCCGGCCACCAGGCCTGGGCCGGCTGTCGGCGCTCGGCCTGATCGCGGGAGGGCCCGCGATCCTCGGCGCGGTGGTGGGCGCCGCTGCCTACAACCAAGAGCTGGCCACCTTCCTGATCGGCGTGGGGGTTGGAGCGATCGTCCAGGTGATCGGTCAGCTGCTGCCGTCGATCCGCGATCGCGCCGGCCAAGCGCTGCATCCGCTCAGCATTGCCGGGCTCTTCGTCGGAGCGGGGATCCTCTACGTGACCAGCCTGCTGGTGAGTGTCTGATGGCGGCGGGAGCGAAGCGTCGCGGACGCGCGCCGGCCGCATCGCGTGGTCACCACGCTCACCGCGAGCGGCAGACCAACGAGGGCGCCGAGAACTACGCGAAGGCGATCTACCACCTCCAGGGCCGGGGTAGCGAACCCGTCCACACGACAGCCGTCGCCGATCGGCTCGGCGTGACCTCGGCGTCCGCCTCCGCGATGCTGAAGCGCCTGTCCGACGAGGGGCTGGTCGATTACGAGCCCTACCACGGGGCGCGGCTCACGACGAAGGGCGAGCTGGTGGCGCTCGAGACGATCCGTCATCACCGGCTGATCGAGCTATTCCTGGCCGAGGTGCTGGGCATGCCCTGGGACCGGGTGCACGAGGAGGCCGAGGTCCTTGAGCACCACATCTCCGAGGAGCTGGAGGAGCTGATCGCGGTCAAGCTCGGCCAGCCGGACCTGGACCCGCATGGTGATCCGATCCCCGACCGCGACCTTGCGATCACCAGCGACGATTCGGTGCCGCTCACGGAGCTGGTGCCGGGCGAGCGGGGGATCTTCACCCGCGTTTCCGACAGCGACGCCGAGATGCTGCGCTACCTGGCCGAGCGCGAAATCCAGCCGGGCGCCCGTCTACTGGTCAAGGAGCGCGAGCCGTTCGGGGGCGCTGTGGTGGTCGCGATCGCCCGGCGCACCCACCGTCTGGGGCCGCAGCTCGCCGGGAGCATGAGGGTGGGGCAGGAGGGGGGCGATGAATAATCCGGAGCTCAGGGTGAGCGAGGAGGACGTCTCCACCGTCGAGCCGGTCACCGGTGGGTCATCCGGTGTGGCCGAGCCCACGGTGGAAGCCGTCCTCCCCGGCGAGGCCGCGGTGGCCCGCGCGGCCCGGGCCTCACTCGAGGGGCGGTCACGGGGATTCCCGCGGATCTGGCCCTTCCTCGGACCGGCCTTCATCGCCGCCGTCGCCTACATCGACCCAGGCAACTTCGCCACGAACATCGCCGGCGGGGCAAAGTTCGGGTACCTGCTGCTCTGGGTCGTCCTGGGGGCGAACCTGATCGCGATGGTCGTCCAGACCCAGTCCGCGAAGCTCGGGATCGCGACCGGCAAGAATCTCGCCGAGGCCTGCCGCGACACGTTCTCCAGGCGAACTTCGATCGGCCTATGGCTTCAGGCCGAGATCGTGGCGGCGGCGTGTGACGTGGCCGAGGTGGTCGGAGCGGCCCTCGGCCTCAACCTGCTCTTCGGGATTCCACTGTTTCCAGCGGGGCTGCTCGCCGGCGCTGGGGCGTTCGCCATCCTCGGTCTGCAGCAGCGCGGCTTCCGGCGTCTCGAGGCCGTCATCGTCGGGATGGTCGGAGTCGTCGTGCTCGCCTTCGCGTTCGAGATCCTCAGCTCGAATGCGGATGGGGGCGAGGTCGCCAAGCACCTGTTCACTCCGGACTTCGACGGCACCGAGAGCATCCTGCTCGCCACGGGAATCATCGGGGCGACCGTGATGCCGCACGTCATCTACCTCCACTCGGCGCTCACCCAGCGACGCATCGTTGGCCGTAACTCGCAAGAGCGGCGTCAGATTCTTCGCTTCGAGAAAATCGACGTCGTCATAGCGATGGCCCTGGCCGGGGCGGTCAATCTCTCGATGATGATCATGGCCGCCGGCCTGTTTCACAACAGCGGCCTTGTCGGAATCGACAGCATCGACGGTGCCTTCGACGGCCTCAAGCAACTGGTGTCACCGGGGGCGGCGACCGTGTTCGGCATCGCGCTGCTCGCTTCCGGATTTGCCTCGTCCTCGGTCGGGACGATGGCCGGCCAGGTCGTAATGCAGGGGTTCATCCGCCGGCGAATCCCGATCTTCGCCCGCCGGGCGATCACTCTGGCGCCTGCCTTGATCGTCCTCGCCATCGGCCTTGATCCGACCGACGCGCTGGTCGGCAGCCAGGTCGTGCTCTCGTTCGGGATCCCGTTCGCCCTGGTGCCTCTGGTGCTGCTGGCCCGGCGGCGGGAGCTGATGGGATCGCTCACCAACCCGCCGTGGCTGACCGTGCTCGTCAGCGTCCTGTCGGCGCTGATCATCTCCCTCAACGTCTTCCTGCTGGAGCAGCTCTTCTTCGGATAGCTGGATGCGAGGGTGCTCCGAGGCGAAGCCGAGGAGCAACCCGTTTCACGGGTGCAAAGCCGTAGGCTTCGCCTGTGGCCCTCGCGCAGGACTTCCAGGAGGTAGTCGACACGCTCCCCGACGACTGGACCGATCTCGCCCTCGATCTGCGAATCGCCGATGAGACTCGCTACGTCGACGCCGCGGTGATGCTCGCCCAGGTGAACGCGCAGCCCTATTCCCGCGCCGAATGGCACTGGCGGATCAACGTCGCTCATCGCTTCGGTCACGCCGCCGCGTCGGAGACGGTGAGGGGCGTGCTGATCAAGCTGGATCGCGAGGGGATCGACGGCGAGATGCGCGTCCGCGACGCACAGGAGGGACGGGCCGAGGTCGTCCAGATGTGGGGGCGGCCCGAGAGCGTCCGGCGCGATTTCAGGCGTCGGCGAAGTCTCTAGTAGCTCCTCATGGCCCGGATCGCCGCCGTGGTGGCGGATCTGATGCTCGCGAGCCGCGTCCGGACCTCGCTCGAGGCGAGCGGCCACGAGGTCGAGGAGGACAGCCGGCTCCCGGACGAGCTGGACGGAATCGACCTCGTGGTGGCTGACCTGGACGCGGTCTCACCCGAGCAGCTCGCCGACCTGGAGGTGCCGGTCATCGGCTTCTACCAGCACACGGATACGGAGACGAAGCAGCGCGCCGACGCCGCCGGGCTTGCGTTGGCTGTGCCGCGGAGCCGGATGGTCAGGGAGCTGCCGGAGCTGGTCGAGCGGGAGCTCGGCTAGCCGGCCGGGAGCAGGCCGGCCTGAGTGGCCCAGGCCTGCCAGCGCTCCAGCGTCGCGCGGTCCAGGCGCGGGGTGGAATTGCTGTTGCCAAGCGAGAACGCCTCGACCGAGGTCAGGGCGTCGAGCTGGGCGTGCTGGGTTGCCCGATCGAGGCCCGGCACCTCCTCGAACAGGTCGTTCAGGGCCTGATCGGGGTTGCGCCCCAGCAGCTCGTACCCGCGGCTCAGCGCAGCGGTCAGCTTGGAGCCGAGACCCTCGGAGCCGGATCTGCCCACCACCAGTAGCTCGGGATACCGCGGGGCGCCGAACTGATCGACGCGGAACTCCCGGATCGGGATCCCCATCTGGTGAAGCTCGACCTCTTCGGCATTCCAAAAGGCGGTGGCGGCGTCGATCTTGCCGGCGGCCAGGTCGGCGACCGCGTTGAAGCCGATCGTAACCCGATGGACGTCGCTGGGATTGACCCCGCCGGAGCGCAGGACCGTGTCGAGCACGGCGTCGTCCGACGGGACGCCGGTGACGCCGACTGTCTTGCCGGCCAGGTCGGCTGGTGTGCGGATCTCGTTTGGGTCGCGGGCGATCACCGAGGCGAGTGGCAGCTGGACGATGGCGGCGATCGGGATCAGGTCGAGGCCGCGCTCGCGGGCGATGCCGAAGTCGCTGATGTCCATCACCGCGAACTCGGCGCGCCCCGAGGCGAGCAGCTTGGCGTTGTCGGCAGTGCTCGAGGGCTCCTGGATCTTCAGGTCGATGCCCTCGTCGCGGAAGTAGCCGTTCGCCTGCGCCGCGTAGATCCCGGAGTGGACCGCGTTCGGCTGGAAATCGAGGACCAGGGTCGCGCCCTTCGGCGCGCCCGGTTCAGCGCCGCCCCCTCCGCAGCCCAGCAGGGCTGCTCCGAGGAGGGCGGCCGCCAGCGGCGCGGCGACCCATTTCATCCGCGGCTGACCCTACATGCGAGGGTGCTCCGAGGCAAAAGCCGAGGAGCAACCCGTTTCATAAGGGGCTCATAAAGGTTTGGAGTGGGGGTCGGGGCGCGTCCTCGATTCCGGTTAGACTGCGCGCCGCCCGCCAGGCTGGGGGGTAATTCGATGCCTACGAGGAGGTCGCTTCAAGTGCAAGATCGAGGTCTCGCCGCGTATATCGCCGAACTGCTCGGCACGTTGTTCCTGGTCTTCTTCATCACCAGCGTCGTCGTGCTCTACGTCGCGACGGGCCAGAACTCCCAGTTCGGATCGGACTACGCGGTCGTGGGCCTAGTCCACTTTCTCACGCTCTTCGGGCTGATCATCAGTATTGGCGTGGCGAGCGGCGGGCACTTCAACCCCGCCGTGACGGCGGCCTTCATCGCGCTCCGGCGGATCGATCCGATCGACGGCCTCGTCTACATCCTCGCTCAGCTTTCCGGCGGCGTCCTCGGCGCACTCCTGACCAAGGCGTTCCTGCTCGACGAGGGGCGTGCCTCGGACTACGGCACGCCAAAGGTCAGTGCGCTGCTCGGCGGCCCCTTCCAGGGTTTCCTCGTGGAGGGCATCGGCGCCTTCGTGCTCGTGCTCACGGTGCTGGCCGTCGCCCTCAATCCCGAGGCCCGGCGCTGGGCCGCGCTCGCGATCGGCGGTGCACTTGGCTTCCTGGTGATGGTGCTCGGGCCGCTCACCGGTGGCTCCTTCAATCCGGCTCGCTGGTTCGGACCGGCGCTGGTCGGCAACCACTTCACCGACGCCTGGCTCTACATCCTCGGCCCAATCGTCGGCGGCCTGCTCGCTGCGGCTGTCTACAGGTTCGTGATCGAGCCTGCGAGCGGCCCGGCCCAGGAGCTCGCGGACACCGTCGCGCCGCGCGGCCCCGCGCCGCCCGCCGGGGATGCGCCGCCTCTGCGGCAGGAGCGCCCACCGTCGTCGCCGCCCGGCGGCATCGCCGGGAGCTAACCGGCCGACAGGGCGATTAGCTCCCGTAGATCCGGCGGCGGTTTTTGTGGCCGCCGTTGATGGCGAAGCCGGGCATATAGCCGCTGTTCGCTAGTTTGACCCTGCGATGCGCAGGGTCACCTTCTCGCGCAACTACACGCTCTCGCTCTCGCGGACGTGTCAGTGCTATTGCAAGTACTGCGCCTTCGCGACGCACCGTGCTCACATCCACGACCCCGAAGAGGTGGAGCGCCGCCTCGACGAAGCGGTGCGTCGCAACGCGAAGGAGCTCCTCGTCCTCACCGGCGAGCGGCCGGAGGTGAACCCGGAGGTCGCTGAGCGGCTCCGGGGCTGGGGTCACGAGGACTTCACCTCCTACGTCGTCTGGGCCTGTCAGCAGGGAATCGAGCGCGGCCTGCTTCCCCACACGAACCTCGGTGTGCTCTCGCGCGAGGACCTGTCGCGGCTTCGCGAGGTGAGCGCCTCGCAGGGCCTGATGCTGGAATCGATCAATCCGGATCTGGTCGTCCATCAGGGGTCGCCGACGAAGCACCCCGCGAAGAGACTCGAGACGATGCGCCTCGCGGGGGACCTGCGGATCCCGTTCACGACGGGGATCCTGGTGGGAATCGGAGAGAGCGAGGGGGAGAGGGTTGCCGCCCTCGAGGCGATCGCCGCAGTCCACGCCGAGTACGGCCACATCCAGGAGGTCATCCTCCAGAACTTCGTTCCTCATCCGCGCTACTACGGTGCGGAGGTCGCGGAGATCGCCGACCAGGCCTCCAAAGAGCGCTGGACGAATGGGAAGACGATCGGCTCGGAGCTGCCGCTGCCGGAGTGGGCGAGCCCGGTCTCGGTGGACGAGATGAAGCGGCTCATCGCCGAGTCCCAGCGCCTGATGCCCGACGTCGGCGTTCAGGTGCCGCCGAACCTCGCCGATTGGTGGCCCGAGCTCGTCGAGGCGGGCGCGACCGACCTCGGCGGGCTGTCCGCCAACGGCGATCACATCAGCCCGGAGGAGCCCTTCCCTAGCCCCCACCAGGTGCGCAAGGAGCTGGCCCCTCGCGGATACGCGCTCACCGAGCGCCTCTGCGCCTACCCCCAATACCTCGATCCCGAGTGGATCGAGCAGGGCGTGCTCGACCTGGTCAAGCTCAAGTACTGGAGCTTCATCCCGCGCCGGGGCTCCGGGCGCCGTCAGGAGACGCCGCTCCCTCCGGAGGTGGCGCCCCGCGCCATCGAGAAGGGCCGTCGGGGAGAGGAGCTCAGCGAGGAGGAGCTGACCGCCCTCTTCGCGGAGACCCGCCCCGACGTGATCGAGGAGATGCGGTCGGCGGCCGACGAGCTGCGGGCCGAGCTCACAGGGGAGACGGCCACGTTCGTCGTCAACCGGAACATCAACTTCACCAACGTCTGCGTGGTCGGCTGTGCCTTCTGCGGGTTCGGCCAGGGCAAGCGCTCCCCGGACGCCTATCTCGTCAGCGAAGAGGACTTCGCGGCGCGGGTAGCTGAGGCGATCGACTTCGGCGCCACCGAGATCTGCATGCAGGGCGGCATCCACCCCGACTACACGCTCGAGGACTACGGGCGCTGGCTGCGGCTGGCGAAGGAGTGCGCTCCGCAGATCCACCTGCACGCCTACTCGCCGATGGAGATCCACTACATGTGCGAGCGCTCGGGGCGCTCGCCGGAATCGGTCTTCGACTACCTGATCGAGTGCGGGCTGGGCTCGACGCCGGGGACGGCCGCCGAGGTGCTCCACGACGGCGTCCGCCAGCGGATCTCGCCGAACAAGTTGCCGGTCATGCGATGGATCGAGATCATCGAGGCCTCTCACCGGGCCGGCCTGCGCTCGACCTCGACGGTGATGTTCGGCCACATCGAGGAGCCGCGGGAGCTCGCGCGTCACATGCGGGTGATTCGCGGGCTGCAGCAGCGGACCGGCGGGATCACCGAGTTCGTCCCCCTCAGCTTCATCCCGTTCAACACCCTCCTCGGCCGCACGCATGGCGTGGAGGAGATCACCCGCTCCGACAACCTCAAGCACACCGCCGCCTTCCGCCTGGGGCTGGGCAAGACGATCCCGAACCTGCAGGCGAGCTGGGTGAAGATGGGCCTCGACGCGGCCACCGAGAGCCTGCGCTGGGGCGTGAACGACCTCGGCGGCACCCTGATGGAGGAGAACATCTCCCGGATGGCGGGCTCTCACCACGGCGTCCGGCTCGAGCCCGAGCAGCTGATCGATGCCGCCCGCCGGGCCGGGCGGAAACCGGCCCAACGGACGACGCTCTACGAGATCGTCGAGACCTACTGAGGCAGGAGACGCATGAAGGCGATGGTGATGGACGAGCCGAGGCAGCCCCTCACGGAGCGCGATCTGCCCGACCCGGAGCCCGCCGCCGGGCAGGTTCTCATCGATGTCTCGGCCTGCGCCGTCTGCAGGACCGACCTGCACATCTTCGACGGCGAGCTCACTGAGCCCAAGCTGCCCCTCGTCCCGGGCCACATGATCGTCGGCCACGTCACCGCCTGGGGAGAGGAGGCGACGCGTTTCGCCGAGGGCGACCGGGTGGGGGTCCCCTGGCTCGGCTGGGTCGATGAGACCTGTCGCTACTGCCGCTCGGGCCGCGAGAACCTCTGCGTGCAGGGCAAGTTCACGGGCTATGACTTCGACGGCGGCTACGCGGAGCGGACCGTCGCCGACGAGCGCTTCTGCTTCCCGATTCCGGAGTCCTACTCGGACGAGCACGCGGCTCCGCTGCTCTGCTCGGGGCTGATCGGCTATCGGTCGCTACGCCTCGCCGGGGAGGGGGACCGCCTCGGGATGTACGGCTTCGGCTCCTCGGCCCACCTGATCATCCAGGTCGCCGTGCACAGAGGCTGGGAGGTCTACGCGCTGACACGGGAGGGGGACGCCGAGAAGCAGCAGGAGGCCCGCGAGCTCGGAGCTACCTGGGCGGGGGCGGTGGGGGACCCGGAGGCCAGTGACCTCGACGCCGCGATCATCTTCGCCCCGGCCGGCGAGCTCGTGCCGGCTGCGCTTGCGGCCCTCGCCCCAGGCGGGACGGTGGTCTGCGCGGGCATCCACATGAGCGACATCCCGTCGTTTCCCTACGAGATCCTCTGGCACGAGCACTCGCTCCGCTCCGTTGCGAACCTGACGCGAGGAGACGGCGAGGAGTTCATCGCCCTGGCGCCCCAGGTACCGGTGCAGACGGAAATCCAGGTATATCCGCTCTCCGAGGCCAACCGTGCGTTGGATGACATGCGTCACGGTAGGGTTCGGGGAACCGCCGTTCTGAAGATCGGCGGCTAGCCTCACTTCATGAAACGGGTTGCGCCTCGCTTCTCTGCGGCGCACCCTCGCATAGGTGGGAGAGGAGCAGTTCAGATGCCAGATGTGACCGTGAAGCGCGTCGAGGACTTCGAGGCGATCTTCGGCGGTGGCTTTCGTCGAGCGCGGGCCGGACTCGGCGTCAGCTCATTCGGCCTCGCCGTGATCGACCTGCCCCCCAACTTCCAGCGCTTTCCCGAGCACGATCAGACGCACGACGACCAGGAGGAGGTCTACACCCTTCTGTTCGGTCGGGTCACGCTCCAGGTCGGCGGTGAGGATTACGAGCTCGAGCCCGGGGTGTTCGCCCGGGTCGGTGCGGCGGAGAAGCGAAAGCTGATCACGGGAGATGAGCCGGCGCGCGTCCTGGCCATGGGCGCGATGCCGGGGCGGGTCTACGAGCCGCCAGAGTTCACCGAGGAGGGCGCGACGCCACCCTCGATGGACAAGCTGGCGTCCAAGAACAAGACACCTGCCTAGCGGAACAGGTCGTCCTCGGCGGGCCGAGGGATGGCCCGTGCCCCTGGCCCGTCGTCAGAGGTCACCAGGTGCCCGAGGCCCGAGACGATTGCGCCGGGCACGCCCGAATCCTTGTCGCGAACCAGATCCGCGGCGGAGGCGAGTTCATCGGCGAGCGCGATGTGCGTGGCGGAGAGCTCGCGGCCATGCTGATCGCGCCTGCCTCGCCAGTCGGCCAGTGGCGCCAGGCCGGCGCAGCCGATGGCGACGTCGGCCTGACCGATCCGCCACGCGCGGCCGAAGCTGTCCGCAACCACCACCGCGGGGGCTGCGCCCGAAGCCTCGACGATCTCGCCGCGAATGCGCTGGGCGGAGGCGTCGGCATCCTCGGGCAGCAGTGAGACGAGGCCCTGCTCGAGGTTGGAGGAGTCAATGCCGGCGTTGGCGCACACCCAGCCGGAGTTGGTCTCGGTGATCAGGACACCGCGCGCGGCGCGCACGATCCGCTTGCTCTCCGAGAGCACGAGCTCGACCAGGGCGGGGTCCTTGTCGAGCTCGGTAGCCACAGTCCTGGCGCGCTCCCCGGGCTCGACGTCCTTGAGCCGCCGGACCCGCCCCTCGACCTTGGATACGGCCTTCTGCGAGATCACCACGATCTCCTCAGAAGCTGGTTCGGCAGCGTCGGCGGTCAAGCGACCGAGGCTGTCCCCCTCGCGCAGCTCAGGGATGCCGGTGAGGGGCCGGATCCGCAGCTCGCGCGCGGTTGCTCCATTTGCGGCGGCCACAAACCCCGCCGCCGGATTTCAGGCAGCCGCCTGTTGCGCGCGGTCGCCGAGCTGCCAGAGCACCTTGGCGGTCCGCGGCGCCGGCTGGGGGTCGAGCAACAGCCGGTCGCGCAGCATGGTGAAGTCCTCCGGCGTGTCGAGGTCGGTCGCCAGTGACTCGACCTCCTCGAGCGCGAAGCTCTGACCGGTCGCCCGCGCCCTGGTCACATGCCTGGCGCAGCTGTCCGGGCCGAAGGCGGGGAGGAACAGATCGGGCGGGTTCAGCATCAGTGCGTTGGTGCCCGTGCCGTGGCGGTCGGGGACGATCAGCGCCGTGCGGGGGGAGCGGCCGAGATGCGCGTCGAGCTCGTCGGTCTCGAGCATCGGGCAGTCGACGGGCAGCATCGCCACCCGCCGGGCTCCATCGGCCATCGCGGCCCGGGCGCCCGCCGCCGCGGCCTCGGCATGGCCCTCATCGATCTCCTGGACGAGCACCTTGTGCCCGAACCAGCCGGCCTGCCGAGCCACCGACGGGTCGGAGGTGACGACGAGGACGTCGTCGATGCACCGGCTGCGGGGCAGTTTCACGATTAGGTCGAGGAATAGGGCTTCGGCCAGGCGGGTCCGCTCATCCTCGTCGAGCAGGCCGTTGAGCCGCGCATTGGCGGACGAGAACCCCTTCACCGGAACGATCGCGGTCGTGTGCATTTGGTTCGTTTCCGGCCTCACGGAGATCAGGCTACCGGGTAAGGCGCGATTTATCCCCCACTATGCGGCTTTTAATCCGCGGCGGCGCGAAGTGTCAACGCGAACTCGAGGGTTCGCTCGGCGAGGGCCCGTCTTCCTTTTTGCCCCTCCATCAGGGTCTCAGTGGTGAACACCGGAATGCCTTCCGGCGGGGGGTCGGGGTCCTCCGGGTCACAGACCATCCCGTCGATCAGTCCCTCGTAGAGCGAGGCGACCCCGGCGGCGGTCGACGGGCGGCCGACCGCCTGCATGAAGAGGTCGGTCGGGCCCTTCACCACCTGCCCGGCGACGTAGGGGCTCACCGCGACCACGGGCGCCGCGGCGGCCGCGATTGCCTCCCTCAGCCGGCCGATCGAGAGGATGGGGCCGATCGAGATCACCGGATTGGACGGCCCGATGACGATCGCCTCGGCCTCGGCGATCGCCGACAGCACCTCGGGGGTGGGGGTCGCGTCGGCGATCCCCTCGACCTCGACGCCCTCCACCGGCGCCGCTGCATGCTCGGCCACCAGGTATTGCTGGAGGTCGCGCCACCCTGCGGCCGTCCTGACCCGGGTTTGCAGCCGCTCCTCGCTCATCGGCAGGACCGCCGCCCGCACTCCGAGGGCGCGCGCGATCTGCGCCTGGGCGTCGGTGCGGCGTCCGCCATCGTCGACGAACACCCGCCGGTACAGGCAGGTGGCGAGGTCACGGTCGGAGAGGCGGAACCAGTCGGGAGCGCCGAGCCGGACCAGGCGGTCGAAGGCGGTGAAGGAGTCGCCCTTGATGCCCCAGCCACGCTCCTCGTCGATCTCGCCGCTCAGCCAGTAGGTGATCAGGTCGGGATCTGGGGAGACGTCGAGGCCGACGATCTCGATGTCGTCGGCCGTGTTGGCGATCACCGAGAGCCCGGCGCCGAGCAGTTCCTGCATCCCAGAAGCGAGTTTCGCCCCGCCGGTGCCTCCGGCCAGGATCACGCAGCGCTCGATCACGCCCAGGGATCGCCCTCGGGCAGATCCGTGATCCGGACGCCGGTGGCTGCCCTGTAGCGGACGTTGATCGAGATCAACATCGCCGCGAGCGTCTCGACGATGCGCGCCATCTCCAGCGCACCTGCGTTGACGGTACGCAGGCCGTCGATCTGCTCGATCAGCCTCGCGACGCGCGCCTTGTCGGCCTTGCGGTCGCCGCAGATCAGGATGTCCTCGTCGAGCGGGGCGTCCTCCGCGAGCTTCTTGGCGTTGATGGTGTGCAGGGCTGAGATCACCGTGACCCCCTGCGGGACCATCTCCTCGGCCTGCTGGGCGGCCGAGCCCTGCCAGACGCCCAGCGTCCTCGACGCCTTGCCGCTGACGGCAGCGGCCGTCGGCACCGTGCAATCGACCAGGAACTGACCCTCCGACAGGGCGTCCTTGAGGTTGGTCAAGGTCTCAGACTGTGCCCGGAAAGGGACCGTCAGGAAGACGATCGTGCCACGGGTGACGGCCTCGACGTTCTGCAGGCCCTCGACCTCGGCACCCTCGACCTCGGCTCGGACGCGCCCCGCGGCCTCCTCGGCTTGCTCGGCCACCCGCGAGCCGATCACGATCGGCTGTCCCGCGCGGGCCCAGCGGCGCGCGAGGCCGTACCCCAGGGCCCCGGTCCCACCGATGATCGGAATTGGCTCTGCCACCGGCGAGCAAGCTACAGGGCGCCCCGAATAGGCTGCCGTCCCCATGAGGCTGGAGGGCAGAAAGGCGCTTGTCACAGGTGGCGCCAGCGGCATTGGCGCGGCGATCGCGCGGCGCCTGGCGGCCGAGGGCGCCGAGGTCACGATCGGCGACCTCAACCTCGAGGGCGCGACGGAGGTGGCGGGCGAGGTCTCCGGGCTCCCGATCGAGCTCGACGTCACCGATCTCGGTTCGGCGCAGGCCGCGGTCGACAGCGCCGGCAAGCCGCTCGACATCCTGGTCAACAACGCCGGCACCGACGAGTTCGGCTTCTTCACACAGACCACTCCCGAGCAGTGGGAGAAGGTGATCGCCGTAAATCTCAGGGGCGTCCTGAACTGCACCTTCGCCGCCCTGCCGGGCATGCAGGAGGCGGGCTACGGGCGGATCGTCAACATCGCCTCGGAGGCGGGCCGGGTCGGGTCGAAGGGATCGGCCGTCTACTCCGCCGCCAAGGCGGGGGTGATCGGCTTCACCAAGGTGATGGCACGGGAGAACGCGCGGTTCGGAGTCAATGCGAACGCGATCGCTCCGGGGCCGATCGAGACGCCGCTGTTGATGCGGGCGAAGGAGATCGGCGAGATCGGCGAGAAGATCATCGAGAACATGAAGGCCGGCACCCAGCTGCGGCGGCTCGGCCAGCCGGAGGAGGTGGCCGCCGCGGTGGCCTTCTTCTCCTCAGACGATGCCTCGTACGTAACGGGGGAGACCCTCGGGGTCAGCGGCGGCCTGGGCATGGTCTGATGGCCCTCGAGCCCGGCATGGAGAGAAGCATGGATTTCGTGGTCGAGGGGCGGCTGCTCACGGACGTCGGCGGCACGATCGGGGCGAGCGTGCTCTCCACCCCGGGAATGATCGGGATGATCGAGGGGAACGCCGCCGCGCTCGCCTTTGAGAACCTCGACGAGGGCAAGGCCACGGTCGGGTTCGAGGTCTGCATCAAGCACGTCGCGGCCGCCGCCGAGGGCCAGACCTGCACGGCTCATGCGAAGTTGCGCGAGGTCGCCGACGGGCGCAAGCTGCGCTTCGACGTCGAGGTCAAGGAGGGCGACCGCACCGTCGGGGTCGGAACGCATGAGCGACGCGTGATCGAGGTCGGCTCGGTGACCGGCGACCAGGGCTGAGCACCTTCGGGCTAGGCTGAACGGCATGGCCGAGGCGCTGCCTCAATCCGTCCGGCTCCGCGAGGTGGGGCCCCGGGACGGCTTCCAGAACGAGCCCGAGGTGGTCCCGACCGAGGAGAAGGTGCGCCTCATCGGATTGCTCGGAAAGACCGGGCTGACCCGGATCGAGCTCACCTCCTTCGTGCGCCCGGATGTCGTCCCGCAGCTGGCCGACGCCGCCGAGGTTCTGACGCGGTTCGAGCCCGTGGAGGGGGTCGCGTACTCGGTCCTGATCCCGAACCGGAAGGGCCTGGAGAACGCGCTGGAGTTCCGGGACCGCTTTCAGGAGGCGAACTTCTTCCTCTCAGCGTCGGAGACCCACAACCGTAAGAACGTGAACCGAACGACCGCGGAGTCGCTCGCCGACCTGGAGGGAACGATCGGCGCCGCGCGTGAGGGTGGGCTCCGCTGCGAGGGAGTGATCTCGACCAGCTTCGGCTGTCCCTACGAGGGCGAGGTGCCGGCGGAGCGCGTCTTCGAGATCGCCGAGCGGCTCGAGGGGTTCGGCTGCGAGGAGATCGCGTTCGGGGACACGACCGGGATGGCGAATCCGCGCCAGGTCGGGGAGTTCTTCGCGGCCGCGCGCGAGCGCCTCTCCGGCGCGGAGCTCACCGCCCACTTCCACAACACCCGTGGCCAGGGGCTGGCGAACGTGCTCGCCGCCCTGGAGCAGGGGATCGACTCCTTCGAGAGCTCCTTCGGCGAGCTCGGTGGATGCCCGGTTCCGCCGGGGTCCACCGGGAACATCTCGACCGAGGACCTGGTCTCGATGCTGGAGGAGATGGGCGTCGCAACGGGCGTCGACCTGGCCAGGTTGATCCCCGCGTCGACCGAAGCCCAGAAGGTTCTCGGCCGCCCGCTCGGCGCGCACCTGCTCACCGCGGGCCCTGTGGACTGGCACCGATAGGGTGCGCGTATGAAGAGCGACCAATTCCGCCAGGCCGCGGAGGCAAAGGACTTCTCGGCAATCGACGAGCTCTTTGCCGAGGACGTCGCCTTCCGCAGCCCGGTCGTCTACAAGCCCTACGAAGGGCGCGAGGCGGTGGCGATGCTGCTCGGAGCCGTCGTCCAGGTGTTCGAGGACTTTCGCTACACGGACCAGATCGAAACGGGTGACGCCGCCGCCCTCGCCTTCAGTGCCCGGGTCGGCGAGCGCGAGCTGGACGGCATCGACTTCCTCAACTTCGACTCCGAGGGACGCGTCTACCGGATGGCCGTGTATATCCGGCCGATGAGCGGCGTCAACGCGCTCGCCGAGGCGATGCAGCGGAAGCTCGAGGAGGCCTCAGCGGCCTGACCCGCTGCGCGGGCTACCTGCAGGTATCCCCGGAGCACGTGCGCAGTCGCTCGAGGTCGGCCTTCAGCGACGTCTTCAGGCTCGCGAGCGCCGGATCCGAGTCCACGCTGGTCAGCTGGTAGGGATCGTCGTCGAGGTTGTAGACCTCCTCGTCCCCGTTCGAGTAGAGGTTGTAGGACCAGGGGCCGCGCCGGACCCCGTAGATGTCCAGGTCGAGGCTCTCGAAGAGGATGGAGCGGTTGTTCGCGACGTTGGGATCCCGAGTCAGGGGCAGCAGGTCGATCCCGTCCATCACCCGTCCGGGCCGCGCCCTCGTGATGGCCGCAATCGTCGGGGCGAGGTCGATGTTGGCGACCAGCTGGTCGCGGGTGGTGTTCTGCGGTACTCCCGGGCCCCGGATGACCAGCGGAACCCGCTCTCCCTCCTCGTAGAGGTAGTCCTTGAACTCGATCCGGTGCGCGCCAAGCTCGAGGCCGTTGTCCGAGGTGAAGATGAAGAAGGTCTTGCGCTTGTCCCCGTATTTGCGGACCAGGTTGACGATGCTCTTCACCTCGTCGTCGACCGAGAGCAGGCTCTCCAGCCGGCCGCGGTACCGCCGGTCGATGTCGGCCTTGTCCTGGTCGCTGAGGCGGGGAATGTCGCGGATCTGCTTCGGCTTGTCGGAGACGTTCGGCTCGTCGAAGTTCGGCGATTGGGGTGCCGGGATGTCACCAAAGTGCCCCAGATAGCGCGGTGCGGGCTCCGGATCGCGCGTCGACCAGACCGGGGTGCCGTTCTCGCCGTGAGGGTTGTTCGGGTTGTAGTAGAGGAAGAACGGCTTGGGGCTTGGCGCCCAGGCCTTGACTAGCCCGTTCACCTTGGAGCCGAGGACGTAGTCGATGTAGTTGGCGGGCTTGCGAGGGTAGTTGTGGACTTTGCCGTTCTCGTTGAGCTTGAGGCCGTAGCGCTTCTGCTCGGTTCCCCCGGTGAGCCCGAACCACTGCTTCCAGCCCGGGGGGACCTGCCGGGGGTCGACCAGGCCGTAGCCGTTCAGGTACTTGCCGACCATCGCCGTGCGGTACTTCGCGCGCTTCAGCCAGACCGCGAGCGTGTTCGCGCTGTCGAGGTCGGTGAAACGCTGGTCGGTGCGGACGCCGTGGTTGTGCGCGTATTGGCCGGTGAGCTGCGTGGCGCGAGACGGGCAACAGAGGGGGTAGCTCACGTAGCTGTTGCGAAAGGTGGTGCCGCGTGCGCCGAGCAGGGCGAGGGTGTGCCTCATCACGAACATGTCCGAGACGTTCATGTCGTCCGTGTTGATCAGGACCACGTTGGGCCTCTTCTGGCGCGCGTTCTTCCGCCGCAGCTCCGCACGCTTCTGTCGCCGTCCGTCGCCCGCCGCCTGGCACTTCGCATCGCAGCCCGCGGCAGCGCGGGCGTTCGTGGCGGCGCTCGCCATGGCGGGGCTGGCCGAAGTTTCGAGGCCGGCCGCGAGTGCCCAGGCGAGGACGGCGGCCGCTGTGACGGCAAGGGAAAACGCCAGTCTGTGTGACCTCCCGCTGGTCATCGGACCTGAAACCCGCGACCCCCCGAGTGGTTGCGGCCCGCGGAGCCGCGAAGAGTAGAGGAACGTATGCTGCGGGCCGACTTCATAGGACGGGTCGCGCTGAGGCGCGCCCTCGCATAAACATCGGAGGAACTAGCGAATATGGCCATCAGCAAGGTCGGCGTCGTGGGCTGCGGGCTCATGGGCCACGGGATCTCCCAGATCTGCGCCCAGGCGGGCTGGGATGTGGTCGTGGCGGAACTCGATCAGGCGGCGCTCGACAAGGGCATGGCCAAGATCGAGAAACAGCTCGGTCGGGCGGTCGAGAAGGGCAGGATGGAGCAGTCCGAGGCGGACGCTGTGCTGGAACGGATCACTCCAACGCTCGACTACGCGGATCTTGCGGACTCGGACCTCCTGATCGAGGCGATCACCGAGGACCTCGACCGCAAGGTCGAGATGTGGGGTCAGCTGGACGGAATCCTCAAGGACGACGCCTACCTGGCCACGAACACGTCCTCGCTGGCGGTCTCCACACAGGCCGAGGCGACCAGGCGTCCCGAGCGGATGATCGGATTGCACTTCTTCAATCCGCCACAGGTGATGCCGCTGCTCGAGGTGGTTCGCGCCGAGAAGTCCGGGGACGATGCGGTGGATCTCGGGTTCGAGGTGGGGGACAAGCTAGGGAAGACGACGGTGGCGGCGAACGACAATCGCGGATTCATCGTCAACCGACTGCTGGTCCCCTACATGCTGGACGCGATCCGTGCTCACGAGCGGGGCGTCGGTTCGATCCAGGACATCGACACCGGCATGATGGCTGGCGCCAGCCACCCGATGGGGCCGCTGACGCTCGCGGACTTCGTCGGACTCGACACACTGGCGGCGATCGCCGACGTGATGACCGACGCCTACCGTGAGGAGCGCTTCGCGGCGCCGGACACGCTCAAGACGATGGTCTCGGCCGGCGACTTCGGGCGGAAGTCGGGCCGCGGGTTCTACGATTACTCCGGCGATCAGCCCGTCCCGGTCGATTCCGGGAGCTAGGCCAGCTCAAGGAGGGATTCTGAGCATGGGAGTTGACCAAACCAGCCTCGACCGCATCAGGAACGCGACCTTCCCGTCCGCGCGGCGGGGATACGACAAGCACGAGGTCGAGAAGTTCTTGGGCCGCCTTGCGGATTGGCTCGAGACCGGAGGCGGTGACGAGTCCCGCTCGGACGTTGTGAAGAAGGAGCTGGAGCGCGTCGGCCAGCGGACGGGCGCCATTCTGGCCCAGGCCGAGGAGAGCGCGGAGGGGATCCGCGCCGAGGCCGAGGAGGAGGCCCGCGGCACCATCAACAGCGCGAACCTGCAGGCGACCGAGGCGCGCAGCGAGGCGGAGAACTACGCGAACGAAACGAGAAACTCGGCCGAGCGTCAGTCTCGCGATGCGATCGAGGCCGCGCAGGCCGAGGCGCGCCGGATCGTGGAGGAGGCGAACCAGCGCCGTGAGGACATGGAGGCCCTGGTCGGGGATCTGATCCGCCGCCGCGAGGACGTCATCGCGGACACCGAGGAGCTGGCGGGCAAGCTTTCCACGGCGGTCGAGCAGCATCGCTCCGAGGAGCTCCAGCTCCCCGAGCCGGTCGAAGAGACCGAGCTCGCGCCAGAATCGGACGAAACCGAGATCGTCCAGGAGTCGGAGCAAACCGAGGTCGTCCAGGAGCCGCAGGACACCGAGGGCTCGCCCGAGACGCAGGACACCGAGGAGCACGCCATCACCACAGAGCGCGAGATCGACCCGGAGTCCCAGCCGGAACACCCAGCGGATCTGAGAACGTAGTTGAGGGAGCTGTGAGTGACGTCAGGGCGGCCCTCGACGCGGCGCTGGAGGGCGGGCCCGAGCGCCATCGGAAGAAGGTCGCCGAGCAGCAGAAGCTGCCGGTGCGGGAACGCGTCGCGCGGCTGCTCGATCAGGACTCCCTTGCCGAGGAGGGCCTGCTGGCCAACTGGGAGCAGGAGGGGCTCGGCGCCGACGGCGTCGTCACCGGGATGGGGACGGTCGGCGGCCGGCCGATCGCCTTGATGGCGAACGATCCCGCCGTCAAGGCGGGTTCCTGGGGCCCGAAGACGGTCGAGAAGATCCTCCGCATCCAGGAGCGGGCGCTCGCCCACCAGGTGCCGATCGTCTATTTGGTGGACTCCGCCGGCGCCCGGATCACCGATCAGGTGCGGATGTTTCCCGGGCGACGCGGCGCGGGACGGATCTTCCATACGCAGGTCCGCCTCTCGGGGCAGGTCCCGCAGATCTGCCTGCTGTTCGGGCCGAGCGCCGCCGGCGGTGCCTACATCCCGGCCTTCTGCGACGTGGTGATCATGCGGGAGGGGAACGCGTCCATGTACCTCGGCTCCCCGCGGATGGCCGAGATGGTGATCGGGGAAAAGGTCACGCTCGAGGAGATGGGCGGAGCCCGCATGCACACCTCGGTATCCGGGGTGGGCCATTTCCTGAGCGACACCGACGAGGACGCGATCGACCTCGCCCGGCGCTACCTCTCCTACGTGCCGGCCAACTGGCGAGAGGACCCGCCGGCCGCTCCGCCCGCCGAGCCGGAGCACCTCCCGCCGGTTTCGGAGATCGTTCCGGACAACGAGAAGGACCCCTTCGACGTCAAGGACCTGATCCGGTCGGTCGTCGACGCTGAGTCGTTCCTCGAGGTGCATGAGCGCTGGGCGAAGGAGCTGGTCGTGGGCTATGCGCGCCTGGACGGGCGGGCGATCGGGATCGTGGCGAACCAGCCGAAAGTGAAGGGCGGCGTGTTGTTCGTGGACTCCGCCGACAAGGCCGCGCGGTTCATCCTGACCTGCAACGCCTTCAACGTGCCCCTGCTCTTCCTCGCTGACGTGCCCGGCTTCATGATCGGCAAGGACGTCGAGCGCCAGGGGATCATCCGGCACGGTGCGAAGATGATCAGCGCGGTCTCGGAGGCAACCGTCCCGAAGATCTCGGTGATCGTCCGCAAGGCGTACGGCGCCGGGCTCTATGCGATGGCGGGGCCGGCCTTCGAGCCGGACTCGTGCCTGGCCTTCCCGCAGGCGCAGATCGCCGTGATGGGCCCGGAGGCGGCGATCAACGCCGTCTTCTTCAACCAGATCCAGGAGATCGAGGACCTCGACGATCGGGAGAAATTCGTCAGGGAGAAGCGGGAGGAGTACGCGGAGGACATCGACATCCTCCATCTGGCCTCCGAGCTGGTCGTGGACGCGGTGATCGAGCCGGACCAGCTGCGGGCCGAGCTAATCCGCCGCTACGCGCTCGCGGCGCGGAAGGACCGCCGCTTCGCCGATCGCCGTAACCCGGTCACGCCGGCTTGATGCCCGGGCTCCGGGCTTCGGGAACCGCACGAGCGCTTCGCCGTCCTCGTCCCAGAGCTTGAGCCGGAAGTTCTCGACGCTGCTGCGGATGGTCACCACGGGGGTGCGGCGGAACATCGGGTGTGACTCGTGTGCGGCGCGCAGGTTGTAGTTCGGGATCTTGGCGCTCAGGTGGTGCACGTGGTGGTAGTTCGCGTTGCCGACCATCCAAGCCAGGGGGCGCGGCAGCTGGAGGTATGAGCTGCCCTGGAGCGCCGCGAGCTCGAACCTCCACTCGCCGGGCGCCTGGTAGTAGGTGTCCTCGTACTGGTGCTGGATGTAGAGCATCCAGGCGGCGATCGCTCCGCCGGCGATCAGCGTGGTTCCCTGGATCAGCACGAAGGTCCCGACGCCGACGAGCGCGCTCCAGCCGACGACCCAGGCAACCAGTGCGAGGTTCGTCGCAAGGACGCTGAGCAGGATCTTCGGAGTCATGCCGCGCTGGGGAAAGCGCCGCTCGAACAGGAACACCAGGCTGGGGCCGACGAGCAGCATCAACAGCGGGTTCCGGTAGAGCCGATAGCCGAGGCGCTTTGGGCGGGACGCGCTGTCGTACTCCGCCAGGGTCATGGTGTTGATCTCCCCGATGCCGCGGTGGTCGAGGTCTCCCGTGTGCGCGTGGTGAATCGCGTGCTGGCGCTGCCACCAGCGGTAGGGGGTGAAGAGCAGGTAGCCGAGGAGGTGGCCCCCCGTGCTGTTCCGCCGCCGCGATTCGAACAGCGAGTTGTGGGTGAGGTCATGGAAGAGCGAGTACATCCGGGTGAGGAAGACGGTGGCGAACAGACCGAGGCCGATCGCCAGGGGGAAACCCGGCTGGATCAGGGCCGCCAGGGCCCAGACGGCGAGGTAGGGCAGGACGACGCTGGCGATTTGGGCGAGGCTGCGGCGCTCGTCTCGCTGGAGATAGGGGGCGAGGTCCTGCTTCCAGGTCTCGCGGCTCGGAATCTCGATGCTGTCCATCGACCACCCATTACGGAGCGCGGTCGGCGATGGATCAGCACGAGCTCAGAGGGTGGCTGCGAGCCCCGTGAAGTAGTCGAGCGAGTTTGGGTTGGCGAGCGAATCGCGGCTCGCCGCCTTCTCGGGCGCTTCGCCCATCAGGATGCGCTTGACCGGGACCTCGAGCACCTTGCCACTCAGCGTGCGGGGCACCTCTGCGATCTGGAAGATCTCGTTGGGGACGTGGCGAGGCGAGCACTGCTCGCGGATCCGCCGCTTGATCTCGCCGGTGAGTTCGTCGTTGAGCTCGGCGCCCTCCTGAAGGACGACGAAGAGGGGCATCCATCCCTCGGTTCCCGGCCGGGGGACGTCCACGACCAGCGCATCCAGGACCTGCGGGACCGCGGAGACCGCCCTGTAGATCTCGCTGGTGCCCATCCGGACGCCGCCGCGGTTGATGGTTGAGTCCGAGCGGCCGTAGATGATCGCTGTGCCCCGCGAGGTGATCTCGATCCAGTCGCCGTGGCGCCAGATGCCCGGGTACATCTCGAAGTAGCTGGCGCGGTAGAGCGATCCGTCCTCGTCGCCCCAGAGGAAGACGGGCATGGAGGGCATCGGCTCGGTGATCACCAGCTCACCGACCTCGTCGATGACCGAGTTGCCGTCCTCGTCGAAGGCCTCGACCTTGGCGCCGAGCGCGCGGGCCTGGAGCTCGCCGCGGTACACCGGGAGCAGAGGGACGCCGCCGACGAAGGCGGTGCAGAGGTCGGTGCCGCCGCTGGTCGAGAACAGCCAGGTGTCCTGCCCGACGTGGTCGTAGACCCACTGGAAGCCCTCGGGGGAGAGGGGGGAGCCGGTCGAGCCGACTGAGCGGAGGCGCGAGAGGTCGCGGCCGCTGCTCGGCTCGACGCCGTCCTTCATGCAGGCGGCGATGTAGGCGGCGCTGGTGCCGAAGCAGGTCATGCCGGTGTCCTCGGCGAGGTCCCAGAGGACGCCCAGGTCCGGGGTGGCCGGGTTGCCGTCGTAGAGAACGATCGAGGCCGGGGTGAGGAGGACGCCGACCAGGAAGTTCCACATCATCCAGCCGGTGGTCGTGAACCAGAAGACGCGGTCGCCGGTCTTGGCGTCGAGGTGGAGGTAGCCCTTCTTGAGCTGCTCGAGCAGGATGCCGCCGTGGCCGTGGACGATCGCCTTGGGCAGGCCGGTGGTGCCGGAGGAGTAGAGGACCCAGAGGGGATGGTCGAAGGGGACCCGGTCGAAGGCGAGGTCGACGCCGGCGCCGAGGTCCAGGAGCTGACCCCAGGTCATCGGGGTGGCGCTCTGGTGCTCCTCGAGTACGGATAGCTCGGGCGACGCGCTCAGGTAGGGGACGACGACGATCCGCTCGAGGGTCGGGATCTTTGAGGCGATCTCGGCGATCGTGTCAATCCGGTCGAAGTCCTTGCCCCCATAGCTGTAGCCGTCGATGCAGAACAGCACCTTCGGCTCGATCTGCGCGAACCGGTCGACGACGCTCGCGGGCCCGAAGTCAGGCGAGCAGCTCGACCAGGTGGCGCCGAGACTGGCGGCGGCGAGGAATGCGATCACGGCCTCGGGGCCGTTCGGCAGGTAGGCGACGACACGGTTGCCGCGCGTCACGCCGAGGGCCCGGAGGCCCTCCCGGACGGCGGCGACCCGCTCTCGGAGCTCGCCCCAGCGGAGCTCCGAGAGCTCGCGGAGCTCGGAGGCGTAGACGAGGGCCACCTCGTCGTCGGCCTTGCCCCGAAAGATGTGCTCGGCGTAGTTGAGCTCGGTGTCGGGGAACCAGTCGGCGCCGGGCATGACGCGCTCGGTGAGGACGACATCGGGCGAGGGGTCCTCGAGCTCGCGTTGCTCTTCGCCGGAGGCCATGACCTCGAAGTGGTCCCAGATCGTCCGCCAGAACTCCTCGATCTCGGTCGTCGACCAGCGCCAGAGCGCGTGGTAGTCCTCGAAATCAAGCTCGCGCTCCTCGGCGAGCCAGCGCATGTAGCGGGTCAGCGGTGAGCGCTCGACCATCTCGGCCGAGGGCGCCCAGAGGATCTCGGGCTCGGTGCTCTTCCCCTCGACGGCGCTCTCCTCCACGACCTGATCCTTACACCCGCTCGGCGGTTGAGGACGCCGGCGGGGCGGGAGCCGCCGTCTCGGCGGCCCGTCCTGCCTCTCGGTCGATCAGGCGGGAGAGGCCGACGACGAAGTCGGTGGCGCGGCGGAGGGCGGCCGAGTCGACGCGCTCGGGAACGTCCTCATGGGTGTGGTACCACGACGCCAGGTTGCCGCCCGAGTCGGTTGTGCGGATCGTGATCGACCGCAGGCGTCGGATCCGCGGAGGGAGCGCGTCGTCGAGCAGCGGGTGCCGGATGGGCATGGCGCCCCCGTCGGCCGCGCCGGCGGCCCCCAGGGCCTCTGCGAGCTCCACCAGCTGCCGGTCGTGGGGGATGCTGATCACCGCGCCCTGGCTGATCTCGTAGGCGACCTGGCCGTACGAGACGGAGTCGACGTTGACGAAGTAGGTGCTGGCGCGGTCGAGCTGCTTCCGGCGGGAGCGGACAAAGGCGCGGCTGCCCTCGCAGAAGGACTCCTCGGCGCCGGTCAGGACGATCCAGACGTCGAGGTTCGGCGGAGGGTGGGCGGTCAGCTCGTCCGCCGCGGAGAGCACCGCGGCCACGCCGGAGGCGTTGTCGTAGGCGCCGGGAACGATCTCGGAGAGGGCGATGTCGATGAGGAGGAAGGCGGCGATGATCAGGACGATCGTTGGGATTGCCTGGACCGCGTTGAGCCAGGTCGCGTCGAAACCGGCCATGCGGGCGCCGAGGATGGGGAGGAGGGGCGCGAGGCCGAGCCAGAAGAAGAGCCGGAAGGGGCCGAGGCTGAGGCGGGCGCGCTCCGGAAGCCGGCGGATACGCTTGGACGCCTTGGAGAAGACGTAGCCGGTGCGGGCGGCGTCGTAGTGCGCCATCAGGATGAGCCGGGCGGGGGTGTCTGGGCGATTGCCGGGGGAGACCACGTTCTGGGAGACGCGGCGAAAGAGCAGGGAGCGGACGAGGTAGAGGCGGGTGTTGAGGTCGAGGTAGGTCGAGGCCGCTGCGAACAGGACGAGTGCGAAGCCGACCGCGGGCTGGACCGTCGCGAGCAGGCTGCCGGCGATCCCAAGCAGCGCGTGGATCAGGTGGACCAGGGCGTACTGGGGGTGGGAGAAGAAGGGCTCGATGTCCGCGCGGCGCCCGCTGGCGCGTAGGCGGCCGGCGAGCGCCTGCGCGGCACGCCGCTCACCGTCGGTGCCGGGCCCGCGCCCCTCGAGGGCGCAGAGCTCACGAATCACGTCCATGCGTCCCGCGTCGTCCACCGGCGGCGATTATCGCGATGGCCGCCGTCTCGCGCTGACGGTGGGTACGGCTTCTATCGTTGTCGACGCGCCGGAGTGACGGAATGGCAGACGTGCGGCACTCAAAATGCCGTGTCCGCAAGGGCGTGTGGGTTCGAATCCCACCTCCGGCATGGATCACCCGAAAAACCGCTGGGGAAAGGGGGGTGAATCAGTGGCTCTGGTCCCTTTGCATCGCTATAGCGCCCCCAAAGGACCAAAACCTGGATGAGCGACTGCGGAGGCTCGCTAGCCGACAGCACGACGTCATCTCACGAGCACAGCTACTCCAGCTCGGGCTGACGCCGAGCGCGATCTCGCACCGCAGAAGGCAGGGCTGGCTGCATCTCCTTCATTGCCGGGTTTATGCCGTTGGTTGGGCAGACCCGGATCGGAATGGACGGTGGATGGGCGCGGTGCTTGCCTGCGGGCGAGATGCCCTGCTCAGCCATCAGAGTGCCGCCGAGCTCTGGGAGATCCGAAAGGCCGGGCCTGGGCCGATTGAGATCACACTCACCACAGCCAGCAAGAGGCGCGTCCACGGATTGGTCATCCATCGCCGGACCGTCCTGAGACCGCCAGACCGTCGCGCCCGCCATGGGATCCCGGTGACCAGCCCGACGCGAACGCTGACCGACCTGGCGCTCCGGCTTTCCGCCGCCGACCTCGAATCGGCGGTGAATGAAGCAGCCAGACTCGACCTGATCGATCCGGAGAGGCTGCGGGGAGAGCTCGAGAAGATGCGCGGGGAGGCCGGGACGAAAGCGCTGCTCCGCCTCCTTGATCGCCAGGTTTTCCGTCTCACCGACTCCGAACTCGAGCGGTGGTTTCTCCGCCTGGTCTGTGGTGCCCAGTTGCCGGTGCCAGAGACGGGCGTGTGGCTCAACGGCTTTCGTGTCGACTTCTTCTGGCCGGAGCTCGGCCTGGTCGTGGAGACGGACGGGCTGCGGTACCACCGAACGCCGGCGCAGCAAGCGCGGGACCGGCGCCGTGACCAGGTTCTCACGGCGGCGGGACTGACAACCCTCCGCTTCACGCACGGGCAAATCCGTTTCGAGAGTGGGGAGGTGCGGGCGACTCTTCTCCGAGTCGTAGCGAGTCTGAGCGAGCGCCGCGCCGCCGCCTAGGCTGCACTTCATGTGCGGCCGCTACACGCTCACCGATCCTGATCCGCGGCTGCTGCGGTTTCGCTTTGGGCTGACCGAGTCCGCGGAGATCGATCAGCCGGCGCGCTACAACGTGGCGCCGACCGACCCGGTGCTCGCCGTTCGACTGGATGAGCAGGGGCAGCGGGAGCCGGGGATCTTGCGCTGGGGACTGATTCCGCGCCGTGCGGATCCGGAGACGTTCGACCGGCTGCTGATCAACGCGCGGGCCGAGACGGTCGCCGAGGCGCCGGCATTCCGGGACGCGTTTCGCGCGGATCGCTGCCTGATCGTGGCCGACGGCTTCTACGAGTGGCGCGCCGAGGAAACCGGGAAGAAGCCCGTCTGGATCACGCGCCCGTCCGGCGAGCCGTTCGCGTTCGCGGGCCTCTGGGCGGCGGCCAGGCGCCAGGGCGGCTCATCAATCCACTCCTGCGCGATCGTCACCTGCGAGCCGGGCGAAGTGGTGTCTCCGATCCACGACCGGATGCCCGTGATCCTCGATCAGGACGGTGAGGCTGCGTGGCTCGATCCTGCGGGGAGCCCGGAGGAGCTTCAGGACCTGCTGGTCCCCACCGACGAGCTCGTCGTCACCGAGGTCTCGGACGCGGTCAACGACGTCCGGCAGGACGGCCCCGCGCTGATCGAGCCGCCGCTCACGCTTTTCTAGGCCGGCGCGACGCCGTGCCGCGCATGCTGCGGCTCGACCGAGTGCTGCGGCTGGAGCTGCTGCGCCGCGTGGCGCGCGGCTCTTCGTCCGGATCGTCCGATTCGCCCCCGGATGGAATCTCGTCTCCGATGGGCCGCTCCTCCTCGACATGCCAGTCTTGGTTGAAGGCGACCATCGCCAAGGCGATCAGGATCACCTGGAGGGGGACCAGCACCAGGCAGAGGATGCCGAGGAGGTCCGGGGGCAGGGCGGGGTTGCTCAGCCCGTCCTTGGCACGGTCGAACCAGGCCGGGGCGGCGATCCCGGCGAAGATCGCGAGGATGATGGCGAGCGCCGAGGCGACGGGGAGCACACCGCGGTTCCAGCGGGCCACCAGAAAAGCGAAGAGCACGTAGAGGGCCGCGTAGATGATCGTCAGGGCCTTGACGCCCTCGAGGCGGCTCCACCCACCGATGATGATCACGAAGGCGAGCGCGGCGGTGACGAGCAGCAGGAAGACGACGAGCGCTCGAGCGCTCTGCGCCTCGGGCTTCTCCCTGTTCGGTCGCCAGAGCTCGTATCCGGGACGGATCGCTCCCGCTTCCATGGCGAGCAAGTCTATGTACTCGGCCTCAGAAGCGCTACACACGAGCGACCAGCCGGAATGCGGGCGGAGGGACTCGAACCCCCACGCTCTTTCGAGCACCAGGACCTAAACCTGGACCGTCTACCAGTTCCGGCACGCCCGCTGGCCGCCTCGATTCTACGGTCGGACTGGGAGAACTACCGATGTAGCGGGACTTGCGCTCTGGGACAATCCCCCCCGCGTTCGGGGCATAGGTCTCGGGCGCGTTCCCTTATTTGGAGGTCTGGATGACCTGGCGGATCACAACCGGTGAGAAGACTGTGGCGGGGGGCGATGCCGCGTCCTGAGGCCGGCATCGGCGGGGGGAGCGTGACCGAGCGGGGACCGATCTCGGTATACGTGGTCGATGACGTCCCCGAGTTGCGCGAGCTCGTCAGGTTCGCCCTGGAGGACGATCCCGGATTCGAGGTCGTCGGCGAGGCCGGCGACGGACGAAGCGCCCTCGAGGGGATAGCGGCGACGCACCCGGCGGCCGTCCTACTCGATCTCTCGATGCCCGACATGAACGGGCTCGAGGCGATCCTCGAGATTCGCAAGAGGGACCCGGACGTGGCGATCGTCGTGCTCTCCGGCTTCACCGCCGACCGGATGCGCGCTCCCGTGATCGAGCGCGGAGCGGACGATTACGTCGAGAAGGGCACGCCCATGCAAGAACTGCGTGACGCGACCCGCGCAGCCGTCGCGGCGCGGCGGGGCGATTAAGTAAGCCCGCCGCAGGCGGGCCGAGAGCGGGGCACCCAGGACTCGAACCTGGAATCGCCGACTTTGGAGGCCGGTGCCTTAGCCAGTTTGGCCAGTGCCCCTCCGCGGACGAATCCTAGCCCTGGTCCGCCCCACAGCGACGCTACTTCACGCCAGGCTGCTTGATCACCACGGGGGGCTGCTGGGTCCCCGTCCCCGGCTTCTTCCGCTTCGGCCGCACGGCGCTCTTCGGCAGCGGGAACGGGTCGGGGCCGATGTCGACTCGGCAGGCAGCGCCGGCGCAGGTCGAGAGCACCGCGAGGTGGTCGAAGAGCCACTTGCGGACGTAGCGATAGCGCGAGTCCGTGGCGAGCGAGTTGAGCTGCTCCGGGTCGCGCTTCATGTCGTAGAGCTCTGCCTGGCCGTTGGCGTAGACGGTGTACTCATAGCGGTCGGTCCGAATCGATCGGAAGGCGGGAGCCGTGTCGGTCGCCGCCGCTGACTTGATCGCGTCGGGCTCCTGCTCAAGGTTCTTGACCCCGCGGCGCCCGGCGACATGTACCCGTGCCGCCCGCGCCCTGGCCGCGCTCGCCCGCGCTGACTCGGCGCCCGTGCCGCCCGGTCCGGTGTCGCCCTCGAGCAGGAGCGGCCGGGTCGAACGCAGAGCGGGATTCTCGGCATAGGGCAAGAACGAGCGGCCGTCGACCGCCGGGTTCTCCGAGCCCGACGCGATCTGATCGATCGTCTGCGCGATATCGCCGTTCCAGACCAGCTCGTTGCTGACACCGCCAGGCGGGATTCCCGGGCCGCGGATCAGCAGCGGCACCCGGGCTGCGGGATCGTAAGGCAGGTACTTCCCACTCGCGATCCGGTGCTCGCCCCGGAAGAAGCCGTTGTCCGAGGCGAAGATGATGTAGGTGTCGTCCAGGATGCCCTTGCTCTGCAGCGCCTGCACGAGCCTGCCGACCGCCTGATCCACCGAGATCAGCTGCTCCTGCTGGCGGCGCCGTTCGTTGTCGATCAGCTTGATCTGCTTCTTCTGCAAAGGCTTCTTGATCTGCCGCCGCAGCCACTTCGGCTTGTCCCGGATGTCCTTCTCGTTGAATCCCGGCAACTTCGGCAGCGGGGACCCCGAGAGCCGGAAGAGGTCCCGCGGCGCCGGATCGAACGGGCCGTGCGGCGAGTTGAACCACAGGTTGAGCCAGAAGGGCTGCCGTGAGACCGCGCTGTCCTGGACGAAGTCCACGGCGCGGCCGCCGAACACATCGGTCTGGTAGTCGGCCGGCTGGTCTCCGTAGAAGGTGATCCGCGGCGTCGCGCTGGGCGCCGTCTTCTCGATCAGGTTGTAGTCGAAGTAGAGGGCGTCCTCGGAGACCTTCCCGTACCACTCGTCCCAGCCCGCGGGCACCGGCAGCGAGCCGTCCACGATCGAGTAGCCGTTCATGTACTTGCCGATGTGGACGTTGTAGTAGCCGTCGTCCTGGAGCCAGACCGGCAGGTCATTCGACTCGTGCGGGCGGAACCTGAACCAGCTGCCGTTCGGCGGGAAGTTGCCGCGCACACCGTGGTTGTGCATGTACTGCCCGCTCAGCATGGTCGCCCGCGATGGGCAACAGAGCGGGAACGAGACGTAGGACGAGTTGAAGGTCGTGCCCTGCCCGCCGATCAGCGACTGAACGTTCGGCATGCCGGCCAGCTCGCTGGAGGTCATGTCGTCGGTGAGGATGAAGACGACGTTCGCCCCCGTGCTGGCCCCCCTTGCCTCAGACGCAGCCATCACTCCACTCGCGATCGCGAGTAGCGCCACCGCCGAGGCGAGGCAGGTACGAGCGTGGGTGATTCGTAGCCGTGAGAGCAGCTGCATGTTCAGTGGAAATCCAGCGGGCGACCTTGCCCCTAGAACCGTCCCGCGAGCGGTGAGTTTCGCAAAAGCCGGCGCCGCCGATCGGGTGGTTCTGTCCGGGGGCCGACACGAACATATGTTCATATGGAGGAGTTGCGGAGGGTGTGGTCGCTGTGGCCATCTGAAGCCGATCGACGAGTTCGCGTGGCGCCGGAAATGGAGGAGACAGCGGGACAACCTATGCGCGGCGTGCCGATCGGCATATCGGCGCGAGGCGTGCGCATCCGTGCTCGGACTGCGGCGAGACGGATCCATTAGTCCTCGAGTTCGACCACCTCAGGGACAAGCGCTTCGAGGTGACAAATCAGTTCGCCAGTCGGAACTGGCAGGAGAGGGACGAGATCGCCAAGTGCGAAGTCGTCTGCGCTAACTGCCACCGTCGCCGAACGGCGCGTCGAGCCGGCTATTTGCGCGCCGTACTGTCGGGGTCCTCCGGCTCCTAGGAGCGAATCTATAATCGTCCGCGCTTCTGCGGGCGAGGTGTAATTGGTTGCATTCGACCCTTCCAAGGTCGCGGAGCCGGTTCAAGTCCGGTCGCCCGCTTGGGTCTAGGATTGACCCGTCACCGGGGCGTGGCGCAGTCTGGTAGCGCATTCGGCTGGGGGCCGAAAGGTCGCTGGTTCAAATCCAGTCGCCCCGACTTCGCAAAACCGTCATCTTAGCGGCGGTTTTGTGTGTGTAGCGGCGATCCGGTTGTCGGCGGGGGGAGCAAACGTAGGCGGACTCAGCGGTCGCCGGCAACTCGAAGTGCTCGCGCAGGTCCCGTGGCCCCAGGTCGAGATACTGGGCGGAGTGCTTGGCGCCGTGGCCGCGTACAAAGGGGCAGAACGGCAGCACCGCCAGGCCCTGCTTGCGCGCCGCGTCGAGCGCACCCGAGATCAGCCGGCTGGCGACGCCCTCTCCCTTTGTGCTCAGGTCCGACCTCCGTGTGAATGAAGGCGATCAGGCCGCCCCGGCCTTTGTAGGCCGTGAACCCGATGGCGTCCTTGTCGCCGCGGATCTCGAACGCTCCTGCCCGGGAGCGTCCACCACCGTGAGCTCGCCAATGTCGGGAGGGACGGCGTGAGAGTAGTGAAGGAGGCCCGGCCGAAATTCTGCAAAGTTCCACTGCGATGAGCTCCGACGGCGCCCCGACCAGCACCGAGCCAGGGGTCGCGGTGGGCCTGATCGCGGCTCCCGGTCTGCCTGCCGATCTGGCGAAGCATCTGGCGGGTGACCTCGAGAAGAGCCTCGAGGAGCGCTACCCCGAGGGCAGTTGGCACGTCCCGCTGGAAACCGACGGCCTCGTCACTCCACCGGCGGCTGCGACCGAGCTGATCGACGCGGCCCACCGCCGCCTCATGCGCGAGGACTGGGAGCTCGCGATCTGTCTCACCGACATGCCCCTGCGGATCGGACGGCACCCGGTGGCGGGACACGCGAGTCCCACTCACCGGATCGCACTCGTTTCCGTTCCCGCACTCGGCGCCACGAGGGTGCGGCGTCGCCTGCTCGAGACCGCGCTCGACTTGGTGGAAGTTCTCCTCGGCGAGATGATGGGGGACGATCACGCGCCTTCTGAATCTCCGCGCGAGCGCTTTCGCCAGCGACTGGTGGACCTCTCGGAGCTCGCCGACGAGGACCCTACGCACGGTCCTACCGGCCTTGCAGCACTCGCCAGCGGCGGCCGGCTGCGCTTGCTTGCGGGGATGGTCCGTGCCAACCGCCCGTGGCGGCTGACGGCGCGGCTTTACCGGGCACTAATCGCAGCCTTGGCGACCGTGGCCTTCGCGCTCGTCACCTCCGACGTCTGGCGAATCTCGGAGACCACCGGTCCGCTTCGCCTGGCCGCGGTCATGTTGCTCTCGATCGGGATCACAGTCGGCTCGCTGATCGCGGTTCACGACCTATGGGAGCGCTCCCGGCCGGAGTGGGCGAGGGATCAGGTCCTCCTGTTCAACGCCGCCACGGCGATCACCGTGACCGTCGGGCTGGCATCGCTCTATCTCGTCCTCTTCGGCTTGGCGCTGGTCGGCTCGGGACTGCTGATCACGCCGGACGCTCTCTCACAAGCTGTGGGTTCGGGCTCGGATCTCGGGGACTACCTCGACCTGGCTTGGCTGGTCAGCTCCCTAGCCACGGTGGCCGGCGCCCTCGGAGCCGGATTGGAAAGCGATGTCGCGATTCGAGAGGCGGCGTATGCGCACCGACCCGGGGCCTCGATGGCCGCCGACGACATCCCAGACTAGATCAGTCGCCAGAGCCCCAGAAATCCCGCAATTTGCGGGGGTCCTGCTGATCGGGGATGTTCGGCACGTTTCGGCTATTCCTGGAGGGGCAGGTCTATCTGATGTCCCGAGATGTCCTCTTCCTACGAAAGGGGGGACGATCGAGGCGGCCACTCAGCTGTGTGAGCGATGCGGACTGCGCCCGGCGGTAGCGACGGTCAGGCGCGTCCGGCCAGGGGTCGGCGAGGAGACCCAGAGGCTCTGCCAGGTCTGCCTGGCCGAGGTGCGCGGCGGCAGCGAGGGATTGAACCGCGGGATTGCGGGAGGCGGCCTCTTCGACGACTTCTTCTCGGATTTCTTCGATCGAGGCTTCGCGGGTCGCTCCGGCGGTGACGGCGGGGATGCGACCGCTGTGCCGACCCGGCGGCGCGGGGTCGAGCAGGTGGACATCACCGAGTACTTCAGCGACGCGATGCGGGAGCTGCTGCAGCGTGCGGCTCAGAGGGCACTCGAGGTAGGCAGCCTCGACCTCGACAGCGAGCATCTGCTCTGGGCGGCCCTTCAGGACGAGCTGGTCGCGCACGTCCTGCGGCAGATCGACGTCGACGCCGGCGCACTGGCCGACGAGGTCGAGGAGCAGACGGCGAAAGCCGAGCGCACCGACGTCGCCCCGTCTCTATCGCCGGATGCGAAGAACGTCCTGCTGACCGCCTACCGCGAGTCCCGCGAGCTCGGCGCCTCCTACGTAGGGCCCGAGCATGTGCTCCTGGCGCTTGCTGCGGACGAGGAGTCCGAGGTCGGGCGGCTCTTGCGTCGCTTCGGCGTCACCCACACCAAGCTGCGCGGGGCCGTGATTCGCGGAGTCGAGGAGCGGGAGGGGGACGGCCGGCCGGCGAGCCAGACCAAGACGCTCGACCAGTACAGCAGCGATCTCACCCAGTCGGCTCGCGAGGGAAAGCTCGACCCGGTGATCGGCCGCGCCGACGAGATCGAGCAGACGATCGAGATCCTCTCCCGCCGCACGAAGAACAACCCCGTGCTGATCGGCGATCCCGGTGTCGGCAAGACCGCGATCGCCGAGGGGATCGCGCAGCGGATCGTCAACGACGAGGTGCCCGAGACGCTCGCCGGAAAGCGGCTGGTGGCGATCGATCTGGCAGCGATGGTCGCCGGCAGCAAGTACCGCGGTGAGTTCGAGGAGCGCCTCAAGTCGGTAATCGACGAGATCACCGAGAACGCCGATCAGCTGATCGTTTTCATCGACGAGCTTCACACGGTCGTCGGGGCCGGCGCGGCGGAGGGTGCAATGGATGCCTCCAACATGCTCAAGCCCGCGCTCGCCCGCGGAGAGCTGCACGTGATCGGCGCTACGACGATCGACGAGTACCGCAAGAACATCGAGCGGGACGCCGCGTTGGAGCGGCGCTTCCAGCCGGTGCTGGTCGATGAGCCGACCGTCGACGAGGCGATCGAGATCCTTACGGGGTTGAAGGACCGATACGAGGCCTTTCACCGGGTGCGGCTGCCGGAGGAGTCGATCGTCGCGGCGGTCGAGCTCTCGGACCGCTACCTGACTGATCGGTTCCTCCCCGACAAGGCGATCGACCTGATCGATCAGGCCTCTGCACGCGTTCGCCTGCGCTCGAAGACCAAGGCGCCCGACCGACGCGCCCTCGAAGACGAGGTCCGGGGGCTTGAGCGCGAGCGCGATCAGGCGATCGCCGCCGAGGACTACGAGCGGGCGAACGAGCTCAAGGATCGGATCGAAGAGCGCCGTGGCGAGCTCTCGGACGGCGACCGAGCCCGCGAGCGCGCGCCCGAGGTGACGCCGGACGACATCGCTGAGATCGTCTCGCGGGCCACTGGGATCCCGGTCTCCCAACTCAACCTGGAGGAGCGCGACCGGCTCCTCCGCCTCGAGGAGCATCTGCATGAGCGGGTCGTCGGTCAGGACGAGGCCGTGGAGGCGATCGCCGAGGCGGTGCGCCGCGCTCGCGCCGGCCTCGCCGACCCGAATCGTCCCGACGGCAGCTTCCTCTTCCTTGGCCCGACGGGAGTGGGGAAGACCGAGCTCGCGCGAACCCTGGCCGAGGCCCTGTTCGGCGACGAGGAGTCGATGGTCCGCTTCGACATGTCCGAGTTTCAGGAGCGCCACACGGTCAGCCGCCTGGTGGGTGCGCCGCCCGGGTACGTCGGCTACGAGGAGGCCGGTCAGCTGACCGAGGCCGTGCGCCGCAGGCCCTATGCCGTGATCCTGCTCGACGAGATCGAGAAGGCGCACGACGACGTCTTCAACATCCTCCTTCAGATTCTCGACGACGGCCGGCTGACCGACGCCCAGGGCAGGACCGTGGACTTCAAGAACACCGTCCTGATCATGACCAGCAACCTCGGGGCGCAGCGGATCCAGGAGCACGCCCGGAGCGAGGGGGAGTCCTTCGATCAGCTCAAGGACGAGTTGATGGAGCTCCTTGGGCAAAGGTTCCGGCCCGAATTGATCAACCGGATCGACGAGATCATCATCTTCAAGGCGCTCACTGCGGCGCAGCTGAAGCAGATCACCAGCCTGATGCTCGACCGAGTCAGCCGGCGCCTGCGCGCCCAGGGGATCCAGCCGGAGTTCACCGACGGTGCGATCGAGCACCTCGCGGAGGAGGGCTTCGATCCCCAGTTCGGAGCACGCCCTCTGCGGCGGGCGATTCAGCGCCTGGTGGAGACCAGGCTCTCGCGCATGGTGCTCTCCGGAGAGCTGAATCCCGGCGATCGCGTCACCGTCGATGCAAAGGGGGGAGAGCTGCAGTTCGAAGTCAAGGCAGGGGAAGGACAGACGGATGAATCCGTTGACGCCCCCGTTGCCGGGGCCGCTTGAGCACAGTGACCTAAGTGCGCTTGCGTTTCAGGGCCCGCGCGAGACGCAGTGGCAAGAGGCCCAGCAGGGGGGCTCGGCGGCCGAGATCCTCACGGTCCTCGCGGTCGAACAACCTCGCGTACCGCTCGGCTTGCTCAGCGGACTCATAGCGCTTGGAGCCACCGGCGCCGCACCCGCGCGCGCATCGCCACACCATCGTCTCGGCCTCGGTTGAGAAGCGGAAGCGATGACCGAGCAGCCGACAGCGAAGCATCTGCGGCCAGCGTATCCGGCGGGTTCCCGATGAACGCGGTCGCCGGCGCGGCGAGAACCATCCAGACCGAGATCCCCGCTCGCCTCGACCGGCTGCCCTGGTCGAGATTCCACTGGCGAATCGTGATCGGCCTCGGGACGGTATGGATCCTCGACGGGCTGGAGGTGACGATCGTCGGGTCGATCGCGCCTCGTTTGACCGAGGACGGCAGCGGCATCGCGATGAGCAGCGCCGACATCGGCACGGCCGCCGCAATCTATGTCGCCGGTGCCTGCCTCGGCGCCCTCTTCTTCGGCCAGCTCACGGATCGCCTCGGTCGCAAACGCCTGTTCATGGCCACCCTGCTGCTGTACCTAGCCGCCACCGTCGCCACGGCCTTCGCCCACGAGGCCTGGTACTTCTTCGTCTGCCGCTTCTTCACCGGAGCGGGCATCGGCGGCGAGTACGCGGCGATCAACTCGGCGATCGATGAGCTGATCCCCGCGCGCAACCGCGGCCGGGTCGACCTCGCGATCAACGGCAGCTACTGGGTCGGGGCGGCGATTGGCGCGATCGGCGCGATCTTCCTGCTCGACACCTCGCTGTTCTCGGCGGATGTCGGCTGGCGGATCGCGTTCGCGATGGGCGCGATCCTTGGGCTCGGCATTCTGATCATCCGGCGCCATGTGCCTGAGAGCCCGCGCTGGCTCTTCATCCACGGCCACGAGGAGGAAGCCGAGCAGATCGTCGATCAGATCGAGGCCGAGGTGCGGGAGCAGAGCGGCCAGGACCTGCCCGAGCCGCGCGGAAGCATCACTGTCCGCCAGCGAGAGGCGATCCCGTTCCGGGAGATCGCATCCGTCGCGATCAGGCGTTATCCGCGGCGCGCAGCCTTGGGTCTTGCGCTGTTCGTCGGTCAGGCATTCCTCTACAACGCCGTTGTGTTCGACCTCGGGACGATCCTGAGCGAGTTCTTCGATGTCGGCTCTGGGTCGGTGCCGTTCTTCTTCGCGATCTTCGCCCTGAGCAACTTCATGGGACCCCTGTTGCTCGGCCGGCTCTTCGACACAGTCGGGCGGATCCCGATGATCTCGGCGACCTACATCGGCTCCGCCGTGCTCGTGGCGGTGCTCGGCATCCTCTTCATGACCGGCAGCCTCGTGACCTGGTCCTTCATGACACTGGCCATGGCGGCCTTCTTCCTCGCCTCCGCCGGGGCCAGCTCGGCGTATCTGACGGTCAGCGAGGTCTTCCCGATGGAGACGCGCGCGCTCGCAATCGCGCTCTTCTTTGCCATCGGTACTGCCACTGGTGGCATCGTCGGGCCTGAGCTCTTCGGCCAGTTCATCCACAGTGGGAACGCCGACCTCGTCGCGCTCGGCTTCTTCATCGGCGCCGCGGTGATGCTGGCCGGCGGGATCACCGAGATCTTCCTCGGCGTCCGAGCGGAGCAGCAGTCGCTGGAGAACATCGCGCGGCCGCTGACCGCCGAGGAGGCCGAGGCGGCTCCCGCTGAGGGCATAGCGGCGGTGAACGGTTCCTACCCCGAGAGCGACCACGAACAGCAGATCCGCGAGCGCGTCGCCCGACAGCGTGCCCGAGAGCGCACCGGGATACGGAGACTCCGTCCCGGGCCGGGGACCGGAAGCTCGTTCTACTCGCCCGGCATGGCGGGGACGGCGGGCACCGCCTCCCGCCTCGCAGCCTCCTCCGCGCAGGCACTGGATCGGGAGATCCAGGCCGTCAGGGCCGAACTCGCACGGCACGACCAGATGCGCCGCGATGAGCTCGAGCGCGACGTCAGAGGTAGGGGGTGGGGACCAGGTCGGTTCCGGACCGCGCTTCGTGAATCGGTTGAGGAGGACGCGGCTCGCCGCATCTCACCGGAGATCTACGGGCCGGGGACCGATGGCAAGCCAGCCAGGCGCCTCGTCGGACGTCGGCCCTCAAGCTTCAGGAGCTAGTCGTGGCGCGAAGAAGCTCGCCGAACGCATTCCGCACCTACGCCCTCGCGCTCCGGGCCCAGACCATCGAGGCGGGTCGGCGGGCGCGGCGCGAATTGCTCCTCCTGGCCCCATTGCTTGTGGCCATAGCCCTTGCATACGTCTTCCGGAAAGAGCTCTTCGGGACCGATGAGCCGGTTCGGCTCGCCAGCGCAGGCGCGCTGATCCTGATCGGCTGGGCGTTTGCTCGCAGCCTGGGTCACGCCCTGGAACCCCAGCTCGTCCGGCGGCTGGACCCCGGTTCTGCGGGGGTGGTCGGCTTCCTGGTCCGCTTTCTGGCCCTGGTGACCATCGTCCTCGTCAGCCTCCGGATCGCCGGGGTCGACTTCGGAGCGGTGGCGGTGGGTGCCTCGGTGACCGCGGTGATCATCGGACTGGCTGCCCAGCAGACCGTGGGCAACATCCTCGCGGGCTTCGTGTTGATCTCGACCCATCCGTTCCAGGTGGGCGATCGAGTGAGGTTCAGCGGCTTCGGCATGGATGTCGAGGGCACCGTCGCCGCCCACGGACTCCTCCACCTGACGCTGACCGATGGCGAGGACACGGTCAAGATCCCGAACAACACCGCGCTCACCATGTCCATCCGGCCGCTGCGAGAGCCAGCCGCGGTGGACATGCGCGCCCGTCTACCACTCGGCATCGATCCGGAGGAGATCGAGAGGCGCGTCTCAGGGGCGATCACGGTGCCCACGAAGGACGTGCCACACGTAGCCCTCGAGGAATTCGATGGGGATCAGATCGTGGTGCGGATCAAGGCCACCCCGGCCGATCATCGGCAGGGCGGGCGGCTCGCCGGCGAAATCCTGGATGCGGTCACCGCCCTGAGCGAGTCGAGCACCTATGCCGGGCCAAGCGAGCACGACTCGAACGGCAACATCTCGCCGACCCGCTCCCGGCACTCCACGGACTAGCTGTAGATGCACGCCGGCTCCAAATGGGGCTCCAAAGTGGCGGCTCCAATAAGCTCCAAAGTTGTTGAACCCGCCCCGGGTCGCCTCCGGTCTGGTAGCGCACTCGGCTAGGAGCCGAAAGGTCGCTGGTCAAATCCAGTCGCCCCGACTTCCGATTTGACGCTCGTCCAGGCCCTTCGAGCGCCTGGGCGGGGCCCGGGCGGGTCGCGGTAGTACCGCGTCTGGTACCCGGCTTCGGGCCGCCCGGAAATTCCGGAAAGATTGTCACGATGGCTTACGACGAGGATCTCGCCAACCGGATCCGCGAGCTGATCGCCTCCGAGGACGGCTACACCGAGCAGATGATGTTCGGCGGCATCGGCTTCATGATCGACGGCCACATGGCGGTGGGGGTCAGCGGCGAGGGTGGCCTGATGATCCACTGCTCCAAGGAGGAGACCGAGGCTCTCCTCGCCAAGCCCGGTGCGCGACCGTTTGAGATGCGCGGACGCGAGATGAAGGGCTGGCTTCGGGTTGATGCCGAGTCGGTCTCCACGAAGCGAGCGCTCGAGCCCTGGGCTATGCAGAGCGTCGCTTTCGCCCGCGCGTTGCCGCCGAAGAAGAAAAAGTGAGCTTGAGCGATGCCGATGCCTATGACCGGTTCATGGGCCGCTACTCGAGGCCGCTGGCGGTGCCCTTCGCCGATTTCGCCGGACTCCCGCTCGACGGCCGGGTCCTCGACGTCGGATGCGGCCCCGGTGCGCTGACCGCGGAGCTCGCCCGGAGGGCCAGGCCGGGACGGGTCACGGCGGTCGACCCGTCCGAGGAATTCGTCGCAGCCCTACGCGGCCGCCATCCCGGAGTCCAGGTCATCCGCGCGCCGGCTGAGGATCTGCCGTTCGAAGGAGGCTGCTTCGATGCGACGCTCGCCCAGCTCGTGGTCAACGTCATGGACGATCCGGTCGCAGGCCTCCGCGAGATGGCGAGGGTGACGCGGGACGGCGGCGTCGTCGCCGCATGCGTGTGGGACTTCACCGACGGCGGCCCGATCGGTCCGTTCTGGGATGCCGCCAAAGCGCTCGATCCTGAGGTCGAGACTGGGTCTGTCTGCCCCGGCAGCAGGGCCGGCCACCTGGCCGACCTCTTTCGCGCGGCTGGAATCGGCGACATCGTCGACAGCGCCGTCGCGGTGGACGTCGAGCACGCCACGTTCGAGGACTGGTGGGAGCCGTTCACGCTCGGCGTCGCCCCGTCGGGTGCGCACGTCGCCGGCCTCGAGCCCGATCGGCGCACGGCATTGCGCGAGCTCTGCAGGGAGAGGCTGCCGGAGCCACCGTTCGTAGTCTCGGCGAAGGCCTGGGTGGCGCGCGGCGCGGCTTGACGCCTGAGCTTGGCGGTGGCGGGACGAGTCGGACTCCCGATGGCAGCTGGGCGCAGTACCGCTTTGGTACCGGATGCACCGTCCTATCTGTCCAGATCGTCCACGGCCCTGGACATATAGGACACGACGGACGCTCAGGGACACATAGACACCGATTGCCGCTCGGCTGGGGGCCGAAAGGTCGCTGGTTCAAATCCAATCGCCCCGACTAAACCCCAAATTGGGGCCCTCGAGACTGAGGGCAACGTCAGGAGGGGCAGGCAACGTTTCTCCGCAACAATTTCCGGGATGCCGTGTTCAGAGGGCAACATAGCCAGATCAGGAGACCTTGAGGCGACAGGGAACAATCCGCGGAGTCTCGGGCGTCAGGATCCGGTTTGGCAATCCGCGACGGAGTCGCGTCCGCGCTGTCTCGATTGGGCGTAGCCTCCGTCTCGATGCTGGGGACGTTGCAATTCGTCGCTCGGTTCGAGCGGCAATGAGACAGGAGGCAACTTTGACGAACACGACCGCCACCTATTGCCGTGGCCGGCTGTCGCTGCTCCTCGCTCTCACCGGACTAGCCCTTGCGGCGCTGGTCCCGGCGGGGGCCGCGGCGGCGACTTCGGTCTCGGTCAGCATCAGCCCTGACGGCAAGATCACCGCCGTCGGGGACACGAGCGCCAACCAGTTCACGGTATCCGACCAGACCGATCCCGCCTGTCCCGGGGGATCGCCCTGCTACGAGGTCAATTCGCTCATCAACCCCGTGATCGCTTCGGCGCCGTGCGTCCTCTCGGCTCCGAGCTCGGGTGTCGCGCTTTGCCCGAGAGCGTCGGTCAACGGGATCGCGATGATCGGGCGTGAGGGCCCGGACTCGCTCATCGTCAGCGACTTCGTCTTCGGAGCTCCGATTCCGGCGACGCTCGACGGCGGCGGCGGCGACGACACGCTCCAGGGCTCCAACGCCGCCGATACGCTGACCGGCGGGATCGATGACGACACCATCATGGGCGGCGGGGGCAACGACCTCCTCAACGGCAACCCCGGTAATGATCGCCTGCTCGCCGCGAAGGGTGCAGATCGCCTCCTCGGCGGCCCCGGGAAGGACAACCTGATCGGAGGTCTCGGGAACGACGATCTCTTCGGCGCGGCCGGCAACGACGGCCTGGACGGTGCAGGAGGCCGCGACCTCTGCAACGGAGGTGCGGGACGCGACACTCCGCGCCACTGCGAGAAGCAGCGGAAGATCCCGTAGGTAGCTCCCGAGCGGGCCGGGTCCGAAAAGGGCCCGGCCCGGCCGGGTCCGCGAAGAGACACTCGACAGGATGAACTCCCTGACGAAAGTCGCAACCCTGGCGGCGACGGCGATCTCGATCTCGGTCCTCGCAGCGATGGCGCCCGCGGACGCGCACGGCGCGACCTGCGACGGGCGAACCGCGACGAGAGTCGGCACCGGCGGTCCTGACCGGATCAAGACGGGCCCCGGCGACGACGTGATCGTCGCCCGCGGCGGCGCCGACCTGATCAGCACCGGCGCCGGCGACGACCGGGTCTGCGCGGGATTTGGCCGCGACACAGTGCGCGGCGGCGGCGGTAGCGACACCCTGCTCGGCGGCTCCCTTGGGGACCAGCTCCATGGCGGTGCCGGCGACGACACCCTGATCGGCGGCATCCTCGACGACAAGCTCTTTGGTGACGGCGGCGCCGACCTGCTGATCGGCGGCCACGGCGTCGACCAGCTCTCCGGCGGCGCCGGCGACGACTGGTTGCGGGCCGGGACCAACGACGACGCGCTCGACGGAGGTCCGAACGGCGCCGACGGCGACACCGCCAGCTTCGCGACCGCGATGCCGCCGCTCGAGGGGGACGGCTGCGCCGGCGCGTCCGGCTTCGAGGGCGTTGTGGTGGACCTGGCCGCGCGCTCGGCCTCGGGCGAAGGCTGCGACAAAGTTGTCGCGATCGAGAACGTGATGGGCTCCGCGTTCTCCGACTCGATCTCGGGAGTGCCGGGCTCGGTGAACGGCGGCGGCGGCGCTGACTTCTGCCCGGGGCCAGGGCCGCGCGTGTCCTGCAACGACACAGACCCTGGGAACGGGACGCCGGTCACCTACGTCGAGTCTTGGAGGCCCGGACCTTCGTCCCGGGTCGATCCCGGGCTGATCGTGCTCGGGAGCTCCGGCGACGACGTCCTCACCATCGACGGAGCGCCATCCCCGGCAGGCCCGCTGAAGTACGTAGTCGCCTATGGCGGAGAGGGGAACGACTCGATCACGGTCGGCACCGGCCTGCCGGGCGACGCGACGACCGAGCTCGACGGCGGTCCAGGAGACGACGCCGTCACGGGCGGTCCGGGCGACGACGTCCTCTTCGCCTACTCGGGCAGCGACGCTCTTTCAGGCGGGGCCGGCGATGACGCCCTACTCGCGCTCGGAGCGACGGTCACCGGCGAAGGCGATCGGCTCGACGCCGGGCCGGGCGACGATCAGCTCGTCAGCAACTACGCGTGTGGCGGGCATTCCTTCGAAGGGGGTTCGGGTCTGGACGTGGCCGGCTTCGCACGATCGACGGCGCGGGACCCGATCGTGGCTCGCCTGGACGGGAGCGCCCGCGTGCGCGGCGAGTCGCGGTGTACGCCGACATCGATCGCCGGCAGCGAGATCCTCGAAGGCACCCCGGGCCCCGACGTGCTTCACGGCGACAACGCCTCGAACCCCTTCATTTGGGGCCGGCAGGGCGCCGACCGCATCTTCGGACACGGTGGACGCGACAGGCTCGAGGGGGGAGCCGGCAACGACACGCTCGCCGGCGGCCCCGGACGTGACAGCTACTGCGGCGGCGCCGGCAGGGACCGCCTCATCCTCGACCGCCTCGACTCGCGCGCTGACTGCTGACGCCGGCGCCGAAGGCAAAGCAGGCCCCGCCGCCGCAAGCGACGGTGGGCCCGTTTGTTAGGGCGTCGCTGCTGCTTTCAGCCCTGAAGATGTGAGGGCTAGCTCCTCGGAAGCCAGATCGGGCGCTCTAGACCCACTCCTCGTTGGGGATCTGGGCGAGGCTCCCCCCAGCCTGACCGGCGTGCCCGATTGTGAGCCCCGCGCCGTGGTACCGCTTTGGTACCCGATGCACCGTCCTATCTGTCCAGATCGTCCACGGCCCTGGACACATAGGACGCGACGGACGCTCCAGGACACATAGACACCGATTGCCGCTCGGCTGGGGGCCGAAAGGTCGCTGGTTCAAATCCAGTCGCCCCGACTAACCGGATTCCGTTTCCGACGCGTCCCGATCACAAGGCACCGGTTCTTGCATGGAGATGGGAGGCGGCAGCGCCAGCGGAACCATGACCACAGCGCTCGACGGGACCGATCCCGCCAACTTCATGAAGGCCTCGGACACCTGCAACGGGGCCGCCCTGGCCGCGGGCTCGAGCTGCTCAGTTGACCTCTACTGTACGCGGGCGTGCTGTCGGGGATCAAGAAACGCGACCCTGACGGTGACCGCGATTCGCGGCGGCTATCCCTTGAGCGATGCTGACCTGCAACTCGACGGACCTAGAGCTTCTCTAAGGGCCGTGCCAGTGCTCTGAATGGAAGATCGCGAGGAGCGGGTCAGTCCAGAGCAGCTGCAGGCTGGGGGTAGCCGGGCCGCCCGGCGTCACCTGGAGCTTGTGCGGCCGGCGGTTCGTCAAGAAGGTCCTGGTGTCCTCGCCCCACGTGCCGACGAAGCTCATCGGCCGCGTGTGCCGCTTGAGGATGATCAGCTGGTTGCCCAGTGGGCGCCAGGTCTGGCCGTCCTCGGTCTCGTCGCGTATGTTCGAGGCGTAGCTGATCAGCGTTGCGGCGCCGTCCGGGAGGCGGTTGGCGCAGCCGGCCCAGTCCGGCGAGCGACGGTCCTGTGTCTCGAAGTAGTTCGCGTGGGATCCCTCCGCCACCGCGACGATCGGGTGGAGTCGGGGCTCCCCGGGCACGTGACTCACCCGGACGTCGTCCCAGTCGCGCCAGTTGCCGCCGCAATGGGCCGAGTAGGCCGCGAAGAGGGGGCGCTTCTTCCCGAGCCCAATCGTGATCGCCTCCCAGTCCCCCTCGTGACGCTCGCTCAGTTTGCCCGTCAACACCGGCCTGACCCAGTCGTTGTAGCGGTAGAAGAACCAGTACTGGACGATCACTGCGGTCTGCTGGTTGTAGGGGCCGGCGTCGACCACAAAGGGATCGGGGCCGCGCTTCGCCTCAGGATGCCCCCGCCTGAGGACCCGGACGTAGACCGCCTTGCCGGGATGATCAGGCGGATCGACGCAGTCGTCGGGGAGCTCGCAATGGATCGTCAGGTTGAAGCAGGGCGGCTTTACCAGGTTCGGACAGCGCTTCGGCAACGTCGCCGGCGGATTGTCGGTTGGCAGGACGTAGTTGCCGATTAGCTCGGCGCGCGGGTCGCGGGTGAAGCCCGTGACCCGGACCGGCCACCACCGCTCGTCGTTCGTAAAGACCAAGGTCGGTGAGAAGCGGCTCCCCAGCTCCCTGTTCGACTGCCCCACCCGCGGGATCAGCTCCGAGGGATCCTCACCACCGCCGCGTACCTCGGCCTTGCTGGTCTGGCGGACCTCGTTCCAGCTCGCCAGGGCGGCGAGCATGACGGCGATCGCTGCGGCGATGGAGAGCGAATAACCGAGGGCACGCGACCACTTCTGGTTCACCTTGAAGCGATCGAGCACCCGCTTCACACGCGGGAAGAGCTCCGTGGCCATCTCCAGCTCGATCGTCGCGATCAGACAGACGATGAACGCGCCCCCGAGCACCACGCCGATCCCGTCGAAGAAGTCCCAGGCGCCGATGATCCCCGCCCATGACGCGCCCCAGATGACCAGCGCGATCGCCAGCAGCGCCGCCACCAGCCGCGGCATCGTGTCCCCATAGCCGAACAGACGAAGGACGATCGCGACCAGCCAGAGGTCGACGGCGGCGGCGAGCAGGGTGGTCGAGTCACCCGACCGCGCCTCGAACGGATTGACGTGAGGGGACAGGAGGATGAACCCAACAACGACCAGGGCGACCAGCGCCACGAAGAGCAGCACGTGGCGGAGCTCGTGGCGTTCCGCGACGCCGTCCGAAACCGTCTTCCACGCACGCGCGAACCAGCTCTTCGTATCGGACGCCCCCGGCAGGACGATCAGCCGCCAAGCGATCAGGATCGCGAGCGGGACCATCACCAGCTGGATCAGCACAGGAAATGCCGAGGACCCGGAGATGAAGATCGCCAGCAGCGGCAGGACGGCGGGTAGCAGGGCACCGCCGAAGTCCTGGATGGGCGGGAGGGTGTGGGCGACCACCCGCCCAGGCCGCAGCGTCACGAAGAGACCGATCACGATCGCTGCGACGAAGACCACGCCCTTCCATCCCTGGTGGCCAGCGATCCACGCGAATATGCCGACGACGAAGATCACGACCGGGGTCGCGAGCGTCACCCACCGCTCCCACCCCTCAAGCCCGCTCGGATTTTCCGGCTCGCGCTCCCCCACGGCGCTCTGACTCTGACAACCGCGTCGGATAGGGTCGCCTGGGTGATGCCTCAGAGTCGACGAACCCTGCTCTCGCTTGCGGTACCGGATGCACCGTCCTAGCTGTCCAGATCGTCCACGGCCCTGGACACATAGGAAACGACGGACGCTCCGAGACACATAGACGCCGGAATCCGCTCGGCTGGGGGCCGAAAGGTCGCTGGTTCAAATCCAGTCGCCCCGACTTCAGAGCGGTGCTCGATGCTACGCCTTGAGCGGCTTGGGCAGGCGGCCGACGAGGTGTCCGGGCCGCAGTTACGCGTCCCGGCGTCCCCAGCGTCCCCTCTCGCGGGGCTCGACCGGGTTGCACCCGGACCCAGTCGGCCGAGACGATCCCGGCCGCGCGACCTGGCCTGGAGGGTCCGAGTCAGCTTGACGCCTCCGTCCGGCCAGGTGCTGAAGCCGAAAGTTGGAAAGAATCGCCGGGTGAGAGCGAGAGTCGAGCTACATGCCGGCGTCGCTTCGTAAGGCCCGATGGGGCGCATGCCGATCGGCGAATAGGTTTGGCTTCACCCCCGCGGCGGCGGGCTGTACTCGCCGACAGAAATCGAACCGTCGGCCGAGATGGTCAGCAGTTGCCCGGCGGTCATCGCCCGTTTGATGTCGTTGCCTGCCTTGACGGCGACCGTTTCGACGGTGGGCAGCTTGACGGTGAGCCGTTCGATTTTGGGCAGCAGGCGCCATGTGAACTCGCGCTCGGGGTATGCCGCCTCCGCACCGGCGTCAATCGTCTTGTGGGCCCTGGGGAGGGGGACCCACCGCCACCAATTGCTCTTGCTGTAGAAGCGCAGCCTGACCGCCGAGCTCGACAGGTTCCGGAAGCGATACCGTCGCTGTCGAGGGGACGTCCACCGGGTCGCGGCCGGACCGGGCGGCGACGGCTTGTCCTCGGCGATCGCCGTCGCGAGTTGCGCCGCCACCTGCTGGTAGGCCTCGAGCGTGTGGGGACCGAAGAGCGTGGATGCACCTTCGTAGTGCTGCGCGGAGTACTCCTCGGGTGTCGTGATGTACTGCGCGTACTCGTTGGCGTAGGTACCCAGCGCGAGGTGCGTGACGCCCGTGGCGGACATAGCGTCGAGGACGCTCGTGCGCAGGCGGCGACCGGCCATCGTGGTCAACTCCCCCGGAATCCCGAGCACGGCGACGGCGCCGACACGGAGCAGCTGAACGGGCAGCACCTGCGGCACGACCGGCGCTGGCTGCTCGATACCCGGCATCAGCACGACGGGCTTCGGCAGCTGTCCCTTTCGCTCGGTCCTGGCAGCCGCCTGATCGATGAGGTCGATGCCGAAGACCGCGCTGAGCAGCACGCCCGAGACGGTGGCGATGAGCTCGTCCGCCTCGGTCATGTTCGCGGCCGTGCGGCCCTCCTCGATCCCCAGGTTGGGCTTCGGCACGCTGTCCTGCGAGCTGCCCGCCGCGAACGAGAGCCCAAGCGCCGCAGGCCAGGTGCGCGCTCCCCGCTCGCGGAGGGTGAGCTTCGAGAAGTCCACGCGGGTGTGCCGGTGCTCGACCGGTCCGGTGACCTCCTCGGTCGCCTCCCGAAAGAGACGCCCGGCGACCTCGAACTGCTGGCGACCGTGCTTCTGCATGTGGGCCTTGTCGTCGACGCCCTTAGGGAGGCCAAACTCAACATTGCCTGAGACGTCGCCGCAGTGGGCGTTGGCGAACGCGGCGACGAAGGTCTCCGGCCCGGGAATGTCGCTGCGCATCTCCTGCTCGAAGAGTGAACTCGCGTAGCCCTTGTTGTCACCGCAGACGAGCGTGTTCTTCTGGCCGCGATCGGTGGGGTGGATCGCATACCAACTCAGCGCGCCGACCGGCTGCCCCCGGCCATGGTCGTCGACCTTGACGAACTTCAGCAGCAGCATCTCGCGATCGGTTTCCGTCCCCCAGCGATCGCGCTCGGCCTGCGGGTTGCACGAGTACGCAGGTACGGAGCGATTGCGCCCGCAGTCGGCGACTTCGCCCCAGTTGACGTAGACCCGTCCGGGGGCGAGGTTGGCATGTGCCATCTCGACCGCGCGAACGCAGCCGTCGACGATGCACTCGACGGTGGCCTCGTCACAACCGCCGATGTCGAAGTTGAAGTCGTAGAGCAGATTCCCCGAGAACCCGCCCGGCGCGCTGTGCGTGTGCGTTCCCGCGAGCAGGACGTTCTCCTCGGTGTAGACCCCCTGATGCGACGCCGCGAGGCGCCCGAGAACGCCGTCCTTCACCCGGTGAGTACCGGCCCAGATGTCAGCCACGATGATCGCGACACATCCCCCTTCAGCGACGGACGGCCGTTCGGCAACCACGAAAGCGCGGGCGTAGAGCGGCGACTCGACTCCCGTCGCAATCTGGTCCTCATCGACCCAGCCCTGCAACGGCAGTCCGGCCGCGGGATCGGTGACCTCGCCGATCCCCGTCCCTATCTCGTATGACACCGACATCTCGCTCTCCGATCGCCGATCGACCCTCGCTGCACGATCGCGCGCTTGTCGCGCTCGCATCGAATGCTACGGCGCAGGGCGCCAGGGAAAAACGAGTCCGTGCACTACCTGCCAGATCGCCTCAGCCGACTGCGATCACCTGCGAGGCGGACGGTGTCGCTGCCGCGTGAAGCAGCTTCGGTCGTGGAGGGCTCACCCGACCGGCGTGCCCGAGTGTCAGCCCGCTGAGCAGGGTCGGCAGCGCCTGATCGCCCGCGCCTACTGGCTGGCGGTCGGATACGCGCTCTCCGAGGGCTCGATGGAGGTCCGCGAGCCCAGGGCCTCCGCCACCACCGCCTGAAGCAGAAAATCCCATCGGGACGGCAGCACCCGAAGTAGCATCGACACGTGACCGCCAGCCCCGCCCTCCGGTCCCTCACCGTGGCCGCGCTCGGGGCGGCAGTCGTAGCCGTCGGCCTCTACATCTTCGGGACCCAGCACACCCCCGACTACTCGACCTCGCTGTTCGGGGAAACGGGGGCCGACACCTTCGACCTCAAGTCCTGGCTCGCCACCGGCGTGCTCGCCTTCGCCGCGGTGCAGCTCGGGCTCGCCCTCTGGATGTACGGGCGGCTGCCCTGGGTCGGGGTCGCGCCGCCGCAGATCGGGCCCGTGCACAGGGCCGTCGGGGCCGCGACGATCCTGCTGACGATCCCAATCGCCTACCACTGCGTCCTCGCCTACGGGGTACAAACCGGGGTCGATACCCGGGTGGCTGTCCACTCGATCGCCGGCTGCTTCATCTACGGCGTCTTCCTGGCCAAGATCGTGCTCGTCCAGACCCCTCGTTGGCGACTGCCGGGCTGGGGGCTGCCGGTGGTGGGCGGCATGCTTGTCGTCACCGTAATGGTGCTCTGGTACACGAGCGCCCTCTGGTACTTCAACGACTTCAAGCTGCCCTGACCGGGTTCTTTGGACTGCGACCAGCGGAGTACGAGGACGCACTCGACCATTCGCAGCGCAAGGCGGGTCTGGCATCCGGGTGAGCACCTCGCATAGAGCGCCGCCCTCCCGCGCGGCGTGCCCGCTTGTCAGCCCGCGCCGTGGTACCGCTTTGGTACCGGATGCACCGTCCTATCTGTCCAGATCGTCCACGGCCGTGGCCACAGGTCCAATTGGGATCCAATCTATTTCGGAATCCCGGCGCCTAGACTAGAAATCCGTCGGACGCTGTACTAAGTTTTGGCGCGCTTTGCGGGAGCCACTCACGAGAGGGCTCCGAAAAGGTCCGGTTCCGACCGGACCGCAAGGAAGGGATTCCTTGAGGGGCCGATTGGCATCGGCACGGTGGGCGATGCGGGGAGCGGTGATCGCTGCCGTCGCTGTCATCGTGTGTCTCAGCGCTGCTCCGGCTCAAGCCGATCGCGCCTTCGCGCCGCGCTTCACCGCCAACCAGCCAGGCGATATCACGATCATCGCCAACACGGTGATGAGCTGCCCGGATTCGGCCGGGGCGACATGCACGAACGCCCGGAACGGCGCCGGCAGCAACAACAACAGCTTCAGCATGTCGAACGTGGACGTCGACTCGGACCCGTCGACGCCGAACTCCACCCGTGCGACCCTGGCGATGCCGGACGGCGCCCGGGTCCTCTGGGCCGGGCTCTACTGGACAGGCTCGGCGGTCACAAACCCCGCCCGGAATAGGGTCAAGTTCCAGGCTCCGCGGCAGCCCGGCTACACGACCGTGACTGCGGCCACACTCGACGACGGCACCGGCGACGACTATCAGGGCTTCGCGGATGTCACCCCAATCGTCGCGGCCGCCGGGAACGGCGTCTACACGACGGCGGACGTGAAGGTCGTGACCGGGAGCGGGCAATACGGCGGCTGGGCGCTGGTGGTCGCGTACGGCGACGCGACGCAGCCGCCACGCAACCTGTCGGTCTTCGACGGACTGAGGCCGGTCCCCCCGACGCCGAACACGATCACGGTTAACGGGTTCACCACGCCCCCTTCGGGGGCGGTGAAGACCACGCTGGGGGTGATTGCCGCCGAAGGCGACCGTGGGAGCAGCGGCGACTCGATGTCCCTCAATAGCACTGTGATTTCGAACGTCGCCAATCCGGCGACGAACAACTTCAACAGCTCGATCAGCGGCTTCGGGACCGACATCGGCGGTCGGACTCCGAATTACACGAACCAGCTCGGATTCGACGCCGACGTCTTCAACGCAAATGGCATCCTCCCCAACAGCGCGACCAGCGCGACGATCAAGCTGACGACCTCGTCTGAGACCTATTACCCCGGTGTCGTCACGTTCGCGACCGAGCTCTACGCGCCGGTCGTGGTGCCGGGCAAGACGGTCACCAACCTCACCCACCCGGGCGGCCCGACCCAGCCCGGAGACACGCTTCGATACACGGTCAACTTCCAGAACACCGGCCAAGATGCCGCGGATGGCTTCGCGGTCACCGACCCGATCCCGGCCGGGGCGACCTACAAGCCGAACAGCCTCTCGATCGGCGGTGGCGGGGCACAGACGGACGCCTCCGCCGACGATCAGGCCGAGTTCGTCGGCGGCCAGAACAGCGTGCGCTTCCGCTTGGGCACAGGTGCTAACGCCACCAGCGGCGGCACTCTGGTCGAGAATGGCGGCTCGGCAAGTGCCACCTTCGACGTGACAGTCGACTCAGGGGACCACGAGGGAGACGTGATCACCAATCGCGCCTCAAGCGACTACCGCGGCCACACGATCGGCACACCGTTCGTAAATCAGCTCACTCCCGAGGCGAAGACGACTGTCCATGTCGCCGACCTGATGCTCTCGAAGCAGCACAACCCGCCCTTCGTGGCCGGCGGAGACACCACCTTCACGCTGGTCGCCTCGAACGTGAGTACCGCCTCGACGGACGGCAGCCCGGTCACCGTCAGCGACACATTCCCGAGCGGCAGCGCCGGTTTCGACTCGATCTCCAATGCGGGTGGGCCGGGATGGAATTGCGACGTCGCGGGCCTGACGCTCATCTGCTCTCGCAGCGACGTGCTGCCGGGCGGGCAGAGCTATCCGCCGGTCCTGGTGGACGGGCACCTGCACGATTCGCTGGACCCGACCGTGATCAACCAGGCCTCGGTGTCCGGCGGCGGCGACGGCAACCCGGTGAACAATCGGGCGACCGACAGCGCAGGAGCGACGGCTCAGGCCGATCTTCAGGTCAGGAAGCGGACCACGACGCCCTCCGTCGCGAGCGACGGCCAGATCGAGTGGGTCGTCGACGTTCACAACGCCGGCCCCTCGACGGCCGCCAACGTGACGATGAGCGACTCGCTGAGCGGCTCGGACTACGACCAGGTTGTCGCGGCCCCAACCCAGGGAACCTGCGACACCTCGGTCAGCTGCAACCTCGGCTCCATCGTGCCGGGCGGCACCGCCACGATCACGATCGATGCGCGGGTGCTGGCCAACGACACGACGCTCAACAACGGCGCCAGCGCCACCACCAGCACCACCGATCCAGACAATTCGAACAACAACGCCACCGCCAGCGCGATCGTTGAGAACACGGCCGACGTGCGGATCGCGAAGAGCGGCGGGCCCGACAACTCGGCTGTCGGCGACCACTTCACCTACACGATCCAAACCGCGAACAACGGCCCTGGGACGGCGACAGGCCTCGTCGTGAGAGATCCGCTGCCGGTAAAGCTCCTCAACCCGAGCGTGAGCGCATCCGGATGGAGCTGCAACTCGCCCGGGACCGGCGGCGTGCTGACCTGCACGCTGGCCTCCGTGGCGCCGGGTGCGGCACCGGACATCACCGTGGATGGCACGATCGCCGGTCCTGGGGGCGGGTTCTTCTCCAACGATGCCGCGATCACCACCACGAGCACTGACCGGAACCCGGGCAACAACACGGCCACCGCCACCGACCTCGCGACACCGGCCGCAGACCTGGCCGTGACGAAGACCTTCGACAGCAACGCAGGAACCGGCGGAGTCCAGACCGGGCCCGTCAATCCGGGCGACACCGTCGCGGTCATCCTCGCGCTCACCAACAACGGCCCGACCACCGCGGTCAACGCAACTCTCGATGACAACGTCCCCGCTGGCCTTACGGTCAACAGCGTTGACGATCCGGGCTGCAATGCGTCCGGGAACAACGTTCACTGCGACTTCGGTGACCTGGCAAACGGCGACGGCCACACCGTCACCATTACCGCGACGGTCAACCCGCCGGCCGACCCGGTGCAGGGCGACGCGATCACAAACGTGGTCACCGTCGGCAGCGGCACCTTCGACCCGATCCCGAGCAACAGCACCGACAGCGATCGGCTCACCGTCACCCCCGCGGCCGACGTCTCGCTCATAAAGACCGCCAGCGCCGCGAGCCCCTCGGTCGGCGACTCGGTGACCTACACGCTGATTGCAGCGAACGCGGGGCCCTCGACGGCGACGGGCGTGGGCGTCAGCGACAACCTCCCGTCCGATGTCTCCTTCGTCTCCGCGTCGGCGGGCTGCAACGAATCCGGGGGGACCGTCACCTGCGCGTCGGGCAACCTCACCTCGGGCGCCAGCGCGACCTTCACGATCACCGTGACCATTAATGCTTCCGGCGCCGGGTCCACGGTGAGCAACACCGCGACGGTCACGAGCACCAGCCCGCATGATCCGGATCTGTCGAACAACACGACCGGCACCAGTATCCAGGTGGAGCCGCAGGCCGATTTGGAGCTGACGAAGACAGCCGCCGACGCGACGCCGGCGATCGACGCGGACGACACCTTCACCATGACGGTCACCAATCACGGGCCGCACGAGGCGCAGAATGCCACCATCGACGATCCCGTCCCGGCCGGCCTGAGCTTCGTCTCCGCCTCACCGGAGTGCCGGCTGCAAGGGAACGTCGTTCACTGCGCCCTCGGCACGGTCGCGGCGAGCGACACCACGAGCGTCACCGTGACACTGCGGCCCGGTGCGTCGTCCCACGGCCTGACGCTCGCCAACCTGGCATCCGTCTCGAGCACGACGGATGATCCGACGCCGGGCAACAACAACGACTCGGCGCTGGTCACGGTCGGGGAACGGGTGGACCTGCACCTAGAGAAGACGGTGTCGCCGTCCAGCGTGCCGGCGGCCGAGAACGCGACCTACACCCTCACCGTCAGCAACAGCGGCCCGAGCGATGCCACCGGCGTAACGCTCAGCGACCCGCTGCAGCCCGAGCTCTCATTCGTCGCAGCCAACCCCAGCCAGGGAACGTGCTCGGAGTCCGCCGGCACGGTGACTTGCACGCTAGGGGTGATTCCGTCGGGCGGCCAGGCCCAGGTGCAACTCACCGTCCGGGCCGAGACCGCGGCGGCGGGACAGACGCTCAACAACACGGCCTCGGTCACGGCCAATGAGCCCGAGGCCAGGTCCGCGGACAACCGCGCGGGAACCAACCTCGGAGTGACCCAGCCGCCGTCGCCGGGGCCCCAGCGGATCGAAGAAGAAGTGCTTCTTCGGACACCGCGTCACGATCATGGGTACCAGCAGGCCTGATCGGATCGTGGGCACCGCCGGTCGCGACGTGATCCGGGGCCGCGGGGGAGACGACACGATCTACGGTCTGCAGGGCAATGACCTGATCTGCGGGGGGCCGGGTGACGACCTGATCATTGCCGGACCTGGAGCCGACCGCGTCAAGGGAGGCACCAAAGACGACGTGATCCGGGGCAACATGGGGCCGGACTGGCTCCGCGGAGGTCCGGGCAACGACCTGATCACCGGCCGTCGCGGCAACGATCGCCTGATGGGCAATGGCGGGAACGACCGCCTGCGCGGCCGCGAGGGGAACGACGTGCTCCTGGGTGGGCCTGGCCGAGACTTCGGAAATGGCGGCCTCGGCTTCGACAGAGCACTCGGCCTCGACACGGAGTTCAGCGTCGAAGGGTGATCGTCAATTGCCTCCGACCATGGCCAGGAACTCCCGCGCCGTGAGCGCCGGCAGCTCCGGAGTCAGCGCGAGGACATGCCGGTCGCCAGAGATCAGCGCCGCCCGCTCCGCCTCGGCGAGCGCCACCAGGTAGTCGTCGCCGGGGTCCTCGGATTGGACGGAGGGTGGGTGTTCAGGATCGGGTGCTACGAGCGCCTCGCGCCGAAGCCAGTCGATCAGCGCCACGGACTCCTCTTTGGAGATTCGCTCGGCCAGCTTCGGATACCCGAGCGCCCGCTCCAGCTCTTCGAGCAGAAGCGGGGAGATGACCAGGTCGAACCGGCCCTCGAGCCAGGCGCGGAAGACCTTGGCTGGCGCGCCGTCGCGCGAGAGAAGCGCCGAGATGATGACGTTCGGGTCGAGGATCGCCCGCACGTCTCAGCGACGTTTGCGGCGCGACCTGCCCGTTCTAGTCTGGTGCTGCGCTTCGAGCGCCAGCTTCGATGCCTCCTTCTCGGGCATGTCTCTGCGAGACCAGAGCTCGTCGAGCAGGTCGACGCCCAGATCACGCCGTAGCGCCTCCTCAATCACCTCGCTCTCGCGCATCCCGCCGCGTGCCGCGCGGTGCTTCACGGCGCGCAGCACTTCGTCATCGATTGTCAGCGTCGTCCGGACCTTCGCCATGGGTGCATCTTAGCATCTTGATGTACATCCTCCTGGGGGCCGAAAGGTCGCTGGTTCAAATCCAGTCGCCCCGACTAACTCGGTAGCAACGACTTATCTGTCATTGCCGTTTCGACGATGGCGATGTCCTCCTCCGTCGTTCCGCCGCTGACTCCGACGCCGGCGATCACCTGGTCCTCGCTGGTGAGGGGCACGCCGCCGCCGATCGCGGAGTATCTACCGCCGGAGACGGTGAGGAGGGGGTAGAGGTCCGCGCCTGGTTGCACGAGGGGGACGAGGTCAGCGGTGCGCATGCCGACCAGGGCGGACGTATACGCCTTCCGCTCGGCGAGCTCGAGAGAGAACGCGGGCGCTCCGGTCATGCGGTGGGTGAGAACGACGTTGCCGTGGATGTCGATGACGGTAACTGCGACGGGTATGTCCTGTTCGAGCGACTCGGCCTCGACGCGGTCAGCGATTTTCTTCGCGGTGGTGAGTATGTCCATGGTCGTGTGCTTCCTTTCAGATAGTGAGATAGGCCGTCGGGATTCAGCGCTCGCCCTCGAGGCCCAGGTTTCCCAAGAAGAACCCGAGTCGATCTTCCGAGTCTCCAGGCTTCTGGAACCCTTCCTCCAGGAGGGCTTTGATTCGTTTCCTGCGCCGCTGGTCGCTTGACGGAGGCCATGCAGGCGTCCCAGCCCGCCCTGATTTCGACGTCGGGTGGCAGACTGGCTTCGTTCACGAGGTGCTTGGTGTTGGCGAGCGCCCACTTGTCGAACGAGGCGATCCGAGTTGCGAGAGCGTCAACGAAATCGTCCAGCTCGGCATCCGGTAGCGCACGGTTCACGTAGCCCAGGAGCTCAGCCTCGGGGCCTCGGGTGTCGTCTGCGCTCAGGAGCACTTCGAGGGCGCGTCCCCGTCCCATGACCCGCGGCAATCTCGCCATCGGCCCGCCACCAGCGACGAGGCCCACGCCCACTTCAAACTGCGACAAGAGCGCTTTCTCTCGGCTCGCGAAGCTCATGTCACAGGCGAGCGCGAGCTCACTGCCGTTTCCGGTCGCCCGCCCCCGGATCAGCGCGATCGAAACGAATGGGGCGCGCGTCAGGCGCACGAGGACGTCGGGCCACGCCTCGAGGCCGGTCGGACCTTGCGGAAGGCTGGTCAGATCCTCGAAGTTCGCGAGGAAGTCGGAGTGATTCAGAAAGAAGCCGTCGACGGCACTTTCGAAGACCACCACTTTCACTCGGTCGTCGTTCTCGAGCGCGGTCACGATCTCTCGGATCTGCGGAACGAATTCCGGACCCATGAGGTTGAGCGGGGGGTTGTCGAGTACGACTCGACAGTGCGAAGGTGTAACTCGATCGAGCTTGACCTGCGCGGTAATCGTGGCTGAGGGCATGACGCTCCTGCTCCTGTGTAGGGAATGACGGTATGACTCGGAGGTTGCCCCAGGGCGTGCTTGCTCGCGCCCGTGAAACCGCGGGTCAGGTCGCTGGTCGCGTGATCTGATCCGGAGCTTGGTCAACACCGTCTTCAGGTGTCACTAGACGTAGTCGCTGATGGCTTAGCTTGCGCGCGACGGCGCGGCCGATACGCCGCGATCCGCCGGTGACGGTCGCGACCCTCTGGGTCGTCGTCATCCCACGAGGTAACAGCTCCGCACCAATTTCCCGATTCCTGCGTCCGTCTCGCGCCAGGCGGGCGACAAAACAGGTCATGCGACCAGGGTTTTCCCGGGCGCGATTCCGGGGCTGGAATCGGATGATCGGGTCCAACGGATCCCAGTCAATGGAGGAGCAATGGTCATTCTTCGCTTCAAAATCCGGTCCAAACCGGACAAGAGTGACGAATTGATGGCTGCTCTCGCCGAGATCATCGCTCCGGCGCGAGCCACGGAAGGCGTCATCAACTTCGACATCGCCCGCGTTCTGAACGAGCCTGATTCGTTCATCGCGACCGCGATCTATGAGGACGGTGCCGCTCTAGAACGACAGGAATCAGCTCAGGAGGTGCACAGGGCCATGGCGATGTTTCCTGAGTTGCTCGGCGCGCCGCCGGAGCGAACGATTTTTGACGCGTCGATCGACCCGGTGCTCGTCTAGGTTCGATGCCAAACGGAGAGACCACCGTCCCGTCGAGATCGCCGATGGAAAGGTCTCAGCCAGGACCCTGGGCTGATCCGGTTCGACACCTCGATTGCCGCGGGCGAGATTGACCTCGGACCCGAATCCGCCGTGTCGTTGGTCTCAGACGACTGTCCGTAGGTCGCCGCCCTCTAGACGCCTGAAGAATCCGCTCGGCTGGGGGCCGAAAGGTCGCTGGTTCAAATCCAGTCGCCCCGACTTGGAGATGGAGGGGCACCTACGGCCGGTCTGCCGGATGCCCTCGTCTTCTCAGCTCGCGAGTCGCGGCGGCGAGACGGATCTGGAGCTCCGTCGCCGGCCGGCGATCGAGCGGATCCTCACCTTCGAGTGCCGCGCCTTCCGTTCTCACGGCCGCGCGCGCCGCGGCGTCCTCTATCAGCGCCCACCGGTCCGCCGCGCGCCGTGGCGTCCTACGTGTGAGAAGTTCTCCGAGATCATTGGCCCGCGACACGCGCGTTCCCATGTGGCGGGGGTGCCCCGCGCTTCTGAGCCGGGCAAACCGCCCTTGGTGCCGCTCTGGCTCGTCGAGGGCTTCCGGGCAAAAGCGCAGGAGAATCGTCTTCATGATCGACGTGTGATCGAAGAGCGTCTTGGATAGGGACCCCGGCTCCACCCACGGCGAGACGACCAGGGCCGGTATCCGCACGCCGTAGCGTCCGAACGTGTCGGGGTCGTCGTCGGGCGCCGCGGGCGGCGCGACGTGATCGAAGAAGCCGCCGTGCTCGTCGTAGAAGATGATGAGGAGCGTCTTTTCCCATTGGGGGCTTGCTGCGAGCGCGTGGTAGACGGCGAGCACAAGCTCCTGTCCGTCCTTGATGTCGGCGGGCGGGTGGTCGTCGTTGGGCTGAAAGCCGATCGGGTTGAAGTTGCTGAAGTTCGGGTCGATCCATGAGACCGACGGCAGCGCACCATTGGCGGCGTCTTCGAGGAAGCTGGGCGCTTTCGCGTCCATCCTGAGCTCGAGACTCGTCCTCCAGTTCAAGTTGGTCTTGCTGAAGAACGCGAAGCTGTGGTGGTGGCCCAGCTTGTAGTGCCCGTCGGCGAAGCGCAGGGTCCCCGCCTCGAACGAGTACCAGCGCCACGAGATGTCGTTGGCGTCGAGGTGTCGCACGAACGAGGGTTGGTTGTACATGGGCGGGAGGTGGAGCGGCCGGTCATCGCGACTGCCGGCGGCACGACCGCAAATCGCGTATAGACGGTTCGGCCAGGTCGCCCCGGGAACCGAGCTGAACCAGCGATCGCAGATCGCGAACTCGCTCGCCAGGTGGTCGTAGACCGGGACGTCGGCGGCGTTGTAATAGCCGATCACGCGACCGGGATCAGCATCCGGGAGGTCGTTGGCGGAGAGCGTCTCGGCGTAGCTCTCTACGAAGCCGTCCATCTTGCCGCCCCCGATCTGGAGGTCGACGGCGCTGGCGGAGTGGTTGGGATCGTCCTCGATCACCGTGCTGTCGAGATGGTGGACCGGATAGGAGCGCCCGCCATGCTCGTTCGCGAACTCCGCCCGCAGACCATCGACCTCGCCGCGACCACCCTCCAGCGAGAGATACCCGAGCATGTGGTCGAAGGAGCGATTCTCGAGCATCAGGACGACGATGTGGTCGATCTTCTCGAGGTTGGCCATACCGGTCTCAGTCACCACGGTCTCCTTCGCGGTACCACCTACGTACGGTAAGCATCTCCTATGGGGGCGTGGAGTTTCTCGTTTGCAGACCTCGCTTGACCTTGGTGAACCGTAAATGAAGCTGGTCAGATCACTGCCTGGTGCCCGGATGCTCGCGTCCTATCGCGGGTCGTGGTTGTGGCGCGACGTTGTCGCCGGCCTCGTGCTGACCACGCTGCTGGTACCCCAGAGAATGGCCTACGCCCAGCTTGCCGGCCTGCCGGCGATCACCGGGCTGTACACGTCGGTCCTCTGCTTGATCGGCTACGCGGCGTTCGGGCCTTTGCAGGCGATACCTGGGCTGTCGACCTTCTCAGCCGTGAGGGCTCCGCGCCCGCGCCCGGATTAAAAGACAGCAACGATCAAGCCGAACACAGCGATGGCGGTAGCAAGCAAGGCAACGGTCAGCGAGAGGGTCGCGAATCCCAGCGCCTCCCGGTCTGGCACATAAGCTGCTACCCAGCCCTGAAGCTTCCTGGCCACCTGGCTAGCCGCTGACCTTTTGTCCTCCGCCGCCTCGACCTCGTCCTCCCCATAGGGGTCGAACGGTCGCGTGGACGTCCGGGATCGCGCTGGTCCGGCTGCCCTCGTTCCATTGCCCGATACGGGCCTGACCTCGCTCCTACTGGCCGAGGCGATTCGCTCCGGCAATTGGTCGATTGCGGCCCCAATCCGCATGAGCATGTCGTCCACGCGCTCCAGCTCTTCCAGCAGCATCTCGTCCACTCGCTCCAGCTCACGCAGCAGATTCTCTTCCACGTGCTGGTCAGGAGGCTGTACGACGGCCATGCGACCACTTACGCGCCTTGCGGTACTTCACCTGCATCGCGAAACCGCAGTTGCTTCACCAGCCAACTCGGGGTGGGGATCAGGATTCAACCCAGACTGGATTATGGATACTTCCATTCCTGAGCGGCCAGCCGACGCGCCTTGGAGCCGCCGGGCTGCGGGACTGGGCAAACCGCCGCTTTGGACGAGAAGCGGCGTTTTGCATGGATAGCGGCGGTTTTGCGCGAGATACTGCGCAGGCTTGCTCTCGAACAAATCATCGACGACGAGTTCTACGTTGGAGATTCCTTCTGCCTCCAGAAATGAATGAGCGCCAGTGAGCAGGCTCTCGTCTATGTCGGTACCCACCACTTGGCCGGAAGCGCCGACCCAATCGCTGAGGATCCGAAGCCAGCCCATGGCTCCGCAACCGACGTCAGGGCCTTTCCGCCGGATCCGTCTCCGATCTCCGAGACGAGCTGTCTCCCGGTGGGCTCCCACACGCGCGACTGCAGCCGCAGGCGCTCCAACTCCGAGGGCTGGTTGGCGAGCAAATAATTCTCCTCCGACATCGCTCACGGAGTATCTCTCGACGGAGTACTGCTTTCGATGCAAACCAGCACTCTTTCGGCGCTGGGCGGCGCCATCAGAGTTCGTGCACCGCTTTCCATGCAAAGAAGCGGTTCTCGGTCCAGATCTGCGGTACCGAATTGGGACCGACTGATGCTTCCGATGAGTCCAGAATTTCCCCGCGCGACTCGGTCGGCAGTTTGGCGTTTCGGCGGGCAGATCAGCTGCTGATCGGCGCTGGGTCCCAGGCGCCGTTAGTGGCGGCCGTCCGGGCGAAGTCGCGGAAGTCGCGAGCCTCGCGGCCGAGAGCACGACGCACACCGTCCGTGGTGTCGGCGTTGCGGCCGTCCACCACCTCACTGAACAGGTAGGTGAGCAGCTCGACCAACTCCGGTGGCGCGCCCTGCTCCGTGGTCTCGGCCGCGTGCTGCTCGAGCGATATGGGGACGTAGCGCACCTGGCGGCCCACCACCTCGCTGATCTCAGCGGCCACCTGCGCGAGGGTCAGGGAACGCCGCCCCGTCAGCTCATAGAGCTGCCCCACGTGCCGGTCGTCCGTCAGCGCCGCCGCCGCCACGTCGGCGATGTCGTCGGCGTCGAGGAACGGGGTCGGCACGTCGCCGGCCGGCAGCCGGATCTCGCCGCTCAGCACGTGCTCGCGCATGTAGTCCTCGCTCAGGTTCTGCATGAACCAAGTTGAACGGAGGATCGTGAGCTCGGCGCCGGTGTTCCGGATGACATCCTCGCCCCGCTCCGCCAGCGGCTCGCCGCGCCCGGACAGGAGGACCAGACGCGGCGCCCCGCTCTCGATCGCCAGCTCGGCGAACGAATGCGTCGCCTCGATGGCTCCCGGGAGGGCGAAGTCCGGGTAGTAGGTCAGGTAGACGGCACCGACTCCTTCGAGCGCGGGCGCCCAGGTGGCCTCGTCCTCCCAGTCGAAGGGAGGTTCACCCGAGCGCGAGCCCACCCGGATCGGGAGACCGCGTGCTTCCAGCCGCTCGACCACCCGGCGGCCGGTCTTGCCGGTGCCGCCGAGAACGAGCGTGGTCCTGTGTGTCGTGTTGTCGTTCATGGGTTCCTCCATTGGTTGGTTGGGTTCAAGGGGTCAGGCGGTGGCGGGCTCGCCTGCGCTGAGCAGCCGTCCGCGGCGCTTGGCGAGCCAGCGGAGCGGTGCGAGTGCCAGACGCTGGAGCCAGCGCGGCGGGAAGGCGGCCTGCACCTCGTCTCCGAACTCCTCAACGAAAAGGGCGAGGTCGAGCGGCCTCGGAATGCCGCCCATCATCGTCCGGCCGTCCTGCGCGAGCCCAACAGCGGTTTCGAAGAGCTCCTCCATCCGGAGGGCGGGTTGGACCTCGACCCGGACGAGAGCGTCCTCGTCGCCGGCGTTGGCGAAGTCGTGCTTCTGGCCCGGGGGGACCACGACGACCTCGCCCGGCCCGGCGACGACGCGCTGGCGGCCCATCCGGAACCGCATCGTTCCCGCGACGACCTGGAAGCGCTCCTCCTGCTTCGGATGGATGTGCTGGCCGCCCGGGACGTGCCCGCCCGCGGGGAGCTCGAGATCGATCGCCAGCAGCTCGCCGTCGGTCTCCGCTGCGGTCCGGCGAATGGTGATCCGCTCGCCGCTCGCGGGATTCTCGAGTGTCTGTCCTGTGAATGCCATGATTGGCTCCTCCGGTGTCGTTGATTGCATTTCGTCCAGTATCCGGACGGGGAGGAGGACTGTCTATGACTCACAGACGCTGATTCATGCTCAATCGTCCACGACTGTGGACGACCGGCTCCCGAGCGTGCATACTGGACGCATGGAAGCTCTGGACCCATTTCCGCCATCCGACCCCGTCGGCGAGGCACTCCACTTCTTGCGCATGAACGGCGCCTTCTACTGCCGCTCGGAGCTGACCGCACCATGGGGCCTCACGCTTCCCGCGATGCCCGGGTACATCTGGTTCCACGTCGCCACCTCGGGCCGGCTCTGGCTCGAGACGGGTGACGACGCGGAGGCCTCATGGATTCAGCCCGGAGACCTGGCGCTCGTCCCGCATGGGGAGGGACACGTCCTCCGCAGTGAGGTCGGTGCACCTGCGCCGGGCATCCTCGACCTCGAGCGTGAGCTGGTCAGCGACCGCTACGAGATCCTCCGGCACGGCGAGGGGGGCGCGCCGACAGGGCTGATCTGCGGAGCCGTCCGGTTCGACCACCCTGCCGCCGAGAACCTGATCCGGACTCTGCCGAACCTGATCCACATCGAGGCATCCAGTTCACCCAGGCTGGACTGGATGGAGAGCACGCTCCGGCTGATGGCCGCCGAGGCAGGCGAGCTGCGACCCGGGGGTGAGGCGGTGATCACGCGGCTCGGCGACATCCTGGTGATCCAGGCGATTAGGGCCTGGATGGACACCGACCCCGCCGCCCGGAGCGGCTGGCTGGGCGCGCTCCAGGATCCGCAGATCGGGCGGGCGATCTCCCTCATTCACCGTGAACCGGCGCGCGACTGGACCATTGCCTCGCTGGCCGACGAGCTCGCGATGTCCCGGTCGGCATTCGCAGCCCGGTTCACCGAGCTGGTCGGCGAGCCCGTCATGCGCTACGTCGCCCGGTGGCGCATGCACGTCGCCGTGGACGCGCTGACCGAAGAGGGCGCAACGGTCGGCGAGCTCGCCGACCGTCTCGGCTACCGCTCCGAGGCCGCCTTCAGCCGTGCCTTCAAGCGTGTGATCGGCGACTCGCCGGGTGCGGTGCGGCGGAGGGCGGTCGATCAGAGCCCGGCGCCGATGGCCGGCTGAGAGCATCCCGCGCCAGCAGCCGATCCAGACCCCTTGGTCGCGCGCCGATTGGCTAAATGCCAGAGTGCGATGGACCGTTGCCACCCATGGAAGCCACGCTGGCGTCCCAGCCGAGTCCCCTGCCGCGCCGGCGCGCAATAGTCGCCATTGCGGTTGCCGCCGTCACGATCGACACTGCGTTGCTCGGGCTGATCGCCCCCCTGCTCCCCGATATCGAGCAGCGGACGGGGGCAAGCGATGGGGCGCTTGGCGCCTCTTTTGCAGCCTATGCGGTGCCGATCGTGCTCCTCTCGCTCCCACTGGGGCGGCTCGCCGACTCACGGGGACGGAGGGGGCTGGTGATCACAGGATTGCTGCTCGCGGCCGCGGGCTCCGCGCTGATCGCCATCTCCCAATCCATCTGGCCTCTGATGCTCGGTCGCGGGATCCAGGGGCTCGGGTCAGCTGCAAGCTGGATCGCGGCGCTCGCGCTGGTGTCCGACCTGGCGCCGCCGGGCAGGCGGGGGGAGGCGATTGGATTCGCCCTTGCCGCAACCGGGGCGGGCTCAATCGCCGGGCCTGCGCTGGGCGGCGTGACGGCAGACCTGTTCTCCTATGCCGCCCCCTTTCTGATCGTTTGCGGTGTATCACTCGCACTCGCACTCGCGGCCGTCGTGGTGCTTCCTCCCGAATCGCGGCGTCGCACACCGGAGACCCTGTCCAGGGCGACGATCCGGGGCGCGGTCGGATCCGGCATCGGGGCGGTGGCCGCCGCCATGACGCTCGGTGCGGCGAGCGCGCTGGGGCTGATCGAGGTGGTCGCGCCGCTCGACTTTGACCGTCGCCTCGACCTATCCAGCGCGGGGATCGGACTGCTGTTCGCCGGGTCGATCGCGGTCGATGCCGCGCTCGCCCCGGTGGGGGGCCGCTGGGGCGATCAGAGGGGCCGGCGGGGTCCGGCGGTGACCGGCCTCGCCGTGACGGCGGCGTCAGCGCTGCTGTTGGCAGGACTCGAGGGCACGCTGGGGGCGGCGCTGGCATTTGCAGCATTCGGCGCCGGACTCAGCCTCACGTTCTCGGCGGCCGTCCCCTGGCTGGACGAGGCGTTCGGTGAGGTGGAACGCGGCCTTGGCTACGGGGTGCTGAATCTGCTCTATGCGTCCGGATATTTGATCGGCCCCCTGCTCGGCGGCGTCTTGCTCGGAGTAGCGAGCGCCGATGCCGCCTATGGGTTGACGGCTGCGGTGCTTGGCTGCGGGGCCGGAATCGTCTTTCTGCGGATAAGCACGCCGTCGAGGACGGCCCGCTCTCCGTAGGCAGGTCAGCCAGAATGAGAAGGAATGGCTCGCTGGGCCATCGTCGACGCCCCACTTGACTGCTCGGGCGCAGGACGCGGCGAGGAACACGCGCCTGCCAAACTCCGGGCGGCCGGACTCGTCGAGCGCCTCCGCGCGCGCGACGCCGGTGAGGCCGACGCGCGCGTCCGCGACACGCGACGCGACCCCGATACCGGTGTGGTCGGCGCTGTCGACGTGCGTCGAGCGTCGAACGCAATCGCCTCTCGTGTTCGCGAGGTGCTGGAGGCCCGCGAGCGCCCGCTCATCCTCGGCGGCGACTGCACCCTGCTGCTCGGCGTCTTTCAGGCACTGCCCCGCGGCTGCGCCCTGTGGTTCGTCGACGGGCACGCGGACTTCTTCGACGGGGAAAGCTCACCAACCGGTGAGGCAGCCGACATGGACCTTGCGATTCTCACTGGCCACGGGCCGCAGGGATTGCTCGAGCGAGAAGAAGCGTTGGTCGAGCCGGGCGCTGTCGTGCTGCTCGGACATCGCCCGGCCGAGCTTCACCCCGACGTCGCCCTCGAGAACGCCCGCGTCGACCCAGCCATTCACGCTCTGACCGCGCCCGAGGTCCGTGAGCGCGGCGCCGCCAGGGTAGGGACAGCCGCCGCCGCGCGGCTCGCGGAGCGTCCGGCGTGGCTGCATCTCGACCTCGACGTCCTCGACGAAAGCGTGCTGCCGGCTGTCAGCTATCCGCAGTCGCTCGGGCTCGACTGGGACGAACTCGTCGCCCTCGTCCGGCCGCTCGTCGCTGCGCCGAACCTCCTGGGCGCGTCGGTCGCTGACTTCAATCCGGACCGCGACATCAACGGCACCTATGCCGCCCGGGTCGTCCAAGCGCTCGAATCGCTCTGCGGGAGTTGAGTTCCTCCCACAGGCTGCGTCGGGACGGCTCGTAGAGTTCTCCGCGGTGCTGCTCTACAACTCCCAGGTTTCGGGCAACTGTTACAAAGTCCGGCTGCTGTTGGCCCACCTTGGCGTCGAATACGAGCGACGCGAGGTGGACGTCGTGGACCGCTCGAACCGTGTCGAGCTTCTAGGGGACCTCAATCCGGCGCTGCGCGTGCCAACCGTCGTGCTCGACGACGGTCGTCCGCTGGCAGAGTCAAACGCGATCCTCTTCCACTTTGCCGAGCGGACGCCGTACCTGCCCGAGGATCGATACGAGCGCGCCCAGGTGCTCCAATGGTTGTTCTTCGAGCAGTACAGCCACGAGCCCAACATCGCGGTCGTGCGCTTCTGGGTCGGCTACTCGGACGCCTCCCCACCGGAAGCCGAGCTGGAGACCAGGCGCCGCGCTGGCTACACCGCCCTCGACGCGATTGAACGCCACCTGTCCAGCCGCACCTTCCATGTCGGCGAGAGCTTCACAATCGCTGACATCTCGCTCTACGCCTACACCCACGTTGCCGCCGAGGGCGGGTTCAACCTGGCGGGGTATCCCGCTATCCGCGCCTGGCTCGATCGCGTCGCCGGCCAACCGGGCCACCAACCAATCACGGCCTGACCATCGCTCTTAAGCAGCGATGCTCAGAGGGTGGTGGCCTCTCGCCTGAGCGTGTGCAGGCTCCATCCCACGCCGAACATGCCTATCCCGTTGAGGATGAAGGCGATTCCGACGAACAGAGCGAGCGTGGCGAAGCCGATGTTCGGATCGGAGACGATCACGATGCCGGCGAGCAGCTCCACGGCTCCGGCAAAGATGTTCCAGCCGCGGTTCTCGTAGAGGTCGAAGGCGGCGATGATGCGAATCACACCCACAGCAATCAGCCAGATCCCGATCAGCAGCGCGATCGCCACGACCCCTTGGATGGGGTGGCGGATCAGGAGAACCCCGACGATCGCGGTGAGCACCCCGAGCAGCGCGAGCGATCCACGACCCTGGGTGCCGCCCATCAGCGAAACCGCTAGCTCGAGGATCCCGTCGACGAGCAGGAAGATTCCCGCGATCACCGCGAGCGTCGCCAGACTGTCGCCCGGCTTTATGAGGATGATCACGCCGGCCGCAATGCTGAGCACGCCGATGAGTAGAAGCAGCCACCATCCTCCGGTAGCCGTGCGCACATCGGCAGTCACCTGATCAACCATCTCTCCTCCTCAGTCGGCCGCGGTGGGCCGGGATGTGTTCGGCTGGTTCAAATCCAGTCGCCTCGATCTGGTTCCTCGTCCTAGCCTGGCAGATCCTCGGGCCGCTTCGCGGATGTCGCCGACCAGTTTGGCGCCAGCGGCATCTGAGGCCGATCCGGGACGACGTACAGTTGCGCAGCGAGCGATCGAGGAGGGACGCGAGGTGAGCGAGCGGGGAGCGAACGCCGGTCCGTCCATGACGCTGGGCGAGGGGCTGCGTCGTTGGTTCCTGCGGCCGCCCCGGCCTCACGGCGAGGTGATCGAGGACCGCACGGTCAGCTTCCTCGAGCTCTTCTACGACCTCGTCTACGTGGTGCTGGTCGGCCAGATAGCGCACACGCTGGCCGAGGACGTTTCGTGGTCGGGCGTGTTCGATTTCGCCGTCGTCTTCGGGCTGATCTGGATCGGCTGGTTCAACGGTGCCCAGTTCCACGAGCTGCACGGCCGCGAGGACGGTCGCAACCGCTCATTCATCTTCCTGCAGATGGGGATCCTCACCGTGCTCGCCGTATTCACCGGGAACGCAGCGAGCACCGACGGGGAGCAGTTCGCACTCATCTACGCCGCGCTGCTCGCAGTGCTCGTCTGGCAGTGGGCCTCCGTTTACCGGACCGACGCACCCGAGTACCGGCCGGGGGCCCTCACCTACCTGGCCGGGCTCGTGGTATCGATCGGGGCGCTGATCGCCACCTCGGGCATGGAGGACACCGGGCGGGTGGCCGTCTGGGCCGCCATCGTGGTCGGCTCGATCGCCCTCGTTGTCGTGTACTTGCTGCGTGCGTCCGACGACTTGCTTGGGATTCGGGCCACCGACTCGATGGCCGAGCGCTTCGGGCTGTTCATCATCATCGTCCTCGGCGAGGTCGTCGTCGGCGTGGTCGACGGGATGCGGGGCGTCGCGGACCTCGACTTCCGCACGGTCGCGACGGGCGTTCTCGGGCTCAGCATCGCCTTCGGCTTCTGGTGGACCTACTTCGACTTCGTCGGACGGCGACTACCGAGGCAGGACGGAGGCTCGCTCGCCCTGTGGCTCTACAGCCAGCTCCCGATCGGGCTCGCGGTGGCGGCCGCGGGCGCCGGCATGGTCAGCCTGATTGAGCACGCCACCGACGCCCGGAGCCCCGGGCCCACGAGCTGGCTGCTGGCCGGCTCGGTCTCAGCGCTCCTGATCGCGCTCGTGGCAACGATCGTCACACTCGCCGACTATCGGAGGCTCGCTGCCCTCTACCGCCCGCTCGCGGTGGCGATGCTGCTCGGCGCGGTGGCGGCGCTAGCGATCGGCTGGGCACGCCCGGCGCCGTGGTTGCTCGCGACGCTGCTTGACTTGGTCCTGATCGCGATCTGGTCCTTCGCGTTCGCCCGAAGCCTGCGGACTACGAAGGCCGCCCCAGAACCCGGCTAGCTACCTGCCGTCTGCCGGTCGGCGGAGGCGCCAGCCTAGGACCGTGGGAGGGCCCCGCGCATCCGGCGCCCGAAGGCGACCACGCGAGCGAGATGGCCGCAGTACGGAGCTCCGGGGCAGCGGATGAACGAGATCGTCATCGCCTCGACCTGCTCGTCTTCGGGCTCGCGCCGGCGGCCCGGTAACAGCGTGATCGCCAGGACCACACCGACGGCGCAGAGCAGCGCCGCGACCATGAACGCGCCCTTGAACCCATGCGTCAGAGCGACCGGGAGCGCAGACCCACCATCTAAAGCGCTTGTCGTCCGGCTGGTCGAAACCGTGGAGAGGATCGCGAGGCCCAGCGAGCCGCCAACCTGCTGGGTGGTGTTGAGCAGTCCCGACGCGAGCCCTGAGTCGCCGCTCGCGACTCCATTGGTCGCCGCGATCGTGATCGGTACGAACGACATCCCTAGGCCCGTCCCCACGATGATCATGGCCGGGAGCACGTGGCTCGCGTAGTCGCCGTGGCCGTCGACGAGCGCAAGGAGAATGAAACCCGCTGTCGCGATCAGCAGGCCGACGCTGAGCACGGGCTTGGGCGTGAAGCGGTCGACGAGGCGTGAGGCCAGCGCAGAGGCCCCGATGAGGGTCAGGCTCAGCGGCAGATAGGCGACTCCGGTCTTGAGCGCGCTGTAGCCCATCACCTGCTGGAGGTAGAGCGTCAGGAAGAAGAACACACCGAAGAGGGCCGCCGCCACCAGGAGGAAGGTCGCGTCGGCGGCGGCGAGGCTCCGATTGGAGAAGATTCGCAGCGGGACCAGGGGATCAGGATGGCGGCGCTCGATTTGCAGGAAGGCGAAGATCAGCGCAGCGGCAATCGCGAAGCCCGCCAGCGTCCGCCCCGAAGTCCAACCCCAGCTATCGGCCTTGATCAGCGTGAAGACCAGCGTGATGGTGCCGAGCGTGCTCGCGACCGCGCCTTCGACGTCATACCCGCCCGTTGAAACCCGCTCGGAGCGGCTCTCCGGCACGATCCTCGGAGCCAGCGCCAGGACGACGGCGCCGATCGGCACGTTGACGAAGAAGACCCAGCGCCAGCTCAGCGCCTCGACGATCACCCCGCCGAGGAGCAGCCCAATGGCGCCACCCGCGCCCGCGATGGCGCCCCAGACGGCGAGCGCGCGGTTTCGCTCCGGCCCTTCGGCGAAGGTGGTGAGGATGATCGAGAGGGCTGCCGGCGAGACCATCGCGCCACCGAGCCCTTGCAGTCCACGCGCGACGAGCAGCATGCCCTCGGACTGCGAGAGCCCACAGATGAGTGAAGCGCCGGAGAAGAGAGCGATCCCCGCCATGAAGAGCCGCCGCCGTCCGAGCCGGTCAGCGGCGCGCCCACCGAGCAGGAGGAAGCCGCCGAAGATCAGCGTGTAGGCGTTCAGCACCCAGGAGAGGCTCTGCTCGGAGAAGCCGACGTCGACCTTGATGGTCGGCAGCGCGACGTTGACGATGGTCGCGTCCAGGACGACCATGAACTGCGCCACCGCGATGAGCGCCAGTACGGCGTTGGCGTCGACGCCGGAGGCCGGGCGGGGGATTGAGCGAGCAGCGGCTGTGGACATCGCGGTCTTGCCCCCAGCCGACGCTACCACGATGGGGTGCACGTTCGGCTGGGCCGAAAGGTCGCTAGGTTCGCGACTGATCCTGGCGACTGGGCTGCCCTGCGCGAGGAGTAGGGTCGAATCAGCAGCCAGCTCGGCAGCCTCGGAGCTCCGTGACCCTGACCCCGCCGCTCACCCCGTTCGTGGACCCGCTGCCCGCGCCGCGGCGCCTGATCGCAGGCGAGCACGGGGGCCGCCTGAGCGTTCCGATCCGCACTGGAACCCATCGCTTTCACCGCGACCTCCCCGAATCAACGATCTGGGGATATGACGCGACGATGCCTGCTCCTGTGATCGAGACGGAGCGCGGGCAGGCCGTCACGGTCGAGTGGGGCAACGAGCTCGAAGGACCGCTCCCCGTCACCACGACGGTCGCGCCCGAGAGCGCCGACGCCGAGGGTCTGCCGGTGCAGTGTGTGCCTGGATTGAGCGGCGGCGAGCCGGACCGAAACGCCGAAGCCATGACGGGCCAGACCGTGGTGCACCTGCACGGTGCGCTGACCCCGGCGTCATACGACGGCTGGGCCGAGAACCTCTTCGGACCCGGCCAGCCGGCCGTCTTCCACTACCCGAACGATCAGCGCGCGGCGCTGCTCTGGTACCACGACCACGTCATGGGCGTCACCAAGTTCGACGTCTATGCCGGGCTCGCCGGGCTCTGGATCATCCGCGACGAGCGTGAGCGCGAACTCGGTCTCCCCGAGGGCCCGCCATACGAAGTGCCGCTGCTGATCCAGGACCGGAACTTCGACCTCGACGAGGAGGGGCGGCTGACCGGCCGGCTGGTCCACAAGACCGATCCGGACGTAATGGAGGCCTTCGCTCCCTTCACGGTTGTCAACGGAAAGGTGTGGCCGCTGCTCGCGGTCGAGCCCCGCACGTATCGATTCCGGGTGATCAACGGTTCCAATGCCCGCACCTATCGACTCGTCCTGTTCGGCGACGAAGCGCCGCAGCTCGAGCGGATCAGCCAGATCGGAACAGACCACGGGCTTCTTCGATCCCCGGCCGCGCTGCCCCCAGATGGCCTCGTCCTGGCCTCGGCCGAGCGGGCCGACATCCTGGTGGACTTCTCCGGCCTCGCGCCGGGGACCGAGCTGACCCTGCTGAACACCGCCGCTGCGCCCTTCGACGGAGCTCCTTTTCCCGCAGACGACGCCGAGAACGCCGCCGACCTCCAGGGGCTTCTGCCGTACCCCCAAGTCATGCGCTTCCGGGTGGAGGCCGGATCGCCCGGGAACTGGTCGGTCCCGGCCGAGCTCGCCAGCGACTACGAGCCTCCGTCGGAGGACGCCCTCGCCAGCGGACCGCGCCGGGTGATCGCCCTGGTCGAGCGCGAGCTGGAGGATGGACCGAACATGCTGACGATGCGCGAGCTCGCCACGGCTGAGGCCGACGCCGGCGGCCCGCTGGTCACGATCAACGACGGCGAATCAAGCACCCGCTACCGCGTGGCCGCCGCGCACTTCGAGGACGCGACGACCTTCTTCCCGATGCTGGGGCAGTACGAGGTCTGGCAGCTGATCAACCTGACCGACGACACCCACCCGATCCACCTGCACCTCGACCCCTTCCAGGTTCTTGCTCGTCACCCGATCAGCCACGAGATCCCTGAGGGCGGTGTCCAGAACCGCGACCTCGTCGCGACGATCACACGCGAGCGCGACCCGAACGACGCCCTCTCCCACACGATCGACGACAACGAACGCGGGCTCAAGGACACCATCCGCGTCAATCCCAAGGAGATCGTCGAGATCGCCGTCCGCTTCACGACCTACAGCGGCCGCTACATGTACCACTGCCACATCCTCGAGCACGAGGACCGCGACATGATGCGCCCGTTCGTGACAATGCCCGCGGAGCTGATGCCCTTCATGTCCTGACCTCAAATCGGAGCGGACGGGGAGTGGCGCACCAGGGATACGAGATCGTGGCCTCGTCGACGAGTTCGAGGTCTACCTGAACCCCCTCGTCTGGTATCACCCGTCCTAGCCGGGCAGATCCTCGGGCCGCTTCTTGGCGAGTTTGCCCTTGAGGAGCCCCGTCGACTGGCCGACCTCGATCAGGTAGCCGTCGGGGTCACGCATGTAGCAGCGAATCTCAGCACCGCGATCGATCGGCGGCGTCACAAACTCTGCCCCTCTTGATCTCCACTCCTCGTAGCACGCCTGGACATCCGCGACCCGCAGGTTCATGAAGATGGAGAGCGTGTTGTCGAACTCGTAGTCGACGACCGAGATGTCCGGCTTGTCCGGCGTGGGGCCACCGCCGGGGTTCATGATCACCCACGAGTTGGAGATCTTGACCATGCACGGGTTCTCCTCCAACACGACCTCGCCGCCGAGAACCTCGGAGTAGAAGGCACGGGACCGAGCGACGCTTCGCACGGTGATGAACAGCGTGACGAGGAAGCCCTCGGTCGGCGCGGGCAGATTGTCGTAGTCGATGTACGGCGTGTGCTCGGTCACGGTTAGCTCCTTGCCGAAGTTGCGTCCGGGGTCTGATCTGCGGCAGTCAATTGTCCCCGTACGGCTGGGTGTAGGCGGCCAGCCACAAGGTGTAGGGATTGCCGAGATCCGGATACTTGGCTGTCATCTTCGAGACGACCTCCTCACCGCCGCTACTCGACGCGACCGCCTCGTCGAAGTCGTAGATGTACTGCCGGGAGGCCTCGATCAGGCGTCCTGCGTCATTGTCCGGAGCCGCGGGGTCGGTGTGCCCGGCGATGATCGTCTTCACGCCGAGCTTCTCGACCTCGTTCACCGTCTCGATCCAGTCCATTCGCTGCGCGTGATCGGACTGGTACATCCAGAGGTGGATGCCGTTGTAGATGACGTCGCCGGGAAGAAGCGTGTCGAGGTCGGGGACGTGGACAGCGGTCGAATCGGCCACATCGCTCTGTCCCAGCTTGAGCACGTGGAGCGCAAGGCCCTCAACCTCGAGCTCCGGCTTGTCGAGCGCGACCGGCACTGCCGGCTTCTCGAACAGCTGGTCAGGGAAGAAGCTGTTCCAGATCTGCATCCACTCGGGCGTCGTCTGTTCGGCAAGCAACGGCACGAGCTCCGGGAGCGCGACGGCCCGCGCCTTCGGGAACTTGTTAAGGACGGTGTTGAGTCCGAAGAAGTGATCCCCGTGAGCGTGGGTGATGTAGACCTCGGTCAGGTTCTTTCCGGCGGTCGCCAACCAGTCCGCCAGCTCCTGCGACTCGCTCTTCGTCACGAGCGCGTCGACGAGCACTCCGTCACGTTCGCCGGAGATAAGCGTCGAAGTCGTCGCTGGCCAGGTCGCTTGCCGCCCATCCGGCCAGACGGGGACCGCGCTCGGAACGGGTCGGTATCCGGCGTTGAAGATGTCTAGGTTCAGACCAGGCATCAGGGTTCCTCTCGTATCGCGGTGGTCAGGGCCTTCTATTCAAAGCGCCACCCGCCTGCGATGCTGAAGGCGGTCTCACTCGTGGCTTGACCCGTCGCTTCGTTGTCCCCTTCTAGCGTGCGTTGAGGAACGCGTTGACGTGGTCGGCGAACAGCTCCGGGTACTGGTTGAGGAAGCCGTGGTTGGCGTCTGCGTAGATTCGGACGTGGGCGTTGGGGAGTTGATCGGCGAGGAGCTGGCTGTTCTTGGTGTGCATCATCGTGTCGTTGTCGCCGATGGCGACAAAGGTCGGCTGGATGATTCCCGCCAACCGATTGAGCTTCGACGAATCGGGGATCCCCCACGCAGTGATCGCAGCGAGCTGCGCATCGCGGGTCGCCAGGTCCGTCGGCTCGTCGCGGTCGTCCTGTCTGCTCTGCGTCCGCTGCAGATACTCCACGCCCTTCGCGCGACTGTCCTCTGAGCCTGAGAAAAAGACATGGAGGGCGTGTTCCGGCGTGGCCTCGTCGGCGGCTGCGTGGGCGTACACGTCGTCGCTCCAGCGGTGGAGGTCGGGGCCGCCCTGGGGTGCCGTGCCGGCGAGCACGATCCGTCGCACCAGGCGCGGTCGCAGCAGCGCCAGCTCCTGGGCGATGTAGCCGCCGAGCGAGAACCCGAGCAGGTCGATCTGCTCGAGGCCGAGCGCGTCGACGAACCCCAGGACGTCGCGGGTCATATCGGTCACGTTGTCGGGGACGATCCCGGTCGAGGCGCCGACGCCCCGGTTGGCGAGCAGGATGACCTCGCGGTCCCGCGCGATTCGGTCGACGAGGATCGGGTCCCAGTTGTCGAGGTTGCCGCGGAAGTGCTGCAGAAGGACCACGGGGGGCTGGTCGGTCTGCTCGTTGCCGAACCGGCGGTAGACGAGTGTGTCTCCGTCGACCTCGATGGACCGGTTTGGCGCCGTCAGCTGGCTACCTGTGTCGGGGGCGGCTTTGGGTGTGTCCTGATTGACGGTTGTCGCGCTCATGGCTCTCCTGTCAGCAGTGGCACTTCGGTCAGTTTGGAGATCAAATCCACTGCTGAAGTACGCTACCAGAGTGAGTCCAGAAACCAAACCTTCTCCACGCGTCTGTTCGGTGGCCGACGCTCTGTTGATCGTCGGCGATCGCTACTCACTGTTGATAGTGCGAGAGATCGGCTACGGCTACGTCCGCTTCAACGATCTCGCAGGTTTCACGGGAGCGCCGAGAGACGTGCTCACCGCTCGGTTACGCCGGCTCGAGGAGGTCGGGGTGCTGGAGCGACGGCAGTACTCGGAGCATCCTCCACGCTTCGAGTACCACCTGACCGAGGCCGGCGCGGAACTGCGGCCCATCGTGCTCGCGCTCAAGGAATGGGGCGACTCGCAACTGAATGCCGGGGCGGAGCCCGTCGTGTTCGAGCACACCTGCGGCGCCGAGTTTCATCCGCTCACCGTCTGCGCGGCATGCATGGAGCCGGTCCGAGACGGCGATCTGGCGGTCAAGGGAGGTACCCACCCGGTCAGGGGCGAGCCCTGGTAAGCGGCTGAGACTCCCCTACGTCGCGGAAGCAGCCTTCTCGATGATTGCGGCCACAGCTTCCGGCTGCGAGACATAGACCGAATGGCTGGCTGCGACGTCCTCAACGGCTGAGCCCGCTCGCCCGGACATCATTTGCTGAGCCGGCGGGGGGATCATCCGGTCCTCGGTCGTGAGGAGATACCAGCTTGGCTTGTTCCGCCAGGCCGGATCGCTGATCATGCCGCCCAGGGCCTCGACCCCCCACGGGACCTGCGAATCCGCCATGAACGCCGCCTCATCCGCGTCCACGTCGCCCGCAAAGGAATCATGGAACTTCTCCCGATCCAGGAACAGGAAGCCGTCCTGTGGCGGCAGAATCGGCGGCACGGGCGCATCGGGCGGCGGATCGGCGATGAGCGTGTTCACCGACTCGCCGTCGTCCGGCGCGAAGGCAGCGATATAGACGAGCGCCGCGACGTTGGGACCATTGCCGGCCCCGGTGATCACCGCCCCGCCGTAAGAGTGGCCCACGAGGACGACCGGCCCGTCCTGGGCATCGATGATCTGTTTGGTCGCTTCCACGTCACCATCGAGCGACAGCGTCGGATTCTGGACGACACTGACGTCGTAGCCGTCCTTCCTCAGGATGTCGTAGACGCGCCGCCAGCCCGAGCCGTCGACGAAACCTCCGTGAACGAGGACTACGTTTTGGGTTGCCATGGTCGTCTCCTCCTCCGGTTAAGTCGCGCGATCCTATGCCGAAATGTCAAACCAGCGTCACGATGTTTCCTCCAGCGTTCGCGTGACCGTCACGGCTCACGCAACGCTGCAGTCCGGGGAGTCCGCGGAGCGTGGGCGCGCCGCCCGTCGCAAGACTCCCCGGTCAGCTCACGGGGAGTGGTCCCCGGCGTCGGACCGGCCCGATCCTGTCGCGGTGCTCGGGGCCCAGGCCGCCTCGCGCGTGCAGGAGCTCGTCCCGATTCGACACGGGCGGATGCTTGTGTCGCCGTTCACGTTCTACCGTGGCGCCGCGGCCGTGATGGCGGCCGACCTCGCCACGACGCCGGACTCGGGGATCGTCGTGCAGGCCTGCGGCGATGCCCACATCTCGAACTTCGGCGGATTTGCAGCTCAGGACCGCAGACTCGTCTTCGGCCCGAACGACTTCGACGAGACGCTGCCCGGCCCGTGGGAGTGGGACGTCAAGCGGATGGCGGCCAGCGCCGAGATTGCCGGCCGCGATGTCGGGCTCCCGGCGGATCGCCGGCAGCGGATCGTGACTGCTTGCGTGCGGGAATATCGGGAGGGGATGCGCGGCTTTGCGGGCGAGAGTCACCTCGACGTCTGGTACGACCGCCTCAATGCGAGTGAGCTGGTCGATCGCTTCGGCGGGAAGCTGGGCAAGCAGGGGCGGATCGTGTTCGCGAAACCGTTCGCCAAGGCACGGCGCAAGACGAGCCTGCGGGCGGTCAAAAAACTCACCGAGCGGGTCGACGGCAAGCTGCGCTTCCGCAGCGTCCCGCCACTGGTGGTTCCACTCCGCGAGCTGTTTGACCCGGTCGACGCTCGGGACGAGACCGAATACGTTCGGGAGCTGCTGGATGAGTATGCCGCCAGCCTCGACGAGGATCGGCGCTATCTCTTCGGGACATACGAGTTCGTCGACATGGCCCGCAAGGTCGTCGGCGTTGGGAGCGTCGGCACGCGCGCCTGGATATTCCTGTTGGTCGGCCGCGACGGGAAGGACCCGCTCGTATTGCAGGCGAAGGAGGCACGGGCGTCGGTGCTCGAGCCTCACCTGGGCGCGAGCGAGTTCGAGAACCACGGTGAGCGGGTCGTGCGCGGCCAGCGGATCTCGCATGCGGCGATTGACCTTTTCCTGAGCTGGCAGCGAAGCGAAGGCCTTGACGGCGACGAGCACGACTTCTATGTCCGCCAGCTATGGGACTGGAAGGCGTCGATCGACCTGTCGGGGATGACCGAATCGGGCCTGCACGCCTACACGCGGGCCTGCGGGTGGTCTCTGGCCCGCGCGCACGCCCGCTCCGGCGATCGACTGGCGATCGCCGCCTACCTGGGGAGAGGCTCGAACTTCGACAGGGCGATCGCCCGCTTCTCCGCGGCGTACGCCGATCAAAACGAGCTCGACCACCAGCGATTGGCTGACGCCGTCTCAGCAGGCGAGGTCGCCGTCGAGTCCGGGGTTTGACCTCAGCTCAGGCCGTGGCCAATGCCGCGAGCCACTCTTCGAAGCTGGGGCCGGCGAGCTTCGCACCCGGGTTGGGCAGCACGGCTCCGTCCGCATACGCCGCCGCGTCTGGGTCACCCGGCTGACGGCTCTCGCGGATCTCGATCGAGTCGCCTCGGCTGGCAAAGAGCGCGGCGGCCACATCGGCGAGACGCTCCTCCTGCGGACCGGCGACCTCGGTGATCCTGCCGTTCTCGATCTCCGGCTCCTCGGCGGCGTCGGCGAGGGTCTCGGCGACGACGCGAGCGGCCACGGGCTGTGTTCGCATTTCGGGCAGGTAGGCGACGCCATCTCGGGTCATCCACCCGACGAAGGGGTCGAAGAACTCGTGGAACTGGGCAGCGCGAACAATCCGGACCGGAAGCGGGCCTTCGAGCAGCGTCTGCTCCTGCGCGACCTTCGCCGCGTTGTAGCCGCCCTGGAACTTGTCGATGCCGATGATCGAGACGACGACGATCCCCCTCGCACCGGCCTCAGCGCCGGCACGCTGCAGGTTCCGTGCTGAAGTGGTGAAGAACTCCGTCGCCTCCTGCTGATCGGGCGTCGGCCACGTCGCGGTATCGATGATGGTGTCGACCCCGGCGAGCGCCTCGTCGAGGCCCTCGCGGCTGATCACGTCGATGCCCTTGGAGCGCGCGATCGGGACGACATCGTGTCCGCGCCGCTCGAGGATCTCGACGAGGGGCGACCCGACCCGGCCGGTGGCGCCCGTGACGGCAATCTTCTGGCTCTTGCTTTCGGTTTCCATCGTTCTTCCTTCCCAAGCGCCGAACGCGCTTTATGCCGTTTCACCCATACGACGAATGGGACCGGTTCAGATCGACCATGGCGGCGTGGAAAGCCGCGCTCCGCGGCGGGATACTCCTTGGGCGATGTCGTGCCATTTGGGCTTGAAATACCTGGCGCCGAGCCGCCCGCACGGATGACGTCTGCTGCGCCGATCCTCATTGGTTACGACGGCTCGGACACGGCGCGTCGGGCTGTCCGTGAAGCCGCCGAGCTCTTCGGGTCCCGCCTGGCACTGGTGGTGACGGTGTGGGAGCCCGGTCTTGCATACGAGGCCAGCGCGATGACAGCGGACCCCACGGGCTTCGGGCCCGAGCCCGTGGATCCCGCAGCCGCCCGGTCGGTTGACGACGCATCGAGGGCTCACGCCGACCGCGTGGCAAGCGAGGGGGTTGAGCTGGCGAAGTCCCTGGGACTTCAGTCCGAGGCGCTCGCCGTGGCCGATGAGGGCAATGTGGCCGACGCGATTGTCGAGCTGGCCCGTCAGCGAGACGTGGCCGCCATCGTCGTCGGCTCGAGGGGACTGAGCGGCCTCCGCGCAAGGTTGGAGGGCAGTACCTCAAACGCTGTTGCGAAGCACGCCTCATGCCCCGTCGTCCTGGTTCACGATGATTGACTAGGGAGATGTCCAGGACTCGTCATGCCCACGCCCGCAGGGTGGCCGTCATTGCAACCGCGCTGTTCGCGCTGCTCTGCGTCATCGCTGCTGATGGCGCGCTGGCGAAGAAGAAGGCCCTAGCGCCAGTCCACGTACGCGGGACTGTCTATACGTTTGACGACCAGACCCCGATCCCGGGCGCCACGGTTCGGGTCGCGGAGCTCCCGGGCCTGAGCGCGCAGACAGGGCCCGATGGCAGCTACGACCTCCTGGTTTCCGACGGCACGATCTTCACGCCGTATGCCGACGCCGTCGGCCACCACCGGATCTACCTCCAGACCTATGTCAGCCAGGGTAGGGCCCTCCAGCGCGTCAACTTCCAGATGCCGACTGACGCCGCCTACAACGGCCTTGCGGCGATCCTGTCGGTTCCTCGCGACGCCAACAACGAGCTGGTCGACTGCGCAGTGGTCTCGACCTTCAGCACCGTGAACGTGCGCGGTGCGAGCTTCAACGACTTCGTCGCCTACGGAGCCCACGGCGTCGCGGGTGCGACGGCCAGCGCGAATCCGGCATTGCCCAACCCGACCTATTTCAACGAGTTCGTGGTTCCGGATCCCTCGCGGACCGAGTCCTCGATCGACGGCGGCGTCGTCTGGCCCGTGGTGCCCCGTGGGGTCTATCGGTTCACACCTCATCATCCAACGACCCGTTTCGCGCCGTTCCGCGCCACCTGCGAGCCCGGTCGGGTCGTCAATGCCAATCCGCCCCAGGGGTTCTATGAGCTCCGTCCTGGCGAGCAGGTCGACTCCACGGTCGCAGCGTCGCTCGCCTCCACCCATTTCGACCTCAGCGGCTCGAAGGCTCTCCTGAAGGCGCGGGTCAAGGCCCACGAGTACGTCGCCGTGAGTGGCGTGCTGCGGCGCGGCAAGAAGGTGCGAACCAAGCGTCGCACCAAGGGCTATGCGCCGGGGAAGCGCACCCTTGCCTTCCCGGTCGGCCACGGCCTCGCCGGGAAGAAGATCGCCGTGAAGCTGACGGTCGAGGACGGTCAGGGCAACGTGAAGACGCTCACCCGAAAGCTGGAGGTTCCCGGGCGCTGAAGGCACCGCTTTGGGTATAGGCTCGGCCGACCCACGAGTCGAAGGGAGCAGGCAAGGATGTCTCTGCGAAGGATCGAGGACATGCCCCCGGAACGATTGGTTTCGAGGCGATCGGCGAGGTCGAGGACGACGACTGGGAGAAGCAGGTCGAGCCGCTGCTACGGAGCGAGATGGCCGAGGGCCAGAAGATCCGCCTGCTCTATCTGCTCGGGCCGGAGGCCCGCGAGGTCGAGGGCGACGCGATGACCGCTGACACGGGCTTCCGCGCCCGCTTTGCAAGCTCGTTCGACCGCGTCGCGGTGGTCAGCGACGAGAGCTGGATGCGCCCCGCGATGCGGGCGCTGTCGTTCCTGCTCCCCGGCAAGGCGAAGGCGTTCCCGGTGGCCGAGCTGGCGGACGCGAAGGTTTGGCTCGCCGAAAGCGGTACCTAGACACGTCGGCGAAGGCGCCTTCGCCACTCGGTAGACCCGCTGCCGATCTGTCGATGACCGCCCCGATCACCGCCGGATAGGCGCTATGGACTGGTCACTGACGACCGTGGCGCTGGCGCTGATCGCCGTCGCCGCTGTCTCGAAGCGGTTGTCGGGATCGCCGGTCACGCCCGCGATGGTGTTCGTCGCGATCGGGCTCATCGTCGGCCCCAAGGTCCTCGACGAGATCAACATCGCGAGCACCAGCTCGACCGAACGAGCGCTGGCCGAGGCGACGCTGGCGCTCGTGCTCTTCTCGGATGCCTCGAGCATCGACCTCAGGGCCTTGCGACGTGGCGCGTCGATTCCGCTGCGGCTGCTCGGGATCGGGCTGCCGCTGACGATCGCACTCGGAGCGCTCGCTGCCGCCGTGATCTTCGGCGAGTTGACGTTCTGGGAGGCCGTGATCGTCGGGGTGGTCCTGGCGCCGACCGACGCGGCCCTCGGTCAGGCCGTGGTCACCGAGCCGCGCGTCCCGACCCGGATCCGCCAGGGCCTGAACGTCGAGAGCGGGCTCAATGACGGAATCTGCGTGCCGCTGCTCTTTGCGGCTGTGGCGGCCGCCGACGTCCAATCGGGTATTTCCGGGGGACGAACCGGGGCCACCCTTCTGTTCGAGGAGGTCGGTTACGGGATCGTCGGCGGGGTGGTCGCCGCGCTGGTGGTCGGAGCCGTGGTCGTCTATGCGGGCGAGAGGAATCTGATCGCCGGTGCCTGGCGCCAGGTGATCCCGGCCGCCGGCGCCGTCCTCGCCTACGGCACCGCCAGCGCGCTCGACGGATCGGGCTTCATCGCGGCCTTCGTGGCCGGGATCGTCTTCAGGGCAGTGGTCAAGCGCGACCCTGGGGAGATGAACCGACTAACCGAGGAGGTCGGGGGCGTGCTCAGCGGGGTCACCTTCGTCGTCTTCGGGGCGATCCTGCTCGGGCCGGCGCTCGGCGATCTGGATTGGAAGCTTGCCCTCTACGCGGTCCTCAGCCTGACGGTCGTGCGAATGGTTCCCGTTGCGATCTCAATGCTCGACTCACACGTTCGGCTGTCGACGCTCGGGTTTCTCGCCTGGTTCGGCCCCCGCGGCCTGGCCTCGATCGTCTTCGCGGTGATCGTCATCGAGGATTCGCAGCTTCCCCACGAGCACCTGATCGTCCTCGCGGTCTACCTCACCGTGGGGCTCTCGGTCTTCGCCCATGGCCTCACCGCCGCCCCGTTGGCCGATCGCTACGCGGACTGGTTCGAGCGCCACTCCTGATCTCCGCAGTACGCCGGGCGTTTCGCCACCTCCGGGCGCCGGCTGCACCGCCAACCGCCGCTCCTAGTTGGCGTAGTTGATCGTCAGGTTCGCCTGGTCGTGCTCACTGCTCCGGCCAGTTGAGCTGCGCACGTAGACCCTGAGCACGACCCCGTTCGCTCGCGCCGGGCTGTTGATCTCCGGCAGCGAAACCGTGTCGTTCCTGTAGGAGTTGCCCGATGTACAGGAGATCGGCGAGGTCGCGCTGCCGTGCGTGCCGATCACCGTTGTGCCCTGGAGAACCTGGAGATACCAGCAGGCGGAGCCGCCTCCACCGGAGCGCCGGAACCGGTGCAGGAACGACCCGCCGGACACGGTTGCCCCGGCGGGCACATAGGAGGGGAAGGTCAGCTGCAGATAGCGGTTCGAGGAGAAGGTGGTGGGCCAGGTCGAGGCGCTGATGTAGGTCGGGTCGCCACTCGCCACGAGCGGCCAGGTGCGGTCTGTCGCACAGCCGCCGAGACGATCCGTGAGCACCTCGTCATACAGCGCGAAGGTTCCCTGGCTGGTGAGAACCGAGAGCGCGACCTGATCGACGACCGGAGCGCCCCTGCCCGATCTGCGCACATAGACGCGAACGCGTAGATCATTGGCGATCGCAGTCGAGGAAACCGTCCGGCAGTGCCGTCGAGAAGCTCGTCTGTGTGGTCCCGGTGACGCACCCGACCGGGTTGGCGGCACTCCCATGGGTGGCGAGCACGGCGTTGGTTGAGGCCCGCCGAAGGTCGAAGTAAAAGCATGCGGTGCTCGAGCCGGCGCCGGCCGCGAAGCGCATGTTGAAGGTGGCCGAGGTCGGCGAGACGTTCGTCGGCAGAGGTCCGTTGGCATCGATCTCCAGGTAGCGGCTGGTGCTGAACGAGGTCGGCGGAGTGGACGTGGCCACGGTGCGACCGTCGGATGCGAACGCGATGGGATCCGAGACGTTGACCGCGGAGCCGCCCGCCGAGGAGTCGCGCAGGTCCCAGGCGCTGGTCGTCAGGGTCTGTGAGACCAGAACCGAGACAAGCGCGCTCGCCGCGCTCTCGGGGCCGCGCCACTTGGCGTTCACCGCGGTCACTCGGTAGCGCCATCTCCCTGGCGGCACCGCGCTCTCGGTGCAGCTCGTGCTGGCGATTGTTCCCGAGCAGCCGGCGCCGATCGTTTGTGCGTTTCCGGACGCGTCGTAGCGTCGGACGAGGTATCCGGTCACAGGGGCGCCAGCATCGGGGACCGCCCAGTTGACCGTCACGTTTCCGTTCACGTTCGACGCGGTCGGCTGGTCGACCGAGCCCATGTTGCGCGCCCCGGATGTTCCCGAGCCCGAGGTCGCGCCCTTCCAGCTGGCGATTGCGGCCGCAGGAAGCAGCACGGCAAGTAGGAAAAGCGCGGAGGCGACGAGGGTGGCGCGCAATCGCATCGTTTTCACCTCCCCACCCTGGGGACGTTGACACGGGTGCGATAGCGAAGCGGGAATCTCGCGCCTTGGCAGAAGTCCCCCGCATCGGCATCCAGGGTCACCGGCACCACCAGATCAATGCGTGCACCTGCGGGGATCCGTCGGCGGGGCCAGATCTGCTCAGCGTGCAGATTGGCCGGATCGCAGTCCACATCCGGCGGGCGGACCTTCGTCCGGACCCACCGCAGCTTGACCGGGCCGTCGGTGAGATTGCGAACCCGGATCGGGAGGACGGTGGTCATCCCCGGAAACAGGCCGCTGACATCGCCGGTCACCTTCACCGGCGAGGGCTGGACCTTGGCCCGGGGGGCGGCCGCCCGCTGTGCCCCGCCCAGCGCGGCGTATCCCGCGGCTGCAGCGGCCATCAGGGCCACCACGGCGAGCATGGCTGCGATCGATCGCCTCATCACCGAACCCCACTGAGCAGCCCGAGCGGTCCGGCACCCCGGGGGGCGCCGGACCGCATCTGGGCCACGTTCAGAGTCATCGAATCGCTGGGTTGCCTGGTGGGCGGTCTTCCTAGGTGGGGGAGACCCCGTCGCTGCTGGCGCCCGAGAGGACGACCGGGATCGTGAACACCGCTCCCTGACAGCCGTTCTCGGATTCGTTCGACATGTGGGCCGCGTTGTTCAGTTCGACCGTGTCCGAATCGCTGTTGGGAGGGATGTGGATCGTCAGCCCGTGCTGGTCGTTGAACGAAACACCGGTGACGTCACAGGTCCCGATGCCGCCACTCGCGGTGACGTCACCCGGGCCGGCCGTCACATCGGTGACCGTGACCGGGTAGGGGTTCGGGTTGTGGATTTGGAGCGTCACGGTCCCGTCCCCGTTCGGGTAGAGATCGCCCAAGGTTGCTGCCGTCACGTCGACGGTCGAAAGGTCCTGAGCCTTGCCGGCCTCGGCGAAGCCGCTGCCAGAGCCGTTGGTGGTCCAGGCTGCATAGACGAGGCCGACGGCGCCGAGGACGAGCAACGTCATCGCCGCGCCGATCAGTCGCTTCTTTCTCGAATTCATGTTGATGCTCCCCTATCGATTGATGGTCTCTGAGTGGCTCTGCTGAGTGCAGCCGTTGGGGGCTACCCCGAAGCCAAGCCCTATCTGCTGACGGGTCGGCTCAGAGGCTGGATGGCTTTAACCGCGACGGGGGCCTCTGCAGAACATCCGTTTGGCCGAAATCGCGGCGTCGACGGAACATCCGTTTAGTTGGCAGCGCGTATCGCGGCGGTGCTGCAAGGCGCGGGCGGCCCGAATTCCCTTGACCGACTGGAGAACACGGCATTAGGCTCGCGGTGCAATCGGCTCCTCTGCGTACCAATATGGAGGTCAGGATGAGCAGCGCCGACGTAAGCAGTGAAAGCACGACAGCAAGTTCGCCGCCGAAGCCTGGCGAGGTGAAGCTCGAGGTCGTCCCGGTGCCCGTCTCCGATGTCGATCGGGCAAAGGACTTCTACGACGGCCTCGGCTGGCGCCTGGACGCGGACCTCGACCTCGGCGAGGACTTCCGGGTGGTCCAGTTCACGCCTCCCGGCTCAGCCTGTTCGATCTCATTCGGGAAGGGCCTCACAACCTCCGAGCGCGGCTCCGCCCAGCGCTTGGAGCTGGCCGTGTATGACATCGACGCCGCGCGTGAGGACCTGGTCAGCCGCGGCGTCGAGGTGAGCGATCTGTTCCATCGCGACGAGCAGGGGCTCAGCCCGGGTCCGGACCCGGAACGTCGCTCCTATCTCACGTACGCATCGTTCAGCGATCCGGATGGCAACGGATGGCTGCTCCAGGAGATCAGGGAGCGCCTGCCGGGACGGTGATCAGCGACAACGGAAGGGAGTGACCATGGATGTCGAGACCTTGGCCGGGCTGCTGCGCGAGGCGGAGGAGCATCACGGTCCCTATGAAGCGACCGCGCCGAAGCATCATTGGTCGGAGTTCTATGCCGCGTACATCGTCGCCCGCGAGAAGGGGCGCACTCCGGACGAGGCTGACGCCGACGCCCGCCAATACATGGCGGGCATCCTGGCTGAAGAGAGCTCCGGCCAGTGAGCAGTGACTACGACGTGATCGTGATCGGCGGCGGCTCGCCGGGCGAGCACTGCGCCGGCGCGCTCGCCGAAGGCGGCCTGCGGGTCGCGCTGGTCGAGCGCGAGCTGGTCGGGGGCGAGTGCTCTTACTGGGCGTGCATACCGTCGAAGACGCTGCTGCGACCCGGCGAGGCGGCGCAGGCCGCGCGCGATGCGGCGGCGAGTGCGGAGGTCGACGTCGAGGCGGCGCTTGCCTGGCGTGACTTCGAGGTCTCGGACTACTCCGACGCCGGACAGGAGCGTTGGCTGGCGGATCACGGCATCGACCTGCTGCGCGGCACCGGACGGCTCGACGGCGAGGGCGTCGTCGAGGTGGACGGTGTCCGGCACACCGCCGACCACGTGGTCCTGGCCTGCGGTGCCGACCCGATCGTCCCGCCGATACCCGGGCTCCGGGAGTTGGAGGGCGTCTGGACCAACCGTGAAGCCACGGGCATGAAGGCCGTTCCGCGACGGCTGCTCATCCTGGGTGGCGGGCCTGTCGGCGCCGAGATGGGTCAGGCGGTGCGCCGGCTGGGCGGCGAGGTGGCGATCATCGACATGGCCGAGCACCTGCTGGGCCGCGAGCCGGCACCGCTGGGTGAGGCGCTCGGCGAGGATCTGAGCCGCGAAGGCATCGAGCTGGTGCTGTCCGCTAGCGCGAGCGCCGCGCGGCGCGACGGCGACGACTACGTCCTCGAGCTCGACGACGGGCGTGAGCTGCGCGGTGACCGCCTGCTCGTCGCCACGGGTCGCCGCCCGCGCGTCCACGGGATCGGACTCGAAAGCGTCGGTGTGGAGCCGGACGCCCATGGAGTTCCGGTCGACCCCCACCAGCGTGCGGGGGAGCGTCTCTGGGCGATCGGCGACGTGGTCGGCATCTGGCCGCTCACCCACGTCGGCAAGTACCAGGGCGAAGTGGTAGCCGCGAACATCCTCGGGGAGCCGCGAAGGGCCAACTACGAGGCGGTCCCGCGTGTGACCTACACGGACCCACAAGCCGCGGCGGTTGGCTCGGACGCGGGACGCTTCCATGCGATGGTTCCGGTGTCGGCCCTGCCTAAGACCGCCACCTACACGCGCGCGTACGCCGACAGCAACGGGTTCCTGACGCTCCTGAGCGATGGCGAGCGACTCACCGGTGCCTACGCGCTCGGACCCGAGGCGGGCGAGTGGCTGCAGCAGGCCACCCTGGCGATCCGCGGCCACGTCCCACTCGACGTGCTCAGAGACACGATCCAGCCGTTCCCCACGTTCTCGGAGATCTATGTCGAGGCACTGAAGGTGCTCCGAGGCGAGATCGCTGGCGCCTCCAAGCCGGTCAGCGCGGGACCGCCCATGGCGAGCTAGGGCTTTCCCTACCCGGCGCATCCGGTTGCCCGAGCTCCACTCTCTGGCCGGGGGGTATGGCCGAGCCGACCACGGTGGTTGAGAGTTCGGCCATGTCTTCCATCACATCCTCGCGGCGAAACCCGGAGCGACCTCTCCCTCCGCTCCTGTCCAGCGAGGCCGCAGAGGCCCCCGGCCGGGGGCGCTCCCCCCGTTCCCGGCCGGGCCTCTCACCAGATGAGTACACACCCCTCCCAGTTCCGGTCGCTGAACGCATCCGGCAGCTCGCTGGGGCGCTTCTGCTGATCGCCGGCTACTCCGCCGCCCGATACCCGTGGCCGCACGCTGGCACTCGGCGCGCGGGCTGTTCCCGGCGTGAGGGTGGAATCCGTGCCGCGAGGGGTTAGAGGAATGGCCTCGCGGGCTCGGTCGGAGCTAATCGACGAGCTGATGGATGCGTACGTCGATTGGCGGGAAGAGTGCGTCGCCCTCGATCAGGCGTACGCCCGGTGGTCGAGTGTCGCGCTGGACGAGCGCAATGTCGCCTTCGCCGCCTACACGGCCGCTCTCGACCGAGAGGAGCAAGCAAGCTCGGTGTATGCGGAGCGGACGCATCTCGTGGCGGATGAGCTCGCCGCCAGGCGCAGGCCGCTGCGGCGGCTGCGGAGCCTGGTCAGCACGTAAGACGAGAGAAAGAGCCGCGTCGGTGCCGATCTCCGCGTCGCCAGCTGCGAGCCCGAGATCAGAGGCTGACTAGGAAGGCGCGTCCCTCAGATACGTCAGCGCGGCCAGCACACGCCGGTGCTCGGTCGGGCTGGCCTGGAGACCCAGCTTGTGAAAGATGTTGGTCACGTGCTTCTCCACCGCTGCGGTGGTGACGACCAAAGACTCGGCGATGCCCTGATTCGACTTGCCCTGCGCCAGCTCCACGAGGACATCCCGTTCGCGGGGCGTCAGCTCGTCGAGGGGTCCCTCGGTCCGGCGCCGCCCGACCATCCGGGCGACGACCTCGGGATCGAGCGCGCTGCCTCCCGCGGCGACGCGGGCGACCGCATCAGTGAACCCCTCCACGTCCCCGACTCGCTCCTTGAGGAGGTAACCGACGCCCTCCGCGCTCTCGCCGATCAGGTCAAGGGCGTACTGCTCCTCGTAGTACTGGGAGAGCACCAGGATGCCCGTCTCCGGACGCTGTTCCCTGAGCTCCAGCGCGGCGCGCAGCCCGTCGTCCCCGAGCCCCGGCGGCATCTGGATGTCCACCACCGCCACATCGGGCTTATGCGCCAGCGCCTTTCGCAGGAAGCCGTCGGCGTCTCCGGCCTGGCTGACCACGTCGAATCCCGCGTCGGTCAGCAGACGCGCAATCCCTTCACGCAACAGAACGTCGTCCTCCCCGAGGACCACCCGGACGGGCTCAGACACACCGCCACGTTATCCATCACCCGCTTCGAAAGCGAGGCCGCGGCACTACGAGGCCGCCAGGCCGACGCTGAGGGGGGCGTAGGCTTGAGCTTCGTCTCGATCGACCTCAGCGAGATCGCATTCAGCTAACGCACCGATCAACTTGACCGGGGGCAATTCACCAATCCCAGCAGGGCTCCCGGAGACCCCCGACGAGGACGGCACCTCCCCTCGCCTCCACGAGAAGCAGATGACGCGATTCCGGGGGCTCGGCCGCAGTCGCACAACCTCGCACGGTGATGTCCTTTTCGCCGCCGGCGATCAGGGGGCCGACTTCTTCGTCGTCACGTCGGGGTCAGTGGCGATCGTCCAGGGCTACGGTGAGGAGAACCGGGTGATCGCCGTCTTCGGCCGGGACCAGTTCCTGGGCGAGCTCAGCATGCTCACCGGTCAGCGGCTCTATCTGAGCGGGGTGGTCAGCGACGGCGGAGAGGTGATCCAGGTCCCCGTGCAGAAGCTGCGCGAGCTCGTCGCCGAGGACAAGGGCTTGAGCGACATCATCCTCGGCGCGTTCATGGCCCGGCGAGCGTTCCTGATCGACGCCGAAACGGGAATCAGGCTGATCGGCTCCCGGTTCTCGCCCGACTCGCGCCGGCTCCGCGAGTTCCTCGCCCGCAACCGCATGCCCCACCAATGGATCGACCTGGAGGAGGACGACGACGCGCAGGCCATGCTGGATGGACTCGCCATCGAGCCAGATCAGACCCCTGTCGTGATCGCCAACGGCGGCGAGACCCTGCGCAACCCGACCAATGCCGAGCTGGGGAGGGTGCTCGGCCTCGGGTCAACGGGCGCGACGCCGGCGCTCTGCGACCTCGTGGTCGTCGGCGCCGGGCCGGCCGGACTCGCGGCGTCGCTGTATGGCGCTTCAGAAGGACTCGACGTTCAAGCGGTGGAGGCGGTCGCCAGCGGCGGCCAGGCCGGGACGTCGGCGAGGATCGAGAACTACCTCGGTTTCCCCGCCGGGGTGTCGGGCAGCGAGCTGGCCCAGCGTGCCGGTGTCCAGGCTCTCAAGTTCGGTTCGCGCCTGGCTGTGCCCGCCGCGGCGCTGCGGATGACCAGTGAACCGAGGCGGCATGTGATCGAGCTCTCGAACGGCGAGGTGACGACAGGCCGGACCGTGGTCATCGCCACCGGGGCCCAATACCGCCGCCTCGACGTGCCCCGACTCGACGAGTTCGAGATGGGCGGGGTCTACTACGCCGCCACCCAGGCGGAGGCGCAGCGCTGCGCGGGCGATCCGGTCCTGATCGTCGGAGGCGGAAACTCGGCCGGCCAGGCAGCGATGTTCCTGTCCCGGCGCGCGTCGCAGTGCCGGCTCTTGATCCGGGGTGGCGATCTGGGGAAGTCGATGTCGCGGTATCTCGTCGATCAGATCGAGCGCAACGACCTGGTTCGGGTCTGCCTCCACACGGAGGTGGTCGAGCTCGGCGGCGAGCGTGAGCTGGAGACTGTGACGATCGCCGACACCCAATCGGGAGAGCGCAGCACGGTCCCGGCCAAGGCGCTCTTCGTCTTCATCGGCGCTTCGCCGCACACCGAGTGGCTGGAAGGCCAACTGGCAACCGACGACGCCGGGTTTCTGCTCACCGGCCGGGACGTCCCGGACGGGGCTCTCGCGGAGCACAACGGCGAGGCCCCGTACTTCCTCGAGACCAGCCGTCCGGGAATCTTCGCCGTCGGCGACGTCCGCTCCGGATCCATCAAGCGGGTCGCCTCTGCGGTCGGCGAGGGGTCGATGGCTGTTCGGCTCGTCCATGACCGCCTCGGAGCGACCCAGCCCCTGACGGCGGCAGGTCCTTGATTCAAATACAGTCGCCCGCCTGAACCCACACGGGATGCGCAAACGCTCCCGTCAACCAGCTCCCAAGGGGCAGGAGGAGATTTGAATGGTTCTCGCTGACGTCACCTTCGGCCAGGTGCTCCTGACCGTGCTCGAGGTCTTTCTCTTCGCGGCCTGGCTGATGATCCTGTTCGTGATCATCAGCGATCTCTTCCGCGATCACCAGATATCCGGGTGGGCGAAGGCCGCCTGGGTGATCTTCCTGATCTTCGTCCCGTTCCTGGCGGCCCTCGTATACCTGATCGTCCGCGGCGACGGCATGCGCGAGCGGTCCCTGGCCCAGCAACAGGAGGCGCAGAAGCAGCTGGACACCTATATCCGCCAGACCGCGTCGTCAGGCGGCGGCGACTCGGCGGCGGACGAGCTCACCAAGCTCGCCCGGCTGCATGATGAGAAGAAGCTCTCGGACGAGGAGTTCGAACGGGCCAAGGCCAAGATCGTCGCCTAGGCCGGGCGGAGAGAAGAGGACCCCGGCTCCCAGTCCAGGGTGGTCTCGGAGCCGGGCTCGAGGACGCGGACTTCCACACCGGGCGCCAGCTGAGCGGCCAGGCGAGAGAACTCGCGGGGCGGCTCCGTGAGGGGGTCCGGCCGCACCAGCCGCAGTCCGGCCGGATAGAGGGTTCCCCAGTGAATCGGCACGGCCACACGCGGCTGGATCATCTGGAGCGCGCGCGCCGCGCGGTCGGGATCCAGGTGCCCCTGCCCGGCGGATAGGCCCCAGCCCCAGATCGGAAGCAGCGCCAGATCGACTGGCTCGAGCTCCGACATCTCCGGAGACAGGTCGGTGTCGCCGGCGAAGTACACGGTTCGGCCGCCGCGCCTGAGCAGATAGCCGAGCGCCTGGATCTGTGCGCCCCGGTGGCCGTCCCGGTAGCCGTCATGGACCGCCCGCACCCCGGTGATCTCCACGCCGCCGACCGACACCGTCTCGCCGGCTGCGATCTCGTGGATGTTCTCGGCGCCGCCCTTTGCCGCCCACCTGGCGGCGTCCTGCGGAACTACCACGGGGGTATTCGAGGGGACGCGTCGCAGCGACGGCAGATCGAGATGGTCTCGGTGCAGGTGCGAGATCACCACCAGGTCGGCCATCGACCCGGTGCCGGAGTCGGGTTTCGGTCCCTGCCTGTGGAGCGGCCCAAGCCACCCGCGCAGCATCGGATCCGTGAGGATCGATAGACCGTCGAGTCGCAGCAGCACGGTCGAGTGACCGATGTATGTCAGCCGGTCCATCCTGGGCCGCTGCCCATCATGAGCCAACCGAGGAGGAGACATGGTCGAGCGCATTGACGACGTGCCCGCTGGGGTCATCGGACTGCGGGCGTCGGGCAAGCTCACCAAGGAGGACTACACCGACGTACTCGAGCCCGCCCTGAAGGAGGCGATGGACTCGGGAGAGGCGCGCGTGCTCTTCGTGCTGACGGACTTCGAGCACCTTGCGCTCGACGCCACGTTCGAGGACATCAAGACGGGGCTGGGAGTGGAATTCGCCCATCGCAAGGATTGGAAGCGCCTGGCGATGGTGACCGACGTCGACTGGGTGGCGAGGGCGATGCGCATGTTCGCCTGGGCCATGCCCGGCGAGCTGGCCGTCTACGACGACCTCGACAAGCTGGAGGAGGCCAAGAGCTGGGCGGCGGGGTGAATCAGCCGGGTGCGACCTCGGTGCGAGCCACGGCCGCGGTCCGCACCCGGTAAAACGGGGACGAGGAGCCATATGACCGAGCGCGAGATCAACTACTGGCTGATGGACATGGACGGGGTGCTGATCCGCGAGGAGGAGCGCCTCGATGGAGCCCCCGAGTTCATCGCCAAGCTGCGCGAGCTCGAGATCCCGTTTCTGGTCCTCACCAACAGCTCGATCTACACCCGGCGAGATCTCGGTGCCCGTCTCGCCCGCCAGGGCCTCGATGTGCGGGAGGAGTCGATCTGGACGTCCGCGCTGGCCACCGCCACGTTTCTCGAGGATCAAAGGCCCGGGGGGTCGGCCTTCATCGTCGGCGAGGCCGGCCTGACGACCGCGCTCCACGAGGCGGGCTACACGGTTAACGAGCAGGACCCCGACTACGTCGTCCTCGGCGAGACGCGGACCTACAGCTTCGAGCGGATCACGCAGGCCATCCGCCTGATCCGCGGCGGGGCCCGTTTCATCGCCACCAATCCCGACAACATCGGCCCGGCCCCAGGCGGCCCCCTTCCGGCGACAGGATCGGTTGCCGCGCTGATCAGCCGTGCAACAGGCGTTGACCCCTACTTCGTCGGCAAGCCGAACCCGCTCATGATCCGATCCGCCCTCAACGCGCTGGACGCCCACTCCGAGCAGACCGCGATGGTGGGGGACCGGATGGACACCGACATCGTCGCCGGCATCGAGGCGGGGCTCGAGACGTTCCTCGTCCTCACCGGTGTGACCGACCGCGGCGAGGCCGAGTCCTACCCGTACCGGCCCCACCGCATCGTCGACTCGGTCGCCGACCTCATCCCCGAGGTGGAGGCCGCAGTGGAACGCCAGAGCGTCAGTGAACGGTGATCTTGCCGAGGCGCTTGCCGAGACGGTCCATGTCGACCCGGCCCGAGATCCCGGGGACGCTGCCCGAGCTCGTGTACTGCCAGACCCAGTAGCCGCGGCCCGCCCAGTTGTTCGCCGGCACGGTCGGCCTGGAGACGCCCCACTCGGCGACCCAGAGCGGGTACTTCGCCTTGGCGAACTCGGCGGTGTTGCCGGTCGCCGACCAGCTCGAGGCGTTCGTGTAGATCATCGGCTTCCGGCCGAGCTGCTTGGTGACCCGCTTCACGAACACCCTGATCCAGGTCCGCAGGCTCGTCGAGGTCATCCCGGTGAACGGAGACTCGGCGTCGAGGACCGGGATCAGCTCGCCCTGCTGCAGCGAGCCGACCGCCGCGATGAAGATGTTCGCCTCGGCGAGCGCATCGGCCCGGGCGTCGGTGGCCGTGGCGCCGCTCGCGAAGGCACGGTGGTAGGCGCCCACGCGGATTCCCGCCGACTCGGCCGCGAGCCGGTTGGTCGCGAAGTAGGGGTCGGGCCCGCACTGGGCGGGCTTGACCGTGCAATCCGCACCGCTGCCGCGGCTCGCCTGTACGAAGGCGAAACGAATTCCGGATCCGGAGACGCTCGGCCAGTCGATCGCGCCCTGGAAGCGCGAGACGTCGATCCCGATCGCCTTCGTTCCGGCCTGCGCAGGAACGGCACCGCCCAGCAGGCCGAGCGCGAGCAGCGAGCCGACCAGCAGGGTCCGTGGCAGCAGTCTTCCCATCGGCATTGGGTGAGCTAACACGCTCCCTCGCTGGTAGGAGCGCTTCAGTGATCCGATGGGAGGAAACCTGCGTATCGCTCGGCGTCAAACGCACGCGGAGCGGGTATTGAAATCTTGATGCACTCCCACGGTGGAGCGTCCGGCCTCAGCGAGGGATTTGTCCACCAGGCCCTCATCTATGGCTCCGACCAGGAGTTCATGGAAGTCGTGCTGCCGTTCGTGGGAGAGGGCCTGAGCTCGGACGAGCCGACCCTCGTCGCCGTCCAGGGTCGCCACGTGGAGAACCTGCGCGCGGCTCTCGGAGGTACGCCCGAGGGTCTGACGGTCTACCCAGTCGAAGACTGGTACGAGACCTCGGCGCGTACGCGGGACAAGTTCGCGCGCTGGGTTCTGGAGAGGACAGCCCGTTCCGGGCGGATCCGCCTGATCGGGGAGCAGCCCTGGGCGTTGGGGCACGAGGCCCAGGTGCGCGACTGGGCCAGGTACGAGTCGGTGATCAACGTCGCCTTCGCCGGGCTCCCGCTGACCTTGATCTGCCCATACGACGCCGAGGCCCTGCCCGAGGAGGTCCTGGGTCATGCCCGCGATACCCACCCGGAGATCGTGGATGGCGACGGCAGCTCCCCCAGCAGCTCCTACGTGGACCCCCGCGACTTCTGCGGGCGACTCGACGCGACCGTGGAGGCACAGCGCCACGCCCCCTCCCTGGAGTTGCAATTCGAGCTCGATGACCTGCCGGTGGTCCGGCGATTGATTGGATCGTTCGCCCTCGACGCCGGCCTGGCTGGCGCCCGCACGGAGGAGATCGTGCTGGCGGCCAACGAGATCGCGACCAACGCGGTGATCCACGGCCGACCGCCCACCACTGTCCGGGCGTGGCACGGAAACGCCGAGATCATCGTCGAGGTGACCGATGGCGGCGACGGCATCCAGGACGTACTTGCCGGCCAGCTGTCGCCGCCCCCGGATGTATCCGGTGGCCGAGGCCTGTGGCTCACCCGGCTGCTGTGCGATGCCGTTGAGGTCTGCAATGCGGGCGGCTGCATCGTCACGATGCACGCGGCCACGCCCAGCCAACAGCCCGCTAGAGCTGCCTGATCACGCTGCTGTCGATCTCGCTCGCGCGCGTGAATCCGCTGAGGGTCATCGTCAGGTCGAGCTCCGCCAGGAGAGAGCGGAGGACGGTTTCGACCCCGTTCTGGCCGTCGAGCGCAAGTCCCCAGAGGTAGGGGCGGCCCACGAGCACTGCGTCGGCCCCGAGCGCCAGCGCCTTGAAGACGTCCGCACCGGACCGGATTCCGCTGTCGAACAGCACGGTCATCCCGTCGCCGACCGCGTCGAGGATCGGCGGCAGCGCGTCGAGCGAGGCGATCGCCCCGTCGATCTGCCGGCCGCCGTGGTTCGAGACGACGATTCCGTCGACCCCGCCCTCGCGCGCCTCACGGGCGTCGTCAGGATGGAGGATCCCCTTGAGAACGATCGGGAGGGAGGTCGTGCCGCGCAGCCACTCGAGTCGCTCCCAGGTGAGGCTCGGGTTCGCGAAGACCCCGAGGAAATGCCCGACCGCCGCGCCGATGTCCTCCTCCGGTGGCTTCTCCAACCCGGATTGGAAGACCGGATCCGAGAGGTACTGGGCGATCCCAATGCCCTCCAGGAATGGCAGGTAGGCCTGCTGGAGATCGCGGGGCTTCCAACCGGGCAGGTAGTTGTCGACGGTGAGGACGATGGCCGAGTAGCCGGCGGCCTCGGCTCGCCGGACCAGGCTCGCCGCGAGCTGGTCGTCGTTGGGCCAATAGAGCTGGTACCAGCGCGCCCCGTCGCCATTCGCCACGGCCACTTCCTCCAGCGGCGTCGCCGAGGCCGTGCTCGTGATCAGCGGCAAGCCGACGGCTGCAGCGGCCCTGGCCGAGGCGAGCTCGCCGTCCTCGTGGAGCAGGGTCTGCACGCCGATCGGTGCGAGGAGGACCGGGGCCGGCATTGGAGTGCCGAGCAGCTCGACGGAGAGATCCCGAACGGAGAGGTCCTGGCGCAGGACCCGCGGGACGATCCGCCAGCGTCGAAAGGCCTCGAGGTTCGCCCGCATCGTGTCCTCCGATCCCGCCCCTCCGAAGATGTAGGCGATGGCGCGGTCGTCGAGGGATTCGCGGGCGCGCTCCTCGAGCTCGCCCCAGGCGATCGGCAGCGTCGGGCGCTCGCCGGCGAGCATGCCGTTGGCGTAGATCTCGCGGTAGTAGTCGCCGAAGGGGGGAGGGGGCGTCTCCGAGGCCGCCATGCCCGGGAATCTACGGTGCGGGTGGGGGCGCCGGCTTCTTGCCGGAGTGCTTCTTCTTCTTGGCGAGTGGCTTCGGCGGCTTCCTGATGTCGCGACTGCAGTCGGCGCCCTGGCAGAGCACCAGTCCCTTCAGCTTCTTCAGCAGGAACTTGCGGACCGGGAAGTAGCGGGAGTCCTTGTACTTGCTCTTCAGCTCGAGCGGGTCGCGCTTCAGGTCGTAGAGCTCGCGGCTTCCGTCCGAGTACTTGACCAGCAGGTAGCGCCCTGTCCGGATTGCCCGGTATCGCGGAGCGACGATGGCGCGGGCGATCTGGGCGGTGTGGTCCTGGTCGAGGTTCTTGACGTACTTGCTGAAGTGGACGCGATGGCTGGCGCTCGCGGCGCTCACCGGCGTCCCGGGCTCATTGGTTGCTCCCGGGGGCCCGGTCTCGATCAGGATCGGGCGAGTGCTCGCCAGGCTGGGATCGCGCGCGTAGGGCAGGAGCGAGCGACCGTCCTGTGGCAGACCCGGCTGCGCATCGGCGATCTTGAGGATGGTCGAGGGGATGTCGCCGTTCCAGACGAGCGCGCGCGGCTGCCCCGCCGGGATGCCCGGTCCGCGGATCAAGAGCGGGACCTGAATCGACGGCTCGTACGGAGCGAACTTGCCCTGGTGCAGTCGGTGCTGCCCCTGCATGAAGCCGTTGTCCGAGGTGAAGATCAGATACGTGTTGCCGAGCTGACCGCTCGCCGAGAGCTCGTTGACGATCCTCTCGATCGCGTCGTCCACCGAGAGCAGCGCCTCGAGCCGGTGCTGGTAGCGGGTCTGGATCTTCGCGATCAGCCCGGGACCGAACCGTGAGATCTTCCGGATCCAGCCCGGCTTGTCCTTGACGTTCTTCTCGTTGAAGCTCGGGTCGATCGGGAGCGGCGCGGTCGCGAAGGCGTTCTGGTACTTCGTCGCGGGGGTCGCCGGGTCGTGCGGAGCGAAGAACTGGACCTGCATGTAGAGCGGGTCGTCCGAGTGGTTCGTGAAGTGGGCGTCGATCCGGTCCACCGCCAGGTCCGCGTAGACGTCTGTCTGGTAGGCGTCCGGGGGGTACTGGGCGAGGACGCCGTTCTCGTCGAGGGCGAAGTCGGTGTACGCGGAAGGGGGCTTGATGAAGCCGTAGAACTCGCCCTGCCCGGTGCCGCCGTTGTACGGCCCCCAGCCCGGCGGGACGTAGGTCTCGTTCGTCTCCGTGCCGAACCCGTTCGGCATCTTGCCGATGTGGATCGTCCGGTAGCCCGCCTGCTGCAGCCAGACCGGCAGGTCGTTCTTGTCGTTGAACACGCCATAGCCGCCCTGTGGCGGGGTGTTGCCCATGACGTGGTGGTTGTGCGCGTACTCGCCGGTCTGGACGGTGATGCGCGACGGACAGCAGAGCGACATCGAGACGTACGCATGCAGAAAGTTCGCTCCCTGAGCCCCGATCAGCGCCTGCGTCTTCGGCATCGCGATCAGGTCGCGCACCGTCTGGTCGTCGGTGGTGAACATGATCACGTTCGGCTTGCTGCTGGCCGCGTGCGAGCGCTCGCCGCGCACGAGCAGCACGAGCAGGGCCAGGCAGGCGATCCCGGCGAGGACAAGCGCGCCCCTGCGCGTAGTGCGAGGGTGCGCCGCAGGCGAAGCCGAGGCGCAACCCGTTTCGTAACCTGCCATCCAATCGACCATAACGGCGGCACCGCGGCGAAGTTGCGGACGCCCACTATGAAACGGGTTGCGCCTCATCATCAAACGGGTTGCTCCTTTCGGAGCACCCTCGCATCAGGCGCACCCTCGCCTATAGGGTTCCGGCCAGGGAGCGATGGGATTCCTCGAACCCTCACCACCGCCGTTCGACCTCGAGGAGTGGAAGGGGAAGCCGCACCTCAGCAGGCTGAAGCCGCTGGTGCAGGACTGGGGCGGGAACGGGTTCGGCTCGCCGACCTTCGTCTACTTCGCCTACGCCCTCAAGCTGGTCCTATTCAGCGTCGGGGCTCTGCTCGTGATCTCCCTGACGCCTGGGCTCGGCTCGGCCTTCGACCTGGGGGATTGGTGGACCCAGCCGATCGTGTTCGAGAAGCTCGCGGTCTGGCTGCTCCTCTGGGAGATCCTCGGCCTCGGGGCGGGCTCGATGCCGCTCAGCTTCCGCTTCAGTCCGCCGATCGGCGGGGCGCTGTACTGGCTGCGGCCGGGGACGGTGCGGCTGCCGCCGTGGCCCGAGAGGCTCCCGTTCACCCGGGGGACGACGCGCACCTGGCTCGATGTCGGGCTCTACGCGGGGGTGCTGGCCGCGGGGGTCTTCCTGCTCGGCGCCTCCGGCGTGGACCGGTCCGGCGACTTCGCCGGAAAGCTGCCGCCGGCGGGCATCGCCGTCCTGCTCGGGCTACTGGGGCTCCTCGGACTCCGGGACAAGGTGTCTTTCCTGGGCGCCCGCCCCGAGATCTACTGCACGATGCTGGTCGTCGGGCTCTTCCCCGTCGAGCACTGGGTCGTCGCCTGGCAGTTCGTCTTCCTCTTCATCTGGTGGGGGGCGGCGTCCTCAAAGCTGAACAGCCACTTTCCCTTCGTCGTCTCGGCGATGATGAGCAACGCCCCGCTGATTCCGCGGTCGATCAAGCGGCGGCTGTGGCGGGACTACCCCGAGGACATGATGCCCTCGCGACTAGCCGCCGGGATAGCCCACTTCGGCACTGTCCAGGAGTTCCTCTGGCCCGCGCTCCTGGTCTTCCAGGACAACCCGACGATCAGGACGATCGCGATCGTGGGGATGATCCTCTTCCACGTCAACATCACGGCGATGTTCCCGCTCGCAGTGCCGCTCGAGTGGAACCTGTTCATGATCTTCGGGATCCTCTTCCTCTTCGGGCACTACGGGGACACCCCGCTCTCGACGCTCGACGACCCGCTGCTGATCGCTGTGCTCGCAGTTCCCTGCCTCCTGCTGCCGTTGATCGGCGGGAACCGCCCGGACAAGGTCTCCTTCCTGCCGTCCATGCGCTACTACGCCGGCAACTGGGCGACCAGCGCCTGGCTCTTCAGGAGAGGGAGTGGGGCCGAGGAGAGGCTCGACACTCACATCAAGAAGCCGGCGCGGAACATCGTCGAGCAGGTAGGTGACATCTACGACCGGGAGACCGCGCTCTACCTGCTCAACAGGGGACTCGCCTTCCGGGCGATGCACTCTCACGGGAGGGCCCTGAACGCCCTGCTTCCTCACGCCGTCGATGACGTGGACCGGTACGACGTGCGAGAGGGCGAGTTGATATCGAATGTCGTCAACGGCTGGAACTTCGGGGACGCGCATTTCCACAGCGCCCAGCTGCTCGAGGCCGTTCAGGAGCGCTGCGGGTTCGATCGGGGCGACGTGCGGCTGGTCTATCTGGAGTCCGAGCCGACGATGCGAGGCCGGGGCTACCAGCACTACGAGGTCTGGGACCCGGTCGACGGGCTGCTCGAGGAGGGGACGGTCGCGGTCAAGGACATGGTGACGAGCCAGCCGTGGCTCGACGAGTCCTTCGACTTTCCGGTGGTGGTCGAGGGGGGCGCGGCCGGGCGCGAGGAGCGCCTGCCCGTCGGGGGCTCGGAATCGCCTCGATACTCGCCGAGTCGTTGAGCGAGGGGATCGTCGTCGGCTCGGGGCCCAACGGCCTTGCCTGCGCCGTCGAATTGGCGCGGAACGGCGTGCGGGTGACCGTGCTCGAGGCGGCCGACCGGATCGGGGGCGGCACGCGGACCAGCGAGCTCACGGTGCCCGGGTTGCTGCACGACGACTGCTCGGCCACCCACCCGATGGCCGTCGGTTCACCGTTCCTCCGGTCGCTGGAACTGGAGAGGCACGGGCTCGAATGGCTGTGGCCCGAGATCGATCTGGCCCATCCGTTGGACGACGGCAGCGCGGGGGTGATGGTGCGCTCGATCGAGGAGACGGCGGAGGGCCTGGGGGAGGACGGAGCGGCGTGGCGGCGGGTGTTCGGCTCGCCTTCGGCGCACTTCGGGGAGCTGCTCGAGGACATCCTGAAGCCGGTGTTGCACGTGCCGCGGCACCCGGTGCGCCTGGTGCGCTTCGGGTTGGCCGCCGCCGCGCCTGCCACGCTGCTCGCACGCTCCTGGCGGACGCCGCAGGCAAGGGCGCTGTTCGGCGGGGTCGCGGCCCATGGCTTCAGCCTGATGAACCGGCCGATGAGCTCGTCGGTGGGGTGCGCGCTGATCTGCGCCTGTCACGCCTTCGGCTGGCCGGTGGCGAAGGGGGGCTCGCAGGCGATCACGGAAGCGCTGGCGTCGGTGCTTCGCGCGCACGGAGGGACAATCGAGACGGGCATGCCGGTTTCGGACCTGTCCGAGGTGGGCGGGGTGGACGCGGTGGTCTTCGACCTCGCCCCGCGGGGGGTGGCCGAGATCGCGGGCGAGCGGCTGCCGGCGCGGGTGGCGCGGGCCTACCGACGGTACCGCTACGGGCCGGGGGCGTTCAAGCTCGACCTCGCCGTCGAGGGTGGGGTGCCGTGGACGAACGAGGCCTGTCGCAGAGCCGGGACCGTTCACGTCATCGGCGGGTTCGACGAGATCGTGGCGGCGGAACGGGCCACCAACCGGGGTTCGATGCCGGAGCGGCCCTACGTGCTGGTCGGACAGCAGTACCTGGCCGATCCGGAGCGGTCCGAGGGCGATCTGCATCCGCTCTATGCGTACGGGCACGTGCCGAGCGGCTACGCGGGCAGTGCGAGCGAAGCGATCCTGAGCCAGATCGAGCGGTTCGCGCCGGGATTCCGGGAGCGGATCGTGGCGAGCCAGGTGGCGGGGCCGGCGGATCTCGTGGCCTACAACGCGAACTACGTCGGCGGCGACATCATCACCGGCGCCAACACCCCGGTTCAGCTTCTGTTCAGGCCGAGGATCGCTCTCGATCCCTACAGCACCGGTGCTCCGGGCCTGTACATCTGCTCCGCCGCTACTCCGCCCGGCGCTGGAGCGCACGGGATGGGCGGATACAACGCGGCACGCTCGGCGCTTCGTGACCTCGAATAGCTCCGTAGTTCTCACCCAGCCCGGTCCCGTACTTCGACCCGTTGCGAGGCAGGTACCGGTGCCGGCATCCTTGGTCATGGCCGACGTGAGGGGCACGGGGCCAGGGAGTGAGGGGAGTAATGCAGGGGGGCGACGGGAGAATTGGTCGCGCAGGATCGGAGAGGCCCTCGAGAAGGACCTCTTCGTCCTGCACGCACAGCGGATCGTTGACGTGGCGAAGCGGGGAGACGGTGCGCCACGAGCTCTTCCTGCGAATGGTCGACGGGGAGGCGCTGACCCCCGCCGGGGAGTTCGTGCTCGCCGCCGAGGAGCTCGGCTCGATCCGGGAGGTTGATCGCTGGGTCGCGGGACGGGCGATCGAGGTCGCCGTCGCCGGGCACCCGGTGGACCTCAATCTGAGCGTGCGATCAGTGGACGACCCGCTGCTAGAGCTGATCAGACACCGGACCGGGGAGACGGGCGCCGACCCGGGCGATCTGGTGCTCGAGTTGAGCGAGGAGCAGCTGGTGGTCGAGGCCGAGGCGGGGGAGGGGTTCGTGCACGCCGTCCATGAGCTGGGTTGCCGGATCGCCTTCGACGGCTACGTCCGGGGCGGCCGCGGCTCGGCGCTGCTCAATCTGCTCCCCCTCGGCTTCGTCAAGCTCTGTCCGCGCTTCGTCAACGGACTCACCGGCGATGGCCGGCGGCGACGCAAGGCCCGCAACGCGGCCGCGAAGGACCACGCGAGCGGCCAGAGGGTGATCGCTCAGGGTGTCGACGACCTGGTCACGCTCCAGCTGCTCGAGGACCTCGGCGTCGACGAGGCGCAGGGCTATGCGCTGGGTCGCCCGGAGCCGCTCGAATCGCTGGATCGGGCACCGGCCTGGGCTCCTCCCCCGGTCATGCGGCTGAGAGGAGTCGAACCTCCACGTCCCGAAGGACACAGGCACCTGAAGCCTGCGCGTCTACCAGTTCCGCCACAGCCGCGGGCCTGCGAAGCTTAGCCAGGGCCTAGCTACACTCACCAGCCGGTCGCCTACACGCCGCTATCGTCTAGGGGACTAGGACGCCGGATTCTCAGTCCGGAAACCCGGGTTCGAATCCCGGTAGCGGTGCCTCGGAAATCCTCGCTCTGGCGGGGATTTCGCCGTTTCAGGGGTCCTCGTGCGCCACTCGGTGCCTCCCACCGCCCGCACGACTCGTAGGCGGGGTTCCAGATCGCGATCGCCCAGCCGCGGAACAGGAAGACCGCGGGGGCGCTCGCCATCTGAATCAGGCCGACGACCACCATCAACCCGCCCCACGGCTGCGCGTCGTCAGTGAGCCACGCTGCCGTCGTGATGAAGATGTGGGATCCGGCAATCACCGAGATCCCGTAGAAGAGATTGAGTGCGCCGATCACCAGCAGCCAGGTGCCGGGAGGATCAACGGCACGACCGCCGGCAGACTCGGCCTCGGGGTGTAGACGAAATTGTTGGGCTGGTCGGTCACGCCGAGGAGAACCGCGACCATAGCGCGGCCGCCTCACCCCGAACGAACGGGTAAAGCCGGCTTAGGGAAGCGGCCGAGATCAACGATTGCAACAAGTAACTGCCGCTTTCCATGCAAAGCGGATAGCCGCTTCTCGTCCAAAGCAGGCGGCTTCTTCCCGGGCTTCCTGCGCGGGATCAGATTCCTAGCAGCTGCTTCTTCTTCGCCTCGTAGTCCTCGGCCGTAATCACGCCGTCGTCGCGAAGCTTCGCCAGCTTCTCGAGCTCGACGGTGTAGTCGGCCGCGGCCGGCTGCACCTCCTGGCCGGGCTCGCTTGGGCCAGCTTGCTGTGGGGCTGAGGCCCCCTCAAGCTTCTGCGCTTCCTTCGCGTCATGGTGCTTCTTGGCGGCCACAGCGGCCCCTCCGATTATGGCCGCGCGCCGTCTGCGCTGACGTCTGTCTCGCCCTGGTGCCATCGTCACATCCTCCTCGACTGGATTGCCCGCCCAAATGGGGTCGCTTCCGGCAGCCCGCGCCGTCACGCTACAGCACTGGTCAGGCCTCGCAGAAACCACCTACGGTTGGTGGCTCAGCGAGGGAAGGGTGCGGTGACGAAACGCCGCAGCCTGAGCATCGGGAATGAGCTGAGTAGTCGGTGCAGCTGGTCGGATACCCCTTTCCATGCAAAGCGGCATAGCTGCTTCTCGTCCAAAGCGACGGTTTCAACTGAACACTGCGGCCACCTTTCTGCTCCTGCTGTGAGGAAGAAGCGACGCAAGGGGTAGAGTCGCCCGCGATGCCCTCGGAAGGGGTCGAGATCGTCCGGCGCGGCTATGAGGCCTACGAGGCGAGGGGCATCGAGGGAATTCTCGAGTTCCTCGATCCCGAGATCGAGTGGCGAAACCCCACCGACTCGCCGATTGCCGGCGTCTTCCACGGCCACGAAGGAGTTCGCGAGTGGCAACGGCAGGCGGACGAGGCGTGGGACGAAATCAAGTTCACACCCGAGGAGATCGTGGATGCCCCCGACGGCCGGGTGCTCGCCATCTGCACAGGCAGGATCCGCGGCCGAAGCAGCGGCGCTGTCGTCGAAGTCCCATTCGCCCACGTGATTGAACTGCGCGGCGGCAAGCTCACCGCCTTCCGGATGTACCCGGACGTAAGCGAGGCCCGCGCCGCCGTCGGCTTCAGCGCATGAGCCCGCGAGCGCCCGATCGAAAAGCTCCGCTTTCCATGCAAAGCGCTAGCGCGAGAGCTCCTTAGGCTTCACCAAGGACACCAGCTCCGCGCTTTCTGTTGCCAGCTCGCGCCAGGTGCCGTTGAGCTCCAGCGTTGCCAGCCCTGCGGTCGGAAACTTACTCCTTAATCGCGGGATCTCAGAGCCGGCACCGGCGAGGCTCAGGGCGAGGTCCTGGATCCCGGGGTTGTGGCCGATCAGCATCACGGACTCGATCTCGTCGGGCACCTCGTGCAGCACCTCGAGCAGGACGGGCGCGGAGGCTGCGTAGAGCTCGGGCTCGATCCGGATGTCGGCGTTCTTCCGCAGGCCCGGGGCGAGCCGTTTCAGCGTCTGGCGGGTGCGCCTCGATGGCGAGCACAGCACCAGCTCGGGGGAGATCCCCTTCCGCCCCAGGTGCTTGGCGATGACCTTGGCGGCGCGGCGACCGCGAGGCGCCAGTGGCCGTTCGTGGTCGGCAAGCGTCGGATCGTCCCAGCTCGACTTGGCGTGGCGCAAGAGATAGAGCCGTTTCATTCCTACCTGGAGAATGCCGAGAGCGGGCAACCGAAGCCGAGGCGGGAGCGGAAACTGAAGGTGCGCTGCCGCTTATCGCACAAAGCGGCAGCGGGACCCACGAGGTTCCAAGTGCTGCTTTGGACGAAAAGCAGCTATCCGCTTTGCCATGGAAAGCAGCGGTTTGACGCTTCACTCCTGTTTCTCACGCAAGCCAGCAACATGCAGGATGGGGCGCCGCGGCCAGACCCCCGCTAGGCTCGGTCAATGGGTACGCAGGACGAAGATTCACTTCGAGAGGCGGGAAGGCTGCCCAAAGGCCGACTCGCCCGGACGGCGCGTGTCGGCGGGCTCGTGACGGGGCAGGGCCTGCGCTGGGCCGGGATGCGAACCGCCAACCGGGTCCGGACGCCTGAGCGCGCGGCGTCGGCCCAGAAAGAGCGCACCGCGGCGCTGGTCGGGCAGCTCGTCGACCAGCTCGGGCAGATGCGTGGCGCGGCGATGAAGGTCGGTCAGATGATCTCGATGGTCGAGTTCGACGGCCTTCCCGAGGACGAGCGGGACGAGCTGCAACGGAGGCTCGCGGCGCTCCGCGACGACGTCGCGCCTGTGCGGTTCGCTGACCTCGAGAAGCTGATGCGCCAGGAGTTCGGCGGTCCGCTCGAGCGCGTGTTCCGCGACTTCGAAGAGCATGCGTTCGCAGCGGCATCGATCGGTCAGGTCCATCGCGCCACGACGATCGACGGCGACGACGTGGCGGTGAAGATCCAGTACCCCGGGGTGGCAGAGGCGGTCGAAACGGATCTGCGCAACGCGATGATGCTGCTGCCTCTCGTGAAACGGCTCGCCCCGGGCCTGGACGCGAAGGCGCTCGCCGCGGAGATGCGCGAGCGGATCTGCGAGGAGCTCGACTACGAGCTCGAGGCCCAGAACCAGCGCCGCGTCGGGCGGCTGCTGCGAGGACATCCGTTCATCCGTGTGCCGCGAATCGACACGAGCCTTTCGACCCGGCGCGTGCTCGTGTCCGAGTACGTCGAGGGGGAGCGCTTCGAGGCGGTCCGCCGAGCCGATGAGGTGCAGCGCGATCGGTACGCCGAGATCGTCTTTCGGCTCTACTTCGGGTTGCTTTATCGCGACCGCATCGCGCTCGGGGACCCTCACCCCGGCAACTACCTGCTGTGTCCCGACGGTCGGGTGTGCTTCCTCGACTTCGGCCTTGTGCGCGGCGTCGACGCCGCCCGCTTGGCCGCCGAGCGGGCGATCGCTCTCGCCGTGCGGAATGGGGACGCGGAGGCCCTCAAGGCGGCACTGCGGGCGGGCGGGTATCTGCCGGCGGGCGGCGCAGATGCCGTGGACGCCGATTTCGCGCTGAGACTAATGAGAATGGCGATCAAGTGGTACGCGGTCCCGGGCGAGCGCCGCTTCTCCCCCGTCGACCGCCGCGACCGCGATCGTGAACGGCCGGACCCGGAGGAGCGGGCCGCGATGAGGGTCCAGGTGAACCAATTCACGCTGCCGCCGGAGGTGATCCTTATTCGGCGGATGCACGGCATTGTCGCCGTGGTCCTGGGGCAGCTACGCGCTGGCGCAGACTGGGGGGCGATCGCCGCGGAGTACCTGCACGGCGAGGCGCCCGCGACGCCGCTGGGGCAGGCCGAAGCCGAGTTCCTCGCCGGGCGCGGTCGGACAGCAGCGGCCGCCTAGGGAGCCTTAGAGAGGGCGGGGTCCCACGCCTGCTCCCGTGGCGGAGCGAGAGCCCGGATCTCGATCGCGGCGGTGCCGCGTCGCCGTGCGCGCCCCGTTTCAGAGTCTAATCAGCCACCTAACGGCCAAACTGGGCCAGACCGAGGCCCTGGCCGGGCGTGACCGCCGGCTCGTCCCGACTCGGATCACCGCTGCTTTGCATGGAAAGGAGCGCTCCTCGACCTTGCGCTCGCTTTTCGCGCGATGGAGAAGCCCTCAGAGCTGAGCCCATTTCAAAGTATGCGTTCGAGGACGAGCATCCTCCGACTGGAGACCAGATGCGCCAAGTCATCAGCCAAACCCTGGACCCGTTCCTCCGCCTGCTGCTGCCAGTGCTCGATGTTGACGATCTCAGCGATCAGCACGTAATCGGCTGATTCACTTGCCTGTCCGGGCACATCCGTCGGCCGCGTCAATCGCCAATCCGACATCGTGTCCAGCGAGCCATGGACGATGTCCCGATCGCTGGCCATCAGACGCTCAAAGTCCTCGGCTAGCTCCGGCGAGCGCAGTTGAAACCACATGATTAGTGTCGCCGCGGCCGCCATCGACGGAGAATGTAGTGCAAAGGTGCGGGCCTCGAAACGGCTGCTAAGACGGAGAGGGACTGAAGCCTCGCTTCTGCTTTCGCGTGAAAGCGGCTGTGGCGACGGCCCCGGTCATCGACAGCTAGACCGCGGCTTTGGACGAAAAGCAGCGGTGCGCGACTCGTGGGCCAGTCGGCAGCCCCGGTCGACCGCCCACCCGCTTCCCGGACCGCACCCGACAGGCTCAGCGCGGATTGCGGGCCGCGAGCCACCCGTCCCGGTACGGGGCCAGGAACCCGATCAGGGCGGCGAGCATCGCGTCCGGAGCCTGCTCGGCGACCCAGTGTGCGGAGTCGGGCAGGACTGCGGTTTGCACGTCGTCCGCGACGAGTTCAATCGTCTCGGCGATCTGTTCGCCGAAGCTTTCTGCTCCGCCGATCGCCAGGACTGGCATCGTCAGCCGCCGGGTCTTGCGCTGCTCGTTCTGCGCCTGGCTCACCGGGAAAGCGCGGTAGAGCTCGAAGCTGCCGCGCAGCGCCTCCGGGTCGGCCGCGAGGAGGTCGACGTAGTACTTGACGGCGTCGGGGGACAGCTTCTTCTTTCCGGCCGCGTTCGAAAACTTCTCGCCGAAGAAGATGTCCTCTCGCCCGCTGACGAGCTTCTCGTTGACCTCTGGAAGTGCGTTGAACGGGATGTGCCACAGGCGTTCGTTGAGCGGCGCGGGGAGGAACAGTGGCGGCGTGGGAGACACGCCCGGAAGCGGGGCTTCCCCGAGGGCCAGGCGGTCGACCCGGTGGGGGTGATCAGCGGCCAGGGCGTAGCCGATGAGCAGTCCGGTGTCGCAGCCGACCATGGCGAACCGCTGGTGGCCGAGCGCGTCCATCAACGCCACAAGGTCGTTTGCGACGGTTGCGGTGTCGTAGCCGTCCCGGGGCTTGTCGGACAGCCCCATACCACGCTGATCGACCGCGATCACCTCGAAGTTCTCCGCCAGCGCCGGCATCATCAGCCGCCATGCGTACCAGGTCTCGGGCCAGCCGTGTACCAGCAGCAGCGGCGGCCCGTCGCCTCCGATGACCGCGTGCAGCCGCAGTGCCCCGGCGTCGACGTACCGGCTGGTGAACGTGTCCGTGAACCCGTCCGCCAGGTTCGGAGCCTGCGAGACGGAGCCGGGGCCCTCCGCGGCGAGCAGGCCGGTGGACGATGCGCTCATGTGGGGATCCCCTCTCACCGCAATCACGGCACCGGAGTGCCGCTTCCGTCACGCCCTCTCTCGGACGCACCCTACAGCGCCACTTCTCGGAGCGCACGTTATGTGGAGGCGCTTTGGACGAGAAGCGGCACCTTCATGGAACGGCGCGCCGGTGGAGCTCGAAGAGCCAGCCTCCGGCTGAGCCAGCGCAGGGGACCGCTGTAAAGGGGCGAAATCGTCCCGATTAAGCACCCGTTAACCGCTCGGAACTACGGCCAATTACCCATTCCGCGGCTGGGGTCCTAGATAGGATCGCTGCGGAGCTGCAGGATGCGGCAGGAGAGGAAGGCTGCTGAGACGCAGGTGAGGAGCTGCTGGAAGAAGGGACCGTCATAGGGACCCGAACGGAGGCTCGAGGCTCGCATCCGGACAATCGCCCGCAGGCGAGGCGCCGGTGACGCCTGGGGAGGGCGCCGTCTCGACGCGGGCCGCCCGCGTCAGGGGAGGGCGCGGCTTCAGCCGCATCGCCGCGATCATCGCTGTGCTCCTGATCGCGGTCGCGATCGTCGTCCTGCTGCTCTCGAGCGGCGGCAACTCAAATCACTACAAGCTCGTCTTCGAGACCGGCGGCCAGCTGGTCAAGGGCAACCAGGTCCTGATCGGGGGCGCCTCGGTCGGGAGCGTCGACGACGTCAAGCTGATCGACAACGGGCAGGCGGAGGTCGACATCTCGGTCGACCGTCCCCTCCACGAAGGCACCTCCGCGATCATCCGGGCGACCTCGCTCTCGGGGATCGCCAACCGCTACGTCTCGATCCAGCCCGGTCCGGACAACGCACCCGAGCTGGGGAACGACGCGACGATCACCCAGGTCGACACGACCTCCCCGGTCGACCTCGACCAGCTCTTCAACACGCTGCGCGGCCGGGAGCGCCAGGCGCTCCGCAACATCATTCAGGGCTCCGCCACGGTCTACGCTGGCAAGGGCCCCGAGGCCAACCGGACCTACAAGTTCCTGAGCCCGTCGCTGGTCGCCACGGACCGCCTGCTCCAGGAGCTCGACCGCGACCAGGGCAACCTGACGAACTTCCTCGTCAGCGGCGCCGACGTGGTCTCCGCGGTGGCCGAGCGCCGGGCCGACCTCTCCGCCCTCACCCAGAACGCCAACGAGGCCCTCGGCGCGATCGCGGCGCAGAACCGTTCCCTCGACCAGGCACTCGTGGCGCTGCCGCCCACCCTCCGCCAGGCGAACACCACCTTCCACAACCTCCGCCCGGCCCTCGATGACCTCGACGTGCTGGTCAACGCCTCGAAGCCGGCGACGAAGAACCTGCCGAGATTCCTCCGCGACCTGAAGCCGGTCACGGCCAGGTCGATCCCCGTCATCCGCGACCTCAGCCGCGCGGTCAACCTGAAGGGCAAGCAGAACGACCTCGCCGACGCGACGGGCTTCTTCCCGCCGCTCCAGAACCGTGCGGCCGAGGCGATCCCGATCACCGTGCAGGCGATGCAGGTCTCCCAGGACAACCTGCAATTCCTGCGTCCGTACGTGCCCGATCTGATGGCCGGCGTCGCCCACCTCAACCAGGTCGCGGGCTACTACGACGCGGACGCCCACTACCTGCGCGTGGCGCCCTTCGGCTTCGGCACCTTCTCCGCCAACTCGCCGGCCGGCTGCAAGGGGGTGTCGGGGAGCACCTGCACCCTGCTGCCGCAGGACGCCGCGAACGTTTACAACGACTATCCGGCCGGCCCCACCCGCGGCATCTTCCTCCGTTGCCCGGGCGGCTCCTCCATGCCGATCGCGGGCAGCAACCCGTTCTTCGCACCCGCGTTCCCCGGTCCGCCGGTCGGCGCTCCCACCGGCACTCCGCCCGCGCCGCCCTCCTCGTGTGACTCGACGGACGTGGTGCCAGGACCATGAGGCGAATCGCCCTCATAGCCGTCGGCCTGCTGCTCGCCGCGATGCTGATCGCGCTGCCCGCGATCGGCTCCGACGGCACGAGCGGCGACTACAAGGTCAGGGGCATCTTCGACAACGGCTCCTTCGTCGTGAACGGCGAGGAGGTCAGGGTCGCCGGCGCAACCGTCGGCACGGTCGAGTCGGTGGATGTCACCGGCAACGATGAGATCGCGAGCGACGAGGGCGGCCCGCACGCCGTGCCGGGCAAGGCGGTCGTGGTCATGAAGATCACCGACTCCGGCTTCAAGGACTTTCGCACCGACGCCAGCTGCCTGATCCGCCCGCAGTCCCTGATCGGCGAGAAGTACGTCGACTGCACGCCGACCCAGCCGCGCGCGGCGGGCACGCCGCCCCCGCCGCCGCTCCAGCAGATCGGCGACGACCAGCCGGGATCGGGCCAGTACCTGCTGCCGCTCGAGAACAACGGCAAGACCGTCGACCTCGATCTGATCCAGAACATCCAGCGGCTGCCCTTCCGGGACCGCTTCCGGATCATCCTCAACGACCTCGGCGCCGCCCTCGCGGGCCGCGGCCAGGACCTCGGCGAGGTCATCGACCGCGCGAACCCGGCGCTCCGGCAGACCGATCGGGTGCTCGCGATCCTCGCCCAGCAGAACCAGGAGCTCGCCAGCCTGGCGAGCAACGGCGACCGGGTGCTGGAGCCGCTGGCCCGCAACCGCACGCACGTCACCGGCTTCTTCCGCAACGCCGCGATCTCGGGCCAGGCGACCGCCGAGCGCAGCGCCGCGCTCGAGGAGGGCCTGCGCAAGTTCCCGGCCACCCTCCGGCAGGTCCGCCTGACCATGACGAAGCTGAAGAGCTTCGCGGATCAGGGCACGCCGCTCTTCACGGACCTGAACCAGGCGGCACCGGGCCTCAGCAAGGCGACGGTGAACCTGCCGAAGTTCGCCAAGTTGACGATCCCGGCGCTCACGACCCTCGGCGACGCCGGGCAGACGGCCGGCCCGAAGCTCGCCGCCTCGGACGGGCTGCTCACCGACCTGGCGGCGACTGCCAGTTCCGCCAAGCCCGTGGGCATCAACTTCGGCTCGCTGCTGGACACGTTCGAGCGCACGCAGGGCTTCCAGAACCTCATGAACTTCATCTACAACACGAGCGGCTCCCTCAACGGGTTCGACCAGTTCGGCCACTACCAGCGCTCGAACCTCCAGCTCTCGACCTGCGTCGAGCTCGTGGCCACGCCCGCCGGCGGGTGTGAGGCCTTCTGGCAGCCGTCGTCCACCGGCTCGGCGACGACCAAGAAGAAGAAAAAGAAGAAGGCGAGCAAGACGCGCGCGGCCAAGGCGAAGCTCCGGTCGGCCTCGCCACTGCCTCACATCGATGTCCCGAACCTCCAGGACCTGCTGCCGCAGCCTCCCCCCGATCAGGGCGAGTCCACCGAGACGCCCGGCTCCTCCGATGGCGGCTCAGGCACCACGACCACCACGCCGGATAACACGACCGGGCAGCAGCCGGGCAACCAGGCGGTCTCGATGCGAGAGGCCTCGATGTTCCTCCAGTTCCTCCTCGGAGGCGGGGCATGAGGGGCGGCCGCGTCGGCAGCCTCGCGGCCAGCCCGACCCTGGTCGGCGCGGTCACCGTGCTCGTCGTGACGGTTGCGGTTTTCCTCGCCTACCAGGCGAACACCGGCCTGCCCTTCGTGCCGACCTACCAGCTCTCCGCGCAGCTCCCGGACGCCAACAGCATGGTCAAGGGCAATGACGTGCGAATCGGCGGCCAGCGCGTCGGCCAGATCACCGCGATCACCCCCGAGAACGTCACCGACGCTCCCTGTCCGTTCGACCCGACCCGCCAGTGCACCGGCCAGGTCGCCAAGGTCGACATGGACCTCAACAAGGACCTGGAGCAGCTCCCCGAGGACTCGACGATCGTCGTCCGCTCCAAGTCCGCGCTGGGCCTGAAGTACCTCCAGATCAATCGCGGTGACTCGAGCCAGGGCTTCAAGGCCGGCTCCACGATGCCGCTCAGTGCGGCCCGTCCCGAGCCGGTCGAGATCGACCAGGTCTTCAACATGTTCGACAGCCCGACACGGACGGCAATCCAGGCCAACCTGCTCGAGTTCGGCAATGCCCTGGCCGGCCGCGGGGTCGACCTGAACGCGGCGATCGGCCAGCTCAAGCCTCTCGTCGAGGTCCTCACTCCGGTGATGCGGAACCTCGCGGACCCGAACACCGGCCTCTCCAACTTCGTCTCCTCGCTGTCGGCCACCGCGGCGGAGGTTGCGCCGGTCGCCGAGATCCAGGGCCAGCTCTTCGCGGACCTGGACACCACCTTCGCGGCGCTTGCCCGCGTCTCGCGCCCCTTCATCCAGGAGTCGATCTCGAAGTCGCCGCCGGCGGAGGACACGGCGATCGCGACGCTGCCGACGATTCGGCCCTTCCTCGTCAACACGGCCAAGCTCTTCAGCGAGCTACAGCCCGGGATCCATGCGATCGCGCCGGTGCAGAAGGTGGTCGGCCAGAGCATCGTGGAGGGCGTCAAGGCGCTGCCGTTCGCGCCGGCCCTGAACGCGCAGCTCGACCCGACGGCGCAGTCCCTGCTGAATCTCAGCAACAACGCCAGCGCGCGCAACGGCATCCAGCACCTGACCGAGTTCAACAACGCGGCCGGGCCGGCGCTCCGCTTCATCACTCCCGCACAGTCCGTCTGCAACTACGCGACGCTCGTCTTCCGGAACGCCGCGGACCTGGCGAGCTACAACGACGGTGTTGCCAACGGGCAGCGATTCATCGTGCTCCAGCCATCGCTCGCGCAGGGAAGCCAAATCGGCCCCGCCTCCGCCCCGGCCAACGGGCAGGGCGGTTTCGCCGTGAACTTCCTGCACTACAACCCCTACCCGAACACCGCGTCCCCGGGGCAGACGCGTGAGTGCGAGGCGGGCAACGAGGGCTTCCCCGGCGGCGTGACGATCGGGAACGTCCCGGGCAACCAGGGGATCAATACGGCCGGCCAGATCCTCCAGCAGCTCCAGAAGAGCACGAAGAAAAAGAAGAAGAAGGGGAAGAAGTGACGCCCCCCGCGCCAAAGGTGCCCCAGCGCAAGGACTACGACGAGCGGATCTACCGCAAGGGCCATCCGCCGCACCGGACGCGCAACGCCCTGATCCTGATCGCGCTCGTGATCGCCGGGACCTACCTGGCCTGGACGAAGTCGATCCCGTTCCAGTCGCACTTCGAGCTCAAGGCGGTCTTCCAGAACGCGGCCAACATCCGCAAGGACTCGCCTGTCCGGATCGCGGGCGTCAGCGTCGGCAAGGTCGAGAGCGTGAAGAGCGTCTGCGAGAACGGCCAGACCGACACCTGCGCGAGCAACTACTCCGAGGTCACCTTCACCGTCGACGACAACGGCCTGCCGATCCACAGCGACGCGCAACTCGAGATCCGGCCGCGCATCTTCCTGGAGGGCAACTTCTTCCTGGACATCAGCCCGGGGAGCCCGAGCGCCCACTCCCTCTCCGACGGCGACACGATTCCTGTCACCCAGACAGCGACGGCGGTCCAACTCGATCAGATCCTCACCTCGCTCCAGGCGCCCGACCGCGCCAACCTGCAGAAGCTGCTCGAGGGCTACGGCCAGTCCCTGAACCACAAGCCGTCGGCCGCCGACGACGCGACACAGGACCCCGAGGTCCAGGGGCTGACCGCGGCCCAGGCGATCAACAAGTCCTTCTTCTACGGGCAGACGGCCGCAAAGGACTCGGCGATCGTCAACGAAGCGCTGCTCGGAACCACGCAGCACGATCTCTCCGGCCTGATCGCCGGGCAGGCCCGGATCTTCGACGCACTGACCGGCCACGAGGCGCAGCTCCAGGGCCTGGTCAGCAACTTCAACACCGTCGCAGGGGCGCTCGCCAGCGAAAAGGAGAACCTCGAGCGTACGATCAAGCTGCTCGCGCCCACGCTGAAGATCGCCGAGCCGTCGCTCCGCCACACCAACTCGACGCTGCCCTTCCTGCGGGCCTTCGCCCGTGACCTCACCCCGGGCGTTCGCGAGCTGCCCGCGACGATCGCGGCCTCTCAGCCGTGGCTCGACCAGACCGCCGCGCTGTTGCAGCCGAGCGAGCTCGGCTTCGTCGCCCACCAGCTGCGCCTGGCCGGCCCCGGCGCCGGCAAGTCCGCGGCCGACGGGCGCGGGCTGTTCGAGCAGATCGGGCTGACGAGCGGCTGCGTCGCGAATGTCCTTGACCCGGCCGGCGACGTGGTGCTCGACGACTCGGGTACGGGCTACAACTTCACCACGGGCGTGCCGAACTTCAAGGAGTTCGGCTACGCGGTCGCCAACCTCGCAGGCGAGAGCGGCTTCTTCGACGGCAACGGCCCGGTCCTGCGGTTCTTCTCGGCCGGCGGCCCGGTGCCCGCTGGCGGCCCCGTCCCGAACCTCCGCGCCTCCGTCCCGGGCGGGGGCCCGGGGAGGGACGCCTTGTGGGCGGGCACCGCCGCCCCGGGCGGGAACATCGGGACTCGCCCGGTCGCGTCCCGCGCGCCGCCGTTCAGGACCGACGTCGCCTGCCAGAGCAACCCGATCCCCGACCTCAACGGGCCCGCTGCGGCGCAGGGCCCGCCGAACCCCTCCAACTTCCCATGAGACGAGCGCTGAGAGCACATCTCCGCGACGTTCTGGCGATCATCGCCCTGCTCGCCGCCGCCCTCTTCGCGACGACGGTGATCCTGATCAACCAGCGCACCAGCCTGCCGAGCTGGGTACCGCTGATCGGTACGGACCGGTTCGCGCTCGAGGCCGAGTTCTCGACGGCCCAGGCCGTCATCCCCGGTCAGGGCCAGTCCGTCGACATCGCCGGCATCAAGGTGGGCGAGATCAGCGGCGTCAAGCTCGAGAACGGCCACGCCGTGGTCGGCATGGACGTCGACAACAAGTACGCGCCGCTGATCCACGAGAACTCCTCGCTTCTGCTCCGTCCGAAGACCGGGCTGAACGACATGGTCGTCGAGGTCGATCCGGGCACCCAATCGAGCCCGCAGGTGAAGGAGAACTCGACGATCCCGCTCGCCTCGACCCAGCCGCAGGTCAATCCGGACGAGGTCCTCGCCTCGCTGGACGCCGATACCCAGCAGTTCCTGAAGCTCCTGCTGGCTAACGGCGCGGAGGCCCTCGACCCCGAGCAGGGCCGCGACGTAAAGCTCTCCAACGCGCTCCGCCGGTTGGACCCGCTCGCCCGGGACATCGCCCGCATCAGTGCCGCGCTCGCCACCCGCCGGCAGACCATCGCCAACTCGATCCACAACTTCCAGCTGCTCTCCACCGAGCTCGGCAACAAGGACCAGGATCTGACTAACTTCGTGGACGCCTCCGACGCCGTGCTCGCCTCGTTCGCCAGGCAGGAGGCATCGATCCGAAGCGCCATCAGGGAGCTGCCCGGCACGCTCAAGGAGACCCAGGGTGCGCTGACCAGCGCCAATGACCTCGCGCTGCAGTCCGGGCCGGCTCTCAAGAAGAGCCTGCCGGGTGCGAGGGCGACCGCCCCGGCGCTGCGCGCCCTGCGGCCGCTCTTCCAGCAGACGGCAGGGCCGATCCAGAACCAGATCCGTCCCTTCACCGTCCAGGTGAAGAGCCCCGTGCAGCACGTGGCCCAGATCTCGCAGGGCCTAGGCGTCGCGACCCCCGGACTCAAGCTCGGATTCACCAGCCTCAACGACGGGCTCAACGCGCTGGCTTTCAACCCGCCCGGGGACCAGGAAGGCTACCTCTTCTACGTCCCGTGGCTGAACCACAACCTGGTCACGAACTACACCCTTCAGGACGCCTACGGACCGATCAGGCGCGGTCTGGTCCAGTTGAGCTGTGCGACCGCCGGCACCGCTGAGCAGACCCTGCTCGCCGAGCCGTACCTCCGGTTGCTCTACCAGCTCAGCGGCACGCCTCGCACGACCAACATCCCGGACTGCGCGACACCGGGAGTGACGCCGTGAGGACGCGCGGGCCGACAGTCGGACAGATCGCCGTCGCGGTCGCCTTCGCGTTCTCGTGCTTCGGCCTGCTGCTCTTCCTCTGGTCGACCTTCGGCGGCCCGATTCCACTGAAGCCCGAGGGCTACCGGGTCAAGGTGCCATTCGACGAGGCCACCCAGCTCGCGGTCGAGTCCGACGTGCGGATCAGCAACGTCTCCGTCGGCAAGGTGAAGTCGATCAACCTGGCGAACTCGGGCCCGAACCGGGACCTGGCGGTCGCAACGATCGAGGTCGACAGCCGCTACGCCCCGATCCCCGCCGACACCCGGGCGATGCTGCGGCAGAAGACGCTCCTCGGCGAGACCTACGTCGAGCTCACGCAGGGTGACCGCGACGGACCGAAGCTGGCGGAGGGCGGCACCCTGCCCAGGGCGCAGGTGCAGCCCTCGGTGCAGCTCGACGAGATCTTCCGCACCTTCGACGCCAGAACCAGGGCGGCATTCCAGACCTGGATGGAGGAGCTCGCCATCGCGAGTGCCGGCCGCGGCGCGGACCTCTCCGCCGCGATCGCCAATCTCGAGCCGTTCGCCCAGGACGCCAACAAGGTGCTTCGCGTGCTCGACACCCAGCAGGGCGCCGTGCAGCAGCTGGTCCGCAACACCGGCGAGGTCTTCGGCGCGCTCAGCGAGCGCCAGGGCCAGCTCCAGGGCCTGATCCGGAACTCGGGCACCGTCTTCCACACCACGGCGGTGCGGAACCAGGACCTGGAGGCCACCTTCCGCGCACTGCCCACGTTCCTCGACGAGTCGCGGCTGACCCTCAACCGCCTGGGCAGCTTCTCGCAAAACGCCAACCCGTTGATCACCCAGCTCCATCCCTCGGCCAGGCTGCTGAGCGCGAACCTGAAGAACGTGGCGAAGGTGGCCCCGAGCTTCAAGGACTTCTTCGTCGGCCTCCGCAAGCTCGCCAAGCGCTCCGTGACCGGCCTGCCCGCCCTCAGGGCCCTGCTCGACAACGATCTTCCGCCCCTGCTCAACGAGGTGACGCCGTTCTCCCAACAGATCACGCCGATCGTCCAGGGGATCGGGCGCTACCAGCGCGACGTGACCGGGTTCCTCGGGAACGTCGCTTCAGCGCTGAACGCCACCGGCACGATCGAGACCGGCACGAACATCCACTACATCCGCAGCACGGCGCCGCTCTACCCGGAGGGGCTTGCCGCCTTCACGCAGCACCGGTTGACCTACTCGCGGACGAACCCGTACCCGGCCCCGAACAGCGCGCTGAAGGTCGCCGGCGGCCTCGACAGCTTCGACACGAGGCCGTGCTCGCCGGCCTTCGGCGTCTTCGCGGCCCTCGACCCCAACGACAGCGTCTATACCGCCGATCCGCTCTTCTCGAACCGCGCCACCTTCGATACCCCCCAGGACATTTTCAACCTGATCAAGCAGTTCCCGTTCGCGGGGCAGGGCAACACCTCGGGCTCGTTCCCGGCGCCGGCGTGCAATGCGGCGCCGCCGCAGCCCTCGATCGGCCAGTCCGGGGCCGACTCGGCCAGCCAGTACACGCACATCTACGCGAACCCGTAGACGGATACCCAGTTTTCCCCGACTGGGATTTAAGGGAAGAACGGCACAACTCGGCCGTTTTCGCTGTGTTAGGTTCAGCGAAGCAGGCAAATTCAAGGGCTGGCGGCCCGGACTTTTGGGGTGCCGTCAGGGAACTTGCCCAACGGAAAAGGAGTGGTATGCGTAAGCGCAAGTATCTGATCGGCGCCATGCTGGGCGTGATCGGGAGTGTGGTTTTGGCCGGCACCGCCTCGGCGACGGTGACCAGCCTGAGCGTGAGTTCGATCATCAGCCCGTCGAAGGCACCGAAGAAGACCTTCGTCGCGGTCAAGTCGATGAAGACAACTGTCGACACCAACTACAGCGGCGGATTCGCGCCCAACGGCACGCAGACCATCGTGTCGTTCAGCAAGGACGTCAAGTTCACACCGGGGAACATCGGCCGGTGCAACCTGAGCACGATCGCGACTGTGCCGGAGGCCACGGCGAACGCCACCTGTGGCGCCAGCCGGGTCGGTAGCGGCAGCGCCACGATCAATGGCGGTGCCCTCACCGGCAAGGTGGCGGCCTACAACGGCGTTCCCAGCGGTGGGAGCCCGACGATCGGGCTGCACACCGACGTGTTCACGGCCGCTGGGACCTACGCCTTCAGCACCACGCTGACCGGCGTGCTCAACACGGGTGCGAACACGCTCACCGTTGCGATCCCCCCGACCGGTACGTCGATCACGCATTTCGAGACGACGATCAACAAGAAGAAGTCGGGTAAGAAGACGTTCTACATCATGGCCCGCTGCAAGAAGAAGAAGTGGGCCACTTCTGCGACCACGACATTCAACGACGGCACGTCCCAGAGCGGTTCGTCGACGCAGAAGTGCAAGCAGACGAAGTAGCCCAAGAAAGTATCGGGATCTCTTCGAGCTGAAGTTGCGAGAGGGGCGGCCTTCGGGCCGCCCCTCTTTTTGCCGTCGATCCGCATCGCACCGGCGATGTACGATCAGCGGCGTTCACACGGCCGGTGGTCAAGGGAAGTCCGGTGAGAAGCCGGCGCGGTCCCGCCACTGTGACCGGGATGAGACCCCGCACTCGCCACTGGGGAGCCGCCGGCTCCCTGGGAAGGCGCGGCGGTCGTTAGCCCGGAAGCCAGGAGACCTGTCCCCGGCCCGCCAACACGGCCCTCGAGGAAGGGGTGGCTCAGATGAGAATCACTGTCTCGCTCGCGCTGGCGTCGCTGATCGCGCTGGCCTCGTTCGGCCCTGCCGGTGCGAGCGCCAGCGTCGGCGCCGATCTCCGAGTGGTGGGTTCGGGCGGTGAGCTCGACGACATCACGCAGTACAGCGATACGACGACTATGCCGACCAGCCCACAGGCCGAGTGCTTCGGGCCCGGCAGCGGCGGCTCCGGGCAGGGGGTGACCGTCCCGGGGGCGAACGCCCTCGGCATCGTCGTCGAGGCTGCGAAGAGCCGCCGTCAGCTGAATCCATTGCTGCTGACGGACACATTCGTCTCCCAGGGCTTCGGCCTCGGCGTCTGCGCCATCGGCGGCCAGGTCGCCCAGGGCTCGGCCTTCTGGTACACGAAGGTGAACCACGCCGGCCTGCAGGTGGGTGGCTCTCAGTTCGAGATCCACTCCGGTGGCCAGGTCCTCTGGTACCTGTCGCCGAATTTCCCAGCGCCGCCTGAGCTGTTGCTGAACGCTCCGGTTCGCCAGCCGGTGGGGACGCCGTTTCCGGTGCAGGTGCTCGCCTATGGCGACGACGGCGCCGCGACCGCGGCCGCCGGAGCGGTGATCTCCGGTGGTGCCTCGCCGGTCACGACCGATGCATCCGGCAATGCCCAGGTGACCATGAACGGTCCCGGCACCGCGCAGATTCAGGCGACCCGGGGGTCGGACATACCGAGCGCCGTCAGTTCGATCTGCTCGTTCACCCAGTCCGCCGATTGCCAGGCGGCGCGTGGGCGGTTGATCGTCGGCTCCGATGCCCCCGATCAGATCACCGGCACTGCCGGGGCCGATCGGATCAAGCCGCGTGGCGAGCCCGACGGGGTTCGTGCCCTGGCTGGCGACGACCGGATCGACGTGCGCGGCGGCGGCAAGGACCGCGTCAACTGCGGCGGCGGTGACGACAGCATCAAGCTGGGCAAGGGCGACAAGGCGGGGAAGAACTGCGAGCACCGCAGCCGCTCCGCCAAGAAGGGCAAGCACGGCAAGCACAAGGGGAAGCGCAAGAAGTGATCCCCGCCCGCATCCTGGCGGCCGCCCTCGCGCTCAGCGCCGCGGCGGTCGCCGGCTGTGGGCTCGGGCACGGGAAGGACGAGGGCGCCGTCGAGCTCACCGTGACGCGCGACTACGGCTCCAAGGTCATGCTCCAGAAGAGCGACTCGATCCGAGAGTCCGACACGGTGCTTCGCGTTCTCGACCGCAACGCGGACATCACGACCCGTTACGGGGGAGGATTCATCCAGTCGATCGACGGTCTCGCGGGTGGCCAGAGCGGCGGGCGCCGCAGCGACTGGTTCTTCTATGTGAACGGAGTCGAGTCGCCGATCGGGTCCGCCGAGTACGACCCATCGGGCGGCGACCGCATCTGGTGGGACTACCACGACTGGACCGCCGCGATGCGCGTCCCGACGGTCGTCGGCTCCTGGCCGGAGCCGTTCTTGCACGGATTCCAGGGGCACCGCTGGCCGGCGATCCTCGATTGCCGGGCCGCGGCGCCGATCTGCGAAGCCGCCAACCAGCGTCTGTCACCGCTCGGCGTCAAGACGTCGGGTCCGATCGCGGATGCGATCGTGGTCCTGGTCGGAACCTGGAATGTCGTCCGCACGAATCAAAGCGCCGCGCTGCTGGCCGATGGACCCGACCGGAGCGGAGTCTTCGCCCGGTTCGTCGGGACCAGGAAACCCCTGCTGGAGGTGCTAAACCAGCACGGTCAGCCCGCCGGAAGCATTGGCAAGGGCGGCGGGCTGGTCGCAGCTTTGCGGCCGGGGGACGGCCCCCCGACCTGGGTCGTCACCGGCACCGATGCAAAGGGCGTCGCGGCCGCAGCCGGGCTGCTCGGCGATGCATTGCGGAATCACTACGCGCTCGCGACCCAGCCAGGAGCCAGATGCGAGGGTGCGCGTCAGCGCAACCCTTTATGTCGGGGTGCCGGTCCCATGAAGCCCGCCCTCGCCTACACACCCGGCGGCAGCCCGCTTCACCGCGCCTCGCCTGGCGCCGCGATCGCCTACCTGGGCGCGCTGGCGCTCGTCGGCTTCGTCTACTCGAGTCCGCTGGTCCTTCTGGCAGCGGCCGCCTCCACCGTGCTGGCCGGTTATGCGGCTGGGGCGGGTCGCGCCGTCCGCGCCTCGCTCCGGTTGGCGCTGCCGCTGCTCCTCTTCATGGTCCTCATCAATGTTCTCGTCAGCCACCGGGGTGACACGGTCCTGGTCCGGGGCTGGGAGATGCCGGTGCTCGGTAACACCGACATCACGCTCGAGTCCCTGGCGGCCGGCGCTGTCATCGGCCTGAGGGTGGTCGCCGTCGTTCTGGTCTTCGCGGTCTATTCCGCCTGCGTCGACCCCGACCGCGTTCTCCGCGCGCTTCGCCCCGTTGCCAGACGGTCCGCGATGACGGCGGGGCTCGTCACTCGCATGGTCCCGCTCGCCGCCGCCGACGGCGCGCGGCTGAAAGAGGCGGCGGCGCTGCGGGGGCCGGCCGCCGAGCCAGTCGGGCGCGCGGCCCTGGCCCGGCGCTTGGTCGAGGGCTCAATGGATCGCGCCGTCGACGTGGCGGCCACACTCGAGCTGCGAGGCCACTCGCTGCCGGTGCGGCCGCAAGCCCGCCGCGAGCCCTCCCGTGACGACGCGCCGCTGATCCTGACCGGCGCCGCGATCGTGCTCGCCGGGGTGGTGGCGCGCATCGCCGGTGCGGGGGGCATCGAGACCTACCCGCGGATCGCCATGGACACTGACGCCCTCACGCTCGCCCTCTGCGTGACGCTCCTCGCGCTCGCGCCGATCCCTTTTGCTCTGCGGAGGTGGCAGGCGCGTGGCTGACCCGGCTCTGCGTGCGAGCGGCCTTACCTATCGCTACCCGGAGGCGTCAACCGACGCGCTGAGCGCGGTCGATCTGCGGGTGGAAACCGGCGAGTTCCTGGTGATGGCGGGACGCTCGGGGTCCGGCAAGTCGACGCTGTTACGCGCCGCCTGTGGCCTCGTCCCGCACTTCCACGGCGGGCGGGTCGAGGGTGAGCTCGAGGTCGCCGGGATGGACGCGAGCTCGTACGGCCCGGCGGAGCTCGCCGAAGTCGTCGGACTGGTGGCCCAGGAGCCGGAGACGCAGGTGGTCAGCACCACGGTGCGCGCCGAGATCGAGCTGCCTCTCGAGCTCCGGGGCGTCCCGCCGGCCGCGAGGTCCCGTGCCGTCGAAGAGGTGTCCCTGGCGTTGGCGATCGACCCCCTGCTGGAGCGAACCACGGACACCCTCTCGGGCGGGGAGCTGCAGCGCGTCGCACTCGCGGCAGCGCTCGCGACCCGCCCGCGCCTGGTTCTGCTCGACGAGCCCACCTCGCAGCTCGACCCCGTGGCGGGCGATGAGCTGATCTCGCTGCTCCGCCGGCTGAACGAGGAGTGGGGGGTGGCCGTGCTGCTCGGGGAGCACCGGCTCGAGCGCTGCCTGCCGGCGGCGGACAGGGTGATCGCTCTCGGCGCCGGATCCATCACGTTCGACGGCGCCCCCGGAGAGTTCCTCGAATGGGCCCTGGACGCCGACCCCGTGCTCGCCACCCCCGGCGCCAGGCTGCTGCGCGAGGCCGGCCTGCCGGCGCCGGCGAGCGTCCGCGAGGCGCGCCGGGCGCTCCAAGGCGCAAACCTCATGCCGAACGTCCCGCAACCCCCCTCTGAGCGAGCACTCCGGGACGTTCACCGGAGGGGGGGCGGGATTGCGCTTGCCTTCCGTGACCTGTGGGTCGAGCTCGGCGTGGGGGAGGAGCGGACCGAGGCGGTGCGCGGCGTGGACTTCCGGATTCAACCCGGCGAGCGCGTGGCCCTGATGGGCCGGAACGGCGCCGGCAAGAGCACGCTGCTGCGGGCCGCCGCCGGCCTCGTCGATCCGCAGCGGGGGCGTGTCGACGCGCCGCGCGACGTCGCGCTGTTGCCACAGCGGCCAGGCGACCTCTTCGTTCACGAGAGGGTCGGCGATGAGGTCCGGGGCGATGCGGGAGACGCTTCGCTGCGGCGCTTCGGGCTCGAGGGCCTGGTGGACGCCGATCCCCGCGACCTTTCTGGAGGCGAGCGCCAGCGCCTCGCGCTGGCCATCGCCCTCGCGGGCCGGGGCCCTGAGGAGGATGAGCTGCCCGGCGCGCTGCTTCTGGATGAGCCGACCCGGGGCATGGACCGGGCTCGCAAGGCCGAGCTCGCGGAATTGACTCGTGGTCTGGCGGACCGGGGCGCCGCCGTGGTCATCGCGACCCACGACGTCCAGTTCGCCGCGACCTTCGCCGACCGGGTGGTGCTCCTTGGTCGCGGCGACGTCGTCGCTGACGGATCCGCCGAGGAGATGCTCTCCGGGGGCTGGTACTTCTCGACTGAGGTGGCACGCATCCTCGACGGTGCTGCGATCACGGTGGAGCACGGAGCCGGCGTTCTTCGCGAGGCGGGCCGGACCACCCGAACGGAGGAGCGGGCTCGGTGACCTGGGAGCTCGTAGCCCTGGCGGTCCTCGGGGCCACCCTGCTCGGGGGCTTTGCCTGGTACGAGCGCTCGCGCCCGCCCTCGCAGATCGTGGCCCTGGTCGCTGCGCTGGCGGCGATCTCCGTCGCCGGCCGCGTCGCCTTCTCGCCGATCCCGAACGTGGTGCCGACCACGGACATCACGCTGGTCGCGGGCTTCGCGCTCGGTGGGGCGCCGGGTTTCGCGGTCGGAGCCCTCTCGGGACTGGTCTCGAACTTCTGGCTCGGCCAGGGACCGTGGACCCCGTGGCAGATGGCCGGCTGGGGCATGACCGGGCTGATCGGTGCCTGGCTCGCGACGGTGACCGGCCGGCACGTCGGCCGTTTCGGCCTCGCTGCCGTGTGCGCGTTCGCGGGCTTCGCCTACGGCGCGCTCCTCGACTTCTCGCTGATGGTCACCTACGGCGGCGAGCAGTCACTAGACCGCTTTCTGGCGATCTCCGCCAGGGGAGTGCCGTTCAACATCGCGCACGCGGCCGGCAATGCCGCCCTGGCGCTGGTCGCCGGCCCGGCGATGGTCCGGATGCTGCTGCGTTACCGGCGCCGGTTCGAGTTCGCCTGGAAGGGGCGCGGACGTGTCGCCAGGGCGACCACGAGCGGTGCCGCGGCGGGCGCGGCGTGCATGATCGCGGTTCTGCTCATCGTGAGCTCCGGAGTCCCGGGCGAAAGGGCGGACGCCGCGGGTGGCGGGCCCGGCGCGGGCGCCGCCTGGCTGCGCGCGGCACAGAACGACGACGGAGGCTTCGGCTTCGCCGCAGGAGAGGAGTCCAGCCCCGCGATGACCGGTTGGGCCGTGCTCGGTCTCGAGTCCGCGGGGATCAACCCGCTCGACCTCGATCAGGGCGACGCCACGCCAATCTCCTACCTGGCCGGGAACGTCGGCGAGATCACCACGACCGGTGACCTCGAGCGCACGATCCTCGTCCTGCGCGGCGCGGGACTCAACCCGAGGCATTTCCAGGGCCGTGACCTGGTCAGCCGCCTGCTCGCGAGGCGCGGCAAGGACGGCTCCTGGCGAGGACAGGTGAACCAGACGGCGTTCGGGATCCTCGCCCTGCGAGCTGCCGGAGCGACGAGCGGCATCGGGCGGTCGGCCGGCTGGCTGCGCGATCACCAGAACTCCGACGGCGGCTGGGGCTTCGCGGCCGCAGCGGCGAGCGACGCCGACACCACCGGCGCGGTGCTGCAGGCCCTGGCCGCATCCGGAAGCAGCACCGGGATCAGGAAGGGCGCCTCGTATCTCCGCAGTGTCCAGCGGCCCGGCGGCGGCTTCCCGCTGAGCGGCGGCGTGATCAACGCCCAGTCCACGGCGTACGCGGTTCAGGGCCTGGTCGCAGCGGGCGTCTCACCGTCGTCGGTGCGCGAGGGCGGCCGCTCCCCGCTCGACTACCTCGCCTCCGTGCAGGCCCGCGACGGCCACTACCGGTACTCCGCATCGAGCGACCAGACTCCGGTCTGGGTCACCGGGCAGGCTCTGCTCGCAGCCCACGGCGCTGCCTTCCCCCTCGGGGCCGTGCCCAGGCTGACGGGGTCGAAGGCTCCCGTACCGTCCGCCGCTGCCGCGGCTCCAGCCAAGAACCGATCCGGTGCCCGGGCGTCGAAGCCGGACCCGAAGAAGGAGGTCGCCGCGAGCGACGGAACCCAGCCCGCCGCGCAGCCCTCGCCGTCGTCCGTGCCCCTGGCTCCTGCCTCCTCGAGCACTGACGACGGAGGCGGGGGAGGCATTCCCGGCTGGGTAATAGCCGTTGCCGCAGCCGTGCTCGCCGGCGCCGCTGTCTGGGGCGGCTGGGTGCTCTACCGCCGCCGTCTGCCCGCCAATCCGGGCGGCCCCGGTCACTAGCTAGCCTCCCCCCGCATGGAAGTCGAGGAGGCGATCCGCACGCGCCGGACCCACAAGGCCTACCGGCCCGAGCCGGTCGACCGCCAGCAGCTCGAGGAGATCCTCGACCTCGCCCGCTGGGCCCCCAACCACAACCTCACCAATCCCTGGCGCTTCAGGGTGATCGGGCCGGAGGCGCTGGAGCGCCTCAAGCAGGCCGCAGGGCCGGAGTCGGCCGCCAAGCTCGACCGGGCGCCGACTCTCGTCGTCTGCTCCTGCGCCCTCACGGGCGATGAGATCCAGGACGAGGAGGACCTGCACGCCACAGCCTGCGCGGCCTACATCGTGCTGCTGGCCGCCCACGGCCGCGGGCTCGCCACCTACTGGCGCACTCCCGAGGTCCTGCGCACCCCGGAAGGTAGCGCCGCCGTGGGAATCCCGGACGACGAGCGCTTCGTCGGCCTGCTGCACCTCGGCAAGCCGGTCCAGGAGCAGCGCCCGCCGGAGCGGCTCCCCGCCGACCAGGTGATCACCTTCCTCGAATGATCTCGCGCAACGACGCGCTCCAGGCGATCCAGGAGCACCCCTTCGACGTGGTCGTGGTCGGGGGCGGCATCACCGGCGCCGGCGTAGCACTGGACGCGGCCTCGCGCGGATATTCGGTCGCACTCCTCGAGCGGAACGATTTCGGCGAGGGCACGTCGAGCCGCTCCTCGAAGATGGTCCACGGCGGCCTCCGCTACCTGCAGAACTTCGACCTCGGGCTGGTCCGTGAGGCACTCCTCGAACGCCAACTGCTGGTCCAGCTCGCGCCCCATCTCGTCTACCCGACGCCGTTCCTAGTCCCGGCTCTCGGCGAGGGCCGCCGCGACCGGCGCATCGGCATCGGGCTGAACATGTACGATGTGATGGCGACCTCCCGCATCGGGCGGGGTCGCAGCCAGCGAACCGAGCACTCCGGAGAGGCCGACTTCTGGTCGCCGGACCGGCACCGGACGATCTCCGGCGAGGAGGCTGCCGAGCTGATCCCGGCGCTCGGACCGATGGACCCGAGCTCCGCCTACCTCTTCTACGACTGCCAGACCGACGATGTCCGCCTCGTGCTCACCGTGCTCGGCGAGGCCGAGCGCTTCGGCGCGGTGGTGCTGAACCGCGCGGAGGTGACCGAGGTGCTGGACGAGGAGGGACCTGCCGACGGTGTCGCCTTCCGGGAGGCCGAGTCCGGCGCCCGGATCGAGCTGCGCGCCGACAACGTCGTCAACGCGACCGGTGTCTGGGCCGACCGGATTCGGCCGGAGGAGCTTCTCGCGGAGGAGGAGATCCCTCGCATCCGCCCCAGCCGCGGCACCCACGTGACGCTCTCGACGGAGCAGCTCGACATCGGCACCGCGGCCTGCATCGTGCCGGCGGCCGGCGAGCGGACGATCTTCGCCCTGCCCTGGTACGGGCGGGTGTTGGTCGGGACCACGGACAACGACTACGAGGGGACCATCGACCACGTGCCCCCGAGCGGTGACGACGTCGAGTACCTGCTCGACGCGGTCAACGCCTATTTCGGCACAGACGTCGGCCCCGATGACCTGACCGGTGCCTACGCAGGGGTGCGACCCCTGGTCTCGAGCGGCGACCCAAAGAAGTCCGTCGACATCTCGCGCAGGGCCGAGCTCTACGAGACCTCATCGGGAATGTTGACGATCACCGGCGGCAAGCTGACCACCTTCCGGCGGATGGCGGCGCAGGTGGTCGACCGGATCACGCAGCGTGACGGCCGGGACGCGGAGAGCCGCACCGACGACATCCCCCTCGGCATGACCGCACGCCCCGATGATCTGGAGACGAGCGTGGGGCTCCCGGACGGAGCGATCGACCAGCTCGCGTTCCGGTACGGCCACGCGGCACGAGCAGTCCTCGACCTCTGCGAGCAGGGCCCGGAGCTGGCGGAGCCGATCGTCCCCGGCCACCCCGATCTGCTCGCGGAGGTTGTGATCGCAGTGCGGCACGAGCAGGCGCGCTCGGTCGCCGACGTCCTCTTGCGGCGCACGCGACTCGGCCTGGTGGCGGTCCCCGAGCTCCGCGACCCGGACGCCACGCTCGCGGTGGCGCGGCTCCTGGGGGAGGAGCTCGGCTGGAGCGAATCGAGAGTCGCCGCCGAGCAGGAGGACTGGGGACGCGTGGCCGAGGCGGAGGGGCTCGATCCGGCCCGCATCCCGACGCAGTAGCCCGCCGGGCCTGACTAGCATGCGGCGCGCAATGGCCGTGAGGGACCAACACCTGGCGCAGCTGCATCAGCGGGCGCGCGATCTCGCGGTGCCGAACTACAGGATGCTGACGCGCGACGAGCTGATCGAGGCGATCGAGTCAGCCGGAGAGCCGGGAAGCGCGTGGGCGGGTCGCGAGGAGGCGGTCGATGCGGGCCTCGAGCGGCCCCACCACGAGCCGGAGCAGAGGTCCGACGATAGGAGGACCGACGAGGAGAGGGACGGCGAGCCGGAGGAGGAAGTGGAGGAGCAGCCCGAGCCGGACACCGAGGCCGTCACCGGGGTGCTCGACCGGATGCCGCAGGGCTACGGGTTCCTGCGGCTGACCGGCCTGCATGAGGCCGAGGGTGACGTCTACGTGTCCGCATCCCAGATCCGGCGCTGCGAGCTCCGGCCCGGCGACGAGGTGGGCGGCCCGGCGCGGCCACCCCGCCGCGGAGAGCGCCACCGCGCACTGGTCCGGATCGAGTCGGTCAACGGCCAGAACCCCGAGGAGGAGCGGCGCCACTTCGAGGACCTGACCCCGGCGCCTCCGCACCGGCGCATGTTCGCGCCGGGCGCTGACCTGGATCCGCCGGTACGCGAGGTCGACCTGCTCGGCCCGCTTGCGTTCGGCCAGCGGGTGCTCGTCCTCGCCCAGCCTCGCTCCGGGCGAACGACGCTGCTGCGCGCCCTGGGCTCGGCGATCGCCGAGACCGACGCACACCTCTGTGTGCTGCTCGCCGATGAGCGCCCCGAGGAGGTCCCGCAGTGGCAACAGGCGCTCCCGCAGGCCGAGATCTTTGCTGCGACGGCCGACGAGGAGCCACGCGAGCAGACGCGCGAGGCCGAGCTGGCGATGGGCCACGCCAAGCGCCTGGCCGAGGCCGGCGGCGATCTCGTCGTGCTGATCGACTCCCTCAGCCGGCTGGCACTCGGCTACCGGGACCCGGCCAGAGTGAAGCGGATCTTCGGCGCCGGCCGTGAGCTGGGGGAGGAGGGGACCGGATCGCTGACCGTGATCGCCACCGTGCTCGACTCTGACGACCGCGCGGCGGAGGTGCGCGAGGCCGTGGAGACGACCGAGAACCTCTTGCTCCGCCTCGATGCCGACCTCGCCGCCAAGGGAATCTTCCCCCCGCTCGTCCCCCAGGACAGCCGCTCCTCCGGCGAGGATCAGCTGCGGGATCCCGAGGAGCTCGAGAAGATGCGCACCCTGCGCGCGGAGCTCGCCGACATGGAGCCAGAGGAGGCGGCGCGCGCGCTTGCCGATCAGATCGGAGCGACCGCCAACAACGCGGAGCTGCTCAGCCGCATATAGCGGGCGCGCTACCCGCTGGGCGCCATCGATGCGGCGGTTCAGGCGTCGCGCGCCCTAGGCGCGGTCGCGGCCGCCGTAGGCGATGCTGCCCCAGGAGGGCTCGGCGGAGAGCTCGATCAGCTCGGAGTCGCGATCGGGCTGGACGTAGCCGAAGGTCTGCGTCGGCTCGTCGAAGACGATGTCGAGCTCGCCCTCCTTGACGCGCTGGTCGAGCCAGGCGCCGCGGAAGACGAGGCGGCGAAGCCAGTGCACGAGGCTCTTGTTGGAGGGACCGACGAGGTCCTCCCAGTTCTCATTGACGTGCTCGCCGAGGGGGGAACAGGGCTCCCGGATCTCGCCGTTCACGGCCAGCTCGAGCAGGTCCTCGAGCTCGTGCTCGTCGAGCCCCTGGCGCACGAAGTCGAGCTTGACCGCCGCCTGCTCGACGCGCTGCGCAAAGTCCCGCTCGTTGAACGAGAACCGGAGCTCTCCGTACTCGAGCACGTAGTCCGCGCCGGACTCGTAATTCCCTCTGCGTGCGGTCTCGTCCACCGGTCGGAGCATCTTCGCGCATGAGCCTCGCCGTCGCCAACTCCAGGCCCCTCCTGAACGTGCGGTTGCAGCAAAAGGGAACCCAGCGTTGACGTCGACGTGTGCTACCGGAATGCGCAGCCGGCGAGGTGGTCGTTCACCAGCCCGGCGGCCTGCATGCTGGCGTAGGCGGTCGTCGGCCCGACGAAGACGAACCCCCGGCCCTTGAGCTCCTTGGCGAGCGCCTTCGACTCCGGGGTGGTCGGCTCCAGGTCCTCGAGCGTCTCGGGAGCGGGCCCGGGCTCGTCGGGTGCGAAGGACCAGACCAGCTCGTCGAGGGTCTCGTTGTTCGCATGCAGCTCACGAACCGCCCTAGCGTTAGTGATCGTCGCCTCGATCTTCCTGCGGTTGCGGACGATGCCGGCGTCGGCCAGGAGGCGCCTGACGTCCCTCGCTCCATACCCGGCGACCTGATCGACGTCGAAGCCATCGAAGGCCCGGCGGAAGTTCTCCCGCTTGCGCAGGATCGTGAGCCAGGACAGCCCAGACTGGAACGCCTCGAGCGTCAGTCGCTCAAAGAGCTGGTTCTCGCCGTGGAGCGGCCGTCCCCACTCCTTGTCGTGGTAGTCGAGATAGTCCGGCGTGCCCACGGCCCAGCCACAGCGCGGCTTGCCATCCGGACCCTGCTCGACTCCGGTCATGGCACGTAGGGCGGAGCCTCGCCCCAGCCCCAATGCGGGACCGGCGCCTCCTGCGGGACCTCGGCCCCGGGCTGGGAGTTCTGCATGGCCAGCCGAGTGCCCCACTCGACGTAGGCCATGAAGGCGGACCGGAACTCGGGATCGTTGGGCAGGCCGGCGTCGTCGGCTGCGAGGCTCATCAGGGTGGCGAAGCGCAGCCGCTGCTCGGGCGTGATGGCGAGGTCGTGGTGCTTGGTCACCATCCGGTGATAGCCGCCCAGCTGCTCGGTGTACTTGGCAGGCCCACCGAAGACCTCGGACCACCAGAGAATCACGTGGTCGCGATGCTCGCGGCTCACCCCTCCCGGGAAAAGCGGCGAGATCAGCTCATCGCCCTCGACCCGGTCGTAGAAGGCCTCGATCAGCCGCTCGAAGGCTTGCCGGCCGCCCGCCCACTCATAGAGCGTCGGTGGATCGCCCGATTCGGCCATGCCATGAAGCTATCGAGCCGGAGCCGCGGGCTAAGAGCGCTGTTGGCCGAAGATGCGCAGCAGGAAGAGGAAGAGGTTGATGAAGTCGAGATAGAGGGTGAGCGCACCCAGGATCGCCGCGCGCCCCTCGGCCTCGCCCGTGAGCCCCTGCTCGCCAATCTGCTTGAGCTTCTGCAAGTCGTACGCGGTGAGTGCGGCGAAGATCGCCACCCCCGCGTACGTCGTGATCCAGTAGAGGGTCGAGTTCGCCCAGAAGATGTTCACGATCGTCGCCAGGATCAGCCCGATCAGGGCCATGAATGCGATCGAGCCGACCTTGGAGAGGTCGGCGTCGGTGACGGCGCCCCAGACCGCGAGCGCCCCGAACATCCCGGCCGTGATCAGGAACGTCGTGAAGATCGACTGGGTCGTGTAGAGCTCGAAGATGAAGGCGAAGGTGATCCCGACCGTCGCCGAGTAGATCAGGAAGAGGACGGTCGCCAGCCCGACCGAGATCCGGTTGATCGCGAAGCTGATCCCGAAGACGATCCCGAGCTGGACGACGATCACGCCGATGATGATTCCCGGCGATTCGGTGATGTCCGTGAGGAGCTGATCGCTCGAGCCGATCGCGGCAGCGACCCCGCCGGTGATCGCCAGCCCGACGAACATCCAGAGGAAGACCCGCTGTAGGAACCCGGAATCCTCGCGAGCTACCGCGACCGGCGTCGGGGCTGCGTACTCCATCGCCGCCGAAGCTTATGCGGGTGTGGAGACGCCATTGCGCTTTCGCCGGCTCGAGCGAACCGAGCTGCTCGGCTTCGAGGTCCCGGTCGCCACGATCGGGCTCAGCCGCCTGCTCGGCTTGGCGTTTCTGCCCCGTGCACGCGCCGGAGAGGGCCTGCTGATCCCCGGCTGCCGCAGCGTCCACACCTTCGGGATGCGCTTTGAACTCGACTTGCTCTTCCTCGACCGCGACGGCCGTGTGCTCGAGATCCGCCGCTGCGTCCCCGCCCGCAGGATGGTTCGCTGTCCGGCCGCGAATTCGGTGCTGGAGCTGCCCTCGCCATCGCGCGGGGGAGAGTGCGGACCGCCTCGTGCTTATAGGTGCGTGCTGCCAAAGGTCGAAGAGCTGGCGACGGTAGTGGTCTGCGAGGACGACGACTCCACGCGGGAGTTGCTCTGCGATCACCTGACCGCCGACCGCTACCGCGCCCTGCCGGCGCCGAGCGCGTCCGATGCACTCCGCCTCTGCGGCTACAACCACCCCGACCTGATGGTGCTCGACCTGCGGCTCCCGGACGCCTCCGGGATCGACGTGCTGAGGGAGATACGCGGGTCCGGGGAGCGCTTCGATCCCGAGCTGCCCGTGGTCGTCCTCTCGGGCCGTACGAGCGAGGCCGACCGGCTACGTGGTTTCGAGGCCGGCGCCGACGACTACCTCCCGAAGCCGTTCCATCTCCCCGAACTGCTCGCCCGGGTGGCGGCGGTTCTCAGGCGGCGGAATGCGCGCCGCCGCGGGCCGATCCGGGTCGGGGACCTGACCGTCGACCCCGTGACGCGCCGGGTCGAGGTGGGCGGCCGCGATGTGCAGCTCGCCAACAAGGAGTTCGC